>JAZKCN010000005.1:0-337631 GCA_040388075.1 Pseudomonadota bacterium | reverse complement strand
CCGTGTATCGCAAGATGTGGAGATTCGAGTTCTCTCCCGGGCACCAAAATTACCCGAAACCTCAGCGATCAAGCTGAAGTTCAGAATAAAACCCGACATTAAAAGCCACTGCAAAGTGGCTTTTTTGTTGCCCGCTGTTTTTGCAATCAGAACGGTTGGGCAATCAGGTCGTGGCCTTGCACACCAACGATCCGAGCTTTGGTAAATTCGCCGACTTTCAGGGTCTTGCTGATTTTCTCTGGTGGCAACAAGCGGACCACACCATCTATCTCGGGCGCATCGGCGTAAGAACGGCCGACGCCACCCTTTCGCCCCAGAGCAGGCGCTGAGTCAACCAGCACCTGCATCGTGGCGCCCAAGCGCTGCTGCAGCTTCTGGCTGGAAACAGCCTCAGCCACCGCCATGAAGCGGGCACGGCGCTCTTCGCGCAATTCCATCGGCAGCATGCCGGGAATGTCATTGGCCGTGGCACCTTCAACAGCGCTGTAGGCAAAGCATCCGGCGCGGTCAATTTTTGCTTCCTGCATGAAATCCAGCAAGTGCTGGAATTCGGCTTCCGTCTCGCCGGGAAAGCCGGCAATAAAGGTGCTGCGTATAACCAGCTCGGGGCAGATCTCGCGCCATCGCGCAATCCGCTCCAGGTTTTTCTCGCCACTGGCGGGTCGCTTCATGCGCCTGAGAACATCGGGATGGCTGTGTTGCAGCGGCACGTCCAGGTAAGGCAGTACCCTGCCTGTCGCCATCAACGGCAATATCTCGTCCACGCTTGGATAGGGATACACATAATGCAGCCGCACCCATGCGCCAAAAGGCTCGGCAATATCGCCTAGCGCCTGGACCAGTTCCAGCATGCGGGTCTTGACCGGTTTGCCGTCCCAGAACCCGGTGCGGTATTTGACGTCCACGCCATAAGCCGAGGTGTCCTGGCTGATCACCAGCAACTCCTTCACGCCGCCTTCGAACAGCGCTCGGGCTTCGTTCAGCACATCGCCAATCGGCCGCGATACCAGGTCGCCGCGCATGGACGGGATGATGCAGAAAGTACAGCGGTGATTGCAGCCTTCGCTGATTTTCAGGTAGGCATAGTGCCTGGGCGTCAGCTTGATGCCGGCCACGCCGAAAGCGTTGGGTACCAGGTCGATGAACGGGTCATGCGGCTTGGGCAGGTTCAGATGCACGGCATCCATCACTTCCTGCGTCGCGTGCGGGCCAGTGACGGCCAGCACGCTGGGGTGCATATTTCGCACCATGTTGCTGCCATCTTCGCCAGACTTGGCGCCCAGGCAACCGGTCACGATCACGCGACCATTGGCAGCCAGCGCCTCGCCAATGGTGTCGAGGCTTTCCTTGACGGCGTCGTCGATAAAACCGCAGGTGTTGACGATCACCAGGTCCGCACCTTCAAAGGTCTTGGAGGTCTGGTAACCCTCTGCACTCAGCTGCGTCAGGATCAATTCGGAATCGGTCAGCGCCTTGGGGCAGCCGAGGCTGACAAAACCCACGCGGGGTGCGGGTTTGCCAACAGTTGTTATCGGTGGGGAAAGAACTTCGCTCATGGGCTCATTGTCTCAGAGCCCTGCAAATCAGGGCTGGATTTAACGTTTCAACCCTAAAGCGGCAAGCATCTGTTCGCTTTGTTTCTGCATCTGCTCCTGCATCTGCGTGAAAACGCCCTTCGACTGCTCGACGTAATTGCCCATCATGCCCTGCATCATCGGCGACTGGGCATTCATGAACTGGGCCCATTTTTCGGGGCTCAGGGTCTTGGACTGCTCTGCCATCTTGACCTGCAGGTCCATGAAGCTCTGGACATTTTTCTCCAGGTATGCGCCCATGAAACCCTGCATCGCATTGCCGTAAAACCGGATGATGTTGGCCAGCACGGCCTCGGTAAACATCGGCGCGCCACCTGACTCTTCCTCCAGGATGATCTGCAGCAGGATGCTGCGGGTCAGGTCTTCATTGGTCTTGGCATCGCGCACCACAAAATGCGCGCTCTCCATCACCAGTTGCCGCACTTCGGTCAGCGTGATGTAGGTCGAGGTTTCGGTGTCATACAGACGCCGGTTGGGATACTTCTTGATGACACGGTTTTTTACATCGGCCGGGTCTTTTGCGCCTGACGGCGCATCGAAATTTTCTTCTGCAGTGGAGGCCTTTGCGGCGGAAGCGCCTGATCGGGCGCTGTTGGACTTGGCTTTTGGCACGGGAAGCTCCTCTGGAGTCGGCTGCAGGACACGAAATGCGTTAACTGTATGCCCTGTGCATTCTAGGAAGTAAGGATAGCTGCAATCCCCTTGGTTTACCCTGTGAGCATCGGCTTGCACGTGTCTGGTGCAATGCCGATAAAGGGAAACGGTCTTCGGAAATTGGTAGGCGCGATTGGACTCGAACCAACGACCCCCACCATGTCAAGGTGGTGCTCTAACCAGCTGAGCTACGCGCCTGAAAGTCTGTTCGACAACTAGCATTATAGCACTGGAAATTTCAGCGACCGACGATGCACCACAAGCGCCATGCAAAAGACAGAGACAACGAGCGCCTGACTACCGGGTGCCGCAGCATTTCGGACACGTCCGCAGCTACGAACCTGCCGGAACGACCAGTACATCGCTGTCTGCGATGTGTACCAGCCGCCTGGCAACGCTCCCAACAAACATTTCCCGGAGTGCAGACTGACGCTGCTTTCCAACGACGACGAGGTCTGCTGCTATGGCTTCCTGTTGCACCGAAATCTGCAGGGCGGGATCTCCATAGCCGACAAAAAACATGACACGGTTTCTGCGCGTATCCAGCGAATCCGCCAGCCGGAACAGACGCTCCTGCGCGTTGGCGCTAACCTGGCTGCGATACATGCGGATGGCCCGCACAGAGGCATCGGACGAACGAAGTTTTGCTTCATCACTGCGGCCAATGGCGTGAAAAAGATGCAATTCCGCATCAGGAATCACCCCGCACGCACTTTCGACGAGTTCCTTTGATCCGTCGCCGAAATCAACCCCCACCAACATGCGCCCGTAAGGGGTTTCCACAGCCGTCCTGACAACAAGAATTGGGCAATGGCAATTGCGCATCAGTTGGTCAACGACCGTATTTTTCCAGAAAGATGACAGCCAGGTTTCAGCGCCCAAGCCTGTCACCACAAATTGCGCCGCGCTCGCAGCATCGATAAGCTCGGCCTGCGAAATCACGATGTGCTGCGCGGCCTCGACAGGCAGGTTGTAGCGCCTCGCGAGTTGGCGTGCGCAAAGACCCAGCCGTGCAATCGGCCCCGCTTGCATGGGAATGTTTTTCTCCGCAGCATAAATGATCCGGAGTGCATAGCCCCTATGGGCGGCAAGACTGGCGGCTCGCTCCAGCGAGACCTCGCCCGTCTCGGAAAGATCGGTAAAGGCAACGATGGTTCTGGTGTTCATGAGTTTTCTCCGGACGTGCGGATACCCTGTTGCCACGCCCGCAGGCTGGCAAATGGCATCCCGGCAGGGGGTATCTAGCTGGTGTAGTCGCCGCTGGCTTCGGGCTGGAACAAAATGGCCGTCACTTTTGCGCGGCAGTCATCGCCATTCGGGGTTTTCCAGCAGGCAGTGGCGCCCAGGCGCAAGCCCAGCAAGCTCGCACCCACAGGGGATAACACCGACACAAAACCGGCAGCAGGCTCTGCGTCGTTCGGATAACACAAGACCAGTTTTTGCCGGCTGGCGGACATCGCGTCTTCGATCTCCACCTGCGAATACATCGACACCCTGTCGGGTCCAATGGCTTGCGGCAAAACCAGATCTGCCAGTTCAAGGCAGTCTGCAATTTCGGCGGGCAGATTGCCGCCTCCAAGTTTTTTCAGGCGAACGTAGTCCAGTTCCGTGATCGTTCTGTCAGCAGTGGCAGTTGAATGCATGCAGCAATCTCCAACAAGGGCGAGACGCCCGCACGCAGCGGCGCTCGCTATCGCGCGGGCGTTGGGCCCGGCGATAAAAGGATTGCGCAAAAAGGATGGGTGGGTATCGCCGGGCTCAGGAATGTGCTGCCAGCAGGCGCAGCAGCGCATGGCCCTTGCGTCGAGGCTGACGCGCCAGATTCGATAGCTTTACAAGCGTGTGTTTTGAGTGAATACCCATACAGCGATTCTATGGAGATTTACGGTCGGGGCAAGCAAGCCCCTACATATCTTGCCAGATATACCCTGCCGCGTGACGGTTTTTAACGCCTGCGTGCAGACCGCACACCAGCCACCTCGGCCACGATGCCGAGCACCTGCTTCAGCCGTCCAGACTGTGCGACCTCGACAGTGAAGGTCATCCACGCGGTGCCGCCACGGTTGTCTTTCACCGACTGCGTTTGCACGCCGATAACGTTCATTTTTTCCCTGGCGAACACCTCGGATATATCGCGCAGCAGGCCCTGCCTGTCCGACGCCTCAATCGCCACGTCAACCGGGTACACAGAACCATCCGCCGATTTCGGTGCACTCCATTCGACCCCGATCACGCGGTCAGGACTGCCAGATGCCATATTTCGGAAGTTGCTGCAGTCGCTGCGGTGAATGCTGACACCTTTGCCTTTGGTGACAAAACCCAGGATGTCATCGGGTGGCGCAGGTTTACAGCACCTGGCCAGTTGGGTCAACAGCGATCCCATGCCGACCACCAGCACACCGCCGCTGCCCTTTGCATTCTGGCTAGGTGCACGGGCCTTCTTCGCAAGCACATAGTCGTCCTGCGTCAGCACAGGCTCGGGTGGCCGGAGCATGTTTTCAATCGTGCGTAGCGAGAGTTCGTCCTTGCCCACGACTTCGAACAAATCGTCTGCGCCCTTGAAGCCCAGTTGCCCGGCGAGGTCGTCCAGCTTCATCGCCGTCTTGCCCTCACGCTGCAGCAGTTTTTCGACGGCTTCACGGCCCCGCGCAACAGTCTGCTCCATGTCCAGCGCGTTAAACCATGCACGTACCTTGGACTTTGCGCGGTGGCTGCTTAAAAAGCCCAGTTCGGGATTAAGCCAGTCACGTGAGGGGCCGCCCTCCTTTATCGTGATGATCTCCACCGTCTGACCGTTTTGCAGAGGCGTGTTCAGCGGCACCATGGCGCCGTCAATACGCGCGCCACGGCAGCGGTGGCCGACGTTGGTGTGCACGCTGTAGGCAAAGTCCACCGCAGTCGCACCCTGCGGCAACTCGACAATCGCTGCGTCCGGAGTCAACACATAGATACGGTCTTCAAACAGGCCTTTGTTCGCTTCCCGCGCATGCGCCGCCGCAGGGCCGGACAAATCACGCTCCCAAGCCAGCAACTGCCGCAGCACTGCAATCTTGGCGTCGTATTCACTCGTCGCCGATACACCCGCATAACCTTTGGTTCCAGCCTCCTTGTAGGCCCAGTGCGCGGCCACGCCGTGTTCAGCATGGTCGTGCATGGCCTGCGTGCGAATCTGGATCTCCACCGCCCTGCCCGCCTCATCCCGCACCACCGTGTGCAGCGACTGGTAACCGTTCGATTTTGGCTTGGCGATGTAGTCGTCAAACTCCCCCAGAACCGGCGCGAAACGCGAATGCACAAAGCCGAGCGCCGCGTAACAACCACTCACATCGGCCGCAATCACGCGCAGCGCACGGATGTCAAAAACCTGGTCAAAGTCAAGCGACTTGCCGCGCATCTTCTTGACGATGCTGTAGATATGTTTGGGCCGGCCGTAAACCAGTGCAGCGATGCCGTCACGATTCAACTCGCGTTCGAGCTGGGCGCGAAGCGCCTCCATGAACTGTTCACGTTCGAGCCGCTTTTCATCGAGCAGGCGGGCTGTGGTTTTATAGGTATCAGGCTCCAGGAAGCGGAATGCCAGATCTTCCATCTCCCACTTCAACTGCCAGATACCCAGGCGGCTGGCCAGCGGGGCAAATACATGCAGGGACTCATGGGCCAGCGCGGCAGGCGCGGCCTGGCGGGTAGCTGCATAGTGGCGCAAGGTCTGCAGGCGCGATGCCAGCCGCAGCAGCACCACGCGCAGGTCGCGCGAAAAGGCCAGCAGCATCTTGCGCACGTTCTCTGTCTGCACGGCCTGCACTTCAGGTTCGTGGGTCCCCGGGACGGCGGCACGCGCCTGCCGCTGCACGTTGACGAGTTTGGTCGTCTCAACCGCCAGCGCGGCGTAGTTGGCACCGAAGGCCCTGGTAATGGACTCAAGGGGCCTGGCCAGGTGTTCGCACGAATGCACCAGATATATGGCGGCCTGCAGGGCTTCGGTACGCCCTATGGCCTTGAGGATGGCGGCGACTGCATCGGCATGGGCCAGGATGTTCTCACCCGTATCAAAATGCTCGCCGGCAATCAGCGGCTCTGCGAACGCACGAGCGCGAACCAGCGCATCCGGCTGGTCGGGTACCGTGCCAGCCGTTGCAATGGCGATTGAAGTCGCCGCATCGCCAGAATGGCCCGCATCTATCGGGCCGCCGGGCACCAGCTCGTTACTTTTCATGAAATCCCAATTGCGGTGTTTACACGTGCGTTCAAGTTTCAGTCCAGAAGAAATTGCGTCACTGCTGCAACCTGTTTATCGGCGATCAGCGTGGGAGCATGGCCGACACCCGCAAACTCCACCAGCCTGGCCCTGGGACCGCGCTGGGTCATCGCCTGCGCGGTTTCTGGCGTCAAGAGGTCTGAGTCGGCCCCCCGCAGCAGAAGCGTCTGCGCCTGGATGCTGTCGTAAAGCCGCCAGAGCGTGGCTTCGCCCTGTTTTGTCGCGTCTTCCGTCGATTTGCGGAATGGCAGGCCCATGGCCGGGTCGTAATGCAAACGCCACTTGCTGCCAGGCTCGCTGGAAACAGGCTTGACCATGTGCTGCGACAGCGCCAGCCACTCGGCCGGCGTGTGCGGACCAAAGCCGGTTGAAATCGCCCACATCGCATCGGCCGCTTCCTGCACCGAATTGAACTCGCCTGCCTGCCCCAGGTACTGGCCTATGCGCACGATGGCCTGCCACTGGATGGCCGGTCCGACGTCATTGAGCACCAGTTTTGTCACGGGAACGGGCAGCGGCAGCCCAGGCTGGCCGCTCAGGATGATGCCTATCAGGCCACCCATGCTGGTGCCTACCCAGTCCAGCGTGGTGATGGGCGCCTGGGCGCTCACCTGGGCCAACATGGCCAGCATGTCGGCGACATAGGCGGGTACCTGATAGCCCATCGGGTCCTTCAGCCAGTCGCTGGCGCCGCGTCCGGCGACGTCGGGGCAGATGACACGAAGTTCGCCCGCTTCGCACAGGGCCCTGGCCAGCACGTCAAAATCCCGCCCCTGGCGCGACAGGCCATGTGCACAGACGATGACCCGGCCGGCATCAGGCCGGCCCCACTGCCAGTAAGCCATGCGGTGACCCCCGTTGGCATCGGGGCAATTGACGTAGTGGAGCGTTGGTTCTGTCATGGTCGTGTATCTGCAAATCGTGGACTGATAATCAGGCTGGAATTCATGCACAGTGGCAGGTTTTATGCTTGTGCGAGTCCCAGTCCAGTCATCGTAAATCATCCGGAGAAACATCCATGCTCAAAGGTAAAACAGCCCTCGTTACAGGTTCCACCAGCGGTATCGGGCTGGGCATCGCCAAGGCTCTTGCCGCGCAGGGCGCCAACATCGTGATGAACGGGTTCGGCGACGTAGAGGCGCCCAAGGCTGAAATCGTTGCAGCTGGTGCATCTGCGGGCGTCAAGGTCAGCTACCACGGGGCCGACATGAGCAAACCCGCCCAGATCGAGGAGATGATGGCTTACGCTGCGAAAGAGTTCGGCCGCGTCGACATCCTCGTCAACAATGCGGGCATCCAGCATGTCGCCAATGTCGAGGACTTCCCGGTCGAGAAGTGGGACACGATCATCGCCATCAACCTGACCAGCGCCTTCCACACCACACGGCTGGCGATACCTGCGATGAAAGCCGCCAACTGGGGCCGCATCATCAACGTCGCCTCGGCCCACGGGCTGGTAGCCTCGGCGCAGAAGTCGGCTTACGTCACGTCAAAGCACGGCATCGTCGGTTTCACCAAATCCGTCGCGCTGGAAACCGCTACCACCGGCATCACGTCCAATGCGATCTGCCCG
The DNA here is from genome assembly GCA_040388075.1 of Pseudomonadota bacterium. GTDB lineage: Bacteria > Pseudomonadota > Gammaproteobacteria > Burkholderiales > Burkholderiaceae_C > Polaromonas. The sequence goes on along the minus strand of JAZKCN010000005.1, from coordinate 329,554 downwards.
GGCTGGGTGCTGACCCCGCTGGTGCAAAAGCAGATTGACGACCGCGCCGCCCGCGAAGGCATCACGGTTGAGCAGGCCAACAAGGAACTGCTGGGCGAAAAAGAGCCTTCACTGCAGTTCACCACCCCGGACGAACTCGGCGCACTGGCGGTTTTCTTCTGCTCGCCAGCCGGCAACAACGTGCGCGGCGTGGCATGGAACATGGATGGCGGCTGGGTGGCGCAGTAAGCCACCAGGCGGGTTGTCAAGGCGGGTCCATGACTTCCGGCAGGTTCTCGACGAGGTAATCGATCAGCAGGCGCGTCCGGCCCAGCACCCGCCGGTTGGGGTACAGGACCCAGAGGCCTGGCAGTTCACCGTCGGGATATACACATGAATATTTGGGCAGGAGTTGGACCAGCTTGCCGCTGGCCAGTTCCTGCTTGACCAGCGTGCGCGACAACCTTGAAATGCCAAGTGAGGAGCGCGTGAGCTCCAGCAGCAGCGAGTAGTTGTCGACCTCGATGAACGGGTCGATGGGGCGTGACACCAGCTTTTTGCCACGCAGGAAAAACCAGGTCCGGGTTTCGTTCGTGGAGTGCGTCAGGCAGTCATGCGCTGCCAGATCGGCCGGCACTGCCGGCGTACCTTTGCGCGCCACGTAACCGGGCGTGGCGCAGAGGATGCGCTGGTACTCGCGCACGCGCTGACCGATCACGTTGGAGTCGGGAATGCGGCCCGACTGCACCGCCAGGTCGTAATGCCCCTCTACCAGGTTCACCGGGCTGTCGCTGGTCGCGATGCTGATGCGGATCTGCGGGTACATGGCGCAAAACTTCGCCAGCAGCACCGGCAGATAAGCCACCGCCGAGTAGTGCACGGCCATGATGCGGATCAACCCCGAAGGCGTGCCCTGCAGGGCCGCCAGGTCGTCAATCAGCTGCGCCTGCGACTCCAGCGACTGCGAAGCCCAGCGCAGCGCCATTTCCCCCGCTTCGGTCAGCTTGATGCTGCGCGTGGTGCGCTCGAACAGCCGGGCATTGAGGCCGTCTTCAAGCTGCGCGATTTTGCGCGTCGCCAGCGAGGGGGCTATGTTCATGTGGCGGGCTGCGCCGGCAATGCTGCCGTGCTGCACGACCAGCGTGAACAGCTCCAGCAACTCCGGGCTTGTGGATGGTTTGAGGCGCATCGGGGTATCTCCTTGGGCGGTCACGTGTTGCACGGGCCGCCTGGTTATTCGTGCATTTTATGCACTGGTGCTGGTACAAAACAAGGCTTTTTCTCAGGCACCCGATGCGTGAATATCGGTCCCGGAGACATTGGCACCCGAACAAAAAGGACAACGCGACATGCGCTATCTCGTCGCCACCGACACTGGTGGCACCTTCACCGACGTGGCCGTATACGACCGGGAGACTGAAAAAGTCACCTACGGCAAAACACTGACCGACTACGCCAACCTTATCGATGGCGTGCTTGAGGGCCTCAAGACCACCGACGCCCGACTGGAAGAAGCCCTGCTGTTCAAGCACGGCACCACCCACGTCATCAACACCCTGATCCAGCGCTCGGGCGCAAAAACAGCCCTGGTCACGACAAAAGGTTTCGGTGATTCGCTGGAGATCGGACGCGGCAACCGGCCGGTACCCTTCGCGATGGAATACCGGCGCGAGCGCCCGCTGATCGCCCGCAGGGACCGCATTGAGGTCAACGAGCGCATGGATTCCGCTGGCAAGGTACTGGTGCCGCTGGACGAGGCCCAACTAGGCGAGATAGCCGCGCAGTTAAAGGCCGGCGGTTTTGAGGCCGTGGCCGTCTCATTCGTGAATGCCTATGCCAACCCGGCGCATGAGGAAGCGGCGGTCGCGCTGCTGCGAAAGCAGCTGCCCGGCGTCTACATCACCTCGGGCACCGTGCTGACGCGCGAGTGGTTTGAATACGAACGCACTTCCACGGCAGCGGCCAATGCCTATGTGGGATCGCGCATGGCGGCCTATGTCGACACCTTTGACCAGCGCCTTCGCGAAAAGGGTTTCGGCGGCGCCTTCTACATGATGGGCTCCAACGGCGGCGTGCTGTCCCGGGGCCGCGCGGTCGAGCAGCCGGTGGCACTGGTTGAGTCCGGTCCCATAGGCGGCTGCATGGGTGCAGCCGCCTACGCCAGGGCGCTGAAGCTGCCGAAAGTCATTGCCTTCGACATGGGCGGCACCACCGCCAAATGCGCACTGGTGCAGGATGGGCGCTACGAGGTGCAACCGGTTTACTACGTCGGTGGCTACGAATACGGCTTTCCGCTAAAGACGCCCGTGCTTGACATCATCGAGGTGGGTGCGGGCGGCGGCTCCATTGCCAGTGTGGACGACAGCGGCCGCCTCAGCGTCGGACCGCGCAGCGCCGGCTCGGAACCAGGCCCGGTGGCCTTTGGCCGCGGCGGCATGGAGCCCACGGTGACCGATGCCAATCTGGTGCTCGGACGCATCAGCATGGGCAGCTTTTTGCAGGGCAAACTCAAGCTTGACCGCGATGCCGCCTTCCGCGCCATCCGCGACCGTGTCGCGCTGCCACTGGGCTACCAGGGCGACGAAGGTGTGGACCGCGCGGCACAGGGCATCCTGGACCTGGCCGGTGCCACGATGGCCGGTGTCATCAAGGAAATCACCATCGAACGCGGCCATGACGTGCGCGAGTTCGTGCTCTTCCCTTTTGGCGGCGGCGGCCCGCTGTTTGCGTCCATCCTGGCGCGGCAGTTGCGCATCCCGAAAGTCATCATTCCGCCGCATCCCGGCAACTTCTCGACGCTGGGCATGCTCACTGCAGGCGCCCGCATTGACATGTCGCGCATGGTGGTGGCGGAAATCAGTGACGATGCGATGGTCCGCGTGGGCCAGGCCTTTGCTGCGCTTGAAAAGGAAGCGCGCCAGACCATGCAGGCCGAACTGGAGGCGGCTGACATCCGCTTCGACCGCAGCCTGGAGATGCGCTACCGCGGGCAAAAGCACGCCGTGCGTGTGCCCTTCGAGCCAGCCATGGACCTGGCGACCGTGAAGGAGGCTTTCAGGCAAGCCTACCTGACACGCTTCGGCCACGCCAACAACAGCCCGGTCGAGGTACTGGAGGTACGGCTGGGCGTGGAGGCCGACGTACCCGCGCCCGAACTGCTGAACCTGATGACCAACGACAAGGCAGCAGCTGTAAAACCGCAGCCGATCTCGCGCCGTGAGGTGTTCTTCCCGGCGCCGCTCGGGCGTATCGAGGTCGATGTGTGGCGGCGCGACACCCTGCCCGCCGGTTTTGTGCTGCACGGGCCGGCCGTGATCGAGGAGTTCAGTTCCACCACCATCCTGATGTCAGGAGATGCCGCAACCGTCGGCGCACTCGGCGAAATTTCAATCGACTTCCACGACACGACGGGGGCCTGAACACCATGAACGCCATCCATGAAACCAGACACCTGGGCGCAGGCACACCACCACCGGCCAGCGGGTTCGACCCCATAACGCTTGAGATCATCAAGCACGAGCTGGTGTCCATCCCCAACCAGATCGACAAGAACATCACGCGCACGGCGTTCTCGCCACTCATCAACGAGTACAAGGACTACGCCGTCGGCATCGTCGATGCGCAGGGGCGGCTGATCTCGCAATCGCGTGGCAGCCTGGCCATTTTTGTGGCTAACGCGCTGGGTACTGCCGTGAAGGACGGGCTGGCGCTCTTCGGCGCAGACGACCTGCACCACGGGGACGTGGTGATCTCCAACCACGGCGGCACGCTGGGCCAGCACCTGAACAACGTCGTCATGTACACCCCCGTGCGCATGAACGGCGGCGAAGGCGAGATCGACGCTTTTTTCTGCGTGCTGATGCACTGGCTGGACGTGGGTGGCGCCATCGTCGGCTCATGCACATCCACCACCACAACAGAGATTTACCAGGAGGGCATACAGTTCCGCAGCGTCAAGCTGATGGAGCGCGGGGTGCGGCAAGCCAGCATGTTCCGCATGATCGAATACAACACGCGCTTCCCCGAGATGCTGCTGGGCGACGTCGAATCCCAGATTGCCGGCTGCCTGATGGGCCGCAGCATGGTCAGCGATGTGATGGAAAAATACGGCCGCGCCAGTTACCACGCCGCTGTTGACATGCTTTGGGCGCATGCCGAGTCGCGCGTGCGGCAGGCGATCGCCGCTGCGCCTGACGGTGAGTACGAAGCCTCGTCCTTTCTGGACGACGACGGCCTTAACGACACGCCGGTACCCATCCATGTCAAGGTCAGGATTGCCGGCGACAACATCACGGTCGATTTTTCGGGCGTGTCGCCGCAGTTGCAGGGCCCGCTCAATGCGGGACGCAACGGCGGCGCAGTGGCTGCGGCGCGCATCGCGGTGAAGTACCTGTTCTCGGCCCATGAGCCGGTCAGCGAGGGCGACTTCCGCCCGCTGACGGTGGACATCCCGGACGGCAAGTTCCTGTCAGCCGGGCCAACGGCCGCCATCGGCAGTTCGGGCAGCATGATGCCGACCGTGGTCGACACCATCCTGCGCGCGCTGGCACCCGCCTTTCCCGAACGCGTGGCTGCGGCTCACCACGGCACCTATGGCCTGCATACCTTCGACGGTATCAGCCCGACCACGGGCGCGCCCTTCTTCCACCTGGACACCTGCGTCGGCGGCTGGGGCGCGACCGGTGCGATGGATGGCTACGGCCCTTCCCGCTCCAACGTGCATGGCGACACTTCCGACGTGCCCATCGAGATGCAGGAGGCGTTCAACCCCTACTGGCTGGAGTCTTACGAGATACGCCAGGACTCCGGCGGCGCGGGCTTCAGGCGTGGCGGTGTGGGCGTCGTCAAGACCTACCGCGTCAGCGCGCCCTGCCGTGTGAACCTGAAGATCGACCGCACCAAATGCCCACCCTGGGGCCTGGGCGGCGGCAACGAAGGCCTGACGGGGCAGGTGAAGATCCACCGCACCAGCGGCGAAACGCTATCGGTGCTCAAGGGTGAACACTGGCTGCACCCCGGCGACAAGGTGGTGATCTACACGGCAGGCGGCGGCGGCCACGGCGCGGCATGGAAACGCGAGCCCGAACTTGTTGCAGCGGACGTCTGGCAGGGCTATGTGTCCCCGTCGGCTGCAGAAAAAAATTATGGTGTAGCCATAGAACCAGACGGCAGTGTCAACATTGCCAAAACCAGCCAACTCAGAAAATCAATGATGAAGGAGACAACATGAAAAAACGCGCATTCCTCACAGCCCTTGCTGCCGGCGCATTGCTGGCCACGTCGGTTCACGCACAGGACGCCTGGCCCTCCAAGCCCGTGCGGCTCGTCATCCCCTGGGGTGCAGGCGGCGCCACCGACGTCGTTGGCCGCATGCTGGCCGAAGAGCTCAGGGCCGACCTCGGCCAGAGTTTTGTGGTCGAGAACCAGACCGGCGCGTCCGGCATGATTGGTGCGGCGCGGGTCTCCAAGGCCCCCGCCGATGGCTACACCCTGCTCTTTACCACCAACGTGCAGGTCATCAACCCCGCCATCCGCAAGAACATGGCTTACGACGCGGTCAGGGACTTCACGCCCATCGCGCTGGTCGGCTACGCGGCCAACGTGCTGGTCGTCAAATCAGATGCACCATGGAAGACCTACCGGGAGTACGCCGCAGCCGCCAAGACCGACCCGGGCGGCATGTCCTATGCGACGCCGGGCTTCGGCACATCAACACATTTTGCGGGCGAGCAGTTCGGCCAGCTGACCGGCACGCGCTACACCAACATTCCCTACAACTCGACCACCGCCATGGCCCAGTCGGTGATGGCTGGCGATGTCAAGTCGACCTGGCTCACTGGTCAGGGTGCTGCGCCTTATGTGAAAAACGGGCAACTCCGCGTGCTGGGTGTAGCCAGCGAGAAACGCTCCTTCTTCCTGCCGGACTCGCCGACCTTCGGCGAGCTGGGCATGAACCTGGTCAGCGAAACCTGGTGGGGCGTGTTTGCGCCACCCGGCCTGCCTGCGCCTATTGCCAGCAAGCTCGCCAGCACCATCAGCAGCGCGCTGGCCAAGCCCGCCATCCAGGAAAAAATGCGCGCCGCAGGCCTGGACCGGGCACAGGCGGTGGTCGGCAACGACTTCCGTGCACTCATGGTCAAGGACATCGAACTCTACAAAAACGTGGTGAAAGCCAACAACATCCAGTTGCTGGACTGAACGGCGCCTGGAAAAGCAAACGGAACTGCCTGCATGGCTACGGCCACAGGCAGGTTGAGCATCTTCACGCACAACAATTGCTATCAAATAAATAGCATGTCGCGCTAGTCCCTATTGGTCTAGAGGCCTAAAAGGCAGTTAAAAATGGCCAAGCAAGGTCAAAAAACAGGCGTTGGGGTCCTTTTTCACGCCCGCTTTCAGGCTGAAACGGCCTTCAAAAGCCGTAATGCTTCAAATTTAACGCATTAGGCGCTTAATGCTTGATTTTTGAAGCATTAAGTCAAGCCATCGCTTGGCAATGGCGGGCTTCAAATCCGTCAGAACCATCGTTTGAGCAGCCCCATCACCTGGTCGAAACGTTTGCCGTACGGCGGATAAAACAAATCGCCCCGGCCCCACTTCGACGACACCAGCACCGGCTTTTGCTGCGTCAGGCGCAGGAAACCGGCCTCACCGTGGTAGCTGCCCCAGCCGCTTTCGCCGACGCCACCAAAAGGCAGGTTCTCGTGGGCGATGTGCATCAGGGTGTCGTTGACGGTCACGCCGCCGCTGACGGTTTGCGCCAGCACCTTGTCGCGCGAGGTGTTGTCGCTGCCGAACCAGTACAGCGCCAGCGGCCTGGGCCTGGCGTTGATGTGTGCTATCGCCTGGTCCATCGAGTCATAGGGCAGGACCGGCAGGATGGGCCCGAAGATTTCTTCGTTCATCAGTTTCGAATCGGCCTTCGCGCCGAACACCAGCACCGGTGCCATCTGCCGGTTTGCAGTATCACCAATGCCACCCACGCGCTGCAGGCGGGCGCCCTCGCCTTCGGCCTGTGCCAGCAGCGCCTGCAGGCGCTCGTGGTGGCGCGGGCTGATGATGGCGGCGTAATCGGGGTTGCCTTCTATGGTCGGGAACAGCTGCGCAGTGGCTTTTGCAAATGCTTCGCCAAATGCGCCTTCACTGCCTTTGGGCAGCAGTACGTAGTCGGGCGCAATGCAGGTCTGGCCGGCGTTGAGCAGCTTGCCGTGCGCGATCTTCAGCGCCGCCTTGTCGATGTCGCACGAAGGATCAATGATGCAGGGCGACTTGCCGCCCAGCTCCAGCGTGGTCGGCGTCAGGTTGGCAGCTGCGGCTTTGGCAACGATGCGGCCAACAGCTGTCGAGCCGGTGAAGAACAGATGGTCAAAGGGCAGGCTCGAGAATTCCGCCGCCAGGTCGCCATCGCCCAGCACCACACACAACTCGTCGGCAGCAAAAGCCTTTTCAACCAGCTCTGCCGTCAGGGCAGACGTGCGCGGCGTCAGCTCGCTGGGCTTGAGCATCACGCGGTTGCCGGCCGCGAGTGCCGTGATGACAGGGCCGAGGGATAGCTGCACCGGGTAGTTCCATGGCGAGACCACACCCACCACACCAAGTGGCTGGCGCTGCAGATAGCCGCTAGACGGCTGCAGGTAAATCGGTGTGCTGACCTTGACCGGCTTGATCCATTTGGGCAATGCCTTCAGCGTGTGGTGAAGCATGGTGCGCAGCACAAACAGGTCGGCGATTTCGGTGAGCTGCGGTGAGCGCACACCGAAGTCGGCCTGCACCGCCGCCGCCAGTGCATCACCGTGGTCGTCCAGCAGCGCCTTGATCCGCAGCAGGCGGTCACGCCGCAGAGCCAGCGGGACGTCTATCTGCGCCCGGCTGGCGCGGTGCTGCGCATTGAACAGGGATTGAAGCGGTGCGGAAGTAGTGCTTGAGGTCATCCGGCCATGATAGGTGGCCGGCCGCACCGCTGGTAGGGGCACATCCCCAGTGCGGTCAGGCTTAGGGCCGGTTAACTAGCCCCACTGCAGGCAGCGCATGCTGATGGTGCCGGCCTGGAAGCCCTCGAACGTGGTCACCGTCTTTTCGGCCTTGCCGGCTGCGCCCAGCGCATACAGCAGCGGCCAGTAGTGGTCAGGTGTGGGTACGGCCATGCGCACCGAGCCATCAAGACTCAAGGGATCTGTCACGGCCCTGTCATCACGGGCGGCCAGCGCATCGCGCACGGCGTTGTCAAAAGACTGCGCCCACGGCTTGCTGGCCATGATGCCCTGCGGCACGCCACGTTCGGTCGCGCGCAGGTTGTGCACCACATTGCCGCTGCCCATGACGAGCACGCCCTTGTCACGCAGCGCCGCCAGTTCCTGCCCTACCCCATAGTGGTAGCCGCCCTGCTGCGCGTAGTCGATGGATAGCTGGAAAACCGGGATGTCGGCCTTGGGGTACATGTGGTGCAGGACAGTCCAGGTGCCATGGTCCAGCCCCCACGCCTGGCTGGTGGAAGCCGACACATTTTTAAGCGAAGCAGCGGCCTGTTTCGCCAGTGATGGTGCGCCCCTTGCCGGGTACTGCATGGCATGCAGCTCGGCCGGGAAACCGCCGAAGTCATGGATGGTTTTGGGTTTGTCATCAATGCCGACCAATGTCTGGCCCGGTGTCAGCCAGTGTGCCGAGACTGACAGGATGGCGACAGGCCGGCCCAGCGACTGGCCCCATTTGGCCAGGTGACGCGTGAACGCGTTGTCCTGGATGGCATTCATCGGGCTGCCGTGGCCGACAAAGATGGACGGAATGCGCCTGGCAGCTTTTGAAGATTGGCCCTGCTGGGCCTGGGCGATATCGGCAAGGGTTGAAAGCCCGGCCAGCAGGGCGGCGGTGCTGCCCCCCAGCAACAGGCGACGGCGGTCGGACCGGTCAGGTGATGAATTCATGGTTGTTGTTATTGAAGGCATTTTCTGACGCAAGTACGTCAATCGCGGGTGTAGAAAAGCAGGTCAAGGGCCATGCGCCTTACCGCCCATTGCTCTGAACGCCCTAAACCGATTTAGTTCAAGGAGATTCTGATGGCACGTTATGTTGATGGATTTGTGGTTCCCGTCCCGAAGAAAAATCTCGACGCCTACAAACGCATGGCACGCAAGGCTGGCAAGGTCTGGCGCGAATATGGCGCGCTCGAATACATCGAGTGTGTGGCAGACGACGTCAAGCCCGGCAAGACCACATCGTTTCCGCAAAGCGTCAAGCTCAAGGCTGGCGAGGTGGTCGTGTTCTCGTGGATTGTCTACAAGTCTCGCAAGCAGCGCGACAGCGTCAATGCGAAGGTGATGAAGGATCCGCGGATCGCCGGCATGGACCCAAAAAGCATGCCTTTCGACGGCATGCGGATGTTCTGGGGCGGTTTCAAGACCATGGTCGAGCTCTGATTTTGCAGGCCGCTTTCTGCGATCATCCTGTCCATGACAGAAGATGTGCAGACAGCGGCACCCGCCCTGAAAGAAATTTTCAACGCCGCCAGGTTGCGGCACATCGCGGCAGAAGTTGCGGCGGTATACCCGGGCTTTGACCAGAAGGCCTTCCTGAAGCTGGCGCTGCAAGACCTTGACGGGTTGAGCCTGATGCAGCGACTGCGGCGCACCTCGGAAAGCCTGCACGCCACGCTGCCGGCAAACTATAAAAAAACCATCGCCATCCTGCGTAAACTGGCGCCCCGCATCAACAGCGGCTTTGTGACCCTGGTGCTGCCCGACTATGTCGGCCTGTATGGCCAGGATGACTTCGACACGTCTATGGACGCCTTGAAGTTTTTTACCGCGTTCGGCACATCCGAATTCGCCATCCGTGAATTTTTGAAACGTGACCCCAAACGCACGCTGGCCGTTATGAAGACATGGGCCAGCGATGACAGCGACCACGTCAGGCGTCTCGCCAGTGAAGGCAGCCGCCCGCGCCTGCCCTGGTCGTTCCGGCTGGATGCCTTGATGGCAGACCCCGGGCTGGCCGCGCCGATTCTGGAGCGGCTCAGGGCCGACGACAGCCTCTATGTGCGCAAATCAGTCGCCAATCACCTGAACGACATCACCAAGCTGCATCCCGACTGGGTGATGTCGAGGCTGGAAGGCTGGCCGCTGGACAAACCCCAGACGGCGTGGATAGCGCGCCATGCCCTGCGCACGCTGATCAAACAGGGCGACCGCCGGGCGCTGGCCGTGATTGGTGCCGGCAAAAAAGCTGCGGTCAAACTGCACGGGTTTACGGTGAATCCGCCTCGCCTCACGCTCGGTGAAAGGCTGACGCTGTCGTTGAGCCTTGAATCCACCGCGCGTACCAGCCAACGGCTGGTGGTGGACTACGCCATCCATTACGTGAAGAAGTCAGGCGCCAGCTCAGCCAAGGTTTTCAAGCTGAAGGAACTCACCCTTGCCCCTGGTGAGACTGTGCAACTCAGCCGGGGCCAGCTGGTCAAGGACTTCACCACACGCGTGCATCACGCCGGCCACCATGTGGTCGACGTGATGGTGAACGGCGAAAAGCTGGCAAGCAGCGGCTTTGACCTGCAGCGCCAGCCGCCTGTGGTCTAGCCGGCCGAGGCAAGGCGCACGTTCTGCGGGAACATGTGCTTTTTGGCCTCGTCATCCATCTCCATCTTGAAGTTGTACTTTTTGGCCAGCGCCTCGGCGGCCTGGGCTGCAGGCCGGGCATTGATCTCGTCAAACAGACGCTTCAGGTCGGGCATGCTGCCCCATGCATCAGGGCCCAGCACGCGCGGCAATGCACGTGCCCAGCCCCAGACGGCCATGTCAACCAGCGTGTAGGCATCGCCCAGCATGTACTTGTGGTTTGCCAGTTGGGCATCCAGTATTTTGAAATGCCGCTCGGCTTCAAAGGTGTAGCGGTTGATCGCATAAGCGTTTTTCTCGGGCGCTGCATGCTGGAAGTGCACCGCCTGGCCGGAGTAAGGGCCTATGCCGCTGGCCACAAACATCAGCCATGACAGCATCTGGCCGCGCGCGGCCGGGTTGTTTTCAGGCAAAAATTTGCCGGATTTTTCAGCCAGGTAAAGCAGGATGGCGTTGCTGTCGAACACTGTCGCGTCGCCATCGACGATGGCGGGCGTTTTGGCATTGGGGTTGATCTTGAGGAAATCCGGCGAATGCTGCTCGCCCTTGCGGGTGTCTACCGGAACCATCTCGTAGGGCATTCCTGCCTCTTCAAGAAAGAGCGCAACCTTTGCCGGATTGGGGGAAGGGTGGTAATAAAACTTGATCATGCGCGGCTTTCTGCGTTGGTGGTATTGAAAGATGTCTCGCCCTGATGTGATTGCGCAGGGGCTTTTGATAATAGCCAAAAAGCACTGTCAACAAAGCCTTAACAATCCTTCAAAAAAAACTGATTGCTGCCCGTGAGGACTGCGGCTGTAATACGGCCTTGACAACACCAGCCGGGCAGCACCTGCAGGCCACCCCAACATCGCCCGAGAAAGACCCGTCATGAAATACAACAAAGCCGAAGCCAAAGACTATGCACGCCAGAACTTCCGCGGCGTGTGGGCTGCCACCGCGACACCCTTTGCCGAAGACCTGTCGCTGGACGAAGCCGGTTTCCGCAAAAACCTGAAGCACTGGATACACACACTCAAGCTGGGCGGCCTGTTTGTCAGCGGCAAACAGGGCGAGTTTTTCTCGATGTCGGTGCCCGAACGCAAGCGCACGTTCGAGTTGGCAGTGGAAGAAGCTGCCGGCCATTGCGGCATCGTGACCTCCTGCTCGGACACCAACCTTGATGTGGTGCTGGACCTGGCCCGCCATTCGCAAAACATTGGCGCCGACTACATCGTGGTGCACAGCCCGGTGCTGCACTTTCACCATGATGCGGAAAGCACGGTGTATGAGTACTACCGTCACCTGAGCGAACAGCTGGACATCGGCATTGCGCTGTGGAACCACCCCGACTGCGGTTACCTGATGAGCCCCGAGCTGTGCGCAAAAATTGCCGAGCTGCCCAACATCGTGGCCATCAAGTACAGCGTGGACCGGGCCATGTACAAAAAGCTGACCGAACTGGCCGGCGACAAGATCCTGGTCAGCACCGCCTCCGAGGAAGAATGGCTGGACAACATCATCGAACTGGGCTGGCGCCTTTACCTGTGCTCCACCCCGCCCTTTTTGCTGCAGACCGCAGCTGACCAGCGCATCAATGAATACACGCGCCTGGCCTTTGAAGGCAAACACGCAGAAGCCCGCGCCGTGCGCGACAGCCTGGAGCCCGCACGCGCGGCCTTCCGCTCTGCGCGGCCCGGCGGCACCCCGCAGGCCTACACAAAATACTGGATGGAACTGCTGGGCCAGGTCGGCGGCCCCGTGCGCCGGCCGCTGCTGAACCTGACAGACGCAGAAAAGACGGCTACCCGCGAAGCCCTGGCCCGCAGTGGCCTGAAACTGGCATGAAGCAGGCCTGATCGCTACTTACAACAAAAAACGATGGCCGCCATCCCGCCCGCACAGGTCGCCAACGGCAAGACAGAGCGCATTGCGCTGATAGGCTACGGCGCGATAGGTGTGGCCGTGCATCGCCTGCTGCGCGAGCATGCCGGCCATCAGGTCGAAGTCGTCGCCATACTGGTCCGCGACCGCGACCGGGCTTTGCAGCTGGCGCCTGAAGAGGCGCCTTTACTGGTGGACACCCTGCCCACCTTGCTCGGCCGCCACCCGACGCTGATCGTTGAATGTGCCGGTCATGGTGCCGTTGATGACTACGCCGCCGCGGTATTGCAGGCCGGTGTTGACCTGTTGATGGTCTCCGTCGGGGCGCTGGCGGATGCCGGGCGCGAGAAGCTGGTGCTGTCGGCGCTGCAACGCGGCGGCAGGAAACTGATACTGCCCTCGGGTGCCATCGGCGGCATCGACTGGCTGGGCGCGGCGCGCACCGCCGGTTTGCGGCAGGTCACCTACCGCTCCCGCAAACCACCGCAGGCCTGGGCTGGCAGCGCAGCCGAAAAACAACTGGACCTGGCGGCGATCAATATAGCCACGCTGTTCTTTCACGGCTCTGCACGTGAGGCGGCCCTGTTGTATCCCCGCAATGCCAATGTCGCAGCGACGGTCGCGCTGGCCACGCTGGGTTTCGACGACACACAGGTCGAACTGATGGCGGACCCGCGACTCGACGCCAATGTGCACGAAATAGAAGCCGAAGGTCAAGGCGGCCGTATGGCGCTGCGCCTGGAAGGGTTTGCCGATGCCCGCAATCCCCGCAGTTCGGTGATGACGGCACACAGCGTGGTGCGTTCCATACTGAAGCGTAGCGCCAGCGTGTTGATGTAAACCCGAAGCAAAAACCCTTCTACAGCACCGGCGCCGCCATCAAAATACAGACAAAGGAACACGCCTGATGCCGATATATGAGGAGTTCACAACGCAAGCGATTGTTCGAGGCTTGCTGGTCTGTACACTGCTGGCGCTCGGAAGCCTTGCGCATGCGCAGTACCCTGACAGGCCGGTGAAGGTTGTGGTGCCCGCCACGGCCGGTGACGGCTCTGACCTGCTGGCCCGTGCGCTGTCGAAATCGCTCGGTGATGCCTTGGGCCAGCCTTTTGTGGTCGACAACAAAACCGGTGCGGGCGGCAGCATAGGCGCCAACATCGTCGCCAAATCTGCCGCCAACGGCTACACGCTGTTCCTGGCCAATGGCAGCTCGCATGGCGTCACGCCCGGGCTGTACCCCAAACTGCCGTACGACAGCGTGCAGGATTTTTCACCCGTCGCGCTGATAGCCACCACGCCCAACCTGCTGGTGGTGAACGCCGCTACCGGCCCGCGCAGCTACGCAGAATTTGTACAACTGGCCCGACAGCAACCCGGCAAGATGACCATCGCTTCAGCCGGCAGCGGCAGCCTGTCCCACCTGTCTGCAGAACTGCTGAAGTCATCAGCCTCGCTGGACCTGCTGCATGTGCCTTACAAGGGCGCTGCCCCCGGTGTGACGGATCTGCTGGCCGGGCAGGTGCAGTCCATGATCATCAACATTCCCACGGTGTTGCCGCTGATTCGCAGCGGCAAGCTAAGGGCGCTGGCAGCGACGAGTGCGAAGCGTTCTGCTGAATTGCCGGAGGTGCCGACGCTGGCTGAGAGTGGCCTTGCTGGTTACGAAACTGTCGCCTGGTTTGGCCTGCTTGCCCCGGCACCCACACCACCGGCCATCGTGCAGCAGCTTCACGCACAGGTGCAGAAGTCGCTTCTACAGCCGGAAATCCGCGAGACCCTGACCCGCCTGGGGGCCGAGCCCTCCGGCATGGGGCCGCGCGAGTTTGGGATCTACATCAGGAGCGAGATCGCCAAATACTCGGCAATCATCAAAAGCGCCGCCATCAAGGTTGAATAAGGAAACCCATGTTGAAACCCATCAACTTCCCGAAGTGGATTGACGAACACCGGCATCTGCTCAAGCCGCCGGTGGGCAACCAGCAGATCTGGCGCGACACCGACATGATCGTGACGGTGGTCGGGGGCCCCAACCAGCGGACCGACTTCCATGACGACCCCTATGAAGAATATTTTCACCAGTTCAGGGGCAGCGCTCACCTGCTCATTACCGACAGGGGCAAGTTCGAGCGCATTGATTTGCATGAGGGCGATATCTTCCTGCTGCCTGCGCATGTACGGCATTCACCGCAGCGCCCAGATCCTGACAGTCTGTGCACCGTGATTGAGCGCACGCGCCCTGCCGGCGTGATTGACGCCTTCGAGTGGTATTGCGCGCATTGCGGCGGCCTGGTGCACCGTAGTGAAGTGCAATTGCAAAGCATCGTCGAAGACTTGCCACTTATTTATCGTAATTTTTACGAGTCGGCACCAAAGTTGCGTGAGTGCCCGTCGTGTGGCACGGTACATCCGGGACGCGACTGGCAAGCCTGGCATGCCATGCGCACAAATGCTGGTTAATAAATATTGACAATAAATCATTTATGCCTAAACTAATTAGGCATAAATCTTATTCTTGCTATTCACCGCTTTATCCCGTCACCGTCCCATCCGTTTTTTTGCAGCCTTTCTTTCGTCTTTTTAACCAAGGAACCTTGTATGAAACTCAAACTGAACAAAATGGTGCTCGTTCTCGGTCTGGCAGCCTGCAGCATGGCAGCCCAGGCTCAAACCGTGAAGATCGGCTTCCTCGGTACCCTTTCCGGCCCTGCCGGTGCACTGGGGCAGGACCAGTACGATGCGTTCATGCTGGGCATCCAGCATTCCGGCGGCAAGCTGGGCGGTGCCACAGTTGAAGTGATCAAGGAAGATGACCAGCTCAAGCCAGATCTGGGCGTGCAACTGGCGCAAAAGCTGATTGAAAAAGACAAGGTCAACATCATCACCGGCGTGACCTTCTCCAACGTGATGATGGCGGTGCACAAGCCCATCACCGACAACGTGCTGCTGGTCGGCTCCAATGCCGGCCCCACTCCATTGACCGGCAAGGGCTGCAGCCCGATGTTCTTCTCCACCTCCTGGAACAACGATTCGCTGCATGAATCCATGGGCCAGTACGCCAATGACGCCGGCTACAAAAAGGTCTTCCTGCTGGCACCAAACTACCAGGCCGGCAAGGACGCCCTTTCCGGCTTCAAGCGCATGTACAAAGGCCAGGTGCTGGACGAGGTCTATACCCAGGTCAACCAGCCTGACTATTCTGCTGAAATTGCCCAGTTGCAGGCTGCCAAGCCTGACGCCATCTATGTCTTCTACCCAGGCGGCATGGGCGTGAACTTCGTCAAGCAATACCGGCAGGCCGGCCTGCTCGGCAAGCTGCCGGTCCTGTCGACCTCTACCGTTGATGGCACCACCCTGCCGGCGCTGAAAGACATCGCGCTGGGCGTGGTCACCGGCTCGCCTTACAGCGCGGACCTGAACAACCCGCAGAACAAGAAGTTCGTCGACGACTTCAAGGCCAAATACAACCGCGTGCCATCGCTGTACGCAGCGCAAAGCTATGACGCAGCCATGCTGATCAATGCGGCGCTGGTGAAGACCGGCGGAAAGGCCGACAACAAGGAAGCCCTGCGCGCAGCCCTGAAAACGGCCAGCTTCACGTCGGTGGCAGGCCCCTTCAAGTTCAATACCAACCAGTTCCCTATCCGCAACTTCTACCGCGTTGACGTGGCCAAGGATTCGACCGGTCAGGCCGCACTGGTGAACAAGGGTGTGATTCTGAAAGACCACGCAGATGCCTACTACAAGGAATGCGCGATGAAAT
Source organism: Pseudomonadota bacterium (assembly GCA_040388075.1). Classification (GTDB taxonomy): domain Bacteria; phylum Pseudomonadota; class Gammaproteobacteria; order Burkholderiales; family Burkholderiaceae_C; genus Polaromonas. The sequence goes on along the minus strand of JAZKCN010000005.1, from coordinate 313,345 downwards.
AAGGCGCGGCAGCGTTCAGGCCTGGATGGTCCCGCCATCCAGGCTTTTCTTCAACCCTGAAACACTGGTGCCCGCCATGCCTCACTATTTGCCTGCCGTTCTCCCATGACTTTTTCGCTTTTTTGCATACAGATTCTCAACGGCCTGCAACTGGGCGTGCTGCTGTTCATGCTATCTGCCGGCCTGACGCTAGTCTTCGGCATCATGAATTTTGTGAACCTCGCGCACGGCAGCCTGTACATGATGGGCGCCTATTTCGCCGCAGCCGCCTATGTGCGCAGTGACTCCTTCCTGATCGCTGCGCTGGTCGGCATTGCCGGCAGTGCCGCGCTAGGTTTTGCGATAGAGCGTGTGGTGGCCGCCAGGCTTTATGCGCGTGACCACCTCGACCAGGTACTGGCCACTTTCGGCATGATTCTTTTCTTCAACGAGCTGGCCCGCACCATCTGGGGTGCATCGCCCTACTACATGAATGTCCCGCAGGCGCTGTCGGGCACGGTAGACCTGATGGGTGTCTCCTATTCCATTTATCGACTGGCCATCATCGCGGTTGGCCTGCTCGTCGCACTCGGTTGCTACCTGCTGATCAACAAGACACGGGTCGGCATGCTGATACGCGCAGGCTCCAGCAACCCGACCATCGTGGCGGCACTGGGCGTGAACATCAAGATGCTGAACGCCGCCATCTTTGCATTGGGCGCCGCACTCGCAGGCGTTGCCGGCCTGATGAGCGGCCCCATTCTTTCAGTCCAACCCGGCATGGGCGAGCCCATATTGATCACCGCAATGATTGTCATCGTGATAGGCGGCATCGGGTCCGTCCGTGGTGCGTTTTATTCTGCGTTGATCGTCGGCCTTATCGATACGGCAGGTCGTGCTTTCCTGCCGCTGCTACTGCGCGAGTTTCTGGACCGGAGCACCGCGCAGGCGGCCGGCCCTGCGCTGGCCTCCATGCTGATCTGCGTTTTCATGGCCGCGGTGCTGGCACTCAAGCCCGAAGGCCTCTTCCCTGTCAAGAATCAATGATGCATCAAAAATTTTCTGTCTGGTTTGCAGCGCTGGTGGTGTTGCTGCTGGTGTTTGCCCCGCTTTATGCAACTATGGCGTCCGAACCATTTATTCTGACCTTCCTGAGCCGTGTACTGGTGTTTGCGCTGGCTGCCATCAGTCTCAACCTGGTGCTTGGCTACGGTGGCATGGTCAGTTTCGGCCATGCGCTGTATCTGGGCCTTGGCGCGTATGGCGCCGGGCTGCTGGCGCAAAATGGCGTCACCAATGGCTGGGTCCAACTGGCGGTTACCGTGGTGGCGTGTGCGGCGGTAGGTGCGATCACCGGCGCGATATCACTGCGCACCACCGGCATTGCCTTCATCATGATTACGCTGGCTTTTGCGCAGATGTTTTATTACCTGTTTGTCAGCATGAAGCAGTATGGCGGCGATGATGGGCTCTCCATCCCCTCGCGCAGTGACTTCGGCCTCTTCACACTTGCGTCGCCCATCTCGCTGTATTACGTGGCGCTGGCGCTGGTGCTGCTGGCCATGCTGGTGACCCGCCGCCTTGTCGATGCACGCTTTGGCATGGTGCTGCGCGGCTGCCGCATAAACGAACGCCGCATGAAGGCCATGGGTTTTCCGGCACTGCGTTACAAGCTGTCGGCCTATGTGCTTTCCAGCGTGCTGTGCGGCGTGGCCGGGCTGCTGTATGCCAACCTCACCGGGTTTGCCTCACCCGCCTACATGGCCTGGACGGTGTCGGGCGAAATCATCGTGATGGTCGTGCTGGGCGGCATGGCGACGGTGTTCGGCCCTCTGGTGGGCGCACTGGCCTTGCTGATCAGCGAAGAAATCCTCAAGGCCATGACAGACCACTGGATGATGATTCTTGGCCCGCTGATCGTGCTGGTAGTGCTGACAGCCCGCCGCGGCATATACGGCTACCTGCTCGACTGGGATGCCTGGCGCGAACGCCGCCGGCTTGCCCTTGAAGCAAAACGCAGCAATGGAGGCCAGCCATGACCGCCATGCTGAAAATCGACACCTTGGTCAAGCGTTATGGCGGTCTGCTGGCTACCGACCATGTCAGCCTGGAACTGGCACCCGGCGAGCTGCACGCCATCATCGGCCCCAATGGTGCCGGCAAGACTACTCTGATAGGCCAGTTGGGCGGCGAAGTAGCGCCCGACAGCGGCAGCATCGCGTTCAATGGCCAGGACATCACGGCACTCGCCCCCGCACAACGCGCGCTGCGCGGCCTGGCACGGTCCTACCAGATCACTTCTGTTTTCCCCGAGTTCACCGTGCTCGAAAACGTCGCGCTGGCAATGCAGGCGCATTGCGGCCACAGCTTTGGCTTCTGGAAACCGGTATTGCGCCAGCCTGAGCTGGTCGACCCGGCACTGAGGGCAATAGACCACGCGGGGCTTGCGCACCGCGCCAACACACCCGTGTCAGAACTTGCGCACGGTGAACGCCGCCAGCTTGAACTGGCCATGGTGCTGGTAGCTGAACCAAAACTGCTACTGCTTGACGAGCCCATGGCCGGCATGAGCCACCAGGAGTCCGGCAAGGTTGTGCAACTGCTGCAGGGCCTGAAGGGCCGCTACACCATGCTGCTGGTCGAACACGATATGGACGCTGTTTTTGCGCTGGCTGACCGCATCTCGGTGCTTGTGTATGGCCGCATCATCGCCAGTGGTACCCCACAGGAAATCCGCGCCAATGAAGACGTGCGCACCGCCTATCTGGGCGACGAGGTATTGCCGATATGAGCGCACTTCTGCAAATCAATGACATAGAAGTCTGCTACGGGGATGCACAGGCGCTGTTCGGCGCCGGCCTGAGCGTGGCAGAGGGCGAGTTCGTCACGCTGCTGGGGCGCAACGGCATGGGCAAGACTACGACCGTGCGCACAGCCACCGGTATCATGGGTGCGCGCGCAGGCCGGATAGAGTTCGCTGGCCAGGATATTTCCCGCTGGCCGTCCTACAAAATCGCCCGGCTGGGTATGGGCCTGGTGCCGGAGCAGCGTCAGGTATTCCCCAACCTCACGGTCTATGAAAACCTGGTAGCCACCGCACACAACCGGCTGGACCGCAAGGACCCGTGGACCCTGGAGCGTGTTTACGGCCTGTTCCCGAGATTGAAAGAGCGCGCCGGCAACCTCGGCATCAACCTGTCTGGCGGCGAGCAGCAGATGCTGGCGATTGGCCGGGCCTTGATGACCAACCCGCGCCTGCTGATCCTGGACGAAGCCACTGAAGGCCTGGCGCCGCTGGTGCGCGCAGAAATCTGGGACTGCCTGCAGGCGCTGAAAAACACCGGGCTGTCGGTGCTGGTCATCGACAAGAACATAGGCCCCCTGCTTCGCATAGCCGATACGCATTTTGTGCTGGAGAAGGGCCGCACGGTCTGGAACGGCAGCTCGCAAAGCCTGCTGGCAGCAACGGACATCCTCAAGGAGACGCTGGGTGTCTGAGCAGGCCCGTTCAGCGCAGGCCTGGCGCGATATGGACGCCGCAGAACTTGCGCGGCAATACAACGCACGCGGTACCGTCCCGAACATCGACAGCCTGCTCGACGATTACCGCACCGCATCGTCACCGATGTACGGGATGCCGCACCTGCTCGACCTGCAGTACGGCCCGCACCCGGATGAACGGCTGGACCTGTTTCCCGTCACGGACAGGCCGGATGCACCGCTGTTCATATTCATACACGGCGGTTACTGGCGTGCGATGACCAAGGAAGACTCGGTCTTCATGGCCAGGACATTTGTGGACCACGGCTTTGCCGTTGCATCCATCAACTACCAGCTTGCACCCGGCGCATCACTTGAAGAAATAGTCGCGCAGTGCCGCGGTGCGCTTGGCTGGCTGCACAGGCATGCGGCAGACCATGGCGTCAGCACCCGCCACATCGTGGTGTCGGGAAGCTCGGCAGGCGGTCATCTGGCCGCAATGCTGATAGCGCCGGACTGGCTGGCGGAGTCAGGCTTGCCGGAAGATATCGTCAAGGGCGCGGTGCTGGTGAGCGGCCTGTATGACCTGGCGCCTGTACAGCAAACCACGCCCAACGAATGGCTGAGGCTCGATGAGGCGCGCGCGCTGGCACTCAGCCCCATCCATACCCTGCCCGCACCATCCACGCGCCTGTGCGTCGCCGCCGCCGCACAGGACACCGATGAATTCAAGCGCCAGTCTTTCATCTACGCCCAGGCCAGCAGCGGCCACGGGTGCCATGTTGAGTATTTTGAAGTGGCGGGCCGCAACCACTTCGATGTAATCATGGACTGGATGGACCCGCAGGCGCAGCTGACACGCAGCACCTTTGGTTTGCTGAAGCCTGCAGCCTAACGCTTTGGCGCTTTGGCGGGCCTGGCCGGTTTTGCGCCAGCCTTGCCTACCGCTTTTCCCGGCACCGATGCCGGCGTTCCCATCTCGCTCTGGAAATGCGCCAGAAAAGCCTCACAGGGCGCGGACAAGTGGCGCTGGCTGTCAGTGATCGCCACAATATTGCGCTGCATCACAGGCGCCACCAGCGGGACCGCCATCACACTGACAGAGCGTGACCGGGTCAGAGCATAGGTCGGCAAAATCGATACGCCCAGGCCGGCCTCCACCAGGCCCACAGCACTCATCACATGGGCGACTTCGAAAGCAGGCCGCGCCACCTCGCCCACGTCTGCAAACCCGCGCTCGACCAGCGTGCGCAAGCCACTGCCATGGCGTAGCAGCACCAGGTCTTCATCGGCAAGGTCGGACCAGCGCACCTCACGTTTGGCCGCCAGTGGATGGCTGCCCAGGCAGGCCAGCATCAGCTTGTCCTGGTAAAGCGTGGTGGACACCAGATCCGGCATGTCGCTACCCTCGGTACGGACACCGAAATCAGCCTGGCCATTGCGGACTGCCTGCGCGATTTCATCGACCGGAAGGTCAAACAGGTCAACCCGGATGTCCGGGTACCTGGCGCGAAAACTGGCCAGCAAGGTAGGTAGCAGCGTCGCAGACAACAAGGGCGAGGCAGCTACAGAAAACCGACCACTGCGCCTGTGCGAGAACTGACGAAGCCCGTCAAAAGCCGTGTCAAGGTTGTCAAACACCTTCTGGATGGACGGCAGCAATTCCTGCCCGGCATCGGTCAGTGCGATGCGGCGTGTGGTGCGCTCGAACAGCCGTATCGCCAGTTCACTCTCCAGCGTGCTGATCAGCATGGAAAGCGCCGATGGCGTCAGGTGCAGGCGCTGGGCCGCACGCGTGATGCTGGCGTCCTGTGCTACCGCCAGGAAGGCACGCAGTTGCCGTATCGTGACGCTGGAGGGACGGGCAAGGGCTGGTAAATCGCTCATGGCGCAATTGTCGCGGAATCCGGGCGCGCTCCCGCGGCATTCACAGGGAAGAATTCCTGCCGCCTGCAGGCGATTGGGCATCCAGTTATATTGGTGCATTCACTTTCCACATTGCCACACAAGCATCAACGCCATGACAAAACTATCCGACTTCCCCATCACCCGAAAATGGCCTGCCCAACATCCTGACCGCATACAGCTGTACTCGCTGCCCACTCCCAACGGCGTCAAGGTATCCATCATGCTGGAGGAAACCAGCCTGCCTTACGAGGCACACCTGGTCAGCTTTGAAAAGAACGACCAGACCACGCCGGAGTTCCTGTCACTGAACCCGAACAACAAGATCCCGGCCATCATCGACCCCGATGGTCCCGGCGGCAGCCCGCTAGGCCTGTTCGAATCCGGCGCCATCCTGATTTATCTGGCCGACAAGTCCGGCAGGTTCATTGCCAAAGATGCTGCAGGCCGTTACGAGACCATCCAGTGGCTGATGTTCCAGATGGGCGGCATTGGCCCGATGTTCGGCCAGCTCGGTTTCTTCAACAAGTTCGCCGGCAAGGACTACGAAGACAAGCGACCGCGCGACCGTTACGTTGCCGAATCAAAACGCCTGCTGGGTGTGCTCAATGAACGCCTGTCCAACCGTGACTGGATAGTCGGCGACGACTACAGCATTGCCGATATAGCCACCTTTCCGTGGATTCGCAACCTCGTCGGTTTTTATGAAGCCGGTGACCTTGTCGGCATGGACAGCTTCCCCCATGTGACGCGCGCATTGAACGCGTTTGTGGCGCGCCCCGCCGTCACCAAAGGGCTGAATATCCCGCCACGCGGTTGAGCCCGACAGCAGGTCAGGCAGCGGGCTCAGGCGGCCCGGCATCAATTGCAGGGTGGGCTGATGCGTAATGCTCCAGGAAAGCATACAGAAGCAGCCCGCTGGCCAGCGGCACCAGGTAATACAAAGCCCGGTAAGCCAGCACCGCGCCCATGATCGCGCCCTGACGCATCGACCCTGACAGCAGCGCCAGGTAGACCGCTTCCAGCACACCCAGCCCGCCAGGTATCGGCATGAACACGCCAGCAATTGAGGCCGCCATCAACACGCACAGCGTGGTACCGTAGGGAATCTTTCCTCCCAACAACAGGTACATCATCGTGCCCATCAAGGCCCAGTTCGACGCTGACAGCAGCAACTGCACCGTTGCCAGCCCCGGCCCAGGCAAATGCACCCGCTTGCCGCGTATGCTGTATTCACGGCCCCGCGCCAGTGCACAAGCCGCAACATAAGCGAAGGCCAGCAACACCAGGGCGCCGCCCAGCATCTGCAACGTGGCGCCTTGTATGTGCGCCTGTTCCGGTGGCTCGATCAGGCCGGCGGCAAACAGGCTGCCCGCCAGCAGCCCGTAACCCATCCAGTTGGTCACAAGGCCCATGCCTATCACCTGCGCAATCGTGAAGTCCTGCAGGCCGGCACGCGAGTAAAGCCTTGCACGCAATGCCATGCCTCCGACCAGTGACCCGAGGTTGAGGTTAAGCGCATAGCTGGCCACCGCGATGGCCCAGGTCCGCCATTTGGGAAGCTTGTGCCCGGTATGCTGCTTGCCTATCAGGTCATAGCAGCCATACAGCGCATGACTGCATGCCGCCAGACCGAATACACCCAGCAACAGCCACGGAGAATATTGTTTAAGTGCATGCCAGGCGCCGGCCCAGTCCACCTTGTGTGCATGCGACACCAGCAGGCCCAGCACAACGATACCGAACAGCGGTATTACCCAACGCCTCAGGCGCGGCCATAAAGCCGCAGGCGCAGAGGTGTGGACGCGTTGGTTCATGGCCGGTGCGGAGCTGGGCATGATCCATCATCGCCAGGCCACGCCAACAATTCCAGATGCCCGACGACCCCTGTTGGCGTAGGCTCATTCCGACGAACAGCGACGTCCTGCGTATCAAGGCAGGGGAAACTGTGCTTCGCCTGCACCGGTAAAGGGCGTACCGGCCGCCCTTTGCAGCAGCAAAGACAGATGTTCAGCAGCCGGCGTCAGCGGAAAACGCGAAGAGTGCATCTGAACGATGTCAGGCGCAGCCAGCGTTTCGGTGACCGGCAGCTGCTGCATCAGGCCACCAAACAGTTCGTTGCCAGCCCATACCCTCGGCAACAGAACCAGAGCATCTGTCGTGGCAATCAGCACCACCAGCACCAGCATGGACTCTGCACGCGTGCGCACCACCGGGCTTGGCAGGCCATGGGCAGAAAACACTTCTTCGAACTCCTCCTCCACCCTGTCGCGAATCGCCGAGACCACCCATTCGGCGTCAACCAGTTCGGCCAGGCTGGTGGCATTGGCCAACGGGTGCCCCTTGCGGGCCATGATGACGCGCTCGTTGTCTGCGATTCGCAGCACGCTATAGCCACTACTCTGCTCGCGCTCGGGGCGGGGGCCGATGTAGAAGTCCAGTTCGCCATCACGCAGCTTGGGCTCGATGATGGGAAAATTGCCATCTACAAACCGCACATTGATGGATGGCCAGGCCTTGCGAAACTGCGGGTAGGCCAGCGGCAGCATGGCAAGCACGGGAACACTTGAAATCGATACCGAGACGCTACCTCTCAGGTCACCCTGGAATTGCCTTGCTTCCTCGCAGCCCCGCCGTATCGATTCGGTGGCGATCTGCGCGCGCACCAGAAATTTCTCACCAGCCGGCGTCAGCACCACGCCACGCGCGTGGCGAACAAACAGCGGCACACCGAGCTCTTCTTCCAGTTCCTGCAGGCTGCGCGAGATGGCAGGCTGGGTCAGCCCCAGCGAGGTTGCAGCGCTGCGCAGACTGCGCGAACTGGCAATCGCGATGAAGTCACGCAGGTGGCGGCTCTTGGGCATGACGAATTTGGGGTATCAGGGCTGGAACACGATGATCGTATTGCGGTATTTGAATTTCCATCCGCTGCCGGTCAGCACATACTCGTCTTCATACTCCGCGCACAGCGGCGTTGCAGCTTTCATCGGCAACGGTGTTCCCGCGTCGGCCATCACATGCATCATCAGCGTGCTCGACGTGCCTTTCGCACTCGTGGGACTGGTCATGTCTATGCGGATATTGGTGCAGATGTGGCGCATCGTCCGGTTCTTCGGCATGGCTTCAAGAAACCCGCGCAAGGCCTGCGGGCCACGCAGCACTTCACCGCGACGCTCCAGCGCACCATCGGGCGCAAACAGCGCGATGAAGTCGTCGAAGTGCCCGCGGTCTACCGCAAAGGCGAAGTCATTGGACAGTCGGGTGCATTCGCGCTCGCAGCGGATTTCTTCTTCCAGCGTCATGTATCTCGTCTCCGGTTCCTGAAAAATGGTGGCAGCGTGTGCTGCCGCGTCCCATCTTAAAAGAATCGCCGCACGGGATGCCCCGCAGCTTTCAGGCTCCGGGCTGAAAGACGACGCTGATTTTTCTGCTGCTGATCTTCCAGCCTGCACTGGTCAGCACATAGTCATCGTCGTATTCGGCAAACACCTGCAGCGAAGAAGGCAGTGGCAATGCAGCATCGGGTTTGGCCGTGGCACCAAACATGGTGACGGCGCTGGTTCCTTTTGCCGTGGTGGGGCTGGTCATGTCAACGCGGATATTGCTGCAGGTGTGGCGCACGTAACGGTCCTGCTGCCGCCCTTCGCAAAATTTGCGCAGGCCGTCCATGCCGGTGAAGACCTGGCCCGCCCTGTCCAGCACCGGATCCGGCCCGAACAGCGCCAGGAAGGCGTCGTACTGGCGCCGGTCTATCGTGTAGATGAAGTCCTGGCAGAGCCGCGCGCATTCGCGTTCGCAACGAAGCAGATCGTCCATGTGTCAGCTCAGCGCAGGTTGAGGGTGTCGAGGCCGCGCGCGCCACTGTCGGGGCGCTTCTTGATGATGGCCTCGTTTTCGCCGGCATGAAAACGCCGGGCCAGATCCTGCGGCTCGAAATCGACGCCAATAGGGTTCGTCGCAAAGGCCGGGCTGTAGAAGAACTCACCGGCCTCTTCCACCGTGTCGTAGTTGTCGACCTGAAGCTCGACCTGGTTGCCGTCCGGATCGGCGTAATACATGGAAGTTGTCGGGCCGTGGTTAATGGAGGTCACCGGGCGAATGCCGGCCTTGTCCAGGCGTTCGTAGGTTGCAACCAGGTCGCTCAGGCTGGCATAGGTGAACGCCATGTGGTGCACACCGGTCATGCCATCTGGCTGGCGCTGCAGGCCGGGGATGTTGAGCACAGCAATGCGGTGGTGCTCGTCGTCATAGGCAAGAAAGGCGAGGTTGCCATCTGAAAAAGCCACCTTGGCACCAAGCACGGTGGTGTACCACTCCACCAGTGCTGGCAACTGCGAGCTGCGCAGCACCACATGGGCCAGGCGCTGCGGCGAAATGACGGGCTTGGCAGTGCTGACCGGACGTTCCTGTTCAAGCGTTTGACTCATGAGGGGTCTCCTTTTGGGGCTGGTGGTGAGGCTGGTTATTTAAATCGGTTTCAGGCTGTTGGCCCGTTGCCATGACGAACACATCAAAATCTTCACGGGCCGGCCATGCATCGCCCGTCCATGCAATGTGCTGGTCGGGGCGTATCAGGGTCAGCCGGCGCTGGTAAAGGCCTGCCACTGCCGGGTTGTCGCAAGGCAGCACAGTCAACGGTACGCCGAGCGCAGCCGCATCACGCTGTGCGGCCTGCACGCAGGCTTCTGCGGCAGTGGGCAAAGCCAGCAGCGTCATGCCCTGGCCAAAGTTGTCGAACAGAGAACTGCCGTCGTGCAGCCACGCATGCGGCGCGCGGCCGCCGGGCAGTGAACTCGGCACGTAGTTCAAGAAGTCGCGCGCAGCGGGCGCCACACCCAGCGTGGCCTGCACCACCGGCGAATTGCCATAACGGTCACCCAGGATGGTGCCCAGCGTGTAGAACTCCGACAGCTTCTCGGCATTGATGCGCTTGCCCACGCGCTGGCGCACCGCCTCGCCTTCTGACGTGTCGTCTTCAAGGCCCGGCTCGAACAGGGCATTGCTGAATTTGGAGTGGTTGGTCGCCGCCTCCTGCATCACATGCAGATGTACCGGCCGTCGTTCGAGCTCGTAACTCCTGAGCAGTGTCTCGCCACCCCAGCCCTGCAGTACCGCAGCCATCTTCCAGCCCAGGTCAACGGCATCACTGACACCCATGTTCATGCCAAAGCCGCCATAAGGCGGGTGCAGGTGGCAGGCGTCACCCGCCAGGAACACCCGGCGGTCGCGGTAACGGTCAGCCACCACACGGTGCGCCACCCACTCGTCGATGCTGAGGATTTCATACGGCACATCGATGCCGGTGGCGCGCTGTATCAGTTCGGCCGCCGAGTCCATCGTGATCTGCACATCAGGTGCCAGGCCGGTCGGCATGAAAAACCAGCGGTCGCCGGAATCCATCGGGCCAATCAGGCTGGGCACCTTGTTGTTGATCTGCCAGTACATGATGGCCTTGCCGTGCGCATGCGCCTGTGCCAGGCCAGGCGCACGGAAGACGATGTTGTAGTTGCGGGACATACCAAAGTTGCCCTCCATGCGAGCGCCAATTGCATCTCGCACCAGGCTACGGCCGCCATCGCAACCCGCCAGGTATTGCGTCTCGACTTCGTACTGCTCACCGGTCTCCAGGTCACGCACCGTGGCCAGCACCCCATCGTCGTCCTGCGTAAAACCCAGCAACTCGGTATTGAGCCGGACTTCCACGCTGGCAACGGTTTCAAGGTGCGCCCGCATCACCCGCTCCAGCGTGTACTGCGGCACCCACTGCGCGTGTTCCGAATAAAGCGGGTTGCGGCCAGGCGCGCAATAAAGCGCATTGTCAAAACGCGCCAGCAGATGGCCCGACATATTGGTGGTGAAGACGATATTGGACGGGTAGTCCACGCCGAAAGGCGCGGCATCGCGCAGCGCATCCGCAATGCCCCAGCGCCGCAGGTGCTCGCGCGTGCGGACGTTGGTGGTCTTGGCACGGGGTGCCACACCTATGCGCGAATTCTTTTCGATGACCAGGCAGTTGATGCCACGCTGCCCGAGTTCTATCGCCATGCCCTGCCCCGCCGGACCAGCGCCAACGATCAGTACCTGTGTTTTTTGCCGCCTGGTCGGTGCCACTTTTGTCTGCATCTGGTCAGCAAGCCAGTTAATCGATGCTGGCGCCGGTGCGCTTGACCATGCCGGCGTAAAAAACGGTTTCGGTGTTGATAAGCTCCGTCAGTGAAGCGGATGTCTGAATTTGCGGCACAAAACCGAAGCCCGAAAATTTCTCAACCAGTTCAGGCTGCTTCAAGACCTCGCCCAGGCTGCGGTTCAGGCTGTCCACCACGGCCGGTGGTGTTCCTTTCGGTGCCATCAAGGCAACCCAGCTGCGCACGGCCACGCCCTTGAAACCGGTGGCCTCTTCAAAGGTAGGCACATCGGGCATGATGGCTGAACGGGGAGAATCGGCCACCGCAAGAAGACGCAGCTTGCCGGCCTTGAGCAGTGGGCCGGTGCTGGCAAGGCTACCCATCGCCCAGTCCACCTCGCCAGTGGAAACCGCCAGATAAAGCTGCGAGATTTCCTTATAGGGCACGTGCAGCATCTTTGTGCTGGACACGGCCTCGACCTGTGCAGCGCCAAGGTGCAGCGGACTGCCCACGGAATTCGAACCGTAGGTGATCTTCCCCGGGCTGAGGGCTGCTGCCGCGAGCAGATCTTTCACTGTGCGATACGGACTGTTGGCGCTCACGACGATAAAAAAGGACGTGCGGTAAATCCCGCCAACCGGCACAAAGTCTGTCTTGGGGTTGTAGGGCAGGTTGCGGAACAGCGCCGGGTTGATGGCGAGGTGTCCGACATCGGCGATCAGCAAGTCATAACCCGCAGGCGCTGCCTGCTTGACTGCACCGGCCGCAAGAAACCCGTTTGCTCCCGGCCTCGCATCGATCAGCACTGGCTGCTTGTACGCTGCGCTCATTCGCTCGCCCACCATGCGCGCGACCACGTCGGGCCCACTGCCTGCAGGGAAGGGAGAAATAAAACGGATGGGCTGGGCTGGAAAGGATTGCGCACTGGCGAGCGGCGCCCAGAAAGCCGTCAGCGCCGCCGTGCAGATTGCAAGAATGACGGCGACGCGCGCCCTGAATGATTTTTTCATGTTGTCTCCTGAGCTTTATAGAACTGTCACGACCAATGCTAGTGACGATTCTCTAGTAGCAACAGACCTCAATTTAAACCGAGCAATGCCTTTTAGGCATCAAAAATGCCCTGAAATCGCCATTTAGAGCAAAAAAGGTATGGGTAAACCCTCACAAGCAGTGCAGGGCACTGTTTTCGGTGCCTTAAAGCTCAAAAACGCCCTTTTTGCGTCATTTTTACCTATCAAATAGGCCCCCAAACCAATGTGGACTAGCGGGACATGCTATCAAATGAGTAGCATATCGACGCTCCCGTCCTTGCCGACCTGACTGCAAGGGCATATGTCACCTGCCTTCAAACCTGCGCAGACGGGCCGGGCAGTATCATCCAGCCTCAATCTAACAAGGACACGACCAATGGGCGCGCAGTGGAAAGCAAAAGGCAAGGAGCTGGCAGCCAATGCCAGGGGCAAACTGTTCGGCAAGCTGGCCAAGGAAATCATGGTCGCGGCGCGCGGCGGAGCCGACCCGGCATCCAACTCCAAGCTACGGCTGGTGGTCGAGCAGGCCCGCAAGGTCTCGATGCCCAAGGACACCCTTGAACGCGCCATCAAGAAGGGCGCAGGGCTGACCGGCGAGGCCGTCAACTTCGAGCACGTGATTTATGAAGGCTTCGGCCCACACCGCGTGCCGCTGATGGTCGAATGCCTGACCGACAACGTCAACCGCACGGCGCCCGAGATGCGCGTGCTGTTCCGCAAAGGCCAGCTCGGCACATCCGGCTCGGTGGCCTGGGACTTCGACCACGTCGGCATGATTGAAGCCGAGCCGGTTGAAAAAGGCACTGACCCCGAACTGGCCGCCATCGAGGCCGGCGCACAGGACTTCGAGCCCGGCGAAGAAGAAGGCACGACCATGTTCATCAGCGACGCGACCGACCTCGATCTGGTCAGCCGCGCCCTGCCCGCGCAAGGTTTCACTGTGCTGTCGGCCAAGCTCGGCTACAAGGCCAAAAACCCGGTTGACCCGGCGACACTGAGCGCTGCAGAGCTTGAAGAAGTCGAGGCCTTTCTTGCCGCGATTGACGCGAACGACGACGTGCAGAATATTTTTGCGGGGCTGGGCGGCTAGGCACGACACGTGCAAGCTATCCATAAAACGCTGCCATTGCAGACCTGATCTGCAAACCCCAAACCCCGGGGCAGCCCCGGGGTAACGAACTGATTTCCGATGAACCCGCCCTCGCCTTCTGCCTTCGCCGTGCCCAACGACTCGCCCGCCCGCAAACTGCTGCCACTGGCAGCGATTGTTCTTTTGGGGTCGCTCGCCATAGGCCTGCCGCTGGGCGCGCTGCCGCTGTACCTGCACGGCGTGCTGGGCTTTGACACCGTCACCGTCGGCTGGGTGGTCGGCATACAGTCATTGGCAACATTGCTGACGCGGCAGCTTGCCGGCAATTACTGCGACCGGCACGGCCCGAAATTTTCCGCACTGGTCGGCCTGCCGCTGGCCGTGTTCGCAGGTTTTATCTACCTGGTCTCGATGTGGATGCCAGCCGGCGCCGCCACGCTGGGCGTGCTGGTGGTCGGCCGGCTGCTGATGGGCCTGGCCGAAAGCCTGTTCCTGACCGGCACCATGACCTGGGGCATCGCCCGCCTCGGCCCCAACCGCACCGGCATGGTGATGGCCTGGCAGGGCATCGCGCTGTTCAGCGCTTTCGGCCTGGGCTCGCCCATGGGCATTGCGATGATGCAGTACTGGGGTTTTACCGGCGTGTCCATCGCCACCATGCTGTTCCCGTTGATGGCACTGGCCATAGCCATTGCAGTGCCTGCAGTCGCCAGGATGGGTGCCAGCAGGGCCAAAGAATCGATGCTGGCCGTGGTCGGTCTGGTCTGGCGACCCGGCCTTGCAATGGCGCTGGGCACCATGCCCTTTTCGGTCATCACCACTTTTCTGGTGCTGTACTACGGTGAAAAAGGCTGGGCTGGCGCAGGCCTGTCGGTCGCCAGTTTCACCGCAGGTTATATCGCCGTGCGGCTGTTCCTCGCGCACTTGCCCGACAAGATGGGCGGCCGCAAGGTCGGCATGCTGTCGGTAATGATCCAGATTGCGGCGCTGCTCCTGTTGTGCTGGGCGCCCTCACCTGCGCTGGCGCTGGTGGCCTGCGTGGCGATTGGCATAGGGCTGTCGCTGGTCTTCCCCGCGATGGGCGTCGAAGCCATGCGCCATGTCACGCCCGAGCGGCGCGGCCTGGCGATAGGCTGTTTTGTCGCCTTCATCGACCTGAGCACCGCCATGGCGGGGCCGCTGATGGGCGCAGTTATCGGCCTGGGCGGTTATCCGGCCGTGTTCCTGTCATCGGCCGTGTGCTGTGTTATTGCGCTGGGCCTGATGGGTTGGGGCCTCGGTGGGCGCAAGGCCACTTAAACAGAAAATCCAGCTAGTTCAGGCGACGCGCCGGAACCAGAGCAGGGACAGCAAGGCGCCCGTCATCGCAACGGCCGCTGCCACCAAGGCCAGCAAACCCGAGAGTTCGGTCTCGCGTTTGTTCACCTGCAACTGCGTGCCCAGATTCTCATAAACGCTGCGCAGTTTTTCAGCAGTGCCCGCATAGTGGTATTCGCCGCCCGTCATGCGCGCCACTTCTCGTAGCGTGGGTTCGTCCAGTTGCAAATAGATGGGCATGCCCTCTGACGTCGCCGCATCACCATTGACGGTGCCAAGGCCCACCACATGGATGCGAACACCGCGGTCTGCCGCCATCTTCGCCGCTGTGAGCGTATCGACACCGGTTGTGCGTCGCCCATCACTGAGCAGAATGATCGCAGCAGAGTTGTAGGAGCCCGGCGCCACCGGCGCGATCTCTTTTGGCGGCGGTTTGGCCTTGTCATCCAGGCTGCGGCCGCGTTGCTGCTGTTGCTGCTGCTGTTGTTGCCGCCAGCCAAATGTCATGCCGCTCAGGTCTATGCCGTGATCGGGGAAAAGCTCCGCCAGGCACAGCACGATGGCGTTGCCCACTGCAGTGCCCATCTGCATCTGGAAGGCATCAATCGCCTTGACCAGTGATTCACGGTCAAGGGTCGCCCCCTGCGCGACCTGGCTGCTGCCGGCAAAGGTGATGAGGCCAACCTCAATGCCTTTGGGCAACTCTTTCAGGAAAGACTTGGCAGCGTCCTGCGCAGCCACGAGGCGGGTTGGTTTGACGTCGGAGACGCGCATGCTGAGCGAGACATCCATCGCCAGCATGATGGACGACCTGGCCCACGGCAGTGGTATGCGCGCTGCCGGCCGCGCGGCGGCAAACAGCAGCAGCGAGCAGGCCAGCATCAACAGCGCCGGTGGAATATGTCGCCGCCAGTTGCGCCCGGCCGCTGCCGCGCGAACGTCTGCCAGGTTGCTGAAGTGCATCGCGGCCCGGTTGGGCCTGCGCAGCAGCCACAGGTAAGCCAGGGGCAACAAGGGCAGCGCGAGCATCAACCAGAGATACTCCGGCCATAAAAAAAACATCAGGCACTCCTGTACGGGGCTGGTCTGCGGGCAGCGTGATGGCATGCCCATGCATCAGCATCGTGCCGGGAATGCCCGAACTTTGCAAGACCCGCGGCAGTGGCCTGTTTTACTGTTTCACGGCCTCAAGGCTTCACAAAGCGGTTGCGCAATATGCCGATGCCTTTTACTTCCAGCTCGACCACGTCGCCGGGCTTGAGGAAACGCATCATCTCCAGACCGCAGCCCGAACCCACGGTGCCCGAGCCGAAGAACTCCCCTGAAAACAGGGTTTCCGAACGTGACGCGTGGGCAATGCAGTCCTCGAACTTCCAGCGCATGGTGCTGCTGTTACCGCCACCCCAGCGCTCGCCATTGACGCGCACTTCCATCTCCAGGCTGTAGGGGTCGGTCATCTCGTCTGCCGTCACCAGACAGGGGCCGAGAATATTGCCGGTATCAAAATCCTTGCCCTTGCCGGGCCCGAGTTGCCCCGGCATGTCGATCACCTGCTCATCGCGGGCCGACACGTCATTGAAGATGGTGTAGCCGAAGATATGGTCACGCGCCCTGTCGCGGCTGATGTCCTTGCCGGGCTTGCCGATGAACACGCCGAACTCCAGTTCGAAATCCAGCCGGCTGGAGTACGCAGGCCACATCACATCGCAACCGGTGCCAACCACATTGAGCCGGTTTGGGTGGTAAAAAATCGGCCGCTGGTACCAGACCTCGGGGATGGTCAGGATGCCTTTTTCTTCCATCTCGCGCATCGCGGCTGCCGGGTCAGGCGCAGCAGAGGCACGCACCTCGCGGGATTTTTTGAAGGCCTCGACCAGGTGTTCCTCAAAACACAAAAAGTCGCGCATCTGCGGCGGCGCCGGGATCGGTGACAGCAATTGCAGCCCGGCCAGTGGTTGGGTCACACCCTGTGGTTTTGCATCGAGCACCTGCTGCGCCAGCTTCACCGATTGGTCGCTGTTCTCGGCCATGGCCAACACGCTGGCCAGCATCGGTGAGGGCTTGCCATGCACGGCCTGATGTGCCGCCTGCAAATCGACAACGGTGCTGCCATCGCCTGTCAATACGCCGGCTTTGGGCGCTGCGCCCGCTGTCTGGTAGGTCACAAGTTTCATGCTTTTTTCTTTCCTGTCTCTGGTTTTCTGGATTTGGTGGTACTAGTGGAAGGCTTCTTTCGCGCCGGGGCGTCCGGACCCTCAAATGCACGCGCAAAAAGATTGACTATTTCATCGATGACAGCCTGCTCGTCGCCGACATCACAGACCTTGCCCGACAGTCGCGTCACGCGGTCAGGGTTGGAGAGAATCAGCAGCAGCGCGCCAATGAAGAAGTGGTAGGCCCAGGCCACCCTGCCCGCAGCCATCTTCGGCATCACTTGCTGCATCGCGTCCATGAACTCCAGCGCGATAGGGTCCAGCAGGTCTGACACGATGCCGCGCTTTCCTTCAGCGGGGTCGCCGACCTCGCGCGCAATCAGCCGGCTGTACGCCAGCCCACCGGGATGCAGCCGCATCTCGACCCACGGCCGCGCCAGTGCATCAAGTACTTCCCGAATGACCGGTGCGGGCGACTTGCGGTCCAGCACCAGGGCCAGCGCAGCACGGCGCGATGCCGACACGGGGACGATGCGCCGCTCGAACACCATGCGGTAGAGCTTGTCCTTGGAGCCGAAGTGGTAGTTGACCAGGGCCAGCGTGACCTCTGCGCTGACGGCAATGTCACGCATCGACACACCGTCAAGACCGTGCTCTGAAAAAAGCGTTTCTGCAGCGTCGAGGATCTGCACGCGCGTGCGCTCACCGTTTCGGTTGGCGGAAGGCACCGCATCTGCTGGCGGGCTAGTGGCAACTTTGCCGGTGCCGGTTTTTTTGGGCTTGTTCATCATTTATTGGACGTTCGTTTAATTCTATGATTTAATTAATTTATTGAACAGTCGTTCAACTATAGGGTTTACCCAAGCCCGCCATTCATTGCAGCAACAAGGAGACAAACATGGTCTGGAAAGTTCGCAGGGTAGTCACGGGGCACGACGCCAACGGCAAATCGGTATTCACCATGGATGGCCACGCCACCTGCGTCAAGGAGATGGAGTCCATGCCCGGACTCGCATTGACCGACCTGTGGGAAACCACCACTGCACCGGCCGACAACGCCGGCAACCACGACCCGGCGGATCGCCCCGTGCGGCTTGAGCCACCCAGGGGCGGCAGCATTTTGCGCATCGTCGAGTTCCCGCCCGACAAGGTCTGGCGCAACAACGCCGACGCAGCAACCGCCTTCACCTCCATTGGCGCAGGCCACGCCAACGACAAGGGCAACAGCGACCCGATGATGCACACCACGCTGACGGTGGACTACATCATCGTGCTCAAAGGCGAGATCCACGCCATCATGGACATTGGTGAAAAGCTGCTCAAGGCCGGCGACATCCTGGTACAGCGCGGCACCCGCCACTCCTGGAGCGTGCGCGGCGACGAGCCCTGCATAGTCGCGGCGATCCTGGTCAGCGCCCTGCCCGTTCCCGGCAGCGCCGCCACTGCGCATTAAGAATCAAAAAAGACGCCAAGGAAGAACATGAGACAAGCCGTACGCCGCGTGGTCACGGGCCACAACAACAAGGGCCAGTCCGTCATCACCATCGACGACGATGCACCCAACGCCACAGCCGTCGAAGGCTGGCCCGGCCTTTACATCACCGAGCTGTGGGTGACCGGTGAAATGCCCATCAACAACATGGGCGACACCGACCAGGGCGCACGCAAGATGCGGCACGACCCCACGCCGAACGGCACCGTCTTTCGTGTGGTCGAGTTCCCGCCCGAAAGCAGGATGTCCGGCATCGACACCCAGAAGGCGTTCGAATCCATGGGCAGCCACAACAAGCCGCGCGCGCAGGACTCGGCCAAACACGCCTCCATGCACAAGACCAACTCCATCGACTACCTGGTTCGTGACCGCTGGCGAAATGTGGATGGTGATGGAAGAAGGCGAAACCCTGCTCAAACCCGGCGACTGCATCGTGCAGCGCGGCACTAACCATGCCTGGGTCAACAAGAGTGACAAGCCCTGCATGCTGATGGCGATACTGATTGATGCGGTGCCTGCGCCTTAAACGCCCTACGCATCCTCCTCGTCAACCACTACCTCGCGTGCCGAAAAGTGCCGGGGCACGCCGGGCAGCTTTCTGATTAACCCTGCTCGAATCCATAAAGACGCTCCGGATTTCTGACGAGTATTTGTTGGCGCTCAAGGGCAGTCGTCCAGCGATCAAACATCGACAACATGGCGCCGTCATCTACCGGATGAAACGGCTCTTCGCCATCGCGTTCACGCGGCAATCCCGGCCACGGGCCTGTGTGCGGCCAATCAGTTCCCCAAAGCATTCTCTCGACGTTGGCTTCAATCAGCGAACGGGCCATGGCCCTGCCATCCCCGCCGTCCAGATCGCGTACCAGCCTGTAAGGCGCAGAGAGCTTGACCCAGACACTGCCACTGCCGACCAGTTCCAGCAGTTCCTTCCATCCAGGCTGGGCGCTATACGCCGCAGGATCGGCCAAAGCAAAATGATCCACCACCAGTGGAACCGGCAGGCCGTCAATGACGTCCTGGAGTTCTGACAGCACACCGAGACTGGTGTACGTCTGCACATGCCATCCGACTTCAGCCGCCATGGCTGCGGCCGCTTGCAAGCGGCTTGCGGCTACCGACTTGTCTGTCTCGCCATACGACTGAAGATTGACGCGTAAACCCCGCACGCCTGCATCGTGGAGCTTTTCGAGTTCATGGACTGTCGCGCCGGGAGGAACAACCGCGACAACCCTTGCAGGTCGTCCCATATCTTTGAGCGCTTTTGCGGCATGCAGCACACCCCGGTTGTCATCGCCATGCGTGCTGGCCTGAACCAGGACCACGCGCTCCACCCCAATAGCCGTGTGCATCCACACCAGATCGTCCACAGAGGCAACGCCGGGTGCGAAGACCCGGTCCCCGGCAAGTGGATAGACCGCCCGCGGCCAGAAAACGTGAACATGGCAATCGCAGGCGCCTGCCGGCAACTGAACTGATGGCTTGCTGTGCCAGAACCCCAGCGAAGCTTCCTGCCCGGGGACTGGCGGCGCCGGCAGATAGGTATACGGCCGGATCACGTCACTCAGCCTTGATGTCGGCGTCCTTTATCAGCTTGCTCCACTTAGCGTACTCGCTGACCATGTATTTGTTAAAGCCATCAACCGTCATGCCGGCCAGGACAAAGCCCTGGCTTGCGAGCTTCTCCTTCACCTCGGGCAATGCAAGAACACGGTTCATCTCCTGGTGAATTTTGTCCACGATGGCTGGGGGCGTTTGTGCCGGTGCAACGATGCCAAGCCATGTCCCGATCTCAAAGCCAGGCACCCCCGATTCAGCCACGGTCGGCAGACCCTGGGCCACATCCACACGGGAGTTGCTCGTGACGGCGAGTCCGCGAAGACGCCCGGACTTCACATGCGGCATGGCCGCCGACGCATTCGCAAACATCATCGGAACCCGGCCGCCCATGATGTCTGTCATGGCAGCCTGTTCACCGGGATAGGGAATGCTGGTCAGCTTCCCGCCCGTCATGACGGAGAAAAGCGCCCCGGCCATGTAAGGGCTGGTGCCGACGCCACCATTGCCATAGTCGATAGATCCCGGTTTGGCCCTGGCCTGCGCAATGATCTCGGGGACTGTGCTGGCTTGCAGCGATGGCCCCGCCACCAGCACAAGCGGCGCGCTGCCGATGTAGCTCACTGCGGTAAATGCTTTTTGCGGGTCGAATGTTTTTATCTTGTTGATGATGGGCGAGACAGCAATGCCTGTCTGGCTGGTGATCAACAGGGTGTAGCCGTCAGCCGGGGAACGGGCCACTGCTTCAGCAGCTATGGCAGAAGCAGCCCCATTGCGGTTTTCGACGACGAGTGGTTGCCCGAGCTGCATGTGCTGCGCAAGGATGCGGGCGACATTGTCCGGCCCGCCGCCGGGCGGCGAACCGACCACCAGCCTCACTGGCTTGACCGGGTAGCCCGATTGGGCAGCAGCTCCAAAAGTGAGCACGGCCGATGTAGCGAAGAAGATCTGCACAAGCTGCCTGCGAGAATTTTTCATGATGTCTCCGTTTGATCGTATTTGGTGTGGATTCGTGTTTTCGCTTGCAATGCGCTTTAGCTGAAGGTGTCATCAGCACTGGGGGCGGGCATGATCTGGCGCACGTTCAAAAGCATGGCCACCGAGGTCGCCAGCCCAGAAAAAGCCAGCAGCTCGGACAGCCCTGCTTCATCGAAATGGGTCGCGAGCCTTTCGAAGTCCTGGTCTGACACGGCATGCCTGCCATACAGCGCCCGCAAGAATCTGTAGACGTCTGCCACTTCCTTGTGACGCATTGAGATGCCCTCAAGCCCCGAGTCGCTGCCTATGGCGCGTATGACGCCGGGCTCCACGCCCGCTTCCAGCGCCTTTGACCGATGGGTTTGCCATTGGTAAATGCAGCGGTGATGACGCGCGGTGATCAGAAACACGACCTCCAGCACATGGACGGGCAGCACACCTTTCCACAGGCGTGAGGAGAGGCGTTCAAACAGCGTCGCTACTTCAGGGCTTCCGGCCAGGGCTTCATAGGGTGCGGGCATCTTGCCGCGCCTGGACTCGATATCGGCGAACAACGCTTGCTGGCTGGCATTCAGGCTCGCCTTGTCGCGCGGCGGGAAGCGGTCCACGCCCGGGAAGGTTGACGATGCGTCACGCATTGGGTTTGATGTTTCCTGCCTTGATCACGGCTGACCATTTTTTGATCTCGCTGTCGATGCGCATCCTGAACTCTTCAGGCGAACTGCCGGCGGGAATAAAGCCCATCTCTTTCAGGCGCGCATTGAGCGGCCCCCCGCTGACAGATGGGCCTGCCACTGCAGCCAGCCTGTCGAGAAGCACCTGTGGCAGTTTGGCGGGTGCAATCAGCCCAAACAAGGGTGACGCATCTACCGCCCCGAGGCCTGCCTCCGCCATTGTGGGCACCTGCGGCAACTGCGCAGCACGCGTGTTGCCTGTTACCGCCATGGCCTTCACGGCCCCGCTCCGGATGTGCTCGATCATGGTTGGTACGGTGGTAAAGCCGAACTGTATGTGGCCGGAGATAAGGTCGTTGAGCACGGTGGAACCGCCGCGATAGGGAACATGGTTGATGTCAATCGCAGCCGCGTGGCGCAGTTGCTCACCGGCCAGGTGCGGCGCGCTGCCGACGCCTGCAGAGCCGTAGTTAAGCTTGCCGGCCTGCGCCTTGGCAAGCGCCAGGAATTGCCTGATGTCAGCCGCAGGCACCGAACTGTGCGCGATCAGCACAAGCGGTGCCGTCGCCATCAGTGACACCGGCGTAAAGTCTTTTTGTGTGTCGTAAGGCAGGTTGCTGCCGAACAGCCCGGGGTTGATCACAAAGGCGGTGTCGATGAAGCCCAGCGTCAGCCCGTCAGCGCCAGCTGCAGCAATGGCTTTGGTGCCAATCTGCGAGCCGCCCCCACCACGGTTTTCAACGACGAAGTTGCTGCCCAGGCCTTGTTGCAATGACTGGGCCATGACGCGCGCCAGCGTATCGGTGGCGGCACCCGGCGGATAGGGAACGATGATTTTTACCGGACCGGCCGGATAACTTTGCGCCAGCGCCCGCAAGGGTAAGGTCCCCCCAGCCAGTGCGGCAGCCCCAACCAGCCTGAGTGAAAAATCCCTGCGGTTAAATGATTTCATGTTTTGTCTCCGTTGTTTAAGTTGTTCAAGTTTTTACGTTGATGGTCTATCGGACAAATGCGCCATTGAGCAAATCACTCTCAGGATCAGCGCCCAGACCAGGACGGTCGGTCAGCTCAAACATGCCATCCCGAAAGGGAATGCTGCTCGCGTAAGGCACATGGCCCAGGGTGCAGTAAAGGCGCTCCACAACAGCGCCTTGTGACTGCGCAGCAAGGACATGCAGGGTGGCGAGGAAGCCCGGGCCGAAGAATGCCGATTGCGGCGAGCAGGTCACCGCCGTCCCTGCGCACTGCTGCGACATCGCCCACAGAGTGGACAGGCCACCGCATTTGATGGCGCTGGGTTGCAGGTAATCGCAGGCGCCGGATCTGATCAGCGCAGAAAGCTCATAAGCACTGCTGGCGTTTTCGCCAACGGCCAGTGGCACATCCACCGCGCGGCGCAAAGCCAGCAACGCGTCGAGGTCCTCGGGCGGCCAGATGGGTTCTTCTATCCACAGCGGATTGCTGGCCTGCATCTGGCGCACCATGCCCAGGGCCGCGTCTGAAGTCCACGCGCAGTTGGTATCCACCATCAGTGGAACGCCCTCGCCCATCACATCCCTCGCAGCCGCAACCGCCTCCGCAGTCTTTTCATGCAGCTTGATCTGACCATAGCCGGCGTCCATCGCTCTGCTGACGTTGGCTTGAATCAGAGCGGTGTCACCGTAATACTGCAGCAGCGACGCATACGCCGGTATGCGTGTACGCGTTGCGCCACCCAGCAGTTCAAACACCGGCTTGCCCTCGACCTTGCCCCGCAGGTCCCACAAGGCGATGTCGAGCCCGCTCAACGCGTGCGTGACCAGGCCCGAGCGGCCCATGTTGTGCAGGGTGCGGTCGAGCTTGGACGTGAGCAAGGCATCGGTGGCATCCTGCCCCACAGCCAGTGGCTCGATGCGGGTCTTGATGACGGACTGCACCGCGGCGATGTCAGCACCGTAGGCCTCGCCCCAACCGACAAGCCCGCCTTCCAGTTCGACCCGGACCAGCACACTGTCCAGCGTCGTCCTTGGTTTGCCGGCAAAAAGGGGCGCAGGCGCGCCATGGTCAAAGGGCAGGCGCAACGGCAGGCTGCGCACAGAACGAATAGTGGTTGAAGACATCGATTGCAATGAAGTGATTTTTGGTAGCGATACCACGTGCCGGACAAATCTTAGAACCAATCATGTGCTTCCGGCGGCGGGTTTGCCCTAGTTCAAACAATCGCACTGGTGTAAGCACGATCACCCTTGGATTGAATCTTATGGTAGCGTTACCACAATTGCTTTTTGTGCATGCCGTTAACGCGTGAAGAACAAGGGTCGCGTCCACCGTAATTTCACACCTTCTGGGGGAACAGCGTTTGAGAATTAAGCAGATAAACGGATACCACCTGAGGTTTCAGCCGACCGAGGCTCTTGGCAACTCTCGCACATTCATGCGTTCGCGTGAGTTTCTGGCTCTGGAGCTGATTACAGATTCTGGTGTTCGGGGATGGGGTGAAGTCTTTTCATCACCCTGGGGGGCAGCTGCGCTTATTCGATCCACGTTTGGGCATCACGTCGTCGGAAAATCTGCGCAGCTCTACGGAAAACTCTTCCACGAAATGCTTGCCAGCACGGGCTACGACCGCCGTGGCGCCGCAATGATGGCGATCTCGGCACTCGACATGGCCCTGCATGATGTTGCAGCTCGAGAGCGTAGCTTGAGCGTAGCCCAGATGCTGGGAGGAGCGTTGCGTAGCCGGGTGTTTGCGTATGCCAGCGGGCCATTTTTAAAGGACGACGCCGCGCCTTACGCTCATTTCAACAAAGACGCAGAGAGCTACTTGAAGCGCGGATTCCGTGCCATCAAACCCCGCGCAGGACTTTCGCCGCGTGCTGACGGAACAATGATCAAGTCAATGCGAGCCGCCGTGGGACCCGATACTGGACTGATGGTGGATATCAATCAAGGATACACAGCAGCAGCGGCCTGCGCGTCGGCCAAAGCAATGGAGGAATCCCTTTTGCTGTGGATGGAAGAACCGGTGCAACCGGAAGACATTGCAGGCTACAAAACCGTTGCGCAATCATCCTCGGTGCCCATTGCAGGGGGCGAGGCATTGGGCAGCCTTGCATCGTTCCGCGATTTTCTAGCTGTTTTAGCGTTATCCGTCGTTCAACCCGATCTTGGCGTTTGCGGTGGGTTCTCGGGGTTCCAGAGGGTGGCTCATCTGTGTGCCGCATACGATATTCCAGTCATGCCGCACGTATTCGGTACACCGATCAACTTCTACGCATCGCTCCAGATGGCTGCGCTGATACCTGAGCGTCGGGGTGGTGGTCCCATGCCCTATCCGTACATAGAGTACGACGCCACAGATAACCCATTAATGAAGCTGTATGGGTTTCCTGTTGAGGCAGATGGCTGTGTGCCACTACCTGAGAGCACAGGCCTTGGGTTTGAGCTCACATCAAACATGCTGGAACCATGGACAGTAGAGCGCTGGTCCATGGTTCAACCCTGATTTAGCGCTTTTTTTACAGGAGACAAAAATGAAGAAACTGATTCTCGTCCTCGCCAGCGTTTTGCCACTTCTGGCAAACGCACAGCCCACTACGTGGCCCGAAAAGCAAGTGACCATTGTGGTCCCGTTTCCGGCTGGCGGCTCTACGGACATGGTCGCCCGTGCTATTGCCTTGCAGATGCAGAACAGGCTTGGTCAGCCTTTTGTAGTTGATAACAGGCCGGGAGCGACCGGAACTATCGGTGCAGGGCAAGTCAAGCGCGCACCAGCTGACGGCTATACCCTGCTGGTTGCGTCGCTCGGATCGTTCGTCATCGCCCCGCACCTTCAAAAGTCCACACCCTACGACGCAGTCAAGGACTTTGACTACATCACCATTCCTGTTCAAGCGCCAAATGTACTGGTCGCAAGCCCTGGTCAGAAAGCACGTTCTGTAGCCGATGTGATTGCCGCGTTAAAAGCCAATCCAGGGAAGGTCAGTTTTGCCAGTTCCGGCAATGGGTCATCAGATCACCTGTCAGCCGAACTTTTTTGGCAGCAAAGCGGGACGCAAGGCCTGCACGTCCCTTACAAAGGCGGTGCACCGGCAATTAATGACCTGCTCGGCAACCAGGTTGACTTTTCTTTTCAGAACGTGAATGCAGTTCTGACCCAGATTAAAGCGGGAAGGCTCTTCCCTATCGCCGTGACCGGTCAACGTCGTTCACCAGCTCTTCCCAATGTTCCAACTCTGGCAGAAGCCGGTGTGGCCGGAGCTGAGGTGTATTCATGGCAAGGGCTTGCTGCGCCCAAGGGACTACCATCCGCTGTCAAGGAAAAACTCGCAGCCGCTGCAATTGCGGCCATCAATGACCCCAGCGTGAAGAAAACCATGATCGATCAGGGTCTGGAAATTGTGGCCAACACCCCGGCGGAATTCACGACCTTCCAGGCACGGGAGTGGTCTCGCTGGAAGGAATTGATTGAAGTGAGAAAAATCACTGCCGACTGAACCGTCGCGCCTGCCAGCCTGAAGTCAGACGCCAGATGAACACGTTCACCCATAATAAAGTCTGAACATCACTGACTGTTAAGGAATTTATGCCGGCAAGGCGATCGCAGGACCCCAAAAAAAACAAGGATGCCCGCGACGAGAGGGGTCGGGTCAATGGTGGAATCACGTTGATTGAAGTGGCGAAACTTGCAGGCGTTTCACCAATGAGTGTTTCAAGGGCACTCAACTCACCCAATCTCGTTTCCGAGAAGACCTTGACCAAGGTGCTTGCCACAGTTAACGAAACTGGTTACGTTGCCAACAGGCTTGCGGGCGGGCTTGCATCCCAACGCAGTCGTCTCGTTGCGGCAGTTGTACCCTCCATCGCAGCACCTGTATTTCAGGATCTCGTTCAGTCGCTGATTGTTTCGCTTTCGAGCTCGAACTACCAATTGATGCTCGGGCAGACAGACCATAGTCATGACGGTGAAGATCAGCTGCTCAATGCCATATTGGGGCGGCGCCCTGACGGGATAGTACTTGTCGGAGTCACGCCCTCGTCCAGTGGCAGGAAAAAGTTGACCGCCTCGGGAATTGCCGTGGTTGAGACATGGGACATGGTTCGCGCACCGATCGATATGGTCGTCGGGTTCTCGCATGCCGAGATCGCATCTGAGGTTGCCAGTTTTCTGTTAGCCCAAAATCGCCACTTTCTTGCTTTTGCAGGTGGGGCACATGAGCGTGCGCAGCGTCGCGCGACAGCATTTTCGTCAGCCGCTCTCGACAAACGGAAAAAAGGCGCCAGAGCCAAATCTGTCATTGTTCAGCCAGTAGGCGTGCCAACGACCGTGGGTGGAGGACGAATGGCTTTTCGTGAAATCATTCGGCGTCAACCTGAAACCGATGGCATTTTTTGTAGTTCTGATTTGCTGGCGCTGGGCATGCTGATCGAAGCGAAGGCGATGGGCATTTCGGTTCCTGAACAAGTTGCCATCGTTGGGTTTGGAAATCTGGACTTTTCCGAGGACGTCACACCAGCCCTGACAACAGTCAAAATTGACAGCAAGGAAATTGGCTCTTGTGCAGCCAGACTCATCATCAATCGAGCGGAAGGCATTTCCAACCCATCATTGGTAACGGACCTCGGCTTCACCATCATCCAACGCGAAAGCGCCTAGATACAAACCCCAGTCGAGTTATTGCGCGAATGATTTATCATTTTTTATGGTAGCGCTACCATAAATATCTGGCGCAGTTCAACAGATTTTTGATATTTCCATCCAAAGGACTAATATGAAAAAGAGACACGCACTTATCGGCTCAGCACTGATGGCATTGGCTGTGGCGACGGCAGCACAAACGCTACCCAACCGCCCTATTCGACTATTGGTTGGCGCCCCTCCGGGAGGCGGAAATGATCAGGTAGCTCGAATTGTGGCCCAGCACATGAATCTCGGTCAGCCTGTAGTGATCGAAAACCGGGCAGGCGCAGCATCCATGATTGCCGCTGACATGGCTGCCAAGGCCCCACCTGATGGCTCTACCCTGCTCCTGGTGAGTCAGTCTATTTTGACGGTGTCGCCTATTTTGCAGAAGATAACAACCTTCGATCCCCAGAAGGATTTCACGGCAGTTGCCCTGATCGGGAGTGCCCCGCTGGTGTTGGTAGCGGGTCCATCACTGAAAGCCAATTCGGTGAAGGAACTCGTCGAATTGGCCAAAGCCAAACCGGGTGAGATCGATTTTGGCTCTGGCGGTGTGGGCACGAGTCCTTACATGGCAGCAAAGTTGTTCGGTTTGCTGTCCAACGTCAGCTTGAACAGTATCCCCTATCCTGGCGAACAAGCAGCAATGCTTGACATCATCGGCGGGCGCGTGCCCATGATGTTCGGGAACGCAGCAGCAGCTCTCCCCCATGTAAAAAGCGGAAAATTAAGAGGCCTTGCCATCACCAGCCCAACCAGACTTTCCATCGCACCGGATTTGCCGACGGTTGCGGAGTCAGGCGTTCGTGGATTTGAGATTGGGACCTGGCTGGGGCTGGTAGCGCCCGCCGGAACGCCTCCCGCCACCGTGAATCGCATACACATGGAAGTACAACGCGTGCTGCAGCTACCTGACGTACAGGAAAAGCTTCAGGCTCAGGGCTTCGCTACTTCACGGTTTACGCCTGCCCAATTTTCTGACTACATCAAATCAGAACACATCAAGTGGAGCAAGGTGATAGCGGACGCGAACATCAAGGGCGAATAGAACTTACAGCGTTTTAACGATCCTGAACCAGGCTATCAAGAATCTGAGACCACAATCCCGATCATTTCAATTTCTTGAGATTTCCGTTGGTGGAAATTGGGGGCGCGGAGCGAAATTGTTCTGCGTCTTTTTTTTGTTGAAAAAGTCCACCTTCATCAGGTCCAGCAAGGGATCACCGATGCATCTGGCCGGTTTATCTGTACTTATGGTTATGCGAATTTGACTTCCGCCAGAGTTCGTCACCGATGCTCTGCTGGAGATTACTCGAGGATTTCTCTCCCCGATCAGCAACGCGTCCCGTCATGGAACGGCAGGATTCTTCTGGACATTTATTTGTGGCCGACAATGCTGTCATGGGAACAAAACCGTCCAGATAATTTCAGCATATGACCTCGAAGAAATCATCCCCCCCAAAAAAATCAGGTGGTCCGGAATATTCCAAAGCAGATGACCGTTGGCGCCATGGGAATATCGGTAGATTGCTCAACAATGCAGTTCGTCATTTTGAAGACCGGGTCATCGAATTGCTGGCAGATGCCGGACATACAGAGACGACAGCCAACCATATAAACGCCACCCGGCATCTGGATAGGGAAGGCACACGCCTGACAGATATGGCACAGCGAGCCGCCGTAACAAAGCAGTCCATGAGTGAACTGGTCGAACAACTCGAGGCCCTAAAACTGGTCGCCAGAAAAGTGGACCCCTTGGACGGGAGAGCGCGTATCGTGTATTTCACTACCGATGGGTTCGCCTGGCTGGATGCGTTCCGCGATGCAGTCAAACAGGCGGAAAAAGAGATGGCCAAAAACATCGGCGCAGATTCGCTCCGGGGCGTTAAAGCCGCATTGAAATGGTACGGGCCACCTGAAGAATAGGTAATTTGGCGAGCTAAGGGAAACCACTTAGCGAACTTGCCTTGACGAATTAGTCAGGCAAACCTGACAATTAATCGCATGAACTCCGTGCGAAATAATTTACTGTCCGTTGCTGACGTGATCATTGTTGGTGGAGGACCTTGCGGACTCATGCTGGCAAATGAACTCGGCAGGCGTTCTGTCTCCGCAGTCTTGTTAGACGACAAGCCAAGTACGGCGTTCAATCCCCAAGCCAATGCTACCCAGGCTCGTACGATGGAGCACTATCGTCGACTGGGATTCTCCGAAGAGATCCGGGCGCTTGGTTTGCCCGCGGACTTCCCGACGGATATCGCATATTTCACGAGATATGCAACGCATGAGCTCGCCAGGTTTAAGCTGCCATCAGCACAAGAAGCAAAAGAAAAAGTATCCCGCCTCAGCGGGTCGTGGAGTGCTGCTGAACTGCCGCACAGGATTTCGCAAAAATATGTAGAAGCAGTTCTGAGGAAACATGCCGAAAAATTGACGGGCATTTCCATCAACTATGGATGGCGGCTGATTTCCTTTGAACAAAACTCTTCGGGGGTAACGGCGAAAGTCGAATGTGTATCCGATGGAACCACGCATACGTTGCGAGGCAAGTACCTCGTGGGTGCGGATGGCCCTCGTAGCACCGTTCGAGAACAACTGGGTTTGAAGTACACCGGAGAGACTGGTGTCCAACGCGACTTCATGGGCGGGCGTATGTATGCGATCTATGCCAGGTGCCCTGATTTCTACAGCGCAGTTCCTCACGCACCCGCCTGGATGAATGTCAGCTTCAACCGGGATCGACGCGCGTTTATGGCAGCTGTGGATGGGAAAGGCGAATTCGCATTTCACACACAGTTACGCCCAAATGAACGCGAGCAGGACATCGATGAGAGCGACGCAGTTGCCATGTTTCAGGCCACTGTGGGAGCCAAAGTTCCGGTAGAAATTTTGTCGCGAGGAACGTGGACTGCAGGCCACTGCCTTGTCGCCGAGCGTTTTCAGCAGGGTCGCGTTTTCATCGGCGGAGATGCGGCACATCTTTTCACGCCTACGGGCGGACTTGGCTACAACACTGCAGTTGAGGATGCCGTCAATCTGGGCTGGAAGTTGTCAGCCGTTCTGTCGGGTTACGCGGGAGACTCCCTGCTTCTTAGCTATGAAGAAGAGCGTCGCCCCCTGGCGCTCCGAAACACAGCCTATGCCAAAAGCTTCGCCGACTCACTGGGGTTATTCGAACCCAAAGAAGGAATCGAAGGCGTTGGGCCTGAATCCGACGAAATTCGAGCTCAAGCCGGGGCCTACCTCGCAGAGCACGGCAAACTCGAATTCAATATTCCGGGCGTCACCTTCGGTGGCCGATATGACGACTCGAGCGCTATTGTCAAAGATGGAACCACACCACCAGCAGATCATGCAAACACATATATCCCTACGGCATGTCCAGGCGGACGCGCTCCACATATATGGCTGGAAGACAACATTTCCTTGTATGACAAATTTGGATTTGAGTGGACGCTCCTGTGCATGGAGCAAGGCAGTTCAGAAGGCGAGCGATTCCTGAAAATTGCCAAGGAACTTGGGTTACCAATACAGAAGCTGGAGATTGACGATCCGGCGGCTATGGCCCTTTATGAATGCGCAATCGTCTTGATCAGGCCAGACCAGATTGTGGCTTGGCGCGGTAATCATGCGAAGGACGCAGGACAGGTGATCAAGCGCCTTTTGGGGTTGGATTTCTCGCACACGCAGAAAACCTTATCCCGGGGTCCAAAGGTACTGACCGAACTAACTTAGAAGTTAATGCGTTGACGACCCGAATTCCCACCAAATATGAAGGAGACACTATGCAAACCAGACAACGTTCCATCCTGAAAACCGTCGTCGCGCGCCTTGATTGGCATTTTTTTCACCGCGTTCGCACTCCTGAAATTATTGTGAACAGGCCCTAGCTCACCCCAACCGGTAAACACGCGAGGCTGTCGCGGCAAATAATTGCTCCCGTTCGTCGTCGCTGCACCCTTGGGCCACGCGCTTGAAAGCATTCCAGCACAGCTTGTAGCGAAAGGCGCAGCGATCTACCGGGAAATTGCTTTCGAACATACAGCGCCGCGCACCGAATGCTTCAATGCAGGGCTCTATCCAGGGCCGAATCCTGCGGGCCAATTCGACCGAGTCCAGCGGCCTGTCGTCAGATCGCCCAAGATCAAAGCCCAGCACAGGCAAGCCCAACCCGCCGAGTTTCACCACGACATTGGGGCAGGCCGCCAGCAAACGCATGGCTGCCAGCCACCCATGGCGAACCTCTTCATGCCGACCTTTAAATCGCCCTTCCCCCAAAGGGCCACCGATATGGTTCACCACCAGTGTCGTCTCCGGAAAAGCCCGTGCCAGATCGAGTACTTCGTCCAGTTGTGGATGCAGGGCCCAGGCGTCAAACGTCATGCCCAAAGATGCCAGCAATTGGTAGCCCCGGCGAAACGCAGCATCCCGGTACAAACCTTGTACTGTGCCCATCTTGGGATTGACCAGCCGCGCGTCGCTGTCCCAGGCCGTGGCCTGTCGAATCCCCTTGAATCTCAGCGGATCCGCTGCAAGGTGCTGCATCAGGACTTCGTGGGCAGCGTCAAGCCGCAAATCTGCATAGCCGACGATACCTGCACAAACTTTGGTCTGACCACCCTGTTCGAGAGACCGCTGTGCAACCGCGCTTGCAAATTCCGTCTCTCCAACAGGTGCGAGATGGAGCGGGCCATCCTGGCGGTAGTGGGCGGCGCACTGCACATAGACGGTGGCGATGATGCGGTGGCCGTCCCGCAAATCTGCCTCCATGTCGTTGAGCAAATAGCGCTCAGCCTTGTTTTCCCAAAGATGGTGATGGGCATCGACGATCGGCAGTTGAGGCCAGAGTACGGGCTCGTCGTGAAGGGCAAGCCAATCCGGGCGGTGGGCTACACCAAAGAGCGATGGATCCGGACTCTGATGCACCAGAAAAAACGTAGTTAGTTCAATTCGAGGTTGATTGCCTTGGCGATCGCACCCCAGCGGTTGTAGTCCTCCTGGACATAACGCCTGAACGCATCGCCTGTCAGCGTTCCGGGATCGTAGCCAAACAGGCGAAGCGTCTGCTGGACTTCTGGACCGTCGACCAGCCCGGTGAGGTCCCTGGCGAGCTGGGCCACCTGCCCGTCCGGAACGCCCGCTGGCGCGAATATTCCTACCCAACCCACCATGGGGTCCAGCGAGGGAAAGCCCTGTTCGCCAAATCTGGGGATGTCCGGGTACTCGCGGTTGCGGCTGGCGCCGGTGATGGCCAGCACACGCAGCCGTGCCGGTGGCCGAAGGAAGTCACGGATGCTGCCGAAATCCGTGATGGCCGAATCAAGAACGCCACCCAGGACATCGGGCGTGGCTACAGTCTTGTAGGGCACATGCAAAAGCTTGACACCTGCCTTGAGATTGAGCTCTTCGCCCAACAGGTGTGCCGACGTGCCATTGCCAAATGAACCGAAGCTCACCTTTCCAGGATTCTTGCGGGCGTTGTCCAGGAACTCCGCTAAGTTGCGCGCGGGGTTTGACGCGTTGACAACCAGCAGAAGAGGTGTAGTGCCCACCCGGATCACCGGTTTGAGGTCACGCAGCGGGTCATAGGGCAGCTTGCGGAAGGTGTGAGGCGCGATGGAAATGGTCGAAGCCATTGTGAAGGTCAGCACACTGCCGTCGGCAGGCCCCTTGACCACGGTATCAGTCGCCAGGATGCCTGATGCGCCGGGCTTGTTTTCCACGATTGCGTTTTGGCCCAGCACGGCGCCCATACGCTCGCTTAGCCGACGCACGATGCCATCCTGCGCGCTGCCTGGCCCCAGCGGAATCACAAAACGCAAGGGCGGCTTTCCCGAAGCGGGTGCTGCGGTGGGGGACTGCGCCCATGCAACGGATACGGTGACAAGCGGTACCAGGGCCAATTTGGAAAACGCTCTGCAATGAAAAAACATGGCTTGTCTCCTATGAAGCTGTTTTGATTTATTTCTCATGTAGTGAAATTCCTGCGGCATCAGACTGCCGGCACGCGAAAGCGTGTCGTCTCGTGAAATTCATACATTCTTCGTTGTCCGGGGGGAATGTATGCGGCGCGAGAAATTCCGTATATTGATATGTTTCGATATAGCGATAACTTTTTAGAATGCCATCTGTATCTGCCCATTACGAGTTCGTGGGTTCACATGATGTATGTCTATCCGGTGACGCTGGACAAGTTGTTGGCAGGGTTGCCGCAGGTGGCGTGACCTGACTTCGCACGTAGTTGGGCTACTAGCTACAAGTACAACAGTACCGACTGCTGAGAAGAGAGCGTATAAGGTGACCATGGAACTCAAAGCCCCGGTCCCTTGGTACTACTTTGTGGCGTGTATCGTAGTTGGCAGCTCCATACCTGCCATGGCTGGTAATGTCGCAGGTGTCTGAACATTACGGCTGCACATCGACATGGCTAGCAGTCGCCTGCGCCAGGCAACCAGCAGTTCAACTGTTGACCAACCTCTCCATTCAGCTCGGCTTCCTCATCCTGCTTTCCATACCCATCGCGGTTATTGGTCTTTTCGGCGGCTTAGCCATCAACGCCAACCGGCGCTGGGTGAGAAAACAGTTTCTTGCCCGCGTTGACCAGCAAGAAATAAATTAGCCATGCATTACTCCCGTAAAGCGATTGTGATTTTCTGGTGGCTGATCATTGGCCTGATTCCCTTGTATCTGCTGATGCAATCAAACAGGCTTCCCAACAATTGCCGTCCCGTCGGTGATTGCTATGACACCGTCACGCTGTCCAAAAGAAGCCTGCTTTGGCACAGTCAGGCCGCAGCAGTCCTGTTATGGCCACCCTGCGCCTGGCACCTTGGGCTTGGATTTGTCATAAGACGCGTCAGGAAGCGCAAGGCAAGCTGATCTGTGAGCGCAATCTAAGCTCGTGGAATCTGAAATACCGAAGGCTCATTGGTCTGCGAATCAGCTACTTTTCCAACCAGGAGAGCAAAGTTGAAATACCCTACAACCATAACGAGTCCTACCGAAGTCCGCACAAATTATCTTGCCTCTCTCGCGCTGGGAACCAAGCTCTATGCTCAGGTCCTCAATGTAGGTGCGGCGCCCGAACACCGCCAATAGGGCTCTGGATTCCGGGAATTCTTTGAGGAAACCCCGAAGTTTTACAACATCTTTCTCCACATTTGGAGAATCCGATCTTGCCCATTTAACCTCTAAGGCAAAACTACTACCAGACTTTTTGGCGAAGAAGTCTAGCCTTTTCTTATCTCCCCTCTCGGGTTGTTCAACACCGGGGCATTCATATTCACACTCAACCGCATAGCCTTGGGCGGTGAGGATTCTCAAAACAGGCTCATAGAGAACATATTCGCTGAACGCGCTGTTCATGTCGCAAGCTGCCAAATAACTCACATAAGCGGAGAGACCGCGCTTTATGCGGGAGATTGCGTCTTCTGTCGCCGTTATTTCACGCTTGGCCATAAGAACTCCCAGCTAGAAAAACAAACTGAACGTCGCTCACGCATGTGGGTTTTTACTTCGCCATATCGAATTGCAGGACCTCTTCAAATACTCGGTTCCGCGCCTTTGCGTCTTTTACAAGCGCGGACGCGGGCATCACATAAAGATGCAATGGAATGTCCGCTCCAATGCCAATCAAAAAATCGTTGTAAAGCACACGTTCGTTTAACGAAAAAACATCTTTGAAACCTGTCTGCTTCATGTCTCGATAAAAATCGCCATCAATTTCCACTATGGAAAACGCGAAAACTTCTCTGACGGAGGAAATCCGATCTGCTAGTTCACTGGCGTAAAGCCGACACTGCACCAACGATTTATTGTTTTCAAATATGTCAGCGCCAGGTTTCTTGAACTCAATGATTACCAATTTATTAGGTTTGTCATCACTGTCCTTAGAAAAGAAAGCAGCGACATCCGGGCGGCGCTGCTGCTTCGCTTCAACATCCTCACCTACTTCTCGAATAATGTTGGCAAGTGTTTCGTCGCTATAGATGCTGGAGTAAGAAAGAAACTTGTCGTCCACTAACCAAACATTGTTCTCACGAATTTCCTTACCGTCACTTTTCTTCGGCAATATGGCGTTATGAATCGCGTCCTCCGCACTACTTGGCGGCATGTTTCCCAACGAATCAATCACAAGAGCCCTATGAACAATGAATCTAGCGAGATCTTCGCTCGCTAAGTGCGAAACATCATCGAGCGACACCGTCTTTCCCGCTTCCAAAGACTCCACCAATTGGTCTTCTCGCCTTGCTTGTTGCACCCGATAACTTTTAACCATTGCATCGGCATCCAAGAGCGCCGCATTTCCACCGAGCGAGGCGACCTTAATAAAGGGGTAGTACTTCCTTAACTTCTCCAAGTTACTAGACTTGAACTCCTCAATTCCGCCTTCCTCAGTGGCCTGAATCATCAACATACATTCTTCATGAATACGGGGTAGCAGCTTCTCTCTACTTATTGGAGACACCATATCAGCATCGGCGTCTGTCATGGGTATTTCCAACCTCTGCCGCTCGATATTGGAGCGGCTGTTGAAATATGGTGAAGTTACAAATATCAAATGCCTGCAAATATCGAATCGCTTACTGATTACATACTCTTCCGTACAAAGTTCATCCGCGCAAAGCATTGCAACGATTCCCTTTCGAGGTAGCTCATCCCTAAACAAATAGCATTTAAAAGATTCATCGGCGAATTGGAAATCCCTCTCAACCAATGCTTTAACGTCTGTGCCGGAGAACTCGTATATCTCATCAAAAGGTTGACTCGAATCATGACTAAATTGAAGTGAGATGCTATGACCCCGCTGGTACTTCAAAAATAAAAGCAGTCGCAAATCGTCACATATCGAATTAACAAGTTTGGCTACCTGCGTATTTATTTTGTCCTTTAGTTCTGAAAGAGTAATGCAAGTACTTGTCGCTTTCGCTTCCACCAGCAAAAGTTCAGTCTTAACGTCTTCAGGATCAAATTCAGGCGTGTAGTCAAACCTTACAAGGCGGTTGCCAAAGCTACTTTCGATGTGCACCTTTGCGGCATATTTGAGGAATGCCAAGCGCCCAACGCCCTTACCACCAATGTCATCTTTGTGCCCCGTACATATCTCGTCGAAGTACTGAAGATTTTGGACTGTGAATCCTTCGCCATCGTCAATGATCGAAATCTGCTCAAGCGCACTTCGCTCTTCAGCCGCCCCAAACAATTCGCCGGTCTTATCGGAAAAATGAAGGTTAATCAAAATTCGATGAGCCCCAGCGTGGATGGCATTTGTAACACCCTCGCGAATGACATCACGCGCCGTCACTCCGCCTTTATAGTGTTCTGCTATAAATTTACGCAAGTTTACTTTTGCCATATCAAAGGTTTTATTTATTAGATGACGGGCTACTGAAGGCTAGCGGCCATTTGACCATGCTTCCCACTGTAGAGAAAGAGCCGTGAACTTACCTTTAAAAATATTGCAATTGACCCACGACGATTTGTTGGGGTTGTACTGGCTGCCGACAATATTGAATTTTCATCAAAAAAAAATGCGGCGACGATTGCACGGGCCGCTCCTGCAAAGCGAGATACTAATCTCCAGTGCTCAGCGCGACCGCTTTTGAATATCTAATAAGAAATCCCGCCAGCACTTTCGCACTGGCGGGATTTCTATTGGTCTTTGACTGTTTCAGATCAGCCCGCACCCTCAAAATGAAACACCCTAGGATCACACACAGGGTCCACACTCACGGGAATCATACTCTTGGGCGGGAACCTGCCTTCAAGCAGCAGCTTCGAAAGTCTAAGTAATCAATATCGACGAGCCATGCCGTGCAATAACGTCGCCAAGGCGCTATCTTCGTCTTTCTTGTAGTCGTTAGGGTTGTGGTCTTGGTTCAAGGCTGTCACAGCGCCGAGTTGGTAGGTCAACGATCGTACGTCGTGAATATTCTCGCTTGAAGGGACCATAGTGCAGACATCGGGATCAAAACAGACAAGGTTGAAGCCAGACGCCACGCTACTGCTGAACATCAAACCTTCATAGCCCTCTGCTCGCACCGCGTCTGAAATCAGCTGAGTGGCCGCGTACAAAAACCGGTGCTCGGGCTGAACGGGAACATTCAGTACGTCAGCGACAGAAAGAATCGTGCGCAGATCCTCCAGTCGTTTGTCGTTCAGGAACTTACGAATATCTTGATCTGAGAGGTCTGCAACGACGATGTCTCGCTCCAGGCGAAATGCTGCTGTCGAGATCAGATGGCCGGGATGCGGTCTCAGCTCGGCGACAGCGGTTTCTCGATCAGAGGCAAGATAGAGGATAGAAACCCGAGGCCGATTGAGTCTGCCCTCTGAGGCATGGAGCATCGGAGGGGGACCAATATCCCTGCCGCTAAACGGTAGATAGAAAAATGGACTTTCAGTCGGCTGGACATTGATCTTGCGCAACCGGGAATGGACACCAATGCGCCCTCGAAAGTACTGTTGCCCAGCTCTCAGCTTTAATGCGATATCGCCCCTTAACGAGCGGATCAGCTGCCGTGCCTGGGGTTCAATCTCATGCGAGTTACGATGTAGCGAATCCATCACAAGATCTTCGACGCGGGGGTCCCGCCGCGTACGCAGGCCGTCAAGAATTCCGCCATTCCAATAACCGCCGCCAAGCGTAATGTCATCGTCAGACTCTGGATACCAGCCAGATCCCTCTTCCATTCGTAAGAAGGCGTCCTCGAATGCCGACTCGTCAGCATCCTTGGGAAAATCAAAGATCGCTTTGGATGAGAAGACCACGCGTTGTAGAGGGTTCCCGCCTAAGTGAGTGTTGTATTGCCACTCAGAGAAATTGAGGCGAATCAAGGCACGTACGATGCGCGTGAGAACTTTGTCATCCGCAGAGATCGCAAGCCCTCCCCGTTGCTTGCAGATTGGGCAGTTGGAAACCACTACTCCTCGCGAAACGATTTCCGCTCGAAGGTGTGTGTTTGCAACGCAGTTCTGACAGATGAATGATTCGAGCATAGGGTGATGCTAATAGATTGGAGGTTTCGTATCCGTATCCGCTACCCCCCCATGGCAGATGCAAACCCCTTCCGACTTTTGCGCCAGTGGATTCTTTCTGTTTGTACTGTGAATCAGGCACCAGCCTCAAAATGAAACACCCCAGGATCCCGCACCGGATCCACACTCACCGGAATCACACTCTTGGGCGGGAACCTGCCCTCAAGCAACAACTTCGACAACGGGTTCTCGATGCGTTGCTGAATGGCGCGCTTCAGGGGCCTTGCGCCGAACACCGGGTCGAAGCCGACCTTGGCGAGTTCTGCGATGGCGGCTTCTGATACTTCCATCGTGAGGTCCATCTTCTGCAGCCGTGCGATGAGGGTCTGCAGCTGGATGCGGGCGATGGACTCGATGTTTTTGGCGTCGAGTGAATGGAAGACCACGGTTTCGTCGATGCGGTTTAAAAACTCGGGGCGGAAGTAGTTCTTCAGCTCGTCGGTAACTGCCTCTTTCACCTCTTCATACGGCTTGCCCACCATGGTCTGGATGATGGGTGAGCCGATGTTGCTGGTCATCACGATGACGGTGTTCTTGAAGTCCACGGTGCGGCCCTGGCCGTCGGTCAGTCGGCCATCGTCCAGCACCTGTAGCAGCACGTTGAACACATCGGGGTGCGCCTTCTCGACCTCGTCGAGCAGCAGCACGCTGTACGGGTTGCGCCGCACGGCTTCGGTCAGTGTGCCGCCCTCTTCGTAACCAACATAGCCAGGAGGCGCGCCAATCAGGCGGGCGACGGAGTGTTTCTCCATGAACTCGCTCATGTCGACGCGAATCAGGTGATCTTCGCTGTCGAACAGGAAACCCGCCAGCGCCTTGCAGAGCTCGGTCTTGCCGACGCCGGTGGGGCCGAGGAACAGGAAGGAGCCGGTGGGCCGGTTCGGGTCTGACAGGCCCGAGCGTGAGCGGCGAATAGCGTTTGCTACGGCGCCAATCGCTTCATCCTGGCCGACGACGCGCTCGTGCAGCTTGCCTTCCATCAGCAGCAGCTTGTCGCGCTCGCCCTGCATCAGTTTGCTGACCGGGATGCCGGTGGAACGCGCCACCACTTCGGCGATTTCTTCGGCGCCGACCTGGGTGCGCAGCAAAGTGGGGGCGCTGGTGCCGCCCTTGCTGGACTCGACGTCCTGCGCTTCCTTCAGGCGCTTTTCAAGATCGGGCAGCTTGCCGTATTGCAGTTCGGCCACCTTGTTGAAGTCGCCCTTGCGGGTGGATTCCTCGATCTGGAAACGGATGCGGTCTATCTCTTCCATCACGTCCTTGGAGCCGAGCGCCTGTGCTTTTTCAGCCTGCCAGATTTCGTCGAGGTCGGAGATTTCTTTTTGCAATTTGACGATTTCTTCGTCAATCAGGCCAAAGCGTTTTTGTGAGGCCTCGTCTTTTTCGCGGCGCACGGCTTCGCGCTCGATCTGCAGCTGAATCAGGCGGCGGTCGAGTTTGTCCATCACCTCGGGTTTGGAGTCACGCTCGATGGCGATCTTGCTGGCAGCCTCGTCGATCAGGTCAATCGCCTTGTCGGGCAGGAAGCGGTCGGTGATATAGCGCTGCGACAACTCGGCCGCGGCGACGATGGCCGGGTCGGTAATCTGCACGCCATGGTGGAGTTCGTACTTTTCTTTCAGGCCGCGCAGGATGGCAATCGTCGCCTCGACGGATGGCTCACCGACCAGGATCTTCTGGAAACGGCGCTCGAGTGCGGCGTCTTTCTCGATGTACTTGCGGTATTCATCGAGTGTGGTGGCGCCGACGCAGTGCAGTTCGCCGCGTGCCAGCGCAGGCTTGAGCATGTTGCCCGCATCCATCGCGCCTTCACCCTTGCCGGCACCGACCATGGTGTGCAGCTCGTCGATGAACACAATGGTCTGGCCTTCGTCCTTGGCGAGTTCGCTGAGCACGGTTTTCAGGCGCTCTTCAAATTCACCACGAAACTTGGCACCCGCCAGCAACGCGGCCATGTCGAGCGACAGCACACGTTTGCCTTTCAGCGAATCAGGCACCTCGCCAGCGACGATGCGCTGGGCCAAGCCTTCAACGATGGCGGTTTTGCCGACACCGGGTTCGCCGATCAGCACCGGGTTGTTTTTGGTACGGCGCTGCAGCACCTGGATGGCGCGGCGGATTTCATCGTCGCGGCCAATCACCGGGTCGAGCTTGCCGAGACGGGCACGCTCGGTCAAATCAAGGCAGTATTTTTTAAGTGCTTCACGCTGGCCTTCGGCATCGGCGCTGTTCACGCCCTGCCCGCCGCGCACGGCGTCGATTGCCGCTTCGAGCGACTTGCGGGTGAGGCCGTTTTCCTTGGCCAGCTTGCCGACATCGCTCTTGCTGTCGCTTAGCGCCAGCAGGTACAGCTCACCGGCGATGAACTGGTCGTTGCGTTTAATGGATTCCTTCTCGGTCGCCTGCAGCAGCTTGGCCAGCTCGGGGCCGACCGAAATCTGGTCCTGGCCTTGCACCTGCGGCAGCTTCTTGACAGCAGCATCTGCCGCCTGCGTCAGGCCGCCGACGTTGACGCCGGCCTTCTCAAGCAGCGCGCGCGGGCCATCGTCCTGGCGCAGCATGGCCAGCAACAGGTGGGCCGGCTCGATGTAGCCGTTGTCGTTGCCGAGGGCGAGTGACTGCGCATCGCTCAGGGCTTCCTGAAATTTCGTGGTGAGTTTGTCTTGTCGCATGGGGGGTTCTCTCCGAACTGTCTGGGTTGCAGAACAGTTCGGGGCCATCTCCCTTTTTTCAAGCGGGTTATCGCACGGCTGGTGCCGGCGGCAGTGCTTGCGGCGGATTTCTTGGCGCTACTGAATTAATAGCAGGTCGCGCTAGTCCAGATTGGGCTGCAGGCCTTTTTGGCAGTCAAAAAAGCCCTTTTTTGAGCTTTTTTGGCCATTTTTGATGCTGCTGGCGGCTTGGGGCGGAACGAGTGCTTCAAAAGTTAACATATAAGTTAACATTTGAGTCGGCGCTTCGTGGAGCGGAGCAGGCCAGCAACCCCTAGGCAGTTGCTTTCAGCGCCTCACGCGAGAAGCCTGCGACCTGCGCGTAGTTCTCGGAAATTTTGCGCAGCTCGTCCTGGCTGATCAGGTCATCGATATTGCCGAAGGGTTTGCCACCGCTCAGCTCGTCGGCCTTCATGATGATGAAGTCGGGCGGGGTCGAGCGGTTGGTCTCGACAATCTTTGCGGTGGTCTTCAGCCGCAGCTCTTCATAACGCTTCAACGCCACCAAGGGGTCATCGTTTTGCTGCAACTGGTCGGCCAGCGTGCGGCCATCTATCAGTGCCTGGGCAGAGCCATTGGAGCCGCGAGGGTACATCGGGTGGGCAGCATCGCCCAGCAAGGTGACGCGTCCAAAGGTCCACTGCGCGACCGGGTCCTTGTCGACCATGGGGTACTCGAGTATTTCTTCGGCATTGGCAATCAGTGCCGGCACATCGAGCCAGGGGAAGCGCCAGTCCTTGAAGGTGGCGGCGAAATCGGTGGCCTGCCCTGCCTTGTTCCAGTCGTTCATGTCTGCCGACTCGCCCTGGATCTCGGCAACCCAGTTGATGAGCTGGTTGCCGTCGGCATCGAGTTTGTCGACGATGGGGTAGATCACCATCTTGCCAGTGTCTATGCTGCCGATGCGGATGTAGCTGCGGCCGGTGAGTATGGGCTTGTGCCGCGTCACGCCGCGCCAGGTGTTGATGCCGGCAAAGGCAAGCTTCTCGTCCGGGTAGAACTGCTTGCGCAAGGCCGAGCGCACGCCGTCGCAGGCGATCACGATGTCGGCGCGAACCTGCTCACGCACGGCGCCGGTGACCGGGTCTACAAAATCAAGGGTGGCGCCGCTGTCATCCTGCGTGACGCCGACACAGCGGTAGCCGGTGTGGACGCGGTCTGCGCCGAGGCGCGTCAGCGCTTCCTCGAACAGGATGCGGTGCAGCTTGCCGCGCGGGATGCCCAGCTCTGGCAACTCGTAGCCAGCATGGCGGCCGCGCGGCTCGCGGTAAACGAACTGGCCGTAGCGGTTGAAGAAGGCGCTTTCAAGGTTGTCGATGGCGATGGCTTCGAGTTTGGCCTGCACACCGAGGGCCGCCAGCTCGCGCATGCCGTGCGGCAGCAGCGTGATGCCGACGCCAAGCTCCTTGACCTCGGGCACGGCCTCGTAAACATCGCAGTCGATGCCGCGCTTTTTCAGCCCCAGCGCGAGCGCCAAACCACCAATGCCGCCGCCGACAACGGCGATTCTTGTGTTCTTGTCCATCATCTGACCTTTCTCAGTCAATCGCTCAATTTCTCAATGGCTGTAGGCTGCTTCGGCTGCAGCCGCAGTCTGGTGGCTTGCGCCGGTACCTGACTTCACGCGTTGCAGCACCTCACGTATCCGCGCTTCGCTGATGTCGATAGCGTGACCCGTCCAGGCCACGAATTCATCCGGCCGTACCAGTACCAGCGGCGATGCGTAACGCAGTACCTGGCCTTCAGGCGCTGCGCTACAGATGGTCAGCGGTAACGCCAGTTCGGCCGCCACGCGCTGAAAGCAATCGACGGTT
Organism: Pseudomonadota bacterium; assembly: GCA_040388075.1. GTDB lineage: Bacteria > Pseudomonadota > Gammaproteobacteria > Burkholderiales > Burkholderiaceae_C > Polaromonas. Next base: position 270,340 of record JAZKCN010000005.1, on the reverse strand, counting down.
GCCTGCGGCACACCGACTGCCAGCAGCGTGTAGCCCTTGCCAAGCGCATCGAAAAAGTTCTGCCCCGTTGCCAGCTCCGCCGGTGCCATGTGATGGCCTGCACGCGCTTCGAAGCTGTGCGAACCCTTGGCACTGGGCACCGCGCCCGTAGCCGTAGCGGACCACACCACCGGCGAACCCTCGTAGTTCGGCTCGAAGGAATGGATCTCGCCAACCACGCCTGCGGCACGCTCTTGCCAGGCTGCTTCGAACGCCGCGCGATCGCGTTCAGGATCATGCGCATCGAGAAAGCTGCGGTCGTTTTCTATCGACTTGGCAATGAAGTCGTCAATGGTCGACCGGAACACCGGGCGGCGTTCAGCGTCGTACGAATCGAGCAGGCCCTCGCCGCCCCAACCCTGCAGCGTGGCCGCGAGCTTCCAGCCAAGGTTGCGTGCATCTTCAAAACCGGAGTTGACGCCATAGCCACCGTAGGGCGGATGGCTGTGCGCGGCATCGCCAGCGATGAACACGCGCCCCTGGCGGTAGCTGTCTGCCAGCATGAAGCGCAGGTCCCAGAAACCGATGTGCTGCAACTCTGCGCTGATGGGCGCGCCTGCAGCTTCATCGAGAAAGGCATGGAAGTCGAAATTCTCGGCCGTCGTGCCTGGCGGAACCGGCGCATGAAAGAACCAGGTGCTGCCGAGGTCGACACGCCCGAAGAACTTCCAGTAGCCGCCGAGGTCGGGGTGCAGGATGTTGTAGAAGGCCTTGTCCGGGTAGCGCTCCAGCAGGCGGTGCAGCTCGGGCGAGCGAAACACCAGCAGCACCATGCGCCTGTCATGGTCGGTACGCGTGTGGGTGATGCCGGCCTGCTCGCGGACGAGGGAGCGCGCACCGTCGCAACCCACTACATAGGCTGCGCGCACAACACGCTGCTGTTTGTCTGCACGGTTGGTCATGGTGACCGACACACCGGCATCGTCCTGCGCGACCTCGCCGGCATCCAATCCGTACATGGTTTGCACATCGGAAATTTCAGACACGCGCTGGCGCAGCACCGCCTCTGTTGCGTACTGCGGCAGGCGCTCATTGGCCTGCGCGTAGTAGGGCCTGACAAGCTCACGCGGAAACCAGTCATAGGAATACTCGCCCAGCAGGGTGCGGTAGGCGGTCAGCCCGCCGATGCCGTAGTCGGGCGGTATGGTGCGGGCCGCACGCAGCTGCTTCTCGGCGCCCCAGGCGTGGAAGTGCTCCATGGTGCGCGTGGTCAGGTTCTGCCCCTTGGGGATGGGCTGTGGCTTTTCATAGCGCTCGACCACGATGCAGCGCACGCCGCGCTGCCCCAATTCAATCGCCAGGCCCATGCCGACAGGGCCGCCGCCGACGATGATCACATCAGTGTCGCGTGCGCCGTCCTGGCCACCCAAAAGCTTGCTGCTGGTTTCCACGTTCTTCCTCACTTCAGAATGTTTGGGGTCGCGAAAGGCAGGCTTGCCCTCGCGCCCTGCGGGCGGCCTGCCTATTCGGCGGCGATGCCGTTGCGCTTGATGACGTTGCCCCAGCGCGTGTAGTCCTGGCCGACGATGGTGGTCAGTTCAGCTGGCGTGGACGAAGACGCATCAAGGCCGCCCTTGTTCAGCACGGACTGCACATCAGGCAGCTTCATGATGGCGGCGATCTCGGTGTTCAGGCGGCTGACAACGTTGGCCGGCGTGCGGGTCGGCACAAAGAAGCCGTACCACATGTCGACGTTCAGGTTCTTCATGCCGAGCTCCTGGATGGTCGCGACATTGGGCGCTGCCGGGTTGCGTTTGGCACTACCCACGGCCAGCGCATTGAGCCTGCCCGCCGCCACAAAACCCTGGGCCACATGGACTGGCAGGAAACCGACCATCAGCTCGCCGCCCAGCAGGTCCTGCACATAACCTGCCGTGCCCTTGTAGGGAATGTGCAGCATGGAGACACCCGCTTCAGACTTGAGCAGTTCCATCGACATGTGGTGCGGCGTACCGACGCCGGGCGAACCATAGATGATGAAGCCGGGTTTCGCCTTGGCCTGCGCCAGCAGTTCCTTCAGCGACTTGATGTTGGTCTTGGGGTTGGCGACCAGCATCAGCGTGCCGTAGGCAGCCATGGAGACCGACGAGAAGTCCTTCACCGGGTTGAAGGGCACATTCCGGTACAGCTGCGATGCGATCAGCATGGTGTTGGCGCCCATCAGCACGGTGTAGCCGTCCGGCGTGGCTTTGGCGACGGATTCGGCACCGATGTTGCCGCTGGCGCCTGGGGTGTTCTGCACGATCACCGGCTGGCCAAGGCGTTCGGCCAGCTTGGGCGAAACGGCGCGGGCAATGGTGTCCATGCCTGTGCCGGGAGTGAAAGGCACGACGATCTTGATGGTCTGGCCGGGCCAGGTCTGGGCCTGCGAAGCGACGGCAAACGCCATCAGCAAACCGGTGGAAAGCAAACGCTGGATAGTTTTCATGGTGTCTCCTGAAAAAAACGGGGTGGTCTGCGCATGCTAATGGCCAGACCCCTTGCTGTAGATGCCCAACAATGCTAATTTAATTCGATTCAAGAGACAATCACCATTTTTCAGGCAATACCTTTTCCAGATCGCGATAAATCATGGACACACTCGCCAACCTCAAGGCCTTTATTGCGGCGGCTGACGCCGGCAGTTTTTCCGCCGCTGCGCGCAAGCTGGAGCTGGTGCCGTCTGTCATCTCAAAACGCGTCGACCAGCTCGAGTGGCGCATACGCGCGCCGCTTTTTGCCCGCTCTACACGCAGGCTGACGCTGACCGATGTAGGCGACCGTTACCTGCCGACCGTGCGTGAACTGGTGCGCCAGATGGACGACGCGCTGGACGGCATGGCCCGATCGAGCGGCGACCTGGAAGGCCACATCCGGATCAAGGCACCGACCACGATGTCCATCCTTTACCTGAGCGACATCCTGTACGGCTTTCTGCGCAGCCAGCCCAAGATCAGCATGGACATCGTGCTGGCCGACCGCTCGGTCAACCCGCTGGAAGAAGGTTTCGACATTGCGCTGGGCGCAAGGCCCGAGCTGTATGGCGGCGTGCAGGACGTGGCGTTGTGCCCGCTGACGCGCTACCTGTGCGCCTCACCGGCCTACCTGGCCAGGCGTGGCACACCGCAACATGCCAGCGAGTTGCCCGACCATGACTGCCTGGTGTTTGCGACCACCGGCACGCGCTGGGAGTTCATGAGCCAGCAGGGCCTGATCGGCATCGACGTGCCCACCAAGCTGCGCAGCAACGATGGCGCCGCGATATGCAATGCGGCGATTGCGGGCAGCGGCATCGCCATACTCACCGACTACCTGGCCGGCCCAGCGATACGGTCGGGCGAACTGGTGGAAATCCTGCCCGACTTTGAAGTGCCGGACATCTGGCTGAAGGCGCTGGTGCCTGACACCCGGATCGCCCTGCCCCGTGTGCGCATGTTGCTGGACTGGCTGAAGCAGCATCTTGAACAGCTGCCGCCGGTGAACAAGCCGGTAACGCAGCCGGTTTAAAGCGTAAAAGCGGTCAGCCCGCGTTGGACTGCTCGATGCCCCACTTCGCCAGCGCGGCATCGTCGCTGACGCGGGCATCAACCCAGCGTGCGCCATCGGCCGTCTGTTCTTTTTTCCAGAACGGGGCCTGGGTCTTCAGGTAGTCCATCAAAAACTCACAGGCCCGAAAGCTCTCGCCGCGATGTGCAGAGGTCACAGCCACCAGCACCACCTGGTCCAGCGGCAGCAACAGGCCGATGCGGTGCACCACCCGCGCGCCAAAAATATCAAAGCGCTTCATCGCCTGATCGATCATGGCCTCGATGGCTTTTTCGGTCATGCCGGGGTAGTGCTCGAGCTCCATACTGCTGACGTTCTGGCCGTCGTTGCGGTCACGGACGGTTCCCGTGAAAGTACAAACAGCGCCTATGCGTGTGTCACCTTCACGTAGCGTCAGCACCTCCTGCGCGATATCAAAGTCAGCCGCCTGGATAGAGACACGTGCCGTCATTCAGCCACCCGTCACCGGTGGGAAAAACGCCACCTCGCAGCCTTCAGTGAGCGCAGCAGAATCGTCGCTCATCACCTGGTCCAGCGCCATCCGTATGGCCTTGCCTCGGGCCAGCGCGGTGCTGTACGGTGCGCCACAAGCCAGCAATTCATCACGCAAGCCAGCCAGTGTGCTGGCCGTGGTTTCGCGCAGTTCACTGCCCTGCCCCACGGCCTCACGCACCGATGCGAAATATTTGATGCTGATCTTCATCACGTGCTTCTTTGGCCTATTCCATCAGCGATGAAAACGGCATGAACTGCACCAGATCACCGGGCGCTATCGTTGTGCCGGCCGCATTGTCGACCAGGCCATCACCCCAAACGGCCGACGTCAGCACACCAGAGCCCTGGTTGCGGAACAGTTCGAGCCCGCCGGATGCATTGCGTTTGACACGCAGGAATTCGCGGCGCTTGTCGGCTTTGGGCCAGCTGAAATCGGCACGCATCGTCACCGACTCCGGTGCCAGCTCTGTCGCACCCTGCAGCTTCAGGATGAAAGGCCGGACCAGCATCAAAAAGGTTACAAAACTGGACACCGGGTTGCCCGGCAGGCCGATGAAATGCGCGGACTGTTGTGCGTGCTCCACCTGACCATACGCAAAGGGTTTGCCGGGCTTGATGGCCATCTGCCACAAGCTCAATTTTCCGATCGCGTCTACCGCAGGCTTGATATGGTCTTCTTCACCAACCGACACACCGCCGCTGGTCAGTATCAGGTCGTGTTCGCTGCAGGCGCGCTTCAGTGCATCAATGGTGGTGTCGAGCCGGTCAGGCACGATGCCCATGTCGGTCACGGTGCAGCCCAGGCGCAGCAACAGCGCGCGCAAAAAGAAACGGTTGGAGTTGTAGATCGCGCCGGGTTTCATGTCGGCGGGTGCGACCTCTCCGGGCATCACCAGCTCATCGCCGGTCGAGAACAGCGCGACGCGCACACGCGGCGCCACCTTCAATTGGTCAAAGCCGATGCTGGCAGCCATCCCCAGCGATGCCGGTGTGAGGCGTGCGCCATGACTGAGCACCACCGCACCGAGGGCCACATCTTCACCACTGCGACGTATGGCCATGCCCTGTTTGGGCTGGACCCTGACCTGCACGCCGGGCGGGCCGCCACCCAGGGCATCAACGGCCACGCAGTCCTCCTGCATCACGACGGCGTCGGCCCCTTGGGGTATGGGCGCACCCGTGAAGATGCGCGCCGCCGAACCCGCCGCCAGCGGCTGGCCAACGGTGCCTGCAGGAATGCGCTGATGAACAGGCAAGACCGCATCGGCATTGCGCCAGTCGGCACACCGCAGGGCATACCCATCCATCGCGCTGTTGTCATGCGCAGGCACATTCAGGCTGGATACGGCATCCTGTGCCAGCACGCGGCCATCTGCATCAAAGGTGGAGACAAGCTCTACGCCGGTAAGTGGTTTGGCCCGGGACAGCAGCTCGGCCAGCGCATCAACAAGCGTCCTCAGGGGTGGGCGTGCGGGAAGTGATGACGGCGCGGTCATGCGCTCAGGAATCCTGCGGCAGCCGGATTTCAAAAGAATACTGAAACCGGTCCTGCGCAGCAATCAGGTAGTCGGCGACGGCTTCTGCATCGTTGATGTCGAACACCGGACGCAGGGTCTCGTAAGGCAGTTTCGCGGCATCATCGGTGGCGATGGCCACAATAAAATCGTCTTCCATGTACAGCGCATCGTGACCGGCATAGTCGGGAGACGGAGCGCGCCACACTTCTATCTTGAGCAGGTCGCTGCTCTTGAAACCTTCGACCAGCACCCAGTCCACGCCTTCATACAACTCGGCAATCAGCTGGTGAACGCTGAGCTGTGCGGGCTGTTCGAACTCGCGCATCAGCGCCAGGCGGCGGTCTGAAGCCACTACCACTTCAAAAGCACCGGCCTGCCGGTGACGGAAGGTGTCCTTGCCCGGGTGGTCGATGTCAAAGCGGTGGTGTGCGTGCTTGACTACCGACACCCGCAGTCCGCGCGCCTTGAGGGCGGGAATGAGCTTCTCAATCAGGGTTGTCTTGCCAGAGCCGGAGTAACCGGCAAAACCAACGACTTTCATGCAGCAGCTTTCATGACCAGCTTGCGGGAAACAAGGCCTGCGACAGCGCACTCTTCGCTCGCAAGTTGCATCTCAATGCACATTGTCGGCAATATAACGTTTGATGAGCACAGCATCTGCAGGCATGAGCTTCACGCGTTTGGGCAAGGCCTCTATGCCATCAAACTTCGCCGGGCGATCCGGCATGCGGCCCAAAGCTTCTTCGATGGTCGCCGCAAACTTGATGGGCAAGGCGGTCTCCAGCACGATCATGGGCACACCGGCATCTACATGTTCGCGCGCCACTTTCACGCCATCGGCGGTGTGCGTGTCGATCATGGTGCCGAAGCGTTTCCAGGTGTCGCGTATCGTGTCCAGCCGGTCGGCATGGGTGCTTTTGCCGCTGGCAAAACCATATTGGCTGGCAGCCGATGCGAACGTCACATCGCCTTTGAGGTCGAAGTGCGACTGGCTGTTCAACTGGTCATGGAACAGGCTTTTGACCTTGGCGCCATCGCGGCCCAGCAGGTCGAAAACAAAACGCTCGAAGTTTGAGGCTTTGGAAATATCCATGGACGGGCTGGAGGTCTCATGCGTGTCGGCGCTTCCGCGAACGCGATAAACGCCAGTCCTGAAAAACTCGTCCAGCACATCGTTCTCGTTGGTGGCGACCACCAGCTGTTTGATCGGCAGGCCCATCATGCGTGCTACATGGCCAGCGCAGACATTGCCAAAGTTGCCGGATGGCACCGTGAAACTGACCTGCTCCGCATTTGACCGCGTTGCCTGGATGTAACCGGCAAAGTAATACACGACCTGAGCCATCAAACGTGCCCAGTTGATCGAGTTGACAGTGCCTATCCTGTACTTGCGTTTGAAGTCCAGGTCATTGGACACCGCCTTGACGATGTCCTGGCAATCATCGAACACACCCTCAACAGCGATGTTGTGGATGTTGGCGTCCTGGAGGCTGAACATCTGTGCCTGCTGGAAAGGGCTCATGCGGCCGTTCGGCGAGGTCATGAATACACGCACGCCTTTTTTGCCACGCATCGCGTACTCGGCGGCGCTGCCGGTATCGCCGCTGGTGGCGCCCAGGATGTTCAGCTCCTCACCACGGCGGGCCAGTTCGTATTCGAACAGGTTGCCGAGCAACTGCATCGCCATGTCCTTGAAGGCCAGTGTCGGGCCGTTGGACAGTGCTTCGAGCTGCAGGCCGGGCTCCAGCTGGCGCAGCGGGACAATTTCGGTCGTGCCAAAAACTTCCGGCGTATAGGTCTTGTGGCACAGCGCCTTCAGGTCCGCAGCAGGAATGTCGTCGATGTACAGCGACAGCACTTCAAAGGCAAGATCGGCGTAAGACAGCTTTCGCCAGGCAGTCAGCGTGGCGTCATCAACTTGCGGATAACGTTCGGGCAGGTACAGGCCGCCGTCCGGCGCGAGGCCTTCGAGCAGGATTTCGCAAAAGCGTTTGCGATCCGCTGCATGAGAGGCTGCGGCCCTCGTCGATACATAACGCATCAGGCCAACTCCTCCTTGCGAATGCGGGTGATGGGTGCGAGAACCGTTGACAGGGACTGCATTTGCGCCAGCGCGCTATTCATTTTTGCTTCAACACAATCGTGCGTCAGGATGATCAGGTCGGTCTGGGTGGAGCCTTCGCCGCCCACTTCATCGGCTTCGCGCTGCAGCACCGCATCGATGCTGATGCCGGCTTCGGCCAGGATGCCTGTCACTTTGGCGAGCACACCGGCCTCGTCGGCCACATTCAGGCGCAGGTAATAGCTGGTCACAACTTCGCCCATGTCCAGCACAGGGGTGTTGCTCATGGACTGCGGCTGGAAACCCAGGTGTGGCACGCGTTGCGCGGCTTCTGCTGTGTGCAGACGGGCGATATCGACGAGATCGGCAATCACCGCGCTGGCAGTGGGCTCACTGCCCGCGCCCTTGCCGTAATACATGGTGGTGCCGACTGCATCGCCGTGCACCATCACCGCATTCATCGCGCCTTCGACATTGGCGATCAGCCGTTTGGCAGGCACCAGGCAGGGGTGTACACGCAGCTCGATGCCCTTGTCAGTCTGCTTCGTGATGCCGAGCAGCTTGATGCGATAACCGAGTTGCTCGGAATAACGGATGTCCTTGGCGCCGAGTTTGGTGATGCCTTCGATATAGGCCTTGTCGAACTGCACCGGCACGCCAAAAGCGATGGCCGACATCAGTGCAGCCTTGTGCGCGGCGTCCACACCTTCAATGTCGAAGGTCGGGTCGGCTTCGGCGTAACCGAGGCGTTGCGCTTCCTTGAGCACGACATCAAAGTCCAGGCCCTTGTCGCGCATCTCGCTGAGGATGAAGTTGGTGGTGCCGTTGATGATGCCGGCGATCCACTGAATACGGTTGGCGGTCAGGCCTTCGCGCAAAGACTTGATGATGGGGATACCGCCGGCCACTGCGGCCTCGAACGCAACCATCACGCCCTTGCGGCTGGCTGCCGCAAATATCTCGGTGCCATGCACGGCCAGCAGCGCCTTGTTGGCCGTGACAACGTGCTTGCCGGCTTCAATGGCTTCAAGCACCAGCTGTTTGGCAATGCCATAGCCACCAATCAGTTCGACCACGATGTCTATATCGGGATTGGCAATGACGGCGCGTGCATCGGCCACCACCTGGACATCCTTGCCGACGGCCGCCTGGGCACGTGCGGTGTCGAGGTCGGCCACCATCGCGATCTCAATACCACGGCCGGCGCGGCGCAGGATTTCCCCCTGGTTGCGCTGCAATACGTTGAACACACCGCTGCCGACGGTACCTATGCCGAGGAGGCCTACCTTGATTGATTTCAAACTCGTCACTTTCTTTTCGCTTTCTGAATACGCTTGTCTGCTGCGGCCTTTTAAAGGCACAGGCATGGCCCTGGATCAGGCTGCTGGATGTGTCTTGCGGTAGTTCTCGAGGAACTTCGCAATGCGGCCAATGGCTTCACGCAGGTCCTCCTCATGCGGCAGGAAAACAATGCGGAAGTGGTCGGGATTGGGCCAGTTGAAGCCTGTGCCCTGCACCAGCATGACCTTGGTTTCCTTGAGTAGTTCGAGGAAAAACTGGCGGTCATCCTTTATCGGGTAGACCTTGGGGTCCAGCCGCGGGAACATGTACAGCGCAGCCTGCGGCTTGACGCAGGTCACGCCGGGAATGGCGGTGATCAGTTCATAGGCCAGATCGCGCTGGCGGCGCAGCCTGCCGCCTTCGCGGGTCAGGTCGTTAATGCTCTGGTAACCGCCCAGCGCGGTCTGTATCGCCCACTGGCCGGGTACGTTGGAGCAAAGCTTCATGTTGGCCAGCATGTTCAGGCCTTCGATGTAATCCCGCGCCTGCTTTTTCGGGCCGGAGACAACCAGCCAGCCGGCGCGGTAGCCACACGAACGATAGCTTTTGGACAACGAGTTGAAGGTCAGCGTCAGCACATCGGTGGAAAGACTTGCAATCGCGGTGTGCTTGATGTTGTCGTACAGCACCTTGTCGTAGACCTCGTCAGCCAGGATGACGAGATCATGCTCGCGGGCAATGCCGACAATCTTTTTCAGCAACTCGTCGGAGTACAAAACACCGGTGGGGTTGTTCGGGTTGATGACGACGATGGCCTTGGTTTTTTTGGTGATGCGGGCGCGGATATCTTCCGGATCCGGCATCCAGCCATTGCTTTCGTCGCAAAGGTAATGCACCGGTGTACCTCCGGACAGGCTGGTTGACGCAGTCCACAACGGATAGTCGGGCGCGGGCAGCAGCAGTTCATCGCCGTCATCGAGCAGCGCATTGGTCGCCATTGCGATCAACTCGCTGGCACCATTGCCAAGATAAATGTCGTCCAGGGTGACGCCCTGTATGCCCTGCTTCTGGGTTTCATGCATCACCGCCTTGCGGGCTGCAAAGATGCCCTTGCTGTCCGAATAACCGGCGGACGCCGGCAGGTTGCGGATCATGTCCTGCTGGACCTCTTCGGGCGCATCAAACCCGAACACCGCGAGATTGCCGAGATTCAGCTTGATCAGCTTCTGGCCTTCTTCTTCCATCTGCTTGGCCGCGTCCATGATGGGACCACGTATGTCATAAAGCACATTGGCCAGCTTGGCGGATTTGGTGATCGGTTTCATGAGTTTCTCTGGATTTTTCTGCCTGCTTTTATGGCCGGGTTACGGGCCGCAAGCCTTTTCACGTCATCAACCCTGCCCACAACTGGTGCATAACAGCCACCACAGCGGGAAAATTCAGGCGGAATCTATAATTTGACCACATAAAGCGCCTGTTTTCACTGGAGGGAGGCGTTTCCCGCAGCCTTTGCAACGCGCCCACAACACACCTGCCGCATGAAACTCCAACCCGATCGCCTGGACGTCCAGTCCATACTCGGCTATGGCCCCGGATGGATCGGGCTGGCCAGCAATGGCGTCGCTGAAAAAATCGAACACAGCATCGTGATTGGCTCACGCGGCGAGAAATTCGACTGGAACTGTGCCCGGTTTGAAGACCTGACTGAAGAACACTTCGCGTTGCTGGCCGAAACCCGGCCGGAACTGGTGATTTTTGGCAGCGGCACGCGCCTGCGCTTCCCGCCACCGGCTTTCATGAAGTTGCTGATGCAAAAGCGCATCGGGATGGAAACCATGGACACCCTGGCCGCCTGCCGGACCTACAACATCCTCGCGGGCGAAGGACGACAGGTAATTGCTGCCTTGCTGATTGAACAGCCGGTGTAACAGGCGTTCTTTCAGGGTAAAATCTAGGGTTGCGTCAGTAACCGTACAACGGACGGGCGCCGCGGCTAATTACAACCACTTTCGTCAGGGTCTACTCAGTATGGCAGTCGTCGTCAATAAACTCCTCCCAGAATTTGAAGCGAACGCCACCGGCGGCGTGAAGGTTTCCAACCAGTCACACATGGGCAAGGTCGTCGTCCTGTATTTCTACCCAAAGGACAACACGCCGGGCTGCACCACGGAAGCGATGCAGTTCAGGGACCGTTACAAGGACTTCGTCAAGGCAGGCGCCACCGTGTTCGGCGTCTCCCGCGACAACATGAAATCGCATGACGAGTTCAAGGCCAAGCTGGAACTGCCTTTCGAGCTGATTGCAGATACCGAAGAAAAAATGTGCCACATGTTTGGCGTGGTCAAGAACAAGATCATGTACGGCAAGAAGGTCAAGGGCATAGAGCGCAGCACCTTCCTGGTAGGCGCAGACGGCACGCTGAAAGAAGAGTGGCGCGGCCTGAAGGTTCCCGGCCACGTCGACGACGTGCTGAAGGCCGTGAAAGCCCTCAAAAAGGCAGCCTGAAAGTCCTGAGGCCACAGCACAACGTTACCGGCAATATTTGAATTGCCCTGTCACTTGAGTTGTGCATAATGAGGCCATGCAGTTGAGTTTCACGACCGCGTTCACCGAAAAAGCCGCCTTGGCCTCAAGGCGGCTTTTTCACTTCTGGAAACCACTTTTAGAGAGTCTTACGCACTATGCCACTGCCTCCCGCCCCGACGAAACGTGCCGCCCTGCTCTCCACTGACGCGCTGGATGCACCAGCCCGCTCCCCTTCCAAAACCGCGCGGAATACCCAGAACTCCGAATCGGCCCAGAGGCCTCCCGTACTGGACCTTTTTGACAATCGCGCCTCGGGCGGCGGCGACCTTCCGGTAGCGTTCAAGGGCAAGGATGACGCCCACCCCGGCAGAGCACCGGTCGGCAATCCGAAAAAGGAAAGCCTGGCAAGGCCCATGCCAGTGACCAGGCCGAAAAAAGTCAAGCACACAGGGCCGACCAAACTGTTCGTGCTCGACACCAATGTGCTGATGCATGACCCTATGTGCATGTTCCGCTTCGAGGAGCACGACATCTTCCTGCCGATGATCGTCCTGGAAGAACTGGACAGCAACAAAAAGGGCATGACGGAGGTCGCCCGCAATGCACGCCAGACCAGCCGTTCGCTGGACGCACTCGCCGGCGCCAAGGATGCCGACATTGCCAAGGGGCTGAAGCTGAGCACCACCGGTCATGGCGAAGCCGGCGGCTGTCTGTTCTTTCAGACCAAACCGCTTGATTACACGCTGCCTACCAGCCTGCCCCAAGGCAAGGCTGACAACCAGATCCTGGGCGTGGTCGAGGCACTGCGCAAGGAGTACTCACCACGGGAAGTGGTGCTGGTGTCCAAGGACATCAACATGCGCGTCAAGGCCAGGGCGCTTGGCCTGGCCGCAGAGGACTACCAGAACGACAAGGTGCTGGAAGACGGTGACCTGCTGTATTCGGGCGCCCTCGCCCTGCCAGGAGATTTCTGGACACGCCAGAGCAAGACTGTGGAAAGCTGGCAACAAGGCAGCCACACCTTCTACCGTATCACCGGACCCATAGTCGGCAGCCTGCTGATCAACCAGTTTGTTTTTTTTGAAGCGCCGGGTGAGCCGCCGCTTTATGCCCGGGTAACGGAAATACGGGCAAAGACGGCCGTGCTGAAAACCCTGAAGGATTACAACCACCTGAAGAACGCCGTCTGGGGCGTCACCACACGCAACCGCGAACAGAACTTCGCGATGAACCTGCTGATGGATCCGGAAGTCGACTTCGTCACACTGGCAGGCACGGCGGGCACCGGCAAGACCCTGATGGCGCTGGCCAGCGGCCTGACCCAGGTTCTGGATGACCGCCGCTACACCGAGATCATCATGACGCGCGCTACCGTCTCGGTCGGCGAGGACATCGGCTTCCTGCCGGGCACCGAAGAAGAAAAAATGGGTCCCTGGATGGGCGCGCTGGACGACAACCTGGAAGTGCTGGGCAAGACGGACAGTGGTTCTGGCGAATGGGGCCGTGCTGCAACCAACGAATTGATACGCTCGCGCATCAAGGTCAAGAGCATGAACTTCATGCGCGGTCGTACCTTCCTGAACAAGTACGTCATCATCGATGAAGCGCAAAACCTGACGCCCAAGCAGATGAAGACCCTGATCACCCGCGCCGGCCCGGGCACCAAGATCATCTGCATGGGCAATCTGGCACAGATCGACACACCCTACCTTACAGAAGGCTCGTCGGGCATGACCTATGCGGTTGACCGCTTCAAGGGCTGGCCGCATGGCGGGCACATCACGCTGGCACGGGGTGAGCGCTCCAGGCTGGCAGACTTTGCAAGCGAAGTGCTGTAAGAGCAAGGCGCCGTAGAGACCGGCAAAGCAAAAAGCCAGATCGAAAGATCTGGCTTTTTCATGTTGTATACGGAATTCTGGTGGGCGATGCAAGTTTCGAACTTGCGACCCCTGCAGTGTGAATGCAGTGCTCTACCCCTGAGCTAATCGCCCTGACTTAAACGGCCAAAAGACCAAATAAGACAGCCTCAGATTATATGCTGATTCAAGCCTGCACTGCCTCAGGAGCGTTGACACGCCACACCGTCTTGCCTTTGCTGGCTTTGTCGATGTCGGCCAGCAGTTTTTCGTGTTCGGCCATTTCCGAGTCATTGGCCACGATCAGCGGCAGTTCAAACTGGCTGAGGTCAATAACAGGTACCGAGTCATTGACGTGGACAGTACCGCTGACTTCCATCGCCAGGCTGTTTTGGCCGCGCGTGAGGTTGATATAGACGTCGGCCAGCAGTTCTGCATCCAGCAGCGCGCCGTGCAGCTTGCGTCCGGAATTGTCCACTTCCAGGCGATCGCAAAGCGCATCGAGTGAATTGCGCTTGCCGGGGAACAGCTCCTTGGCCATCGCCAGGCTGTCGGTGACCCTGGCCACACATTGCCGAATCGGCGGCAGGCCTGTCAGTTCGAGTTCCTTGTTCAGGAAGCTAACGTCGAAAGGTGCGTTGTGGATGATGATTTCTGCGTCACGCAGGTAATCCAGCAACTCTTCGGCAATCACGCTGAATTTTGGTTTGTCCTTCAGGAACTCATTGCTGATGCCGTGAACCTTGAGTGCATCCTCGTGGCTGTCGCGTCCGGGGTTCAGGTAGAAGTGTTTGTTGTTGCCGGTCAGCTTGCGGGCAACCAGCTCGACGCACCCGATTTCGATGATGCGGTCGCCGTTTTCAGCGGACAGCCCGGTGGTTTCAGTATCGAGGACGATTTGGCGCATGTCAGGATATTAGCGTAGCAAGCCTAGTGATTTTCCTTGGCGTGGTTGATCGAGTACTTGGGTATCTCGATCGTCACATTGGCCTGCGCAAGAATGGCCTGGCAGCTCAGCCGCGAATTGGGCTCCAGGCCCCAGGCACGGTCCAGCAGGTCTTCTTCGGTCTCGTCGAGCTCGTTGAGTGAATTGAATCCCTCGCGCACAACCACATGGCAGGTCGTGCAGGCGGCACTCATGTCACAGGCATGCTCGATATTGATCTTGTTGTCCAGCAATGCTTCACAAATTGACGTGCCTGCGGGCGCGGAAATCTCGGCACCTTGCGGGCAATATTCCGGATGGGGAAAAATTTTGATAACGGGCATGGTGGGCTTGTAGTTTTGAGAGGCGGGACTATTTAGACTGCCTCGATATTTTTTCCGGACAAGGCTTTTTGTATGCCGCGATTCATGCGTTCGGCGGCAAAGGACTCGGTTCCGCCGGCCAGGGCCTTGGTCATGATCTCTATCACGGCAGCATCGCCGTGCTTGCGTGCATCGTCAAGCGCCACCATCAGGGACAGAATTTCAGCTCGTTCATTGGGACTCAGCAGGTCGGCATCAGCGTCCATCGCGCTTTGTGTTGCCAGCAACATGCGGTCCGCATCAACCTGCGCTTCGGCCAGCGCTCTTGCCTGCATGTCCTGCTGCGCGGTTGAAAAACTGTCCTGCAGCATGCGGGCAATCTCGTCATCACTCAACCCGTAAGAAGGCTTCACGTCTATCGTGGCCTCAACGCCGCTGACCTGCTCTTTGGCGTTGACACTCAGCAACCCGTCCGCATCGACCGTAAAGGTGACACGTATGCGCGCCGCACCTGCAGCCATGGGCGGAATGCCGCGCAACTCGAAACGGGCCAGACTTCTGCAATCCACAACGAGGTCACGTTCGCCCTGCACCACGTGCAGGGCCAGAGCAGTCTGGCCATCCTTGTAGGTGGTGAAATCCTGCGCCATCGCGGTGGGAATGGTCTGGTTGCGCGGAACAATTCGCTCGACCAGGCCACCCATGGTTTCAATGCCCAGCGACAGTGGAATCACATCAAGCAGCAAAAGGTCTGCGCCACTGTTGTTACCCGCCAGTTGGTTGGCCGATACCGCGGCACCGAGTGCAACCACCTCGTCGGGATTGAGGTTGGTCAGCGGCTCCTTGCCAAAAAAACTGGCCACAGCCTTGCGCACCTGGGGCATGCGGGTGGAACCGCCGACCATCACCACGCCCTTGACATCTTCCTTGCCCAGGGTCGCATCACGCAAGGCTTTGCGTACGGCGGCCAGCGTCCGTTGCGTCAGGTGGGCCGTCGCGGTCTCGAAGTGTTCGTCTTTCAACTCAAAGTTGACGAGGGCTTTGGCCAGCTGCACATTGAATGGCACATTCGGCGCAGCAGACAGCGCCTCCTTGCCGGCACGCGCGGCGCGTTGCAAAGCGGCCTTGTCTGTTGGCGTCAGTGTTTCTGCGGCTACGCCGGCCTTTGCCAGTACCCAGTCGACCAGCGCCCTGTCATAGTCGTCACCGCCCAGTGCGGAATCACCACCCGTGGCGACCACCTCAAACACGCCCTGCGTCAAACGAAGAATCGAGATGTCGAAGGTACCACCACCGAGGTCATAGATCGCGTAAACGCCTTCACTGCCGTTATCCAGTCCATACGCAATCGCGGCAGCGGTCGGCTCATTGATCAGTCGCAGCACATTGAGGCCCGCAAGTTGCGCCGCGTCCTTGGTTGCCTGCCGCTGTGCATCGTCAAAGTAGGCTGGCACCGTGATAACGGCGCCATAGACGTCCTCATCAAAAGTATCTTCTGCACGGAAGCGGAGCGTCGCCAGAATCTCGGCACTGATCTCGACCGGGCTTTTTTCTCCCGCCACCGTCTGCAGCGTGACCATGCCAGGTTTGTCGTTCAGTTCATAAGGCAATTGGGTCCGGTTTCCGATATCGTTGATGCCGCGCCCCATCAGCCTTTTAACGGACGAGATGGTGTTCGCAGGGTCCTGAACCTGCGCGGCCAGTGCATCAAAGCCGATCTGGCGGCGCTCTGCATCGAGGTAACGCACAACGCTGGGCAAAATAACGCGGCCCTTGTCGTCGGGCAGGCATTCGGCAATGCCGTTTCGCACGCTGGCAACCAGCGAGTGTGTGGTGCCGAGGTCTATGCCAATGGCAATACGCCGCTGGTGCGGGTCTGGCGTCTGGCCGGGTTCTGATATCTGTAGGAGTGCCATGTTTCCCAAATTGGATTAAGGGGCTTCTGGAAATTCAGATTTTGGGGATGAAGTGCAAGGCGCATGGAGCGTAACAACCGGAATGCACTTCAGGTGCATGAGGATTGTGAGCACCACGCAACGCAGCAATTCGCCCAAAAAATGAATTTATAGAAGTCACTTGCTATTGTCCCAGTTGGTCGATGCGCGCATCAACTTCGCTGGCAAATCGCTGCATAAACATAAGGCTTCTCACCTGCCCTGCCGCTGCATCGAAGTCTTTGGCCTCGTCGATGGCTCTGCCGATGGTTGTCAGCTGCGCGCGTTCGTGTTCGCTGACGTCTTTGGCCAGCGATTCAAGTGCATCAATATCAGCTGCGTCATCAAGCGACTCACGCCATTCCATCTGCTGCATCAGGAAATCGGTGGGCATCGCAGTGTTGGTTTCAGCGTTGATGGGCGCGCCATTGATCTCGCAAAGATAGCTTGCACGCTTGAGCGGATCTTTCAGGCGCTGGTAGGCCTCGTTGATGCGGACCGACCACTGCATGGCCACGCGCTGTGCGGCTGCCCCCTGCGCGGCAAACCTGTCGGGGTGCGTCTCGCGCTGCAGCTCTTTCCAGCGCGCATCGAGGGTCGCGCGGTCCTGCAGGAATTGCGCGGGCACGCCGAAAAGTTCGAAATCGGTGGATTGGAGGTTCATGTCGGTAAAAAGCCGCCAGCACTTTCAGTGAGGGCGGCTTTGTTGCAACGGCAAGGTGGCGTCAAACGCGAAACGATTCCCCACAACCGCAGCGGTCGCGCTCGTTGGGGTTGATGAACTTGAAGCCTTCGTTGAGACCTTCGCGCACAAAGTCGAGTTGGGTGCCGTCGATATAAGCCATGCTTTTCGGGTCAACCAGCACCTTGACGCCGTTGTCTTCAAACACCACGTCTTCAGGTGCGATCTCGTCTGCGTATTCGAGCTTGTAAGCCAGGCCCGAGCAGCCGGTGGTCTTGACGCCAAGACGCACGCCCACACCCTTGGTCCGCTTGGCAAGATAGCGGGTCACGTGACGGGCAGCTGCATCGGTCAGGGTTACGGACATCTGGATTACTCGGAATGTGTCAAGTCTGAAAAAGCCGCAGGTTTAGTGCGCGTGCCTTTGTTTGTAGTCGTTCACAGCAGCCTTGATGGCGTCTTCAGCCAGGATGGAGCAGTGAATCTTGACTGGCGGCAATGCCAGCTCTTCGGCAATTGCGCTGTTTTTGATGCTCGCTGCTTCATCCAGCGTCTTGCCCTTGACCCATTCAGTCACCAGCGAACTGGACGCGATGGCAGAGCCGCAGCCATAGGTCTTGAAACGTGCATCTTCAATCACGCCGGTCACCGGGTTGACCTTGATCTGCAGCTTCATCACGTCACCGCAGGCAGGCGCACCGACCATGCCGGTGCCAACCGTCTCGTCGCCCTTTTCAAAGGAGCCGACGTTGCGGGGGTTTTCATAGTGGTCTACGACCTTTTCGCTGTATGCCATTTTGCTTACCTCTTAAAGCTTTACGCTGCAGTCAATGCGCAGCCCATTGGATCGTTGACAGGTCAACACCATCCTTGAACATTTCCCAGAGCGGGGAAAGTTCACGCAGCTTCGCAACGTTCTCTTTAATCGTGCCGACTGCATAGTCAATTTCTTCTTCGGTGCTCCAGCGGCCAATCGTCATGCGAAGGCTGCTGTGCGCCAGTTCGTCGCTGCGACCTAGCGCACGCAGCACATAGCTGGGTTCCAGGCTGGCAGACGTGCAGGCAGAACCGCTGGAAACCGCCAGTCCCTTGATGCCCATGATCAGCGACTCACCTTCAACGAAGTTGAAGCTCATGTTGAGGTTGTGCGGCACACGCTTTTCTGCGTTGCCATTCAGATAAACCTCTTCCACATCCTTCAGCGCCGCCAGCATGCGTTCATGCAACGCGCGGATGCGCTTGTTCTCTTCATGCATCTCAGCCTTGGCGATACGGTAAGCCTCACCCATGCCTACGCACTGGTGCGTGGGCAAGGTGCCTGAGCGCATGCCGCGCTCATGGCCACCGCCGTGCATCTGCGCTTCAAGGCGCACACGCGGCTTGCGACGTACGAACAAGGCACCTATGCCCTTGGGGCCATAAGTCTTGTGCGAGGTCAGGCTCATCAGGTCGACCGGCAGGGTAGCCATATCGATGTCCAAACGGCCGGTGGCCTGCGCCGCATCGACGTGGAAGATGATGCCCTTTTCACGGCAGATCGCGCCAATGGCAGGAATATCCTGGATCACACCGATTTCATTGTTGACGAACATCACGCTGACAAGAATGGTGTCCGGACGAATAGCTGCCCTGAAGACCTCCAGGTCAACCAGGCCGTCGGCCAGCACATCGAGGTAGGTGACCTCAAAGCCCTGGCGCTCCAGTTCGCGGCAGGTATCAAGCACAGCCTTGTGCTCGGTCTTGACGGTAATGATGTGTTTGCCGCGCGACTTGTAGAACTGCGCAGCACCCTTGAGCGCCAGGTTATTCGATTCGGTGGCACCACTGGTCCAGACGATCTCGCGGGGATCGGCACCAATCAGGTCCGCAATCTGGCCACGCGCTTTCTCGACGGCCGCTTCGGCCTCCCAACCCCAGGCATGACTACGCGATGCGGGGTTGCCGAAATGCTCACGCAACCATGGAATCATCGCGTCAACCACGCGCGGGTCGCACGGATTGGTGGCGCTGTAGTCCATGTAGATCGGGAAGTGTGGGGTTTCCATTTTTGGCTAGCTCTTTGAGGGCGGCTGGCTGGCGCGGACCGACAGCGTCAGTCCACGCACAGGTCAGGGCCGATCAGGATTTTGAGAATGCGTTTCCGAGTGCGAAAACAGAGTTCGGAGCGTTGACACGCATCGGCTTGGCAACCGGCGCCGTGAAGATCGCCTTCTTCACCATAGGCGTGTTCTCAATGACCACGCCTTTGGCAATCTGCTCTTCCACCAGCTTTTGCAGGGTGACGGAGTCCAGGAACTCGACCATGCGACTGTTGAGCGAGGCCCACAGTTCGTGCGTCATGCAGCGGCCGCCTTCACCAAGGCAGTTTTCCTTGCCACCGCACTGGGTGGCGTCAATTGGCTCATCGACCGACACGATGATGTCGGCAACGGTAATTGCAGAAGCCTTGCGGCCCAGCGTGTAACCGCCACCGGGACCGCGGGTTGACTCAACCAGTTCGTGACGGCGCAGTTTGCCGAACAATTGCTCAAGATAGGACAGGGAAATCTGCTGGCGCTGGCTGATGGCGGCCAGTGTGACCGGGCCATTGTTCTGGCGCAATCCAAGGTCAATCATCGCGGTGACCGCAAAGCGGCCTTTGGTTGTGAGGCGCATAACAAGCTCCTTTGGAAATGGCTTGACTGTCAGCAACAAATGTTGCGACCCTGAAAGCTTGTGGCTCGCAGGGAACTCTTCCTCCAGCCGCCCAGGCCAGTCAACCATTCATCGCGGGGGCTTGTGTTATTTACTGTTCCTGACTGAATTCGTCAAGTATAGCACCGACGGGGGCATTTAGCTGGAGGACAGTGACAAAAGTCAGGGCTAACCCGTAGATTTCAAGGGGTTATCGGCGCTTTTGCGCACCAAACAAGTGCGACTGCGCCTCACTTGCGGTCGGCGGACGCAGCCGATATCGGAACCACGTTGTCCAGCCCCGGCGCACCAAAGGCTTGCTGCTTGAGCGCCTGCAACTGGTCGCGCACCCTCGCCGCTTTTTCAAACTCCAGGTTTTTGGCGTGTTCGACCATCTGCTTTTCAAGCCGCTTGATTTCACGGGCGATGTCTTTTTCGCTCATGTCCTCGACCATGGCCTTCTGCATGCTGAGCTTTTCGGCTTCCTTGCCGGATTTCTCGCTATAGACGCCGTCAATGAGGTCCTTGATGCGTTTGACCACGCTGCGCGGCGTGATGCCGTGCTCCAGGTTGAAAGCGATCTGCTTGTTGCGTCGGCGTTCGGTCTCACCCATCGCCTTCTTCATCGAATCGGTGATTCTGTCGGCGTACAGAATGGCGCGGCCATTGAGGTTTCGGGCCGCGCGGCCAATCGTCTGGATCAGGCTGCGCTCGGCACGCAGGAAGCCTTCCTTGTCGGCGTCCAGGATCGCGACCAGCGACACCTCGGGAATGTCCAGCCCCTCGCGCAGCAAATTGATGCCGACGAGCACGTCGAAGGCGCCCAGCCGCAAATCACGCAGGATTTCCACCCGCTCGACCGTGTCCACGTCACTGTGCAGGTAGCGTACTTTCACGCCGTTTTCGGTCAGGTAATCGGTCAGCTGCTCGGCCATGCGTTTGGTCAGCGTGGTGATCAGCACCCGCTCGTTCTTGTCGACGCGTATGCGGATTTCCTGCAACACATCGTCGACCTGGTTGGTCGCGGGTCGCACTTCCACTTCAGGGTCGACCAGGCCCGTCGGACGCACAACCTGCTCGACCACCTGGCCTGCATGTTCGTTCTCATAGGCTGCGGGCGTGGCTGATACAAAAATCGCCTGCCGCATCTTGGCTTCGAACTCCTCGAACTTCAGCGGCCGGTTGTCCAGCGCGCTGGGCAGGCGAAAGCCGTATTCGACCAGTGTCATCTTGCGCGAGCGATCGCCGTTGTACATCGCATTGAGCTGGCCGATCATGACGTGGCTCTCGTCGAGGAACATCACCGCATCCTTCGGCAGGTAATCGCACAGCGTTGATGGCGGCGATCCGGGTGGCGAGCCGCTCAGGTGGCGGGTGTAGTTCTCGATGCCCTTGCAGTGACCGATCTCGCTGAGCATCTCCAGGTCAAAACGGGTGCGCTGCTCAATGCGCTGCGCCTCGACCAGCTTGCCGTCGCCGACAAACTGCGCCACCCTTTCAACCAGTTCCAGCTTGATGGTCTCGACCGCCGCCATCACCTTGTCGCGCGGCGTCACGTAATGGCTTTTCGGGTAGACCACAAAGCGCGGCACCTTCTGGCGGATGCGTCCGGTCAGCGGGTCGAACAGCGAAAGCGTCTCGATCTCGTCGTCAAACAACTCGATGCGTATGGCGAGTTCGGAATGCTCGGCCGGGAAGACATCAATCACATCGCCGCGTACCCGGAAGGTGCCGCGCGCGAAGTCCTGGTCGTTGCGGCTGTACTGCATGCGTATCAGCCGGGCAATCACATCACGCTGGCCCATCTTGTCGCCGGTGCGGGCGATGAAACGCATCTGCGTGTAATCCTCGGGGGCGCCAATGCCGTAAATGGCGCTGACCGTTGCCACGATGATGGTGTCACGCCGCTCCAGCACGCTCTTGGTGGCCGAGAGCCGCATCTGCTCGATGTGCTCGTTGATGGCCGAGTCCTTTTCGATGAAAAGGTCGCGCTGCGGCACGTACGCTTCGGGCTGGTAGTAGTCGTAATAGCTGACGAAATACTCGACCGCATTTTTCGGGAAGAACTCGCGGAACTCGCTATACAACTGCGCGGCCAGCGTCTTGTTGGGCGCAAACACGATGGCCGGCCGGCCCAGCCGTGCAATCACATTGGCCATGGTGAAGGTCTTGCCCGAGCCGGTCACGCCCAGCAGGGTCTGGAACACTTCACCGTCATTGACGCCCTCGACCAGCTTTGCAATCGCCGTGGGCTGGTCACCCGCCGGCTGGTAAGGCATGAAGAGCTCGAACGGCGAATCGGGGTAAGTGACAAACGTGCCCTGGGGCGCGGATTCACCCGCATCTGCTGTTTCGGTAATGACTTCCAAAGCTTCCGGCATAGACCTTCCCTTACCCGTGTCGTTGAGGCCCGTTAAAATCAGGGCAACCGATCAGCATACGACATTCGGGCAAAAAACGGAATTGCAAGCGGCGCATCCCCTTTTTTACCTTTGTTGACACGGCTGCAGGCCGTCAAAAAACCCTTTCTGACTCAACGTTTTTTTATTTTTTTGAGGATTTTCATGTCTTTGCCTACTACCTTGTTCAGCGCTGTCGAAATGGCCCCTCGCGACCCCATCCTGGGTCTCAACGAGCAGTTCGCCGCAGACACCAACCCGAACAAGGTCAACCTCGGCGTTGGTGTGTATTACGACGACAACGGCAAGCTGCCCCTGCTCAAATGTGTGCAGGCCGCCGAGAAGCAGATGATGGAATCTCCCAAGGCGCGCGGCTACCTGCCTATCGACGGCATTGCAGCCTATGACGCGGCCGTCAAATCCCTGGTCTTCGGCGCCGACAGCGAACCCGTCAAAAGTGGCCGCGTCGCCACTGCACAAGGCATTGGCGGCACCGGCGGCCTGAAGATCGGCGCTGACTTCCTGAAGAAGCTGCTGCCCACCGCCAAGGTGCTGATCTCCGACCCGAGCTGGGAAAACCACCGCGCACTGTTTACCCAGGCAGGGTTTGTCGTTGACAGCCACCCCTACTACGATGCGGCCAAAAAAGGCGTCAACTTCGACGGCATGCTGGCCGCACTGAACGCTGCTGCGGAAGGCACCATCGTCGTGCTGCACGCCTGCTGCCACAACCCGACCGGCTACGACATCACGGCCGCTCAGTGGGACCAGGTGATTGCTGCCGTCAAGGCCAGAAAACTCACGCCTTTCCTCGACATGGCTTACCAGGGCTTCGGTCACGGCATTGCAGAAGACGGCGCTGTCGTCGCCAAATTTGTTGCCGCCGGCCTGAACTTTCTGGTCTCGACCTCGTTCTCGAAAAGCTTCAGCCTCTACGGCGAGCGCGTCGGTGCGCTGTCGGTTCTGTGCGCGTCGAAGGAAGAAGCCGACCGCGTGCTGTCACAGCTCAAGCTGGTGATTCGCACCAACTACAGCAACCCGCAAATCCACGGTGGCACAGTCGTCGCCAACGTGCTCAACACGCCTGCCCTGCGCGCCCAGTGGGAAGAAGAGCTGACCGAGATGCGCGTGCGTATCAAGGCCATGCGCCAGAAGCTGGTCGACGGCCTGAAGGCTGCCGGCGTCAAGCAGGACATGAGCTTCATCACGACACAGATCGGCATGTTCAGCTACTCCGGTTTAACCAAGGACCAGATGGTGCGCCTGCGCAGCGAGTTCGGCGTGTACGGCACCGACACCGGCCGCATGTGTGTGGCAGCGCTGAACAGCAAAAACATCGACTATGTGTGCGCGTCTATTGCCAAGGTGGTCTGACGGACCGCTATATATTTAATAGCAGGTCGCGCTAGTCCGCATTGGGCTGGAGGCCGATTTGATAGGTAAAAATGGCCCTTTTGGGCCATTTTTTGCGTCTTTTTCAGCCCAAAACGACTGCCACTGTCTGTCAGAGACCAAAAGTTAACATATATATTAACTTTTGAGGCTTCACGACCATTTCAGCCCCAGATGGCAGAACGCATGGAAATCGAGCCCAACTGGTAGCTGGTGTTGAAAAATTTCATCGGCTCACCGGCATCCACTGCGCCCGCAGCGTAAAGCAGCGGCAGATAGTGCTCATGCGTGGGCTGGGCCATTTTGGCGACCTGACCCAGCTGCATGAAGTTCTGCAGCGCATCCAGGTTGCCCTGCTGCATGTAGCCCCCAATGGTCTGGTCAAACTCCAGCGCCCAGTCAAAAGCCTGGTTGCCCGTTGCACCGCGCTGCATCTGCCGCAGGTTGTGCACGATGTTGCCGCTGCCAACTATCAGCACGCCGCGGTCGCGCAGCGCCTTCAGCTGTTTCGCCAGTGCGTAATGCTCTTCAGGCGCGCGACTGTAGTCCATGCTGAGCTGCAGCACCGGGATATCAGCGGCAGGGAACATCGGTTTCAGCACGGACCAGGTGCCATGGTCCAGCCCCCATTCGCCGGTGTCCAGGCCGAGCGGCAGCGAACCGCGCTGTCTCACTACCTGGCTGATGGCGCGCGCTGCAGCAGGATCGCCTGGTGCGGGGTATTGCTGGTCGAACAGCTCCTGCGGGAAACCGCCAAAGTCATGGATGGTCTTGGGCTTGTCCATCGCGGTCAGCCACCAGCCTTCGGTCAGCCAGTGGGCCGAGATGCACAGGATCAACTGCGGCATGGGCATCTTGCTGCCGAACTCCTTGCCCAGCTCTTGCCAGCTGCGCAGGTATTCGTTGTCACCAATCGCATTCATCGGGCTGCCATGGCCGAGAAAAAGCACCGGCATGCGATCTGATTTTTTCAGCGAGGCAATGCCGTCGAGGGCTGCAGTGTCGTTAGCTGTGACCATGTTGTTCTTGTCCTGGCGATGGGTGGGGGACGATTTTTAACGGCCTTGGTAAAACCCGTTTTCGTACACCAATATTAAGCCTCTGCCAGTACATCTGCGGCCCCGCGAAAAATTGCCCTTTTCAGGTATCGGATTGGTGAGTATCCTCAAACTGGTGCAACGCCAAACTGTTATATTGCACTGCAACATAAAACAGTCGAAACCCCATTCGACAAGACCAACATCCAGAGGTTTTTCCAATGCTTTACCAGGTCTATGAAACCCAGCGCACGCTGATGGAACCGTTTGTCGATTTTGCCCAGGCTGCGGCAAAACTCTATGGCAACCCACTCTCGCCGATTGCACAAAATCCGTTTGCACAGCGCGTCGCCGCTGGCTACAGCCTGATCTACCGTCTGGGCAAGGATTACGAAAAGCCGAACTTCGACCTCCAGACCATTGAAGTGGACGGCACCAGCATCGCCATTCACGAACGCGTCGAGATCGACAAGCCGTTTTGCGAGCTGCGCCGGTTCAAGCGCTTCTCGGACGACGCCAGCACACTTGCAAAACTCAAGGGCCAGCCCGCCGTGCTGATCGTTGCGCCGCTGTCCGGCCATTACGCCACCTTGCTGCGCGACACTGTGAAGGCCATGCTGAAGGACCACAAGGTCTACATCACCGACTGGAAAAACGCCCGCACCGTGCCACTGTCCGATGGCGCCTTCCACCTGGACGACTATGTCAACTACGTCCAGGAGTTCATCAATCACCTGCAGGGCACCTATGGCAACTGTCATGTCATCAGCGTCTGCCAGCCGACTGTGCCGGTGTTCGCGGCCATCTCGCTGATGGCCTCACGCGGCCAGAAGACGCCGCTGTCGATGACGATGATGGGCGGTCCCATCGACGCCCGTAAATCGCCGACAGCCGTCAACAACCTGGCGATGAACAAAAGCTACGAGTGGTTTGAGAACAATGTGATCTTCCGCGTGCCCAGCAACTTCCCCGGGGCAGGCCGCCGCGTCTACCCCGGCTTTTTGCAGCACACCGGTTTTGTGGCGATGAACCCCAGCAACCATGCCAAGAGTCATTTCGACTTCTTCAAGGATCTGGTCAAGGGCGATGATGCCAGCGCCGAAGTGCACCGCAAGTTCTACGACGAGTACAACGCCGTGCTGGACATGGATGCCGACTACTACCTCGAAACCATCAAGACAGTGTTCCAGGAATTCAAGCTGGTCAACGGCACTTGGGATGTGGCATCTCCAGAAGGCAAGCTGGAGCGCGTCAAGCCGGCAGACATCAAGACCACCGCCGTGATGACGGTTGAAGGCGAGCTCGACGATATCTCCGGCTCGGGCCAGACCAAAGCCGCGCTGCAGATGTGCAGCGGCGTGCCGGCCGGCATGAAGGAGCACTTCGAGGTCAAGGGCGCCGGTCACTACGGCATCTTCAGCGGACGCCGCTGGCGCGAACAGGTCTACCCGGCCGTCAAGGCCTTCATCCTCGCGCACAACGAAGAAACGGCACCGAAAAAACGCGTGCAGCCAGCAGCGAAAAAAACTGTTGCCGTGAAGGCGAAACCGGCGGCCAAAGCGCCTCTCAAGGCAGCAGCCAAACCGGCTTCAAAACCGGCAACCAAGGCAGCCACCAAGCGCGCACCTGCAAAGACTGCCCGTAGCAAGTGACTTGAATACGGGCGGCCCGCTGCCCGACAATAGCGGTGTGAAAGCCATCGCCAACAGCCTGCTCGTGAACCGCCTCGACGCCGCACTGCCGCAAACGCAGTGCACACGTTGTGGCTACCCCGACTGCGCGGCCTACGCGCAGGCCATTGCGGCGGATGACGCGCCCATCAACCAGTGCCCACCAGGTGGCGCAGAAGGCGTTGCGCGCCTCGCGGAGATTTCTGGCAGGCCTGCCCAACCCCTCAACCCCGCCAATGGTCACGAAAGCCCACGTGCACTGGCCGTCATCGACGAGAACTGGTGCATAGGCTGCACGCTCTGCCTCGACGCCTGCCCGACCGATGCCATCCTGGGTGGCAACAAGATGATGCACACCGTCATAGAGACATATTGCACCGGCTGCGAACTCTGCATACCGGTCTGCCCGGTCGACTGCATCAGCCTTGAAAACGCCAGTGGTGAACACACCGGCTGGCAGGCCTGGTCGCAGGTGCAGGCCGATACCGCACTGCAGCGCTACTCGCGCCATGCCTTGCGGCATCCGCAAAAAACGAGCAGTGGTGACAGCGAACAGGAAGAGCAGGCCCACACACCTGCAGCCATAGCGCCCGTAGTTGAAGACAAAAAGCGCGCGATGATTGAAGCCGCGCTGGCACGTGCCCGTGCCGCTCGCCAGCCCAAACCCTGATCAGCGGCTACGGCCACTCAGGCCGGCAGGTCTTTCAGGCCCAGCACCTCGGCTTCATACGCATGCAAGGACGGTGCGCCGCCAGTGTGTATGAAGAGCACATTTTCTTTTTTTGCAAAGTGACCCTTGCGCGCCAGGCCAATCAATCCGGCCATGATTTTTCCGGTGTAGACCGGATCGAGAAGAATTGCCTCCGTGCGTGCCAGCATCTGCACAGCCTCGACCATAGCCTCGTTGGGCACCGAATACTTCGGCCGCCACCAGTCGCCATGGCTCACCACCATTTCACGCGGCACCGCCATGTTCAGGCCCAGCAAGTCACTGACAGCCTGCGCCTCCTTGTGCACCAGCGGGTCCTGGTCCACCGGGTCGCGGCTGACGCCGATGCCCATGATGGGAATGTTGATGCGGTTGCCCATAAAGCCCGCCAGCAGGCCGCCGTGTGTGCCCGAACTGCCGGAGCCGACCACCACCTTGTCTATCTGCACGGCCTGCTCAAAAAACTGCTGTTGCAATTCCTGCGCACAGGCCACATAGCCAAGGCCTCCAATCGCATTCGAGCCCCCGCCCGGCACAATGTAGCCCTTGCGGCCCTCTTTTGCCAGTTCGGCTGCGACCTTCTGCATCGCTTCCAGCATGTTGGTGCCGGCTGGCACAACGGTGATGGCTTCAACGCCCAGCAGGCGGAACAGGAAGTTGTTGCCGCTGGCATCTTCCCGGTAGCTGTTGGGCACACGTTCTTCAATCACAAAGCGGCACTTCATGCCTTCCCTGATGGACGCCGACAAGGTAGCGCGGCAATGGTTGGACTGCGGCGCGCCACAGGTGATCAGGGTGTCAGCACCCTGCGCCAGCGCGTCGGCGGCCAGGAACTCCAGCTTGCGTGTCTTGTTGCCACCCGGCGTCAGGCCCAGCATGTCGTCACGCTTGATCCACACGTTCGGGCCATTGCCGTCAGGGCAGGTTTCGCGCAGCGCCTTGGTAAAGTGCGGCAAAAATTCCAGCGGCGTGGCGTCTTTGGTATAGCGTCGGCGGGGGAAACGGCTCAAGTCCATCAAGGCACTCCTGTGTTTCAGCTCAATGCAGGCTCACATTGTGCCGCGATGCGACGGCCCTTACACGGCAGCGGCCATTGCTGCAAAAGCCTTGATCACCTCCGGCGGCGCCTGCACCATCTCGATCAACACGCCCTCACCCGCAATCGGGAACTCGTCATTGGCCTTGGGGTGCATGAAACAGATGTCGAAGCCGGCCGCCCCCTTGCGGATGCCACCCGGCGCAAAACGCACGCCCTGCGCGGTTAGCCATTCAACGGCTTTGGGCAGGTCGTCGATCCACAGGCCCACGTGGTTCAGCGGTGTGGTGTGGACCGCCGGTTTTTTGTTGATGTCGAGTGGCTGCATCAGGTCAACCTCGACCTTGAAAGCACCCACGCCAATCGCGCAGATATCCTCGTCGACGTTTTCGGTTTCACTGACGAAGTTGCCGGTGACCTCCAGGCCCAGCATGTCGACCCAGAGCGTGCGGAGCCTGTCCTTGCTGGGTGCACCTATGGCGATTTGCTGGATGCCCAGCACCTTGAAGGGGCGGGTCATGCAAACTCCACGATAGGCTGGTCTACGCTGAGCGACTCGCCCTTGGCGGCCAGCACCTTGCCGACCACACCATCAGCGACAGCAAACAGCACGTTCTCCATCTTCATCGCCTCGATCACGGCAACACGTTCACCGGCCTGCACTTTCTGGCCGGGCTGCACGGAAACCTCGACCAGCAGGCCAGGCATCGGTGACAGCACAAAACGGCTCATGTCAGGTGGTGCCTTGTAAGGCATCAGCGCATGCAGTTCGGCAGCGCGGGGCGACAGCACCAGCGCATCGAGCCTGGTGCCGTTATGTGCAATCCTGAAGGCCAGCGGGTTGCGACCTACGCCGCGCTCCACCTGCGCAGAAAAAGGCTTGCCATTCACAGTGCCGCGTATGCGTGCGCCACCCAGGTGCCAGTTGCTGCTGATCTCGTAACTGCCCGCCGCGGTATCAACAACACCAGAGCCGGTAGCAGCCAGATAGTCACGGACCGTGACAGCATGCTGTTTGTTCTGTCCGTCGGCGCCCAACCCCACCACTACGAATTTCTCCCCCACCGTGACACCATGGCCCGGCATCTGCCCGCTGATGCCGGCCGCGCGGCCCAGTTGCCGGCGGTTGACGTAGGTGGCCAGTGCGACCAGGAAGTCCGGGTCGTCATGCGGCACATCTTCTGCGTGAAAGCCCTGGCTGTAGTTCTCGGCAATAAACCCGGTGTTGAAATCGCCCTTGACGAATTTCGGATGCGCCAGCAACGCAGACTGGAACGGGATATTGCTCGATATACCGCGAATCACAAACGCATTGAGCGCCTCGCGCATCTTCGCAATCGCGTCCAGCCTGTCCTTGCCATGAACAATCAGCTTGGCAATCATCGAGTCGTAAAACATCGGAATCTCGCCACCGTCCTGCACACCTGTATCGACACGCACGCCGCACAGCTGCGAGGTGTCGGACGCGAACATGCTTTCCTTCGGTGGCTGGAACCGCACCAGGCGACCCGTCGATGGCAGGAAATTGCGGAACGGGTCTTCGGCATTGATTCGGCACTCGATCGCCCAGCCGTTGCGCTGCACGTCTTTTTGCACGAGCGGCAGCTTTTCACCCGCCGCCACGCGGATCATCAGTTCAACCAGGTCAAGGCCGGTGATGCACTCGGTCACAGGATGTTCGACCTGCAGCCGGGTGTTCATTTCCAGGAAATAAAAGCTCTGGTCCTTGCCGACCACAAACTCCACCGTACCGGCGCTCTCGTACCTCACCGCCTTGGCCAATGCCACCGCCTGCTCCCCCATGGCCTTGCGCGTTGCATCGCTGATGAAAGGGCTTGGTGCTTCTTCAATCACCTTCTGGTGACGGCGTTGTATCGAACATTCGCGCTCGTTGAGGTAAATCACATTGCCGTGGCTGTCACCGACCAACTGAATCTCGATGTGGCGCGGTTCCTCGACAAATTTCTCGATGAAGACGCGGTCGTCACCAAAACTGTTGCGCGCCTCATTGCGGCAGGAGGTAAAACCTTCCAGCGCCTCCTTGTCGTTAAACGCCACGCGCAGGCCCTTGCCACCACCGCCAGCCGAAGCCTTGATCATCACCGGGTAGCCAATGCCTTTGGCAATCTCGACGGCCTTCTCGGCTGTTTCAATCGCATCGTTGACACCAGGAATACAGTTGACACCAGCAGCACCTGCCAGCTTTTTCGACTCAATCTTGTCGCCCATGGCGGCAATCGAATAATGCTTGGGGCCAATGAAGATGATGCCCTCTTCCTCGACGCGCTTCGAGAAGCCCGCGTTCTCGCTCAGGAAACCGTAGCCCGGATGCACAGCTTCAGCGCCAGTCTGCTTGCAGGCCGCAATGATTTTGTCGGCCTGCAGGTAGCTGTCGCGGCTGGGCGCAGGGCCAATATTGACGGCCTCGTCAGCCAGTTCAACATGGCGGGCATCCTTGTCGGCATCGGAATACACCGCCACGGTTTTGATGCCCATCTTGCGGGCGGTGAGGATAACGCGGCAGGCGATTTCGCCGCGGTTGGCGATCAGTATTTTTTTAAACATGGTGTCTGTCCAGCTCAAAGTGGAATATTGCCGTGCTTGCGCCACGGGTTCTCAAGCTTCTTGTCGCGCAGCATGACCAGCGAGCGGCAGATGCGCTTGCGAGTCTCGTGCGGCAGGATCACGTCATCCACATAACCGCGCGCACTGGCCACAAACGGATTTGCAAATCGGGCCTTGTACTCGGCTTCTTTCGCGGCAAGCTTGACGGGGTCCTTGCGGTCTTCGCGGAAGATGATCTCAACTGCACCCTTGGCCCCCATCACCGCAATCTCGGCGTTCGGCCACGCAAAGTTCACGTCACCACGCAAATGTTTGGATGACATCACGTCATAGGCGCCACCGTAGGCCTTGCGCGTGATGACGGTAATTTTTGGAACCGTGCATTCCGCATAGGCGTAAAGCAGCTTGGCGCCGTGTTTGATGATGCCGCCGTACTCCTGCGACGTACCGGGCATGAAACCTGGCACATCGACAAAGGTAATGACCGGAATATTAAAAGCATCACAAAAGCGCACAAAACGCGCCGCCTTGATGGAGCTCTTGATGTCCAGGCAACCAGCCAGCACCAATGGCTGATTCGCAACGATGCCGACGGTCTGGCCTTCCATGCGGGCAAAGCCGATGATGATGTTCTTCGCGTACTCGGGCTGGATTTCGAAGAAATCGCCGTCATCCACCGTCTTGACGATGAGTTCCTTCATGTCATAAGGTTTGTTCGGGTTCTCGGGCACCAGCGTGTCAAGGCTCAAGTCCATGCGGATCGCAGGGTCCGCACTGGGGCGTACGGGAGCCTTCTCACGGTTGCTGAGCGGCAGGTAGTTGTACAGGCGGCGCAGCATCAACAGCGCCTCGACATCGTTTTCAAATGCGAGATCTGCGACACCGCTTTTGGTCGTATGGGTAATCGCGCCGCCCAGTTCTTCAGCGCTGACTTCCTCATGCGTCACGGTCTTGACGACTTCGGGGCCGGTGACAAACATGTAGCTGCTGTCCTTGACCATGAAGATGAAGTCGGTCATCGCGGGCGAATAAACCGCGCCGCCGGCGCTGGGGCCCATGATCATGCTGATCTGCGGAATGACGCCGCTGGCCATCACATTGCGCTGGAACACGTCGGCATAACCACCCAGTGAAGCCACGCCCTCCTGGATGCGCGCGCCACCGGAATCGTTCAGGCCAATCACAGGCGCACCTACCTTCATGGCCTGGTCCATGACCTTGCAGATTTTCTCGGCATGCGCTTCAGACAGCGCGCCGCCGAAGACAGTGAAGTCCTGGCTGAAGACAAATACCAGACGGCCGTTGATCATGCCGTAGCCAGTGACCACACCGTCGCCCGGAATTTTTGTGTTCTCCATGCCGAAGTCGGTGCAGCGGTGCTCGACAAACATGTCCCACTCTTCGAATGTGCCTTCGTCAAGCAGGACTTCCAGCCGCTCGCGTGCCGTCAGCTTGCCTTTGCCATGTTGCGCATCGATGCGCTTCTGCCCGCCGCCCAGCCGCGCTGCGCTGCGTTTTTTCTCAAGTTGCCCGAGTATTTCCTGCATGGTTTGCTTTCTCGTCTTTCTGAATTTATTTGCCGGATTGACTGCCGCCGGACTGGACGGCCAAAAGGTTTCTGGCTGCGGTGGAGGCCGGGAGCTTGCCCGCCGCGACCTGCGCCAGCATGTCGGGCAACAAGGCGCTCACGGCAGCATCGCGCCTGAATGCCTGCTTAAGACCGGCATCGATGCGCTCCCACATCCACGACAGCGACTGATTCTTGCGGCGCTCTGCGAGCCGGCCATTGGCTGCCTGCAATGTCCTGAACTGGCTGACGGCTGCCCAGAAGGCATCCACGCCTTTGTTATGCAATGCGCTGAGCTGAACTACCTTCGGATGCCAGAAGCTGTCGTAGCTTGCAGCCTGTGCGTTGCCCATGGCGTTGTTGACCAGGCCGAACAGTCGCATGGCCGAGGTGATCTGCGCTTCTGCGCGGGTTGCTGCGTCGGGGTCTATGTCGGCCTTGTTGATGATGACCAGGTCGGCCAGTTCCATCACGCCCTTTTTGATGGCCTGCAAGTCGTCACCGGCATTGGGCAATTGCATCAGCACAAACATGTCGGTCATGTTGGCCACTGCGGTTTCGCTCTGGCCGACGCCCACTGTCTCGACAATCACGACGTCATAACCTGCAGCTTCGCAGACCAGCATGGCTTCACGCGTTTTTTCGGCCACACCGCCCAGCGTGCCGCTCGAAGGGCTCGGACGAATATAGGCCCGCTCATGGACCGAGAGCATTTCCATCCTTGTCTTGTCGCCGAGGATGGATCCACCCGACACCGTTGATGAGGGATCAATCGTCAACACCGCAACACGATGACCTTGCCCGATCAGGTACAGGCCCAGCACCTCGATGAAGGTGGACTTGCCAACCCCGGGCACACCACTGATACCAAGGCGGAAGGACTTGCCGGTATTGGGAAGCAGCGCGGTCAGCAGCTCGTCGCCCTGCGCACGGTGGTCGGCACGCGTCGATTCGAGCAGCGTGATGGCTTTTGCGATGGCGCGCCGCTGCGCCATGGCTTCGCCACGCAGCACGTGATCGACCAAGCCTGTTGAACTCACTTCAATGCAGCCCGGATCTGCTCAAGCACGTCCTTGGCACTCGCAGGTATCGGCGTACCAGGGCCGTAGATGCCCTTGACGCCAGCTTCATACAGCATCTCGTAATCGCCGCGCGGAATCACGCCGCCGACAAACACGATGATGTCGTCGGCGCCCTGTTTCTTCAGCTCGGCAATGATGGCCGGCACCAGTGTCTTGTGGCCTGCTGCTAGGGTGGATACACCGACGGCATGCACATCGTTTTCAATCGCCTGGCGGGCACATTCTTCGGGTGTCTGGAACAGCGGGCCCATGTCGACGTCGAAACCCAGATCGGCAAACGCCGTGGCCACGACCTTGGCGCCGCGGTCATGACCGTCCTGGCCCAGTTTTGAAATCATCACGCGCGGGCGGCGGCCCTGCTCTTCGGCGAACTTGTTGATCTCAAGCTTGAGGGTTTCCCAGCCTTCGGCCGAATCGTAAGCAGCAGCGTACACACCGGTCACCTTTTGAGTATCGGCGCGGTGGCGCCCGTAAACTTTTTCAAGTGCATCGCTGACCTCACCTACCGTGGCGCGCAGGCGAACGGCGTCTATACAAAGAGCCAGCAGATTACCGCTGTTATTTTCAGCTGCAGCGGTCAACACGTCCAGCGCCGCCTGCACTGCGCCTGTGTCGCGTTTGGCCTTGATGTTGTTGAGCCGCGCGATCTGGCCGTCACGCACCTTGACGTTGTCAATCGAAAGGCTTTCGATGGCGTCTTCGGTCTTGAGTTTGTACTTGTTGACACCGACGATGACGTCCTTGCCGCTGTCTATACGCGCCTGCTTGTCGGCGGCGGCGGCTTCGATCTTGAGTTTGGCCCAGCCGCTGTCGACGGCCTTGGTCATGCCGCCCATGGCCTCGACTTCCTCGATGATTTTCCACGCTGCATCGGCCATGTCCTGCGTCAGCTTTTCCATCATGTAGCTACCGGCCCAGGGGTCGATCACATTGGTGATGTGGGTTTCTTCCTGGATGATGAGCTGGGTGTTGCGGGCAATGCGCGAGCTGAACTCGGTCGGCAGCGCAATCGCTTCATCCAGCGCATTGGTGTGCAGGCTTTGTGTGCCGCCAAATACCGCGGCCATCGCTTCAATCGTTGTGCGGACCACGTTGTTGTAAGGGTCCTGCTCCGTCAGGCTCCAGCCGCTGGTCTGGCAATGGGTGCGCAGCATCAGGCTTTTCGGGCTCTTCGCGTCAAAACCCTTCATGATCCGGCACCACAGCAGGCGGGCTGCCCGCATCTTGGCAACTTCGAGGTAGAAGTTCATGCCAATGGCCCAGAAGAAGCTCAGGCGGCCGGCAAAGCCGTCTACATCCAGCCCCTTGGCCATGGCAGTCTTCACATACTCCTTGCCGTCTGCCAGCGTGAAGGCCAGTTCCAGCGCCTGGTTGGCGCCGGCTTCCTGCATGTGATAGCCGGAGATCGAAATCGAGTTGAACTTCGGCATGTGTTTGGCCGTGTATTCAATGATGTCGCCGATGATGCGGATGCTGGGTTCCGGCGGGTAGATATACGTGTTGCGGACCATGAACTCCTTGAGGATGTCGTTCTGTATGGTCCCGCTCAACTGGTCCTGCGCCACGCCCTGCTCTTCGGCCGCCACCACATAGCCAGCCAGCACAGGCAGCACCGCACCGTTCATGGTCATCGAGACGCTGACCTTGTCCAGCGGGATCTGGTCGAACAGGATCTTCATGTCTTCGACCGAATCAATCGCCACGCCGGCCTTGCCGACGTCACCGGTCACGCGCGGGTGGTCGCTGTCGTACCCACGGTGCGTAGCCAGGTCAAAAGCGACCGATACCCCCTGGCCGCCTGCAGCCAGGGCCTTGCGGTAAAACGCATTCGACTCTTCTGCCGTTGAAAAACCGGCGTACTGCCGGATGGTCCATGGCCGCACGGCATACATCGTGGCCTGCGGGCCGCGTATGAAGGGCTCAAAGCCCGGCAAGGTATTGGTGTAAGGCAGGTCCTTGATGTCTTCAGCCGTGTACAGCGGCTTGACACTGATGCCATCCGGCGTCTGCCAGTTGAGTGCATTGACGTCGCCGCCGGGCGCTGATTTGGCAGCAGACTTGTTCCAGGCTTCGAGGTTGCTGGGCGCAAAGCCGGATTCGATGGCAGGTGTTTTATCGGTCATGAAAAGCCCGGGAAATGGTGGCCGCAGCCGCATGGCTCCAGCACGTTTTCAGTGTTTCAAAGTTGCCCCAGTTTACATCATTTATAATTATTGATGCAAAATTCAGTTTAAGTTATAGTCCAAAACAGCTGCGTTAATAACACTGCCGATCCTGTTTCAGATAGTCCCAGAACACTCACGAACCTAAATGGCCGTCGTCTCACTCACCCCCCGCGCGCTTTATGAAGAAGTGGCTGAGCTGCTGCGCCAGCGCATCTTCAACCGCGAACTGGTGCCAGGCAGCTGGATAGACGAATTGAAGCTTGCCGAGGAATACGGCATCAGCCGCACACCGCTGCGCGAGGCGCTCAAGGTGCTGGCAACCGAAGGCCTGGTGACGATGAAGGTCAGGCGCGGCGCCTACGTGACCGAAGTCGATGACAAGGACCTGTCCGACGTCTACCACCTGCTCAGCCTGCTCGAGAGCGATGCCGCCGGTGTGGTCGCCGCGCAGGCTACTGCCGAACAGCTAAAAAGCCTGCAAGACCTGCACAACCAGCTGGAAAAAGCTTCGGGCAACCGCGAGCGCTTTTTCAGGCTGAATGAAGAGTTCCACATGCGCCTCCTGGAGATTGCCAACAACCGCTGGCGTGACCAGATGGTGGCTGACCTGCGAAAGGTCATGAAGCTGAACCGCCACAACTCGCTGCTGAAGTCTGGGCGCATTGAAGAATCACTGGCAGAACATCGGGCCATCATGCAGGCCATCACGGCGCACGATGCAGCATCGGCCATGCAGCGCATGCGCGAGCATTTCAGCAACGGTCTGGAAGCTGCAGCCTGAGGCCGCGCCCGCCCCTCAAATCATCGGCGTCAGTGCGCCATCCATCGCCAGAATGACACCGGTGATATAGCTCGCCCGCTCGGAGGCAAGAAACACCACCGCATCGGCGATCTCCCGCGGCTCGGCCAGCCTGCGCAGCGGCTGGCGCTGGTTGGCGGCATGCAATGCCTCGTCCAGGCTGACTTTCTGCAGGCGGGCATCGGACTGGAGACCCTCCTTCAGCCGCTCTGTCAGCGTCAGCCCCGGGTTGACGGCGTTGACACGAACACCTTTCGGGCCGAATGCCGAAGCCAGGCCGGCACTGACCAGCATCAGCGCAGCATTGGCCGCCCCACCTGCAAGGTGAATCGGGCTGGCGACCTTGCCACCGTTGCCCACGATATTGATGATGACACCGGCACCGCGTTTTCCCATCCGCTTCACAACGGGATCAATCATGTAGATGTAGCTGAAATACTTGGCCTGCATTGCGTCATGCCAGGCCTGCGGCGTCAACTCATCAGGCGGTGTGCGTCTGGCAGCGCCTGCCGAGTTGACCAGCACATCAACGATGCCGTGGCCCGCCTCTGCCTCATCGAGCGCCTTCACCGCAGCTGCCGGGTCCGTCAGGTCGGCCGCAATAACGCCAATACGTGACTCTGCACCGGGATGAGCGGCCAGCAATGCTTTGCGGCCAAGCGCCAGGTTTTCGGCACTGCGCGATACCAGCGTCACCTTCGCACCTTCGTCAAGAAACCCTTGCGCACAGGCCAGGCCGATGCCTTTGCTGCCACCGGTGATCAGAACGTGTTTGTTGTCGAGATTGAGTTTCATGGAACGGGGTATCAGGGTTAAGGAGGTATCTGAAAATTATTAGAACACTTATAAAAGTACCTTGTTTGATGAACAGAAATAACGGAGACAACAAGCATGATGAATTCAACAGTCCTTTCACGAAGGCATACCCTGACGCTGGCCATGGCAGCGGGCGCACTGGCGACAGCTGCAGCAGTGCTGCCGACATACGCGTTTGCGCAGGCGGCATTCCCGAACAAACCGATACGCCTGGTCGTGCCATTTGTACCCGGCGGCGTGACGGACACCAGCGGCAGGCTGATTGCAGAACAGCTTTCAAAACGCCTGGGTCAGCAGGTCGTGGTGGACAACCGCCCCGGCGCATCCGGCAATATAGGCACGCAGCAGGTTGCCGTGGCGGCGCCCGATGGCTACACGCTGGTGCTGGCGTTCGACGGGACCATGGTCATCAACCCCCACGTTTTTGAGAAAACACCGTTTGACACGCTCAAGGACTTTGCCCCCATTGGCAAGATAGGTGATGCCGTACTCATCCTGGTCGCGAACCCCGCACTGCCAGCGAAGACCCTGCAGGAAGTCATTGCGTTGTCGAAGACGCAGACTGGCGGCCTGTCCTACGGTACGTCCGGCACGGGCGGCACGCCGCACATCGCCGGCGAACAGCTCAAGCTGCGCACAGGCGCCAACCTGACGCATGTGCCCTACAAGGGTGGCGGGCAGGCCATGACCGATGTGCTCGGCGGGCAAATACCGCTGGTCTACACGGCAGTGGCAGGTGCACAGGGCCAGGTGAAAGCAGGCAGACTCAAGGCGATTGCGGTATCGAGTGCGCAGCGCTCACGCTCGTTGCCGGATGTGCCTACTTTTATCGAAAGCGGCGTTGCAGACTTTGATGTCAACTCCTGGGTGGGCCTGCTGGCGCCCGCCAAAACCCCGCGCCCCATCGTCGACAAGCTGAATGCCGAACTGAACGCGGTGCTCAACGACCCAGAGGTGCGGGAAAAACTCAATGTGATGGGGATTGCTGCCACACCGGGCACGCCAGAAAAATTTGGCGACGACATGAAGCGTGACCTGGCACGTTACGGACCGGTCGTGAAAGCCGCGGGCATCAAGGCTGAATAGCGGTATCGGGCGCTGCCTTTGCGGGCGCCTTGCGAAAACCGGCACCCGATACCAAGAATACACCCGGCAATATAAGCGCAGCGCCGACCAGGTGGTGCCAGCCGGGTGCTTCACCCAGCAGGGCCCAGGCGACAGCGGCTGTGTACAGGGGTCCCAGGTACAAGGCGACCGCGACCTTGCTGGCGCCAAGGATTTTCTGGGACCAGCCATAAATCCCGTAGGCACCGAGGCCGGGCATCACACCGGCAACAACGATCAGCGTGACGGCCTGCATGCCCCATTGCGTCAGGCCAGGCTGCGTCGCCTCCCAGGCGGCGCAGGGTATCAGCAATAACACGCCACCTGCGCAACAGGCAGCCAGCCGGGCCGTTGCGCTGAGGTCGCTGGGCCATTTTTTCTGCAGCAGCGCAAAACCGGCCCACGACACAGTAGCACCCACAATCCACAGATCACCAGCGACAAACTGCACGGCCCCCAGCGCAGCCCATTGGCCCTTGAGGACCACATGCAATACGCCGGTCATGGCGATGGCCACACCAACGGCCTGCCGCATTGAAAAATGCTCGCCCAGCCACCAGGCGGCGCCCATACCAATCAACACAGGCGAGGCGGAATAAATCAGCGCAATATTGACGGCGCTGGTCGACCGCGCCCCCTCGTAGACCCATGCGCCACAAATCAGCATGCCGAGGAAACCAAGCACCAGGTATTGCCACCAGGTTTGCCGCAGTCCGGCACGCTTTTGCCACAGCTCACGTCCGCAAAAACAAAGCAGTACCCCGCCCGCCAGCAGCCATCGGCCCAGCGCCAGCGCATAGGGGCCTATCACGCCGGGAGCCGTACGCGCCACCACATAGTTGGCCGTCCATAAAACCGGAACGACCCAGATCAATGCCAGCGCCAGCCTGACCTCGCGCGGCGTCGGATCAGGCACAGGCAACTTCGGAAGCGTCAGCGTGCTGCTCGGGTGCACGGTGCGCGAGTGCCATCACTTCATGCGGGTTCATGCCCTTGAGCTTGTGGTCGCTCCAGACCTGGCGCCAGCGCCGGCTTCCGCCCAGGCCGTGCCGCAAGCCGAGCATGTGGCGGGCAATGCTGCTCCAGGTCGTGCCGTTCAGTTCAAACTCGCGCACCATGTAGTCACACATCTGCGCCTCCACCGTTTCGCGCGTCTGTTCGCTGACTGCCTCACCGAAGAAAGTCTCATCCCATGAAGCCAGCCACCACGGGTTGTGATAGGCCTCGCGGCCAATCATCACGCCATCGAGGTGCTGCAACTGGGTCTGCACCTGGCCGGTAGCGGCAATGCCGCCATTGATCGCGATGGCCAGTTGCGGGAATTCTTTTTTCAGCCGGTGCACCAGTTCATACCGCAGCGGCGGCACTTCACGGTTTTCTTTAGGGCTCAGGCCCTTCAGCCACGCGTTGCGCGCATGGACGATGAAAACCTTGCAACCCGCTTCGCTGACAGCGCCTACAAAGTCACGCACAAAACCATAACTTTCGGTCTTGTCTATGCCTATCCGGTGCTTGACCGTGACAGGAACATCCACAACATCGACCATCGCTTTCACGCAATCGGCCACCAGTTGCGGCTCGGCCATCAGGCAGGCGCCAAAGGCACCACGCTGAACACGCTCGCTGGGGCAGCCGCAGTTCAGGTTGATCTCGTCATAACCCCATTGCTCACCGAGCTTTGCACAGTGTGCCAGATCGGCCGGCTCGCTGCCGCCCAGTTGCAGCGCCACCGGATGCTCTTCTGCGTTAAAGCGCAAATGCCTCGCAATATCGCCATGAATCAGCGCGCCGGTCGTCACCATCTCGGTGTAGAGCAGCGCGTGGCGGCTAAGCAGGCGGTGAAAGTAGCGGCAGTGCCGGTCCGTCCAGTCCATCATCGGGGCCACCGACAAACGCCAGGGGCTGACGCTATGCACGGGCAAGGACGGAAGGGGAACGGGAGAGGACATCCACCTATTTTCCCAGAAAGGGACAAGACCGTTGCCGGTGCGGTGAATACGGCATGCCGTCACGCCCGACGGGTAACATGGGTCAGGATTTTTCCGCACAACCTGCCCACAAGAAGCGGCCAACAAAGCGCTCCAGGCCAGCAACAGAGAGGACAACTCAGATGCCCAACCCAGCGAAACACCAGACACCCGGTCTGCCGCTGCTGCGTACCACCAGCGCCATTGCCATCGCCGTGTTGCTGTCTGCCTGCGCTTCATCCCCCCTGCCGGAGTGGAGGAGCATTTTTTCGACAACGCCTGCCACACCAGCAGCGCCAGTGGCCGCCGCGCCAGCGCCAGCGGCTGTTACCCGGCCTGTGGCTCCGCCTGTAGCCACCGCCGCCCCGCAAACCCTGCCTGCGCCGCTGCCGGAAGTACGTATCCTGCCCGTTGCACCACCGGTGGCGGTCGCCGCGTCACCGCTGCAGGACCAGCCTGCCCCCTTCAGCGCGGCGGTGGCCGCCAGGTTTCCGACACCATCCATCACCTACAGCACACCCGGCCTTCAGGGGGGCCGGACCACCTACACCACGCAGGCAGAAATCCAGGCCTGGTTGCGAGTGCAGGCTTCGGCAGCAGCAGGGGTGCCTGGGCTGGCAGCCGCCGTGGTTGCGGTGGGCCGCTCACAGCGCGGCGAAGCGATAGAGGCGCTGGTGCTGGCGCGTGCGGCTGGCACCGACGCGGCTGCGCTGCTGGCCAACGGCCGGCCCACCGTTTTTCTGGTGGGCCAGCAACATGGCAATGAACCGGCCGGCAGCGAGGCGCTGCTGGTGGTGTCGCGCGAACTGGCGCAGGGTCTGCTGCGGCCACTGCTGGACCGTATCAATGTGGTGATCGTGCCGCGAGCCAACCCCGATGGTGCCGCCGCTGACAAACGCGAAACTGCGAACGGCGTGGACATGAACCGCGACCACCTGCTGCTGAACACGCCTGAAGCGCAAGCATTGGCAAAACTGGCGCGCGACTATCACCCGACGGTTGCTGTTGATGCACACGAATACACGGTGGCCGGCCGTTTTCTCGAAAAATTCGGCACGGTACAGAAATTCGATGCACTGCTGCAATATGCGACGACGGCCAACCTGCCGGAGTTCCTGACCAAGGCGTCGGAAGAGTGGTACCGCCGTCCCGCTGTGGCCGCGCTGAAAACACAAGGCCTGAGCAACGAGTGGTACTACACGACCTCTGCCGATCTGGCCGACAAAAAAATCTCGATGGGCGGCATGCAGGCGGACACCGGCCGCAATGTCGAAGGTCTGAAAAATACAGTCAGCCTGCTGGTAGAGACACGCGGCGTCGGCATAGGCCGGCTGCACCTACAGCGGCGCGTGCACACCCATGTGACCGCGCTTTCAAGCGTACTGGCCAGTACCGCACAGCGCGCTTCCGAACTGACACAACTGCGCCCTTACCTCGACAAGGAAGTGGCTGCGCTGGCCTGCCGAAATGACGTCGTGGTCGAGGCCGGGCCGACGCCAGCGCAATACGAACTGGTGATGCTGGACCCGGCGACCGGTGCAGACAAGACGCTGGTCGTCAACTGGGATTCGGCGTTAGCACTGCGCGCGCTGAAGACCCGCGTGCGGCCCTGCGGCTACTGGTTGTCGGCATCGTCAACTGCCGCAGTTGACCGCCTGCGCCTGCACGGTGTGCAGGTACAGCGGCTGCTTGATGCAGGGTCCGTGCTGGGCGACAGCTATCGAGAAACATCGCGCACCAGCACGGCCAGGCAGGATGTGCGCGGCACCATCGCCGACGGCAACAAACAGACAGTGATGATTGAAGTGAGTCTGGCACGGGGACTGCTGGATGTACCGCGCGGCAGTTTTTACGTGCCGCTCAACCAGCCGCTTGGCAACCTGGTAGTTGCTGCGCTGGAGCCTGATACGCAGAGCAGCTTTTTTGCCAACCAGTTGATCGCAGAGTTACAGCACACCAGCAGAGTGATGGCACCGCCGGCCTTGAAGCTCGAAGACCTGCCCTGAACAACTGCGCGCCCCCTGGACTTAAGCCCCAGTCTTACAAAACAGGGTTGCCAAAACTGACGGGCTGCGTGAGCTGCTTGCGCCTTAATGGAGGCACCAGATTCCGGACACCCGGAACCATCCATAAGAAGGACATGCGCCATGAAAGAATTCACACTGACCCCCGAAATGGTTTCCATGGGCGGCGCGTTTTATCCCAAAGGCTATCTGTTCATCATGTTCGGCACACAGGATGACGCAGCCCGGGTAGCCAATGAGATTGATGGCCACCCCGGAAATGAAGCGGCCATGCTGCTCAGCCCCGGCACCATCCTGCGTGACATCGGCAAGGTTGATGGCGAGTCAAAAATCCCGCTGCCGTCGGTAGGCACCGAAGGCGCCACGGTCAACAACTATGTTGAGCTGGCACGCAAGGGCCACCATGCACTGATGGTGAAGGTAGCATCTGATGAAGATGCAAAACGCGTCACTGATGCCGCCCGCAAGGCAGCGTTTTCTTATGGCCAGCGCTACCACCTGCTGGCGATTGAAGACCTCGAATAACCCTCGCTAGAACAGGCTGCCCTGCCCTTTGGCAGCCGCAGGCCGGAAGCGGCCGAGGTCTAGCTCAATGCGCTGGCGGTTAAATCCCAGTTTGCTGCTGGTCTTTTCAAAACGCTGCCGTATCAGGTCAGCCCACAGTCCCTGGCCTTTCATGCGTGTTGCAAAGTTGCTGTCGTAATCCTTGCCGCCGCGCATTTCGTGGATGCGCGCCATGATGCGCGCCGAACGCTGCGGGTAATGCAGGTCCAGCCATTCCCTGAAGATGGGGGCGAGCTCCCACGGCAGCCTGAGCACCGTGTAGAAGGCGCTGCGTGCGCCGGCATTCCATGCGGCTTCCAGCACCTGCTCCATGTCGTCATTAACAAAAGGGATTTGCGGCGCCACACTGACGCCGACAGGAATGCCGTGCTCGACCAGTGTCCTGATCAGCCGCAATCGCCTGTGTGGTGCTGACGCACGCGGCTCCAGTTTTCGGGCGAGCTCCGCATCAAGCGTGGTGATGGTCACGTAAACCGCCGCCATCCTCTCATGGGCCATTGCAGCGATGAGGTCCAGGTCGCGCTCTACGCCTGCCGATTTGGTGACCAGTGAAAACGGGTGCCGGGTTTCCTGCAACACCTCGATCACGCTACGCGTCAGTCG
Source organism: Pseudomonadota bacterium (assembly GCA_040388075.1). Classification (GTDB taxonomy): domain Bacteria; phylum Pseudomonadota; class Gammaproteobacteria; order Burkholderiales; family Burkholderiaceae_C; genus Polaromonas. The sequence continues at coordinate 227,003 of JAZKCN010000005.1, read as the reverse complement.
CAGTTCCCGCTCCACCGGCTGATAGCAATCGGTCGCCGAGCCGATGTTCAGCAGGTGCGGCACGTAGCTTTTTTTACCCAGGTCTTGACGCAACATGGCGGCAATGTTGCGCTTCGCGATGATCTTCGTTTCAAAGTCCAGCCCGGGCGACAGGTTCAGGTAGCTGTGCGTGGGCCGGGCATAACAGTAGACACAGCCATGCTCGCAGCCCCGGTACGGGTTCAGGCTGTAGTCGAAAAAAATGTCGGGCGAGTCGTTGGACGTGATGGCACTGCGCGCGTCCTCAAAAATGATTTCCGTTTCGACGCGCGGCGCATCTATTTCGGCATCGTCCTGAAGCGTGCCCCAGCCATCGTCATAGGCCGACCGGGCGTCTTTTTCAAAGCGGTGCGCGATGCGTGTGGCAGCGCCCCTGCCCTTGATCGCATGGATGGGAATGATGGCGTCACTCATGGTGGATTCAGGCTTATCAATACTGTATAAAAATACAGTTTAAATAACTAACCCCGTATTACGCAAGTTTTTTAGCCGCCGAACGGCTCGATTTCAAAGCTACCAAATAGATAGCATGTCGCGCTAGTCCAGCTTGGTCTAGAAGCCTTTTTGATATGTTTTTTGCCCGTTTTTTTCTCCAGAATGCCTTGGAGATTGCCTCCAGGAGATTTTTGCAGTTCGCGAGTCATTTCAAAACAGCTAATTTAGCTATAACAGCTGTTTTTACAGAAATTGTGGTGACTACAAAGCCGCCCATAATGCACAAATCTTCAGCATATGAAACACCCATGACCCAACGGCCAGAGAACCTCTACGACCAGTACCATGCCCATGTCTACTTCGGCCCAAATACAGTAGAACAGGCGCGAAAGCTGTGCCAGGCGGCCGGCGCAAAATTCGGCATCCCGGTAGGTCGTGTGCATGAGCGGGAGGTCGGGCCACACCCGCAATGGAGCTGCCAGTTGTCATTCGACAAGGCTCAGTTCGATGAGGTGATCGCCTGGCTGGAACACCAGCGCCATGGCCTGGATGTGTTTGTTCATGGGCAAACCGGTGACGACCTGGCAGACCACACGACGCACGCCTCCTGGCTGGGCAAGGAGTACGCCCTGAAGCTGGACATGTTCAGGCGCCGGGCCTGAACATCAACTTGAAACTCAGGCCTTCAACAGCCTGCTGCGCGCGTCCTCGTACTCGCGCTTGAGCTGGGCCACAAACGCAGCCGTACTCTGGATTTTGGTGATGGCGCCAATGCCCTGGCCGCTGCCCCAGATGTCCTTCCAGGCCTTGGTGCGATCGCCCCCGAAGTTCATCGTGCTTGGGTCGCTGACAGCCAGGTTGTCGGGGTCCATGCCAGCCGCGCGAATCGACGGCGCCAGGTAGTTGCCGTGCACGCCGGTGAACAGGTTGCTGTAGACGATGTCGTCGGAGTTGCTGTCCACGATGGCCTGCTTGTAGCCATCGACGGCGCGGGCTTCATCGGTCGCGATAAAGGCCGAGCCGATATAGCCAAAGTCGGCGCCCATGGCCTGAGCAGCCAGCACGGCGCCGCCAGTGGCAATCGCGCCTGACAAGGCAATCGGGCCGTCAAACCACTGGCGGATTTCCTGGATCAGCGCAAACGGGCTTTTGACACCGGCATGACCACCGGCCCCGGCCGCCACCGCAATCAGGCCGTCCGCGCCCTTTTCAATCGCCTTGCGGGCAAACTTGTTGTTGATGATGTCGTGCAGCACGACACCGCCGTAGCTGTGCGCAGCGGCGTTGATGTCCTCGCGCGCACCCAGGCTGGTGATGATGATGGGCACCTTGTACTTCACGCACATGGCCATGTCATGCTCCAGCCTGTCATTGGACTTGTGCACGATCTGGTTGATCGCAAAAGGCGCGGCAGGCTTGTCGGGATTGGCCTTGTTGTAGGCAGCCAGCGTTTCGGTGATTTCAATCAGCCACTCTTCCAGTTGCTCGGCCGGCCGGGCATTCAGCGCAGGCATGGAGCCCACAACACCGGCGATGCATTGCGCAATCACCAGTTTGGGCGTGCTGATGATGAACATCGGCGAGGCGATGATGGGCAGTGGAAGACGATCAAGCGGCGCGGGAAGTTTCGACATAGGAGTCTTTACTGGTAAAGGTTGGATGAGCCGGTCACAAACGCGCCGGGCTTCTCATCGGTTTGACTGGAAGAAGGCCTAAAACGCTTCCAGCGCCAGTGCTGTCACGCAGTCTGCGCCATCGACGATGCTGTCGCGCATGCCGGGAGCCTTGGTCAGCAGGTGATCGGCGTAAAAACGTGCGGTCGTGATCTTCGCCTTCATGAAGTCAGTATCGACACCGTTGGCAATCTCCTGCTGCGCGGCCAGCAGCGAGCGGCCCATCTGCCAGCCAGCAACCAGATTGCCCGCCAGCATCAGGTAAGGCACGCTGCCGGCAAAAACGGCATTCGGGCTGGCCTTGGTGTTGCCTGCAACGAAGTCCACCACGTCGATAAAGGCTTCGCGTGCGGCCTTCAGTCGCTTGCCCACGGCCACAGCGTCGGCGCTGCCCTCCTGGATCAGGGCCTGCTCAGTTTTTTCGATCTGCGCTGAAATCGCCTTGGCGGTCTGGCCGCCATCGCGCGAGGTCTTGCGGCCAATCAGGTCATTGGCCTGGATGGCGGTCGTGCCTTCATAAATCGTCAATATCTTCGCATCGCGGTAGTACTGAGCAGCGCCGGTTTCCTCGATGAAACCCATGCCGCCGTGCACCTGCACACCGAGCGAGGTCACCTCAAGGCTCATCTCGGTGCTGTAGCCCTTGACCAGTGGCACCATGAACTCATAAAACGCCTGATTCTGCTTGCGGACATCGGCATCAGGATGATGATGCGTCGCGTCATACGCAGCGGCCGCCACGGCGGCCATACCGCGGCAACCTTCAATATAGGCACGCATGGTCATCAGCATGCGCTTGACGTCCGGGTGGTGAATGATGGGCGCACTGGCCTTGATGGAGCCATCGACAGGGCGGCTCTGCACACGGTCTTTGGAGAAAGTCACCGCCTTCTGGTAGGCCATCTCTGCAATCGCGATACCCTGCATGCCAACCGCATAACGCGCCGAGTTCATCATGATGAACATGTATTCGAGACCGCGGTTCTCTTCGCCAACGATATAGCCGGTTGCACCACCGTTGTCGCCGTATTGCAAAACCGCCGTGGGCGATGCCTTGATGCCCATCTTGTGCTCGATGCTGACGCAGTGCACGTCATTGCGCGCGCCCAGCGATCCATCCTTGCCGACCATGAACTTTGGCACGACAAACAGGCTTATACCCTTGACCCCTTCGGGTGCACCGCTGACGCGGGCCAGCACGAGATGCACGATGTTCTCGGCCATGTCGTGCTCACCATAGGTGATGAAAATCTTGGTGCCGAAAACTTTGTAGGTCCCGTCGGGCTGCGGTTCTGCACGGCTGCGCACCATCGCCAGGTCGGAGCCGGCCTGCGGCTCGGTCAGGTTCATCGTGCCAGTCCACTGGCCACTGACCAACTTCTCAAGGTAGACCGCTTTCAGCTCATCGGAGCCAGCCGTCAGCAAGGCCTCGATCGCGCCATCGCTGAGCAGCGGACACAGGGCAAAACTCATGTTGGCCGAATTGAGCATCTCACCACAGGCAAAACCAATCGCCTTGGGCAAGCCCTGGCCGCCATAGTCCGCCGGGTGCTGCAGGCCCTGCCAGCCGCCCTCGACATATTGCTTGAACGCTTCCTTGAAGCCTGGCGTCGTCGTGACCACGCCGTCCTTCAGCGTGGACGGGTTGATGTCACCTTCTCGGTTTAGCGGCGAGGTGACGCCCTCGTTGAACTTCGCGCATTCTTCAAGCACGGCCTGCGCGGTTTCAAAACCGGCTTCTTCAAAGCCGGGAATCTGCGCAATCTGGTCGATGCCGGCCAGGTGCTTGATGTCAAACAGCATGTCCTTGAGGGGGGCCTTGTAGCTCATGTCTTGTCTCCGGAAGTCAAACTCAAAAAATCAGCAAAAAAAAGGCACCGTCAACGATGCCTTTTTGGGTCTTCACGCAATCAGAGCGCTGCAACGAGTTCAGGCACAGCCACAAACAGGTCAGCAACGAGGCCGTAATCGGCCACGGAGAAGATAGGAGCTTCTTCGTCCTTGTTGATCGCGACGATGACCTTGCTGTCCTTCATGCCCGCCAGATGCTGGATGGCGCCGGAAATGCCGGCAGCGACATACAGCTGAGGCGCAACAATCTTGCCGGTCTGGCCAACCTGCCAGTCGTTTGGTGCATAGCCGGCGTCCACCGCAGCGCGTGAAGCACCGAGCGCAGCGCCCAGCTTGTCAGCCAGCGGCGTCATCACTTCATTGAACTTCTCGGCAGAGCCCAGCGCGCGGCCACCGGAAACGATGACCTTGGCCGCCGTCAATTCAGGACGGTCGTTTTTGGCGATTTCAGAACCGACAAAGCTTGATTTGCCGCTGTCGGCCACACCGGCAGGTGTTTCAATCGCGGCACTGCCACCAGTGGCAGCAGCCGGGTCAAAGCCAGTGGTTCGCACGGTGATGACCTTGGTGGCATCAGCGCTTTGCACGGTGGCAATCGCGTTGCCAGCGTAGATGGGACGCTCGAAAGTATCTGGCGAATCGACCTTGGTGATGTCGGATATCTGCCCAACATCCAGAGTGGCGGCCACGCGGGGGGCGATGTTCTTGCCCGATGCCGTGGCAGGGAACAGGATGTGCGAATAGCTGGACGCAATAGCCAGCACCTGGGCAGCCATGTTTTCAGCCAGGCCATGGGCGAAGTGTTCGCCATCGACGTGGATGACTTTGGCAACACCGGCAATGGCGGCTGCGGCCTTGGCTGCGGCTTCAGCGCCCTTGCCCGCGACCAGCACATGCACATCGCCACCACACTGGGCGGCTGCGGTGACGGTGTTCAGGGTTGCTGGCTTGATGCTGGCGTTGTCGTGTTCGGCAATAACGAGTGCGGTCATGTCATCAATCCTTAAATTACTTTGGCAACGTTCTTGAGCTTGTCGACCAGGGTGGCGACATCAGGCACCTTGATGCCGGCGCTGCGTTTTGGTGGCTCGCTGACCTTGAGGGTCTTCAGGCGCGGCTTGACGTCGACACCGAGGTCTTCGGGCTTGAAGTTGTCGAGCTGCTTTTTCTTGGCCTTCATGATGTTGGGCAAGGTGACATAGCGCGGCTCGTTCAGGCGCAGGTCGGTCGTGATGATCGCGGGCAGGCTGAGCGCCAGCGTTTCAAGGCCGCCGTCGACTTCGCGGGTGACCTTGACCTTGTCGCCGTCGATTTCAACTTTAGAAGCAAAGGTTGCCTGGGGCCAGCCGAGCAGGGCCGCCAGCATCTGGCCGGTCTGGTTGCAGTCGTCGTCGATGGCCTGTTTGCCGAGGATGACGAGTTGCGGGGTTTCTTTCTCGACCAGGGCCTTGAGCAGCTTGGCAACGGCCAGCGGTTGCAATTCTTCAGCGGTCTCGACCAGGATGGAGCGGTCTGCACCGATGGCCATGGCAGTACGCAAGGTTTCCTGGCACTGCAGCACGCCGCAGCTGACGGCGATGACTTCGGTCACGGCGCCCTTTTCTTTCAGCCGGGTCGCCTCTTCGACGGCGATCTCGTCAAACGGGTTCATGCTCATCTTGACGTTGGCGATGTCGACACCCGTGCCATCGGATTTGACGCGGACTTTGACGTTGTAGTCGACTACTCGTTTGACGGGGACCAAGACCTTCATTACGGCTCCAGAAGTTTATTAATTGACGTTTACGTAAAGGTAAGCTCTACATTCTATGCGGCGCGGCATTCATGATGCGGTGGTTTCAGCTATCTGCTGGAGCGAATAGCCCAGCGAAAGCACTGAAAACGAACGGTCGTTCTTTTTTATTATACGGGCTGTCGGCAAAGCAATTAGAGCATCGCCCCCAGCTACTTTGCAGGTATTGCCCCGTTCGCTGTCAGGGCTTCGCGGCGGCCTCCGGCTGCGGCGCTACCCGCGTGTGGACCACACGCTGCGGATAGGGAATATCGATGTTGTTCTCGCGCAGGGACTTGAGGATGGCCAGGTTGATGCGCGAGCGCAGGTTGGCCTGCCCGTTCTCGGGGTCCGTCATCCAGTAATTGAGCGTGAACTCAATGCCGTCTGACCCGAAGTTGGTCAGGTTCACCCCCGGCCCCGGATCCCGCAGTACACGGTCCTGGCTGCTTGCCGCCTCTATCAGCAGGCGCATCACCAGTTCGGGGTCGCTATCGTAGCCCACCGATATCACGCTCGATTGAAGTACCCGCAAATCCGACAGCGACAGGTTTTCAATCCGCTCGGTGATGAACAGCTCATTTGGAACTATTGATTCACGGCCCGACAGCGCACGCACTATCGTGTAGCGGGCATTGATCTCGGTGATGCGTCCTTCAAACGTATCGACCTTGATGTTGTCGCCTATACGCACGCTGCGCTCGGCCAGCATCACAAAACCGCTGACGTAATTGGCGGCCAGCTTTTGCAGGCCAAAACCCACACCTACACCAATCGCGCCGCCCAGCACCGACAGTGCCGTCAGGTCTATGCCGACCGTCGACAACGCCACCAGCAGGCCGACAAAGATCAGCGCCACACGGGTAGCGTTGCTGATCGCCTTGCGCAATGACAGCTCGCTGCCAGTGGCCGAACGCAGAAGCCTGGCTTCAATCGCCGAAGATATCCAGAGCGTGATCAGCAGCACGATGCCTGCCGTGATGCCACCCTCCAGCATGGTGCGGACTGACAGCGTCGACGCACCGACCTTCCACTTGATCAGGTCCAGTTCGTCGAGGATCACCGGCAACAGGCCGCTGACCCACAGAGCCATCGCAATCCAGGCCAGCCAGGAGATGGTTCGCTCCAGTGAACGTACCCAGGTGGCTGTCTTGAAAGCCGCCTGCAGCACCTTGACCCCCAGCCTTATCGCCGCCAGCGACACCAGGACCGGTATCACGATCACAAATGCCGCCAGGGGCAGCCAGCGCGCCAGCAGGCCGCTGCTCACATAGGCAAAAAACAGCAGCAGTAGCGGAAACAGCACGCCGTCAATGGTGCGGCGGCCAAACAGGATGGAGCTGTCGTCGACCTCGCCTGCCGCACGCCTTGCCAGCCTGACCAGCAGCCATGCGAGCAGCACGCAGGCCACCAGCGTGGCAATTTCAATCAGCGCACTCGGCTGCAGGATGGCAGTCAACCATTCATCCAGCGTGGTGACCTTGCCCGCGCGCTGTATTTTTCCGCCAGAGAAAATGGAATCGAAATTCATGGCGCCTGATTCGGCCATTGCGGTTTCCTTTTGTCGATGAAAGCTTGAACGCCTTCCTGCGCCACCGGATGCATCATGTTGCAGGCCATGGTCTGGCCTGCGAGCTGGTAAGCCGCTTCAATGCCGGTTTCGCGTTGTTTGTAAAAAAGTGCCTTGCCCATCGCAACCGCTTCTTTCGGCTTGAGCAACAGGGCATCGATGATTTTTCCGGTCTCGGCGTCCAGCGCAGCAGCTTCCACCACCCGGTTGACGAGACCGCGCGAACGCGCCTCATCAGCGCTGATGAATTCACCCGTAAGCAACATTTCCATCGCCTGCTTGGCGGGCATGTTGCGCACCAGCGGCACACTGGGCGTGGCGCAAAAAAGGCCCACGTCAATGCCATTGACACCAAACGTCGCATGACTGGCGGCAACGGCGAGGTCGCATTGCGCCACCAGCTGGCAACCGGCTGCAGTGGCCAACCCCTGCACGCTCGCGATAACCGGCACTGGCAGCTTCTGGATGCTCAGCATCATGCGCGTGCACTGTGCAAACAGCTTCTGGTAATACGCCAGTTCAGGTTGAGCCCGCATGTCCTTCAGGTTGTGACCGGCGCAAAAGGCCTTGCCTTGTGCGGCAATGACAACAGCGCGGGCAGCAGCATCGGTTGCAATGCCATCCAGCGCGGCCTGCAATGCCGACAGCATCTCTTCACTCAGGGTGTTGAAGGTGGCCGGACTGTTCAGTGTCAGCGTGTACACCCCGTTGGCTTGCCTGTTTTGCAACAGCAGCGGTGTTGTCTTCATGTCCATTACAAAACCTTGCAATCCTACAAATCAGCCAGCACGCGGATATGCGATTCCACACTGCGGGCCAGCGCCTGCAGGTTGTAGCCGCCTTCCAGTGAAGAAACAATGCGCCCCTTTGAATGGCGTTTGGCTACATCCTTGATGCGCTGGGTAATCCACGCGTAGTCCTGCTCCACCAGCCGCAACTGGCCGAGGTCGTCGTCGCGGTGCGCATCAAAACCGGCACTGATAAAAATCATCTCCGGCTTGAACTCGTCCAGCCGGGGAATCCACATGATATCGATCATCTCGCGGACATCCATGCCCTTGGTGTAGGCCGGCACCGGAAGATTGAGCATGTTGGATGCCGGGTTGTCGGCGCCGCTGTAAGGGTAAAACGGGTGCTGAAAGAAGCCGACCATCAGCACACGCTCATCGCCTTTGAGGATGTCTTCGGTACCGTTGCCGTGGTGCACATCGAAGTCGACAATCGCCACGCGCTTGAGACCATGCCGCTCCAGCGCATAACGCGCAGCGACAGCCACGTTGTTGAAAAAACAAAAGCCCATCGCCTTGTCGTGGCAGGCGTGGTGGCCGGGTGGTCGCACTGCGCAAAATGCGTTTTCAAGATCGCCGGCCATCACCGCATCGGTGGCTGCCAGCGCTGCGCCCGATGCACGCAACGCGGCATTCCAGGTGTGCACATTGATCGAGGTGTCCGGATCTATCTGCGCGTATGCGGGGCCACCCGCCTTGATATCGTCTGCCAGCCGGTCGCTCAGGCCGCGTATCGCCGCCACCATCATCCGGTCATGCGCGAGTTCGATGTCGCCCAGCGCGGCCTGCGGCGCCTCGCGTGCATCAAGGGCATCCTTGACACCGGTCGCCAGCAACCAGTCTTCTATCGCATCCAGCCGCTCCGGGCACTCAGGATGGCCCGGGCCCATTTCATGCTTCCAGCAGTCCCTGTGGGTGAAATAACCGGTCGCGTTCATCTCGTAAATGTTTTGGGTTAACGTATCAATATGCAAGCCAAAGAAAAACTTCAGGCGCTGATAAATCAGCTTAACACGGTGATTGTCGGCAAGGCCGCTCAGGTGCAGGACTGCGTGGCCTGCCTGCTGGCCGGCGGCCACCTGCTGATAGAGGACGTGCCCGGTGTCGGCAAGACCACGCTGGCACATGCGCTGTCGCGCTCTTTCGGGCTGCAGTTCTCGCGTGTGCAATTCACGGCCGACCTGATGCCCAGCGACCTGTCCGGCGTATCGATCTACGAACGCCAGAAGGAAGGTTTTGTATTTCACCCCGGCCCGGTGTTTGCACAGGTGCTGCTGGCAGACGAAATCAACCGCGCCAGCCCCAAGACCCAGAGCGCGTTGCTCGAGGCCATGGAAGAAAAGCAGGTCACCGTCGAAGGTGCAACACGGCCACTGCCGGTGCCGTTTTTTGTCATCGCCACGCAGAACCCGCATGACCAGCTGGGTACCTATGCATTACCCGAGTCGCAACTGGATCGTTTCCACATGCGCATCTCGCTGGGCTACCCCGACCGCGCGGCCGAGCGCGAGCTGCTCAAAGGCAGCGACAGGCGCGACATGGTTGAAAACCTCAAGGCCCTGCTGACGCCGCACGAGTTGCTGGAGCTTCAGCAACTGGTGAGCCAGATACATGCGGCCGAACCGCTGCTCAATTACCTGCAGGACCTGATCGCCGCCACGCGTTCGGGCCGCTGGTTTTTGCAGGGCCTGAGCCCGCGTGCCGGCATCGCCATCATGCGTGCCGCCCGCGCGCAGGCCTTCCTGAGCGGGCGTGACTATGTCGCACCTGACGACATCGCAGCCGTGCTGCCGCAAACCGCAGCACACCGCCTCGTACCAGTCAGCGATGCAGGCCGCGGCTCGGTCGAGCAGGTGCGTGCGATGCTGGACGCCGTACCACTGCCCTGACCATGGCCGGTCAGGCAACTTTCTCCAACCCCCTTGCACCGCTGCGCAGGCGCCTGCGCGCATGGTTTGAAAACCGCCTGTCCCTGACCGACCAGGTCGAACTCACACAGCGCACGGTCTACATACTGCCGACGCGTCCGGGCATGATGCTGGGCGTCACTCTGCTGACCCTGCTGGTCGCGTCGATCAACTACCAGCTCAACCTTGGCTACCTGCTGACCTTCCTGCTGGCAGGCAGCGCCGTTGTCGGCATGCATGTCTGCCACGGTACCCTGCGTGGCCTGGCCATGAACCTCACCGCGCCGGCTGCGCAACATGCCGGCGCGACAGCGACGGTAGACGTGCGTCTCACCAACACACGCCGCAGCATTCGCCACGGGATCGGGCTAAGTGTTTTGAACCGTCCAGGCGCCAGCGCGAAGGAAGCAAAACAAATCCATTGGGCGTGGACCGATGTGCCGGCACAGGGCAGCAGCACCGTGCAGGTGGCATTCACCCCACCCAGCCGGGGCCTGCACCGCGTACCCACACTGACAGCAGAAACCCGCTTTCCCCTCGGTACCTTCCGGGTCTGGACAGTATGGCGCCCGGCCGCGCAAATCCTGGTCTATCCTGCACCTGAAATTCATGCCCCGCCCCTGCCACCCGGCGAGCCAAGGTCGGGAGGCGCGGCCGTCGCCACGCAATCACAAAACTCGGGCGAGTTCGATGGCGTGCGAGGCTACAGGCGCGGTGATGCGATGAAACTGGTGGTATGGAAAAAAGCCACGCGGGCGGGCGAGCATTCCGTCAGTGAAGACGGCGGCCTGATTGTGCGTGATACCCAGCAGGCACAGCGGCACGAACTCTGGCTGGACTTCATGCAGGCCGGCACGGCAGACACTGAACAAAAGCTGTCGAGGCTGACGGCCTGGGTGCTGCGGGCGGACAAGCTTGGGCTTGATTACGGCCTGCGATTATCTTCGCTGGAGATCAAGCCTGGTACTGGGGAGGCGCACAAGCGGCGATGTCTTGAGGCGCTGGCTTTATGTTGAACTTCAGCGCCTGTAAAACCAGGCCGGGGGTAGCCGGCCTCTGCGTGAAGGGCAAAGCCTGCAAAAAACAGAGGAGTACGGCATGCTGAACCAGCTATCAGCATCCATTAAAAACCTGCCTCGCGACAGCCGCGACACCCTGTTCCTGCTCGCAGTCATAGCCTGGGTACTACTACCCCAAACCCCCAACCTGCCGATCTGGTGCACCGCCCTCGCAACCGGCGTACTCGCATGGCGCGGCTGGCTTGCATTCGGTGCCCGGTCATTGCCGGGCAAATGGTGGTTGCTGGGCCTGCTGGCGCTGGCGATTGGCGGCACGCTGCTGACCTACAAGACCATTCTCGGCCGTGATGCCGGCGTCACCTTGCTGGTCGTTCTGCTCACGCTGAAAACACTGGAACTGCGCGCGCGGCGTGATGCTTTTGTAGTCTTCTTCCTTGGCTTTTTCTGCATGCTGAGCAACTTCTTTTATTCGCAGTCACTGCTGACAGCCTTCAGCATGATGGTGGGCCTGCTGGGCCTGTTGACGGTGCTGGTCAATGCCCACATGCCCGTCGGCAAACCCCCGCTGCTGCACGCGGCGCGCACGGCCGGCTGGATGGCATTGCTGGGTGCGCCCATCATGGTAGTGCTGTTCCTGCTGTTCCCGCGGCTTGCGCCCCTGTGGGGGGTGCCCAGCGACGCGATGACGGGCCGCAGCGGCCTGAGTTCCAGCATGCAGGTGGGCACCATCGCCAGCCTGGCACTGGACGACAGCGTGGCGATGCGCGTGCGCTTTGAAGGGCCACCACCTGACCGGCGCGAGCTGTACTTCCGCGGCCCGGTGATGTCCGACTTTGATGGCCGTGAATGGCGGCCGCCGCGCACCAATGTCGCGGCAAGGTTTGGCGTTGTCTCCAGCCTCGAGGTCTCAGGCCCGCCGGTCAACTACGAAGTCACGCTGGAGCCCACCAACCGGCCCTGGCTGTTCCTGATGGAGGCAGCGGGGCAGGCACCCGCCCTGCCCGGCTACCAGGCCAGCATGCAGTCAGACCTGCAATGGATGGTCAACCGGCCCATCACAGACATCGTGCGCTACAAGGCGCAAAGCTTTTCCTCTTTCAGGCACGGGCCGGCACAGGACGTGGCAGGCCTGCGTGTGTTCACCGAACTGCCACCGGGCTTTAACCCGCGCACACAGGCCCTTGCCAGCGAGATACGCAACGACCCGCGTTATGCCAGTGCAGGCACGGCAGGGCTGGTAAAGGCCGTCATCGAGCGGCTTGGCACCGGCGGCTACAGCTACACGCTGGAACCCGGTGTCTACGGACCCAACACGGCCGACGAGTTCTGGTTTGACCGCAAGGAAGGCTTTTGCGAACACATCGCGTCCTCGTTTGTCATCCTGATGCGCGGCATGGGCGTGCCGGCACGCATCGTCACCGGCTACCAGGGTGGCGAGCAGAATCCGGTCGATGGTTTCTGGGTGGTGCGGCAAGCCGACGCACATGCCTGGAGCGAGGTCTGGCAGGAAGGCCGCGGCTGGGTGCGTGTAGACCCGACGACAGCAGTTGCACCGGGTCGTACCGGCAGCTTCCAGCGGCTTGCCGCGCCACAGGGTGTGGTGGCGCAGGCGCTGGGCACCATCAGCCCGCGCTTTTCGCTGCAGTTTCGCGCGACATGGGAGGCCGTCAACAACGCGTGGAACCAGTGGGTGCTCAACTACACGCAGGGCAAACAGCTTAACCTGCTGAAGGACATCGGTTTTGAATCACCGAGCTGGGCCGACCTCAGTTATGTGCTGATAGGCCTCGTTGTATTCGCGGCTACTCTGGGCGCTGCATGGACGATGTGGGAACGCGTGCAGCACGACCCGTGGCTGCGGTTGCTGGCGCGCGCGCGCAGGCGGCTGGCGAAGGCAGGCATAACGAGCAATGCCACAACATCGCCCCGCCAGCTGGCAGAAAAAATCAGAGCCGCAGGCAATGACGGCGATACCCGTACGCAGGCCCTGCATGACTGGCTGATGAAACTGGAGCAGCAGCGCTATTCAGTCAGTTCACAGCAGGACTTGCGCGAACTGAGCAGGCAGTTCAACACGCTGAAATGGTCCACCTAAAATGGGCTTAATGCGCCTTACCCTTACCCCTCCGCCGGCCAACACGTTTCGCGCCATTGCCCAGTCTGCATGCCTGATAGCGGGCCTGCTATTTTTGGCGACTGCTGCCGACGCCAAAACACAAAAAAAACCTGCCGCAGCAAAAGCTGCCGCTTCATCCGGACCGCTCTATGCAACCCGGGCCGATGCAATGCAGTTTGCGGATGACCTGGCTGCACGGCGCGACCTTGACCCGGCCTGGGTGCGCAACGCCATAGGCCAGGCACGTTACAACGCCACCGTATCGCGGCTGATGCAGCCTGCCGCCAAACCCTTTGTCAAAAACTGGCGCGTCTACCGCAGCCGATTCATAGACCCTATCCGCATCGAAGCCGGTGCGCGCTTCTGGCGTGCCAACCAGGCAACCCTGGAACGCGCTGAAAAAGAATACGGCGTGCCAGCAGAAATCATTGTCGGCATCATCGGCGTCGAGACCATTTATGGCCGCGACACCGGCAGCTTCCGTGTGATGGACTCGCTGGTCACGCTGGCCTTCGACTTTCCTGCCAGCCATCCACGCGCCAAAGAGCGCAGCGACTTTTTCAGGGGAGAGGTCGAGCAGTTCCTGACGCTGCAAACCCGGCGCGGCGCAGACCCGTTTGAGCCACGCGGCAGTTATGCAGGCGCGATGGGCATGCCGCAGTTCATGCCATCCAGCGTGGTGAAGTACGCTGTCGACTTTGATGGCGATGGCGCCATCGACCTGCTGAACAGCCCGGCCGACGTGATCGGCTCGGTCGCCAGTTACTTCAAGGCCTTCAACTGGCAGACCGGCATGGCCACACATTACCCGGTCAGCTTTGACAAAAATCGGCTCGACATGGACGCGCTGATGGCGCCAGACATCCTCCCAACCTTCAGCCCCGTCAGCTTCACGGCAAAAGGTGCGGTTCTTGAAGGCCCGGCACTGGAGCACAAAGGCCAGCTGGCGCTGATCGAACTGCTCAATGGCCCCGATGCGCCGCAGTATGTGGCGGGTACCGAGAACTTTTACGTCATCACCCGCTACAACTGGAGCAGTTACTACGCGATGTCGGTGATCGAACTGGGTCAGGAAGTGGCCGCCAGGCTGCAGCGCTAGAAGCGGCCAATTCGGCATATGCCGAGACATATGCCTTGCAAAACCTGACTGGAGACTCCGCAGGCTCCCAAAACCCCGAAAAAGCGCAAAAAACGGCCATTTTCAGGTATGAAAAAGCCCTAAAAACCAATCAGGACTAGCGCGACATGCTATCTAAATTATAGCGATCCCGCCAGCACGCCAGCCCCCCCACCAATCCGGCCAAATCAGGCTAAACCGGCACGATGGTGATGTCCACCGTCATGCTTTCCTGCCCGCCGCCCTGCCGCACGCCCTTGATGGGCGGGCAGGCGTTGTAGTCGGTGCCCATGGCCAGGCGCACGTGGCGCTCGTCAATCAGGCAGTGGTGGGTCACGTCAATGCTGACCCAGTGGCGCGTCGCTACATCCAGGCAAACATCGCACCAGGCATGGCTGGCAAGGTCAGGCTCATTGGCAGCATAAAAGTAGCCGCTGACGTAGCGCGCCGGGTAGCCCAGGCTGCGGCAGATGGCGACCATGACGTGGGCCTGATCCTGGCAAACGCCGGCCCCTGCTTCAAAGGCCTGCAGCGCAGTCGTCGTCACGGTTGTGCTGTTCTTCAGGTAGCTGACAGCATCGGCCACCCCATGGCTGAGCGCCAGCAAGGCCTGCAGGTCGGCCCTGCCGTCCACACTTTGAGCGATGAATTTGCGGCCGAACTCTGCCAGCTGCCAGTGCGGCTCGGCCAGGTGGGTGGCGCGCAAAAAGAAATAAGGGTGCGGCAGAGTTTGTGCGTCGGTGAACTCGGCGATGCCCAGTGTCTCGACATCACCGGCCGCATTGACCAGGCTCCAGCGCACGTTGTCTGCGTCCTTGCCGACGAAGGTGTACGACTGGATGGTGTTGCCGTAAGCGTCCTTCTGCGTATAGAGCTTTTCAGGCGCGCCGACGCTCCAGAACTGCACGGTCTGCGCAGCGCAGGTCTGCGGCGTCAGCCACAAGGTTTGAAGCGCGTAGTGCAGCGGTTCGCTGTAGCGGTAATCGGTGATGTGCCTGACGTGCAATTTCATGCAGAACCCACGTTCGCTCGCTGAGAGCCGTTCGTCCTGAGCTTGTCGAAGGATGGCCCCCGGGGGGGCTGGCCTTGCTTGGGGCGGCCAGCCACTGAAGCCGCGTTGCCGTCGGTTGAAAGCGCAGCAATCAACCGATGCATGACACCATCAATTGGTCGTTGGCACCAGGAACTCGCGGCTGAGGTGCGCGCCCAACTCATTCACACGGTCCAGGAACTGCGTCAGGAAGGCATGCAGGCCGTTGGCAAGGATCTCATCAATGCGGGCGTACTGCAGGTCAGAACGCAGCTTGCCGGCCCGGCGCTGGGTTTCGCTCGATGAATCGCTGGTCACCATGGCGAGGTTGCTCATCACCTCATTGAGGCAACCGAGCAGCGAACGCGGCATGTCTGCACGCAGTATCAGCAACTCGGCCACACGCTCGGGCTTGATCACGTCACGGTACACCTTGCGGTAGATCTCGAAGCCCGAGACGCTGCGCAGGATGGAGCTCCAGTGGTAGAAGTCGAACTCCAGGTCTTTCTCCGTGGCAAGGCCGAGGAAGTCACTCTGTACGGCATGGAACTTCACGTCCACCAGGCGCGCGGTGTTATCGGCGCGTTCCAGGAAAGTCCCCAGCCTCAGAAAGTGGAAAGCCTCGTCCTGCAGCATCGTGCCGGCGGTTACGCCGCGTGACAAGTGCGAGCGGAATTTGACCCATTCAAAAAACTGGCCGGGGTCGCGTTCGAAGTCGCCGTTGTTAAGCATGCGGATGACTTCGAGAAAAGTCTGGTTCTCGGTCTCCCATACTTCCGTGGTAAGTGTGCCGCGCACGGCGCGAGCATTTTCACGCGCATTCTTCAGGCAGGACACGATGCTGGACGCATTGGTCTCATCGCGGACCATGAAGTCCATCACGTCGCGCTGGTTGATGCTCTTGCCGTACTTTGCGGTGTAGGCCGGCTTGAGCTCGCTGATGCTGAGCAGACCTTCCCAGCCGACCTCTGCGGCGCCTGCCGATTGCGGCAACATTGACGTCTGGTAATTGACGTCCAGTATGCGCGCGGTGTTTTCGGCGCGCTCGGTGTAGCGCGACATCCAGAAAAGATGGTCAGCGGTTCTAGATAGCATGTTTTCTCCTTGGCCTCAAACACCGAAAGCGCTGTCGCGCTTTGCGTGTTTTGGTGATGACATCACAAGCGCCTTGCGCAGTTGATGAGTTATCCCCGCGAATGCCTGCGGCATATCGCCAACGCGCCCGGTATAGCGCGACATCCAGAAAAGGTGGTCTGCGGTGCGTGACAACATATTCAGGCTCCCGTTGCAGAAGAGGTTTGGGTCTGCGTTTGCGATTGGGACTGCGAAGGTTTGGGCGGCGCGCCGTCAGCCTCCAGGATCCAGGTGTCCTTGGTGCCACCGCCCTGCGACGAATTGACGACCAGCGAGCCATCTTTCAGCGCAACGCGGGTCAGCCCGCCGGGCACCATCTGCACTTCCTTGCCGCTCAGTACAAACGGCCGCAAATCTATGTGGCGCGGTGCGATGCCGCTGTCCACATAGGTCGGGCAGGTGGACAGGCTCAGTGTTGGCTGCGCAATGTAGCCGGAAGGGTTCTTCAGCAATGCTGCGCGAAACTCTTCAATCTCGGCATTCGTTGACGCCGGGCCGACCAGCATGCCGTAGCCGCCTGCGCCGTGCACTTCCTTGACCACCAGGTCTTTCAGGTTGGCCAGCGTGTACTTGAGGTCTTCCTCATTGCGGCACATATAGGTCGGCACGTTTTTCAGGATGGGCTTTTCACCGAGGTAGAACTCGATCATTCCGGGAACGTAGGGGTAAATCGACTTGTCGTCGGCAACCCCGGTGCCAATCGCATTGCACAGCGCAACATTGCCGCTGCGGTAGACGTTGAGCAGGCCCGCGCAACCAAGTGTCGACGTCGGGCGGAAAGCCAGCGGGTCAAGGAAGTCGTCATCGACACGGCGGTAGATCACGTCGACCCGCTTCGGGCCGCGCGTGGTGCGCATGTAGACGAAGTTGTCCTTGACGAACAAATCCTGGCCTTCGACCAGTTCAATACCCATCTGCTGCGCCAGGAAAGCGTGTTCGAAATAAGCGGAGTTGTACATGCCGGGGGTCAGCACCACCACGGTCGGGTCAGCTGTGGCCGGCGGCGCGGAGGCGCGCAGCGTTTCCAGCAGCAAATCGGGGTAATGCGCGACCGGCGCGACGCGGTTTTCGCTGAACAGCTCGGGGAAGAGCCGCATCATCATCTTGCGGTCTTCCAGCATGTAGCTCACACCGCTGGGCACGCGCAGGTTGTCTTCGAGCACGTAGTACTCACCGTTGCCCTGCGCATCGGGGGCGCGCACGATGTCAATGCCGCTGATGTGCGAGTAGATGTTGCCCGGCACATCCACACCCATCATCTCGGGCCGGAACTGCGCGTTCTGGAAGATCTGCTCGGACGGGATCACCCCCGCCTTCAGGATTTCCTGGTCATGGTAGACGTCGTGGATAAAGCGGTTGAGCGCCGTCACACGCTGGATCAGGCCTTTTTCCATGCTCGACCACTCATGGGCCGGGATGATGCGGGGAATCAGGTCAAACGGGATCAGACGCTCGGTGCCGGCGCCGTCTTCATCCTTGGCGCCGTAAACGGCGAAGGTGATGCCAACGCGGCGAAAAATCATCTCCGCTTCAGCGCGGCGCGCTTGCATGGTGTCGGCCGGCTGGCGAGACAACCAGCGCTGGTAGCCCTGGTAGTGTTCCCTGACCGAATCAGCAGTCAGGTTCATTTCATCAAACATCGGTCGACTCATGTACTTATCTCCGGCTACGGTGATCGCTTTCTTGTAGCTCTAGCTTAGCAAGTTATGCGCCAAAGGTTTAGCGGCAACAGATTTTTTTGTGCGCTTCGCCTGTAGGCGGGCAGCTTTAAATGCACTACGTGGATAGCCTCACGGCCGGTGATGCCAGTAGCGCAACCTGTCGTTCCGCTGACAAAGCACGGCTTCAGGTTTGTCGCTGCGCCAAGTGGCTGCACCGCAGGCTGGAGATTTCAATACCTGCACGCCACGCTCGGTATAACGCTGCATCACCGACTCCACCGGATGACCAAACCGATTGCGGTAGCCAGCCTGGGCGAGCGCAAATTGCGGCTTCACGGCATCCAGAAAAACGGCGCTGGACGAGGTCTTGCTGCCGTGGTGCGGCACCAGCAGGAAATCAGCTTTCAGCTTCGCCTGCATGGCCTTGTCGGTGACCAGTTTCAGTTCCTGGGGCGCCTCGATATCGCCAGCCAGGAGCGCGCTCTGCCGGCCGTTGGAAATGCGCAGCAGGCAGCTCATCGCGTTGGACTTAGTGGTCGAGTCATAGTCGGCCGCCGCAGGCTGCAGCACCTCAAAATCGACGCCGTCCCACGACCAGTTCTGGCCAGCAATGCAGCGCGCGGATTTGCGAATCGCCTGCAGTTCATGACCATCCTCAATGGAACTGACCAGTTGTGCCTGCGGCTGCATCGCCAGCACGGCCTGCGCCCCGCCAATGTGATCGATATCGCGGTGGCTCAGCATCAGCACATCGATACGCTCGCCCAGCGCGCGCAGCAACGGCACCAGCACGCGGTGACCGGCATCGCTTTCGCGCGAGAATTTGGGCCCGGTGTCATAGACCAGCCCATGGCTGGCGGTGCGCACCAGCACCGCATTGCCCTGACCCACATCGGCACCGATGATTTCGAATTCTCCGGCTGCCGGCCGTACCGGTTGCCACAGCAGCACCGGTACCAACAGGGGGATTCCCAGCGCCCGCCAATGCCAGGGCAGGCGCATCGCCAGCAATCCGCCACCAATGACACCCGCGATGGCAAACCAGAGCGGGGCAGCCGCCACACTGATGGAGGCCCACGACCAGTTAGAGAGCCATTGCAAAAATACTGTCAGAAAACTGACGCACAAGGCTGCCGCATCCCATACCGGCGACCAGAACACGCCGAGCATGGCCAGCGGCGTGACCAGCAGGGTCACCCACGGAATCGCGACTGCATTGGCCAGCAGGCCGACCAGCGACACCTGGTTGAAGAGCAGCAGCGACAGCGGCGTGAGCGCCAGCGTGACCACCCATTGTTCGCGCAATGTGGCCCCCACGCTTGCCGCTACGCGTGCTGCGCTGCCCCCCGAGGGGGCCATTTTTTCCTCGGGGCGGCCCAGCGGAAAAATGCGCGCGTCCAAGGCCCTTTTCGGGCTTGAATCGTTCTGCTGGCGGTCATGCCTTCCGCCCGAATCCGTCGCAAACAACACGCCCACCGCCACAAAAGACAGCCAGAAACCCGCCTGCATCAACGCCCACGGGTCCAGAGCCACCACAACCGCCATCGCCAGCAGCCAGACAAGCGGCCACGGCCACTGCCGGCCGCTCTGGCGCAGCAGCACAACAGTTGCCAGCATCCAGATGGTTCGCTGCGCCGGCACACCCCAGCCTGAAAACAGTGCATACAAGGCAGCCAGCAACAAGCCGCCCCAGGCACCAGCGCTGCCCGCTGGAACCCACAAACAAAGCCGGGGCGTGAAGCCGGCAGAACGCCGCCACAGCCAGGCCAGTAGCAGTGAAGCAACCCAGGCAAACATCGTTATGTGAAGTCCCGAAATCGACATCAAATGCGCCACACCGGTCGCCCGGAAAACATCCCAGTCGGCGCGTTCAATCGCGTTCTGGTCACCCACCACCAGTGCGGCAATCACGCCTGCCAGTTGCCGGCTGTCGATACGGGCAAAAATCGCTTCGCGCACGGACTGGCGCGCACGCTCGACCGGGTGCACCCAGCTGTCACCTGCTTTGCGCGGCGCGACGTCCTTCGCGCCCGTCCTGACGTAACCGGTGGCCTGCACCCCCTGCTCCCACAGCCACAACTCGTAATCAAAGCCGTGCGGGTTGCTGTTGCCATGCGGCGCCTTGAGCCGCACAGTCATCTGCCACCGTTCACCTGCCCGCAGGTTTTGCGGCAGCCGCTGGCCGGGCGCAAATTCGGGTGGCTCCGTGCTGTCGTTGTCCTGTGGGGCCGGCGGCGCTGGTTTTGGCATGCGTTGGCCGAAACCGGCGTACCAACCCAGGTAAATCTGCTGCGGCAACACGACGGTTTGACCGTCAAGACGCGCCGACTCGACCTGGAAACGGAATCGTATGCCGTCTTCTCCGGCCTGCGGCATGGCCAGCACCTGGCCTGTGACGGCAATGTCTTTGCCCTCCAATGCCGGATTAAGCGCTGTCTGCTGAAAGTTCACGGCCCGCAGCCCGGTAAATCCAAAGCCGGTAGCGGCAGCCGCGAGCAGGAGCAAGCTGGCCAAAAGCCTGCGCGATGGCGTATTTGCAGTCCGCTCCCGGAACATCAGGATGGCCGCAATCGCAGCCACAGCAGCAGCCAACAATACGTAAACCCAGCCCGGCCAGAGCGCAGGTTGCTGCAATTGCAGCACAACGCCAGCGACGAAAGCAGAGAGCAGACTGGCTGCGCCCGCAGATGTTTTGATTGAAATACCGTCCCCCTGAAGCTTTTTTGTCTTTTTGTGTCACATGCGTCCGGCGCATGGCTGCATCTTCAACGAACAAGGACCAGTATCGGCCGACAAGCCCATATTGGCTCGTCTCTTGCTAGGATTAGGGGTCGCAGCAAGCCTTCCCCGGAGTAAGCTACTGACCAAGTGCACCAACTGCATAAAAAACTGCAAAGCGAGATAGCCCTTGTCCATCCACGTCGCCCTTAGCCACATCACCCACTACAAATACGACCGGCTGGTCAATCTCGGGCCGCAAATCGTGCGCTTGCGGCCTGCCCCGCACAGCCGAACCCAGGTGCTGTCGTATTCGCTGAAGATAGAACCGCCCGAGCATTTCATCAACTGGCAGCAGGACCCGTTCGCCAACTACCAGGCACGGCTGGTCTTCCCCAAGCCGACAAAGGAATTCAAGGTCACGGTGGACATGGTCGTCGACATGGTGACGCTGAATCCGTTCGACTTTTTCCTGGAGCCCGAGGCGGAAGAATTTCCGTTCAAGTATTCGAAGCCGATGGCGCAGGAACTCGCGCCCTACCTGGTCGCCGAGCCGGCAACGCCGCTGGTACAGGCCTATCTCGAGAAAATCGACAAGACGCCAAGGCGTACCAATGACTTCCTGGTGAGCGTCAACCAGCAATTGCAGCAGGACATCAAGTACGCCATCCGCATGGAGCCCGGCGTGCAGACGCCTGAAGAAACGCTCAAGCTCGCCATCGGCTCCTGCCGCGACACCGGCTGGCTGCTGGTGCAACTGCTGCGCCACATGGGCCTGGCCGCACGTTTTGTGTCGGGCTACCTGATACAGCTGAAAGCCGACGTCAAGTCGCTCGATGGACCCAGCGGTACCGAAGTCGACTTCACCGACCTGCACGCCTGGTGCGAGGTGTTTCTGCCTGGCGCAGGCTGGGTCGGGCTAGACCCGACCTCCGGCCTGATGGCTGGCGAAGGCCACATCCCGCTGGCCTGCACACCAGAGCCATCGAGCGCCGCGCCGATTGAAGGTGGCGTGGACGAATCCGAAGTCGAGTTCTCGCACCACATGGGCGTGCAGCGCATTTACGAGTCACCGCGCGTCACCAAGCCTTACACCGAGGAGCAATGGGCGAAGGTGCTGGCGCTGGGCGAGGCGGTTGACCGCGACCTGGTCAAGGGCGACGTACGCCTGACCATGGGCGGCGAGCCGACGTTTGTGGCCACCAGTGACCGCGATGCCGCCGAATGGAATATCGACGCACTCGGCCCCACGAAACGCGGTTACGCCACAGAGCTTGTACAAAAGCTGCGCGCCGAATACGGCCAGGGCGGCTTCCTGCATTTCGGACAGGGAAAGTGGTACCCCGGCGAGCAGTTGCCACGCTGGGCGCTGAGCATTTTCTGGCGCAAGGACGGACAGCCAGTCTGGAAGAACCCGGCGCTGTTTGCCAACGAAACCGAACCCTGCAACTACACCGCTGAAGACGCTGCTCGTTTTACTGCCACGCTGGCCGACAAACTTGGCCTGGCGCCCGACTGCATCACCCCCGGTTTTGAGGACGTCTGGTACTACCTGTGGCGCGAACGCCGTCTGCCGGTCAATGTGGATCCGTTTGACTCGAAACTTGACGATGTGATGGAACGTGAGCGCCTGCGCCGCGTCTTCATGCAGGGCCTCGACTCCGTCGTCGGTTATGTGTTGCCGCTGAAGTCGCGCGAAGTCACGCCGGGCTCCCTTGCGCCGCTGGCCGGTCCCGCATGGACCACCGGCCCCTGGTTCTTCCGCGATGAGCGCATGTACCTGATGCCCGGCGACTCGCCAATGGGCTATCGCCTGCCACTGGACTCGGTGCCCTGGGTGTCCAGGACCGACTACCCCTACATGATCGAGTCCGACCCGTTTGCGCCGCGCGATGCCTTGCCGTCAACAGCCACATTCGCCGGCCGTTACACCGTCGGCAACGGCAGCGACTCGTCGGCCCAGCGTGTCGAGCAGTACCTTGCCCGATACAGCAAGAACGTGCCCCCACGCTACGAAGCAAGGCGTGTGATGCAAACCCCCGCCGCCGGGCAAGGCACACCTGCAGCGCAATTGCAGACGCAGGCTCCGGGCACGCGCGTCCCGGATGCCTTTGAATCGGCTGGCTGGCTAACCCGCACGGCGCTCTGCGTCGAGGTGCGTGACCCGCAACGCGCCAACGGCCCCAAGGCTAAAAAAGAAGCCGACGCCAAGGCCTCAGGCCAGACCAGCGTGGGTGGTGGTGAAAAAGGTGCGCTCTACATCTTCATGCCGCCCATGGAGCGGCTGGAAGACTACCTCGACCTGCTGGCTGCGGTTGAAGCCACGGCGCAAACACTGAACCTGAAGATCGTCATCGAAGGCTATCCACCACCGCGCGACCCGCGCCTGAAGATGCTGGCCGTCACGCCTGATCCTGGCGTGATTGAAGTCAACATCCACCCGGCCTACAACTGGGGCGAGCTGGTGGCGCACACCGAGTTTTTGTACGACATCGCGCACAAGACGCGCCTGTCGGCTGAAAAGTTCATGACCGATGGCCGCCACACCGGCACCGGCGGCGGCAACCACTTTGTACTGGGCGGCGCGACACCAGCGGACAGCCCTTTCCTGCGCAAGCCGGAAGTACTGGCCAGCCTGATCGCCTACTGGCACAACCACCCGTCGCTGAGTTATCTGTTCTCGGGCATGTTCATTGGCCCGACCAGTCAGGCGCCGCGTATCGATGAAGCGCGCAACGATCAGCTGTACGAGCTCGAGATCGCAATGCGAGAGATAGCTGCCAACCGCGAAAAATACGGCCAGGACATGCCGCCCTGGATTGTGGACCGCACGCTGCGCAACATCCTGGTCGATGTGACCGGCAACACCCACCGCAGTGAGTTCTGCATCGACAAGCTGTATTCGCCCGACTCTTCTACCGGCCGCCTTGGCCTGCTGGAACTGCGCGCGTTTGAAATGCCGCCGCACGCCCGCATGAGCATCGCCCAGCAATTGCTGCTGCGCGCACTGGTGGCGCGCTTCTGGAACCAGCCTTACCACGGCCGCCTGACGCGCTGGGGCACCGAGCTGCACGACCGCTTCCTCCTGCCCAGCTTTGTCAGGATGGACTTCCAGGACGTGCTGACAGAGCTGAATGAAGCCGGTTACCCCTTCGACATGGCCTGGTTCGAGCCGCACTTCGAGTTCCGCTTCCCGATGATTGGCCAGGTCAAAGCAAACAGCATTGAACTGACCTTGCGCAGTGCGCTGGAGCCCTGGCACGTGATGGGAGAAGAAGGCTCGTCCACCGGCACCGCGCGGTATGTCGATTCGTCGCTGGAACGTGTCGAAGTTCATGTCACCGGCCTGAACGACAACCGTTACGTCGTCACCGTCAACGGCCGGGCGCTGCCGCTGCAAAACACTGGCACCGTCGGTGAATACGTCGCCGGTGTTCGCTACAAGGCATGGAACCCGCCGTCATCACTTCACCCCTCCATAGGCGTGCATGCACCGCTGACCTTCGATGTGGTCGACACGTGGATGGAGCGCTCGCTGGGCGGCTGCCAATACCATGTGGCGCACCCGGGCGGACTCAGCTATGCGACGCTGCCGGTCAACTCATACGAGGCAGAAAGCCGCCGCCTCACACGTTTCCTGCAGATGGGCCACACCCCCGGCCGCATGCTGGTGACGGCAGCACAACCCAGCCGCGAATTCCCGTTCACACTGGATTTGCGCTAACACAACAGGCCTGCGCACATTGCCCAGAAGTGATCGGCAAACACCGGTGTACGGGATGTACGCAGACTAGAATCAGGGCAGGCTTTCGCAAGAAGGCCTGCTTCTTTTTATCGCCTGCAAATTCGCATAAAACAGCCTGCTTTGGGCCACGTGGAAAACAACAAGTCACTTTTTGCAGCCGATTCGCTGGAAGCCCCGGCAGAACTGGCCTCGGCACTGGCACCGCCCGCTTCGGCAGGCCACTTTGACGAGTTGCGCGGCCGCACCGTCGCCAGGCCGCTGCTCACCCCACAGGCACCGGTCACCCAGTCGCAATCGCAAGGCGGCCTGTTTCTCGCCGGTAGCGAGCAGCAGGCGGAAGCGCGCAAAGCAGCGGCAGACAGCAGCCCCGAAACCACTGCCGCCCCCCTGGCAAAAAGCTGGACCACCTTTTTCAACTTCCTCGGCATCGAAGGTTTTCATGACCTGAACCGCCGCACGGCCAACCTGCAGCGCCAGATCCGCGACAACGGCGTCACGTACAACGTCTATGCCGATGCAGATGGCCCACAGCGCCCCTGGTCACTCGATCTTTTTCCGCTGATCATTTCGCCGCAGGACTGGCAGCAGATTGACACCGGCATACGCCAGCGCGCGCGCCTGCTCAACCATGTGATGGCCGATGTCTACGGCCCGCAAAGCCTGCTCTCCAAAGGCCTGCTGCCGGCCGCACTGGTGCAGGGCCATCCCGGCTATCTGCGCGCCATGCAGGGCGTGCAACCAGCCGGCGGCACCTACCTGCACATCGCCGCATTTGACCTTGCACGCGGGCCTGATGGCCGCTGGTGGGTGGTATCGCAGCGCACACAGGCACCTTCCGGCCTGGGCTACCTGCTTGAAAACCGCCTGACGATCTCGCTGCTGTTCCCCGAAGCTTTCCGCGAGATGAAGGTCCAGCGCCTGGCCGCCTCGTACAAGGCACTGGTCGATGGCATGAAGGCTGCCAGCCCGTCGAATAACCCGCGCATCGTGCTGCTGACGCCCGGCCCCTACAACGAGACCTATTTCGAGCATGCCTATCTGGCGCGCTACCTTGGCCTGACGCTGGTTGAAGGCAGCGACCTGATGGTGCGCGATGAGAAGCTTTACCTGAAGACGCTGCAGGGCCTGGAACCTGTCCACGGCCTGCTGAAGCGGCTGGACGACGAATTCCTCGACCCGCTGGAGTTGCGCTCCGACTCCACGCTGGGCGTGCCCGGTTTGCTGCAGGTGATTCGCGCCGGCAATGTGCTGGTCGCCAATGCACCGGGTTCGGCATTTCTGGAGTCCAGCGCATTGCTGGGCTTTTTGCCGGCGCTGTCACGACACCTGCTGGGCGAAACACTGAGCATCCCTTCGCTGCCTACCTGGTGGTGCGGTGAACAGGCGGTGATGCAGGAAGTGCTGCCGCAACTCAAGGACTGCGTGATCAAGCCAACCTACCCCGGCTCGCGCCTCGAATCCATCATCGGCCAGAGCCTGTCGCGCCGCTCGCTTGACGAATGGGCGGGCCGCATCGTGCGCCAGGGCGAGGACTACACCGTCCAGGCTTACCTGCCACTGTCGCAGACACCGACCTGGCAGGGCGAACGTATCGCGCCGCGCTCGGCCATGCTGCGTGTGTTTGCCGTCGCAGACGGCACCGGCGGCTGGCAGGTCTTGCCTGGTGGCCTGGCACGGCTGGCCGGCAAGAACCAGAACATCGCCTCGATGCAGCACGGCGGCAGCAGTGCCGACGTCTGGGTGCTCGACAACACCGGCAACGACGTCGCGATGGCCGGTGTGCCTGCGCGTACGCTGCGTGAAGCACTGGTGCCGACCGAAGCTGTCCCGCAGACGCTGGAAGCTGCAGAAGCGCTGGCAGAACCGGCCACCACGCTGGCGCCCGAACAGGTCTGGGCGAACGCCTTCAGCCGCTACAAGCCACCAGTCACCAGCCGCGCTGCCGAGAACCTGTTCTGGCTGGGCCGCTACACCGAACGCGCCGAAAATTCGATTCGCCTGGCGCAACTGACACTGCACAGCCTCGGCGGTGAAGACCAGTCGTCGCAGCCTCTGTCGCAATGGCTGACGGAAATGGCCGTCAACAACGCACTGGTGCTGGACACCGTGCCGCCCGCCACACACGCCCGACGTGTGTTCGAACGCTCGCTGATCGCGGGGCTGGCTCAAACCTCGCAGCCGGCCAGCGTGGGCTTCAATTTGCGGGCACTGAAAAGTGCAGCATCTGCGGTACGCGAACGCCTGTCACAGGAACAGTGGCATGTGATCGTGCGTGCCGAGGCAGATTTTTTCAGCCGCTGCGAATCCTTCAACAAGGCCAGTCAGCATGGCGCGCATTCGCTCGAGTACTCGTCGGTCGAGGCGCTGCGCACACTGGAGCTTGCCAGCGGTTTCATGGCCGCGATGACAGGCGCACAAACCGACCGCATGATGCGCGATGACGGCTGGCGCCTGCTCAGCACAGGCCGCCACATAGAGCGCCTGAGCACGCTGTCCGCCGCGCTGATTGAGGGCTTTCGCACCGAGGCCGTGTTTGATGAAGGCGGCTTCGGCGCCATGATCGAGCTGTTCGACAGCACCATCACCTTCCATGCGCAATACCAGCAGCGCCGCGACATCCCCGCCCTGCTTGACCTGCTGGTGCTGGACCGCGACAACCCGCGCTCACTGGGCTGGGTGGTGCAGACACTGAAAGGCCGCCTCGCCAAGCTCGCGCAAAGTACGCCCGGTGAACTGCCCGAGCTGACCGGCAGCCTGCCCGACCCTGGCAGCTGGATCTTGTCGGAACTGTGCGACCCACCGTCTGCTGCGCCTGAAACCAGCCGCTACGACCGCCTGATCGAGTTGCTGGAATCCTGCAACGATGCGGCGTTTGAGCTGTCCGACAACATCAGCCGCCAGTATTTCAGCCACGCGGCCTCGGGCAACCACAGCCTGGGCGCCTGAACAGGCTGACCGCTGGCTTTAAACTGGGGCCCAAGGCCTGATCCATGCTGCTCCACGTCGTCCACGAAACCCATTACCTCTACACCCCGGCGGTGGAGAACGCGCACCACGTCGTCCACCTCAAGCCCATAGACCACGCCAGCCAGACGTTGCAAAGCCACAAGCTGCGCATCAGCCCTGCACCGGCGCAGCAACGCGATGTGCCTGACGTCTACGGCAACTACCGCACTTTCTTTTCGCTGCAGACCAGCCATGACAGCCTGAGCGTGGTCGCCGACAGCATTGTCTCCACCACGCCAGTGGCTCCTGATGTCGATTTCCGCGCGCATGGCGAGTCAGAGCCGTCATGGGAACAGGTACGGGACCAGTTTCGTTACAGCGCCGGGGCAGCCTGGAACGGCGCTTCTGAATTTTTGTTCGCTTCGCCCTATGTGCCGCGTGACGATGCCTTTGTGCAGTTTGCACGCCCCAGCTTCGCGCCCGGCCGTCCGCTGCCCGAAGCTGCCCATGACCTGATGGAACGCATACACCGCGCCATGGTTTACGAAAGCAACAGCACTGAGGTCAACACACCTGCGCTGGTCGCCTTGCGCCAGGGCAAGGGCGTCTGCCAGGACTTTGCACACATCATGGTGGCCTGTTGCAGGGCCATGGGCCTGCCGGCGCGCTATGTCAGCGGTTACATGCTGACCAAACCACCGCCCGGCCAGCCGCGCCTGATAGGCAGCGATGCCTCACACGCCTGGGCCTCGGTCTACTGCCCTGGCCCTACCCATTCGGCAGGCCGCTGGCTGGACTTCGACCCCACCAACGACAGGCCGCCGGGCGAAGACTATGTGACGCTAGCTACCGGCCGGGACTTCCTCGACGTCTCGCCGATGCGTGGCGTGATACGCGGCGGTGCAAGGCACATACTGGATGTGGCCGTTACGGTTGAACCAGTTGAAGAGACCATGCAGGCAATGCAGCCGGGCAACAACGCGAACACCCACGCCAGCCAGCAATCGCAGCAGACCCAGCAAGGTTATGTGCAGGACCAGGGCTGGATGCCCTGGTCAGGCGGCCAGCAGCAGGGCTGAAACCTCAACTCCCATTTTTTTCAGGAAGCACCATGAGCACCGGACCTATTTACGACAAACTGAAAGCCCTCGACATCACCCTGCCCCCGCTGGCCATACCCGCAGCGGCCTACCTGCCATTCGTGCAGACTGGCAACCTGGTTTTCGTCAGTGGCCACCTGGCAAAAAAAGATGGCAAGGTCATCGTCGGCCAGCTCGGCAAAAACATCACGACCGAAGAAGGCAAGGCCGCAGCCCGCGCCATCGCCATCGACCTGATGGGCACGCTGGAAGCAGCGGTCGGCCTGAACAAGGTCAAACGCATCGTCAAGCTGATGAGCCTGGTCAACTCGACCGGTGACTTCACCGAGCACCACCTGGTGACCAATGGCGCCAGCGAATTGCTGGGCGAAGTCTTCGGTGATGCCGGCAAGCACGCCCGCAGCGCATTCGGTGTCGCACAGATCCCTATGGGTGCCTGTGTCGAGATCGAGCTGATTGCGGAAGTCGGCTGAAATACTGTCGACACGGGTGTCTACGCTACCAAATAGATAGCAGGTCGCGCTAGTCCAGATTGGGTTTCAGGCCTTTTTGGCAGTTAAAAAACGGCTTTTTTGCCGCTTTTCGGCCTTAAAACAGCGTTTTTGGCCGCTCCAACGCTCGTTGATGGGTCAAATTTGCAAAATCTTGATGTATACATCAAAATTTTGCCATCCGCCCTCTGGAAGCATCCGGCCGAACGGTCGGTCCGAAATTACTCGACCCGCTCGACCGAGGCCGGTTTGAAGCCCAGGTCGGCGGCTTTGCCCTTGCGCCCGCGGGCTGCGCGGGCGTTGTTCAGGCTGCGAATTTCCAGGGTCTCCTCACGCGCCTTGCCGCCACGGCCAATGCCGCTGATCTTCACGCTGCGTATGTAGGCGGCTGCACCTGCCAGGCTGTCTTTGGCTTCGAGGTCGATCAGCATCAGGCCGCGGCCACCATTGGCCATGGGCTTGAGCTCTGCGATCTCGAAAGTGAGTATGCGGCCGCCGGTCGATGCACAGGCCACATGGGTCGCCGGCGCTGTTGGCGGCACGTTGGCCGGTGAAGGCTTGCACACGGTCTCGCCTTCGCCGCAGCTGATGAAGGCCTTTCCCGCCTTCTGGCGCGACAGCATGTTGTCAACCGTGGCCAGGAAGCCGTAGCCGCCCGAGCCGCTGAGCAGCAGCCAGGCGCCTGCAGCACCCGCGAAGTAGTGCAGGATTTGTGTGCCGGTTTCCAGCTCGATCAGGGTGGTAACGGGCTGGCCGTCACCACGCGCGCCCGGCAAGGCAGACACCGGCATGGAGTAGACGCGGCCATTGCTGCCGAAGGCCAGCAGGCTGTCGACGGTGCGGCATTCAAACGTGCCATAGAGACCATCGCCAGCCTTGAAGGCAAACGTCGCCGCATCATGGCCATGGCCGGTGCGGGCACGTATCCAGCCCTTGCTGCTGATGACAACCGTCACCGGTTCATCAATCACCTTGACCTCGAACACGGCTTTTTTCTCGGCCTGTATCAGCGTGCGGCGCGCATCGGAAAACTGCTTCGCGTCGGCTTCGATTTCCTTGACCATCAGGCGCTTGAGCGCGGCCGGGCTGCCGAGGATTTCCTCCAGCCTGCCCTTCTCTTCGCGCAGGTTTTTCAGTTCCTGCTCGATCTTGATGGCTTCAAGCCGTGCCAGCTGGCGCAGGCGGATT
The DNA here is from genome assembly GCA_040388075.1 of Pseudomonadota bacterium. GTDB lineage: Bacteria > Pseudomonadota > Gammaproteobacteria > Burkholderiales > Burkholderiaceae_C > Polaromonas. The sequence continues at coordinate 196,704 of JAZKCN010000005.1, read as the reverse complement.
TCAAGGATGTCCTCTGCCTGCCGGTCACTGAGTTTGAAGCGCGCAATCAGTGCGGCCTTGGGCTCGTCCGACTGCCGGATGATGGCGATCACTTCATCAATGTTGAGCAGCACCAGCTGCCGGCCTTCGAGAATGTGGATGCGGTCCAGCACCTTGTCCAGGCGGTATTGCGAGCGGCGCTGTATGACCGTCTGGCGAAACTCTGTCCACTCGACAAGCATCTGCCGCAGCGACTTCTGCGCCGGCTTGCCGTCCAGCCCAACCATGGTCAGGTTGATCGGCGCCGAGCTTTCAAGGCTGGTGTGCGCCAGCAACGTGGTGATCAGTTCTGACTGCTCGATGCGGCTGGTCTTGGGCTCGAACACCAGGCGCACGGCCGCTTCCTTGCCGGATTCGTCGCGCACTACATCGAGTACGGACAGCACTGTCTGCTTGAGCTGCACCTGGTCGGCGCTCAGTGCCTTTTTTCCGGCCTTGATTTTGGGGTTGGTCAGCTCTTCAATCTCTTCGAGCACACGCTGCGTGCTGACGCCAGGCGGCAACTCGGTTACCACCAGTTGCCACTGGCCGCGCGCGAGGTCTTCAATCTTCCAGCGAGCACGTACCTTCAGCGAACCGCGGCCTGTTGCATAGGCTGCTGCAATGTCAGAGGCGCCCGAAATAATCTGCCCACCGCCTGGATAGTCGGGGCCAGGCACCAGCGCGAGCAGTTCGTCATCGCTGAGTTTTGGAGACTTGATCAGCGCAATACAGGCATCTGCCACCTCACGCAGGTTGTGGCTGGGGATTTCTGTCGCCAGGCCCACAGCGATCCCGCTGGCGCCGTTGAGCAAGGTGAATGGCAGGCGTGCAGGCAGCTGGCGCGGCTCTTCAAACGAGCCGTCGTAGTTGGGCACAAAGTCGACGGTGCCTTCGTCCAGTTCCTCGAGCAGCAAACTGGTGATGCGCGACAGCCTTGCTTCTGTGTAGCGCATCGCCGCAGCACCATCACCGTCGCGTGAACCGAAGTTGCCCTGGCCATCTACCAGCGGGTAGCGCTGGCTGAAGTCCTGTGCCATGCGGACCATCGCGTCATATGCCGCCTGGTCGCCATGCGGATGGTATTTACCCAGCACATCGCCGACGACACGTGCGCTTTTGACCGGTTTGGCGCCGCTCGCGCCATTGGCCCCGCCAAAACCCAGGCCCATGCGCGCCATGCTGTAAAGAATGCGACGCTGCACGGGTTTTTGCCCGTCGCAGACGTCAGGCAATGCACGGCCCTTGACAACGCTCAGCGCATATTCAAGGTAGGCACGCTGCGCGTAAGCTGCCAGTGAGTCCTGGTCAGCGGCTTCAGGTCCGGGCGCGGCCGGGTCTGCTGTGAATAAATCCATGAGAAAAAAACCTGGTAATTAATGCAAAAGCGAAGAGTACGAGGGCAGTTGCAGAAGATCAGCGACAACCTTTGCAGGTCAAAAGCAGACTACAGATAAGCTCAAGAGTCAGACGGCCATACGTCAGGAAGTGACCGGTTTGCTGACATCGCCTTCAACCACCAGGATGCTCCTGGCACGATGTGTAGACGGCCACTCGTCGAAGCGACTGGCAAGGCTGTCAAGCCATTCACGAACCGCGGCGGGTGGCATCGGTTTTGCGAAACTGAGCGGCCGCAGTATCACCCGGAACTGAAGCTCGACGCCGGGCAATTGGGGACTGTCTATTCGCAAACCGCTGACGACCAGCCGGGTTGCCATGGACGATATTTCAGGCGTACCCAGCAAGCCCTGCGCGACGACGGCAAAACGACCCCCGCTGATACGTGCCACCAGGTCGTTGTCACCGATGGACCGGCGCACGCGCAAGGCGGCTTCCAGCAACAGCTTTTCGTTGAATTCAGCACCCAGTTCTGCAAGCAGCCCGTTCCAGTTTTGCACCTGGATCAGGAAAAGTGCGCTGTTCGACTGGCCGATCTTGGACTGGTTGGCGCGTGATGTGATGCGCATCAGCCTTTCAACCAGCACCGGCGTGGTCGCCAGGCCGGTCAGCGGGTCGGTCACGGCGGCAGCGGCACTGCGCAGCCGGCTTTCGTTAAGCAGGCGGCTGCGCCAGACCAGCGACAGATAGATAGGCGGCACCTGCAGTACCAGCATCAGCACCACCGGCCAGTAAGCCCTCTCTGCATCGACCAGATCGCCCAAAAACACAAGCGCTACCACCAGGCCGGCAGCGTCGCCGATGACCAGCCACCACTTCCAGGGGCCGGCACTGTCCCACGATTCAATGCCGAGGTAAAAAGACGAACCAACCAGCAACACCAGCCAGGCCAAGGCCAGGCCCAGGGCCAGCTTCCCATTATCCGAATCGATCGAGGGCGCCATGCCGGTTACGCCATAAAAAACCATCAGCGCCACGGTCACCAGGCCAATCGCCACCATCACGGTCTTGTCTACTTTGGAGCTATGTCGGTTGCGCAGCAGCCACATCACCAGGATGGTGACCAATGCAGGTCCCGCCACAAGCAGCTGGATTTGCATCCCCTCCCGACCGGCCAGGAGTTGCTCGCCAGTAAAAATCAGTCCGACCAGCACCGCCACATAAGCGGCCAGAAAAAGCAGCGTGCGCTCTTCATACGCGTAGGCAATGATGAGGCTGAGCAACAGCACCAGACCCAATACCCCGACGGCCAGCCCCAGCGCAAAAACATCGGGATTAAAAATCAGGTTCATCCGGAGCCGTTCGTTGGATTAATTATTAGTTATTCGGATTGGCCATCGGGTGCAATTCGCGGCGCGGGCAGCTGACCCGCCTGCGGCGGCATGTTGCTGCGCCCTACGGCTCCACCCATCATTTCCATGCGGACACGTCCCGGCGTGCGGCGCACATCGGCCAGCACACCTGACGGCTTGAGATGGCCATACAACTGCATCACCGTCTTGACGTAATTTTTGGTCTCGGGGTAATTGGGGATCTTGTTGCCAGCGCGCTGGACAGCGCCCTCACCGGCGTTATAGGCTGCAACGGCAAGCTCCAGCTGGCCCGGGAACATGTCTATCAGGTCGCGCAGGTAGCTTGAACCAGCCCTGATATTGGTTTTGGGATCAGTCAGCTTTTTGGCAATCGGCGACTTTTTGTCGGCCTTGACGCCATAACGCTCTGCTGTCGGCGGTATCAGTTGCATCAAACCGACCGCGCCCTTGGGCGACACAGCAAAAGTATCAAAACCGGACTCGGTCGCAATCAGCGCCTGCAGCAATTCGTAATCAATACCGTGGGTGGCAGATGCGTCGCGCAGCAGATGTTTGACAGCCTTGTAATTGGGCGACACATCGAAATAGGCCAGCAACTTCGGGGGTGCATATGCACTGCCGGTGCCCGCAGACAGCTTTGCCGTGTTTTTGTCATCCAGCCCCGTCGCCCCCTTCAGTCCGCCGGCGGAAAAGCTCTCGTTGCCGCGGAAAAACAGCTCATAACGTTCGTCGAGTTTTTCAGCCGAGAAATGCGCCACGCCTCTCGTATCAATATAGCCCCAGACATCCGCATGCGCCGCTGCAGACAACAACAAACCCGCGAGAACAGCTGCGCCAAGCACCTTCACAGGTGCGAGCAAACGCTTCATCACGACGGACAAGTCAGTGGGCATCACCAGTCTTTAAATATCTATCTCGACGGCATCGCCGTGCAGTTCCATCAGCTCGCGGCGCGCAGCAGCCTCGCCCTTGCCCATCAATCTGGTGATGAGCCCTTCTGTTTGCAAGAAGCTCTGGTTGCCCAGTTGTACCGGCAGCAGGCGGCGGGTATCAGGATTGAGTGTCGTTTCCCATAATTGTTCCGCGCTCATCTCTCCCAGGCCCTTGAATCGGCTGATGCTCCAGGAGCCTTCTTTCACGCCTTCCTTGCGTAATTTATCAAGAATGGCGGTCAATTCGCCTTCATCGAGCGCATAAACCTTGGAAGCGGGCTTTTTACCGCGGGCGGGCGCGTCAACACGAAACAGCGGCGGCCTCGCAACATACACATGGCCAGTCTCTATCAGTTTGGGGAAATGCCGGAAAAACAGGGTCAGCAGCAACACCTGGATGTGCGAGCCATCCACATCGGCATCACTGAGTATGCAGACCTTGCCGTAACGCAGGCCGCTCATATCGGGGGTGTCGTTGGGACCATGCGGGTCGACGCCTATCGCCACCGCTATGTCATGGATTTCAGTGTTGGCAAACAGGCGGTCGCGCTCGACCTCCCAGGTATTGAGCACCTTGCCGCGCAAGGGCAATATCGCCTGGCTTTCCTTGTCGCGGCCCATTTTGGCGCTGCCGCCGGCAGAGTCACCCTCGACGAGGAACACTTCGTTGTGGGCGAGGTCACGGCTTTCACAGTCGGTCAGCTTGCCGGGCAGTACAGCCACGCCGGAGCCCTTGCGTTTTTCAACCTTCTGGCCGGCTTTTTGCCGGGTCTGCGCGGCGCGTATGGCCAGTTCGGCCAGCTTTTTACCGTAATCGACGTGGTGATTCAGCCAGAGCTCCAGCGAAGGACGCACATAGCTGGACACCAGCCGCACCGCATCGCGTGAATTGAGCCGTTCCTTGATCTGGCCCTGGAATTGCGGGTCCAGTACCTTGGCGGACAGCACATAACTGGCGCGGGCAAACACGTCCTCCGGCAGCAGCTTGACGCCCTTGGGCAGCAGCGAATGAAGCTCGATAAAACTCTTGACTGCATTAAAAAGACCATCGCGCAGGCCACTTTCATGCGTGCCTCCGGCGCTGGTCGGTATCAGGTTGACGTAACTCTCGCGCACTGGCTGGCCGTCTTCAGTAAAGGCTACGCACCATTCGGCACCCTCGCCCTCGGCAAAGCTGTCGTGCGCGGCATCGGCATAACCATCACCCTCAAACATCGGAATCACCGGGTCGGCGGTCAGCGTCTGCATCAGGTAATCACGCAGGCCACCCTTGTAGAGCCAGGTCTGGGTTTCTTTGGTCTTCTCGACAGCCAGCGTGACCGTTACACCGGGCATCAGCACGGCCTTGCTGCGCAGCAAATGGGTCAACTCGGCCATGGGCAGCGCTGGTGACTCGAAATACTTGGCATCCGGCCAGGCCCTTACCGTGGTGCCCTGCTTGCGGTCACCCTCGGCCGCCTTGCGCAAATGCAATTTTTCAAGGACGTCGCCGCCCGAGAAGACAAGCCGGGCCACCATGCCCTCACGCCAGGAAGTGACCTCCAGGCGCTTTGACAACGCATTGGTAACGCTGACACCGACGCCGTGCAGGCCGCCGGAAAAGCTGTAGGCGCCGCCCTTGCCCTTGTCAAACTTGCCGCCGGCATGCAGGCGCGTGAAGACAAGTTCAACGACCGGCGCTTTTTCTTCAGGATGCAGGCCGAATGGAATGCCACGACCGTCATCCTCAATGCTCACCGAGTTGTCGGCGTGCAGCGTGACCTTCAGCTTTTTCCCATGCCCGGCCAATGCTTCGTCGGCGGAGTTGTCCAGCACCTCCTGGATGATGTGCAGGGGGTTGTCGGTACGGGTGTACATGCCCGGCCGCTGCTTGACGGGCTCAAGGCCCTTGAGCACACGAATGGAGCTTTCGGAATATTCGGGGGGTGGTTTGACTGCCATGGAGAATCAGGATTTTGCGGCGATTGTAGACGTCAGGAAAAAATTACTGGACAAATATACAGTATCAGGCTTTTGCTGGTAGCTTGGGCGGCGGCACCAAAAATGTATTTTCGTTAAAGTCGCTGGATGTCATCAAGCACCGCTGTTTCAAGTAAAACGCTCTCAACCACCCAGGTTCTGGCCTGTGGAGCCCTCATCCTGACCCTATCCATGGGCATACGACACGGTTTCGGCCTGTGGCTGCAACCGATCACCCAGGCGCAGGGCTGGACCCGTGAGACTTTCGCTTTCGCCATCGCCATACAAAACCTGTCCTGGGGCGTATTCGGAATTTTTGCGGGCATGGTGTCAGACCGTTTTGGTGCTTTTCGCATATTGGTCGCCGGAACGGTAGCTTATGCGCTTGGATTGGCCGGGATGGCGCTGTCGCCGACCGGATTCATGTTCATGCTTACAACGGGCGTGTTGATAGGCGCGGCCCAGGCTGGAACCACCTATGCCGTTATTTATGGCGTGATCGGGCGCAATGTATCTGCCGAAAAGCGGTCTTGGGCGATGGGCGTGGCCGCTGCAGCCGGTTCATTTGGCCAGTTCCTGATGGTGCCGACGGAGAGTTTCCTGATTAGCCACATGGGCTGGCGGGAAGCACTGTTACTGCTGAGCGGCGCCGTGCTGCTGATCGTGCCCCTGTCACTGGGCTTGCGCGAAGCCGGGTTTGGCGGTGCGCAGGCGCCAAAGCGCGAACAGACCATTGGGCAAGCACTGCGAGAGGCGTTTAAATACCCGAGCTTCCGCCTGTTGATGGCGGGCTATTTTGTCTGCGGCTTCCAGGTCGTGTTCATAGGCGTTCACATGCCCAGTTACCTCAGGGACAAGGGCCTGTCACCGCAAGTGGCCGGATACGCACTGGCATTGATCGGACTCTTTAATGTGTTTGGCACCTATGGCGCAGGAGCGTTGGGTCAGCGCATGCTCAAGAAAAACATACTGGCGATCAACTATTTCCTGCGCGCCCTGTTTATCAGCGTGTTCCTGCTGGTGCCGCTGAGCCCGATGAGTGTGTATATCTTTGCCGCAATGATGGGTTTCCTGTGGCTGTCCACCGTGCCGCCAACCAACGCGGTGGTGGCGCAGATCTTCGGCGTGCAGCATTTGTCCATGCTGGCGGGATTTATCTTTTTCAGTCACCAGATCGGCTCCTTTCTCGGTGTCTGGCTTGGCGGTTACCTGTATGACAAGACGGGCAGTTATGACATCGTCTGGTACATCACCATTGGACTGGGCATCTTTGCCGGCCTGATCAACCTGCCAATCAAGGAAGCGCCCATCCAGCGGCAGGTATCGTCGCCTTTGGGTCAGCTGGCCTGATGATGCAGCGTGCGGTGCTTGTCAGGGCAACAGCCTGGGGGCTGTCCGTAACGGCCTGCCTGGCGGTGTTTGCCCTCTACACCCAGCCGGATTTTCTTGTCACACTGGCCAATCAGGTCTGGGCCTGTTTTTAGGCCGGACCGCTTCCCGGCTTATGGGGCGTGGAAACGAAGCAGGCAAACGACAATGAAACGAGCGCCCATGAAAACAGCAGTCATCACAGGCGCATCGGACGGTATAGGCGCAGAAATGGCCCGGCAACTTGCTCGCCAGCACGGATCGCACCTCGGGCTGGTGCTTGCTGCCAGAGACGAGGCCCGGCTGGCGCAGGTCGCGACGCAATGCATGGCTTCGGGTGCGCCGGTGCTGGTAGTGCCAACCGACGTGTCGCTAGAGCCGGCCTGCCGCAAGCTGGTCGCGGAGGCTATCGAAAGATTTGGGCGGCTGGACATCCTCGTCAACAACGCGGGCATATCGGCACAGGCGCTGCTGCAGGATGTGCAGGCAGAGGACCTGGCCTGGTATGAACAGCTGATGCGCATCAACCTATGGGGCAGCGTGTGGTGTACCCACGCCGCCCTGCCCTGGCTGAAACAAAGCCGCGGCAGCATTGTGGCCGTATCCAGCCTGGCCGGCCTTGTCGGCGTACCAGGCCGCACGGCCTATAGCGCCAGCAAATTTGCCATGACCGGCTTTTTTGAAGCGCTGCGCGCAGAGTTGAAAACTGCAGGAGTCAGCGTCACAACCGCCTACCCGGGTGTTGTCGCCACCAATATCCGCCACCGCGGACTCAATGCAGCCGGCATTGCCGCAGGTTTCAGTGGCTTGAAGGAAGATGGCGCGATGAGCGTGGAGGAGTGTGCCCGGCTGATCATCAAGGGCATGGACAACCGCCAACGGGAGGTCGTGATGACTGCCAGGGGAAAACTGGGCCGCTGGCTTAAGCTGATCGCACCCGGACGCGTGGAGGCAATGGCACTTGCCGCGCTGAAGGATGAGGTCAAGCCGCGTTGAAAACTGCCGCGCAACATGGAGCAGAGCCGGCATCGGCCTGGGTTCAGCGCTGGTCCCATCTGGTCAAACCTGCAGGCCGGGTGCTGGATGTCGCCTGCGGAAAAGGCCGTCATGTCCGGTGGTTTCATGGTCTGGGCCATGCTGTCACTGGCGTCGACATCTCGATTGAAGCGCTTTCAAGCCTGGCCCCTGAAGCAGAGGGCTGCGAACTGGTTGCCTCAGATATAGAGCAGGGGCTGTGGCCCTTCGCGGGCCGGAAGTTTGATGCGGTGGTGGCCACCAACTACCTTTGGCGACCGCTGATACGCACCCTGCTGGACAGCCTTGCACCCGGCGGCGTGCTGATTTACGAAACTTTTACCGCGGGAAATGAAACCGTCGGCAAGCCTTCGAGGTCTGACTTCCTGCTGGCACCGGGTGAGCTGCTGGATATTTGCAGCAGCCTACGGGTGGTGGCATTCGAGGACGGCTTTTACCCGGCAGCGGGCGGCAGTTTTCCGCGTTTTATCCAGCGTATTGCGGCCGTCAGGGAAGCGCAGTCGGACGCCGGACCCGTCCGTTATTACCTCGCTGGCTCTGGGTAGAATGCTGGATTCGCTTGCAGGGCCTTTACAAAGACCGGCTGGCTGATTCCAGGATTCCAGGACATAACCAAGACATGAAAACCATTACTGGCAGCATCGTTGCACTGGCTACTCCCTTGCTTGAAGACGGCAAGGTTGACTATCCCAGCCTGCGAAAGCTGGTGGATTGGCATATTGCAGAAGGCACCGATTGCGTTGGCGTCGTTGGAACTACCGGTGAATCGCCTACGGTCAATGTCGAAGAGCATTGCGAGATCATCCGTGTGGCGGTTGAGCAGGCCAACAAGCGTGTACCCATCATGGCCGGCTGCGGCGCCAACTCGACCGCCGAAGCCATTGAGCTGGCGAAATTTGCCAGGGGCGTGGGCGCCGATTGCCAGCTGCAGGTAGTTCCCTACTACAACAAGCCAACCCAGGAAGGACAGTACCAGCACTTCAAGGCTATTGCCGAGGCGACTGGGGACTTGCCCACCGTGCTCTACAACGTCCCCGGCCGAACCGTCGCAGACATGGCCCATGCCACGGTGATGCGCCTGACCCAGGTCCCGGGCATTGTCGGCATCAAGGAAGCGACCGGAAACATCGAGCGCGCGCAATGGCTTATCAAGGAAGTACCCAAGGGCTTTGCCGTTTACTCCGGCGACGACCCGACGGCAGTCGCACTGATGTTGTGCGGCGGCCAGGGCAACATCAGCGTGACAGCCAACGTGGCGCCGCGACTGATGCATGAACTTTGCAAAGCCGCCGTTGCGGGCGATGCGAAGCGCGCCATGGAGCTGCAGATGAAACTCTTGCCGCTGCATAAACACCTGTTTGTGGAAGCGAACCCTATTCCCGTCAAATGGGCTATGGCGCGCATGGGCCTTTGCGGCCCAACGCTGCGTTTGCCGATGACCCCGCTGGAAGCGTCGAATGAAGCAACCGTTGAAGGCGCGCTGCGCGTTTGCGGCCTGATCTGATTTTTAAGGAACCCCAAGTGAAGATTTTGCAAACACGAAGCAGCCTGCACACTGCAAAAACCGCAGCAGGTTTGTCCATCCTCTTGGCTGCAATGCTGCTGGCAGGCTGTTCCACCGTCAGCAACATGATGTCTGGCGACAAGGTTGACTACAAGTCCAGCGGCAAGGCGGGTCCTTCACTTGATGTGCCTCCGGACCTGACGCAGCTGTCCAAAGAAACCCGTTATGTAGTGCCTGGTACTACCGTCAGCGCCAATGCATTTCAGGTGGGACAGGCCTCATCGCTGGCAGTTCCCCTGGCGGCAAATACTGTCGGTGACGTCAAAATCGAAAAGGCGGGCAACCAGCGGTGGCTGGTGATAAACCGTCCAGCTGATCAGCTGTGGGGTCCCGTGCGTGACTTCTGGCTGGAGGGGGGCTTCCTGCTGTCGCTGGACCAGCAAAACATCGGCATCATGGAAACCGACTATGCAGAAAACCGGGCCAAGATCCCGCAGGATTTCATACGGTCAACGATTGGCAAGGTCATTGACGGACTCTATTCCAGCGGCGAACGCGACAAATTCCGTACCCGGCTGGAACGCAACGCGTCAGGTGGTACCGAAATTTATATCAGCCATCGCGGCATGATTGAAACCATACCGACCGCAAATACCAATGCGGGACAAACAGGCGCCGCAACCATCTGGCAACCCCGCCCATCCGATCCCGAGCTGGAAGCCGAATTCCTGCGCCGGCTGATGGTCAAGCTTGGGGTCAACCAGGAGCAATCGCGCGCACTGCTTGCTTCGGCAAATCCCGTTAGGCAAGGCTCACGTATTGCCAGCGTCAATGGAGCTCCGGTTGTCCAGATTGATGAGGACTTCGACCGCGCCTGGCGGCGGGTTGGTCTTGCACTCGACCGCACCGGCTTCACTGTGGAAGACAGGGACCGTGCGCAGGGTACTTATTTTGTACGCTATGTAGAGCCGACACCGGACAAAAAAGAGCCCGGGTTCTTTGCCAAGCTGTTCAGTGGCTCCGAGCCGTCAGTTCCACCGCTGAAGTTCCGTATCGCCGTGAAAAGCCAGGGTAACGCCACCACTGTATCTGTATTGAATGCGCAAGGTGTGGCTGAAGCATCTGCGAATGCACAGCGTATCGTTCAGGTCATTGCAGACGACCTCAAATAAAACTGCATTTGGTGCGGCGGTGAATGCGGCAGCCACGCCAGAAGACACACGCAGTGCTTAGATTCAAAAGCCTGGGCAGCGGAAGCACCGGCAACGCTACGCTTGTCGAGGCCTCGGGCCTTCTGCCCTTTCGCTTGTTGGTGGACTGCGGACTCGGCATCAGGCAACTTCAGCTCAGGCTGGCTGAAGCCGGCCTGACTTTCGAAGACATCAACGCAGTATTCATTACGCACGAGCACAGCGACCACATTGGTTGCGCACGCAGCGTGTCGATACGGCACCGCATACCGGTATGGATGAGCGAAGGCACCTATAACGGGATAGGCTCACCCGACTTCGAGGGCCTTTTTCGCATTGCCCGGAATAACCAGAAGATTGACTTGGGAGGTCTTGAACTAACACCTTTTTCAGTTCCGCACGATGCAAGGGAACCGCTTCATCTGACCTGTACGGATGGCGCCAAAAAGCTGGCAGTTCTTACCGATCTGGGGCATGTGACCCAACAGGTGCTGTCACATCTTGAGCGGTGCGATGCATTGCTGCTCGAATCCAACCATGACAGCGACATGCTGGCACGATCACCTTACCCGCACTTCCTCAAACGCAGGGTGGGCGGGAATCTCGGGCACTTATCCAACTCAGCCGCCGCAGCAATTGCCGCTGCAGTCTGCCATCCGGCTCTCAAACACCTGGTTGCCGCGCATCTGAGCCTGCAAAACAATTTGCCAGCGCTGGTGATGCAATCAATGGCCGAAGCATTGAATTGCCCCGAGGACGAAATCGTGATTGCCAGCGCAACTCATGGCACACCTTGGCTGGCAGCCTGATCCACAGGTTTTTCAGTGGCTGCAATGAGGCATAAAAAAGCCACCTAACGGTGGCCTTTACTTGCGCTGCGAGGCAGCAGAAAATTACTTGGCAGCAGCGGGGGTGCCAGAAGAAGCAGAAGCAGCAGCGTTGGCAGACTGGGCAGCAACACCTGCAGCAGAAGCAGCGCCAGTAGCAGCAGAAGCGGCATCCATTGCAGCGCCGACTGCAGCAGAAGCGTCAGCAACCGGGGCAGGAGCTGGAGCCGGAGTCACGACGACTGGTGCTGGAGCAGGAGCTTCTTCTTTCTTGCCGCAAGCAGCGAGAGCAACAGCAGCAACCATGGCTGCCAGGACGAGGGACTTATTCATTTTTAATATCCTTGATGATTTAAGAAAACAATTTCCGGAAATTGTCAAAAACACGCCTGAAATCCAGGTGCGTCAGACCAGACAAAAAGGACTCGAGCTCTTTTGCCTAACTTTGGATTATAGCCAGTATTCATGGCATGAAGAACTGCACCAAAGCCAGTGCACCCGACGCCTGTCACGGGCAAAAAGCAGGCGCCGCAAGGTTTCAATGAGTGACTTTCACCTATCGAGTGCACTAAAGCCCAAGCGTGGAAGAGGGAAAAGCCGCCGAACTACGGCGCAGGCATTCATCCAGCCGCTCCCTCAGCGCAATGCGCCGTCCTGGTTCAGAGCCCGCAACGCCCGCGCTTTTATCCAGATCCATTCGCTGGAACACCCAAACCGGACTCCAGAGAGCGCTCGGAAAGTCATCGACTAAGAGCGAAGAGTTGCCCCTGCAATCAACAATGTGTGCCCATGTACGACGCCAGCTTACAAAACGCGCATGCCTGCGAATCACCTCGTCATAGTTTCTCGCCAGCATCGTCAATTTACGCCCGGAACGTGACCAATCGTTGAGTGACTGTGCAACGGCGCGCTCACCCAAAGGCCAGTCCTCGAAACTGCGGTCGCAGAGAATGATTTCCCGCCAGCCCTGATCGGCGGCCACCTGCAATGCATCGCGGACCATGCCTGCAAACTCCGTCTGGCCGCCAAAGCGGCCCTCAGGCAATACAGGCCCACCAATGGCCGTTTGGCCATTTGGTTGTGGGATTTCGCTTGCATCCATGCAAACAACTCCGTTTATTGAGGCACAAGCCGCAACCAGCCTGCATCGTGCCAGTCTGCCATCAAACTCAGTGCCGCACGACTGGCCTGAGCGGTGTCCGCCCGGGAAAGTCGGCGCGTATCCGCCAGCCGTCGCATCAGCTTCGCATCGGCCCCGCCTGCGCGGTAACTTTCGCCATTTATGAACACATGATGGCTGTCATACATCATGCGGGTTTTGGTGTCGAGTACCAGATCAGGCTGCTCATCGCTCCACTCGTCTTCCGCCTGTTCAAACCACACAGAGGGTTTTACTTCCGTCATGTACTCACCCAATGCACAAGCCAGCTTTAACGGATCTTTCAGCGCCTCATGAATTGTTTTTCCGGCAAATACCTGTAGTGATTCAGGCATGGCCGCTGGCGTCGGGGTGGCGCTCTGCCCGGGATCGCGATACATGGGCGGCGGACGCCTTCCAATGGATTGACCTGCTGCTTCATCATCTTCACAAAAACCCGCGAGCCGCTGTAGCAATTCGGAGGCCAACTCATTCTGGCCAGGCGCGCGAAACCCTATCGAATAGGTCATGCAGTCATCAGCATCTCCGCCGGAACCTTCGACCTCTGCAATACCATCATGGGCATATCGCGGCGGCAAGTACAGCATGTCGCCAGCTTCGAGCACAAACTCCTGCTCAGGCTCGAAATTCTGCAATATCTTCAAAGGCACGCCTTGCTGCAGCTCCAGGTCCTTTTGTTTTCCAATACGCCAGCGTCGGCGTCCGCTGGCCTGCAGAAGGAACACGTCGTAACTGTCGAAATGCGGCCCCACACCACCTTCGGCAGTGGCAAACGAAATCATAAGGTCATCAAGCCTGGCGTCCGGCACGAACCTGAACTGCTGCAACAGGTCGTGCGCTGCCTGAACATGCAAATCCACCCCCTGCACAAGCAGGGTCCAGCCCGGTTTTGATACAGCCGGCAGGCTACGTGCAGGAAAAGGCCCCTGCTTCATGCGCCATCCATTGGCGCGTTGCTCGATAAGACGCGACTCCACCCCCTCGCTGGCGGCCAGGCTAAAAAGATCCTTGCGATTCAGCAGTGGCCTGAAGCCCGGAATGGCGCAACGCACCATCAACGGTTTTTTCTGCCAATGACGACGCATGAATTGCGCAGGGCTTAGACCTGCAAGAAGAGGCAAGGCTTGATTTACATCCATGGGACAATTGTCCGATGAAAATCACTCCCCAATGCGTCGTCGCCCTGACCTGGACGCTGAAAGACACCCTGGGCGAAGTCCTGGACGAACTGGACGAGCCCGTTGAGTTCCTGCTGGGTGGCAATGATTTGCTGGCAAAAATTGAGGAAGCACTACAGGGACATGAAGCGGGAGGCACCCTGGACTTGCACCTGGAGCCCGAAGATGCCTTCGGGGACTACGACGAGAACCTGGTCTTTCTGGAAGCTCGAAATATATTTCCGGCGGAACTGGAAGAGGGAATGACCTTCGACGGCATGGCCCTCCCTGCCGGTTGCACCGTAGATATGCCCAAAGAGAACCTCTACACAGTGACAGAAATCTACCCGGAGCATGTGGTGCTCGACGGCAACCATCCGCTTGCGGGCATCGCATTGCGTCTTTCCTTGACAGTCCAATCGGTGCGGGACGCCAGCGAGGAAGAGGTAGGCCAGGGTTCGCTTGGCACCGGTTTCTTCAAGCTTGAGTCAAGTCTGCCAGGCAACAACACCCTGCACTGAAATTACCTGAGCGCCACGCGCTTTAAAAAAAGCGCCCATCCGGCGCTTTTTTTCTTGAAATATCGCCTAGATACGATAAAGCTGACCATTCTCGATACGAACACGGTCACCAGCGCGCAGATCGACGGCAGTGCCCATGTCGTAAGCACGATACGCACCGTTGTCTACCTGAACAGAAACGCGGTATACATCGCGAATCTGGCTGTTAGCACCCTTCTGAATCGCATTGCCGGCTACGGCACCACCTACGCCACCAGCGATGGTCGCCAGGTCCTTGCCCGTTCCCCGGCCAACCTGGTTACCCAATGCAGCTCCGGCTATACCGCCTATGACTGCACCGGCAACACCGGGGCGACCAGACTCCTGAGTACGAACCACCTCAACATTGGTTACCCGACCATATTCAATTGCACCTGCAGGGGCAGTCGAGCCAGCTGGATAAGCAGTACCAGCCGGATATGTAGCCACAGGCGTAGAGTTCATTGGCTGCGAGCCACATGCAGCAAGTGTCGCTGTCAGTACGGCGACCGAAACAACCGAAGCAAAAAGAGTTGTTGAGCGCATAAGATTCTCCTTTGAAAATATATCAACACGGCACCGCCGCTGATAAGTACATTCAAGCCGCCCTCCGAGACGGCGCGCATCGGTCAATGGGAACGTGATGCCTAGGAGATGCCAACACGCGAATGTAGGTCAGCGCCGACTTTAAATACAAGGTTTCACACTTGTGAGTGCAGTTCGTATGCGGGGTATAGCAGGAGCCCGCTTTGCATCGAGAAGGCTCAGGCCTTGCCTGTAGAGCCGTAACCGCCCTCGCCACGCTGGCTGGCCGGGAATTCCGTCACCACGTTAAATTGAGCCTGCATCACCGGCACAATCATCAATTGGGCAATACGCTCCATGGGCTCAATGGTAAAAGGCACATCACTGCGGTTCCAGGCGCTCACCATCAACTGGCCCTGGTAATCGCTGTCGATCAGCCCCACCAGGTTGCCGAGCACGATGCCATGCTTATGGCCCAAACCGGACCGTGGAAGGATAAGCGCCGCATAAGCAGGGTCATGCAAATAGATGGCGATTCCCGTGGGTATTAGTTGCCATGCGTTGGCAGCAAGCTTCAGCGGCGCGTCAAGACACGCCCGCAAATCAAGCCCCGCACTCCCAAGAGTTGCATAGTTCGGTAGATTTCCCTGCATGCGGGCATCCAGTATCTTGACGTCAATTTTCATATTCGGTTGTGCTTCGTTTTTCGCTCAAATTTCAAATGGGCCTCAAGGGCGCTTCTGGTTCCTGGATGCCTCTTCAGCAAGCTTTCGAAAACGATCAAACAATCGGCCAGAGGACGCACGGTTGACTTCGAACAATCTCCAGCCCACATATCCCAGCAAGGACGGAATGAACAGCAAACCCGCCCAAGGCAGGAATTCGGCAAGAATCATGGTCGCTATCCAAAGGCCCACAAGCACTTTCACATGAGTCAGGAGATGTATTTGTTTAAGCAGTTGCGCCAACGAAGGCGCATCCCCACTCCCGGCGGTTGACAGCCGGACATCTTCGCTGACAGATTTTTCAGGCACTGCCTGCGGCGCGACGCGCTTGCCGGAAGGATCCGGCTTGACTGCCGTGAGACGTTCAACATACTGCACGAAGTCGCCATCCGGTGGCGTGTTTGAAGAGTTCATCGCGCTATACCGATTCAGCGACGTGCATGGATTTTAAGGCGCACCGCAATTTCATTGACCAAAGCCCTGGCAAGCGACAGCTTTGAAGCCCTGGGTAATTCCTTACCGCCGCTTTCGTCCAGCAGCAGCAATGCATTTTCATCACGACCAAAAGTATCCGGGCCTATATTTCCAACCAGCAACGGAACATTTTTTCGCAAGCGCTTGGCCTGTGCATTTTCGGCGAGGTCGTGACTTTCCGCGGCGAAGCCCACACAAAAAAGCCGCCCCGCAAGTGCAGAATCCGAACGGGCTACCGTGGCAAGAATGTCGGCATTTTCCGAAAATGAAAGCTGGGGCGACTGACCGGCATCCTTTTTAAGCTTTCGATCCGACGGGGTAGTAACACGCCAATCGGCAACCGCGGCAGTCGCAATAAAAACCTGAGCCGATACCACCAGCGGTACGACGGCCTCCAGCATTTGCTGCGCAGACCGCACATCGATACGGGTCACGCCGCGCGGTGTCGCCAGGCCAACTGGTCCGGCGACCAGCGTGACTTTTGCGCCAGCTTCGGATGCAGCACGTGCTATGGCGAATCCCATTTTCCCGCTTGAGAGATTGGTGATGCCCCGTACAGGATCAATCGCTTCATAAGTAGGCCCGGCAGTCAACAGCACGTGCTGGCCTGCAAACACCTTGGGCGTCAGGAAGGAGACCAGATCCTGCAATATCTGTTCAGGTTCCAGCATGCGGCCATCGCCGGTTTCCCCACACGCCTGAAAACCACTGCCAACGCCCAGCACAGTAGCCCCGTCTGCCTCGATCTGGATGAAGTTGCGCTGCGTTGCGGGATGCGCATACATCTCGCGATTCATGGCGGGAGCGAGAAGCAGGGGAACCTTGTCAATGGGCCTCGCAAGGCACATCAGGCTGAGCAGGTCATCGGCCCGCCCATGCAACAGCTTGGCCATGAAGTCCGCACTCATTGGAGCGATGAGTATCACGTCGGCTTCGCGTGACAAATTGATATGCGCCATGTTGTTGGGTTCGCGGCTATCCCACTGGCTGGTGTAAACAGTCCTGCCGCTAAGCGCCTGCATGGTCACGGGCGTGATGAAATGCTCCGCCGCTTCGGTCATCACTACCTGCACGGTTGCACCGGCCTTCACAAGCGCCCGACACAACTCCGCGGCCTTGTAGCAGGCAATACCGCCAGACAATCCCAACAGGATGTGTTTGCCGGCCAGATCAAGCGGCTCCCCAACAGTTGCAACGGTTTCGGCAGGATTTGCTTGATTCATCATGTCCCGCAATGTATCAGTTTGTCCGCACGCTGTCGGCGGTTAAAGGCCAACCTCTATAATCAGCATTTCCCACCTCTGCGAGCTTTCCGGCTTGTATCTGACATGACCAAATTTGTCTTCGTCACCGGCGGTGTGGTGTCTTCCCTGGGCAAGGGAATCGCCTCAGCCTCCCTCGCTGCCATCCTCGAGTCGCGAGGCCTGAAAGTCACCCTCATCAAACTGGATCCCTACCTGAATGTGGATCCTGGCACCATGTCTCCGTTCCAGCACGGCGAGGTTTTTGTGACCGATGACGGAGCGGAAACCGATCTTGATCTTGGCCACTATGAGCGTTTTATTGAAACGCGCATGAAAAAGGCCAACAACTTCACCACCGGCCAGATTTACAAAAGCGTTCTCGAAAAAGAACGTCGCGGCGACTATCTCGGAAAAACCGTCCAGGTCATTCCGCACGTCACCAATGAGATCCAGGAGTTCGTCAAGCGCGGCGCGGGCTACGAAACGCCGGAGGCGGTGGACGTTGCGATTGTCGAGATCGGCGGCACCGTCGGCGATATCGAGTCCCTTCCCTTCCTCGAGGCTGTTCGGCAAATGAGCCTGCGCCTTGGCGCAAACAACACCGCCTTTGTCCATCTGAGCTACGTCCCATGGATAGCTGCTGCAGGTGAATTGAAGACGAAACCCACACAGCACACCGCCAAGCAGTTGCGTGAAATCGGTATCCAGGCTGATGTTTTATTGTGCCGCGCAGACCGCCGTATTCCCCAGGAAGAACGGGCAAAAATTTCACTGTTCTCCAACGTGCCCGAGTGGGGCGTTATTTCCATGTGGGACGTTGATACGATTTACAAGGTGCCCCGCATGCTGCATGAGCAGGGTCTGGACGGACTCATCTGCGACAAGTTGCGCCTGAACACGCCGCCAGCCAGCCTCAAGCGCTGGGATGACCTCGTTTACGAAACCGAACATCCCAAAAATGAAGTCAATATTGCGATGGTCGGAAAATACGTCGACCTCAGCGACAGCTACAAGTCACTGAACGAAGCGCTTCGCCATGCGGGCATGAAAAACCGCGCCAAGGTAGTGATCGAATACGTGGATTCAGAGACCATTACTCCGGACAACGTTTCCCGCCTTGCGAAATTTGACGGCATTCTGGTACCGGGCGGTTTTGGCGTGCGCGGTGTGGAAGGCAAAATTTGTGCAGCACGCTATGCGCGCGAGAACAAGGTGCCCTATCTGGGTATTTGCCTGGGCATGCAAGTAGCGACCATTGAGTTTGCACGCCATGTGGCTGGCTTGAAAGATGCCAACAGTACCGAGTTTGATCCACAAACGCCGAACCCGGTGATCGCACTCATCACCGAATGGAAAGACGCAGACGGCACCATCAAGACACGCGATGCGCAGTCTGATCTTGGCGGCACTATGCGATTGGGTGCGCAAAGCTCAGACGTTGCCAAAGGCACGCTGGCCCACAACATTTATGGCGATGTCGTAACCGAGCGTCACCGCCATCGCTATGAAGCGAACGTCAACTACCTTGATCAATTGCGCCAGTCGGGTCTGGTTATTTCTGCACTCACCCAGCGTGAGCAACTGACCGAGATGGTTGAACTACCACAAGCGACCCACCCCTGGTATGTCGGCGTGCAGTTCCATCCCGAGTTCAAATCAACACCATGGGCAGGCCACCCACTGTTCAATGCCTATATAAAGGCTACCCTTGACCACCAGGTTGAAGGCAAGTCGCTGAAGGTCGTCTCATGAAGCTTTGCGGTTTCGAAATAGGGCTTGAGCAGCCTTTTTTCCTGATTGCAGGGCCTTGCGTCATTGAATCCGAACAACTGCAGATGGATACCGCTGGTGCCTTGAAGGAAATCACGGCGTCGCTCGGCATCCCCTTTATTTTCAAGTCCAGCTACGACAAAGCCAATCGCTCCAGCGGCACCAGTTTTCGGGGGCCGGGAATGCAAAAAGGCCTGGATATTCTGGCCAAAGTAAAGCGCGACCTTGGCCTGCCCATACTCACCGATGTGCATTCCGAAGCGGATATACCCACGGTCGCTTCTGTCGTCGATGTATTGCAAACACCGGCTTTCCTGTGCCGCCAAACTGATTTCATCCACGCCGTAGCGCAATCCGGCAAACCGGTGAACATCAAAAAGGGGCAGTTTCTCGCCCCGGGCGACATGAAAAATGTCATCGACAAGGCCCGGGCAGCAGCCCGGGAAAAAGGCCTCAATGAGGACAGCTTCATGGCCTGCGAACGCGGCGCCAGTTTCGGCTACAACAATCTCGTATCGGACATGCGCAGCCTCGCCATCATGCGTGAGACAAAAGCGCCGGTGGTTTTTGATGCCACCCATTCAGTGCAATTGCCCGGCGGCAACGGCACCAGCAGCGGTGGCCAGCGTGAAATGGTGCCGGTGCTGGCGCGCGCAGCAGTGGCCGTCGGTGTGGCGGGCCTCTTCATGGAGACACATCCGGACCCCGCAAAAGCGATGAGCGATGGACCAAACGCCGTTCCGCTCAAGCACATGAAAGCGCTGCTCGAGACCCTGCTGGAGCTTGATCGCATCACCAAGAAAAACGGCTTTCTTGAAGCCTCTTTCGGGGCCTGACATGAGCAGCGCCTATCTCATTTCCCATGTATCAATCCATGATGCAGCCGCCTATGAGGGCTATAAAGAACTGTCGACCCTTGCGCTCCAGGCCTACGGCGCGGAAATTTGCGTAAGAGGCGGCAAGGTCGAGGTACTCGAGGTAACTGGGCGCCCGAACGCATGGTTGTTGTGAAGTTCCCAACCGTCGAACAGGCACGCGCTTTTGCCAATTCACCCGAATACGCAGAAGCACGCAAGGCGCGCGAGGGCATTGCAGACATGCGCATGGTCCTTGTCGAAGGCGTCTAATCAGTTTTATTTGTTTTTTGATTTTTGATTTTGAAAGATATAAATGAGCGCAATTGTTGACATCGTCGGCCGCGAAATCCTTGACAGCCGTGGCAATCCTACCGTTGAGTGCGACGTCCTGCTGGAGTCCGGTGTAATGGGCCGTGCGGCCGTGCCATCAGGCGCGTCCACCGGCTCACGCGAAGCCATTGAACTGCGTGATGGCGACAAATCCCGCTACCTCGGCAAGGGCGTACTGAAGGCCGTCGAACACATCAATACCGAAATTTCCGAGGCAGTGCTGGGGCTTGACGCCAGTGAACAGGCCTTCCTCGACCGCACGCTGATAGATCTTGACGGCACCGACAACAAATCCCGCCTGGGTGCCAACGCGATGCTGGCTGTCAGCATGGCCGTCGCGCGTGCAGCAGCAGAAGAGGCAGGCCTGCCCCTCTATCGTTACTTCGGCGGTAGCGGCGGCATGCAAATGCCCGTACCGATGATGAATGTGGTTAACGGCGGCGCACACGCCAACAACAACCTCGACCTGCAGGAACTGATGATCATCCCTGTTGGCGCACCCAGCTTCCGGGAAGCGGTGCGTTACGGCGCGGAAGTTTTCCATGCCCTGAAGAAAATCCTGCACGACAAGGGCATGAGTGTCGCCGTTGGCGATGAAGGCGGTTTTGCACCCAATGTGCCCAGCCATGAAGCCGCCATCCAGATGATCCTGGAGGCAATAGACAAGGCAGGCTTTGTTGCCGGTGAACAGATTGCCCTGGGGCTGGACTGCGCTGCCTCCGAGTTCTACAAGGATGGCAAGTACGTGCTGGCAGGTGAAGGCGGCATCAGCCTTGATGCAACCGAATGGACCAATATGCTCGCGACCTGGGTAGACAAATATCCCATCATCAGCATTGAAGACGGCATGGCTGAAGGCGACTGGGACGGCTGGAAAATTCTGACCGAGCGCCTTGGTACCAAGGTGCAGCTGGTTGGCGATGACCTGTTTGTCACCAACACCAAAATACTGAAGGAAGGCATCGATAAAAAGATAGGCAATTCCATCCTGATCAAAATCAACCAGATCGGCACTCTGACAGAGACGTTTGCAGCCATCGAGATGGCAAAACGTGCAGGGTACACAGCCGTCATCTCGCACCGCTCAGGTGAAACAGAAGACACCACGATTGCAGATATCGCTGTGGGAACCAACGCTGGGCAGATCAAGACCGGCTCCCTGTCACGCTCCGACCGCATGGCCAAGTACAACCAGTTGCTGCGCATCGAAGAAGACCTCGGTGACGTAGCAGCCTATCCCGGCCGTTCGGCCTTCTACAACCTGCGCTGATGCCTGCGCACCACTGAAAAGTAGACGTCCTTGGGAAACCGCTTCGTCCCTGCCATCCTGATTGCGTTGCTGGCGCTGTTCCACGCGCAACTTTGGCTGGGGCGAGGAAGCATCTTGAATGTTCGAAGCATGCAGCACCGGCTGGATGACCAGAACACGAAGAATACAAAAGCTCAGGCTGCCAACGAACAGCTGGCAGCCGAAGTCCGCGACCTGAAAGAAGGCCTTGAGATGGTCGAAGAAAAGGCCCGCAGTGAACTGGGCATGGTCAAGCCCAACGAGATATTTGTCCAGGTCAACAAATAAGGCCGGCCCGCCCCTGCAGGTTGCACTGCTGGGCGCATCGGGTACGGGCACAGAGCAGCTGATTCAGGCCCTGCTGACAAGTGGCATGAATGCAAAAATCTGCACAAGCATCAATGAGATGGCGCGGTTCCAGGGTCCCATCTTGCTCGCCGGCCTGGAAAGTCACAACGATACAGCCCAGCTTCAGGAGGACCATGACCTGCGGACTGAACTGTCAAACCGGAAAGTCGCCTACCTGGTGCTTTACGGCACGCAGCAGCAAAGACTTGAACAGGTCTTGCGCATCGTTGACGATGGGCACTCATCGAAGCCCGTATTACCAGCACCGCCAAATTTGGCGACGCTACAAAAAGAACGCCAGGCCTGGGTGTGGGTATGCGACAAATGCAGCGATCCGGAATGCGAGCACCGGCTGCTGACCGGCCTGCTGGAGAGCCGCAAAGGCCCTACTGAACAGTTGCCGTAGGCGGTTGCTGCCGATCCGGATTGGTAAACAGCTGTGCCGCATCGACGGGGTCAAAGTCGTACTGCTCACCGCAGAATTCACAGGTCACACCAACACTGCCGCGCTCGGCGATAACGCTGTCAATTTCTTCGGGACCCAAACCACGCAGCATGTTGCCCACTCGCTCACGTGAGCAACTGCAGGCAAAGCTCGGCTGCAGGACTTCAAACCTTGTAATCGGTTCCTCCCAGAACAGGCGTCTGAGGATGGTGTCGGCATCGAGTGTCAGCAATTCTTCGCGTTTCAGCGTGGCAGCCAGCAAGGCGATGCGGTTGTAGTCTTCGTTGACGCCTATCTGGTCTTCGTTCGCATCCTTGTTGATCTGGCCCTGCAGATTGCCTTCGCCCTTGACCGGCAGGCGCTGTATTAAAAGGCCGGCAGCAACATTGCCATCCGCGGCCAGAATAAGCCTGGTGTCCAGCTGTTCGCTTTGCAGCATGTAGTGCTCCAGCACCTCGCCCAGCTTGTCGATTTTTTCATGCTGGTCGCCAA
This sequence comes from Pseudomonadota bacterium, assembly GCA_040388075.1. GTDB lineage: Bacteria > Pseudomonadota > Gammaproteobacteria > Burkholderiales > Burkholderiaceae_C > Polaromonas. The sequence continues at coordinate 173,807 of JAZKCN010000005.1, read as the reverse complement.
ACAGCGGCACCACGCCCTGATAGGCCTGCTGCCCAGGCATCTTGTCCTTGGGGTCTAGCGTGATGGCGCAGCGGCCTTCATTGTTGACGTTAACGAGATCGCTCAGGCTCGCGCCGGCATCCACTGTTCCTTTGATGGTTGCCGTAGCCCGCACCGTCAGATCGGGCTGCACCTCTGCCACCGCAATCTTGACAGGACCATCGCCGAATATTTGCAGAATCAGCGCGCCGTTGAACTTGATATTGCCCTGCATCAGCGTCGCGGCAGCAGTCATTTCACCCAGCAAGTGCATCACCTCCACCGGATAGCCACCGGCAGACTGGCGGCGCTTGAGGATTTCCTGCCAGGAGTCCGTCAGGCGGACCAGCATGCCGCGTACAGGCAGGCCATCAAAGATAAATTTATGGAGTTCAGACATCGGAATATCAAAAAGATGATGCGGAGGCCTCAACCGAGGCGTTTGAATCCCGTTTTGTAGCGGGCCGCATTCTCTACATAGTGTTCCGCGCTCTTTTTTAAACCCTCAATCTGCTCTGGCGTCATTTCACGCACGACTTTGGCCGGCGTTCCCATGATCATCGACCCATCAGGAAATTCCTTGCCTTCAGTCACCAGTGACCCCGCGCCGACCAGGCTGTTTTTGCCTATCTTCGCGCCGTTGAGGACGATTGCGCCTATGCCGATAAGCGAGTTGTCGCCTATCGTGCAGCCATGCAACATCACCTGGTGGCCAACCGTCACGTTCTCACCGACAGTCAAAGGTTTACCTTCGTCCGCGTGCATCACGCTGTTGTCCTGGATATTCGAGCCCTTGCCAACGCTGATAGTCGATGTATCACCGCGAATGACAACGCCAAACCAGATGCTGACGTCCTGGGCCAGCGTGACGCTGCCCAATACGTCGGCGCTATCTGCAACCCACGCGGAGGGATGCACAGAAGGAGTCAGATTTTCAAGTTGGTAGATCGCCATGATTGTCCGGATTTCTTTATGCGATGTGAGGTGGGATGAAACATTGTAAGGACTGGGCAGTGGTGCCGCACACTGTTTAAAGGACAATTCCGCCATGTCCGCCCCATCACATACAAAAGAGTTGCGTTCACTGGCACTGGAGGCCCTGATGGAGAGCGACCCGGGCCAGAAGGCAAGCCTGACCCGTGCCCTGCAGGCGGAGGCACCCAGCCTGTTAATCTCGCCCGGAACACGAATGGCAGAACCCGTTGGGCTTCCGGGAACACCGGACCAGCCTGATCTGCGCTCACATCTCGACGTGCCCAAACGATCGCCATTCACTGCTGAAGGGCTGGCCGCACTGATTCATTCAGTGACGCACATCGAGTTCAACGCCATCAACCTTGCGCTTGACGCAATCTGGCGGTTTGAAGGCATGCCGCATGCCTATTACCGTGATTGGCTGCAGGTAGCTTCTGAAGAAGCCGTGCATTTCAGCCTGCTACGCGATCTTTTGCAAAGCATGGGGCACGATTACGGCGACTTTCCTGCGCATACTGGCTTGTGGGACATGACTGAAAAAACTGTAGGAGATGTCCTGGCCCGCATGGCACTCGTGCCTCGCACGCTAGAGGCGCGTGGACTTGATGCAACGCCTCCCATGCAGGCCAAGCTGCGCCGTGTCGGCACGCCCGATGCAATGCGTGCCGTCAACATCCTGGATGTCATCCTGCGTGACGAAATAGGTCACGTTGCCATTGGCAACCACTGGTACAGACATCTTTGCGCGCAGCGACAGCTCGAGCCCGTTGCGACCTACAGACGCGTGTCGGAACAGTATGGTGCGCCACGCTTGAAAGGGCCTCTTAACCTGGATGCGCGACGCCACGCTGGCTTTAGTGAAGAAGAATTACTACAACTCGGGACCTAAAAAAAGCGAGCGCCGGCCGAGGGTCCGCTCGGATGCGGGTTTTGCTGAATTTGGCTAAACTTTTGAAAAAAGAGTCTGCCACCTAACACTGAGGATATTCACGATGTTCCAGCGCCTGATTCCCGAAATCGAATCCCGCATTACCCAGCTTGCAGCACCGGTAGCGCTCCAGTTGCCTGAGGGCAAAGTAGTCGGACCGACAGATGCACTGGTCAAACTCGACTTCTCAAGCTGGACCAGCCTGGCGCGGCTCAAGGCAGGCGAGATAGGTGCGCTGGGCGAAGAATATGTTGAGGGCAAGCTGAACATCCATGGCCGAATGCGCGATGTGATGAAAGTCGTGGCCGGCATGCTGCCCGGCAACCCTGTCGAGAGCGACACTGGCTGGTTCTCACATCTTCTGCGTCGCGCCAGGTCGCTGGCCGCGCACACACATGCAAAGGATGCGGCGCAGATCCAGTTCCACTACGATGTTTCCGACGCGTTTTATGAGCTCTGGCTGGATGCCCGCCGTGTCTACTCATGTGCCTATTACAGCGACGCCACCATGACACTGGCGCAAGCCCAGGAAGCCAAGCTCGATCACATCTGCCGCAAGCTGATGCTCAAGCCGGGAGAGCGCTACCTTGACATTGGCTCGGGCTGGGGCGCCCTGCTCATGTGGGCAGCCGAGAATTACGGTGTCGATGCGACTGGCATTACATTGTCAAAAAACCAGCATGCACACGTGCAAAAACTGATAGCCGACAAGGGATTGGGGGGGCGGGTACGGGTGGAACTGCGCGACTATCGCGATCTCCCGGAAGCGCAGCCCTTCGACAAGATTTCTTCGGTAGGCATGTTCGAACACGTGGGCCACGCCAACATGACGGCCTATTTTTCTAAAGTACTGCGCTTGCTGGTGCCGGGTGGCATGGTGATGAACCACGGCATCACCGCCGGCGGACTTGAAAACAGCCAGCTCGGCGCAGGCATGGGCGACTTCATAGAAAAATATATTTTCCCCGGCGGCGAGTTGCTGCATGTCAGCGCGGTCCTCGAACACATGTCGCGCGCCGGCCTCGAGATGGTAGATACCGAAAACCTGAGGCCCCACTACGCACGCACGCTCTGGGACTGGTCAGACACGCTGGAAACGAAACTGGATACAGCGCGCGATGTGCTGGCAAAGGATGGCGGCCAGGAGCGTGCCGAAAAAACCCTGCGGGCCTATCGCCTCTACCTGGCTGGCAGCGCGATGAGTTTTGAGCAGGGCTGGATCTCGCTGCACCAGATGCTGGCTACGCGGCCATCAGGCGATCTGGCTGAAGGCCGGCTTAAAGGCGCCCAATCGGTCTACCCCTTCAGCCGCGACTATATCTACCCGCACTAGCTCATCGGGCGGGAAATCAACCCCGTGGATGATGCTGGGAGTGCAGCGACTTCAGCCGCTCGCGCGCGACGTGGGTGTAAATCGTCGTGGTAGAAATATCGGCATGGCCCAGCAACATCTGGACAGCCCGCAGGTCTGCGCCATGGTTGAGCAAATGGGTGGCAAACGCATGGCGCAAGGTATGGGGTGACAGGGGGGAGTGAATACCCGCAACCATGGCATATTTTTTCACAAGCATCCAGAACATCACGCGGCTCATGCCAGCACCACGGCTGGTGACGAACAGGTCCTCCGTTTGTTGCCCGGCCAGAATGGCGGGTCGACCCTCTGCCAAATAGTGGACCACGGCATCCCTGGCTACCTGGCCGAAGGGGACCAGGCGCTCCTTGCTGCCCTTGCCCATCACGCGCAGCACGCCGTCATTAAGGCTCATGTGGAAAGTCTTCAGGCCCACCAGTTCGCTGACGCGCAGGCCACTGGCATATATCAGTTCCAGCATCGCCCTGTCGCGCAAGCCCAGCGGCGTATCATGCGGCGCCGCCAGCAAGGCTTCAACCTGGGCTTCGCTCATCACCTTGGGCACCCTCAGCGCCTGTTTGGCTGATTGCAGCTTGAGCGTCGGGTCCGCATCCAACATCCGTTCTCGCAGGGCCCAGCGGAAATATCGTTTGAAGACAGTCAGGCGCCGATTCGCCGACGTGGCCCTTGTCGTCTGGTGCCGGGCGGCGAAGTAGCGGTTCAAATCACTTTCGACCGTGTCGTCGATCCGGCGTCCCTGCTGGGCTTCTGCGCCCAGCCAGGCCGCGTAAAGCGACAAATCGCGTCTGTAAGCCGCCAGTGTGTTCTTCGACAGCCCATCCTCCAGCCACAGGGCATCAATAAAGGCGTCAATACTGGCCTGGCTCTCTGTTCGCATAAGGGCAACCATAACAAAAACCGCACATGAAAAAGCCGCCGGGCAAACGTAGTTTGCGCGGCGGCTTCAGAAATGCCGGGGATGAATTAATCGAGCTTGAGTTTGGCAGTGTCCACAACCTTCTTGTACACCTCAAATTCGGCCTTGATCTGCGCCGTGAACTGCTCTGGCGTATTACCCACGATGAGCGAGCCGGTGTCTTCAATGCGCTTGCGCACAGCCGGGTCTTCCAGCGATTTCTTCACGCCAGCGCTGACCTTGTCGACCACTTCCTTCGGCAGGCCCTTGGGGCCCAGGATGCCGTAGTAGGCCATGCGGTTCACAGGCTCCAGGCCCAGTTCCTTGAAGGTCGGCACGTCGGGCAGCACAGCCAGGCGCTGCGGTGCAGCCACCACGATGGGCACCAGGCGTTTTTGCTGGATGAAAGGCAGAGCAGAGGGCAGGTTGTCAAAAATCATGTTGACCTGGCCGGCGACGGTGTCGTTCAGCGCCGGGCCAGCGCCGCGATAGGGGATGTGCGTCACAAACGCGCCGCTCAGGTTTTTGTACAGCTCCATCTGCAGGTGGCCAATGCCGCCCGTGCCGGACGATGAATACGAGTACTTGCCCGGGTTCTTCTTGAGCTCGGCAATGAACTCCTTGTAGTTCTTCGCCGGGAAGCTCGGGTGAACCGCAATGATGTTCGGCGTAGCCGCAATGTTGATGATGGGCGTGAAGTCCGTCAGCGTGTTGTAGGTGATCTTGGGGTTGATGGCCGGGTTGGCAGCCGTCGTCGATACCGTGGCAACACCCAGCACATAACCATCAGGTGCACTGCGGGCGATTTCAGTGGCGCCGATCACACCACCGCCACCGGCCTTGTTCTCAACCACAACGGTCTGGCCCAGGGCCTTGCCCAATGGCTCGGCAATGACGCGGGCCACGATGTCAGTGGTGCCGCCGGGTGCAAATGGCACCTGCAGCTTGACGACCTTGTTGGGATAAGCCTGTGCAAATGCCGAACCGGCTGCCGTTGCAAGCGCCAGAGCGGAGAGGGTTGACAGGGCAAAAAGATGACGACGTTGCATATTCAGTCCTTCAGGTAAAAATCAGCCTGCATGTTACGTGCAAGAACTCCGCCCGTTAGTTGTGGATTACGCATAAGGGCAAACCCGGATTCTTGCTGCACGCCGTGTTTGTGGGCCCATGCCACGCCTCTTTACGGTGCAGGCAAAGATACGGCCGCACCATTTGAAAAGGTTTAGCCGCCTGCCCTCTTGACGTTGTGGCCCGCCTTTTTAAGCCACTCGACCACCAGGTCGCAATGGTCACCCTGCACCTCTATCAAGCCGTCTTTCACTGTGCCGCCAGAGCCGCATGCGGTCTTGAGCTGTTTGCCCAACTGCGCCAGGCCAGCGGCATCCAGCCCCAGGCCCTTGACGACCGTGACACTTTTACCGCCGCGGCCTTTGGTTTCGCGGCTCACACGCACCACGCCATCACCCTTGGGAATGAGGGCCTGCTTGCAGTTGCAGTCTGCAATGGGCTGGCGGCAGTCCGGGCACATGCGGCCTGCGTCCGTTGAATAAACCAGCCCACCCAGGCCAGTCAAGGCACCGAGGCCACCCAGCCCGGTTTTTGGTTTGTTGTTCATTCAGTCGGGTACAAAAAGCTTGTTGAACTTTGCTTCATCGTCGGACAGTTCCAGCGTGACCAGTTGCCCCATCTTGTTGTCGCTCAGGCGGCAAGCGGCAAACAGGCTGAACTTGCCCTTCAGGTAATAACCGTCCAGGTCTATCAGCATGTAGGGGTAAGGTACAAACACCTGGTGTTCAAAAATCGTCCGGTGCCGGTTGCGTGGCGACGGGAAGAGCTTGAAGTCGGCAGTCGTGATGGCTTGGGCAGAGGCCATGGATGTCTTGTCTGGTTGAAATGACGAGCAGGTAAGCTTGGGCTGGCGCCCAGCCGCTGCACCGCAACGGCCAACCCCTATTTTCATCGATTCATGACCGAACACCTGCCCACCCCCGACAAAGACGCCATTGCCTTGCTGGAGCCCTTTGACCGCCTCACCCTGCAACAAATACAGGTCGTTGCCACGCCGGCGCAAGCTGCGCAGGCACTGAAAGACCTGGCAGGGCACACGGTACTGGGCTTTGACACTGAATCAAAACCCACATTCCAGAAAAACGAGGCCAGCGACGGCCCGCACATCGTGCAGCTATCAGCGCTGGACCGGGCCTGGATATTCCAGCTGACAGATGCGCACTGTCGGCGCGCAGTCGGCGTGCTGCTTGAATCGCCGGCTGTCATCAAGGCCGGCTTTGGCCTTGGTGATGACCGAAGACGCATCATCCACAAGCTGGGTGTTGACCTGCAGGGCGTGCTTGAGTTGAACGTGGTATTTCGTGAACGCGGTTACCGCAAAGACATGGGCGTGCGCGGTGCAGTGGCCGTGCTGTTCAACAAGCGGTTCATCAAAAGCAAGAAGGCCAGCACCTCCAACTGGGCCAACGAGAAGCTTAGCGAGGCGCAAATTGTTTATGCAGCGAATGACGCGTGGGCAGCCCTCCGCGTCTACAGGGCACTCGGTCTGCCGTGAATTTTTCTGTCAGCAACGGTGAAAAAAATTTGTTTTCGCTTGTAACCGCGATGTAGGCTATTGCCGACACCAGCCTGCGGCACCTCCCTGCGTTTTTGGCTTTCATATGGCCTTAAGTTGAATGCATGGAATCTTCCATGTCATACCGAAAGGCGAACTCATGAACAAGGACCAAGTCAAAGGACGTATCAAGGAAGCTGCTGGCGAAATTCAGGAGCACACCGGCAAGGCATTGGGCAACAAGGAACAGCAAGCCAAGGGTCATGCACGCGAATTTGCAGGCAAGGCACAAAAAGCTGTCGGCGATGCAAAGGAAGATGTGAAAGACGCAGTTGACAACGCCAAGGATGCGGGCACCCAGTGGCACAAGGATCTCAACAAGCCCTGATTTTGCAGGGCAACGTTTTTGCGCCGTAATGGCGCAAAGGCTCACGGCGTGATCCAGTCCCCGTGAGTTAAACAGGCCGGTTGAACCGGCTGTTTGTTTTTTTGCCTTGTGTTCCTGCCAACAATTGTTGCTGTTCAGGTCAAAGCGCTACGGATAAATTCAGGGCTTGCGAGGCTCTGGCGGCTGCAGGTCGCGTGGGATGATGTCAGCGTTCATCGCCGCAGCTGGCGCCTCCTCTGCGGCAGTTTGCACCGTCACATACCTGATGCCCGGTGACGGCTGCCAGCTTCCTTCACGTGGTATTACCGTATCCTGAAAGCTCACACCACGGTCAAAGCTGTTCTGCTCGGGCGCAGTTGCAGGCGCGGTATTGACCTCTACCTCGATCAGCGACGGGTCGGGGCCCGTATCACGCGGGGCCGCAAATTTTGCATCCGCGTCCGCAACCTTACCCCGGTAAGCCTGTCTGAAAAACTCTCCGACTATTGGCAAGGCCGCCTGGGCGCCCTGGCCCCAGCCAGAACCCATGGTCACGCGGTTGTCGTTAAACCCCACCCATGCGCCTGCCACCAGTTTCGGGCTCATCAGGATGAACCAGGCATCTGTGTTGTCCTGGGTCGTACCGGTCTTGCCCGCCACGTCAGCGCGTATGCCGTAGCGGCTGCGTATGCCGGTTCCGGTACCCTGGTCGACAGCACCACGCAGCACATCTATCAAGGTCTGGGCCACGGTTGTCGGCATGGCGGTTTCTGCAATCGGTTCGACCATTTGTTCCAGCACCTTGCCGTCGCGGTCTTCGACGCGGGTAATCATGACGGGCTCGATATACCGACCATCGTTGGCCAGCGTGCTGTAGCTGGAAACCATTTCCTTCAGCGTGACCGGGCTGGTGCCGAGCGCCAGCGACAGAACCTCATCCATTTTGCTTTGCCGCACGCCCATCGAGCGCGCCAGTTTGGCCACGTGCTGCGGGCCAACCACCTGCATCACCTGAGCGGTGATGCTGTTTTTTGAATACATCAGACCCTGGCGCAAACTCATGGGCGCGCCACTCGGGCCGCCAGCATCGCCTGGCCGCCAGAAGTTGCCGTCCCCCAGAGGAATCTCCAGCGCCTGGTCCACAAACACATCACTGGGTCGGGAGCCATTTTCAAACGCGGCGCCATACACAAAAGGCTTGAAGGTCGAGCCCGGCTGCCTGCGCGCCTGTGACACATGGTCAAACTGGTCTGTCAAATAGTCGCGGCTGCCAACCCAGGCTTTTACATGGCCATTGGTGGGGTCAAGCGCCATAAAACCGGCCTGCAGGCGCAGCTTGTCATTGCGCAGTTTCTGCATCACCTCTGCGTTGCCCTGAAAAGCTTTCAGCGAATCGCTTTCAGAGTAGCCCGCCGCACGCGCGGCTTTGTACTCTTTGGATTCGCATATGAAGGCCAGCACCGTCTCGCGCGACTGGCCCGTCCTGGCCTTCGGGTTCCAGCCTGACGTCAGGCGCCAGTCTGAATTGGCCACCGCCTGCAGCCTGTCTGTCTGCAACGTCACTGCCGCATTGGCCATCGCCTGCAAGCGCGAATCAATCGTCGTGCGCACCACCAGCCCGTCGGCGTAGATGTTGTAGTCGTTCTTGTCGGCCCACTCAATCAGCCAGCGCTTGAGCTGCTGCGCCAGGTGGGGGGCAGCGCCCAGTGGCTCGCCCTGACGCTCGAAGTCAATCTTCAGCGGCGTCTTTTTTAAAGCGGCCAGTTTTGCGTCAGGAATCTTGCCGTGCCTGGCCATCTGCCCCAATACCGTATTGCGGCGCTGCAGCGCGCGCGCCGGGTTGACCACCGGGTTGTAATAGCTGGTGCCCTTGAGCATGCCGATCAACGTTGCGCTTTCCAGAACCTCCAGTTCATCGGCAGACTTGTCGAAGTAAGTGCGTGCCGCCATCTCTATCCCGTAAGCGTTGTACAGAAAAGGCACGGTGTTCAGGTAGGTTTCGAGAATTTCGTCCTTGGTGTAGACCGACTCGATCTTCAGCGCAGTAATTGCCTCCTTGATCTTGCGGGTCACGGTAGCCGAGCGGCCAATGTCTTCCGGATAGAGGTTGCGCGCCAGCTGCTGCGTGATGGTCGAGCCACCCTGCATGTCGCCCTTGAGCGTGCTGAGGGCAGCCGCTGCGGTGCGCCTGAAATCCATGCCGTGATGATCGTAAAACCGATGGTCTTCGGTAGCGATCAGCGCCTGCACAACACTGGGCGAAATATCTTCCAGCTTCACCCAGTCACGATTGGCACGTTTGAATACGGCCAGCTCCTTGCCGTCGGCCGACAGCACCATCGAAGGTTTGGCAGTCTTGGCCTTGCGCAGGTCGGAAATGCTCGGCGTGAACGGAATCAATATCAGCACATACAGCAACACCAGTACAGGTATTGCAGCCGCCGTCCACGCGGCATCCCGCCATGTCGGATGGCGCAAGTTATAAATGGCGACGTCTGCATAGCGCCGCAAGCGTCCCGGTTGGGCAGGGATTGCTGCAGCCGGCGGAGCTGGTTGATCTGCGGGGCCTTGATGGCCTGATGTGGGCTCGGTCATAAGTGCTTTTTAGTACTGGCCCGAGTCTAGGCGGGCACTTTGCCGGCAACTGTAGGACTGCGGCGCAATGCCCCTCAAAAGCACGGGTTTTTAGCCCGCTTTTGTGACTTTTTGAATCGAATCCAGGCCCCGCTCCGTATAGCAACATGTACAGGAACAAGCTGTAAGAAATGAACTGTTGGCACGACCAACACTCATAGACAGTGTCAATCAACAAAGGATACCAACATGATGACGAGACGAAGCTCACTTTTCAGCCTGGCCGCGATACCTGCGCTGCTCGCCGGCGCACGCGGCCTGCTGCTTTCCTCGCCTGCACACGCAGCCCGCGCGTATGAGGTCGTCAAGACCGATGCCGAATGGAAGAAGCTGCTGACCTCCGACCAGTACTACGTGCTGCGCAAGGCCGGTACCGAAACGCCCTTCACCAGCCCGCTCAACAATGAAAAGCGCGCCGGCACCTTCAGCTGCGCCGGTTGTGCGCTGCCGCTGTTTTCTTCGACTACCAAATACGACAGCAGGACCGGCTGGCCCAGCTTCTGGAAAGCGATGGACAAGGCCATCGTCGAGGAAAGCGACACCACCCTGTTCATGAAACGTGTCGAGACACTGTGCGCCCGCTGCGGTGGCCACCTCGGCCACGTGTTTGATGACGGCCCCAAACCTACCGGCCTGCGCTATTGCATGAACGGTGTGGCTCTTAACTTCAAGGCAGCATGATGCTCAAAAAAATTCTTTTCACCACCGGCGCAGTCGCCCTTGCTGCGTTTGCGTTCATGGGTATCAGTTCGGCTGAAGAAAAAGCCGTCAAGCTGCCACCACCGGCCATGGATGCACCGATGACCACGCAGGCCGCACGCGAGACTGCCATCTTTGCAGGTGGCTGCTTCTGGGGTGTGCAGGCCGTATTCCAGCACACCAATGGCGTGCTCAATGCAGTGTCCGGTTATGCGGGTGGCGAAAAGTCCACCGCCAAATACGACATGATCGGTTCTGGCCGCACCGGCCATGCCGAATCGGTGCAGATCACCTATGACCCGAAAGTGGTGTCTTACGGCAAGCTGCTGCAGATCTACTTCTCTGTCGCACACGACCCCACCACCCTGAACCGCCAGGGCCCTGACCGCGGCACGCAGTACCGCTCGGCCATCTTCTATAAAGACGCCACGCAAAAGCAGGTCGCTGAAAGATACATTGCGCAGCTTGATGCGGCCAAGGTCTACCCCGACAGGATCGTGACGCAGCTGACGCCACTGGGCGGCGCCATTGCCTTCTATCCGGCCGAGGGCTACCACCAGGACTACGCCACGCTCAATCCCAACCAGCCCTACATCGCCACCTTTGACAGGCCCAAGATCGAGAACCTGAAAGTGGTGATGCCAGAGGTATACCGCGACAAGCCGGTGCTGGTCTCGCAGGCTGGCAAGTAAGCCTGCAGACTGTCCTGCATGCGCTCAGGCCGCAGGTACCCACCCGTCTTTGGTCCCGGCAAAGACCTGGGTGCCGTTCTTTTTGAACACCCCCTCCGCCACCACCCAGCCAATCTCGTCAACCTCCACACGGTCGCACTGCACCCGGAGCAGGTTGAAGGAATTTTTCTCGCCCCTGTGGCGGGTCGAGGTGGCGGTGCCGGCCTGTATCGCCAGCGCTGAATAGGTGCCCTGCCTGTACCGGCCATCGGTGGTGGTGGCTTCGCTGGTGTGCATGTGGCCGCCCAGCAGCAAATCGACACCACAGGCGGCGAACTGGTTCATCGCCTTGCGTGCACGGCCCACCAGGTCGTCCTTGTCCATGTGAGCAGGCAGATCAAACGGGTGATGCGCGACCAGTATCTTCACCAGCCGGTCATCGAGCGGTGCGAGCCGGGCGCGCACGCGCTCAAGCTGCTCTGCATTGACCCTGCCGCCCTTGAAGACCAGCGAGCGCGCCGAGTTCATGCCCAGCACCGCAATCTCGTCATCCACAAAGAAGGGCTCCAGCTCCTGCGTGATGTGTTGCCGGTACCTTTTCAACGGGTTCACAAAGCGGCGGAACACGTTGTACAGCGGTATGTCGTGATTGCCCGGCACGATGATCTTCGGCATCTTCAGCTGGTCGAGAAAAACGCGTGCTTCTGCAAACTGCGCCGATTTGGCACGTTGCGTCAAATCACCTGACACCACCAGCACGTCAGGCCTGGCCGCCTCCAGGTATTCACGCAGCGGTTCAAGCAGCGCGGTATCGACCTTGCCGAAATGCAGGTCTGACAGGTGGGCAATGATGCGCATGGTTTGCTCCTTTAAGTTTTTTCTGGCGGTTGCGGCACCAGTACGCGCAGGCTGGCAGGCCGTATCCTGTAACGCAGCGGCGTGTCCATCAGGTTGACCTCACCATCGGTGGCGACCCGCAACTGCTGATGCCGGCTTTCAATCGTCAGCTTCTGCGCCGACAGCATTTCAAAATCGCTGGCCTGCCGCAGACGGCCGAACATCGCACGCAACGCCAGCACCACCAGGCCCAGCCGCGTCGTGCGGTGTGCAAAGTACAGGCTGAGCCGCCCGTCCTGCAGCGTGTTGCGCGCGCCTATGTTGAAACCTTCCATGATGTAGTCGTTGTTGCCAATGAAGATAAACGGCGTGCGCTGCCGGTAACTCACCTTGTCGGTGTTCAGCGTCAGGTTCAAAAAGGGATAGCGCCTGAGCGAGTTCACCATCGCCAAAAAGAAGGCCGGCCACTTGCTGCGTCCCAGCCGGCGTTGCTGCATCTCGCGATGCCGCACCGTGTCCGGGTACAACCCCAGGCTGGAGTTGTTCAGGAAGGTACGGCCATTGACTTCTGCGGTATCAACCCGCGTGCAGTAGCCCGCCGCAATCGTGCGCACCGCTTCGTCTATCTGCAGCGGGATGCCGATGTCTTTCGCAAAGTGGTTCAGCGTGCCCATGGGCAGCACACCAAACAGCACATCACTGCCGATCAGTTCCGACGCCACCGCATTCTGCGTGCCGTCGCCACCACCTGCAGCCACCATGGGAACGCCCTCCTTCACTGCCTGCCGGGCAGCATCAACCAGTTCATCACCGCTTTTTGCAAGCGTGACAGTGGCCTGAAGTCCGTGCGCCGCAAATTTTTCAACCAGCGCGCTGGCGTAGTCCTGTGTACAGCCAGAGCCTGCAGAGGCATTGAGGATGACTGCTATTTTTCTGCTGGTTTGCATCTAGATCGTTTTGGAAGAAAGACCGACGAGAAAGCTTTGGCGCTTGCGCCAGGTGGCAACGCCGGTGAAAGTAATGGCCAGCCACGCACTGCTCGACGCCATCGCCGCCAGTACATCGCTGGGGTAATGAACACCGAGGTACACGCGGCTCAACGCCACCAGCAGCACCATGGCCGCCGTCAGCAGCAGCACGGCCAGGTACCAGCGGCGCTGGAGAACCTTCACCAGGTAAGCGGCCAGCACGCCATAAAACAGCGTTGCCGCAGCCGTGTGTCCACTGGGAAAGCTGTAAGTCACCAGCGCCAGCAGCGGCTGGTCAAAACCTGGACGCTCACGCTGGAAGATGTTTTTCAGCAAGACATTGAGCAGCATGCCCAGCGGTACCGACAGCAGCAGGCGCATCAGCCAGTCCCAGACACGCTTGTGCGCCAGCCACAAGGCAAACACCAGCGTCAGCAGCAGGATGCCGACCGTGCCATGCAGCTCGGTGAAAAAGAAAAAGAAAGCCGTCCGCGCATGCGTGGCGTGCGCGTGAACCCACTGCATGATTCGCTCATCCAGCAGAACCAGGCCGTCATTGGTGATCAGGTCTTCGGCGATATGGCCGAAGGCAAACAGCGCCAGCAGCAGCGCCGCAAAACCAACCGTCAGGTGCAGGCCCAGGTAACCATCGGGAGAAAGCCGGGCCCGCACAAAGCTGGCCAGCTGTGACGCCTGAAAGGTCCGGAACAAAGTCATGCGGAAAGCTTAAAGCGATGCAGCATCAACCCCGGTAGGACGCCGCCTTTGCAAATGCAGGGCTGGATGCCAGACATGAATTGGCGGCTTTGCGCGCCGGCATCCGCTATTCATTCAATAGCAATGAATACCCGTAATTGCTGGGTGAAAGGCGAATTTGGCAATTTAAATGTTAATATATATGTTAACTTTTGGCTACCTGCCCAGTCCCGCGAATGGTTCCGAGGTCGAAAAATGGCCGAAAACACCTGTTTTTGACCATCAAATCGGCCTCCGGGCCAATGTGGACTAGCGCGGCATGCTATTAAATATGTAGCAATCCTGCTGACACACAGCTACCGCACGGACCGCGTCGATGTGCTTAAGCCCTGCGCCTGCGCAGGGCGGAGGCAAAGTACAGCCCCTCAACCGCCATCACAACGCCACCAACCCAGATCACCGCACTGCTGCCAATGCGATCGATCAGGCTGGCTGCCATCACCACACCTATCGACTGACCCAAAAACAGCGCCGATGAAAACAGGGCGACTGCGGTGCCGCGTGCCTGCGGGGCCATGTCAGTGGCGGTCGCCTGCATGGTGTTGTGAAACATGAAAAAACCAAAGCCGCCAATCAGGCTGGCAGCGGCCGCCACCCACCAGTTGGGCGCGAAGGCCATCATTGCAGCGCATGCGGCCAGCACAATGCCGCCGGCTGCCACCAGCCCCTGCTGGCCGAAGCGGGCTATCAGCCTGCGACCCAACATCATGTAGAGCACACCGCCCAGCCCGTACAGCGCGACGATGGCACCGGCTACCGACAGAGACAGGCCCAGCCTGCGATGCAGGTGCGACGCCCAGATGGCGAGCACACCAAAACTGACAGCGCCTTCGATCGTGGCCAGCAGCAACACGGTGCGTGACCATGAGTCCGTAAAAATAAGCACGGCCTGTTTCACAAAGCCTGGACGGCCAGCGGCAGTTGCAGCCTCTTCTTCGATGGGCAGCGATTTGAACAGCGGCACACCCTGGCTGCGCAGGTCTGAATACAGAAAACAGCCGACGGCCGTGAACAGCACGGCCATGAATACAAAACACCAGCGCCAGCCCAATGCGTCGGTCAACAGGCCCCCCAGCAACTGCCCTACCACCAGGCCCAGGGTGCTGCCCAGCCCGGTTTTGGTCAGCATCTCCTGCAGGCGATCAGTGGGCACAGAGTCACCGACCCAGGCCATCGCCAGCGGAATCAGCCCCGCAGCGGCCAGTGCCATCAGGAAGCGAGCGACCAGCAACATGTCCAGGCTGCTGGCCAGCACCGCGACCAGGCTGCCGATGCTGCAGCCAAAAGTTGCGAGTGTGACGATGCGGTATTTGCCCAGCCTGTCGCCCAACGGGCCAAAGATCAGTTGGGCTGCGCCATACGTGATCGCAAAAACCGACACCACCTGCGCGGCCTGCCCCAGCGAGACGGCGAACACACGCGACAACTCGGGCAGCATCGCATCGCAGATGCGCTGCGCGCACATGCTGGCAAAAGTGGCAAAAGAGAGAAGGAGTATCGAGCGCCGGGTTGCGGCGGAGACACTACCGGACGATGAAGACACCGGTCAGATCGCCTTGCCCAGCCGTGCCAGGCCCTCTTCAATCTTGTCGACGCCAGCCGTCGCAAAACTCAATCTGAACGTTGACAGATCAGGATTGGCGGCAAAGAACGGTGCGCCCGGCACAAAGGCGACGCCCTGCTCTATCGCGCGTTTGGCGAACTCGTTGGCGTTGCTGATCTTGCCGCCCTTGCCCGTCAGCTTTGCCCAGAAGAACAGCCCGCCCTGCGGCTGCGTGAACTCGACCGCGTCGCCGAGCTCGCGCTTGAGCGCCTCGCCCATCGCAAGGGCGCGTTCGGCGTAGACCTTGCGCACGTTGACGAGCGTGGCAGGCATGCGGCCGGCCTTCAGGTACTGGGCGGCCGTGGCCTGCGCGAAGGTGCTGGTGTGGGCATCGCTGAACTGCTTGCACATCACGGCATTGGCCATCAGGTCCGCCGGGGCGATCATCCAGCCGACGCGCAGACCGGGCGACAGCACCTTGCTGAGCGAACCGCAATGCGCCAGCAACTCACGGCTGCCGGGCACACCGGCACTCAAGGCCAGCAACGAAGGCGGTGGCGCATCACCGAAATAGAGGTCACCGTATGGGTCATCCTCGACCACCAGGGTCTGGTATTTGACGGCCAGTTCGAGCACTTTTTTGCGGCGCTCCAGGCTGAGCAGCGCGCCGCTGGGGTTGCCGAAAGTGGGAATCAGATACACAAATTTGGGTTTGTGCTCCGCCATCAGTTTTTCGAGCTCGTCGGTGTTGACGCCATTGCCGTCGACCGGTGCACTGATCAACTCAGCGCCATAAAGGCGGAAACACTGGATGGTGGCCAGGAAGGTCGGGCCTTCAACAATCACCTTGTCACCGGGCGAGATCATGCATTTGCCGAGCAGGTCCAGCGCCTGCTGGCTGCCGGTGGTGACGATCAGTTCATTCGGTGCCACAGTGACCGCAGTACCGGGTCGGCCTTCGCCCTTGGTGGCCATGAAGTTGCTGAGCTGCTGGCGCAGCGGCTCGTAACCTTCAGTGGCGCCGTATTGCAATGCGCCGCCGGGTTCTTCCTGCAGTGCCTTCGTAGAAGCTTCACGGATGCCGTCGACGTCGAACATCGCGGGGTCCGGAAAGCCGCCGGCAAAACTGATGATGCCGGGCTTGCCCAGCAGCTTGAAGAGTTCACGGATGGCGGAGGTTTCGACGCTGCTCAGGCGGTCGGCAAATTGCAGGGGCATGGATGAGGTCTCGGGTGCTTTTTGGGGAAGCCCCTATTGTCGCCAATTGGGCAATGCTTGCCGGACAGGCGTTAGAAAGGCGTTTTCCTTCGGTGGCGATGTTCGCCGGCCCTGCCCATGCGCGCCCTTCAACGCGAGGAAAACCATCGATGGAGCTCTATCTGGAAAACTTTGCGATGAACCCGAACACCTTTTGTTCCCGGTTGCCTGTTATGTGTGCCGGTGAAGACCTGAAGCAGGGCCCACGGGGCTCCCAGCCCTCATACCCGCCCGTGGTCTTCTATTCCGTACTTGCGCATTTTTTCCCATAGGGACTTGCGGCTCATGCCCAGGTGGTCGGCGGTTTTCTGGCGTTGCCAGTGATTGCGGTCCAGTTCGGCAATGATGCGGTCGCGTTCTTCTGAATCGAGCTTCTTGCGCGAGGCATGACCTGCAGGTGCTTCAGACTGCAGCACCTGCTCCAGCGCACGGCTGATCAGGCGCATGTCCCAGTCGCCAGTCTGGCGCACGATGACACCAACGCGCTCTGCCAGGTTTTGCAGTTGCCGCACATTGCCGTTGAAGCGCATGGTAGCCACCTGGTCTTTGAGCCACACGGGCGTCACAAGGCGCTCGCCAGACATTGGCCCCGTCATGTTGGCAAGCATGGCTTCAAAAATGGCAACCTTGTCCGTCGCGCCACGCTGTTCGAGGTTGGGTACATGCAGTTCAATGACAGCTAGCCGGTAAAAAAGGTCGGTCCGGAAATTGCCGTGCCGAACCTGTTCGCGCAGGCTGCGGTTGGTAGCAGCGATGAGGCGAAAGTCAAAATGCTCGGGCTGCTCGGCACCGACACGCGTCACATCACCGCTTTGCAGTACACGCAGCAGCTTGACCTGCTGGAACTGCGGCAGCTCCCCAATTTCGTCCAGGAAAAGCGTGCCGCCATGCGCCTGCTCAAGATAGCCCTTGTGCGACTGCAGCGCGCCGGTGAAGGCACCGCGTGTGTGGCCAAAAAACAATGACTCGAACAGGCCGTCCGGTATCGCGCCGCAGTTGACGGCGATGAAGGAGCCGCTGGAATAACGGTGATGGCCGCGGTGCAGCAGTTCGGCGATGACTTCCTTGCCGACGCCGGTTTCGCCTTCGATCAGGACGTTGTGGTCGCTGTCGGCGAAGGCCATGACTTCGTCGAGCATGTTAAGCATGGCCTGTGACCTGGCGACGACAGGCATGCCGTTTGCGAGCCTGAACACTGTGTCGCTGCCTGGCGGCGGCATCATGGAACCCACCATGGCCTGCAGTTCTGCGTCTGTGAAGTCAGGCGGCAAAAGTGCATGACCGCCCATGGGGTCCAGCATGTCCCCGGTGGGGCGCTGCCCACCGACCCAGATCACGGGCAGATCGTATTCACCGTACCAGCTGCGCTCGTGCTCAAGCACGCACGTGCTGACTATGGCTACTGCATTGGCGGGGAGGCCGGTGATATCAGCTGGCAGGGAATCGACCCGGTGCAACTGAAGCGCCGAATGCGCAAGAGCGCTTGCCACGCGCTCGAAAAGTCCGGTGCTACCTGCAGACACATATACCGTTTGAGGCACCGGCACATTTGCGCCGGTCATTTGCCTGTTCTCCTGACGCTTGCGGCTTGCTTCCGCAACCCCTGAAACTGCATGCCGTCCCCAAGTCTGGTAGTTGTGAATTTGCCCGTTATTGCCACAGTTTCGAGCCTGCTTTATGGCAATGGGAACAGCGTAACGGCGTACCCGTAACAGGGGTTACACGATTACCCGCAACCCACACCAACTCGGGAAATCTTCCTACACCAAACAACACAAGCACTTGCGTTTTTGAACACTTTTTTCTTCAAGTGCCCCTTCGCTGTGTATGCCAATTCCATCTGGCTCGTTACTTGCCTTTCCTGGTATTTATTTCACCCTTCAACCAGGAGAGCGACATGAAGCAACACACTCTGAACATCAAACGAGCCGCTGTGACAACCGCAGTGCTGGGGTCGCTAGCCCTCGTGGGCTGCTCGGGCTCTGGTGGGCTGGTGGCGGGCGACGGTTCTGGCGCAGGGGGTGCACTGGCGACCGGCGGTACCGACAGCGGCGGCGGCTCCCCCGTGTCACGCGTTGCCAGCCCTGCCAACGAGGCCACCGGCAATATCGCCACCAATGCAGGCGGCCTGCTGGGCGCAGTTGGAAATGTGGTCACATCGGCCGGTGATGTAGTCGCCGGGGAGGGCAGTAGCGGCGTGACCAGCGGCTTCGGCGGCGTGCTTCAACGCACAGGCGATGCGGTGGGCGCCGTCGGACAGGGCACCGCCGATGGACTTGGGCAGATAGGCCGCACCAATGACCCGCTCAACCCGACGCTGGGCGGCGTGCCCGGCGCGGTACAACAGGTGGGCCGCGCAGTGTCCAGCGGTGGCAACGCTGTCAGTGCCATCGACGATGTCAACGGCCTGGGCGTTCTGCGGCCCGTGACCAACACGGCAGGCACAGTTGTCGACAGCACAGGCCGCGTGGTGAGCGCCACGGGCGAACGACTGGGCGGCGTGGTGGGCGGCAATGCAGTGCGCCAGGTGACTGAAGGCGGCAGCCGGGTTATCGTGCCGATTGTTGAAACAGTGACCGCCACAACACAAGGAGTGGGTGAGACCACACGACTGGGCCGGCCTGTCGACAACCTGCTGACTCGCACGGGAGGCGTGGTCACTCGCCTCGGGGACGGCGTCTCATCTACGAACACGCCAGTCGTGCGGGAGACCGGCCAGGTCGTCAGCGCAACCGGCTCAACCGTCTCCAGCCTTGGCGGCGCAGTGAACGCCCCCAAAGGCGTGACCATAGGAGGCGTCATTGCCCCGCTGACAAATGCGGTTGGCGGCGCGACTGATGGCGGACTTCCCGGAGGCTTGCAAGGTGGCCTGTTGTCACCACTGACCGGCTCTGGTGGCGTGGCAGCCGGCGTGGGTGTCGGCGCAGGGGCTGGTGTTGCCATCGGCAGCAGTTCTGCTGGTTCCGGATCCGACGGTTCACAAGGTGGATTGCTCTCGCCCGTGACCAACCTGCTCGGCGGTCTCCTGCGCTGAGCTGGAATTGGCGCGTCCCCACCACAGCCGGCACCGATGTGTGCCATCTGCCCTCGCCGCCTGCCTTGCAGCGGCGGGGTTTTCTTTTGCCCTGCCCCCGATGGCGCTGGCGCAATCACCGGGCGCAGGCAATCCGGTAGACCAGTTGCCGGCGCCGCAATCCGGCCCCGTTCAACGCGGCAACGCGCGCATGGGCATAGGCCGTGCGCAGGTGCCACAACCGGCAGGACCCAGCCAGGCCGTGACGCCGCAACGATTTGACATCGAGGGCATCAAAAGCATTCCGTTTGAAGAGGTGGCAGCGCTGTTCCAGCCTATGGCCAACCAGCCTGCCACCGTCGCCGATCTGGTTGAAAAAGCCAGGCAGGCCACGGCCATCTACCAGCAACGTGGGTATGCGCTGTCATTTGTATTCATACCGCAGCAGACGTTCGAAAGCGGTGTGGTGCGTGTGGTGGCAGTCGAAGGGCATGTGGCTACCGTACAGATCGAAGGCGATGCCGGCGGGGCAGAGCCGAAGATACGCGAACTGGCAGCACGCATCACACAGGACAAACCTTTGCGCCGCGAGAACTTTGAGCGTTACACACAGATCATGGCGCAATTGCCCGGCGTGCGGGTCGAGGCCACCGCCACACCGCCGGCCAATACCGATGGCGCCGGTGCACTGGTGCTGAAGGTGTCGCACCAGCCCTACTCCATCTCGCTGGGCACCGACATACGGTCATCAAGATTGCGTGCCGTGGTGACCGGGGTGCTGAACAATCCCCTGGCGCCGGGAAGCCGCCTGAGTGCATCGGCACTGCTGGGCGGTTTGAAAGGTGAGTCGTATGCGGCTGGCTCGTATTCACAGATGGTGGGCACCGAAGGCCTCAACATCAAGGGCGACATTTCGACTTATCGCGGTGATCCTGATGCGCAGCTGTCGACGCCGCCCGCTATCAGGCGCTTTACCACCTACAAGCGCGCTGAACTGTCTGCGAGTTATCCGCTGGTACTGGGCCAAAGCCGCAGCCTTTTTGTCAGTGGCGGCATCTACGGGGTCAACAATGCCGACGACTATTCGAACCTCGCCACAGGCACCGTGCTGACGGATGACGTCAGGGTCAGGGCTGTGTATGCGCAGGGCAGCTACAACGCAGCGCGCGAGGGCCAGTCCCGCAACCTGTCAGGCCGGCTGGTGCAGGGGATGAAAGGCCTTGGCGCATCGTCTTCCATACGCACCAATGCAGCCGGCGCGGTGCCTGTCAACCCTGCAAAGCTGGACTTCACCCGGCTGGTTCTCGATGCAGGCCAGCGCGACACCTGGGACAAAACATGGGGCACGGTGGTGAGCCTGAACACGCAGTACAGCCCCGACACGCTACCGAGCACGGAGCGCGTGTCATACGGAAGTGCACGCTTCGGCAGGGCCTACACCGCAGGGGTGATTGCCGGTGATTCCGGCTGGGGTGTGGGGCTGGAAGGCAATCGCGTCTTTGCTGTGGATACGACATACGTCAAGCGGATACAGCCCTATCTGCTGCTGGAACGGGCCAGGGTTTATGTGCACACTGGCACCCTTGCCTTCTCTCGCCTGACTTCCGCCAGCGTAGGCGCGAGATTGTCGGACGGCATGTATTACACCGTCGATGTGGCGTTATCGAAACCGCTGGATGCATCGTTCGACAACCCCCGAAAAAATGTACGGCTGAGTACGCTGCTGACCTACAACTTCGAGAAAAAATAGCCCCCACGCTTGTTCGCTTCGCGTAACCGCTGCCCCCCGAGGGGGCGCTGCGCCTGCGGTCTGGCAAAGCCAGTCCCGCGGCCCCTGCTTGCGAAGGCCCTGCTTCGATGAGCGCTGCAAATCGGTTTGTTAGCTTCGGTGCCTTGCTGCGTTCTACACTGCCAGCATGAAAGCAGCCGCCATCATCCCGTTTTTTGCCACGCTCAAAGCCGCCAACCCCGAACCATTGACCGAGCTGGAATACACCAGTGTGTTTGAGCTGCTGACGGCCGTGCTGCTGTCGGCGCAGGCGACCGACGTGGGGGTAAACAAGGCAACACGCAAACTGTTTCCGGTGGCCAATTCACCGCAGGCCATTCTTGACCTGGGGCTGGAAGGCCTGGAGGGCTACATCAAGACCATAGGTCTTTATCACAGCAAGGCCAGACACCTGATGGAAACCTGTCGCATGCTGGTTGAACAGCACGGCGGCGGGGTGCCGCGCACCCGCGAGGAACTGGAAGCCCTGCCGGGTGTGGGACGCAAAACGGCGAACGTGGTGTTGAACTCCGCCTTCGGCGAAGCCACGATGGCGGTGGATACACACATCTTTCGTGTCGGCAACCGCACCGGGCTGGCGCCGGGGAAAAACCCGCTGCAGGTGGAGATGCAACTGCTCAAGCGTGTGCCCGCTGAATACCTGGTCGATGCGCACCACTGGCTGATACTGCATGGCCGCTACGTTTGCGTGGCACGTTTGCCGCGCTGCTGGGAATGCGCGGTCAGCCCCTACTGCGATTACCAGCCCAAAACGCCAGTCCTGGGCTGACGCCCTGAAGCGCAGGCTCAGGCCCCGACGCGTTCCAGCACGTGACGGGTCATCGAGAGCGCCAGCTCCTGCTCACCCAGAAACACCTTGCCGGCGTTCTCGCCCTGCAGCAGCTTGGCCTCTGCTTCACTGTGCGTGCGCACCACGGTCTCAATACCGGGGTTCAACGCGCGGGCAGTAGCAATCATCTGCCGTACATCAAGGGTGTCCGGCGTGGCGATCACCAGCATGCGGGCCTGCGCGATATGCGCCTGTATCAACACGTCCGGTTCAGCCGCGTCGCCTGACACCGCAGGCACACCTTGCGCACGCAGGCGTTCGACCATTTCACGGTTTTGCTCGGCCACTACAAAAGGAATATGTCTGCCGGTCATCGCCTCGGCGATGCGCCGCCCCACACGGCCATAACCGACCAGCACCACGTGGTGGGCCAGGTATTTGGGGTCAGTCGTGGCGGGCAGTTCGGCGGTCGGGTCGTCACGTGCTTCCAGCTTGCGTGCCAGCGGCGATTTGGCCAGTATCCATTTCTGCAGTGGCTCTACCGCCTTGAAGACCAGCTCATTCATGGCAATCGAAATCAGCGCGCCTGCCAGCACCAGGCTTTGCCCCTCAGGCGGGAGCAGCCCCAGCGAGGCACCCAGGCCGACCAGGATAAAGGAGAACTCGCCGATCTGCGCCAGGCTTGCCGATACGGTCAGCGACGTATTGAGCGGATAACGGAAGGCCATCACCAGCAGTCCGGCCGCAAGCGACTTGCCCACCACGATGATGCCGACCACCGCCAGCACCTGCAGCGGCCTTTCAACCACCACCCACGGATCAAACAGCATGCCGACCGAGACAAAGAACAGCACGGCAAAAGCATCACGCAGCGGCAGTGACTCTTCTGCAGCACGGTGGCTAAACTCGGATTCGCGCATCACCATGCCGGCAAAAAAAGCGCCCAATGCAAACGACACACCAAACAGTGCCGTGGCACCAAAAGCAATGCTGACGGCAGCCGCAACCACGCAGAGCGTAAAAAGTTCACGTGATCCGGTGCGCTGTACCTGCCACAGCACCCAGGGGAAAAAGCGCCGCCCCACGACCAGCATCAGAGCGACAAAACCGCCCACCTGCAGCAAGGTGACGCCCAGCGTCTTCCAGAGCGAGTTGATGTCGGCCCCCGCCTTGCCGGACAGCCAGCCGCCCAGTGGCGGCAGCAAGACCAGCACGAGCACCATCGCCAGGTCTTCGACCACCAGCCATCCGACCGCAATACGCCCGTTGGTCGAGTCCAGAAGGTTGCGGCTTTCAAGCGCACGCAGCAGAACCACTGTACTGGCGACGGACAGGGACAGGCCAAACACCAGTGCGCCGCCCATGTTCCAGCCCCACCAGTGCGCCAGGCTCATCCCGAGTGCGGTGGCAACTGTCATTTGCACGATGGCGCCCGGCACCGCAATCTTGCGCACAGCCAGCAAATCGTCGAGCGAAAAATGCAGGCCCACACCAAACATCAGCAGCATCACGCCGATCTCGGCGAGCTGGCTGGCGATTGCGGCGTCTGCCACAAAACCCGGGGTAAAGGGCCCGATGACCACACCGGCCAGCAAATAACCAACAAGCGCCGGCAAACGCAGTCTGGCGGCAATAAAACCAAAGATGAGGGCCAGGCCGAGACCTGCTGCAATGGTGCTGATCAGCGAAACACTGTGGGGCATGCGGTGCTTCCTTTACAAGAAAAGGAGGTGGAAAGATGCATGCAGCACAGCCGGGGCTGCGACTACAAAGACGATGACGTACTGCTGATGCGCAAATATACGCAAGGTAACCGGGAAGCGCGCACCCATCAGAACGACGGATAGAGCAATGAATTTACACCATGAGCCGCGTAAATCGCGGAAAAAAATCTCAAAGCCATTACGCGGCGCTGAGTTAAGCGGCAGCGCCGCGCGTGCCAGGCCGGTCGATGGAAGGCCTAGCTGAGCTTGGCCGGCCGGCTCTCGTCGGAGCCAATGAAAGAGTCTTCCCATTGCCTGGGGAAGCGCTCGGGCTTCTTGCTGCCAAAGGCGCCGGTGCCATCAGGGTTGAAGCCCGCAGGCGCTGCCTTTGGCAAGGGTTTGACTTCATTGCCCTTGTTCAACTCTTTCAGCGCTGCGGCCTTGGCTGCAATACGCTTTTGCCGGGTGAAGTCATCAAGTTCTGCATAAAAGCTGCTGTCACCCCCCATGGTCAGCTTGTATTCGGGCTGGTCTTCAACTTCAACCTCACCCAGGAAGGCAGCACGCATGGCCGTGCTTGTGGGCAATGCCGCGCTGCGCACCACCGTGTACGGGATGCGGCAGTCGGACAGCAGCGACTCCTTCACTTCACGATTGGACTTGCTCAGGCCCCGCTTGCCGGGTACGTCCACACAACCGACCACGTTGCCGTTGCCGGTACAGATGGTGAAAGTGCAATACACGCCGCCAAGCAATTCCTGCCAGCGTTTGCCGCCACCGTTCTGTTCGGGGTTAGTGGGCATGGTGAACCGCAACACCGGCAGCTTGATCATTACCATGTGGTCGTTGAATGCAGTACGCAGCCACTTCAGCACTTCGTATTCTTCGTTGGTGACCAGCACCCTTGAGGCGAGCGGCCATTTGTCCGGCAGGCGCAGGGATTCTGCGGACTTTTTTTGCAGCCACCATGCATACAGGCCAATGCCGGCAACGGCACCGACAAGCAGCCCCAGGATTGTCATCAGCAGGCTTGTCAAGGTCACGGGTTCACTCCATTTTTATAAAATTAACGGCGAATACAGGCCGCCGGCACCCGGGGAGCGCCGTTGATGGTAAACGCCGCATGAGGGCTATTTCCACACTTGTTACCCGGGCCAGCCTGACTGTTACCTGTAGTTGCAAAGATCGTGTGAAGTGAGCGCAAAAAACCCGGCCCGCAGAACAAACGCACACCCGCGCTGTTACGCGTGCGCAACCAGCTATGGTTTCAATAGCACCGGGCAAGCCGGCAAGGACAGATGAAAACGTGAATGCCGGTGTGGTGCAAGTCGCGTTATGCTGCGGTTTTTCATCCACCCAGTCACCCGTCAAGGAGCGCACGATGCAGTTGAAAACCGCCCAGGATTTTGATCAGGAACTCCTCATCCTTTTTGATGCCTATGTGCACGGCACGATAGACAGGCGCGGCTTCCTTGATCGTGCGCAGAAATTTGCGGTAGGCGGCATGACTGCGGTCGGCCTGCTGGCTGCCCTGAGCCCGGACTTTGCGCGCGGCCAGGTCATACCCAGGGACGACAAACGCATCAAGGCGCAGATGGTGGAATACCCGTCGACTGCCGGCAACGGCACCATGAAGGGCTACCTTGCCATGCCTGCCAGCATGAGCGGCAAGCTGCCAACAGTGCTGGTGATCCACGAAAACCGTGGCCTGAACCCACACATTGAAGACATCACACGCCGGCTGGCGCTGGACAATTTTGTGGCCTTTGCACCCGACGCGCTGACTCCTCTGGGCGGCTATCCGGGCGACGAGGACAAGGCACGTGAGCAGTTCGCCAAACTGGACCAGAAGAAGGCGCTGGAAGACTTCGTTGCCGGTGCCAACTTCCTGAAGAACCGGCCCGAGTCCAACGGCAAGATAGGCGCCGTCGGCTTTTGTTACGGCGGCGGCATGGTCCACCTGCTGTCGGTACGCATGCCCGAGCTGAACGCCGGTGTGCCTTTTTACGGCAACCAGCCTGCACCCGCAGAAGCAGCAAAAGTCAAGACGCCGCTGCAACTGCATTTCGCGGCGGTTGATGAGCGCATAAACGCCGCTTGGCCGGCCTATGAAGCGGCGCTGAAGGCGGCCAATGTGCCGCACACCGCTTTTCAGTACCCCGGCACCCAGCACGGTTTCAACAACGACACCACGCCACGCTTTGACGCCGCTGCCGCCAAACTGGCCTGGGGCCGCACCCTGGAATTTTTCAACAAAAACCTCAGGACGTAGCCCCCACGGTCACTCACTGCGTGTAGCTCCCTGCCCCCCGAGGGGGCCGCTGCGCCTGCGGTCTGGCAGAGCCAGTCCCGCGGCCCCTGCTTGCGAAGAGGCTGATGGGCATGGCTCTACACAAACCAACTGGCGCCTAATGAAGACTAGTAACCCGGGATGTGAAGCGAGCGGGCGAGGTAGTCAAAAAATATGCAGTACAGCGCGATAGGCAGTGGCAGGCCTATCAGCGTGCCGATCAGGTAATTGCGAAATTTCACGCCTGACAGGGCCAGCGCATAGTTCAGCGCGGGCACGGTTTGCAGCAGCAGGCGCAGCATCGCCACGCTCTTGACTGGGTGTGCGTCCAGACCCGCCAGCAGGCGGCGTGGCCATTTGCCGTCAAGATCACGCAAGGCGTTGCCACCCATCACGCGTATCAGCCAGAAGGTCAGCACGCAGGAAATGACGGCGGCAATATAGGTGGCAACACCGCCCCGCACCTCGCCCAAAGCCAGCACGGCGGCGGCCAGGAACACGGCACCGGGTATCTGGATCAGGTTACCCAGCGCAAACAGCGCCACAAAAATCAGCAGCCCGGTGAATTCGTTGTCCAGGAATTTCTGGTGCAGGTAAGCCAGGCTGAGGTTGTCCCTGAGCCCTGACAGCTGGAAAACCACCAACAGGACAAGCAGGAAACCGGCCACGGCTATCAGCCTTCGGTAGCGGTACATGTATCTGAAGCCCTTTAGTGCTGCGAGGGTCAAGAGGAACCAAGCCTCAGGGGTAAACCCTTGAAACGTCTCGAATCACGGGTTCGCACGCACTTTATCCCCAAAAAAATAGAAAGCAGCTGTAAGACCCGGCGAGCCACGCCGACAAAACCGCAACAACAAGACACAACAGGACATCGCCATGACCGACCTCACACTGAATCGACCCAAAAGCCTGATCTTTCCTGCATGGCTGCGCATCATGCACTGGCTCAATGCGATTGCGGTCATCGTGCTCATCATGAGCGGCTGGCAGATCTACAACGCTACCGCCTTCCTGGGTTTTTCCATTCCCAAAGAGATCACGCTCGGCGGCTGGCTGGGCGGCGCCATCCAGTGGCACTTTGCCGCGATGTGGCTGCTGTTTTTTAATGGCATCGGTTATCTGGTCTTCAACGTCATCACCAAGCGCCTTTTTCAGAAGTTCTTTCCGCTAACCCCAAAAGCCATCTTCTCGGACATCCTGGCCGCACTGAAAGGCAAGCTGTCGCATGACGACCCGAAAAAATACAACGCTGTGCAAAAGGCCTCCTACCTTTTTGTGATGGTTGCCATCACCGTGCTGATCCTCTCCGGGCTGGTGCTCTGGAAGTCAGTGCAGTTTCCCATCCTGCGCGAACTGATGGGCGGCTACGAGGGCGCCCGCCTGGTGCACTTTTTTGCGATGGCCCTGCTCAGCGCTTTCATCGTGGTTCACCTGGTCATGGTGGCACTGGTACCCAAAACCCTGCTGCACATGATTCGCGGCCGCTAGGCAGCCATCAAAAAAGAACACCCGGAATACACACCATGAAAATCCAGCAAGCCCGCAAGCTCGACATCGACCGCGACGCTGTCCTGAAAGAAGCAGTTGATCGCATCAGCATTGCCAACAGGCTCACGTCACAGCGCCGCAACTTCCTGCGCGGCGCCCTCACCCTTGGCGGGCTGTCCATGCTCACCGGGTGCATGCTCGACGAGAGCGAGGGCATTACCAACGCACTGACGAAGATCTCGCGCGTCAACGACAAGGTTCAGGGCCTCCTGTTCGATCCGACCCGCCTCGCACCTACCTACCCCGACTCGATGATCACGCGGCCCTTCCCCTTCAACGCCTTTTATTCGGAGTCTGAGGTTGTCGAGGTCGATGAAGAAGACTACGAACTCGAAGTGGCCGGCATGGTCACCAACAAAAAGAAATGGACGCTGCCCGAACTGCGTGCGATGCCCCAGGAAGACCAGGTCACGCGCCACATCTGTGTCGAGGGCTGGAGCGCCATCGGCAAATGGGGTGGCGTGCCCTTTGCCAGTTTCCTGAAACTGATTGGTGCGGATACCACCGCCAAATATGTCGGCTTCAAGTGTGCGGACGACTACTTCACCAGCATAGACATGCCGACGGCGCTGCACCCGCAAACCCTGCTGGCACTGACCTATGACGGTCAGGTGCTGCCGCCAAAGTACGGCTTCCCGATGAAGCTGCGTATGCCCACCAAGCTGGGCTACAAGAACCCGAAACATATCCAGGCGATTTTTGTCACCAACACCTACCCTGGCGGCTACTGGGAAGACCAGGGCTACAACTGGTTTGGGGGCAGCTGAATAGCCCTGCTGTCAGCTGCTCCCAGCAACGGCAACGGCCCCGGCCCGCGCCATTTTTTAAACGACTGACCAATCCACATTTTCACAAGGAATCCAGCATGAACAAAATCACCGCAACCCTCGTCTCCGCCTGCATGCTGCTGGCCGGCGCCAGCGCCATGGCTCAGGACGCCATGAAAAAAGATGCCATGGGCAAGGATGCCATGGCCAAGCCTGATGCAATGGCTAAAGACGGCATGAAAAAAGACGCGATGAAGAGCGACAAGATGGCCATGAAAAAAGATGACATGAAGAAAAAGGAAGCCATGGGCAAGGACGCCATGGCCAAACCTGACGCCATGAAAAAATAAGCACCGCGCGGCCAGACCGCACGGACAAAAAGCACCGTACAACTGCGGTGCTTTTTTTATGGGCGCTGCCGGAGTGGGTCGAGCAAGGACTTCAGTCCGTTGCTGTCGATTTCCTGCATCAGGGCCAGCAGGCTCCCGATCTCGCCCTTGGGGAAACCCTCGCGGGCAAACCAGTTCAGGTAGTGGCCCGGCAGGTCCGCGATCTTGCGACCCTTGTATTTGCCAAAAGGCATCTCGCGCACCAGCAGCAGTTGCAGGTCTTCCGGGTTGCCCATCATCATTGACGCTCGCCTTGCATGGTGTCTCAGGTAAAAAACGGCCTCCATGGTAAGCCAGCCCCGCTGTGGTTTCTGCATACGGGCAGCCTGCCGGTTTGGGGTTAACCTCAGCGGCGTGAATTACGCCCAACTCCTTTTCCCGGACTTCTCGCTGATCGTCTGCGGCTACCTGGTCTGCCGCTACACCGCCCTCGGCAGGCCGGTCTGGGCACAGGTTGAAAGCCTGGTGTATTTCTTCCTGTTCCCGGTGCTGCTGTTCCAGTCCATCATCAAGACCCCGCTGGACCTGGCCGCAACCTCCAGCCTGATCAGTGCGGGCCTGCTGCTCGGCGTCTGCGGCATCGCAATGTCTTACGGCATACCCTACCTGCCCGGGGTCGGCAAACGCATCGACAAACGCGAGCATGCCGCCAGCGCGCAGATCGCCTTTCGCTTCAACTCCTTTATCGCATTGGCGATTGCAGACCGGCTGGCCGGCAGCCAGGGCCTTCAATTGATCGCGGTGCTGATCGGTGTCTGTGTGCCGCTGTTTAATGTGGCGGCTGTGTGGCCGATGGCCAGGCACGCACAAAAGGGTTTTGCCGGCGAGCTGGTACGCAACCCGCTGATCATTGCCACGGCCAGCGGCCTGGTCGCCAACCTGCTGGGTTTTACATTGCCGGTGTGGCTTGAGCCGACGGTATCGCGCATAGGCGCTGCCTCGCTGGCGCTGGGCCTGATGGCTGCCGGTGCCGGGCTGCAATTCGCCCACCTGCTGCAATCAAAAACACTGACCGTTGCGGTCCTGTCCATCAAGCACCTGCTGCTGCCCTTGCTGGCATGCGGGCTGGCCAGGCTGCTGGGCCTGTCGACGATACAGACCACCATACTGCTGGCTTTCTCTGCACTGCCGACCTCGTCCAGCGCCTATGTGCTGGCGGCACGTATGGGCTACAACGGCGGTTATGTGGCGGGACTGGTGACACTGTCGACCATGCTGGGCGTGGTCAGCCTGCCGTTTGCGCTGGGCATACTGCGCTGAACCCAGGCCCGGCGGTCCGCTCAGGGAAGCGGTCTGGTCTTTCTTCTGGAGCCGGATTCCTTTTCCGGGCTGCCTGCCAGCAGCGCCTCATAGTCATCCACGGCAATCACCACCACGTAAGGCCGGCCATGCCGGGTAATGGTGACGGGCTCGCGTTGCGCGGCATCGAGGATCTGGCCAAGACGGTTCTTGGCTTCCAGGGCTGAAACGGTTGTCATGCGCGTCCTTTCGCTAAAACAGCTATTTTAGCTATTACAGCTGTTTTCAGGGTGCCCCAAACCTGCTCTGGATGGGTTTTGGTGACAAAAACGATCAAAAATGGCCAAAAACAGGCTTTTTTAACTGCCAAAAGTGCTTGAAACCCAATATGGACTAGCGCCAATTGCTATCAAATAAGTAGCGTCAGGTATTCTTCAAATTGGTTCGGTCGATGCTGCCAGCGCCCATTCGATATGTTCCCGCACCACTTCCCCGGCCCCAGCGTACGCCGCCTGCAGCGCCTGGCGCATGCCTGCCCCCTGCTGCGCATCCAGGCGGGCCAGCGCGTTGCCCATCGCCACGGCGATATTACGCTGCCAGCGCTGATGGCCTATGCGGCGAATGGCGCTGCCTTCGGTGAAGTGAAGAAATTGCGGCTCTGTCCACGCAAACAGCGTTGTCAGTTGCTGCCCTGTCAGGCCTTCGCGTTCATCGAAGTCGGGCAAGGCACTGCGCCGTGCAAACTTGTTCCAGGGGCAGACCAGCTGGCAATCGTCGCAGCCGTAAATGCGGTTGCCCATCAGAGCCCGCAGCTCAACCGGAATGGCGCCATCGTGCTCTATCGTCAGGTAAGAGATGCAGCGCCGCGCATCAAGCTTGTGCGGCGCAACGATGGCCTGCGTGGGGCAGACATCGATACAGGCGCTGCAGCTACCGCAATGCGGCGCGACAGACTCGCTGGCAGGCAGGGCAAGGTCCACATAGATCTCGCCAAGAAAAAACATGGAGCCGGCCTCCCGGTTGAGCAGCAAGGTGTGCTTGCCGCGCCAGCCCTGGCCCGATCGTGCAGCCAGCTCTGCTTCCAGCACCGGCGCCGAATCGGTGAAGGCCCGGTGACCAAGCCGCCCGACATGGCCGGAGATGCGTTCGGACAGTTTTTGCAGGCGGTTGCGCATCACCTTGTGGTAGTCGCGGCCACGTGCGTAGACGGAGACAATGGCTTCGGCCGGCCGCTCCAGCCGGCTGAATTCAATGGCCTGCCACTGGCCGGCATCGGTGGGTGTGGAGCTTGGAGTAGAGGCCGGCAGGTAGTCCATACGTGCCGTGATGACGCTGACGGTGCCGGGCACCAACTCAGCAGGCCTGGCCCTTTTCAGGCCATGCGAGGCCATGTAATGCATGTCGCCATGAAAGCCTGCGGCGAGCCAGGCCGATAATCCGGCTTCAGCAGAAGACAGATCAACATCTGCAATGCCGATTTGCGAGAATCCAAGCTCGCGCGCCCAGTCCTGTATCTGATTGACGAGTTGCTGATTGCCCTGATGACTGTTGACACCCACTTGCCGATTGTAAAAAGGATTGCCTGGAAGGATGAGGCAGCCACGCAGGCATTCGCCGCGTCGCTGGCGGCGCAGCCGGCCATCTGCAACGCACTGGTTGAGCTGCACGGCGACTTGGGCGCCGGCAAGACCACCTTTGTGCGGCACCTGCTGACGGCGCTGGGCGTGCAGGGCCGTATCAAGAGCCCGACCTATGCAGTTGTCGAACCCTACAGCCTGCCGCAAATGGATATCTGGCACTTTGATTTTTATCGTTTCAATGATCCGGACGAATGGGAAGAAGCCGGTTTTCGCGACATCTTCGGTAGCGCCGGACTCAAGCTGGTCGAGTGGCCAGAGAAAGCAGGTGAACACCTGCCGCCCCCCGACCTGCTACTGGCCATCGAACTGTTGCCCGATGACACACGCGCTGTCATGCTGACAGCCAACACGCCCGCAGGTGCGACACTGATCGCATGAAGAAGCAGCCTGATACAACCATCTCGCGCCGCCGGGCATTGCAGCTCGGCAGTGTGGTGCTGACACTCGGCGTGCAGCACATCGCCCACGGCGCCAGCATAGTGGCGGTGCGGGTCTGGCCTTCGAAAGACTACACCCGGCTGACGATTGAATCCGACGGCGAGATAAAAACAAAACAGTTTTTTGTAGCCGAACCGCCGCGGCTTGCCATCGACATCGAAGGCATAGACCTGATACCCGCGCTGCGCGAGCTGGTGGCCAAGGTCAAGTCCGATGACCCCAACATCCAGGGCATACGTGTCGGCCAGAACGCTCCCGGTGTGGTGCGACTGGTGATAGACCTGAAGCGCGCCATCTTGCCGCAGGTATTTACATTGCCACCAGTTGCGGCCTACCAGTACCGGCTGGTCTGCGACCTCTACCCCGCGCAGGCGGCCGACCCGCTGGAAGCGCTGATTGCAGAAAAGCTGGCCGACAAATCGACACCCCAGGCTGCTGCCCCGGCACCGGTTCGTGATCCGCTAGGTGACCTGATCGCACAGCAGGCCGGCAGGCCGCAAACGACACCGCAGCAGCCATCAGCGAAACCGGCGCCTGCACCAGCCGCCATTCGCCCCCCGGTTGACAGTGCCACGACGATACAGGGCAAGACCGACCGCCTCGTCATTGTTGCGCTGGACCCGGGCCACGGTGGTGAAGATCCCGGTGCCATCGGCCCCGGTGGTACGCGCGAAAAAGACGTGGTGCTGCAGATTGCCTACCGGCTGCGCGACCGCATCAACCAGCAGCCCAACATGCGCGCCTACCTGACGCGTGATGCCGATTTTTTTGTGCCGCTGCATATCCGTGTGCAGAAAGCGCGCAAGGTGCAGGCCGATCTTTTCATCAGCATCCATGCCGATGCATTCTTCACCGAACGCCCGCAAGGTGCCAGCGTGTTTGCATTGAGCGACAAGGGTGCATCGAGCAGCGCAGCGCGCTGGATGGCCAACAAGGAAAACTCGGCCGACCTCGTCGGCGGCGTCAACGTCAAGGCCAAGGACGCACAGGTACAAAAAGCGTTGCTGGACATGAGCACCACGGCGCAGATCAACGACAGCCTCAAGCTGGGCACCGCGATGCTCGGCGAAATAGGCAACGTCGGCAAGCTGCATAAGGCGAAGGTTGAGCAGGCCGGCTTTGCAGTGCTGAAGGCGCCCGACATTCCGAGCGTGCTGGTAGAGACTGCCTTCATCAGCAACCCTGATGAAGAGGCCAAGCTGCGCAGCGAAGACTACCAGGTGCAACTCGCAGATGCACTGATGCGCGGCATAAGCCGTTACTTCGCACGCAACCCGCCACTGGCACGTAACAGGCAACTCTAGCGTCTGCACAACCTGCACAACCTGCGCATCGTGCGCGTCCTGACCGCGATCAGCCAATACGTGTGAAGCACTGCACAACTGTTGCAATTGAACACACAGGACCGACAGTTCGCGGCGATATTCTCCTACAGGTCACTGAACGGCGGCAACCTACATTGAAGTCACAGGCAGAGCCAAACACATCACGAGGTCGCGGACCAGGATGTCAGCAGTGAAAGAGCCTGAAACTCTTAACGAAAAGGTGAACATTATGAAATCGAAAATCTTGATGACTGCAGCAGCTTCTGTACTCGCACTGTCCGTGGTCGGTTGCGGAACGAATCCAACCAATGCACAGATCGGCACCGGCGTAGGCGCCGTTGCTGGTGGTGTGGTGGGTAACGCTGTCTTTGGCAGCACGCTGGGCACCGTAGGCGGCGCAGCAGCCGGTGCGCTGATCGGCAACGAAGTCGGCAAAAAGCGCTAAGCAGGCTTCAAAGAAATATGGCGGGGCAACCCGCCATATTTTTAACGGCGATTCCAGAAGAATTTCAATACAAGTAAACAAGAGCCATTAGTCCCGAAAATTCAGGACGGCTCACAACGAGGGCTAAAAAATGAAATCACGTCTTATCCTTTCCGCAGCAGCTTCCGTTCTTGCGCTGTCCGCGCTGGTCGGTTGCGGCACTAACCCTACCAATGCACAAGTCGGCACTGGCGTAGGCGCTGTTGTCGGCGGTGTAGCCGGCAACGTCCTGCTGGGCGGCCCGCTGGCCACAATCGGTGGCGCTGCAGTCGGTGCAGTGGTTGGTAACGAGGTCGGCAAAAAACGCTGACCGCACCAGTTGCGCTACGGCTTGTTCCCGCTGGCTGAGCCGGCGCGAACGAAGGTGAGTTGATGATCAGCTCACTGCTGTTAACGCAAAAGGCGGCA
Organism: Pseudomonadota bacterium; assembly: GCA_040388075.1. Taxonomy (GTDB): domain Bacteria; phylum Pseudomonadota; class Gammaproteobacteria; order Burkholderiales; family Burkholderiaceae_C; genus Polaromonas. The sequence goes on along the minus strand of JAZKCN010000005.1, from coordinate 139,522 downwards.
CCTTTCGAGGTTGCCGCCTTTTTTATGCCTGAAAACTTTCAGGTTTCAGGAAGTGCTGGCCTGCTTGCGACCTGCCCTCCACGCTCCGTAAATAACCAGCAGCCCAGGCACAAGAATCATGGCCCATATGATTTTTTCAAGATTGGCCTTGACCCATGGCACGTTGCCGAAGAAATATCCGGCCGTCACAATGCCTCCCACCCACACCGCGCCGCCGATGATATTGAAGGCGGTGAACTTGCTGCGCGTCATCTCCGACACGCCCGCCACAAATGGGGCGAAGGTGCGCAGGAAAGGCGCAAAACGTGCCGCAATGATGGTGATACCGCCATAACGCTCATAAAACGCATGGGCCTGGTCGAACGCCCGCTTGTTGAAATAGCGTGACTGTTCCCACTGGAAAACCTTGGGCCCGAAGTAGCGCCCCACGGAATAATTGCACTGGTCGCCCAACACGGCGGCTACGAATAACAACCCGACTGCTGCCGGATAGCTCAGCAGCCCGACGCCGCACATCGCTCCCACTACAAACAGCAGGGAATCACCAGGCAGGAACGGCATCACAACAACGCCTGTCTCGACAAAAATAATCAGGAACAGCAGCGCATAGACCCAGACACCGTAGCTGGTGACAAAAGCCTCCAGATGCTTGTCGATGTGGATGATGAAGTCGATAAGGTAGGTCACAATTTCCATGGCCGTGATTTTGACAGGTCAAAGCGTGCATGGTCCTAAAATCCCCTGCAATGACAGCCCTTTCCACCACACGCCGCCCCATCCTGGAACTGCCGGACGACCTGATCAGCCAGATTGCCGCCGGTGAAGTGGTCGAACGCCCTGCTTCCGTCGTGCGGGAACTGGTGGACAACGCGCTGGATGCCGGCGCCGCCAGCATCACCGTGCGCCTGCTGGCAGGCGGTGTGCGGCTTATCCTGGTGGAAGATGATGGTCAGGGCATCCCGCGCGCCGAGTTGCCTATTGCCCTCAGGCGCCACGCCACCAGCAAGATTGCATCGCTTCAGGACCTGGAGTCCGTCGGCACCATGGGTTTTCGCGGCGAGGCGCTGGCGGCGATCAATTCGATTGCCGACATGAGCCTGCTGTCGCGCACCGAAAACGCCGAACACGCCTGGCAGCTTGACGGCCGTACGGGTGAGATCAAACCCGCTGCACGCAGCCGCGGCACCACGGTTGAAGTGCGCGAGCTTTTTTACGCGACACCGGCCCGTCGCAAGTTCCTGAAGACCGATGCCACCGAACTGGCCCACTGCATTGAAGCTGTTCGCCGCCATGCGCTGGTGCGGCCCGACGTGGCTTTTGCAATCTGGCACGAAGGCAAACTTGTGGAGCAGTGGCGCGCCTGTACAGGCGAAACAGCGCATGAACAGCGGCTGGCCGATGTGCTTGGCAGCGAGTTTGTCAAACAGTCGGTACCCGTGAACTATGAAAGCAGCGCCCGGCGCCCCGATGGCCAGCCGGCCGTTCGCATCTGGGGCCGGGCCGGCATACCCGATGCAGCGCGCTCCCGTGCGGACCAGCAGTTTTCCTATGTCAATGGCCGGTATGTGCGCGACAAGGTGTTGACGCACGCTGCACGCAGCGCCTACGAAGATGTACTGCACGGCCATCGCCAGCCTGTGTATGCGCTGTATGTCGAGATAGACCCTGCCAAGGTCGATGTGAATGTCCATCCCACCAAGATAGAGGTGCGCTTCAGGGACAGCCGCGAAGTTCACCAGGCGGTGCGCCACGGCACCGAGAACGCATTGGCGATACCGCGCTCCAGCGGTCAGGTCACAGCAGACAGTGAAGCAGCGGGATCGACATTTCCCGCTGCCAGCGGCCTTTTACCGGGCGCTGCCAGGCCATTTGCATCTGGCGGCTGGGCGCAACCGGGCATGAATTTTTCGGCGCCCGCGGGCAACCGGGCTTCAGACTTCGAGGCCATGTGGCCATCCGCCGCTTCCACAGAGCCTGTGGACACCCCCGCCTCGTCCACCTGGCAGTCCACATCCCCGACCAGCCAGGCATTCCCGCAGAACCCGGAGTTGCCCCCGGGCGAATGGCCGCTTGGCCGCGCCATTGCGCAACTGCAAGGCATCTACGTTCTGGCAGAAAACACCCAGGGCCTGGTCATCGTGGACATGCATGCGGCCCATGAACGGATTGTTTACGAACGGTTGAAAAGCCAGATGGACAGCGCAGGAAGTGCCGGTTCAGGTATCGCCAGCCAGCCCTTGCTGATACCGGCCAGCTTTCCGGCCAGCCCGCAGGAAGTGGCCACCGCCGAAAGCAGTGCGGTGGTGCTGGCGACGCTGGGCCTCGAAATCACCATGCTGTCGCCCAAAACCCTGGCTGTGCGGGCTGTGCCAACCAGCTTGGCGCAAGGCGACGCCGTGGAACTCGCCCGCAGCGTACTGGCGGAATTGGCCCAGCATGATGCGAGTACGGTGATCCAGCGTGCGCAGAATGAATTGCTCTCAACCATGGCCTGCCACGGTGCAGTGCGGGCCAATCGCAAACTGACCGTTGACGAGATGAACGCCCTGCTGCGCCAGATGGAGGCTACAGAACGCTCCGACCAGTGCAACCACGGCAGGCCGACATGGAGGCAGGTCAGCATTCGCGAGCTGGACGCTCTTTTCATGCGCGGACGCTAAGACCTGCGCTCATTTCGATACACCCCACATCCTTGCAGGTCCGGCCTGCCACGGGCAGATTGCACGGTACTGCGCCGGTTTTGCCCTGCATCTTTCACAGCCTTGCCCTTGCCGCTCACCAGGCAACAGGCAGGCAAAAATAGAATTTCGCACCAAAAGGATGCGTAAATAATCTTCAGAATAAGCCCACACCTCTTTATGCCGTTTTTTTATTGCAAAATTACCTGTTCGCATGATTGATGCACCAAAACAGAACGGAAAATGAAAAAACAAACTATTGACGGCTTTCTGGCCACCCTGGCCGAGCGAAATCCCGGCCAGACCGAATATCTCCAGGCCGTCACGGAGGTCGCAGTCAGCCTCTGGCCCTACATCCAGCAACATCCCAAATACGCCGTTCAAAGCCTGATGGAACGGCTGGTCGAACCCGAGCGGATCATCATCTTCCGGGTGTCCTGGATGGACGACCATGGCCAGGTGCAGGTCAACCGCGGATTTCGCATCCAGCACAGCCTGGCCATCGGGCCGTACAAGGGTGGCCTGCGGTTTCACCCATCGGTGAACCTATCGGTGCTGAAATTCCTGGCGTTTGAGCAAACGCTGAAAAATGCCCTGACGACCTTGCCCATGGGCGGCGGTAAAGGCGGTTCGGACTTCGACCCCAAAGGAAAAAGTCAGGGGGAGGTCATGCGGTTTTGCCAGGCCTTCGCGACAGAGTTGTTCCGCCACATTGGCGCCGACACCGATGTGCCTGCCGGTGACATTGGCGTCGGTGGTCGCGAAGTGGGCTTCATGGCCGGGATGGTCAAAAAACTCACCAACCGCGCGGATTGCGTGTTCACCGGCAAAGGCCTGGCGTTTGGTGGCTCGCTCATCCGCCCGGAGGCCACTGGGTACGGCACCGTCTACTTTGCGCAATCCATGCTTGAAACTGCCGGACGGTCCCTGGATGGCATGCGCGTCAGTGTCTCGGGCTCCGGCAATGTGGCCCAGTACAGCATTGAAAAGGCCATGGCACTGGGTGCCCGGGTCATCACGGCTTCCGACTCCAGCGGGACCGTTATCGACGAGGAAGGCTTCACCCCTGAGAAGCTGGCTGTGCTTATGGAGGTCAAAAACCACCTGTATGGCCGCGTGGATGAATATGCACGGCGTGTGGGCGCCCGGTTTGAGGCTGGTGTACGTCCATGGCAAATACCCGTTGACGTGGCTCTGCCCTGCGCGACCCAAAACGAACTGGATGCCAAGGATGCTGCCACCCTGATTGGCAACGGCGTCATCTGCGTCGCAGAAGGCGCCAACATGCCGTCGACCATCGAGGCAGCGAACGCTTTCGAGGCGGCCGGCGTGCTGTACGCCCCCGGCAAGGCCAGCAACGCGGGCGGCGTCGCAACCTCCGGACTGGAGATGAGCCAGAACGCGGCCCGCCTGTCCTGGACACGTGACGAGGTGGACGCCCGGCTGCTGCAGATCATGCAGGGCATCCATGCAGCCTGCCTCCACTACGGCAGGGATGCCGGTGGCAAGGTCAGTTATGTCAACGGTGCAAATATTGCCGGTTTTGTAAAAGTAGCGGATGCCATGCTCGCCCAGGGCGTGACCTGAGCGCAGGCAGCGGGGGTCAGGGAACTGACAACCGCGCCATCTGCTAACGCCCGGACCCGCAGGATGGCAATTGACCGAAACTGAACTTTGTACCTCCGGCCTACTCAGTTACTTTCATGAAGGTCTGGCGCACACTCCTCGCTATCCTGGCAACCTTGAGCCTGCTTGCGGGTTGCGCCGCGCTTGACGAAAAACAGCGGGCCTGGATATTCCAGCCCAGCGACCGCACCTGGAGCGGCGGCCTGGCCGCTGCCGAAGGCATGGATGAGGTCTGGATAGACTACCCCGCCAAAAAAGGTACCTTGACCGGCGGCGATGACTACCCCGTGCGCCTGCATGGCCTCTGGCTGGCAGCAGACAAGCCCGCCACCGGAAAATCACCGGTCATGCTGTATCTGCATGGTGCACGCTACAACGTCACCGGTTCGGCGCCGCGCATACGCCGCATGCAGGAACTCGGCTTTTCAGTATTGGCCATCGACTACCGCGGCTTCGGCAAAAGCACCAACGAGCTGCCCTCGGAAGCGTCAGCCTATGAAGACGCCCGTGCCGCCTGGGACTGGATGGCCAGACAATATCCTGACAGGCAGCGCTATATCTTCGGCCACTCACTGGGTGGGCCAATTGCCATCAACCTGGCAACGCAGGTCACGGACGAAAGCGGGACCATCGTCGAAGGCACTTTTACCTCGATTGCCGACGTGGTGGCCAGTTCACGCTGGGGCTGGATGCCGGTATCGCTTTTGATCACACAACGCTTTGAGGCGGTGAACAAGGTCGACAAGATAGGCTCGCCGCTGCTGGTGGTACACGGCGGGGAAGACAACCTGATACTGCCCGACCTGGGCCGCAAGCTGTATGAAGCCGCAGCCGAGCCAAAGCTCTTTGTGCTGGTCGAGGGCGGTTCGCACCATAACACCAACCAGATCGGCCAGCCGCAGTACCGCGAGGCGCTGGAGCGGCTGTTTGCGCTGAAGTAGACGGCCTCTTGGGCGAATGCAGGCAAACAAACCCTGAGAGCAGGCCAGCGCGGTCAATCTGCTACCCTCAGACTGATGCCTGCGACGCCTCCAAATTTTCCCGCCTCCGCCGCCGCGTCTACGTCTACCGTCCCAAAGCCCGCCATGTCACCGGGGCTGGTGGTTGTGGTGCTGTCCATGCTGCTGGGTCTGCAAAGCATCACGACAGACCTCTACCTGCCGGCATTGCCCGCGCTGACGGCGGGTTTTGGAGCATCCATGTCGCAGGCGCAATTGACGCTCAGCGGATTGCTGCTGGCATTTGGTATCTCACAACTGATCTGGGGTCCGCTATCCGACCGCTTTGGTCGCAGGCCGATCCTGCTCTGGGGCTTGGCGGCCTACACGCTGGCGTCGATTGGCAGTGCGCTCGCGCCATCCATGGCTCAGCTCATAGGCTGGCGCATGGTGCAGGGCGCTGCCATGGGTGCAGTCGCCATGTGTGCACGCGCCATAGTCCGTGACCTCTACATGCCGGTCGATGGCGCCAGGGTCATGTCACGGGCACTCACTGGCCTGGGCATCATTGCCGGCATCTGCCCTGCGCTAGGGGGCCTGATAGCGGGGCTGTTCGGCTGGCGCGCAACCGTGGCGATGCTTGTCGTATTCGGCGCCTGCTGCCTGTGGATCGTTGTGTGGCGCTTCAAGGAGTCATTGCCCAGCAAAAATCCGCGAGCCCTCGATCCCGCCGGCCTGGCGAGGACCTGGCTGATGATCCTGCGCAACCCGGTATTCCTGGCTTATTCGGCAATCTCCATGGCCTCCTACGGCACCATGTTCACGTTTATTGCAGGGTCTTCATTTGTGTTCATAGACATCCTGAAGCTGAGCGCCGCCCAGTATGGCCTGGTCCTGCTTTTTTCATCCGTCTTCTACATCTTCGGTACGATGATCTGCAGGCGCTTGCTGCCGCGTTTCGGAGTCCGAAGATCCGTTGCCATCGCCGGGGGTTTGAGCATCACCGGCGGCACCGCCATGGGCCTGCTGGCATGGGCGGGCGTCAACACCGTTTGGGCTGTCATGGTGCCTCACTTCATTTTTATGATGGGTCACGGCATCCACCAGCCCTGTAGCCAAAGTGGCGCCGTCGGCCCTTTTCCACAAGCGGCAGGGACGGCGTCGGCGTTGAATGGCTTCCTGATGATGGCAGTAGCGTTTGCCATGGGCGGGTGGATGGGAGCCCACATGGACGGAACCGTTGTCCCTATGGCGAATGGCATCTGGTTCTGGACTGCATTGCTGGCGTTGGCGGCATGGACAGTCGTGCAGAAGTATGGAGACCCCCTGCATGAAACAAAAAGACGCTGAGGCACCCACATGCCTCTGTCTGGCCGGCCCTACGGCGGCCGGAAAGACAGCGGCCGCGCTTGCCATCGCACAGCTTTATCCGGTGGAGATCATCAGCGTCGATTCGGCACTGGTGTACCGCGAAATGGACATCGGCACCGCCAAGCCGGATGCGGCCGAACTGGCGGCCGTGCAGCATCACCTGATCAACATCCGCGATCCGCTGAATGCCTACAGCGCGGCAGAGTTTGTCGCCGATGCGCAGGACCTGATCGTTGGCATCACTGCACGCGGAAAGCTGCCGCTGCTGGTCGGTGGAACCATGCTTTATTTCAAGGCGCTGCTTGAGGGCCTCGACGACATGCCCAAAGCAGACGCTGCGGTACGCGCCGCCATTGCGTCCGAAGCCGCCGACAAAGGCTGGCCGGCACTGCATGCGGCACTGGCCCAGATAGACCCGGCCACGGCCGCGCGGCTGGAGCCCCGCGATTCGCAGCGTATTTCGCGGGCGCTGGAGGTCTACCGGCTTTCGGGGCGACCGCTGTCTTCCTTTCACCAGCGTAGCGCGGCAAAGGCTGCGACCCCGGACGGCGAACGCCAGATACCGGCCCTCATCTCCCTCGAGCCGCTTGACCGGGGCTGGCTGCATGATCGCATCGCAACACGTTTTGATGCCATGCTGTCCGCAGGTTTTATCGACGAAGTCCGAAGCCTGCGCGCACGAGGCGACCTGACCCCTGATTTGCCCTCGATGCGCTGCGTTGGCTATCGCCAGGCCTGGGAAGCCCTCGATGGTTTGTCACCAATGAACGAATTGCGCGACAAGGGAATCTTCGCAACACGCCAGCTCGCCAAACGGCAGATCACCTGGTTGCGGTCCATGCCTGAGCGACACATCATTCACTGCGATGCACCGGATGCGCTGGAACAGGTCCTTGCTGCCGTGAAAGTTCTGCACCCATGACACTCTCGCTTCGCAACCTCGGCAAACGTTATGCGGTGACTCCGGTCTTCAGCAAGGTATCGCTGGATGTGGCGCCGGGTGAATTTGTGGCCATCGTCGGTGAGTCGGGTGTCGGCAAATCCATGCTGCTCAATTGCATGGCCGGGCTTGATACATGGGATGAAGGCAGTGTCACCTTGCAGGGCATGGACCTAGCAACACTGACCGATGACCAGCGCGCACTGTTGCGGCGCCGGCATGTCGGCTTTGTGTTCCAGGCCTTTCACGTTCTGCCGCACCTGGATGTCTCGCAAAACGTTGCATTGCCGTTATTGCTGCTGGGTCAGCCCGATGAAGCGCGGGTGCAGGCCATGCTTGATGCAGTGGGCCTGTCCGGGCTGGGCGCGCGCCTTCCGCAGCAACTGAGCGGCGGCCAATTGCAGCGTGTGGCAATAGCACGCGCGCTGGTGCACAGGCCGGCGCTGCTGCTGGCTGATGAGCCCACCGGAAACCTGGACCCGGCAACGGCAAACATCGTCATGGATGCGCTGATGGCCCAAACCCGCGAGCACGGCGCATCGCTGGTGCTGGTCACACATTCGGCAGCAGCGGCCGCACGTGCCGACCGCACGCTTTACCTGAACAGCGATGGCATCGGCACCTGAACCTGCGATATCGCGCACAGACACACTTGCTGCCTTGCTGCGGGGTTTCTCTCGCCGGGAACTGCTACACCATCCGTGGCGTAACTTCGCCGCGATTGCGGCTGTAATGCTTGGCGTGGCTCTGGCGTTTTCCGTACACCTGATCAATGCATCTGCGCTGAACGAGTTCTCGCAGGCAGTCCGTTCCGTCAACGGCCAGCCGGACCTGGAACTCCGGGCCACACAGGGCACTTTTGATGAAGCCCTTTTTGCTGCCGTCGCATCCAACCCGCAGATCGCCATCGCCAGTCCTGTGCTGGAACTGACGAGCTATGCGTCAGACCGCTCCGGCAAACGTATCGCCTTGCGCGTCGCCGGACTGGATGCGCTGGTGGCGGCCCAACTCACACCAGCCTTGATGCCTGTGCCCGCAGCAGATGCAGGACGCTTCTCGCTATTCTCACCGGGAGTGGTTTTCCTCAATCCTGCTGCGCGTCAGAGCTTTTCTCAGGGCAGCTTCCAGTTGCAAAGCGGGCTTCAATTGCTGAAGGTCGAAACGGCAGGCACTGTCAGTGCGGGAGGCCCGCCACTTGCCGTGATGGACATAGGCGCAGCGCAGGAGTTATTTGGCAGGCAGGGCCAGCTATCACGCATAGATATCCGCCTGCAGGCCGGGACCGACCGCGCGGCATTCCTGCGCTCTTTAAAACTGCCGGCTACGGTCCTTGTCTCAGAGCCGGGTGATGCTGCAGCGCGCGTCAGCAACCTGTCGCGCGCCTATCGCGTCAACCTGACCGTGCTGGCGCTGGTCGCGCTGTTCACAGGCGCTTTCCTGGTGTTTTCGGTGCTGGCGCTCAGCGTTGCAAAACGCGCCCAGCAGTTCGCGCTGCTGGGCGTACTGGGCCTGACCGGCCGTGAGCGCTTGATGCTGGTGCTGGCCGAATCGGCGTTGCTGGGGCTGGCGGGAAGCATCGCAGGAATCGCACTGGGCACGGGCCTGGCAGCCCTGGCGCTCAGGCTGCTGGGCGGAGACCTGGGAGGCGGCTACTTTGCCGGCGTATCGCCTGAGCTGCAGTGGAGCGGCGCGGCTGCCGCCATTTATGGCGCACTCGGGGTGGCTGCAGCATTGTCAGGCGGGTGGTGGCCCGCACGCGCTGCGCAGATGCTGCCACCGGCCCAAACACTGAAAGGCCTCGGCAGCAACTCGCATCGAGGGCAGCGCCACTGGTTGAGCTTGCTGCTGATTGCAGCGGGGGGGCTACTGGCCCTGTTGCCGCCCGTGCAGGGTATTCCATTGGGAGCCTATGCATCGGTTGCATTTTTGCTGGTTGGCGGCATCACCGCCCTGCCCAGGCTGATCGCGCTGCTGTATGACTGGCTCAGCCCGCGTGTCGCGGGTCGCCTGCTGCCCATGCTGGCAGTCGAGCGGGCGCGCCGCGTGCGTGAAAGTGCAGCGGTGGCCGTGAGCGGCGTCGTGGCATCACTCAGCCTGGCAGTGGCACTGACCGTGATGGTCGCCAGTTTCAGGGATTCGGTCACACACTGGCTTGATGTCGTGTTGCCTGCAGATCTTTATGTCCGCACCGCTGCTCCCTCAACCGCATCACAAGCGGGGGACACGGTATTTTTCACGCCCGCATTCACCCAGGCCATCGCCAGCACAGCAGGCGTCAACCGCATCACCACCTTGCGCACAACATCGCTGTCGCTAGACACCGCACTACCCAATGTGGCACTGATTGCACGCGATATAGCTGACCCCGCTGCCTCACTTCCGCTGGTTGGCGCACCACTCGCGACGCCCGCTGGCCAGGTGCCTGTTTACGTGAGCGAAGCGATGCTTGACTTGTATGGGGCGCGTCCGGGCACGGCCTTCGTTTCGCTGCAATCCGCCTTGCCAGGATCATCCGCCAGGACCGGGCCAGCACCTGTTTTTTTCGTCGCTGGTGTGTGGCGTGACTACGCCCGGCAGTTTGGTGCCATTGCAATGGACCGTCAGGATTTTGAGCGGCTGACGGGTGACACCCGTGTCAACGATGTCGCCATCTGGCTGGACGCAGGCGCTCGCACCAGCGAAGTCGAGCAGGCATTGCGCGCACAGGCCGACAGCTTCTCGCACGCAGCCGGGGGCCTGCTGGAGTTTGCCTCCACTCAGCAAATACGTACCATCTCCCTGAGAATTTTCGACCGCAGCTTTGCGGTCACCTACTGGTTGCAGGGCGTGGCCATCGCCATCGGATTGTTTGGCGTCGCCGCCAGCTTCAGCGCGCAGGTACTGGCCAGACGCAAGGAGTTTGGCCTGCTCGCCCACATGGGCCTGACACGGCGGCAGATCCTGGCCGTGGTGGCTGGCGAAGGTGCCGCCTGGACACTGACGGGCTCGATTGCCGGGCTGGCCCTGGGCCTCGCGGTGGCAGTGGTGCTCGTTCATGTCGTCAACCCGCAAAGCTTTCACTGGACCATGGACCTGATACTGCCCTGGCTACGGCTGTTGATGCTGTGCGCGGCAGTGGTTGTTGCGGGCACGTTGACTGCGTGGCTTGCAGGCCGATCCGCCGCAGGCCGCGACGCTGTACTCGCCGTCAAGGAAGACTGGTAACCCTTTCATCGATCAGGGCAAGCGCATTTTCTTTTCCTTACGTCATTCACCTGTCGTTTGCCGCCCCCGTCATCGCTATGCCACCATCCACGCCTAACATTGAAGTGTCATTTCAAGGAGGTTTCAAGATGGCATCTTCCGGCGCACCGCCACACGACTACCGCATCGAAAAAACCCACACTGCAGGCGACAGCCTGTTGGCCGACCCGCAGCTCGACCACCTGTATGCCGATGCCTCACTGGCAGTGGCCGTGGCAGTCAAAAGCGTGGCAGACCCGACTTGCCAGGAGATACGTGTTGTCCATGTGCCAAGCGGCGAAGTGGTTTTTAAAACGCCCTCTGACGACGGTAATAGCTGAAACCCCCGGCATCTTGCCGAAGCAACTGCCTTGCTGGAGAATCAGGCGCATGGCACTTACCCGCTCCCGTCCCCAGGAAAGCAGCATCCAATTCAACTGGCTCACTGGCGCAGTGGCGCGCATAGATGCCGACTTCCAGCGCAGTGCCGACACGCATCTGATTGCGCTGCCGCTGGCAGGTTTTGCCGACCGGGGTATTGATTTTTACCTGAAGGATGAATCAACCCACCCGACCGGCAGCCTCAAGCACCGTCTGGCACGATCCCTGTTTCTGTATGCGCTGTGCAATGGCCTGATCGGCGAAGGCTCCACTGTTGTAGAGGCCTCCAGCGGCTCTACCGCTGTCAGCGAGGCCTACTTCGCACGGCTGCTGGGTCTGCCTTTTATTGCCGTGATGCCGCGCAGCACCTCGCCCGAGAAGGTCGCGCAGATAGAACACTACGGCGGCCGCTGCCACTGGGTCGACAGCGCGGCGCAGGTGTATGACGGGGCGCGCAAACTGGCGGAATCGAATGGCGGCCATTACATGGACCAGTTCACCTATGCAGAACGCGCGACAGACTGGCGCGGCAACAACAACATCGCCGAAAGCATGTTCAGCCAGATGGCACGCGAGCGCCACCCGGTGCCGCGCTGGATTGTCGTGGGCGCAGGCACGGGCGGCACCAGTGCCACGATTGGCCGCTACATGCGCTACCAGCGTCATCATGGTGCAAGCAGCCAGTTGTGCGTGGCTGACCCAACCGGCTCTGTGTTCAGCGCCTACCATCAGAGCGGCGATGCCAGTCTGACGGGCGCAGGTTCACGCATAGAAGGCATTGGCAGGCCGCGCGTCGAGGCCAGCTTCATACGCACCGTAATAGACCGCATGGTTGAGGTACCCGACGCCGATTCGATAGCCGCGATGCATTCACTTTCAGGCGTGCTGGGTCGCAAGGTCGGACCGTCGACCGGCACCAACTTTGTGGCGATCCTTGCACTGGCGCACGAGATGCTGGCACGCGGCGAGCAAGGCTCCATCCTGTCCCTGCTGTGTGATTCAGGTGAACGTTACCTGCCCACTTATTACAACGCAGACTGGGTGCAGTCCCGCTTTGGCGACTGCAGCGCAGCCAGCCAGGCCATCGCCAGCCGGATGAATCCGTGAGCATGCAACGCCTGTCACTGCAGCGGCGTTTTCTGCTTCGCATCGGTGCCGCGGGCTGCATGGGTTCAACACCGCTGGCCGGGATGCTGCGGGAAGCATCTGCGCTGCCACTAAAGACAATGACGTTTCCACGCGACCGCGGGTCACATCCCGACTTTCGTACCGAATGGTGGTACATCACCGGACAGGCGAAGTCGGGCTCGCGCCAATTCGGTTTTCAGTTAACTTTTTTTAGATCGCGCGTCAAAAGCACGCAGCAGATGTCGTCGCGGTTTGCGGCCAAACAACTGGTATTTGCGCATGCGGCCATCACCGATGTTGACGGTAAAAAACTCTGGCACGACCAGCGTATCTCGCGTGATGGCTTCGGCGTGACCTCCGCCAGCGAAACCGACATGAACATACGCCTGCGCGACTGGTCTCTTGAGAGCAAAGGCAGCCAATACACCGCAAACCTCGCAGGCAGCGACTTTGCCATCCGGATGCAGTTTTCCGAGACACAGGCCGTGCTGCTGCAGGGCAAACAGGGTTTGTCGCGCAAGGGCCCGGATGAAAAGCAGGCCAGCTATTACTACAGCCAGCCACAACTCGCGACCAAAGGTACGCTGCAACTAAGGAACCAGACTTTTGAAGTGACAGGCAAGGCCTGGCTGGACCATGAGTGGAGTCAGGAAGTACTGCACAGCAGCGCTACCGGGTGGGACTGGATAGGCATGAACCTGGATGACGGCAGCGCCCTCACCGCTTTCAGGCTGCGTGACAAGGCCGGCGACGCACTCTGGGACGGCGGCTCTTTCAGGTCACCAAAAAGTGACACCTATGTTTTCAGCCGCGGCGAGGTCATTTTCAAGCCCACCCGCACCTGGAAAAGTCCGCTGACACAAACTACCTATCCTGTCGAATGGATAGTTCGCACACCGGCCGACTTCTATACCGTCAGGGCCGTGATCGACAACCAAGAACTCGACAGCCGGCAATCAACCGGCGCTATTTACTGGGAAGGTTTAAGCGAGCTGATCGACAGCAATGGCAAACGTGTGGGCAGTGGTTATCTGGAGATGACGGGGTATGCGGCGCCGCTGCGGATGTAAATGCCGACCGCGACCCGATCCTGCAGGAATAGTCAGCGCCGGAGCAGTTGCCGCACTTTCAGGCCCGACATCCAGAGCGCAGAAAAATAGAGGATGGCCGAACCCAGCAGTACAGCCGCCAGCAGCCCTACCCGCTGTAGCGCAGCACCTTTCAGGCCGATCCAGTTCACAGAGCCAGCACACCACATCAGGAAAACTGCCAGCAAGGCGCTCGCAGCAACCACCTGCAACACAAACCTGACCCAGCCCGGCGCGGGGGTGTAGCTGCCCCGGCGGATCAGCCCGACGAGCAGCAGCAGCGCGTTGATCAGCGCGCCTGTACCGATGGCCAGCGCCAGCCCGGCGTGCTGGAACAGCGGCACAAAAGCGACGTTCAACAGTTGGGTAAGGGCCAGTACCAGCACTGCAATGCGCACCGGTGTCTTGATGTCCTGGCTGGCATAAAAACCGGGCGCCAGCACCTTGATAGCCACCAACCCGAGCAGGCCTGCACCGTAGCCCATCAACGCAGTGGTGGTCTGCTGGACGTCGCGGTCGGTGAAGGCGCCGTAGTGGTACAGCGTTGCCACCAGAGCCTGGGAAAACGTCAGCAGCGCCACCGCACAGGGCACAGCCAGCAGCACGACGACGCGCAAGCCCCAGTCAAGCATGGCTGAATAGCGCGCAGTATCGTTGGCGGCTTTGGCTGCTGCCAGTTGCGGCATCAGCACCACGCCAATCGCCACGCCCAACATCGCAGTCGGGAACTCCATCAGCCGGTCAGCGTATGTCAGCCAGCTGACGCTGCCGGGCGCCAGGTGCGAGGCGATCTGGGTGTTGATCAGCAGCGATATCTGCGCCACGCTGACGCCCAGCAGGGCCGGCACCATCAGGCGGGCAATGTTTTTGGTGGCGGGGTCCGCCCAGGCTGCGCGAACGACAGCCCAGTTGAACGAGATTTTTGGCAAAAGACCCAGCCGCAATAGCGCGGGCACCTGCACGGCGAGTTGCAGTACCCCGCCAGCCATCACACCGGCGCCCAGCGCATAAATCGGCTCGATACCCTGCGACTTGAACCACGGCGCGCCCAGCCAGGCGGCAGCGATCATGCACAGGTTCAGCAGTACAGGGGTGGCCGCAGGTACTGCAAAACGGCGCCAGGTGTTCAACACGCCAGACGACAGCGCCACCAGCGACATGAAACCGATATAGGGGAACATCCAGCGCGTCATAAACACGGCAGCTTCAAAACCGCGTGGATCCTGCTTGAGTCCGCTGGCCATGGCCCAGACCAGCACGGGCGCGGCGGCCACTCCGGCCACGCAAGTCAGAAGCAAGGCCCAGGTCAGCAAGGTCGCAACCCGGTCAATCAGCAGTTTGGTCTGTTCCTCCCCGTTTTGGGCCTTGCTGGCGGCCAGAACAGGCACAAAAGCCTGACTAAAAGCACCTTCGGCAAACAGCCTCCGAAACAGGTTGGGAATCCTGAACGCCACATTAAACGCATCTGTCATCGCACTTGCGCCAAAAGCCGAAGCAATCAGCAGTTCACGCACCAGCCCGGTAATGCGCGAAACCAGCGTCAGCAGGGAGACGGTAGAGGCGGATTTGAAAAGTGACACTTGAGTAGTTTATGCGCTGACCAACAGCCTTCACCGCAAAGGCGCAGAGGCTCAGAGAAAGAGGAAGACAGGCAAAACCCGGGATTTGAGGGGATATTGACATTCCAGCCCTCTCTGCGAACTCCGCGTTCTCTGCGCCTCTGCGGGGAATCCCCGATTTGGGCTCTGAGCTCAAAAGCCCGGGCAGGCTATAATCATGGGCTTCGCTTTTAACATCCACAGACTCCTCCCAGGATCAAAGGAAACTATTTATGGCAACCGCCAAACCCAAGAAAAAGAACCCACGCCTTGCGTCGGGCCGCAAACGCGTCCGCCAGGACGTCAAACTCAATGCCGCGAACACCTCGCTGCGCTCCAAATACCGCACCGCTGTGAAGAACGTTGAAAAAGCCGTCGCAGCCGGTGACAAGGACAAGGCCAAAGACCTGTTCGCCAAGGCCCAAAGCATTGTGGACACCGTTGCCGACAAGGGCATCTTCCACAAGAACAAGGCAGCGCGCGACAAGTCCCGCCTGTCGGCCAAGGTGAAAGCCCTGGCACTGGCCCCAGCAAAGGCCGCCTAAGCAATTAGGCAAAACAGCCCGGAAGGCACTTTGAAAAAAGAACCTTTCGCCGTTTTGTAGGGTGCGCTGAAAGCGAAGTCAAAAAAGCCGTCGAAAGACGGCTTTTTTGTTTGCGCTGTCGAATACGGCAGACGTGGTGCAGCGGCACTCTTCCCGTGCCCCTGCCAACGCAGGCAAAACAGTCCAGCTGTACTGACCGTCAGTTGATGGAAATGCCTTTGCGCTTGATGACCTCACCGGCCGACTGCGCCTGTTTGGCTACATAGGCCCGGAACTCCTCCGGGCTCTTGAGAACCGGATACATGCCCAGCGTCTCCAGCTTTTCGCGGACTGCCGGGGTCCTGAGCACCTTGCCAACTTCCTGGTTCATGCGCAATACAACGTCTTTTGGCGTCCCGGCTGGCATGATGATGCCCTGCTCTGCACTGCCCTCAAAGTTCCTGATACCCGCCTCTTCAAATGTCGGGACGTCAGGCATGCTGGTCAGTCGGCCACTCCAGGTCACGGCCAGAAAGCGCAGACGGTCGTCTTTCAGATACTGCCTTGCAGTGGCCACACCCATGAACATTGTCTGGATCTGACCGCCAACAAGGTCAACAACGGCCGCCGAATCGCCTTTATACGGAATGTGCTGCATCTGCAGCCCCAACATGTCGTCCAGCGTTGCCATCGCAAGATGGTGTGGTGAGCCGACGCCGGGTGTCCCATAGCTCACCTTGCCGCCCTGTTGTTTGACCCACTGGGTCCACTGCTTCACGTCGCGTACCGGCACATCCCTGTGCACCGCGAGGACCAACGGGAAACGGCCAGTCATGGCCACATATTCAAAGCTGTTCTGGTTGTAGGGCAATTTGTCAAACAAGTACCAGTTGTTATAAAGCCCGCCATTGTCTGCCGTGGCCAGCGTGTAGCCATCAGCAGGCGAGGTGGCCAGCATGGCCGTGCCCACGGTTCCACCGGCGCCTGGACGGTTGTCGATAAGCACGCGCTGGCCCAGGGCGTTGCCCAGCGCCTCGCCGATCACGCGGGCCACGATGTCACTGGCACCGCCGGCGTTGTAGGGAACGACCCACTTGATCGGCTTGTTGGGGTACGCCTGAGCCCAGGCGGGCAGGGACAGAAATGCAGCGGCGCCTGCAGCGGTTGCGGCCAGAATATGGCGGCGCTTCAGTCCGGTGCCTTGATGTGAGTCGGAAGGTGTCATCGAGAAGTCTCCTTGGGTGGTTTTACGGTCTTCAAAAATTCTTCAATAAAGCGCGTCAGATCAGGCGTTGCATCGCCCGTCTTTCAACACCGGTTTCATTCAGGCAGTCCTCTAACAGCTCGGAGATGCGAGGGCCGTCGCCAAGCTCCTGCGCCAGACTCAAAACCAGTTTGGCGAGAAACAGGCTTTCCCGCTCGCCCCCCACGGCGTCGATGGCATTGGCCAGCTCGTCGTAGAGGTTTTCAAGGTGGTTAAAGCTCAAGGGGCTCATGATGTAGTTTCCGGAGTAAAGGCTGGTGCAACAACGGTCAGCATGTGGTCGATAACCTGCGCAACGCGGGCGCTGCTGCCAGCTGACCAGCGGGCACACACATGCTGGTCGGGACGCAGGACGTAAATGGCAGAACCGTTAACGCCCCAGAGCGCTTTCGCATGGCCTTGCAGGTCGTAGAACACGGCGTCAGCACCGGCGGGGTTCCCGGCATCGGTGCGTACCGCGATCAGCCGCACACGCAGCCCTTTCTCCCTGAGCTTGAACACATCTTCCCTGGCGGCCTGCCACTGGACATCATCGGTACCGAAGACGAGAACCTGAAAGGCGGGTTTCACCGCATCCAGCAGGAACCCATCACCAATCCGTGCGTTGCGCGCAGGCGCTCCCGGACGCGGACCACCTGCAAACTCATGCTCGGTGGCATCGGTCCAGGTCAACGGGCTGCTGGCGTAATCGATGGGATGGGAGGTCCGCCAGTGCAGCAGACCCCGTGGAAATTCATGGTTGAGTGCCAGCGACAACACGGCCTGTTGCATGACCATATACCCGCGTGTGGGCGGAGCCACCATACGCGTGCTGCGCCCTGCATCCACGCAGATCTGCCGGGCATCCGCCACACGCTCGGTGCTGTAGGAGTTCAATATCGCAGGTTCTGCCTGGCCCCGAACAACGGCGACCAGTTTCCAGGCCAAGTTGATCGAATCCTGGATGCCGGTGTTCAAGCCGCGCACCCCAAACACAGGCAACAGATGCGCAGCATCCCCGCAATACATCACACGACCATGGTTATAGCTGTTCAGCGTGAGGGCATTCGGCTTGTAGAGAGTTGTCCACTCAATCGTCCACGGCAGATCGACCCCGATGTAATCCAGATGATCCTGGATATGAGAGTGAATACGTTCGGGATTGAGCGCTTCCTCGTCACTCACATCGGCTGGCACCTGATAGTCCAGCCGCCAAACGCCGCGAGGAGCCTTGTGGACCAGGGCCGTGTGCCCGGGCAGCCAGGGAGGATCAAAATAGCACCGGCGTCCTGGCGGCTCATCCAGCGCGATATTGAAGTCAGCGATCACAAAGCGGCTTTCAAAAGACTTGCCTTCAAAGCGCAGGCCCTGAAAACGGCGTACCGCCGAACGTGCGCCATCGCACCCCACAACCCAGTCGGCCAGCAGGCGGTAAGGGCCTTCAGGCGTGTCTGCGGTGAGTACCACTCCGGACTCGTCAACATCCATGGCTTCCAGACGGGTCTGAAAACGGATGTCCACCCCCAGTTCCCTCGCACGATCGACCAGGATTTTCTCCATGAAGCACTGCGCCAGATTGGTCATGGGCGAGAACTTGTCGTCAGCGGAAGACGGGATGTCCAGATGATGAACAATCCGGTTTTTGTAAAAACTGCATCCTTTGTCCCAGACGATGGCCTCATCCAGGAACCGGGTCGCAACACCGCACTGCTCAATGATTTCCATCGAGCGCCGGGTCAGTGCCAAGGCGCGACTGCCGCCGCCAACCTGGGCATCCGACTCGACCAGTACAGTCTGGACCCCATTGAGGGCCATTTGTATAGCCAGAACAAGACCGACAGGCCCGGCACCGACGATGACCACTGGATGGCGTTTCGGCGAAGGTGCCGACATTTCTTCCGGCCGCTCAAAGGGATAGACCTCGTAGTCGAAATAGCTGGATGTGTGCGGTTGCACATCAGGTTGGTGCATGGTTAGGTGAATCCTTAAATGAGCCAAAGCAGGCCAGATTGCTGACAAGCGCCATTGGCATAACCGCCCTTTTGGCGCCTCGGCGGCATTATTTAAATAAAATTTATATCAAAAATAGATACTTAAACAAAAATCCTTTTTCGCTTTAAAAACAGAGTCAATTTTTCCAAATTCCTCAATCAACCGAGGCATAAAATTTGTCCTGCTGAAGGCGCCAGCTACATGGGCACGACCAGAATGCGACATTCATCAGCACATTTGACCTAGAATTTAATTCTAAAAGTATCAAATATAGATACTATCCTGTTAAACCCGTATAAAACCCCCAGGCGCACCCGTGAGCCGGATTGATTTGCTGTAGATTCGCCGCGTATGAATAAATTTGCCCGGATGATTGATGTGCTTGACCTCTATTCAGAGACCGACACGCTGCTGACCGCCGAAGAAATAGCAAGCCGGCTGCAGGTCTCCCGCCCGACCGCCTTCCGGTACGCCAGGGAACTGACCATTGCCGGCTTCCTGGCGAACTATTCGGGTCGCTATTCGCTGGGAGCGCGCATCATCACGCTGGATTCCCGCATTCGCCAGTCAGACCCGGTACTCAAGGCTGCCCGCCCGGTCATGAAGGATTTGTCCGCCGAAACCGGCTGCAACAGCGTGCTCTGCCGCATGTACAACGATGAAGTGATCAATGTGCATGACGAAGCCGGCTATGACGATCCGTATGTCAACTTCTCCGGACGCGGCCGGCCCCTGCCGCTGTTTCGCGGGTCCGCCTCCACTGTGATGGTGGCCAACTTGCCAACAAGCCGGCAGAAGAAGATGTATCTGCAGCATGGCAAAGACCGCGATGTTCTGGCCAGGGGACAAGACTGGCCTGCCTTCAGGAGCTTCTATGAAAAGGTCCGCAAGACGGGCCACTACGTTTCGCATCAGGAAATTGAGAGTAATACCATCGGTATCGGGGCGCCCATCAATGTCGCGCACGTGGGCACCGTAGCGACCATTTCCCTGGTCTTTTCGGCAGACCGGCTTGCACTTCTCAATGAGGAGGGGCTTGCGGCTGTGCTCAAGTCGGGCTGCGCGGATATCGCAAGTGAATTGGGCGCATTGACGGAGACCAGGCCCCCCCTCCCTTCACACCCCGGGGAACCGGCGCCGAAATGAATCAGCCCCGCCAGGGGTCAGGGCTTTGGCGGAACAGGGGCGTCCGGAATCAGGCAGGCTTCTGCCATTTGCAGTTCATTGTCTTTGGCAAAGTTGATGACGAAGTCCCAGGCCATGGGCTCGGCCTCGCGCAACTCTGCATTGACCACCACACACTTGACGCCGTTGATGACCGTAGGCACGCACCACGGCGAATAGGTCAGGTGGCTGCCCGGTTGCGGTCCCCCGGGGCGGAAATGACTCATCACGCCGCACAACCGGTCGGCCCAGTCGCTGGGCCGGAAGGTTTTGCCGTCAAGGGTAAGGCCCTGTATGAAGACTTCTTTGGCGGAGTTGGAGACCATCTGATGGAGGTTTTTTGCGTGCCAACGGGGTGGGATACTGCCCCTTGCTGCAGCGCACAACGATTGTATCTTATATAAGACTGGCGGCCGGGTTTTGCAATTACCGAATGCCTCCCGCACATCATCGCTGTGATGCGCAATCCTCACAAATGCACGCAAACTCTGCGCCTAAAATCAATTCCAGCCCGCGCTTTGTTGCGGGTTTGCTTTTTGACCGAGTCACCTCGCCGAATCACCCGACAGCCCCGGAGTTTTCAATGACTGCAGCCCCGTCCAAGCATATCGAAGCCGCCTCTCCCCACGTGATGAACACTTATGGCCGCCTGCCTATCGCACTGTCGCATGGCCGGGGCTGCCGGGTCTGGGATATCAACGGCAAGGAATATATCGATGCGCTCGGTGGAATCGCCGTCAACACGGTCGGCCACAACCACCCAAAACTGGTGCCCGCCTTGCAGGACCAGATCAGCAAGCTCATCCACACATCCAACTACTACCACGTGCCACTGCAGGAAGCGCTGGCCAAAAAGCTGGTAGAGCTGTCCGGCCTGGAGAACGTGTTTTTCTGCTCCACCGGCCTTGAGGCCAATGAAGCCGCACTGAAGCTTGCGCGCAAGTTCGGCCATGACAAGGGCATAGACAAACCCGAAATCGTGGTCTACGAAAAAGCCTTCCACGGCCGCAGCATTGCCACGCTGAGCGCGACCGGCAACCCCAAGGTGCAGGCCGGTTTTGGCCCTCTGGTCGAGGGCTTCATCCGCATTCCGCTCAATGATGTGAATGCACTGAAAGCGGCCACTGCAGGCAACCCTAATGTCGTGGCCGTGTTTTTCGAAGCCATCCAGGGCGAAGGCGGTATCCACAGCATGACCGACGACTACCTGCGCGACGTCCGCAAGCTCTGCGACGACAACGACTGGCTGCTGATGATCGACGAAGTGCAGTGCGGCATGGGCCGCACCGGCAAATGGTTTGCACACCAGTGGGCCGGTATCAAGCCCGACGTGATGCCGCTGGCCAAGGGCCTGGGTTCCGGCGTGCCGGTGGGCGCAGTTGTCACCGGTCCAAAGGCTGCGCATATCTTCCAGCCTGGCAATCATGGTTCTACCTTCGGCGGTAATCCACTCGCCATGCGTGCAGGACTGGAAACCATCAGCATCATGGAAGAAGAGGAACTGCTGGCCAATGCCACAAAAGTCGGCGACCACCTGCGCGCTTCCATTGGCCATGCACTGGAAGGCGAAGCCGGCCTGAAAGAAATCCGCGGCCGCGGCCTGATGCTGGGGATAGAGCTGAAGGTTCCTTGCGGCGAGATCCTGTCCCGTGCCGCAGAACAAGGCCTGCTGCTCAGCGTGACAGCAGACACCGTGATCCGCATGGTGCCGTCACTCATCATGACGATTAAAGAGGCCGATGAAGTGGTCACCATCCTGGTGCCGCTCATCAAGCAGTTGCTCAAGGAAAAAGCATGAACGCGCCGACAAAAGCGGTTAAACATTACCTTCAGTTCAGCGACCTCGATGCGGATGAATACGCCTACCTGTTCGAGCGCACCGCGCTGATCAAGAAAAAATTCAAGGCCTACGAAAAACACCAGCCGCTGGTAGACCGCACCATGGTCATGATTTTCGAGAAAGCATCGACCCGCACCCGCGTGAGCTTTGAGGCCGGCATGTACCAGCTGGGCGGCACCGTGGTTAACCTGACCACCGAAGGCAGCCAGCTGGGTCGCGCAGAGCCGATTGAAGACAGCGCCAAGGTCATCAGCCGCATGGTCGACATCGTGATGATCCGCACCTACGAACAAACCAAAATTGATCGTTTCGCGGAGCATTCGCGCGTACCGGTTATCAACGGCCTGACCAACGAGTTCCACCCCTGCCAGATCCTGGCCGACATCTTCACCTACATCGAGCACCGCGGCAGCATCAAGGGCAAGACGGTGGCCTGGGTCGGCGACGGCAACAACATGGCCAACACCTGGCTGCAGGCCAGCGAAATCCTCGGCTTCAAGGTGCACCTGAGCACACCGGGCGGCTATGAAGTCGACCAGTCGCTGGCGGGTATACGTTCCGCCGACAGCTACAAGGTATTCAAGGACCCGATGGAAGCCTGCGCCGGCGCCGACCTGGTGACCACCGACGTCTGGACCAGCATGGGCTACGAAGCGGAAAACGAAGCGCGCAAAAAAGCCTTCGCCGACTGGTGCGTGGACACCGAGATGATGAAGGCCGCCAAACCTGATGCACTCTTCATGCACTGCCTGCCCGCGCATCGGGGTGAAGAAGTCGAGGCCGACGTCATCGACGGCCCGCAATCGGTGGTCTGGGATGAAGCAGAAAACAGGATGCACGTGCAGAAGGCACTCATGGAGTACCTTCTGCTCGGGCGACTCGCATGACATGCGGGACGACAACGCGCCAGCGGCGGCATTTCCGCCTGTGCGGCAAAACTGGCGCGCGACACCTGCGCACGCAACCTGCAGGCGCAAGGACCTGAAAACATCACGATCGAGTAAGCTGCACGCATGATTTCCACTATTCTTGAAGCGGCCCGGCAGGAGCTGGCCGCTGCCAACCGCATCCTGTTCAACCAGGGTGTAGTCGATGCGTTTGGCCATGTCAGCATGCGCCACCCAACAGAGCCGGGCCAGTTCCTGCTGTCCCGCAACATGGCGCCCGCAACAGTGACTGCTGCCGATGTACTGGCCTTTGACATGCAGGGCCAGTTGCAGGGCGGCGGCAACCACAAGGTCTATCTCGAGCGCTTTATACATGCGGCGATTTACGCGCAGCACCCGGAAGTAAATGGCGTGGTGCACAGCCATGCAAAAGCGGTGCTGCCCTTCACCATCGTCAAAAGCGCACGGCTGCGGCCGGTCTGCCACATGGGTGGTTTTTTAAGCGGTGTGGTGCCGAACTTTGAAATCCGCGACCATGCCGGCACGGGCAGCAACATGCTGATCACGAACATGGTACTGGGCAACGCGCTGGCAACAACACTGGGCAAGAATGCTGTGGTGCTGATGCGCGGCCACGGTTCAACAGCCACAGGCGCCAGCGTGCAGCAGGCGGTGTTCCGTGCGGTCTATACGCAGAACAATGCGGAGATACAGGCAGCAGGCATGGCGCTGGGCGAGGTCACCCACCTGACCGATGAAGAAGCGCTGGCAGCTGACGAAGCCAACACCGGGCAGATTTCGCGGGCCTGGGATTTCTGGCTGTCGCAGGCACAAGCCTGACACCAGCTGGCCGGCGCCTAGCCGGTCTTCAGGTCCAGCTTCACCTTGCTGGTCAAAACGGCATCCGGATCGCAGTAGACCCAGTCGCCGGCTTCAAAGCGCACTGCACCAAATTCGACCGGCTTGCCCTTGACCGACGGCTGCGGTTCGCGGTTGCGCAAAGCCGTGACGCCGAGTGCCTTCACGCCCAGATCCATCTGCGCCAGCTTGACGGTATCGCGTATCGCACCGTTGACGACGATGCCGGCCCAGCCGTTGCGCACCGCAATGGCGGCCAGACGGTCCCCAAAGATCCCGATGCGCAGCGAGCCGCCGCAATCCACCACCAGCACGCGGCCTTCACCGGGCGTGCTGACGACCTCATCAACCGGTCTGTGATCATTGGCCCGCAGCGGAAAACACGGGCCTGAAAAATACCCATGCCCGCCGAAGTTGCGCATCTGCAGTTCCAGAACCTGCGTGTCCGGGTTGGCATCCGAGAGATTGGCGGTACTGAACATGAGGGATCAGCCCCGGCCCACAAACGGCATGTTGGTAGCCATGATGGTCATAGTCTGCACATTGGTCGAAAGCGGCAGTGAGGCCATGTGCACCACGGCATCGGCCACTTCGCGCACATCCATCATCGGCTCGATGGCTATCTCGCCATTGGCCTGCGGCACACCTTTGGCCATGCGGGCCGACAGCTCCGTCATCGCATTGCCAATGTCTATCTGACCGCAGGCGATGCCGTACTTCCGGCCATCGAGCGAGATTGACTTGGTCAGACCGGTGATGGCGTGTTTGGTCGATGTGTAAGGCGCCGAATTGGGCCGCGGTGTGTGCGCGGAAATCGAGCCATTGTTGATGATGCGGCCACCTTGCGGCACCTGGTCGCGCATCATCCTGAAAGCGTTTTGCGCGCACAGGAAAGAGCCGGTCAGATTGATGTTGACGATGTTCTGCCAGTGGTCGAAGGTGATGTCTTCAAAAGGCATGCCCATGCCGCTGACACCGGCGTTGTTGAAGAGCACATCAAGCCGGCCAAACCTGGCAGCGATGGTGGCAAACAGTGCGGCCACCGATTCCGGCTTCCCCACATCCGCCGGCACCGCCAGCGCCCTCGCAGCGGCACCTGACTCGGCTATCACGGCCTCCAGCGGTTCCACGCGCCGCCCGGTCAGCACCACGCTGTAGCCATCGGCCAGCAAGGCCAGCGCGACGGCACGGCCGATGCCAGTACCTGCACCAGTGACCAGCGCAATTCTTTTGCCCGACTTGTCGTTTGAACCCATGCAAAACCCCTTTTCTTCTCTGCCAAAAATCAGGATTGTGCCCGACTGACTCACATGCCTTTAAGCGCAGCCGGGCAGGCTCACCGCTGGCGGATAGCGGGATTGCGGGTGTCCTGGAGCAATATTGCAGTCGCTATCAATTAGATAGCATGTCCCGCTAGTCCAGATTGGTCTGCAGGCCTTTTTGATAGGTAAAAAGGGCCTTTTTCTGCTGTTTTTGGGCTTTTTTGCCTCTCCCGAGTCACCCCTGAAAGAGGAAACCGTCAAATGTTTACATATAAGTTAACATTTGACGGTTTTTCATATCTGCTTGGGAGAGGCTCCATACAGCCACGGTACGTCGAGCAGGCGCTCGCCGAGCAGCTTCATCGATGCATCCCGAGCCACGCGCAGCAGTCCGCTGGCGTGGAATATCCTGGCGTTGCGCATGGCCGTGGCCTGCACTTTTGCATTGCGCTGCCAACGGTTCAGCGCATAGCGTTGCAGCATGGTGGGCACATCAAAGGCCGGGTCGGCAGCCAGTTGCAGCACATGACCCAGTTCGGCAGCATCTTCAATCGCCATGCCTGCGCCCTGCGCCAGGTAAGGCAGCATCGGGTGTGCGGCATCGCCCAGCAAGGCCACACGTCCCAGCGCATGCTGCCACGCGCCCCGCATGGGTTCGCGGTCGCACAGCTGCCAGACACGCCAGCCGGAGAGTGCAGCCATGAGGTCCTGCAGCGCCGGGCAACCGTCACTGGTCACAGCCGACAAGCTGGAGAGATCGGGCTGGTGGTCCCAGCGATTGGCGTTTCCTCCGGCGTCACCAACAGAGCCGATGTTGCCTTCCGCCAGCACCACAACATTGAGGTAATCACCGCAGCGCACCGGGTACTGGACCACATGCATGCGCGGCCCCAGCCACACCGTCACGTTTTGTGAACGCAGCGTCTCCGGCAACGCAGACTGCTGCACCAGCGTGCGATATGCCAGGTGGCCGGTTCGCCGCGGCAGGCCGTCGCCCAGCAGTTGCCGCCGCACGGTACTCCATAAACCGTCAGCGCCTATCAGCACGTCACCTTCCACATCCAGCGCATCAGTGGTCTGTGCCGATACAGCATCAGGCGTCTGGCTGAAGGCCTGCAGCGCACGGTCGGCATGCAGGTGGGTATCCGTCTGCCTGACCGCATCAAGCAGTACCGTGTGAAGGTCAGCGCGGTGCACGGTGGCATAGGGTGCGCCGTAACGCGCGGTCATGCCGGACAGTGACATCCCGGCGAGCAGCTTGCCAGTCAGCGCGCTGCGAACCTGCAGCAAGCCGGGGAATGCAGCGACGCCAGCAAGCGATGCAGACAGGCCCCAGCCCTGCAGGATTTTCATCACGTTGGGACCGAGCTGTATGCCGGCACCGGCCTCAGCAAAAGCCGGCGCCTGCTCAAACAGGCGCACGTCCCAGCCACTGCGCGATATGGCCAGTGCCGCTGCCAGCCCGCCTATGCCGCCGCCCGACACAAGGGCGGAACGCCCCCTCATGCCGCCAGAAGCTGGCGCAGGACGTAGGGCAGGATGCCGCCGTTACGGTAGTAGTCCACTTCGATAGGCGTGTCCACACGCAGCGTCACCACCATCTCATGGCGCGAGCCGTCGGCGCGCGTAATCACCAGCAGCGCATCGCTTTGCGGCTTCAGGTTGGGATCGGGAATGACATCAATCTTTTCGCTGCCGTCGAGCTTGAGTTCCTGCCATGACTCGCCATGCTTGAACTGCAGCGGCAGCACACCCATACCGACCAGGTTGCTGCGGTGTATGCGCTCGAAGCTGCGCGCCACCACTGCCTTGATGCCCAGCAGCTGCGTGCCCTTGGCGGCCCAGTCGCGTGAGGAGCCGGTGCCGTATTCCTCACCGGCAAAAATCACCGTCGGGGTATCTTCCGCGATGTATTTCATCGCCGCGTCGTAGATAAACATCTTCTCGCCGGAAGGCTGGAACAGCGTCACGCCGCCCTCTTCGCGGGAGCCACTGGCGTCCGCCGGGATCATCAGGTTCTTGATGCGGACGTTGGCAAACGTACCGCGCATCATCACGTCGTGGTTGCCGCGGCGGGCGCCGTAGCTGTTGAAGTCGGCCTTCAGCACGCCGTGCTCCTGCAGCCACTGGCCGGCGGGAGACGATGCCTTGA
Source organism: Pseudomonadota bacterium (assembly GCA_040388075.1). Taxonomy (GTDB): domain Bacteria; phylum Pseudomonadota; class Gammaproteobacteria; order Burkholderiales; family Burkholderiaceae_C; genus Polaromonas. The sequence continues at coordinate 112,630 of JAZKCN010000005.1, read as the reverse complement.
TGGAGCCTGCCGGCGAGATGTGGTCGGTGGTGATCGAATCACCAAACAGCGCCATCACCCGCGCACCCTTGACGGACACACTGCCTTCTGCGCCGACGGCCATCGTGAAGTCCGCAAAGAAAGGCGGCTCGGCGATGTAGGTGCTTTTGGGCCAGGTGTAGGCATTGCCCTTGACGCCCTTGATCTTTTCCCAGAGTTTTCCGGGCTCCGATTTCACCTTGGCGTAGTTTTCACGGAAGGCCTTGCCATTCATCGCAAACTTCATCAGCTTGTGAATCTCGTCGGTAGTCGGCCAGATGTCGCCGAGATAAACATCCTTGCCACCCTTGCCCTTGCCGACAGGCTCCGTCATCAGGTCGCGCATCACGGTACCGGCAATCGCATACGCCACCACCAGCGGTGGGCTGGCCAGGAAATTGGCTTTCAGGTTGGGGTGAATGCGTGCCTCGAAGTTGCGGTTGCCCGACAGCACGGCCGCGCAGACAAGATCGCTCTTGGTGATCGCCTCGTTCAGCTCTGGCGTGAGGTCACCTGCATTGCCGATGCAGGTGGTGCAGCCGTAACCTGCCAGTGCAAAACCCAGTTTTTCAAGGTAAGGCAGCAAACCGGTTTCGGTCAGGTATTCGGTGACGATGCGCGAGCCGGGCGCCAGCGAGGTCTTGATGTGCGGCTGCACTTTCAGCCCCGCTTCAACTGCCTTCTTCGCCAGCAGGCCGGCCGCCAGCAGCACACTGGGGTTGGAGGTATTGGTGCAACTGGTGATGGCTGCTATCAGCACATCGCCATTGCCTACCGTCACGCCGGTAGCGGACTGCGAGACTGGTGCAGCAGGCGAAACAGAAGTGGCCGATGTGGTCGAGAGGGCATGCGCCATCGTCGGCCGGTTGCCTTCCATTTCGACGACTGTGCGCGCGGCGCCTGCCGGTGTGGGCGGCGCCGATGGCAGGGTGTCCTGCCGCCCTTCGTCAGTGTGGCGCACCAGGTGGCGCGTGTTCAGCATCGCTGCGGGCTGGTTAAAGCCGTTCTCGGCAATCGGTTTGCTGTACAGCGACTTGAACTGCGTGGCGACATGGCCGAGTTCGATGCGGTCCTGTGGGCGTTTCGGGCCGGCCAGGCTGGGCGTTACATCGCCCAAATTCAGCTTGACCACCTGCGAGTAATCGATCTGCCCTGCCCTGGCTACACCGAACAGGCCCTGCGCCTTGAAGTAGGCTTCAAAAGCTTCGATCTCGGCCTTGGTTCGGCCTGTACCCACGAAGTAGTCAATGGTTTTTTCATCGACCGGGAAGAAGCCCATGGTGGCGCCGTACTCGGGCGCCATGTTGCCGATGGTCGCGCGGTCCGGCAGCGACAGCGTGCGTGTGCCTTCACCGAAAAATTCGACGAACTTGCCGACCACTTTTTCCTTGCGCAACTGCTCGGTCACGCGCAGCACCAGGTCGGTCGCAGTGACGCCTTCGCGCAGGCTGCCTGTCAGCTCAAAACCCACCACATCGGGCGTCAGGAAATAAACCGGCTGGCCCAGCATCGCGGCTTCGGCCTCGATACCGCCGCAGCCCCAGGCCACGACACCGATGCCGTTGATCATCGTGGTGTGGCTGTCGGTGCCGACCAGTGAGTCGGGGTAATACACGTTGTCGGCTGTCTTGTGCACGCCGCGCGCGAGGTACTCGAGGTTGACCTGATGCACGATGCCGAAGCCGGGCGGGACAACGCCAAAGGTGTCAAAGGCCTGCATGCCCCACTTCATGAACTCGTAGCGCTCGTTGTTACGCTGGAATTCCAGCTTCATGTTCAGGTCCAGCGAATTTTTCTTGCCGTAGTAATCGATCATGATGGAGTGGTCGACCACCAGGTCCACAGGAACCAGCGGCTCTATCTGCTTGGGGTTCTTGCCCAGCTTCACAGCGACGCTGCGCATGGCCGCCAGGTCGGCCAGCAAGGGAACACCGGTGAAATCCTGCAGCACCACACGCGAGACGACAAAGGGGATTTCCTGCGTGCGGGCAGCATTGGGCTTCCAGTTGGCCAGCTCGGCCACATGCTCGGCCGTGACCCGTTTGCCGTCACAGTTGCGCAGCACCGACTCCAGCACGATGCGGATGGAGACCGGCAGGCGCGAGACGCCGGGAAACTGTTTGGCAAGCGCTGGCAGCGAGTAATAACTGCCGGTCTTGCCGGAGCCGGTTTTGAATGACTTCAGCGTGGAGGCAAAAGCGTGTGCGGGTGGGGTAGATTTTTTGGCCAAGGCAAGCTCCTTTTTTTTCGCGTGGATCTTGCCCCCATTCTGGCAGGCACAGCGCCAGCTAGCCAGCCCGTGCCCGCATACCCCGGTAGCGGGCTGGCCTTATGCCTTTTTAGCCATGCTGGCGTAGGCAATCGTCTTCAAAAACTCACCATGCAGGTTGCGCTGCGGCGCGGCGCAGGCCAAGAAATTGCAGTTCGGCCAGCAACGCCACCGTCACCGCCTGCGTCAGCACATAAGCCACGCCCAGACCAGATGGATTGATCTCGCCGGACAGCAGCAAGGCCACACACGCTACCGCCCAGCCCAGATTGCCGGCCACCAGAACCGCAATGGCCTTGCGCGGCAACGGACGACGGGTCGATATAAAGGCGACCAGGGCAGCATAGAGCAGCAGGAAAACGCCGGTGAACACTACGAGGGGTTGCGGCAGCTTCATCAACTGGGTCAGTGTGCCCGGCACGGCCAGCTGCAGTGCACCACAGGCCAGGCACGAAAGGGCATCTAGCCGCAACACGTTGCGCAGGAAGTTGGGTGCGGACATGAAAGATGCGGAAGTCATGGCAGCTGAAGAGGAAGACATGGGAAAACTCCTTGGTATCAATGGCAGTCGATAGCGCATGGCGGGGAAATGTTTGCACCCGGCTATCGGAAAGAGGTGCGGCATTGACCCATGATTCCGGCAAAGGCGCGCCAAAGCGATAACCCGGGAGGTAATGGAAAACCGCCCCCTGCGGGGTGAAAAAAGGTGAACAGGCCCTAGGATAGGTGCATGACTGCAAGCATCCAACGACCCACACGCCCGGCGCCGCGCAGTGCGCCCCAGCCTTTTGGCGACCACCTGCGTCACTGGCGACAGCACCGCCGGCTGAGCCAGCTTGAACTGGCGCAGGAGGCCGACATCTCGACGCGCCACCTCAGTTTTGTGGAGACCGGACGCTCCGTGCCGAGCCGCGAGATGGTGCTGCGGCTGACCGAGCGGCTGGATATTCCGCTGCGCGAGCGCAATGCGCTACTGGTCGCCGCCGGTTACGCGCCTATGTACCGCGAACGTCCGCTGGCCGACCCCGCCCTGGACGCTGCCCGGCAGGCAGTGGAATTGCTGCTGAAGAGCCATGAGCCCTACCCTGCGCTGGCGATTGACCGGCACTGGAACCTGATCGCCCATAACCGTATGGTGCCGGCGCTGATGGCGGGCGCAGATGCTGCGCTGCTGGAGAAACCTGTGAACGTATTGCGCCTTAGCCTGCACCCCAAAGGGATTGCCCGCAATATCGTCAACCTGGTGCAGTGGCGCACACACCTGTTTGAAAGGCTGCGTCAGCAAATCGCAGCGACGGCAGACCCGGTGCTGGTCCAATTGCTGGAAGAACTGAAGGCCTGCCCGCTACCGGAAGGTGCCAGTACCGAAGCGCTCGACGGCGAACATGCCGGGGTCGTGATGCCGTTCAAATTTCGCACGCCTGCAGGCGTTTTGTCCTTCATCAGCACCACCACCATCTTCGGGTCACCCGTCGACGTGACGCTGCAGGAGTTGGCGCTGGAGACATTTTTTCCGGCTGATGACTTCACGCGCCAGGCACTGCAGGCGATGTAAATCGGGCATCAAACGACATCCCGCAAGCATGCGGACGCTGTCGGTCACGGCTGACAGCCCCCGCCGTCCATCGCTGATGCAGGGACCTTGGTGCGACTCCTAGAGTGGAAGATTAACCACTCATCAATGGAGCAATAAATGGCCAACAAAACCGACCAGCAAAACCTTTGGGACCTGATCAAGGACATCAAGTTCGGCATGCTGACGCACAAACACGCCAACGGCGAACTGCACAGCCATCCGCTGACGACGCAAAACAAATCTTCAGATGAAGGCGGCAACCTCTACTTCTTCATCTCGCGTAAAAGCGAACTTGGCCAGCGCATTCAACAGGACGGCAACGTCAACGTCTCGTATGCAGACCCCGGTGACGACAGCTATGTGTCTGTATCGGGCACCGCAGCGATTGTTGAAGACATGGCAAAGAAAGAGGCCCTCTTCACCTCAATGGCCAAGGCCTGGTTCCCGGGCGGCGTGACCGACCCTGACCTGGCATTGCTCAAGGTGGCAATCGGCCATGCAGAGTATTGGGACGTCAAGGACAGCAAGATGGTGCAGCTCGCCAAAATGGCCAAAGCTGCCATCACCGGCGAACCACCGAAAAAACTGGGCGAGCACAAGGAACTCAACGTGTCCTGATCCAGTCTTTACGAAATGAAAAAGGCCTTGCAGCCCGTGGCTGCAAGGCCTTTTTATATTCCGGGCAACCGGTGATCAGGCAGGAACGCCGTCCGGGCTGCTCTTCACCGTGTCGGCCATGTCGGTGTAATCCTTGACCTTGTCGAAGTTGAGGTACTGGTAAATCTGGCTGCTGGAAGCAGTCAGAACGCCCATGTCAGCCATGTACTCGGCCTTGGTCGGGATACGGCCCAGCTTGGAGCAGATCGCAGCCAGTTCGGCAGAACCGAGGTAGACGTTGGAGTTTTTGCCCAGCCGGTTCGGGAAGTTGCGGGTGGAGGTGGAGAACACCGTCGCACCTTCCTTGACCTGTGCCTGGTTACCCATGCAGAGGCTGCAACCCGGCATTTCCATGCGGGCGCCGGCAGAGCCAAGCACGCCGTAATGGCCTTCTTCCGTCAGCTGTTTGGCATCCATCTTGGTGGGTGGCGCCATCCACAGCTTGACCGGGATATCGCGTTTGTTTTCGAGCAGCTTTGAAGCTGCGCGGAAGTGGCCGATGTTGGTCATGCAGCTGCCGATAAACACTTCGTCGATCACCGCACCCGACACGTCAGACAGCGTCTTCACATCGTCCGGGTCGTTCGGGCAGGCGACGATGGGTTCATGGATGTCGGCCAGGTCGATCTCGATCACGGCGGCGTACTCGGCGTCTGCATCACCCTTGAGTAGTTGCGGGTCGGCCAGCCAGGCTTCCATTGCGGCGATGCGGCGCTTGATGGTGCGGACATCCGAGTAACCCGAAGCAATCATCCACTTCAGCATGGTGATGTTGCTGTTGATGTACTCGATGATGGGTTCCTTGTTCAGGTGTACCGTGCAACCGCCTGCAGAGCGCTCTGCCGATGCATCTGACAATTCAAATGCCTGTTCAACCTTCAGGTCTGGCAAGCCTTCGATTTCCAGGATACGTCCGGAGAAGATGTTCTTCTTGCCCTGCTTGGCAACCGTCAGCAGGCCTGCCTTGATCGCGTACAGCGGGATGGCATTGACCAGGTCACGCAAGGTGATGCCGGGCTGCATCTCGCCCTTGAAACGGACCAGAACCGACTCGGGCATGTCCAGCGGCATCACGCCGGTGGCGGCGCCGAAAGCCACCAGGCCGGAGCCTGCGGGGAAGCTGATGCCGATAGGGAAACGCGTGTGGCTGTCGCCGCCGGTGCCGACAGTGTCGGGCAGCAGCATCCGGTTGAGCCAGCTGTGGATGATGCCGTCACCAGGACGCAGCGGGATGCCGCCACGGTCGCTCATGAAGTCCGGCAGCTCGTGGTGCATCTTCACGTCAACGGGCTTGGGGTAGGCCGCCGTGTGGCAAAACGATTGCATCACGAGGTCGGCGGAAAAGCCCAGGCAGGCCAGGTCTTTCAGCTCGTCGCGGGTCATCGGGCCGGTCGTGTCCTGCGAACCGACGGAGGTCATCTTCGGTTCGCAATAAGTGCCCGGGCGTACGCCCTTGCCTTCCGGCAGGCCAACTGCACGCCCGACCATTTTTTGCGCCAGCGTGAAACCGCGGCCGTTGTCGGCGGGGTCGGTAGGCAGGCGGAACTGGGTGGACAGCGGCAGACCCAGCGCAAAACGCGCCTTGGCGGTCAGGCCACGACCAACGATCAGCGGGATGCGGCCACCGGCACGCACTTCGTCAAACAGCACATCGCTCTTGAGCTTGAACTCGGCGATGACCTTGCCGTCTTTCAGCGCCTTGCCATCGTAAGGACGCAGTTCAATCACGTCACCCATGGCCATTTGGCTCACGTCGAGTTCGATAGGCAGCGCTCCGGAGTCTTCCATCGTGTTGTAGAAGATGGGGGCGATTTTTGAGCCCAGGCAGACACCGCCGAAACGCTTGTTCGGCACAAACGGGATGTCTTCGCCGGTGAACCACAGCACCGAATTGGTCGCAGACTTGCGCGAGGAGCCTGTGCCCACCACGTCGCCAACATAGGCCACCAGATTGCCCCTTGCCTTCAGTTCTTCAACAAACTTGATCGGGCCGCGTTTGCCGTCTTCTTCAGGCGTGATGCCGGGGCGCGCATTCTTGTGCATGGCCAGCGCGTGCAGCGGGATGTCGGGGCGGCTCCAGGCATCAGGCGCAGGCGACAGGTCATCGGTATTGATTTCACCGGCCACCTTGAAGATGGTCAGCTTGATGGATTCAGGCACTTCCGGCTTGCTTGTGAACCATTCGGCATCGGCCCAGCTTTGCAGCACGGCCTTGGCGTACTTGTTGCCTTTGGTGGCTTTTTCCTGCACATCATGGAACTGGTCAAACATCAGCAGCGTGTGCTTCAGGCCACTGGCGGCCTGCGTGGCGACGCTGTCTTCGGCGTCGTCGAGCAGCTCGATCATTGGGCTGATGTTGTAGCCGCCCAGCATGGTACCCAGCAGTTGTGTGGCTTTTTCACGCGAGATCAGCGTGCATTTTTCGGTGCCGTGGGCCACAGCGGCCAGGTAGCTGGCCTTGACCTTGGCAGCATCGTCAACACCTGCAGGCACGCGATGCGTGATCAGCTCGACCAGGAAGGCCTCTTCACCCTTGGGTGGGTTCTTGAGCAATTCGATGACCTCGCCGGTCTGTTTGGCAGAAAGCGGCAGCGGTGGAATGCCCAGCACCGAACGCTCGGCGACATGGTTGCGGTAGGTTTGCAAAAAATTATTGGCTTCGGCTGACATGCGGGCTTCTCCTGTAATCAAAAATCGTGGGGTAAGGGTCTGTTCTTTTTTACTTATTTATTCGCGGGGGCAGATGCCGTCGCCGGGGCGGAGCTTGCTGCTGCGCCTGCAGAAGCGGGCCTGACCGGCGCATCCAGCAGACCCGGCATCGGGTTCTTCTTTAGCTCGTCTGCCAGTGTGAGCTGCGCCGGGCTCATGCATTCGTCCGCAAGACGCGTGCCCAGTTTCTGGCTCATCAGCATCGATTTGTTGCCCAGTTGTATCCACAGCGCGCCCCGGCGGGGATCTTCGAGGCGGATCGCGCCGGTACGGGCCTCGACCGGGTGCATGCTGAAACGCGCGCCTTTGGTCTGGACCAGGAAAAATCCGGGGCGCTTCTCGCTAGCGGTAATGGTGACGCTGGCGCCGAGTTCACACGGTATGACACCGACATAAACCTTTTTCGCGATTTCCAGGTCGGAGTCGCTGAGCTTGACATTCGGGTCATCGTCGATCGGCGTGACCTCTTCAACTGCTTTCAGCGCCGAGCGCCTGACGGCTGCCGGGCTTTTTTTGGCTGGTGCTTTGGTGCCGGATGCGGCGGCAGGGGCCTTGGCTGCGGGTTTGGCAGCAGCAGGCTTGGCAGGCGCCGCTGGCGCTGCAGTCTGGGCCATCAAAACAGGGGAAGCGGCCATCATCAGGGCAGTCATCAGAAATTTCATGGGGTTCCTTGCTCAGTGGGCGTAAATGGATGGATGTGTGAGTGCCTCAGGCGAAATACGCCTGAGCCTCCTGCGGCAATACCCTGCCCGTCTGGTGCGCGCGTTCAAGCAACTGCCAGAAAAAACGGTAGCTTGCACGGTCGTGCAACGCTCCGTCAAAACTGGTCGGTGCCCAATCGGCAGCAGCAGCGGCGGCGATTATTTTTGTGGCGTTTTCAATTTCGCCTTCGCCAGGAGCGAAAGCTTCAAGAATCGGTCGGATCTGGTTTGGATGGATGCTCCACATCCGGGTGTAACCCAGTTCCCGGGATGCGCGGTGGGCAGCGTTGGCCATCGCCGCAGTGTCGTTGAACTCTGTGACAACACAATGCGAGGGCACCTTGCCATACGCATGGCAGGCGGACGCGATTTCAAGCTTGGCACGAACCACCAGCGGGTGGGTGAACTGGCCCTGCCCACTCATGCCATCGGCCGGGATGGCGCCGCCATGGCTGGAGACAAAATCCATCAGGCCAAAGCTGATCGACTGCACCCGAGGATGCGCGGCAATGTCAAAAACATTGCGCACCGCCAGCGGTGACTCCACCAGTACATGAAGCGGCAGGTCGGGCGCAGAAGCTGCCAGCAATGCCTTCTCGGCTCGAATCACATCGTCCACCGACTCCACCTTGGGAACCATGATGTGGCACAGGTGGCGCGACAGCTTGCCGGCAATCACGGTCATGTCGGCATCAAAAGACGGGTGATCAACGGCATGTACACGTACCGCCACTCGGGCCGTATCTGTGGCGAGTGCGGCCAAAGCCACCACCATGGCGGCGTGGTCGGCCTCGCCGCCAACCGGGGCACCATCTTCGCAATCGAGCGTGACATCGAACACGCAGGCACCGAATTCCTCGATCATCTCGGCCTGCAATTGCAGGCTCTTGCGCATGCGCGCTTCAACGCCGCTGTAATGGTCACAAACCGGAATCACGACAGCGCCGGCCTGGGCGCCCAGCAATGCGATACGGGGGTGCACGGCGCTGCTCATGATTTGCGTTGCGCCACGATGAACATGCGTGGAAATGCCAGCAGCAATTTGCCATCCGTACGGGGTTGGTAAGCGGCGGCAATCCGCTTTTCATATTCGGCCAGGTAGCCGGCACGCATTGGTGCGTCGAGCGGCTCGACAAAAGGCTTTAGTCCGGTAGCGCTGACCCATTCGACAATTGCGGAAGGCGATGTCATCTGGTGCTGGTAAATGGTGTGCCACACATCGACGTTCGCAGCCCGAGGTGCCAGCATGTCGTAATAGGACTGCAGCGGCAGGATGGCGGTGCGCACCGCTGCGGCCTCACCAATCGCGTTCGACCACGGCTGCATCGCCGCAACTTCGCGCATGGACCGGTGTGTGGGTTCGTTCCGGTTGTCCGGCATCTGGATGGCGAGAACACCGCCCGGCGCCAGCGCTGCAAACAGGCGCGGTATCAGCGTTTCATGCTGGCCGAGCCACTGCAGCGAGGCGTTGGCATAGATGAGGTCAGGCGCCTGTGCCGGCTGCCAGTCCGCAATATCACTCAACTCGAACTGAACGCCAGGCAGGCGCTTGCGGGCACTGTCCAGCATCGGCTGCGAATTGTCTGTTCCGCCTACGGTGGCGCCTGGAAAACGATTGACCAGCAATTCTGTCGAATTGCCGGGGCCGCAACCGAGGTCCACCACCTGCGCCGCTTTTGAAAACGGCACCCGTTCCAGCAGTTCTCGTGCGGGGCGGGTCCGTTCGTCTTCAAAACGGCTGTAGAGCGATGGATTCCAGTCGCTCATGCGCAGGCAGGGTACAAGGTTGCAGCTTCTTCTTGATGCCGTTAATCAGCTCAGAGCAGGTGCTTGACGCCGTCCTGCTCACCCTTCAGCTCGTCCAGCGTCTTGTTGATGCGCTCACGGCTGAATGCGTCGATTTCAAGACCTTCGACCAGCTTGTATTCGCCGCCTTCGCAGGTCACGGGGAAACCAAACATGATGTCTTTTGGAATCTCGTACTGACCATCCGACGGAATGCCCATGGTGACCCACTTGCCGTTGGTGCCCAGGGCCCAGTCGCGCATGTGGTCGATGGCGGCATTGGCAGCCGATGCGGCGGAAGACAGGCCACGCGCTTCAATGATGGCAGCGCCGCGCTTGCCAACGGTTGGCAGGAATGTATTGGCATTCCATTCCTGGTCGTTGATCATCTTGGCAACGCTTTCGCCCTTGATCGTGGCGAAACGGTAATCGGCGTACATCGTTGGCGAGTGGTTGCCCCAGACGGTGAGCTTCTCGATATCGGCCACCGGCTTGCCGGTCTTGGCAGCGATCTGGCTGGCGGCGCGGTTGTGGTCCAGGCGCAGCATGGCGGTGAAGTTCTTGCGCGGCAGGTCCGGTGCACTCTTCATCGCGATGTAGGCGTTGGTATTGGCGGGGTTGCCGACAACCAGCACCTTGACATTGCGGCTGGCCACAGCATTCAGCGCCTTGCCCTGCGCAGTGAAGATGGCGCCGTTGACAGCCAGCAGTTCGGCACGTTCCATGCCGGGGCCACGTGGACGCGAGCCGACCAGCAGCGCGTAGTCAGCGTCCTTGAATGCGGTCATTGGGTCGCCGTGTGCCTCCATACCGACGAGCAACGGGAATGCGCAGTCGTCGAGCTCCATCATCACGCCCTTGAGTGCCTTCTGTGCCTTTTCATCGGGGATTTCCAGCAATTGAAGGATCACGGGCTGATCCTTGCCCAGCATTTCGCCGGAAGCAATGCGGAACAACAGGGCGTAACCGATTTGGCCAGCTGCACCGGTGACTGCAACACGGACGGGTTTCTTGCTCATGATGGAAAGACTTTCAGGTTGGTTGGATTGAAATCGGATGGATGTGTATGCGGAATGCGGCTGGTTGCGGTGCCGTCATGCAAAACATGCTGACCGCAGCGCCGGTTCAGCGCGGGATTTTACGCCGGAAAAAGGGGCGGCGTCAATTTGTCTTATGTCTTATATAAGATATGATTGGCCGTCATTCCATTGCACACCCATGGCCGCCCTCCCACCCTTACCCACCGCACACGCTGCCGATGATTTCGCAGGGGCGACGCCTGCATTCAGCCCGCTCTACCAACAGATCAAGGGCCTGATACTGCAAAGCCTGCAGTCCCGCGAGTGGAAGCCGGGTGAGGCCATCCCATCGGAGATGGATCTGGCCGCCCGTTACCGTGTCAGCCAAGGTACAGTTCGCAAGGCCATTGACGAACTGGCCACTGACAACCTCGTGGTGCGCCGCCAGGGCAAGGGAACATTTGTCGCCACCCACTCCGAGCAGCATGTGCAGTTTCGCTTCCTGAAACTGGTGCCTGACAGCGGCACCCCGGGCAGCGAAGGCCCTGCGCAACGTGAGATCATCGACTGCAAACGGGTACGCGCCACCGCAGAAATTGCCAGAATCCTGGCGCTGCGCAGTGGCGACTCGGTTCTGCAGGCGCGCCGGGTACTGAGTTTTGCCGGCGTCCCGACCATTGTTGAAGACCTTTGGCTACCAGCCGCGCCCTTCAAAGGCCTGACCGCCGAGCGGCTGGCCGACTATCACGGCCCGATGTATGCGCTGTTTGAAACCGAATTTAATGTGCGGATGGTGAGGGCGGAAGAAAAGATCCGTGCCGAACCTGCGGCAGACGGACGCGAGTTGCTCCTTAAGGTTGACGCCGGCACGCCGCTTTTGAGCGTGGAGCGCATCGCCTATACCTACCAGGATGTGCCGATGGAGTTACGCCGCGGGTACTACCGCACCGACACCCATCACTACCACAACACGCTGAACTGACAGGCTTGTGTTTTGCGGACAGCCGTGCCGTTTTCCCACGGCACGTAGAACTACCTAATCCGACCAAAAGTTTCGGCCATCGCCCAATGGCGGCGTGAGTGTTGCTGCATTGCAATAGAATCCCGGATTGAGCAAATTTTGCCGGTTACCACGCAGTTACTCAGAAATATAGAAAGCCAAGTATGTCCGAATCAGCGACAAACGTAGCGAAGAAGCGGCCAGAGTTCCGCAACATCAACGCACTTACCGACCTCCCCTCGTACCGCCTGCCCGCAGCCGGCATCGTCTCCATCCTCCACCGCATCAGCGGGGCCATCATGTTTTTGCTGATGCCCTTCATCATCTGGATGTTCGACACCTCGATTTCATCCGAAATCTCGTTTTCAAAATTCACCTCGGCCTTCAATGTCGGCATGCTCTACCTGCCCGGCTTCATCTGGAAGCTGGTCGCCCTGGCCCTGATCTGGGCTTACCTGCACCATTTCATTGCCGGCCTGCGCCACCTCTGGATGGACACCAGCCACGACGCGGTCAGCAAGGAATTCGGCAAGACCTCGGCGATCGTCACACTGGTACTGAGCATCGGCCTGACGCTGGTGCTGGGCGCCAAGCTGTTCGGCCTGTACTAAATAAAGAGGAGCAAAAAAAATGGCAGTTAATTACGGCTCCAAGCGCCTTGTTGTGGGCGCGCACTACGGTTTGCGCGACTGGCTCGCCCAACGTGTCACGGCAGCGCTGATGGCGCTCTTCACCTTTGTCGTTCTCGGCCAGGTAATCTTCAGCAAGGGCCCCATCGGCTACGACAAGTGGTCAGGTATCTTCTCTTCACAATGGATGAAGACCCTGACCTTTGTCGTCATCATTGCCCTGCTCTACCACGTGTGGGTCGGCATGCGCGACATCTGGATGGACTATGTGAAGCCGGTCTGGATGAAGCTGCTCCTCAATGTCTTCACCATCGCCTGGCTGCTTGGCTGCGCAGGCTGGGCCATCCAGGTCTTGTGGCGCGTCTGACGACACGCCAGTGCTGACTGCATCCGTTAAAAACAGATACCCCACACAAGAATCATGACCGCAACATCCAAACTCCCCAAGCGTAAATTTGACGTCGTCATCGTCGGTGCCGGCGGCTCCGGCATGCGCGCCTCGCTGCAACTGGCGCGCGCCGGCCTGAACGTCGCCGTGTTGTCCAAGGTGTTCCCTACGCGCTCGCACACCGTTGCAGCCCAGGGCGGCATCGGCGCCTCGCTCGGCAACATGAGCGAAGACAACTGGCACTACCATTTTTACGACACCGTCAAGGGTTCTGACTGGTTGGGCGACCAGGATGCCATCGAGTTCATGTGCCGCGAAGCGCCCAAGGTTGTATATGACCTTGAACACATGGGCATGCCTTTCGATCGCAACCCCGATGGCACGATTTACCAGCGCCCCTTTGGCGGCCACACCGCCAACTACGGTGAAAAACCGGTACAGCGCGCCTGCGCCGCGGCTGACCGTACCGGCCACGCGATGCTGCACACGCTGTACCAGCAAAACGTCAAGGAAAAAACCAGCTTCTTCGTCGAATGGATGGCGCTGGACCTGATCCGCGACGAAGCCGGCGATGTCGTCGGAGTGACCGCGATTGAAATGGAAACCGGCGACGTTCACATCTTCGAAGCCAAGACAACCATGCTGGCTACCGGCGGTGCAGGCCGCATCTTCGCCGCATCGACCAATGCCTTCATCAATACCGGCGATGGCCTGGGCATGGCGGCACGTGCCGGCATCCCGCTGGAGGACATGGAGTTCTGGCAGTTCCACCCGACCGGCGTGGCCGGCGCCGGTGTGCTGCTGACCGAAGGCTGCCGCGGTGAAGGCGCGATTTTGCGCAACAGCGATGGCGAGCGTTTCATGGAGCGTTATGCCCCGACGCTGAAAGACCTTGCACCGCGTGACTTCGTCTCGCGCTCGATGGACCAGGAAATCAAGGAAGGCCGCGGCTGCGGCCCGAACAAGGATTACATCCTGCTGGACATGACCCACCTTGGCGTGGACGCGATCAAAAAGCGCCTGCCATCGGTTCTGGAAATTGGCCACAACTTCGCCAATGTCGATATCACCAAGGAACCGATTCCGGTGGTGCCGACCATCCACTACCAGATGGGCGGCATACCAACCAACATTCATGGCCAGGTCGTCACGCAGGATGCAGACAACAAGAGCCAGGTGGTCAACGGCCTGTACGCCGTCGGTGAATGCTCCTGCGTCAGCGTGCACGGCGCCAACCGCCTGGGCACCAACTCTCTGCTCGACCTGCTGGTCTTCGGCAAGGCTGCCGGCAACCACATCGTCGAATACGCGAAGAGCACCACGCACAAGGCCCTGCCTGCCGACGCGGCCGACAAGACCCTGGCACGCATTGCGCGCCTGGACAACGCTACCGGTGGCGAATACGCACAGGACGTCGCAAACGACCTGCGTAACGCCATGCAGCAGCATGCCGGTGTGTTCCGTACACAGGCCATCCTCGACGAAGGCGTTGCCAAGATCGCGGCGATGCGTGAGCGCGTGGCCAACATCGGCCTGAAAGACAAGTCGAAGATATTCAACACCGCCCGCATCGAAGCGCTGGAAGTCGAGAACCTGATCGAAGCCGCACAGGCCACCATCGTCTCTGCTGCAGCCCGCAGGGAAAGCCGCGGTGCGCACTCGGTGGACGACTACGGCGATACGCCGGAACACCCGAACGGCCGCAACGACACCGACTGGCACAAGCACACCCTGTGGTACAGCGAAGGCAGCCGCCTGGCTTACAAGCCAGTGCAGATGAAGCCGCTGACGGTCGAATCCGTTCCACTGAAAACCCGCACGTTCTGAACGCGCACGTTCAATAGTCAAAAAAACAGCCGGCCCCACGATCCATAAAAATCGAGAAACCAGATGACCAAACGTACCTTCCAGATCTACCGCTACGACCCGGACACCGATGCCAAGCCTTACATGCAGACCATTGAGGTCGAACTGGACGGCCACGAACGCATGCTGCTGGATGCGCTGATGAAACTCAAGGCGCAGGACCCGAGCATCAGCTTTCGCCGCTCCTGCCGTGAAGGCGTTTGCGGCTCTGATGCGATGAACATCAACGGAAAGAACGGCCTGGCCTGCCTGACCAACATGAATACGCTCAAGGGCACCATCGTGCTCAAACCGCTGCCCGGCCTGCCGGTGGTGCGCGACCTGATCGTCGACATGACGCAGTTCTTCAAGCAGTACAACTCGATCAAGCCTTACCTGATCAACGACAACCTGCCGCCCGAAAAGGAACGCCTGCAAAGCCCCGAAGAGCGCGAAGAGCTCAATGGCCTGTATGAGTGCATCCTGTGCGCCAGCTGCTCGACCAGCTGCCCCAGCTTCTGGTGGAACCCGGACAAGTTCGTCGGCCCGGCCGGCCTGCTGCAGGCCTACCGTTTCATCGCCGACTCGCGCGACGAAGCGACAGGCGAGCGCCTGGACAACCTGGAAGACCCGTACCGCCTGTTCCGTTGCCACACCATCATGAACTGCGTCGACGTCTGCCCCAAGGGCCTGAACCCGACCAAGGCCATCGGCAAGATCAAGGAAATGATGGTGCTGCGCGCGGTATGACCCCCACGCTTGTCACTTCTTGTATTGCGCTGCCCCTTGCACCAGAAGAAGGGGCGCATTTCGCCTTGGGGCGGTCCGGCGGCGAAACGTCTTTCTACGCATGAACAACATCGACACGCTCCTCGACGAACGCGCACTGAGCAAGCTCAGGTGGCGTTGCCGCAGGGGCCTGCTCGAAAACGATTTGCTGATCGAACGTTTTTTTGCCCGCCACGAAGCCACCCTCACCATCAGGCAGGCCAAAGGCATGAATGATTTAATGGAGCTGTCCGACAACGACCTCCTCGACCTCCTGTTAAAAAGAAAAGAGGCAGCGCAGCTGTCCGAAACAGACGCGCAGGCAACTGCGTCCACTCCCGAAGCCCTAGAGGTTTTAACTCTGTTACGTCCAGCCACAAGCCAAGCCGTGACTGCCCTCGTTTGACCCGACCAGAAAGAAGCAAGAAATGAAGCTAGCCGATAACAAAGCCACCCTGTCGTTCAGTAACGGCAGCCCCAGTATTGAAATGCCTGTTTACAAGGGCACCGTTGGCCCCGACGTTGTGGACATCCGCAAGCTCTACGGGCAGACCGGCATGTTCACCTATGACCCGGGCTTCCTGTCCACGGCTTCCTGTCAGTCTGCGATCACCTACATTGATGGCGACAAGGGTGAACTGCTGTACCGCGGTTACCCCATCGAACAACTGGCCACCAACTGCGACTACCTGGAAACCTGCCACCTGCTGCTGTACGGTGAGCTGCCGAACACCACGCAGAAAACGGACTTCACCAAACTCGTGACCAACCACACGATGGTCAACGAGCAGATGCAGTTCTTCCTGCGTGGTTTCCGCCGTGATGCACACCCGATGGCCATCATGACCGGGCTGGTTGGCGCACTGTCGGCCTTCTACCATGACAGTACCGACATCAACAACCCGGAACACCGCAACATCTCTGCGATCCGCCTGATTGCCAAGATGCCGACGCTGGTCTCGATGGCCTACAAGTACACCGTGGGCCAGCCCTACATGTACCCGAAGAATGACCTGAGCTACGCAGGCAACTTCCTGCACATGATGTTTGCAACGCCGTGCGAAGAGTACAAGGTCAACCCGGTGCTCGAACGCGCGCTGGACCGCATTTTCATCCTGCATGCAGACCATGAGCAGAACGCCTCGACCTCGACCGTGCGCCTGTGCGGCTCGTCCGGCACCAACCCTTTTGCCGCGATTGCAGCCGGCGTGGCCTGCCTCTGGGGTCCGGCCCACGGCGGCGCCAACGAAGCCGCACTGAACATGCTGGGTGACATCCAGAAGCAGGGCGGCGTCGAGAAGATCGGCGACTTCATCAAGCAGGTCAAGGACAAGAACTCCGGCGTCAAGCTGATGGGGTTTGGCCATCGCGTCTACAAGAACTACGACCCACGCGCCAAGCTGATGCAGGAAACCTGCAAGGAAGTGCTACAGGAAATGGGCCTGGAAAACGACCCACTGTTCAAGCTGGCCATGGCCCTCGAAAAGATTGCACTGGAAGACGACTACTTTGTATCGCGCAAGCTCTACCCGAACGTCGACTTTTACTCCGGCATCGTGCAGAAGGCCATTGGTATCCCTGTGCCGCTGTTCACCGCCGTGTTCGCGCTGGCCCGGACCGTCGGCTGGATCGCCCAGCTCAACGAAATGATCAGTGACCCCGAGTACAAGATTGGCCGTCCACGCCAGCTGTTCACAGGCTCCGAGACCCGTCAGGTCAAGCCGCTGGCACAGCGCTAAGCCACGTGCCGCAAGGCATTAAAAAAAGCCCGCGATGGCCTGCCATCTGCGGGTTTTTTTATGTCCGGCGGCACGCCATTAGCCTGCTTCTGGTTGCTACCAAATTTATAGCAGGCGCCGCTAGTCCAGATTGGTTTTCAGGCCTTTTTGGCACCTGAAATAGGCCGTTTTTGCCCTGGAAATGCCATTTTTAGCTTGTTACGGTCTCACCGACAGCAGCAAGTCATTAAAAGTTAACATATAAGTTAACAAATGCATTCCAGCTGCCCTGCGCATGCGAACCCAAAGAACACAGGGAAAGCCTGCCATCTCGGATTGCGATGGTAAACCATCGACAACAAGGGCAAAATAGCAGTTCACCGTCTCAAAAGGCGATGCCCCACACCATGTCAATCAAAAGCTCAGAACGCAACTTCGCGCGCCGCATAGACCTGACCTCGCTTCAGCTCTTTGTAGCCGTGTGCGAGCTGGGCAGCATAGGCAAAGCAGCAGAGCGCGAGTTCATCGCGGCGTCTGCCGTCAGCAAGCGTCTGAGCGACCTTGAAGCCACCCTCGACACCCCGCTGCTCTACCGCCACACACGCGGCGTCGGCCTCACCCCTGCCGGCGAAAGCCTGCTTCACCATGCGCGCTCGGTGCTCTTCAGCCTTGAGAAGATGCAGGGGGAACTGAGCGAGTACGCAGACGGCGTGCGCGGCCATGTGCGCGTACATGCCAGCATCTCCGCCATTGTGCAGTTCCTGCCCGAAGACCTGGGCGCCTTTATCGCCGAACACCCGCAGATCAAGATTGACCTTGAAGAACACCTGAGCACCGAAGTCATACGCGCGGTGCAGGAAGGCGCCGCGGACCTTGGCGTGTGCAACATCGGCGTCGGCATGGGCGAGTTGCAGGCCATGCCCTACCGCACCGACCAGCTGGTTCTGATTGTTCCCTCCGGCCATGCGCTGACGGCCCAGGGCCCGATCGCGTTTGTCGATGCACTCGATTACGACCAGGTTGGCCTGCATTCCAACAGCTCGATCTATCTCGCGATAAGGCAGGCGGCCGCCGATGTCGGCCGCACCATCAAACTGCGCATACATGTCACCGGCCTCGATGCGATGTGCCGCATGATCCACAACGGCCTGGGTGTCGGCGTGATGCCGCAGCGTGCTTTCGAGTTGATGCATGGCGTGGGCGAGCTCGCTGCAGTGCACCTGACGGACGAATGGGCGACACGGCAGATCCAGCTTGTGGCCCGTGACTTTTCGACACTGCCCGTCACGGCCCGCCTGCTGGTCGAACACCTGACACAGCCGGCGGCCCCTGCAGCGCCGGCGAAAAACAAATCTGCAGTACACGCAGCGGTAAAACCAGCCATTGCCACGGCCTGACGCCCTTTTCCATACCTACCCTACAACCACAATCACCACGACTGAAAGCAAAAGGAAAACACCATGGGACGCACCCTCTACGACAAGATCTGGGACGAACACGTCGTTCACACCGAAGAAGACGGCACTGCCATTCTTTACATTGACCGCCACCTGGTCCATGAAGTCACCAGCCCACAGGCTTTCGAAGGCCTGCGTGAAGCCGGCCGCAAGGTCTGGCGCATTTCATCGATCGTCGCCACCGCCGACCACAACACACCGACCACCGGTTGGGAACTGGGCTACGACGGCATCACCGACCTGGTGAGCAAGGAGCAGATCACCACGCTGGATGCCAACATCAAGGAATCGGGCGCTGCAGCCTTCTTCCCCTTCCTGTCTAAGCGCCAGGGCATTGTGCACGTTATGGGCCCCGAAAACGGCGCCACGCTGCCGGGCATGACCGTCGTTTGCGGTGACTCGCACACCTCAACCCATGGCGCTTTCGGCGCACTGGCACACGGCATAGGCACGAGCGAAGTTGAACATGTGATGGCCACGCAGACATTGCTGGCCAAGAAGGCAAAAAACATGCTCGTCAAGGTCGAGGGCAAACTGGCGCCCGGCCTGACGGGCAAGGACATCGTGCTGGCCATCATCGGCAAGATAGGCACGGCAGGCGGCACCGGTTACGCCATCGAGTTCGGCGGTGCCGCGATCCGCGCGCTCAGCATGGAAGGCCGCATGACGGTCTGCAACATGGCCATTGAAGCCGGCGCGCGCTCCGGCCTCGTCGCTGTTGACCAGAAGACCATCGACTACGTCAAGGGCCGCCTGTTGTCGCCGACCGGTGTCGAATGGGACATGGCCGTCAAATACTGGAACACGCTGCAGTCGGACGCGGATGCAACCTTCGATGCCGTCGTCGAGCTCGACGCCAGCCAGATCCAGCCGCAGGTGACCTGGGGCACCTCGCCCGAGATGGTTTTGCCGGTGACCGGCAAAACGCCTGACCCCGACAAGGAAAAAGACGCCAACAAACGTGCTGCCATCGAACGCGCGCTGGCGTACATGGGCCTGCAGCCCGGCAAGGCGCTCGACGATATTTATGTCGACAAGGTTTTTATCGGCTCGTGCACCAACAGCCGCATCGAAGACATGCGTGAAGCTGCGGCCGTCATCAAGAAGATTGGCCAGAAGGTCGCCAAGAACGTCAAGCTGGCGCTGGTTGTGCCGGGGTCTGGCCTGGTCAAGGAGCAGGCGGAACGCGAAGGCCTGGACAAGATTTTTGTCGCCGCAGGTTTTGAATGGCGCGAGCCAGGCTGCTCGATGTGCCTGGCAATGAACGCCGACCGGCTTGAACCGGAAGAGCGCTGTGCGTCGACCAGCAACCGCAACTTCGAAGGCCGGCAAGGCGCTGGTGGCCGCACCCACCTGGTCAGCCCCGCGATGGCGGCCGCTGCCGCAGTGCATGGCCACTTTGTTGACATCAGAAAATTCGCTTGAGGAGATAACACCATGCAGAAATTCACCGTACACAAAGGCCTGGTCGCTCCTATGGACCGCGAGAACGTCGATACCGACGCCATCATCCCCAAGCAGTTCCTGAAGTCCATCAGCAAGACCGGCTTCGGTCCCAACCTGTTTGACGCCTGGCGCTACCTGGACGAGGGCTTTCCCGGCCAGGATCCGGCCAGCCGCAAGCCCAACCCCGACTTCGTGCTGAACCAGCCGCGCTACAAGGGTGCATCGGTATTGCTGGCGCGGAAAAACTTCGGCTGCGGCTCATCGCGTGAACATGCGCCATGGGCACTCGACCAGTTCGGTTTTCGGGCCATCATCGCGCCCAGCTACGCCGACATCTTTTTCAACAACAGCTTCAAGAACGGACTGCTGCCCATCGTGCTGCCGGAAGCGCAGGTGGCGGCCCTGTTTGATGAAGCGCTGGCCTTTCCCGGTTACGAGTTGACCGTGGACCTGGAACGCCAGGTCATCGTCAAGCCGGACGGCAAGGAGTTGCCGTTTGATGTCCAGGCTTTTCGCAAATACTGCCTGCTCAACGGCTTCGACGACATCGGCCTGACCCTGCGCCAGAGCGACAAGATCAAGGCTTATGAAGCCGAGCGCCTGGCGACCAAGCCTTGGCTTAACCACATGGCGACACCTGGCTTCACGGGTTGAGAATCCCCGTTCGTGACAGCTTTCGCCATTTAAACAATCGCTACAAGAAGACAGTAAAAAATGAAAATCGCAATCCTGCCGGGTGACGGCATTGGCACAGAAATCGTCGCCGAGGCCGTCAAGGTACTGAATGTCCTGGACCTGAAGCTTGAAATGGAGTCCGTGCTGGTCGGCGGTGCTGCCTATGAGGCATACGGCCACCCACTGCCAGAGGCCACGCTCAAGCTCGCAAAGGAGTCGGATGCGATTTTGTTCGGTGCTGTTGGCGACTGGAAATACGACAAGCTTGACCGCCCGCTGCGCCCGGAGCAGGCCATCCTCGGCCTGCGCAAAAACCTGGGCCTGTTTGCCAACTTCCGGCCGGCCATCTGCTATCCGCAACTGGTCGACGCCTCCAGCCTGAAACGCGAACTTGTCGCGGGCCTGGACATCCTGATCATCCGCGAGCTGACCGGTGACATCTACTTCGGGCAGCCACGTGGCCGCCGCATCTCGCCTGACGGCCACTTCCCCGGCAGCGAGGAAGCATTCGACACCATGCGTTATTCGCGCCCCGAGATCGAGCGCATCGCCCGCGTCGCGTTTGATGCTGCCCGAAAACGTAAAGCGACAGGCGGCGAAGGACGCGTCACCAGTGTCGACAAGGCCAACGTGCTGGAAACCTTCCAGCTGTGGAAAGACGTGGTCACGGAAATCGGCACGGAATACCCGGACGTCGCGCTCGACCACATGTACGTTGACAACGCGGCGATGCAATTGGTAAAGGCACCCAAAAAGTTCGACGTGGTCGTCACCGGCAACATGTTCGGCGACATCCTGAGCGACGCTGCCGCCATGCTGACCGGCTCCATCGGCATGCTGCCATCAGCCAGCCTGAACGACAAAAACCAGGGCCTGTATGAACCCAGCCACGGCAGTGCGCCGGACATCGCCGCCAAGGGTGTTGCCAACCCGCTGGCCACCATCCTTAGCGCTGCCATGATGCTGCGCTTCAGCCTGAACCAGCCGGAAGCCGCAGCGCGTATCGAAAAAGCAGTCGACGCCGTGCTGACGCAAGGCCTGCGCACGCCGGACATCTACAGCGAAGGCACGACCAAGGTCGGCACCGTTGAAATGGGCGATGCGGTGGTCAAGGCACTTGGTTAGGCCTTGGCTGATGCTTTTTTGCAGCAAACCTGCCGGAAAACACCGCTTTCAGGCAGGTTTGCGGCGAGTGGCGAGTCAGGCAAACCCTGGCCTGGCTACAATAAACGCCATGTTTGAAGACCCCGCATCCATCCGCTTCGCCGCCGCTTCGTGCGCGACCAGCGCTGCGCC
The DNA here is from genome assembly GCA_040388075.1 of Pseudomonadota bacterium. GTDB lineage: Bacteria > Pseudomonadota > Gammaproteobacteria > Burkholderiales > Burkholderiaceae_C > Polaromonas. Next base: position 90,674 of record JAZKCN010000005.1, on the reverse strand, counting down.
GGTTTTTACCCAGATCACCAAAACGACCACCATTAAGGGCTAGCAAGCCTGGTTCGTCGTGCCCTGCCGGCTCGATGAGCCGGGCCAAAAAGCCTTATTTTTGACTTTTTGAAGGGCAACATCATGAAACTCAAGGGCAATCTCACGGGACTCGTCGGCTGGCGCGGCATGGTCGGCTCGGTGCTGATAGACCGCATGCAGGCCGAAGGTGACTTCGACCTGATCGAGCCGGTCTTCTTTTCTACCTCCAACGCTGGCGGCAAAGCGCCTGTACAGGCGAAGAACGAAAAAACCCTGAAGGACGCCTATGACATCGAGGCCTTGAAAAAATGCGACGTCATCATCACGGCGCAGGGTGGCGATTACACCTCCGAGGTTTTCCCCAAGCTGCGCGCTGCTGGCTGGGACGGCCACTGGATCGATGCTGCATCGACCCTGCGGATGAACAGCGACGCCATCATCGTGCTGGACCCGGTCAACCTGCCCGTGATCCAGAACGCCATGAATAAAGGCGGCAAAAACTGGATTGGCGGCAACTGCACCGTGAGCTGCATGTTGATGGGCGTAGGCGCGTTGTACAAGGCCGGCCTGGTCGAGTGGATGACCAGCATGACCTACCAGGCCGCTTCAGGTGGCGGCGCGCAGCACATGCGTGAACTGCTGACCCAGTACGGCACCCTCAACGCCGAGGTGCGGGCCCTGCTGGATGACCCCAAGTCCGCCATTCTGGAAATCGACCGCCGCGTGCTGGCCAGACAACAATCGCTTGGCGCCGATGAAATGGCCAACTTCGGCGTGCCGCTGGGTGGCAGCCTGATCCCCTGGATCGACAAGGACCTGGGCGACGGCATGAGCAAGGAAGAATGGAAAGGCGGCGCCGAAACCAACAAGATCCTGGGCCAGGGCGAGGGTTTCGACTCGGCGGCTGTACCTGTCGACGGTTTCTGCGTACGTATTGGCGCGATGCGCTGCCACAGCCAGGCACTCACCTTCAAACTGAAAAAAGACGTCCCGCTGGCTGATATAGAGGCCATGATTGCCGCCGACAACCAGTGGGTCAAAGTGGTTGCCAACACCCGCGAAGCCTCCATCAGGGACCTGACCCCCGTAGCCGTGACGGGCACCATGCAGATTCCGGTCGGCCGCCTGCGCAAGCTGGCCATGGGTCCGGAGTACCTGGGAGCATTTACGGTCGGCGACCAGCTGCTTTGGGGCGCCGCAGAGCCACTTCGCCGCATGCTGCGCATCCTGCTGCAAGCTTGAAGGCCTGAAAATTGCTGAAGCAGTCAGCAGTTGCCAACTTCCGACAGCGATTTGCCAAGCCGTAAGCACTTGTGAATGGCCGTTGTCGCAAGACAACAATTCAAACTTGTAAGTAGACCCTGATGAGCTGTGTCAAAACTTAAGTGGTGTCTTAGCTTGTCAGCCTAATGCCTTGATGTTAAGGTTGTTTTTCGAATACACGCATCGAGGTTTTTGTGCGCTTAAGCAGAATAAAGTTACATGCAGACCGAGCACTGGAGGCTCAAAACCCCATGAAAAATCCAGGTCATTGGCGCATGGGGGCACTGGCCAGCGCGGTAGCGTTGCTTGGCGGCCTGGCAAGTTTCGATGTGGCGGCCCTTGGATTGGGCCGTATTACTGTTCAATCTGCGCTTGGCGAACCGCTCCGGGCAGAAATTGATATTTCCGACATCAATGCTGACGAGGCCAACAGCCTTCGCGCGGGCGTCGCCAGCGCAGACGCTTTCCGTGCCGCCGGCCTTGAGTACACACCCGCGGTAGTTGGCATGCAGGTCAGCCTGCAAAAACGCGCCGATGGCCGTGCCTTTCTGAGGCTGACCACAAGCAGACCGGTTACCGAACCATTTGTAGACCTGGTGCTTGAGGCAAACTGGTCGTCTGGCCGTATCGTGCGCGATTACACGATGCTGTTTGATCCGCCCAGCCTGCGGGCCAATGTGGCACCGACAGCACCGGTCTTTACCCGTCCGGCAACCCCGCCGCCAGTGGCCCCGCCTGCCGGTGGTATTGCCAGCATTCCCTATTCACCGCCCACTCAGCCGGCTGTCCGTGTTGTGCCGCCCCCTTCTGCACCAGTAGTGCAAAGGCCCAGCCCGCCACCAAGGCCACCAGCATTAGCTCGCGCCCCCGCCGGCGGCAATCAGGTAACCGTGAAGGCCGGGGACACTGCAGGTGCCATCGCAGCCCAGACCAAGCCCGCCAGCATTTCACTGGATCAAATGCTGCTGGCACTGCTGAGAAGCAATCCGGATGCATTTATTGCAGGAAACATCAACCGCCTGAAATCGGGCGCGTTACTCGACATCCCCTCTGCGGAAGATGCGGCAAGCGTCGCACCGGGCGAAGCCTCCAGAACCATTGTTGCCCAGTCAAGGGACTTCAACGACTTCCGCCGCAAACTGGCAGACGGAGTACCTGCTACTCAAGTCGGCAGTTCCAACCGCCAGGCTACAGGCAAGCTACAGGCCCGGGTCGAAGACCGTGCACCAGCGGCGGCCACGCCCGACAAGCTGACTTTGTCCAAGGGCTCCGTACAAGGCAAGTCTGCGGCCGAAGAGAAAATAGCAAAAGAACGCGAGACCAAGGCGGCATCCGATCGGGTAGCGGAACTCTCGAAAAATATCAGCGACCTCAGTAAACTGGCAGGCACAGGCGCTGCCGGCGCGGCAAGTGCAGCCAGCGGTAGTGGTGTTGCAGTTGCCAGGCCCAATGCAGTGCCTGCATCCGCTGCAGCCCCCGCAACTTCAGCAGCCAGCGCAGCAACTGCTGCGGCCAGTCCCGCATCTGCAACCACAGCGACAGTCGCGCCGGCGGCCAGCAGCCCGGCCGGCATGCCTTCGGCACCAGAGTCTCCTGCTATCGTGGCCAGTGCCAGCATGGCGAGCGCAACGCAAGCACCAGCGTCTGCCGCCGTCAAAAAACCTGTTGTCCCACCACCAGCGCCGCCTCCCGAACCCAGCCTGGTCGACGAATTGCTGGACAACCCCTTTGTGTTGCCAGGCTTGGGCGCATTGCTGGTCCTGATTGCCGGCCTTGGTTTTTACCGCTATAAAAAGCGCAACAATGCCGTCCAGGTCGACAGTTCTTTCCTGGAAAGCCGTCTCCAGCCAGACTCGTTCTTTGGTGCCAGCGGCGGCCAGCGTATCGACACCAACGAAGGTGGTGCGACCGGCTCCTCGCTGGTCTATTCACCCAGCCAACTGGATGCCGCAGGTGACGTAGACCCCGTTGCCGAGGCGGATGTTTACCTGGCTTACGGCCGCGACCTGCAGGCCGAGGAAATTCTGAAGGAAGCCATGCGCACCAATCCCGCGCGCGTGGCGATTCACTCCAAGCTGATGGAGATTTACGCCAAACGTCGCGATATCAAGGCATTCGAGGTAGTGGCCATAGAAGCCTACAACCTGACCCGTGGCGACGGCCCTGAGTGGGCATACATCGGCGAGATGGGACGCGACCTTGACCCGTCCAACCCCCTGTATCAGCCTGGTGGTCAACCTAATATGGCGGAAAAGGGCGCGGAAGACTCCCATGGCGACGGCCCGGGATTTGGCTCCAGCACGATTCCGCAGCCAATAGAACCCCAGATAGAAGAGCCTGTGGCGGGAGCGGTCGACTTCGACCTTGACCTCGACTTCTCTCTCGGTGATGAGCCCGAACCCGAAGCAATAGCGCCCGCTCAACCGCCCGTTGCTGCAAATGCCGAGTATCAGCCCGAACCAACCGTGGCGATAAAAGCGGTTCCCGATCCCATTTTTGATGGGCTCGATATGGACTTCTCGACCGGCACCGTCGTGCTAGAGCCCACACAGGAGCCGGAACCCGCAGAAGCGCCAACCCTGCCCGATCTGGACACCTCGGCGGACATGGCTCTGTCGGCGAGTGGTCTGACATTCACGACGGAGCCCTTGCCGGAAGTCAAACCGGCAGCAGCGTCCACCTCTGCAGCTGTCACCGACAACGGCATGCTGGAGTTTGACCTGGGCTCACTATCGCTCGATCTGGACAGCCCAACACCCACACTTGGCACCACAGAGGTCCCAGCTAGCGTAGTCGATACGGCAGATGACCCCCTGGCAACCAAGCTGGCGCTGGCGGAAGAGTTCCAGGCGCTAGGCGACATGGATGGCGCCCGCTCGTTGGCGGAAGAGGTCGCATCTCAGTCAAGCGGTCCACTGAAAAGCAGGGCCCAGGCGTTTTTGAACGCCCTGTCGTGACCTGCGGTGGACGCAAGGCGTTCACCCTCAACGCTTTTGGCCACTTGCCCATGAGGCTCACGTGAGGATAGCGCTGGGAGTGAGTTACAACGGCACTGGCTATGAAGGCTGGCAAAGCCAGCTTTCCGGCAATACCATACAGGACAAGCTTGAACACGCGTTGGGCAATTTCTCCGCCCAGCCAGTCCGCACCCTTTGCGCAGGAAGGACTGATGCCGGCGTCCACGCATTGATGCAAGTCGTTCATTTCGATACCCCGCTGCAGCGTGACATTCATGCGTGGGTACGCGGCACCAACACATTCCTGCCACGAGATATCGCTGTGCAATGGGCACGTGAAGTCCCTGACAACTTCCATTGCCGCGGTAGCGCGATTGCCCGCCGCTATGCTTATGTAGTACTTGAATCCACTGTGCGCCCCAGTGTGGAGGCTGGACGCGTTGGCTGGGTCTACCACCCCCTGAATGCTTCGGCAATGCAACAGGCAGCCGCCTACCTGGAGGGTGAGCACGACTTCAGTTCATTCAGGGCGGCCCAGTGCCAGGCCAAATCACCGGTGAAAACAATCAACCGGATCAATGTCTCCCGGCGGGCGAGCCAAAGTCCGGACACCTGCTACTGGCGGTTCGAATTTGAAGCCAACGCCTTTCTGCACCACATGATCCGCAACATCATGGGCTGTTTCATCGCTATCGGTCAGGGCGCACAGCCACCAGGCTGGATGCCGGAAGTGCTTGCGGCGCGGAACCGAAATGCTGCAGCACCCACTTTTTCACCCGACGGTCTTTATTTCCTCGGTCCGGTTTATGAAGACCATCATGGCATCCCGGATCGCACGGCATCTTATGATTGGCTGCCATGAAAGAAGCCTACCCTACACCTCAAAATTTGCATGCGGAGCTTTGCCTGCGGAAGGATGTCTTATGACGAATTCCATGCGCACGCGCATCAAGATTTGTGGCCTGACGCGCGAGGAGGATGTCGATGCCGCCGTTGCGGCTGGCGCGGATGCGGTGGGTTTTGTGATGTATGAAAAAAGTCCACGTTACGTCACTGCAGAGCGCGCTGTCGTCCTGGCAGGCAGGTTGCCGCCATTCATCACCCCGGTGCTGCTTTTCGTCAATGCTCCTCACGCAACGCTACAGGCGGCCTGCACGCTACTGCCAACAGCGCTGCTGCAATTTCACGGTGATGAAACACCTGATGCCTGCCTGGCCGCCGGTCGTCCTTTCATGAGGGCGGCACGTATTCCGCTAGATGAAAAATCGAAAGCTTTCGATCTCGTAAAATACGCTCAGGACTTCAAAGCCGCCCAAGCAATACTGCTAGACGCCCATGTCGACGGTTTTGGGGGCGGCGGAAAAACATTCAATTGGTCACTTCTTCCTCCAATCGTCAACGCTCACCTCGTTTTGTCTGGTGGATTGACGCCTGCAAATGTGACCGATGGCATTTTGCAAGTCAGGCCACGCGCTAAAACGCTGGCCGTTGATATCAGTTCAGGCGTTGAGGTTTCCAGGGGAATCAAAAGCGCCGACAAGATCAATCAGTTCGTCGCTGCGGTCCGCGCAGCAGACGAGCAATTTGCAAAGAATCACCAACATGTACGAGTACCATCAGCCTGATCTTGCAGGCCACTTCGGAATCTACGGCGGCAGTTTTGTTTCTGAAACACTGACCCACGCCATCAATGAACTGAAAGAGGCGTACGCCCGGTACCAGCACGATCCGGCGTTCATCGCCGAATTCCATTCTGAGCTGAAGCACTTTGTGGGCAGGCCCTCCCCGATTTACCACGCAGCCCGAATGAGCCGGGAACAGGGCGGCGCGCAGATTTACCTCAAGCGTGAAGACCTCAACCATACCGGCGCGCACAAGATCAACAACACCATAGGCCAGGCCATGCTCGCACGCCGCATGGGCAAGCCGCGCGTGATTGCAGAAACGGGCGCGGGCCAGCATGGCGTGGCCACGGCCACCATTTGTGCACGCTACGGGCTGGAATGTGTGGTGTACATGGGCAGTGAGGACGTCAAGCGGCAGAGCCCCAATGTTTACCGTATGAACCTTCTTGGCGCCACCGTCGTTCCTGTTGAAAGCGGCAGCAGGACGCTAAAGGATGCGTTGAATGAAGCCATGCGCGACTGGGTCGCCAATGTGGACAACACCTTCTACATCATTGGCACCGTGGCGGGACCACACCCTTACCCGATGATGGTGCGCGACTTCCAGAGCGTCATCGGCACCGAATGCATCATGCAAATGCCGGACTTCACCGGGGGGCAGCCCGATGCCGTTATCGCTTGTGTTGGCGGAGGCAGCAATGCAATGGGCATCTTCCACCCCTACATCCCGTATGAAGATACCAGGTTAATCGGGGTTGAAGCCGCTGGCGAAGGCCTGGACAGCGGCAAGCACTCAGCATCGCTGCAGCGCGGCGTCCCCGGAGTACTGCACGGCAACCGGACATATGTACTGCAAAACGACGATGGTCAGGTCACTGAAACCCACAGTATCAGTGCAGGACTGGACTATCCGGGCGTTGGCCCAGAGCATGCGCTGCTCAAGGATTTGGGGCGCGCAGAGTACATAGGCATCACCGACAAGGAAGCGCTCGCAGCGTTCCACTACCTTTGCCGTACGGAGGGAATCATCCCGGCCCTCGAGTCAAGCCATGCCGTGGCCTGCGCCATGAAGCTTGCGAAGACAATGCGTAGCGACCAGAGCATTCTTGTCAATCTGTCCGGCCGCGGGGACAAGGACATAGGCACCGTTGCTGACTTGTCGGGGGCTGAGTTCTACGACAGGCCCTCCATGCGTGGCATGGCCGTCAAGGGCGGAATAGCAACGGCTGCATCGTTTGATGCCAGCGGAGCCAAAGGCAGTGGGATGCAATCATGAGCCGCATTGCCCACGTTTTTGAAACACTTAGAAGCCAGAACCGGAAGGCTTTGATTCCTTTTGTCACAGCTGGTTTTCCTTATGCGGATATCACACCTGAGTTAATGCACGGCATGGTGCAAGGCGGCGCTGATGTGATCGAGCTCGGCGTCCCCTTTTCCGACCCCAGCGCCGATGGTCCAGTTATACAGAAAGCCGGTGACAAGGCATTAGCCAACGGCATCGGACTGGTTCAGATACTGGAGATGGTCCGTATTTTCAGGACAAAAAATGCGACAACACCGGTGGTGTTGATGGGTTACGCAAACCCGATCGAAGCGTATGACATCAAGCATGGCGTAGACAGGAAAACCGAAAGCGCATTTATTCGTGATGCCTCGGCAGCCGGCGTAGACGGCTTATTGGTCGTTGACTATCCATCCGAGGAGTGCGTGGAGTTTGCCGCCGGGTTACGGGCCAGAGGCATGGACCTTATCTTCCTGCTGGCACCGACCAGCACGGACGAACGTATGAAGCAGGTGGCAGCCGTCGCAAGTGGTTATGTCTATTACGTGTCACTCAAAGGCGTGACGGGCTCGGGTGCGCTTGACACAGCTGCTGTCGCGACGATGTTGCCACGCATACGTCAGCATGTGAGCGTGCCTGTGGGAGTGGGGTTCGGCATACGTGACGCCGCTACGGCGAAAGCCATCGGTCAAGTGGCCGATGCGGTCGTAATTGGCAGCAAGATCATCCAGTTGATCGAGGCCCAGCCCCATGACAAGGTCGCGTCCACCGCCCGCGACTTCCTGGCTGGAATCCGTGCGGCGCTGGACTGACATTGATTGCGAACCGATGCCAAAGCCAGCGCATAATCATAATTTTCGACTGCGCAAGCGCCTGCTGGCCTGCATAAACAAGGACTAAGCCCTATGTCTTGGCTTGAAAAACTGCTCCCCCCAAAAATCACCCCCACCGACCCGACAGAGCGCCGCAGCGTGCCCGAGGGCCTGTGGATCAAGTGCCCCAGTTGCGAAGCAGTCCTTTACAAAACTGACCTTGAAAAAAATCAGAATGTGTGTCCCCAGTGCAGCCACCACCACCGCATCGGTGCGCGGGCCCGCCTGGACAACTTTCTTGATCCTGAAGGACGTTACGAGATTGGGCAGGAAGTCCTTCCTGTAGATGCGCTTAAATTCAAGGACAGCCGCAAGTACCCTGAAAGGCTGAAAGAAGCGCTGGAAAGCACCGGCGAAACAGACGCATTGATAGTGATGGGCGGTGCGGTGCACAGCATAGGCGTGGTTGCGTGTTGCTTCGAGTTTGATTTCATGGGCGGCAGCATGGGCAGCGTCGTCGGCGAGCGTTTTGTGCGCGGTGTTCATGCCGCCATGGAACAAAAAGTTCCCTTCATCTGCTTTACTGCTACCGGCGGTGCACGCATGCAGGAAGGCCTGTTGAGCCTTATGCAGATGGCAAAAACCAATGCGGCACTTACCCGGCTGGCAAAAAAGGGGTTGCCTTATATCAGCGTGCTGACCGATCCAACCATGGGCGGTGTCAGTGCAGGCTTCGCCTTTGTCGGCGATATCGTGATTGCAGAGCCCAAAGCGTTGATTGGTTTTGCTGGTCCGCGCGTGATCGAGTCAACTGTGCGGGTTACCCTTCCCGAGGGCTTTCAACGCGCAGAATTTCTGCAGACCAAGGGCGCTATCGATTTCATTTCGGATCGCCGCGAACTGCGCAAGAACATCGCCACATCACTGGCCATGCTCTTGAGACAACCGGCTGACGCCATCACTTGAGCGCCAAGGTTCGACACAATACGGCGAGAACCTTTAGTTTCAAATACGAAGGTTGCGTCCTTTTGCCCAGAGGAATAACGTAATCCTAGGATGATGGCACACCGTTGCCAACAGCATGTTTGATGCCTGAAGAGCTAACCCTTTTTTCACTTCCCCTTTTTCCGCTAGGAACCGTCCTGTATCCAGGCGGGACCCTCCCTTTACGCATATTTGAAGTGCGCTATCTCGACATGATTGGGAAGTGCCACAAGACTGACGCGCCTTTCGGCATTGTATCTCTTAACCACGGCTCTGAGGTCCGAAAAATTGACAGCAAGCCGGGTAGTGATGGCTTTGTGCAGGAAGAGTTCAACACAGTCGGTACGTTGGCGACCATCACCAATTTTTCGGCGTCGCAACCAGGCCTGATCTCCATTTGCTGCAAGGGTGACCAACGCTTTCGCATATCGAATAAAGAAAAGCTCAGGCATGGCCTCTGGATTGCCGAGGTGACCCGGGTGGACGATGACGCAGAAATACGAATACCGGATGACCTGAAGCCCATCGCAAATGCTCTGGGAAAATTGATTAGCACGCTTGAACAACGCGACGTGGAGGCGGGCCATCAGATGCCGGTGGCAAGACCCTATCGCCTGAACGATTGCGGTTGGGTCGCCAATCGCTGGTGCGAGTTGTTACCCATTCCAACGGAGCTGAAACAACGGCTTATGGAACTTGAGAATCCCCTCTTAAGGCTTGAGCTTGCAGGAGACATACTAGAGCGAACCGGCATCGCTCTTTAGCAAGCGACTCACGTCAGGCTTGCGATTTGTATTCTGGCAGATGCGCTACCAACCATGCGCGAACATCCACACTCGATGGAGCCGGGCCTGCCCTGTCAATCCAGTCGGTCACATCGCGGATATTCACGGCCTGCTGGCCCGAGGTTTTGGCTACCCGAAGTTTTGGATGCGGCGTCGGCTCCGTGGTTTCGTCATCGGCCAGCAACTCCTCAAACAATTTTTCGCCGGGACGCAGACCAGTGAAAGCAAGGGGGATGTCCTGCTCGGTTTTACCCGAAAGCCGTATCATCATGCGGGCGAGATCTGCAATTTTTACGGGCTCCCCCATATCCAGAACGTATATCTGCCCACTTTTCCCCATCAGACCAGCCTGCAACACCAGTTGTGCGGCTTCAGGAATGGTCATGAAATAACGCACGATATCAGGATGCGTTACCGTGATGGGGCCACCATTAGCAATCTGCTCGGTAAACAGCGGGACAACCGATCCGCTTGATCCCAATACGTTGCCAAAGCGGACGGAAACATATTGCGTAGCTGCATGCTCAAGGGCAACACTTTGGACGACAAGTTCGGCCATGCGTTTTGTGGCACCCATGATATTCGTGGGATTAACGGCCTTGTCGGTTGAAATCTGAACAAACCTTGCCGCTCCGCATTCACCCGCTACCTTGGCGACATGGAGGGTACCCAATATATTGGTGCGGATAGCTTCAATTTCATTGTGGCTCTCCATCAATGGCACATGCTTGTACGCGGCGGCATGGAAAACGACAGACGGCTTGTAAAGTTGGGCAATTGCACGCAGACGCTCAAGTTCTCGCACGTTGGCCGTGTAATAAAAGCCCTGCATCTGGGGATAGGTCTGTCGTAGTTCCTGCTCGAGCTTATAGATTGCAATCTCGGAGGAGTCCACGCACAAAAGCCTTGCAACTCCAAGACGTGCAATCTGTCGGCAGAGTTCAGACCCTATGGATCCTCCCGCGCCCGACACCATCACCGTTTTTCCGGAAAAAAGTTCGGCCAGCGTCTGCACATCAAGCTGGACGGACGCCCTTCCCAGCAAATCTTCCAGTTCAATCTTGCGAAGCTCCCCATCCCCGGCCCGCAACCATTCATCCGGTCGGGGCATCGTCAGCACCGACACCCCCGCCTCGCTGGAGTGCAGCATCAAATCACGACGTTCAATAGATCCCTGTGGTGCACTTATCAGCGCTGCCTTGGCTTGGGTCGACTGGGCGATGTCGGCCATATTTTCCGACAGACCGAGAACCGGAATCTGATTAAGGTAGCGTCCCTGTTCAGCTGCTACGGGTGTCACTATTCCCACCGGATACCATTGTTTCGATTCCTTGAGTGCCGCAACCGCAGTCGATGCACTTTGAAGTGAGCCAAGTATCAATATAGGGCTGGCCCCTATTTTTGAGCGCTTCTCCTCAAAAAACATCCTTGCTCCAATTCGAGCTGCGCCCAGAAACATAAGCGCGAGTACAGGATGAATCAACAGTACGGCTCGTGGAAAAAAAGGGAACCTGAACATCAATACGAGGGCGACGGTCAGCACAGAGCCAATGACACAAACAATAACCAATCGCCTTAAATCTGGAATTCCGGTGTAGCGCCAGACCCTGCGATAAGTGCCCCCGAAAGTAAGCGGCACGCCATAGGCAACCACCACGACTGCCAGCGAATGAACAATTAGCTGATCGAAGTCGGCAGGAATTTCCAGGTTGAATCTCAACCAAAATGCGATCCACCAGCTCACCAGCAACAAAGTGATATCAAGCGCCAGCATGTAGCCGGAGGTACGATGAAAACTAAAATTTTTCAGAATGGTGTTCCCGGTAAAAAAACAAAATTCGGTTAACGCATCAACGGTTTGAAACCGCCCCTAATACATGCCGCAAATGATCTATCACCCGATCTTGCTGTTGTTCCAGGAGATTGGATCCGGAAGGAAGACATATTCCCGACCGAAAAAGACCGGCGGAAATATCGACATTGTGCTCATGGCCAAAATACGGTGCTCCGTTGAATAACGGTTGTAAATGCATGGGTTTCCAGACCGGCCTCGCTTCAATGAGATGCCGGTCCAGCGCGCTCATGACCTGACTGCTTCGCCTCGCAGCATCGTCACCCGCAAGAGTGAAGCAAGTCAGCCACCGAGTAGAACGGTAACCGGCAGGTTCAGGCATCCACTGGAGGTCGGTAAAATCGGCCAGCGCATGTTGATACCGCTCAAACACACGTCTACGCTGCGCCACCCGCTGCTTCAATACCCGTAGTTGTCCCCGGCCGATTCCCGCCAATACATTGCTCATCCGATAGTTGAACCCGACTTCAAGATGTTCGTAGTGGGCAGCTGGTTCCCTGGCCTGGGTCGACAGCTTTCTTGCACGCGCGACAAGGTCGGGGTCGTCGGCAACCAGCATGCCGCCGCCCGACGTGGTGATGATCTTGTTGCCATTAAAGGAATAGACTGCAACACGACCAAAGCCACCACTTGCACGCCCCTTGTATTCGGCGCCCAGAGATTCCGCTGCATCTTCAAGAACAGGCACCCCATACCGCTCACATATAGGAAGCAAGGCATCCATATCTGCGCTTTGACCATAAAGGTTGACCAGAATCACGCATGCCGGCAGGCGATTCTCCCGTTTGGCCCATTCAAATGCATGTTCAAGGGCCGCCGGTGACATGTTCCAGGTTGAAGGCTCGGAATCGATAAATACGGGACGCGCTCCGCAGTAAAGAATCGGATTGCAACTACCAACAAATGTTAGCGACGAACAAAACACCGTGCTGCCTGGCTTTACGCCAAGCAATAGCAGTCCAAGATGAATCGCCGCAGTGCCCGAGCTGACAGCAGCAGCATCCTTCACTCCTACATGGGCAGCTAACTCTTTTTCAAAGCCATCCACATGTGGTCCCAATGGAGCAACCCAATTGGTCTTGAAGGCATCGTCAACGAAAACAGTTTCTTCAAGGCCAAGATGAGGCGAGGACAAATAAGTTCTGACCGCAAGTTCACGCAGAAAGACGACATCGACAACCTTGCCTCCGATATCCACCACCGGTACATGATCGATCCGATGCTTCTCCATCAGGTTACGGATCGCGTCAATACCTGCATCTTCTGTCACAGTAATGGGCGCCTGGAACGGCAGGTCAGATACTGGCGTGTCCGCTGATTTCTTGTTCAACACTGCGCGACGCAGGTCCCCGTCTGTCAGCGTCCTTAACAAAACTCCATTGTTGTTTATGACAAGGAGAATTCCCTGACGACACTCTTCCATGCGCAACAAGGCATGATCAAGAGAAAGATCAGGTTGTATACACAGCCGGAAGAACTCATTTGAATTCATTGCAGCGAGTCTCAGTAAGTATTGATCTTGGTCATTGCTGCGACATCAAGGCTCGCGGTTCTGACTGCTTCAACAATGGCCCGGCCTGCGTTGCCGTTTCCATATACATTTTTACGCGGATAGCGACCAGTGGAAAGGGCCTGCTGTAGTGTGTGAACGAGCTTTTGAAATTCGATTTCGCAATCGACCACATTCACATTGCGCTCACGGAGATTTTGACGGTCACCTATATTTATAACGGGTGTCCCAAAAGTGGCAGCTTCAATGATTCCAGAAGACGAGTTTCCTATTATCACGGCACTATGCTTCATGGCGGTAGCGAACTCACTTCGACCCAAGTGCACTGCATAAGCTCTGCCGATTGCGTCCTCACTCCAGACGCCCAGCTTCCCAAGAATTCCTGCAGAACCCGCGTCGGAGTTGGGTCCTACCCACAACACCTGGAGACCGGTCGCCAGCACCGCATCCATAAGCACTGCAGTTTGCGCGGCAGCCGACTCGGCCTGCTGCACTACGGGATGAAACAAAACAAGGACAAAGGGTAAGGAGGGCTGAAGTCCAAAACGACTGAGCAACTGGTGCGGCGTTGGACTCGCAAGCTCATACAGTCCATCTAGTCCGGGGGCGCCGACAACCGTAATGGCATCGACTCGTTCGCCCATTCTGACCAGCCGTTCGCGCGACCCGTCTGTGGTCACAAGATGCCAAGTAGCCATTTTTGAGATGCAATGTCGTATTGGCTCATCAACCGTGCCGGAACGCTCGCCACCATGAATATGAAACAAGGCAATTCCAAGATGCAGGCAAACCACCGCGGCAGCCAGCATTTCCCCACGATCGCCCAGCACAATCACTGCGTCTGGTTTCAGGATCCGCAATTCACGGGTAATTCCGATAATGGCTTCCCCAAGCGATGCAGACATCGATGCGCGACTGCGTGTTGCTACGTCAACAGGTACGCGGGCAGAAATCGCCAGACCGGCCTCCTCCACCTCCCGCCAGGTCGACCCGAACTCGGCGGAAAGATGCATGCCCGTCACCAATATACCTAGGTCAATATCCTCTGCTGCAGCCAGCATCTGAAGCGTGCTGCGCATCAGCCCGAAATCAGCGCGTGTACCTGTTACATAAACAACCTTACGCATCACATTCTTCACATCAGATCGTCACGAACAAGCACCTGACCCGCCTTAACGGCCCTGGACAGCGTACGTCCAGCAACAAACTGAATGTCAGCAGGCTCCAGTCCTCCCGCCGGCCGCCGTAGTTGCAGATCACCCCGCAACAAGACATGCCCCGCCGACAGAGCGGCAGCAGCAACAATGCTTCTGCGTGCTACTGCAAGAGTATTCATCTCACTCGCATGCGGAGTTTTAATTCCATCACCCAGCATCTTTTCCACGTCGCGAATATCGCGGACATAAATTGCAAACTCTTCCTGCGTCATTGATGCGAGGTGGTCTGGACCTTCCGCATGCTTGTCAAATGTAATGTGCTTTTCGATGACAGTGGCGCCCAACGCGACCGCCGCGACGGCCGCTGAACAACCCTCGCTGTGATCCGAGTAGCCGACCGGCAAGCCAAGCGAGGCGGCCAAAGTCCGGATGGCCCGCAAATTCAATGCATCGCTTGAGGCCGGATAATTTGACGTGCAATGAAGTACACAAAGCGAATCAGCGTTGCCTGCTAATGGCTTTGGCCGGGCCTCCTGCACCCACTGAACAGCCCGTTCAACCTCTTTCAGGGTGCCCATGCCAGTGGATAGGATGATGGGCAGTCCGGTGCGCGCAGCATGCTCAAGCAAGGGTTTATTGGTCAATTCACCGGATGGCAACTTAAGGCGTTTGACGCCAGTCCGTACAAGCAAGTCCACAGCAGCCTCTGAAAACGGCGTGGAAAAAAACTCGATTCCCATCGCTTCGCTGTACTGCTTCAGCGGTGCATGCCAATCTGGCGGCAATTCCAGACGTTTGAGCATCTCAAATTGCCTGGTTGCGCCTGCATTGCGTGTCTGATAGTCTGCTGCCGGAGCATCAGGTGTTACCAGATCTTCGGCACGAAAAGTTTGAAATTTCACGGCATCCGCACCGCAGTAGTGTGCAATGCGCACAAGACGCCGTGCAAGCTCCATGTCCCCGTTATGGTTGACGCCAGCCTCGGCGATGATGAATACCTGAGTCATTGATTTCCAGTGAACTGAAATTTATGACCATTAAGTTCGACGTAAGGTCCCCAGGGCGGATAGTAGGTCGCCCGAATCCGCCTGCGCATCTCTTCAGGACTCATCTCGGGACTGATACGGCGCAGTTCCTCAAATTGCAAGCGCGTAAAAGGGACCCGTGTCCAGCGCTCTCCGGATTCGGGCAGGTCTCCCGTGCGCAAGAATGAGGACATCACCTGCTTGAACAGTTCTGCCATGGTCACGTAAGTGCGTTCAAGCAGTGATGCAACGGTTTCCTCTGGCGCAACCAGAAAACGATTGACCTGGATGATGCGTCCAGTGTCTACCTGTGCGGCCATATGGTGGCAGGTCGCACCATAGACAGATGCATTTTCGTAAAGGGCAAAATTATTGCAACCGATGCCGGGATACTCTGGTGGGGCAGGATGGAAATTGATAGCCGCAACGCGCGCTTTTGCCAGCAGCGAGGTCGGGACAACCCAGCGGCAAAGGTAGCTGATCAACAAGTCTCCCTGCCATTGCCGGGCGGCCTCCGGCAGTGGTTCGCCCCATTCACCCTCAAAATAAAGCGTCTCGCCGATATGCTGCTCGCACCAGTCCCGCATGATCGCGCAGAGCGGATCTCCACGCTTGCCAAGGAAAAGTACCTGCAATCTTCCGGCTACCACGCAGTCCATCCCCCATCGACGACGAGATTGTGGCCGGTGATGTATCGCGATGCTTCGCTACACAGGTATTGCATAGCATGTGCCATGTCATCTGCGCTGGCCATCCGGCCAAGCGGCACCTTGGCGGAATAGTTGTGAACAAAGGTCTCGTTCTGCCCGCTAAAAACGCCACCCGGCGTAATAGCATTCACCCGCACACCCCGGTGTCCCCAATAAGTTGCGAGATATTTTGTCAACCCCCAAAGCCCTGCTTTGCTGGCTGAATAAATGGCCGGGGTATTGATTTTTCGGCCGAGGTATTCGGAACCCTCGTAGATACCCTGATCCGGACCGACGATGCCATAAATGGAGAGTGTATTGATGATGCTTCCGCCCCCCCTTACCGCCATCGGGGAGCCAAAGACCTGCGCGGCGAGCATGGCACCATTCAGATTCACCCCCATGATGTGATTCCAGTCAGCCAGCGGGAAAGTCTCAAACGGTTCAAAAAAATTCTCGGTCTTGGTGGCAGCATTGTTGAGGAGCGCATCGGCATCGCCCCAGCTAGAGAAAAGCACACCATGCGCGGCTCTCAGAGACTCGGGGTCCGACACATCAGCCGCATGCAATATCAGCGACTTATGAGCCGCCCCCAGGCGACCCAAGGCCGCCGCATCGCGATCAATGGCAAAAACCCTCGCACCTGCCTCCAGCAATGTTTTAACCACCACGCAACCGATAATGCCGCCCGCACCGGTTATGACCACTGTCTTGCCGTCAAGCCCGAAAGCCTTTTCACTCATGGCGTTCCCAATTTCTTTTTCATTAACAGTTCAACCAGATCGAAATCCACCGGATGATCAATATCTATTGACCGCTCTCGTGGCATCTCATATAGCCTGACCCGGGACGAAGACCAAAGAGAACCCGTCAGGCTACTTCGACGCCAAACATAGATAGACGCGTTCATTGCATACACCTTGGGGGCACTCTGCCTGCCGAAAACCTCACTAGCGGGCTTGCATACGAGGCCAGCATAGCCTTGCGGGTCGCGCTCCACCATATTGAAATAAGGATTCTTGTCTGATTCATAACCAGTGATCACCAAATCAGTCTGCTCATCAAGCAGAGCCGTGCAGGCAAGTATGTCTGAAATAAGACGTAGCGGCGAGGTGGGATCAAGGTCAATAATGGTTTCGACAGCGCGTCCCGAAGAGCCCTCGACCCAGTCCACCATATGCTGGATGACCGGCAGTTTTGCCGCTTGAGCGGTGGCCAGTTCCGCCGGCCTGAGGAAAGGCACTTCAGCGCCACACGCGCGTGCGACTGCCGCAATGTCTTGACTGTCTGTCGAGACAATCACCCTATCCGCCAAGCCACAGGACAGCGCCTGTTCTATCGTCCACGCAATCAATGGTTTTCCAAGGACGGGGCGTATGTTTTTGCCAGGTACGCCCGCAGAGCCACCACGAGCGCAGATGCTGACGATTTTCACTGCGCGGCCTCCTTCATGTCCAACATTAAACCGGTGCTGATAAACGCCTCTTCCAAAGACGACTCAACCATGTGCTGCGGATTCGATAAAAGGGTCAGCCAATCACGCATCTGCGCAAGGTAGGCCGACCTCATTTCAAAATCGGACGGATCCACGTCCAGCGATTGCACGCCACTTTCGTCAACAATTGCCAACTGGCGAGAGGGCATGTCCCATACCAGGGTGCCATTTTCCGCGACGATACTGTAGCGCCGAACCAACTGCCGCGAGACATAGTCAAGGCTGACTGTCACCGGTGCATTCCAGGCCGTGCGCAACAGTGCAACATGCACGTCGTCCGATGTAATCGGCAAACTCCCAAGATGCCCGCCTATTGCAGCGTTGACGCTTAAAGGTCCCAATAGCCAGTTCGCCATATCAATCTCGTGAACGAGGTCAAAGACAACGCCACCTCCCAGCCCAGACTGGGCACTGTAAGACGTTTTAATATCTCTGGAGGGACGCCACTGACGCAAATCCTGTCCGACCTCAAATTGCGCCCGAACCACTTTGCCTAAGCGACCGGATTTCAACTCCCGCGCTGCACGCCTCAATGAAGGCAGATAACGCAACTGACAACCCACCACCATATTGCGACACGATCCTGCCGCTTCCCACGCCACTCTGACCTCTTCGAGCTGGCCTCGGCTGACAACAAGGGGTTTTTCAGCGAGCACGGGAAGCCTCTCTCGCAAGAAGACAACCAACTCATCTGCATGGCGGGAGGAGACACTGGCAACAATCACCGCATCGGGGATCCAGGCGACTCCTTCCTCAACGCAGGAAAACACCCTGCAGGGCCAGAACGACGGGTCTACCTCAACACTTGAAGAAACAAGTCCCAGCTCAGTTTGTGGTGCCAGCTCACGCAAAAGCCGGGCATGACGTTGCGCAATCGATCCACGGCCAGTGATTAGTACCCGCATTGCTCACATCGCCAGGAACGAGGCAAGAATGCCCAAACCAGCTTCGCCGCTACGTTCGGGATGGAACTGGCAACCCCATACGTTGTCTTTACCAACAGCCGCACAAATGCGCACTCCGTCATAAAAAGTATCGGCCAGCCTGTCTGCATCCGATAGAGGGGCGGGGGCAAACGAATGAACAAAGTACGCCGACTCGCCTTTATTGAAGCGCGCAAGTGGTGTATCCGCCCACGTCGTGCGGGAAGCCGGCAACTCAAGCGCACTCCAGCCGATGTGCGGAATACGGTGCAACTCACCATTGGCCTTGCGGGCAGGCACCGGTGCCACGCGACCCGGCAGCAACCCCAAACCGGCATGCTCGCCAAACTCTTCGCCCACCTCGAACAGCATCTGCGCACCGACACAGATACCAAGAAAAGGCCTTTCGGTTTGCGCGAAATGTTTGACGAAATCATCGAAGCCCCGCTGCCGCATCTCGACCATACCACCCGCAAACGCGCCAACGCCAGGTAAAACCAGACGCTCAGGCATGTCCGTCACATCAGCAGCTTCATCAACAACCGTCACGGCGGCACCGCAATATTCCAGAGCACGGACCACGTTCAACAGGTTTCCTATGCCATAGTCGATCACCATCACAGAGGTTACCGTCACAGGCGAACCTCTATACCCAATCCCCGTGCAGAAGCCTTGAGTTCGGAGATTGTTGTCCGCTTCCAATGAAGCATGTCGGCAATCGCCATGCCGGAGATGCCGGCCGCAGCGGCCCTACCCATATCAGCCGGCTGCCCATAGCCACCGCTGGCGATGATTGGAACCTGGACGCAAACAGCCACTGCGTTCAGGAGTTCCAGGTCAAAGCCCTTGCGTGTTCCTTCCTGATCTACGGATGTCAGCATAATTTCGCCCGCGCCCAGCTCAACTGCCTGTGTGACCCAATCGACCACATTCAGACCGGTACGCTCGCGGCCATTGTCTGTGAATGCTTCCCATTTTCCAGCACCAATGCGCTTGGCCTCTACTGAAAGAACCATGCATTGCGCGCCAAAACGCTGGGAGATTTCCGATATGAGAGCTGGGCGCGCAATGGCCGCAGTGTTGATCGCAACCTTATCCGCGCCGGAGCGCAGCAAGGTCTGCACATCAGCGAGTGATCGGATACCACCACCCACAGTTATGGGAATGTATATCTGGTCAGCGGCCCGCTTGACGATATCAGTAAGATTGTTCCGCTGGTACAAACTGGCCACAATGTCCATGAACACCAGTTCATCAGCGCCCTGCTGGTAGTAGTCAAGTGCAAACTTGTGCGGGTCACCAACAACCCTGAGGCCTTCGAGATGAATGCCCTTGATGAGATTGGGGCCCTTTATGTCAAGCCGCGGAATGATTCGCACGCCAGCCACGGCAGGTCAGTCCGGAGCAAAAACAGTGTTCCGCAGTTTCCAGTTACCTGCAGTACGCGTCCAGAGGTGGGGCGAACGGAACTGGTCACAAAGCCTGTCGTAGTAGGCACGATCCATGATCGGCTGCTCAAACTTCGCAGATGCTTTGGGGAATTCTTCCGGGCTGATACTCAGGTAACGGAATATCTCTTCGGCAAAACGATCAGGAAATTCGCCGTCATATCGGCGCACCAGCGCCACACCTTCTTCCCGCGTGATATCCGCAGAACGAATCTCCTGCGCAGCATCATAGGTAGCACGCCCGATGCCGAATTTCATGAACGTGGTGTGGTAATGGAAATCGTCAATCCGGTCATCAATGCTGTTGTATTTGCTATAAGTGCCAGGCGTCCGTTCGGGCGACGCTTCAAAGCCGCCATGCTCGACTGCATAGTAATAACAACTCTGCGGATGCCATTTAAGGTAATAGCCAAGGTAATGCACTTCAACCTGCCTGGCCTCAATCTGAATAGGATCGGCTGGCAGGTACGGCAACAGGTCTTGCGGTTCCAGGTCAAAGTCCTCATACAGACTTTTAACCGAAGTACCGCCGAGAAACATGGATGAAGGGTCAGAACCTGCGAAATATGACCAGTCCCGCTTGGCGGAAGATGTATCCCCCAGCGGATTCCCGTACTCAGCCTCGTTTTCGCCATAGATGACAAAAGGGATGTCGTGCAGGATAGCCATCTTGGGCGCTAGTGACTTCTGACCCAACATGAACGCCTGAAACGGATGGAGCAGGCGATCAACTGCAAGGCGCGTCAGAAGGCGATGAACCCGCCCATTGGGCGTCATAAGATAGTTGTCGTGTCCAGCGTGAATCCACGACTGAAAGTTTTTCCATCCCCACTCGGTATACACATGCGGCGCCCACGTGACAGTTAGCGGATGCATGCCAAATCTGGTCTTCAGGATGTGCGAGGCATAAAAGCTGTCCTTGCCGCCCGAGCCCGGTACCAGACAATCGTAACCCGATGCACTGCGAAAACGGTCACACAGAATGGCTAACTGGTCTTCACGATCTTTCCAGTCAATTCTCGCGCGCTTCTGCTCAGAGAAGCGGCAGGCATCACACACACCCTCATCGTCGAAATTGATAGTTGCTTTTTTGGAGGCGGCCGTGTGCTGGAACTCCACCGCAGAGTTCGGTCGCTGATTGGAGATCACGCAGTGCTTGCAGAAAGCAACGTAACGCGGCAAGCCATATTTGGCCTCGATCTCCCCGGAAGGGGCTTCAAAGGCCGCCAATTGTTCGGCGGTAAGATTTTGCGGAGCGGGGACCAGACTCATTGATTAATCCGGGTACCGTTCAGGCTTCCCGTTCCAGCCACAGGTTCTGGTCCAGCAGCATGGGCCAGAGTTTCATCGGGTCATGCAGCTTCTCGACATCAAAGGGCTCGCTCAACACGACATGGCGCATTTTCTGGACAAATCCGTGTTTTCCGAGTTCTTTATCCAGGTTGTCCCGGGGATGGCCTCCAGGAAACTCCTCAAAAAGATCTTCTATGTAAATGCCACGCTTGACGATACGGCAGCTCTGGGCAACAAACTTTTCATAAAGCTCATCCTCCAGGATTTCCAGAACGCCGGTGATCAATCCGAAGTCGTAAGCCTTGTCCGCCAGTCCTGCCACGATATCGCCCTGACGAAACTCAAAAGTAATCGCCGGGTTGGGGCTGCTGACGAGTTCAAGCGCATTAATTACACGTGACTCATTGAGGTCAACCCCTACGATATGTAATTTGCGGTCAGTCACACCCTGCTTTTTCCAGCGGGCATCGGTAAAGTCGATCAGCCGCTGCACAATATCGCCGTCGCCGCAGCCCAGATCGATTACGCTACCGCCAGCATCGGCAATCCTGTCCCACCCCAGCGGCATGATGAACCACGCTTTGCGCTGAGCCAGGAACTCCCAGCGCCGCCGGTCAATCGGCTTGCGTGCGGCGCGGTAGTAAGTGTCGTAGTTCTTGCCTGCGATGTATTCGAGGCGGAGTTTCGTGTAATTGACATACACCCTGCGGTTTTCAGCGTTAAGCCAACGCAGTTCGGTCTTCATCGCCGAGAAGTCATCCACAGCGGCAAATGGGTTTTCCGCCAATCCCCATGCCTGAACCGCAGCGAAATCTTTATCTTCTGGATACCACACGATTGAACCTTTCAACTATCTTTTTCTACAGGCCTTGCGGCAACATTTCCACAATCGCCTGAACCACCGCCTGGGTCGCGCCGCCGGCATGTTTCAATCCGATTTTGGGCTTCCAGCCCTGCGAGAGGATCAAGTGTAGGGCCATTTCCAACCGCTGAAGATCGTCCACACGCAAGGCAATGCCCATCTCCGTGTAATCTGCCTCATTGCTGTAGATGGATAGCGGCAGATGGATCAAGGGCTTTCCCAAAAGCGCGGCCTCGTACCCCACGGTGGAGGTCATGCACACAACGACATCTACCGCCATAAGCAAAGGAGCCAGTGGATCCGTGCGACCACTGATTTCTACGTTTTTAGATGGAAGGAAACCGGCCGGATTCTCACTAGGGTGCGGACGCACGATTAACCGCCATTCCGGGCGACGCCCCACTATGGACTTTAAAGCCTCAAGAATCCGGCCCGGAAGATCCGGATCTCCGGGAGTCCCTGTAATCCGATGCTGCGCAGGCTCCGGTTGTGACACCCAGAGAATCAGTTTTTTTCCATGGACTTTGCCGCGTATCACCGCTGCTGCATCAGCTACTTCAGGGTGCGCAAGTGCATCAAATGCCGGGTTGCCTGTCACGCGGATCGCACCCGGTGCGCGTCCAGCAGCAAGAAAGCGCGCTTGAACACACTCATCAAGCACACAAATACAGTCGCCATAAGCGGGCTGGCCCATGTACTTCACTTCCTCTATGGCAAAAAGATCAACCAGACACAATACCGGAATCCCCAGCTCACGCGCAGCAAGCACTGCGGCCTGCTCGGCCCGCGGAGAATTGGTGGTGATGAGCAAATCAGGCTTGACACGCTCAAGCACACGTTTGATCGTCCGGATAGGCAAAAAAGCCGCCCGGCCCTTCGCGGCCATCGCAGCGCGGGCTTTTTCTTCCCCCATGTCATGGACCATGTCGGCAAACGACAGGCCCATATAAGCTGCACTTTCCGCCTCGCCAACCGCAGGATGAGATTGGCCGGCCGACAATTCCCGCCCCCATTCAAGCGCCTGTTCATCGCCTGAAAGCACGAAGTCGTTAAAACCCAAAGACGGGATACCCTCGGCCGCCAAAACGCTGCGGGCCGTGGTAAGGCCAAGCACTTCGATGCGCAGACTTTTAAAACGGGCAAGTGCCTTGATCACCGGCACGAGCATCTTTACATGGCCGCCCCCATAGGTGACAAACAGCAGCTTGCGGCTGGCCTCATCCATCAGAAGAAGTCAACGTACCTGCGGAACTCCGCTGGAGACACCTGAAGTTGCAGTTCATCAACTTCCGCCCGCTTGACCCTGCAAAATTCGGCCACAAAGGCCTCTCCAAGGCCTTTGCACAGCATCTCATCAGCTTCCAGCGCGTCCAGCGACTCGGACAGCGAAGCCGGTAGTCTGGAAATGCCTCGCGATTTGAGCTCAGCCAGGGTCAGCTGGTAGAGGTTGTCGTTGCACGGCTCACCCGGGTCCAGCTTGCGGCGTATGCCGTCAAGGCCGGCATGAATAATGGCCGCCGTCAACAAATACGGGTTAGCGGCGGCATCAGGTACGCGCAATTCAAGGCGGCCACCCGGGCCACGGACAAAAGCCGTGCGGTTGTTGTTGCCATAGGCAATATTGACTGGAGCCCAAGTCGCTCCGGACCGCGAACCCCGCGAGACGAGGCGCTTGTACGAATTGACGCTGGGTGCGGCGATTGCCGTCAATCCATCCGCGTGCGCCATCAATCCCCCGAGGAAGTGGTATGCCATAACACTAAGACCCAAACCACGTTTGTCTGAATCATCTTCAAACGCGTTATGGCCGAACTTCTTGCCCGCCGACATATGCATGTGCAAACCGCTACCCGAACGCTCGATAAAAGGCTTGGGCATAAAGGAGCACAGCATGCCGTGCTTCTTGGCAATCGCCTGCGCAGCCATCTTGAAATAGGTCAGGTTGTCCGCTGTCTTCAGGCCATCGGAGTAGGTGAAGTTCATCTCGAACTGGCCATTCGCATCTTCGTGATCCACCTGGTAGACGTCGATATCGGCCAATGCAAGCGTTTGCTGCAACTCCATCAGGAAGGCCGATATGGACGACAGGTGCCGGAAATCGTAGCAGGGCTTGTCAAGGGACTCGGACTCCGTGGCAACGACATAACTACCGGCTTCATCCTTGCGCAGCAGGAAAAACTCCGGTTCCAGGCCCGAGTAAAACTCCAGCCCGGTGAAATCGCGAAAATCCGCCAACGCTTTTTTGGCGATCACGCGCGAATCTAGACCGTGCGGCTTGCCCCGCACGTGCCCATCGCAGGTCACCACGGCGGTGCCGGCCATCCATGGAACGGGCCTGACATCCTTGCGGTCGCCTATCGCCATGAACTCTTCGCCATGCGGTGCCATACCCATGCCGGCAATCGCAAACCCGGCAAAACCGGCGCCGCTGGTGAAGATCATGTCCTTGTGCTTGCCTGGAACCAGCTTCGCCTTGGAACGGCCGTGTATGTCTACAAACTGCGCCAGGTAGTAGTCGTAGTCAACTTCAGTTTTGCTCATGTGACCCCTCATTTGTACTTGTCAAACTCAAGCCGGAAAGAATTCCTGCAGCCAGAGTTTGGTCATCAGCAGTGTCCGCAACTGCTTGGTATGGTTATGCAAACCGCTGCGATGCTCTTCCAGCATGACCTGCAGCTCCTTGTTGTCAAAACGCCCGCCATCCGGTAGCGCAAGCACTTCGCGTGCCCACTGATACAGCGGGCCTTTGATCCACTCGCCGATCGGCAGGGTCGGCATGGTCTTGGGGCGAAATACAAAATCGTGGTCGAAATACTTCGCCGCCGCCTGCTTCAGGAATTTCTTGCCCACGCCATCGCCGAACTTGGAGGTAATCGGCAGACGGGCAAACATTTCACTAACCCGGTGATCCAGGAAAGGGGCCCGCGCCTCGATGGACCAACAGGCACCCATACGGTCACCCTTGACGGAATTGTTGCCCGGCATCAGCGCGTTCAACTCATACGCGGCGACCTGCTCGGCCGGCTCCAGATCGGCAAACGGCTCAATGATCTCGGCAAACTTGTCGAGCGCACGCTGCGTGTGCGGCAAAAACGCGGGGCTCATCATGCGTTGACGGTCTTTTTCGGTGCTGTAGCTGATCAGGTCGAAATAACTGCGCATGGGGAAGTTGGTGCGTGTCATTTCCGAGAAGAACTGCTCGTTATGGCGAAAGCCCAGCATCACCTCGTCCGGTCCGTCGCCTGTGAACATCACGATCTTGCCCTGCTTGTGTGCTTCCCGGGCCAGCATGAAAAACAGGAAGAACGAGAAATCGCCATGTGGCTGCTCAGCATGGCGCACCACGTTGCGGGCTATCTCGGGAATGTCCTCTGGCTTGATGTCGAGCGGGTTCAGGTTGATATCCAGTTCCGACGCGACACGTTCCGCATACGAATACTCTGAAAAACCCTTATCCTCAATACGCAGGCCGATGGCGTCAATCCGGGGGCGGTTCCACTGCGGCGCGAGGCGGTTGGCAATCACTGATGAATCGACGCCACCGGACAGGAACAGGCCTCCATCAACATCAAAGCGCATTTGCAGCTTGACGGCTTCATCGAGGGCTTTTTCAAGGTCTTCCTGGGTGGCGTCCACACGCGGACCGGCAAGCGGCCAGCTCCAGTAACGGACAGGCTCCGAAAACTGGCCTTTGCCGTAACGCATGAAGGTACCAGGCTGCAAGTGCCGAATGCCTTCGAAGCAGGTTTCAGGTGGCGGGCAATAGTTGAAGGTAAACACGTTGCCGAGCGCCGCCTCGTTGACTTTGCGCTCGAACTTCGGCAAGGCCAGAATGGCCTTCATCTCGCTGGCAAAGGCCAGGCCGCCTTGATAAGGCGCATAGAAGCAGGGTTTGATGCCTTGCCGGTCACGAGCCAGCATGCCGGACTCCGTCCGCTGATCCCAGATAAAGAAAGCGAACATGCCGACCAGGTCGTCCAGCATCTTCTCGCCCTTTTCACACCACAGGTGCACCAGCACTTCGGTATCGCAGCGCGACTTGAACTTGTAGCCCTTGGCCTTGAGCTGCTCACGCAACTCGATAAAGTTGAAAATTTCGCCGTTGAACACGACCCAGACCTTGCCATCCGTGCTGCTCATGGGCTGCATGCCGTTTTCCGGATCGACCACGGCCAGCCTTGCGTGCCCTAACACGGCACCGCCCAGGTCCTCAACGCCCTGCTCGTCAACGCCACGGTACTTGATGCAGTCGATCATCTTCCAGACGTCGTCTTTGGTCACACCCGCAGCGTTGACCACGCCAGCTATTCCACACATGGCAAATCCTTCAGCTTAATTATTCAAATCGATGCGGGCCGTCTTGCGGCTGACAGGTGCGCTTTCGACCAGCGCCTGGTCGTTGCGGTCTTCGCTGAAAACGCGCCTGAATATCTCGACCTGGTAGTCCAGGCTCGCCTTGGTCTCGGTCTCAGTGGGTTCAATCAGCATGGCAGATTTCAGGTCGCCAGGGAAGTACACACAACCTGCCCCCACAAGAGTCGGCGGGTGAATGCCGTAATCAATCAGCCGCTTGGCGAACTGGCGTGCCGAAGTGTTGAGCTTTTCACCGGACAGCAAGGTCTCGTGCTTGCAGAACTGGTCATACACAGGCGGCAGCATGGGCGCCAGCTGGTGCTGCAGGTAGTTGGCATTGAGTACCGCGTTCTCGGAGGCCTCGCGCAGGCCGCGTGCGCCCATGGTGCGCAGGTAGCCATAGGCGCGCAGCAGCACACCAACGTGGCCATGGAAACTTTTCATCCGGCCTATTGACAGCGGCCTGTCGTCATCACGCTGCGCCACGCCATTGCGCCGCACAGCCACCGGGCTCGGCAGGAAAGAGGCCAGCGCAGCTTTGACCGCCACCGGGCCGGCGCCAGGGCCGCCACCGCCGTGGGGGGTAGAAAAGGTCTTGTGCACATTGACGTGCACCACGTCAAACCCCATGTCACCGGGGCGAACAATGCCCATCAGCGCGTTCAGATTGGCACCGTCGTAGTACAGCAGCGAGCCATTTGCATGCACGGCATCGGCAATTTCAACGATCTGGTCTTCAAACAGGCCCAGCGTCGACGGATTGGTCAGCATGAAGGCCGCAACATCCGGCGTCAGCATTTCGCGCAAAGCCACCATGTCGACCCTGCCTTTCAAATCCGACGGGACGATGCGGCAATCAAAACCGGCCATGGAGGCAGATGCCGGGTTGGTGCCGTGTGCAGAATCGGGCACCAGCACAACGGGACGGCGGTTGTTCAGCTTCGCAAAATGCGCACGGATGATCAGCAGGCCGGCCAGTTCACCATGTGCCCCAGCCGCCGGCGCCAGGCAACACGCATCCATGCCGGTGACTTCGGAAATCATCGCCTGCAGACGCTCGTACATCTCCCAGACACCACCCAGCGTGTCGGCATCCTGCATCGGATGAGCATCGGCAAAGCCCGACAGGCCCGCCAGTTCGTCGTTGCGCTTGGGGTTGTACTTCATCGTGCACGAACCCAGCGGGTACGGACCGTTGTCGACACCATGCGATTCCTGGCTGAGGCGTGTGAAGTGGCGAACCACGTCAACCTCGGCAACTTCCGGCAGGCCTATTGCGGTGCGTCGCCGGACAAATGATGGCGGCGAGGGCAGTTTGCCGGCCAGCGCCTTGCCGGCAAATACGTCGCTGGCGGAGCCTGTCCTGTGCAACTCAAGAATGGTTTGTGAGGCTGAAGTCGCGGCCATCTCAGGCTTTCTTCAGGCTGGCTGCAGCCTGTTTTGCGTAAGCCTCAAGATCAGCGTGGGTCTTTGTTTCCGTCACTGCAATCAGCAGGCCGCGCGTATGGCCGGCAAGTTCCGCATCAACCGGCACGCCGGCAAAAATACCCTGCCCGCGCATGTCTGCGCAAAATTGCAGCGCATCAACAGACAGCTCAACCGAGAACTCATTAAAAAACACACCGCTGCGCAAAGCCTTGATGCCGGGTACGGCCAGCAGCAGCTCACGCAGTGCGTTGGCATTGGCAGCATTGGCCTGCGCAATGCTCATGAAGTTGGCCTCACCCAGACAAGACAGGTGAATCGCCACACGAATCGCATTGAGTGCCTGGTTGGAGCAAATGTGGCTGGTCGCCTTGTCGCGGGCAACATGCTGTTCGCGGTCTTCCTTGACCAGCGCATAACCAAGTTTGCCGTTGAGATCGTGCACACGTCCCACCAGCCGTCCCGGGAGGTAACGTTCCAGTGGTTTTGCGCAGGCAATGATGCCGACGTACGGGCCACCTGCGCTCAGAGGCAGACCCAGCGCCTGGCCTTCACAAACGACGATATCGGCGCCCAGCTTGCCCGGCGCTTCCAGCCAGCCACATAGCAGCGGATTGACGCAAACGGCAAGCAAGGCATTGCCCTGCCCGCACGCGGCAGAGACCGAAGTGACATCTTCGATCACGCCGAAAGCATTCGGGCTTTGAAGTGCCACACCCGCCACATCGCCCCCCGCCAGCAATGCGGCCAACGCCCTGGCATCTGTCAGGCCGGTCAAGGCATCCTGCCCCGCGTAGTCAATCTTGACGCCACGCGGCTCAAGGTAGGTGACAAGCACTTCGCGATACTGCGTCCACAGCGCTTTTGCGACAACAACCCGGCGTTTGCCGCTGGCCGAGCACATCATCCAGCAGGATTCAGCCAGCGCGGTGGCGCCATCATAGACAGAGCAGTTCACGCAGTCCTGGCCAAGCAGACGGCCAACCAGTACCTGGAATTCGAACAGCGCCTGCAACAGGCCCTGGCTCATCTCGGGCTGATAGGGGGTGTAGGCAGTCAGGAACTCGCCGCGCGACACGATGGCATCAACGACGGCGGGGATGTAATGCTCATAAGCCCCGCTGCCCAAAAAGCTTGAATGCGTAAGCGTGGTGCTATTTTTGGCTGCCATCGCACGCACATCTCGTATCAACTCCCATTCTGTCAACGCGGGGGGCAAATCCAGTTCACGGTGCAGCCGGACCTGAGCAGGCACATCGGCAAACAGCTGCTCTATCGAATACAGCCCCATGGTTGCAAGCATGGCCTGGATGTCGGAGCCGGTGTGGACGTTGTATCCAGCGGGCTTTTGCTCCATCACGGATTCATTTTGTCTTTGATTCACGTATGTCCAGCTCGTTGTTTCAACTCATTTTTTCGCTGTTACGAAGGGGGGAACCGCCTTGAATTATAGGCTCAGCCCTACCTGAAACACCTGCTTGTGCCGGTGTACCCGCATCAGTTGCCGTCACGACCACCAAGCTGGCGCAGGGTCTCCCACATGATGCGGATGTCCAGCCAGACAGAGGCACTACGGGCATATTCAAGATCGAAATCCAGCCGCTGCTGAAAAGTCATTTCGGATCGGCCCCTGACCTGCGCCAGCCCGGTAATGCCGGGGCGAACACTACAGCGCAAGGACCAGTCTTCAGGTTTGTAGCGTGATTGTTGAACCGGCACATCCGGCCTCGGCCCGACCAGACTCATGTCGCCCTTGAGCACATTCAGTATCTGGGGCAGTTCATCAACGCTGGTCCGGCGGATAAAGCGGCCTACGCGGGTAATACGCGGGTCGTTGTCAAGCGTGTAATAAGACCCGCTTGCCGCATCCACACGCATGCTGCGGAATTTCAGCATGCTGAACAGCTGCTCGCCGCGGCCCACACGCTGCTGCCGGAAAAAGACTGGCCATCCGCTATCAGCCACAATTCCCAGTGCTCCCATCAGCAGCACCGGTGACAGCAGCAGCAGTGCCAGCAGTGATAGGACAATGTCCATCAGGCGTTTCATGCCACGCCTCTTGCTGCCCCGGAAAGATTGCGTACGAGGCCCGCCATCCGCATTCTGTCGGTTTCAATTTCCGCAGGCGTACGCAATAAAAACTGCTTTTCTGCGGCCCGCAGTTCACTGACAGCTTCTTCAAAAGACTTTTCGCCACCAGCTCGGTTGAAGGTGCGCGACAGGATGACGGCCTGCGAACCCAGCCTGAGATGCTCAGCCAGCACCTCGCGCCCGGGAACAAGGCCTTCGGAAAGACGCGCGATACCGCCAAAACCGAAGCGCAGGCCGCGCGCCCTCGCCGCAGCCGCAACCTTGTCTACATGCCCCATCAGCAAAGGCTCAAACATGAACCTGCAACCCAGGGACAGGTGCAGATCATTCAACCCTACAAAAACTTCATGCAAGCCCGGGGTGTCAATCCATTCATGCAGGGAATGCAGCGCCCCGGCAGTTTCCAGCAAAGCCACAATAGGAGCCCTGCCAGCCACCATCTGTGCAAAAGCCTTCAATTGAGGTGCATTGGTGAACATGGGCAGCATCACCAAATCGGCACCCTGCGCCAGCACCACATCAAGCTCCGCGCTGGCTGCGGCAGGGTTGTCGATATGGTAAGGATTGACCCTGACCATCAAGCGCGTTTTGTTCAGTGCGGCCTTGACCCGGCCTACATCCGCCAGTTGATGTGTACTGATGAATGTATCCATGCCCTTCTGGCGTTCGGCCTTGCCGTCGCGCTCAAGGTCCACAAACACCCGCATGCCATCCAGCCGTTCGCATCTGGCCGCCAGATCCGGGTCATTGGTAATGGTGAGGAGGTCAATCATTTAAAAAAAGGCGTTCAAAACTTCTTGCAAACAAGGGCTCAAGCCGGCCCTGCAGGCCTGATGCGCGCAAAAACCATTTCACGCAATGCCGGAGTCGCCGCTATCGCACTCCCCACGACCAGCAGCCCATATACACAACAGGCAATCATAGTGAACCGGATACTCAGGCCAGACAGCAGCGGCTTGAGAAACACAAGGGCGATGGTCACCGCGAGCGGAACCAGGCAGGACAACCAGGGAAACGCGGCACTGACGGTCCCGCGCTCCGCCACCATCAAAACCACCGCCACACCCGCCAGCACCAGACCAAGCAAAACCATCACCACGGCGCCTTCATCCATACCCGACAGCGCCATCAGCATTCCGAGGCTGCCGGGAAGACCGCAGAGCAGCAGCACTGCCAGAGCCACAAGATAGGCCCACACGGCTACATGCATGCGCCGCGAGGTGGCCATCACCGTCAGCAGAACCGCCGCCAGTGCTTGTGGCAACAGCGACCAGATGCCCAGGGCGCCCCAGCGGGCAATGATTTCAAGGTGGTCCCCAGCCATGCGCCCCCAACCAAACAGCAAACCGGCCAGAGGCAGCGAGAACGTGGCCACGATGGCCACGGCGGCACAGGACAGCGCCCACGCCATTGAGAAAGCCAGGCTCACGGCCTTCTTGCGCTCACTGGTATCAGGTACCGAACGGGCTATGGCCGGAAAGGCCAGTCCGGCTACAAGTTGTATCGCCAGCACGATTGGCAGTTCGACCAGCTTCCAGGCATAGTTAAAGCTGGCGAGCGCGCCCTCGCCGCCCTGAGATGCGATGCTGCGGCCAACCACTGGCAAAAACAGCAGCAGGCCGGAAGAAAGGCTGGCCCATATCCACAAGCTGGCCCCTGGCAAGGGCGGCGCAGCGGCAAACGACTTTGCAGAATGGCTCGCCGGCAAGCGCCAGCGCAACCAGCCCAGCCGCAACAACATGGCCAGCAACAGGCATGCGCCCAAGCCCGCCACACCCGCGCCGCCGCCGCCGCCGCCGCCGCCGCCGCCTGTCAGGGTAACTGCCAGCAGGCCGGAAACCAGCACGACGTTGATGACCAGATTCGCCGCATACATGCCTACAAAATCACGTTCATGCTGCAACCGCGTCGTCCACAGCGCAGCGAGCATGGCCAGCGGCAGCACCAGTGCGCTCCAGCCCAGCGAAGTCGCGGCGAGAGCACGCATGTTTCCCTGCAAGCCGGGTGCCAGCGCATGGGCGAACGGGTCGCCCAGAAACCAGATGCAAAGACCAAGGGCCGCACCGGCGGCGATCAGCCGGCCGGCCAGCCTGTTCTGGCTCGCATTCTTTTCAGTCCGGTTTTGTTGAGCCCAGTAAGGCAGCAGCACATAAGCCAGCGCACCATTGATAAAAAGGCCGACCAGCATGTCCGGCAAGGTGAACATCACGATTACCACATCCGCCATGCCGCTGGAGCCAAAAGCGGCTGCCTGCACCGACTCCCTCGCAAGCCCCAATACACGGCTGATCAGGAGCAAACCCAGCGAAAACAGACCGGCGCGCAGATACATGGCAGGGATTATCCGGCCTTAAAACGGCCGGACGGACGGCCACTGGCCAAACCAGCCCCGTAAAAACCTAAAATCAGTGGTTTGAATGACTTGTTTCACATCCTGCTCCGCGGGGTGTGGCCCTTCCGATACCCGAACCCGCCTCACAACGCCAGTCCATGACCACAAACGCGCAAGCCCAGCCCGCCACCCCTACCACCGCGCCCGATGAGAACCAGCTGATCATCGAACGCCGTGAAAAACTGAAGGCGCTGCGCAGCGAAGGCATCGCCTTCCCCAATGACATCAAGCCGGAGCACAAGGCTGGCGAGTTGTTCGCACAGTACGGCGAAAAAACAAATGAAGAGCTGGAGGCGCTGAACGTCAAGGTGCACGTAGCCGGCCGCATGATGCTCAAGCGCGTGATGGGCAAGGCGAGTTTTGCCACCTTGCAGGATTCTTCTTTCGGCCCATCCGGTGGACGCATACAGCTTTACATCAAGAACGATGACGTCGGCGAAGCCGTGCATTCGGCCTTCAAGCACTGGGACCTGGGTGACATCATCTCGGCTACCGGCAAGCTGTTTCGCACCAAGACTGGCGAGCTGTCTATCCACGCAGACAGCATCCGGCTGGTCACCAAAAGCCTGCGTCCGCTGCCGGACAAGTTCCACGGCATGGCCGACCAGGAGGTCAAGTATCGCCAGCGCTATGTAGACCTGATCATGGATGAGGCCGCACGCAAGCGCTTCATGTCGCGCAGCAAGGCCGTCACCAGCATCCGCGAGTTCATGGTGGACAACGGCTTCCTCGAAGTCGAGACCCCCATGCTGCACCCGATTCCCGGAGGCGCCAATGCCAAGCCCTTCAAGACACACCACAACGCGCTGGACCAGGAAATGTTTTTGCGCATCGCGCCCGAGCTCTACCTGAAGCGCCTGATCGTCGGTGGTTTTGACCGCGTGTTCGAGATCAACCGCAGTTACCGCAATGAGGGCATCAGCGTTCGCCACAACCCCGAGTTCACGATGATGGAGTTCTACGCCGCCTGGTGGAACTACTCGGACCTGATGGCCTATACCGAGTCGCTGATTCGTGATGTCGCGCAAAAAGTCTGCGGCACCCTGCAACTGGGGTACGGCGGGCGTGAAGAAAAGGTCGACCTGGCCGCACCGTTTGCAAGGCTGACGATTCGGGAAGCCATCCTGAAACACACCGAAGCCGGCGTCAATGTGGACGACGCCACCTGGCTGACCAACGCGCTGCGCAAGCTGGGCATGACCGAAGAAAAAGACCGCCTGTCGGGTCGCTCGCTGGCCAGCCTGCAGGTGCTGTACTTCGAGGAACTGGTGGAAGAAAAGCTCTGGCAGCCGACCTTCATCATGGAGCACCCGACCGAGATCTCGCCGCTGGCGCGCGCCAACGACAGCCGGCCCGAGGTGACCGAGCGTTTTGAGCTCTACATCACCGGCCGCGAGTTCGGCAACGGCTTCAGCGAACTCAACGATGCCGAAGAACAGGCCGCCCGCTTCAATGCGCAGGTGGCGGCCAAGGACAGCGGCGACGACGAAGCCATGTTCTACGACCACGATTTTG
The DNA here is from genome assembly GCA_040388075.1 of Pseudomonadota bacterium. GTDB lineage: Bacteria > Pseudomonadota > Gammaproteobacteria > Burkholderiales > Burkholderiaceae_C > Polaromonas. Next base: position 56,915 of record JAZKCN010000005.1, on the reverse strand, counting down.
TACGCGCCCTTGAATACGGCATGCCACCCACCGGCGGCTGCGGCGTCGGCATTGACCGCCTGATGATGCTGCTGACCGACAGCGCGAGCATCCGCGACGTGATTCTTTTCCCGGCGCTTCGAAGGGAAGCCTGACGTTCACGGGCGCACTTCGCCCACTTACGGACATGACACCGCTCAAATACCTCGCTGCCTATCCGGAAAGCCTGCAGGCGCAGGTGCGGCAGTTGCAGGCAGAGGACAAGCTGGGCGGCATGCTGCTGAAAAAATACCCGGCAGCACATGGGGTGCGAACCGACCGGGCGCTGTACGACTACGTGATGGCGTTAAAGAATGAGTACCTGCGCAGCTCGGAGCCGCTGTCGAAAGTGGCCTTCGACAGCAAGCTGCATGTGATTGCCCATGCGCTGGGCACACACACCACCGTGTCACGCGTACAAGGCAGCAAACTGAAGGCCAAACGAGAAATCCGCGTCGCGACGCTGTTCAGGGAAGTACCTGAAGAGTTCTTGCGCATGATCACCGTGCACGAACTGGCCCATATCAAGGAAAAAGCGCATGACAAGGCCTTCTACCAGCTGTGCACGCACATGGAGCCAAGCTACCACCAGTACGAGTTCGATTTGCGGGTCTACCTGACCCATCTGGATACCGCAGGCAAGCTGGAATGGCCGAGCGCCTGAGCAGGCCTGACAATCCAATTGTTAACATATAAGTTAACTTTTGAGAGTACCCGGCCCGCCAGGGACCGCCCGGAGCCACAAAACAGTCCAAAAATGACTTGAAAAGGTCGTTTTCAGGTATAAAAATGGCCTGAAACCCAATGTGGACTAGCGCGACATGCTATTTAATTAATAGCATATGAGAGCATCGACATTCCACGCAGACTGGCCCTTCCATCCAGGTCAATGCGCGTGGATTGCCACCGACCCTCGTGTTTTTCAAAACAGGCTATCCAGGATTCGGCCGATTGCGCGGCCTCATCGAGATTCAGGTTGGCGACCAGCAAGGTGTTGTGTCCGGCTGCGTCAGTTGCGTCCGATCCGGCTGCATCCAGCCCCCACGGGAAGGCCAGCCCATCGGCAGGGGTGCTGATCTGCTCGCGGCGAATCGACGGCCCCTGCTGCTCGAGGGCAAACAGCGCATGGCCCACATGGCTGCTGACATACGCCCGGCCCTGCAAACCGCAAAGCCCTATCGGGGCCAGAAAGTCCGTTGCCTGCGAGACCAGGCGAGCCTGCCGCAGCAGATTGTCAAACACCGACACACGGCCGCTGTCATAGGAAGCGACCCAGAGCTGTCCGGCCACAAAGGCCATACCGGAAGGCCTCAGTTTGCCCAAAGCATGAAGGTCAATGGTGCTCCGCAATTGCGGGGTGTTGGCCGCAAACCCGGTGTACAGATATATGCGGCTCTGGTATTCGCGCCCATTGCAGCCAACCGCCAGGCAATCGGTTAACGGGTCATAAGCCAGACTGACGGCGAAGGCCATCTGCTCTTCAGCAGCAAGCGGCAGGCGGTTGGGCAGCAACGCAGCCTCGTCGTGGACTGAAAAAAATTCACTGGCAGGAAAGAGCTCAACGGACGTTCTGGGGCCATGCAGCGCCTTGTGGGACTGGTGATGCAGTACCACCATCCAACGACCGGCCTGGACAAAACACTGGGTATCCAGCTCAGGTGAGAACTGCGGTGACTGCCTGTCTACCACCGCGCATGACCCACCGCGCAAGCAACTGAACACCTGCGAGCCGTAAACACGTTCTGACCCCATGTTCCTGAACTTTGCGGTGCATAGAAAAGAAAAGCGCGAAATCATACGCAGTTCGGCACTCAGGGGAGCAGCCCCATCGCATGCATGTAGGCTGGTTGCAGCATCAGGCTGTCCCAGTCCGCAGCAGGCGTTAGCGGCAGCAGGTCGCGGCGGCGTGTTTCGCTGGATTCCAGCGCTTCCCACCTGCCCTTGAGCAGCGCTTCAGCCATTCCGTCCAGCAGCTCGTCGACCGGCTTGCCATCGCCCACCGACTGGTTGCACAGCAGCACCATGTCGCAGCCGGCATTCAGGGCCGTCACAGCTGCATCGGTGTAGCTGACTTGCCTGCCATCAATCAGCCGCGCACCGGCCATGCTGAGGTCATCGCTGAAGATCGCGCCACCAAAACCGAGCTGGCCACGCAATATGTAGGTCAGCCACTTCTCCGAGAATCCTGCCGGCCGGCTGTCGACCTTGGGATAAATCACGTGGGCAGGCATCACGCTGGTCAGCGTGGTGTTGAGCCACTCATAAGGTGCGGCATCATCCGCGAGGATGGCTTTCAGGCTGCGTTTGTCGACAGGGATGTCGGTGTGCGAATCGGCCTTGACGAAGCCATGGCCCGGGAAATGTTTACCGCAGTTGGTCATGCCGGCCTGCAGCAGGCCATGCATGAAGCTTTTTGCAAGCAGGGTCACCACGCGCGGATCGCGGCCGAAGGCACGGTCGCCGATCACGCTGCTGGCTCCATAGTCGAGGTCCAGCACGGGCGTGAAACTGAAGTCGACGCCACAAGAGCGTAACTCGGCAGCCAGCACATAACCGCAAGCCGTCGCGGCATTGGTCGCGGCCAGCTGGTCTTTCACCCACAACTCGCCCAGCGCACGCATGGGCGGCAGGTGGGTAAAGCCGTCGGTGCGAAAACGCTGCACACGCCCGCCTTCATGATCCACGCAGATCAGCAGGTCCTTGCGTATGCTTTTGATGTCGGCGCACAGCGCAGAAAGCTGCGCCCTGTCCTTCCAGTTGCGGCCGAAAAGGATGATGCCGCCGGTCAGTGGATTTTTCAGGCGCTTGCGGTCGGCCTTGTTCAGTGCAAGGCCGGCGATATCGATGATGAGGGGAGCATGCTGGGTCATGGTGCTGTCTGGTTACCGGTAAAGGAGGATTGATTAATTTTTCTCGACCACCACAAAGCTGGCGGCGTAATCGGTTTCGTCGGTCACGCTGACGTGGGCCGAGAGCTGGCGCGCTTCAAACCAGGCTTTCAGCGCGCCGTGTAAAACAATTTCGGGTTTGCCGCTGGCGGCCTTGGCGATTTCGCAGGAGCGCCAGGTCATGGGCATGCGCATGCCCATGCCTATCGCCTTGCTGAAGGCTTCCTTGGCCGAGAAACGCGTGGCGAGGTAGCTGACGCCGCGGTCCGGCCAGCGCGCGTTGCGCGCCTTCCAGGTCGCGAGCTCACCATCGCTGAGAATCTTTTTGGCGAAGCGTTCGCCGTGGCGATCAAGGCTGGCCCTGATGCGCCGGATATCGCAGATGTCAGTCCCGATGCCGTAAATCATCCAGAGTTATCCAGCTGCGCCAATACAGCGCAGATAGTCCTTCACCGTGGCGGTGTAACCCATCTCCAGCGCATCGGCGATCAGCGCATGGCCTATCGAGACCTCCTGCACCTGCGGCACGGCACGCAAAAAATCGGTCAGGTTGTCGCGGTTCAGGTCGTGGCCGGCATTGACGCCCAGCCCTGCCGCCGCTGCCGCTGCGCCGGTCTGGGCAAACAGGTCGAGTACCGTTTTTTTATTTGTCGTGGGCCAGGCGCTGGCGTAGGTCTCCGTATAAAACTCGACGCGGTCTGCACCGGCCGCCCTGGCCGCAGCCATGGCTCGGGGAATGGGGTCCATAAACAGGCTGACGCGCACACCCCTGGCCTGCACCTGGGCAATCAGCGGTTTAAGCCGTTCGGCATCGTCGGGAAAATTCCAGCCATGGTCGCTGGTGAACTGGTCTTCGCCGTCGGGCACAAAAGTGCATTGGTGCAGGGGCAAACCGCGCGCCGACAGGTCATGCGCAAATTCCATCAGGTTCTGGAAGGGGTTGCCTTCAATGTTGAACTCGCGGCCCGGCCAGTCCTTCATCATCGCGGCGATCTCGAACACGTCGTCCCTGCGGATGTGGCGTTCGTCGGGCCGGGGGTGAACGGTGATGCCGTGGGCGCCGGCTTCCAGGCAAAGGCAGGCCGCCTTCACCACATCGGGAATACCGAGGTGCCGGGTGTTGCGCAGCAAGGCGACCTTGTTGACGTTGACGGACAGGGCCGTCCGATCGGGCGGCTGGTAGGGATGCTGGTCTGCGGTCATGGTGTTTGGGGAGGAGACAGTGTTCAGCCAAAGGGTTCCGAAAGCCGGGTCTGCAGTTTTCATCAAACCGGCAAGACCTGTCGAGTCTACAAAGCCTGCAGGTCCCGCATCATCTGCCGGGTTTTCAGTATCTTCACGTCGCAATGGTAGTGCAGCAGCGTGCGCAGTTGCGACTTCAGCTCGGGCAGGTGGTTGACACAGGCGTGCATGGTGTCCGTGAACGGCGCCTCGCCATCCAGCGCATTCTGCAAAGCCTGCCACTGCTCGCCGGGCAGCGATGCCCTGTCGTCGTCATGCGCTTCGCGCAAACCGGCTTCGGCCAGCAACACGTAAGGCGTGCCGGGTTCCAGTTCGGACAGCGTGGCGGTCTGCATGTCGAGTGAGGGCAACAGGCCGATGTCACGCAGCAGGCGGAGCTCGAATGCCCGCAGCGCCACCTGCAGGGTGTCGTTGCTCTGGCTGGCAAGCAATTGCACAGTGGCAGCGTAGGCATCAAACAGCGCCGGGTGCGGATCGTCGCGGGCCAGCAGCCGCATCAGCAGCTCATTGAGGTAATAACCAGACAGCAGCGCATCGCCGGTCGGCATCACATGGCCGCCCTGCCACTCGGCGCTTTTAAGGGTGCGTATCTCGGCATCACCACCAAAAGCCAGGTGCAACGGCTGCAGCGGCAGCAGGATGGGCCTGAAACTCGAGTTCGGTTTTTTCGCTCCCCGCGCCACAAGCGCCACCCGGCCATAGGTGCGGGTGAAAACTTCCAGGATCAGGCTGGACTCGCTCCAGTCGTAGCGGTGCAGGACATACGCAGGCTCGTCAGAAATTCGCTTGGTAACCACCAGTGTCACCGTCACCCAACGAAGCCAGGCTTTCGCAAGCCGGGGCCGCGGAACTGGCTTTGCCAGGCCGCAGGCGCAGCGGCCCCCCCGGGGGGCAGGGAGCTACACGAAGTGAGTGACCGTGGGGGCCACATCACTCGTAGCCAAAGGTCTTTACGCGGGCTTCGTCATCGGCCCAGCCGGAGCGTACTTTCACCCAGATTTCGAGAAAGACTTTGGCGCCAGTCAGGGTTTCCAGCTCGTGCCTGGCCTCTGTGCCGATGCGTTTGAGCTTTTCGCCTTTCTCGCCAATGATCATGCCCTTGTGTCCGTCACGCTCGACGACGATGGTCGCGGCAACCTTGCGCAGGTTGCCCTCTTCCTCGTATTTGTCGATGATGACTGTCGAGGTGTAAGGCAGCTCGTCACCGGTGAGGCGGAAGAGTTTTTCACGGATGATCTCGGCCGCCATAAAACGGTCGCTGCGGTCTGTCAGTTCATCCGCACCGTATGTCCAGGGCTGCATGGGCAGGTACTTCTCGCAGATGCCAAACAGCCGATCCACGTCTTTTGCATTGTTGGCCGACATCGGCACAAATTCGGCAAAGTTGTGGCGCTCCTGCATGTCACGCAACCAGGGCGCGATCTCGGCCCGGCGGTGTATCAGGTCAAACTTGTTGGCCAGCAGGATGGCCGGGGTTTTCTCGGGCAGCAGAGCCAGCACCTTGGCGTCGGCCAGGTTGAACTGCCCGGCCTCAACGACAAAAACAATCAGGTCCACGTCATTGACTGCACCTACAACCGTGCGATTCAGCGAACGGTTCAGCGCATTGCCGTGACGGGTCTGGAAACCCGGTGTATCCACAAACACAAACTGCGTCGCCTGCACGGTGCGGACACCGGTGATGCGGTGCCGCGTGGTCTGCGCCTTGCGCGAGGTGATGCTGATTTTCTGCCCGACCAATGCATTGAGCAGCGTCGATTTGCCAACGTTAGGCTTGCCGACAATCGCAATCAGCCCGCAGCGCTGGCTATCTGCCGGCGGCGCATCGGCGGCCGATGCCGTGCTGGTGCGCACCGACAGGGCTTTTGCCAGCATCTCGTCAAGTGACTGCTGCTGCCCGGCAGAAGCGGCCGGGAGTTCAGGCGTTACCGGTTTGGTGGAAGTATTTTTGGGGGCGCTGGTCATGTTCTGGGAAAGGCGGTGGAGGCAACGGGTCTGCCGGTTATGGCTGGAGCGGCCGTTCAGGCATCGAGGGTTTTGACAAATGCCAGCATGGCCGTCGCTGCCGCCTGTTCACCAGCGCGGCGCGAGCCGCCAATGCCACGCTCGGCACGGCGGTACTCGGTGATCTCGCACTCGACATCAAATGTCTGTTTGTGCGCGGCGCCCTGCGTGCCAACCACACGATAGATGGGCAGGTTCATCTTTCGGCCCTGCAGCCACTCCTGTAGTTCGGTCTTGGCGTCCTTGCCAATGGCCTGCATCTGCGCGTTGATCTCGACGTCTTTGAACAGGCGGCGCACCAGCGTTGACGACGCCTCAAAACCCGCATCAAGGTAGACCGCGCCCAGGACGGCTTCAAGCGCATCAGCCAGTATCGACGGCCGCTTCTGTCCGCCGGATTTGGCTTCACCTTCGCCCAGCCGCAATAAATCGGGGAGGCCGAGGTCCACCGCGACCTTGTGAAGGGTGTCCTGCTTGACCAGATTGGCGCGCACGCGCGACAGGTCGCCTTCGGGCAAACCACTCAACTGTTCATAAAGCAAACCGGCAACGGCCAGGTTGAGTACAGAGTCACCCAGAAACTCCAGCCGCTCGTTGTGGTCGGATGAGAAACTGCGATGCGTCAACGCCTGCACCAGCAGCCGGGGGTTCGCAAAATCGTACTGAAGGCGCTTTTGAAGAGCCTGCAGCTGGGGACTCAGGGACGCGCTGGCTTGCACTTATTTCGAGCGGCCAGCGTACTTGATCACCAGGTAGGCAGGGCCGACGATGTGGATTTCCTTGTTGTAGGCAAAGGAAACGATGGTCGAATTGCCCTCTTTCGTCACTTCCAGGTCTTTGCCGGAAATGGATTTGATGTCGTCCACCTGCGCAGCACGGTCAAAAAGAGTGCGCACATCAGCAACGGAACTGCCTTCTTTTGCCTTTGTTGCCGCTTTGGTAATGGCCTGGAATTCCATCATGGTCGGGAAAACCTGGGCAGCCATGACGCCTACAAAGGCCAGCACGCCCAAGACAAACAGCACCCCGATAAATGAAATACCCAGTTGTTTGTTTTTCATCAGTGTTCCTGAATAAGCCAAAAATCCAGCCGGCTGGTGTGGCCGGTTGCGACCGGCGGCAGCCTGAATCTGTCAGTTAAAAGAACCAATGCGCTTGAGGTTGCCGAAGTTCATCCAGACAAAAAATGCCTTGCCCACGATGTTTTTCTCAGGCACAAAACCCCAATAGCGTGAATCAAGCGAATTATCGCGGTTGTCACCCATCATGAAGTACTGCCCTTCGGGAACCTTGCAGACAACGCCCTCGCTACTGTAACGGCAATTCTGCTTGAACGGGAAGTCCTCCGCGCCTGGAATATAGGCTGGCCGGTCATCGTCGTTGAGGATGCGGTAGCGCCGGTTGTCTGTCGTTTCTTCAAACTGCTTGGCGTAACGCATGGAGTCTTCGTCAAAAAAATCCGCTAGCGCCATCTTGGTCAAGGGCTTGCCATTGATTGTCAGTTTTTTGTTCAGGTATGCCACCTCATCGCCGGGCACGCCAACGACACGCTTGATGTAGTCCAGGCTGGGCTTTGGCGGATAACGAAAGACCATCACATCACCACGCTGCGGGCTGTTGTTGTTCAGTATCTTGAGATTGATGACTGGCAGGCGGACGCCATAGTGAAATTTGTTGACGAGTATCAGGTCATTGACCAGCAGCGTCGGGATCATGGAGCCAGAAGGAATCTTGAAAGGCTCGAACAAAAAGGAGCGCAGCAGAAAAACAACCACGATCACCGGAAACAGCCCGGCGGTCCAGTCCAGCCACCAGGGCTGCATGATCAGTTTGACGCGGGCATCGGACGTGTTGTCGTCGACCTGGTTGATGCCCATTTTGGCAAGCTCGGCCCGGCGTACGGCTGCGCTTTGCTCAAGCCTTGCCACGTCCATGCGGCGCTGCGGCAGGAAGTAAAAGCGCTCGGCCAGCCAGTAGATTCCGGTTACGACCGTCGCAAGGAACAGCAGCAGGGAAAAATTGCCTTCGACCGCCCCGATGTACCAGGCGGCGCCATAGGCCACAAACAGGCCGAGAACAACGGCTGTAATTGAACTCATCAGATTGCGCATAGCTTTAATCTTCTACCTGGAGGATTGCCAGGAAAGCCTCCTGAGGCACTTCAACGGAACCGATTTGTTTCATGCGCTTTTTGCCTGCCTTCTGTTTTTCAAGAAGCTTGCGCTTGCGGGAAATATCGCCGCCATAACACTTTGCAATCACGTTCTTGCGCAGTGCCTTGATTGTCTCACGCGCAATGATGTTGGCGCCTATCGCGGCCTGGATGGCGACGTCAAACTGCTGTCGTGAAATGATCTCGCGCATCTTGGCCACCACCGCACGGCCACGGTAGGCCGACTGGCTGCGGTGGACGATGATGGAGAGCGCATCAACCTTCTCGCCGTTGAGCAGGATATCGACCTTCACCACATCCGACGTCCGGAATTCCTTGAATTCGTAGTCCATGGACGCATAACCGCGCGACACGGATTTAAGCTTGTCGAAAAAGTCCAGCACGATCTCGCCCAGCGGCATTTCGTAGGTCAGCATGACCTGCTTGCCGTGGTAGGCCATGTTGAGCTGGATGCCACGCTTCTGATTGGCCAGCGTCATGACGGCGCCCACGTAGTCCTGCGGCATATAAAGATGCACCGTGACTATGGGCTCGCGGATTTCATTGACTTTTCCAGCGTCGGGAATCTTGGATGGATTTTCAACCTTGATGGTCTCTCCGTCGGCCTTGAGCACTTCATACACAACGCTGGGCGCCGTAGTGATCAGGTCCTGGTCGAATTCGCGCTCCAGCCGTTCCTGGACAATTTCCATGTGCAGCAGGCCGAGGAAACCGCAGCGAAACCCGAAACCCAGCGCCTCGCTGACTTCCGGCTCGTAGTGAAGCGATGCGTCGTTGAGCTTTAGTTTTTCAAGCGCATCGCGCAGCGACTCGTATTCACTGGCTTCGGACGGATAAAGACCGGCAAAAACCGCAGGCTGGATTTCCTTGAAGCCCGGCAATGCTTCGGTAGCAGTGGCGGCCGCACCGCCCGTGCCTGGCTTGATCAGGGTAATGGTGTCGCCGACGCGAGCCGCCTGCAGTTCCTTGATGCCGGCAATTACAAATCCGACCTCCCCGGTCTCCAGTGCGGGGCGCGGCTCCGTGTGCGGTGTGAACACGCCCAGTTGTTCGGCGTTGTACGTCGCTTCGCTGGCCATCAGTTTGATGCGGTCACCTTTTGACAGACGCCCGTCAACCACACGCACCAGCATCACCACACCGACATAGGCGTCATACCAGCTGTCGATGATCATCGCGCGCAAGGCAGCGGCGGGGTTGCCCTTGGGAGACGGAATCCGCGCAACCACCGCTTCGAGGATTTCATCAATGCCCATGCCGGTCTTGGCGCTGCAGGGGATTGCATCTGCGGCGTCGATGCCAATGACTTCCTCGATCTCCTGCTTTGCGTTATCAGGATCGGCTTGCGGCAAATCCATCTTGTTGAGTACGGGCACGACTTCCACGCCGAGGTCCAGCGCGGTGTAGCAGTTCGCCACAGTCTGCGCTTCCACGCCCTGACTTGCGTCCACAACAAGCAGCGCGCCTTCACATGCAGACAGTGAACGACTGACTTCGTAAGAGAAGTCGACATGACCCGGCGTGTCGATCAGATTGAGGTTGTAAATCTGACCATCAAGTGCCTTGTATTTGAGCGCAGCGGTCTGCGCCTTGATGGTTATCCCACGCTCTTTTTCAATATCCATGGAGTCAAGCACCTGCGCACTCATCTCGCGATCCTGCAAACCACCACATCGCTGGATGAGCCTGTCCGCGAGCGTGGACTTGCCGTGATCAATGTGCGCAATGATCGAAAAATTTCTGATGTGATTCATCAACGAGAACGCCTAAGTGCTTGAAAGTATTGCCAAGAAATAGAAGGCCATTCGTAATGACCATAAAAAAGGGCGCGTCGATTGCGACGCGCCCTGAACCAACAATCTATGGCAACTGCGATAGTTGGAAACTTCATTGTAGGCAAAAAGCGGAAAGCCACCAGCTTCAAAATGCCCATATTTTTGTCGTTGCAGCCTAGCAACAGGAAACTTATACACAACTTATTAACAATTTCAGCCTGCATGGCTCTGGACAACTTGTGGGTGATCTGTGAATCGCCCTGTATTAGCTTGACTTGGGTCGATGCAACCCGCCAAAGGTGCTTTGATATACGAAAAGATCGCTTCAAAGTTGCCTCATTCTAACCAAACGGCCTCTTCTGATTTGTTTTTTGTTAGCACTCACTAACTATTGAATTTGAGTTTGGTCAAAAAAATATTTTTCAAATCCTGCAAAAACCGGTTCGGCTCAAAGAAAACCCTCAATAACCGCAGGTTAAAGAGGGTATCGTTCCAGCCTCCGAAGAAAGGCTGGCAGAAACAGGATTTCAGCGCGAAGAACGGATCAGCGCGTATTGCGCCCATTCACCACGCCTGAAAAGCACATTCACGGGTTTGCTTTTATCAACTTTCACCAGCGCAGCATCAAACTCCCTGACGCTGGTAATTTCAGTATTGGCAACCGCGAGGATCACATCCCCTTCACGCAGGCCGGCACGTGCAGCAGCGCCCTCCGAACTGTCCACCTTCACGCCGCCCTTTACTTTCAGGTCTTTTTTCTGGGCATCAGTGAGATCGCTTACTGCCAGACCAATGGACTGGGCAGCCCCCACGACTGGTGGCTTCGGCTCGGGTGCGGAAGCCCTGCGCGTTGGTTTTTCGGGTTCTATTTCCGCAATAACAACCGTCAGGTCCCTGCTGGCGCCGCGCCTGAAAACGGTGACGACAGCCCGAGTGCCTGGTTTGACGTTGCCGACAAGCCGCGGCAGGTCACTGGATTTTTCAATCTGCTTGCCGTCAAACTTGGTGATGATGTCGCCAGCCTCGATGCCGGCTTTTTCCGCCGGCGCACCGCTTTCAACGCCACGCACCAGTGCGCCCTGCGGCTTGCCCAAGCCGATGGACTCGGCGACTTCCTTGCTGACCTGCTCTATCTGTACGCCTATGCGCCCGCGGGTCACTCGGCCGCTGGTTCGCAACTGGTCCGACACACGGGCGGCCTCATCGATAGGGATGGCAAAAGAAATGCCCTGAAAACCACCGGAACGGGAATAGATCTGGCTGTTGATGCCGACCACTTCACCGCGCATATTCAACAGCGGACCACCCGAATTCCCAGGGTTGATGGCAACATCAGTCTGTATGAAAGGCAGATAGTCGCCAGTATCACGCTGCTTGGCGCTAACGATACCGGCGGTCACAGTATTCTCCAGCCCGAACGGTGAACCAATGGCCATCACCCATTCACCCACTTTCAGGCGGTTGACGTCGCCGATCTTGACGGCCGGCAGCCCGATGGCTTCGATCTTCACGACAGCGACGTCGGTACGCTTGTCGGCACCAATGATCCTGGCCTTGAACTCACGCTTGTCCGTCAATGTCACGATGACCTCGTCAGCGCCCTCGACCACGTGGGCGTTTGTCATCACAAAACCATCGGCAGTCAGGATGAAACCCGACCCCACACCCCGCGGCTGCTCTTCGTCCGGTTGAGGCTGTCGTTCGGGGCGTTGTGAACGGGGGGTGCTCGGTGGTACCGGGATACCGAAGCGGCGGAAAAACTCCAGCATCTGCTCGTCGATGCCGCTGCCTGCAGCACCAGCCTTGACCCTCTCGGAGGTCCTGATGTTGACCACCGAAGGGCCGACCTGCTCGACCAGGTCGGTGAAGTCAGGCAGGGTACGGTTTTGCGCCCATACAGGCTGGGCGGGCAACGCGGCCGTGAGCGCTACAACGGCGAGTAGACCCGCCGCGAAATGGGAACGCAATGGGTTCAGGTTCAATCTATTCATCATCGGCCTTGTGATCAGAGTCAATGGGTATCAGGCAACAGAAAATCAGCGGATTTGCCAGCACGCGGTGCCGACAGGCCGTATTACTTCTTACGCTCCAGCCCACCGGCAAAAAGCTTGAGGGTTTTCATCGGAACCTCACCCATCGCGGTCAGCCAGTAAGTCCCGACCTGTTTGGTCATGGTCTGCGTGGCACCTATGGACATGATGGCTTCCTTGTCATGGCGCTGGCGGTCGTAGGGTTCGAGGAAAAGGGAAACCGACGCAAGACCGTCCGAAAAAATCCATTGCAAAGGCTCATCCAAACCGGACTGGGCAGAAGCCACCGCAGGCCGCTTGTAACAGCTCATGGGTGCAAAGCCTGCGACTGGCGCTTTCAATGCCCAGCCTTCGGCACTCGCCGTGGTTTTCACCAACTGGGTTTTCTCGACGCGGTAACCATCGACCCTGCCCATCATCTGCAGCAGCTTGTCCATCTTCACCGGGGCGTCGAGTTGTAGTTCAGAAAACGCAGCCTGTTCCAGCACCTTGCCGTCCCCGTCCAGGGTCTGGAGTTTGACGACCATGCCTTTTTTCTGTTCGGTCCAGACACGATAGCCAAAACGAAGGGAGTCCTTGGGCGCGAGCACCACTACATCGGCCTCAACGCCAGCGACACGCTCCACGCCTTCCTGGCGTACCCTGTAAAAATCGGCAATGCGGTTATCGGTTGACTGCAACAGTTCCGGGAAAAGCCCCAGCGATTCGCGCTTTTCGGTGCGCACGACCTTGTGCTCAGGCATAAACGTGACCACCCGGTCGTTGTGCCGGAAGATCGAGCGCGGTGCGCCGGTCAGTGTTTCAACCTTCTCGACCTGCTGGTTGCCCTCACAGACATGCCATATCTTGGCGCTGGAAATAGTTCCGCCCGAAGACACCACATAGGTACCAATGTAGGACTGCTTTTTCGATGCTTCATGCATCCGCATCAACCAGTCATTGATGCCTTTGGCCTCCGCAGACGGGTTTGCAGCAGGCAGTGGTGAAGCGGCAGGAGGGACCTGTGCCGCTGCAAAACCCATCGCCAGCAACGATACGCCGACAGACATCCACAAGCGAAGTGGAAGTTGACCGAGGAAGGCGCGATGGTGTGCCACGTCAATGCCCGATTCAGCGGCCTGCATTTTGCGGCGTTTCAAAAGCCGCATTCAGAAAGCCGGATGGCGCCTGAAGGGCGGACGCACCACCCAGCTGACGGTGCGCAGCCAGCAGCTCCTCCAGCCGCGCATCACGAACCATGAGGCCTTGCGGGGACTCAACCACAAGAACCTGTTGCGCAGCCAGTGCAGCGGAAGGGGCCTGCGCAAGCTGTTCTCCAGGCGGCACCACAACAGTACCAAAAGTGGTCCACGCGATGGCCGCCACGGCGGTCAGCGACGCAAAGCCGGCGACCATCTTCCAGCGGAAGTTGCCATCATTGGCCGAGTCGCCCGGGTGATGGATCAAAAAGGTATCTTTGGCAGGGCTGGCAAGACCGTCTGGCACCACAGGCGCGCCCGGCAGCGGCAACTCCTGCGCAAGCCGCTGGTTTAGGCGTTTCAAGAAATCGGGTGATGCGGCACGCACGCCAGAAGCAGGGGCACGAAGAACCTCGCCTATCAGGTGGTAGCTGCCCCACTGCCCTGCCGCAGCGTCATCTGCACGGCAGGCATCCAGCAATGCCGGCAAATCTTCATGCCCCAGTTCACCATCAGCCAGGGCTGAAAGGCGTTCGCAGGTTGTCAGGACGGATTTTGTTGTATTCATGGCTGTCTCACTACCGGCTTGCGCCGGTTTTTTTAGGGGCATGCCCTCGCCTGAGGGGCGGGCGGTTTCCAGATTTTTCCCAGAGGTCATTTTGATCGCCTACCAACGCTTGCCCGACTGGTTTTCAAGCAGCGGCTTTACTTTTTCGGAAATCGCCTCGCGAGCCCTGAAAATACGGGACCTCACCGTACCAATGGGGCAATTCATGGCTTCCGATATCTCTTCGTAGCTCAATCCCTCGATTTCACGCAGCGTGATAGCCTGCCGCAACTCTTCCGGCAAGGCTTCCATCGCCGAATTCACCATTTCAGCGATTTCCTTGCTGGCTAGCACCGCATCCGGCGTTTCGGAGCTTGTTAGTTCGTTTTCCAGCGGGGAAGTTTCATCGCTTTCATCGCTTTGGCCCGATTTGAAGGAATTCTCGGAAACCGTGGGGTCCCGCTTGAGGTCCATCAGCGCCTTTTTGGCTGTATTCACCGCAATGCGGTACAGCCATGTGTAGAACTGTGCTTCACCCCGGAACTGGGCCAACGCACGATAGGCCCGGATAAAGGTTTCCTGAGCGATGTCTTCCACCAGGTCCACATCACGAACCATGCGTCCTATCAGGCGCTGTATCCGCCTTTCGTATTTGATAACCAGCAGTTCAAACGCCTTCTGGTCGCCAGCCACAGTACGGGCGACAAGCAATGCGTCACCTTCGAGAGGCTTGTCCGGGGGTGGCAACGACTCGCCCGTCATGGTTTTAACTGCACGGCGGCGACTTTTGCATGGCCCGATACTGCCACATCATTGCCGTTATCAGACCGTCCAGGAGCGAAAACTGCACGCCGGAAATCAAGCCAGCGCTCCGGGAACGCCCGGCGCTCACACCATATGCTGCGCGCCAGCCCGGACTCGCCCTCCATCCTGACCAGCATCAAGTGCTGAAAGTCGGCAATCACCGAGAGGTGCTGCGTGGAAATACCTGCCTGGTAAGCTGGGGTTTCCCAACGCCAGGCTTGTCCATCCCAAACCAGTTGACCTGACGGCGTAGTGGTCCAGGACCGAAACGCAAGGCCTCCAGCGGAGACGACGGCAAGCCAGCCCAAACCAATGCGCCAGTCCGCAGAGCCACTTGAATGCATCCAGAGCAATACTGAACCCATGCCGGCGCACCAGAGCCCTGCCAGCAGGCAGGCCTGGAAACGCGAATGCCCCAGCGGATAAACAACCGGCGGGGCGTTATGGACAGTCAAGACAGTTTGTGTGTTCGATGATCAGACGCGTTTGAATACCAGGGTGCCATTGGTGCCGCCAAAACCGAAGTTGTTCTTGACCACAACGTCCAGCTTCACATCACGCGCAGTATTGGCGCAATAGTCCAGATCACATTCGGGATCCTGGTTGAAGATATTGATGGTGGGCGGAATCTTCTGGTGGTACAGCGCAAGCACCGTAAATACAGACTCTATGCCGCCAGCCCCACCCAGCAGGTGACCTGTCATCGACTTGGTGGAGCTCACCACAAGCTTTTTCGAATGATCGCCAAACGCGGCCTTGATGGCATTGGTTTCGTTCAGGTCGCCAAGCGGCGTGGATGTGCCATGCGCATTCAGGTACTGGACTTCATCAGGATTCACACCGGCATTTTTCAACGCCATCGCCATCGAGCGGCGCGGACCATCAATATCCGGTGCCGTCATGTGGAAGGCGTCGGCACTCATGCCAAACCCGGTAAGTTCGGCGTAAATTTTCGCGCCACGTGCCTTGGCGTGTTCATACTCCTCAAGCACCACGACGCCGCCGCCCTCACCGAGAACAAACCCATCACGGTCCTTGTCCCATGGCCGTGAAGCCGTCTTCGGGTCGTCGTTGCGGGTCGACAAGGCCCGGGCGGCGGCAAACCCGCCAATGCCCAAGGGCGATACTGTCGCCTCTGCACCGCCGGCGACCATCACGTCGCAGTCACCGTACTCGATCATCCGGGCCGACAGGCCTATCGCATGCAGGCCAGTCGTACAGGCTGTCACGACAGCAACGTTTGGCCCCTTGAAACCGAACTTGATCGATACATGGCCGGAGATCATGTTGATGATGGAGGCTGGCACAAAGAATGGCGAAATGCGGCGGGGGCCGCGGTTAACCAGTTCGCCGTGCGTTTCCTCAATCATCGGCAGGCCGCCGATTCCCGAGCCGATATTGCAACCGATACGGGTGGCCATCTCGCCATCCAGCGCATCGCCAGTGGGCAGGCCGCTGTCTGAAACCGCCTGGAAAGCTGCCGCCAGCCCTAGGTGAATGAAGCGGTCCATGTGGCGCGCTTCCTTCTCGGGAATGTAATCGGCAATATTGAAGCCTTTGACCTCACCCGCAAATTTGCAGGCGAAATTGGCGGCGTCAAACTGGGTAATCAGGTCAACGCCGGAATTCCCGGCCAACAGATTGCTCCAGGACTCGGCAACAGAATTGCCTACGGGGCTGACACAGCCCAAACCTGTCACAACGACACGACGACGACTCATTCAGTGATCCTGAAAAATACCCCGAAAGCGCTGCGAAAGCACTCCGGGTTTGTGGCGGAATACTGCGGGGGCGAAAAGCCCCGGGCATCAGGCCTTTTGATGGGTGTTGGCGTAATCAATCGCGTTCTGGACGGTCGTGATCTTTTCGGCATCTTCATCCGGAATCTCGATTCCGAACTCATCTTCCAGAGCCATAACCAGTTCTACGGTGTCAAGCGAGTCAGCGCCCAGATCGGCCACAAAGGCTTTTTCACTGGTGACTTGACCTTCTTCCACGCCGAGTTGTTCGGCAATGATTTTCTTAACACGTGCTTCGATATCGCTCATAGTTCCCTCTGAGGGTTGTAAATTAATCCGTGATTTTACCGCGTTAGAGTCGCTTCCCTAAGCATCGGGCCGGACGGAGAAAAACCGGCGTCGATTTTGCTGTGTTTTACCACCGCCAACTTACTGTGCTGATGACGTCCAGCGGGACGGCATCAAAGCTTACATATACATGCCGCCGTTGACGTGAATTTCCTGTCCCGTGATGTAGGACGCCTGCGGACTACCTACAAAAGCCACAGCATGCGCAATATCCTGCGGTTTCCCGAGGTGGCCGAGTGGAATCTGGCCCAGCAACACTTTTTGCTGCTCTTCGGGCAGACTAGCCGTCATGTCAGTCTCGATAAAACCAGGGGCAATGCAGTTCACAGTGATGTTGCGGGAACCAAGTTCCCGGGCCAACGCGCGAGTCATGCCGGCGACGCCTGCCTTGGCAGCAGCGTAATTTGACTGACCAGCATTGCCCGACGCACCCACGACAGAGGTAATGCTGATGATTCGGCCGTAGCGCTGCTTCATCATGGTGCGCATTACGGCGCGACTCATGCGGAAAACAGCTTTCAGGTTGGTATCCAGCACGGCATCCCAGTCATCATCCTTCAGGCGCATGGCCAGCATGTCACGGGTGATGCCGGCATTGTTGACCAGCACCTGCAGGCCGCCATGCTCCTTGACGATGGCATCAATCAGCGTTTCTGCCGCAGCAGCATCATTGACATTCAGGTTCTTGCCCGAACAACCGGGAAAGGCCGACAGCGCTTGCGTGATCTTCGCCGCGCCCTCGTCGCTGGTCGCCGTGCCAATCACTTTCAGGCCTTTGTGGGCCAGCTCAAGCGCAATTGAGGCCCCGATACCCCGAGAGGCGCCCGTCACCAGAGCCACCTGGCCCTCAAATTTCATGTCACTCATGCAAGTATTCCTTTTACGTCGGCCAGCGAGGCCGGATCAAACAGTGGCGCTCCGGTCAATTCAGGATCAATCCGCTTTACCAAGCCAGCCAGCACCTTGCCAGGACCGCATTCCACGATGCTGGTTATGCCGCGCACCTTGATTGCCTGCACACATTCAACCCAGCGAACAGGACCGAAAGCCTGGCGGTACAAGGCATCGCGAATGCTGTCTGCCTCGGCATGCACTGCAACATCAATATTGTTGACCAGCGAAATCTGCGCGGCGGCAAACTGCACGCTGGCCAGCTTTTCCTTCAGTTTCTCGGCAGCCGGCTTCATCAGGGACGAGTGAAAAGGCGCAGAAACAGGTAAAGGCAAGGCGCGCTTGGCACCATTGGCCTTGAGGATCTCGCACGCCTTGTCGACAGCAGCCTTGCTTCCGGCGATCACGGTTTGTGCCGGATCGTTGAAGTTGACGGCCTCCACCACTTCTGCGCTATCGGCACCGAATGCGGCATTTGCTTCAGTGCAACCAGCAAGCACCTTTGCGGCATCCATGCCGAGGATGGCAGCCATCGCCCCGACACCCACGGGCACCGCATCCTGCATGGCCTGCGCGCGAAAACGGACCAGCGGCGCAGCTTGCGCCAGTGTCAGCACGCCAGACGCAACCAGCGCTGAATACTCACCCAGCGAATGTCCCGCCACCACGGATGGCGCAACTCCGGTTTCGGCCATCCAGACACGGTAAGCCGCGACAGCAGACACCAGCATCACAGGCTGGGTGTTGGTCGTCAGGGCCAGCGTTTCTTTCGGGCCCTCCTTTATCAGGGCGCCAACATCCTGACCCAGGGCGTCAGAAGCTTCTTTCAGTGTCGCAGCAACCACCGGGTGGTCCCCCCAGCCGTCGAGCATGCCCACGGATTGCGAACCCTGGCCAGGAAAAACAAAAGCAAACGGTTTCAAATCACTACTCCAGTTGCCAACGCATGCCTGATGAACAAAGTGCGCTGGATTTATCGATACACATTCTAGGAAGCTGCCATGGCAGCGAGTGGTTTTTGCCGCCCACGGCATTTCCTGATGAGGGCGAAGACGCATTGCAGCAAGGCCGTTACCGCAAGCCAGGGATCGAGCAGGTAATCCCACAGGTTGCCCGACTCCATCAGGCCAACCGCCCATGCGAGCAGGCCGGCAGCAATCAGCAGGGGCAGGAGCCTGAAACCACAAAACCAGCTACCCGCACACACCGCCAGCAAAATCAGCCAGATCAGCGGCGAGCCCCAACCGAGCCTGTAGGCATCGTGGTCGCCCCAGCCCAATGCGGTCGGATACAGCACCACGGCAGCAGCGGCGGCTGCAACATAGACCACAAGGCGCTCACGCTGCGCCAAAGCTGGCAGGCCAGCGATACGCCGGCCCAGGCCCACAGTGGCCAGCAACACCAGCGTGGAGCTCAGGTCCGAACTCACACCACGGATATAGGCCACCACCGGCAGACTTGCAGTGCCTAGCGGTACCCACAACAAGGTAAAAAACAAGGCGACAACCCACCCCATCCACGGACGCATATCGCTTTTCCAGCACAACAGGCTGGCCAGGGCCGCACACAACACCAGGTTGATGCCGAGCATTGCAATAAATGAGATCAGGTTAGCCATGTCTAGTTGGGCGCCGCGGCGGTCAGCACTGGTTGCATGGGATCAAAGCGCAGGTGCTTGATGCGTGAGCGATGCCAGGTGTAGACCAGATGCATGTAACCGTCTTTGGTCTGCAGCAAGAACGGATAAGAAAATTCCTGCGCGCAGCTTTCTGCGTTGCAAAGCTGACGCCGTGCACTGGCAACATAAGCGCCTGCCTGCACCTCACTACTGCCCGCAGCCTTCAACTCATTGTGCAAACGGCTCTCAAACTCGCTCACGGTCAGACCGGGTTTGGCGCCTGCACTGCCCTCGATGAGCTGCGGAGAAACACCCGCAAAAGTTCCATCTGTTTGCAACAGCACGACTCCCAATGTACCCCGTCCCGCCGGCGACGGATTCAGTGCCAGCCATGGCCGGCCATTCGCCGCCACCAGGCCTGCGACGGCGGAATCCGGATTCGGCAACAGAGTCGCGCTCGCAGGCGCCCACGTCTTGCCAGCATCAGTGGTCGATGACATCACCAACTTGCCACCCTCACCCGCGCGCATGTAGACACCGGCCTGCGTGGGAGCTTTCACCAGAAGTACGGGTTGCAGATTGGTACGGCTATTCGGGATGCGGGTTTTATCGAGCACCCGTCCCTGCGCATCGAGACGCAGCACTTCGCCAAATTTGGTTGCAAACTCGTGATAGACCGGCAAGCTCACCTGGCCGTTCGACATGGCGGCAGGCCCGCCTTTGACCAAGGTGCTGACGTTAAGGAAAGGAGACGTCACCAGCCGCTGGGGCGGGCTCCAGCTCAGGCCTTCGTCAACAGAACGCGACCAGGTGATGGCGCTGCCAGCCCAGCCGCCCAAAGAGACATTCACCATCCACAGCGAGAGTGAACCGTCGGGTGCGCGTGCGATCACCGGGTTGCCCAGTTTTTTGACGTAACGCCATAACCCCGCCTGGATTTTCTGGCGGTTAAACAGCGTACTTTCAGGCGACCAGCGCTGGCTCGCCGCATTCATAACGGCGCTCTGTATGGTGACATCGGAAGCACCTTCGCGCGAACCCGAAAACCAGACCGCCCTCAGGTCGCCATTACGAAGTTCAACGATGGAGGCAGCGTGCACGGCCTGGCCGGGCACGGATGAAACAAATTGCGCATCAAATTTGACTGCCCCAGCGGAACCCTTTTCCGCAGAAACGGGTGGCATCGGTACAGCAGCAGGGGCAGCAGGAGCAAAAGCAAAGTCACCAGCTGGCGGGCGCGTCCATACTTTCCAGCCGCCGGCAGCAAATGCCAGCACCAGGAACAACGCTGATAGCGATTCCCTGGAATTCAGGCTTGTGAAATTCAGGCGGCCGCTTGTCATTGTCGGGCCGGCTGATGCGGAGAGACAGTCATCTCAGTAATTGAGAAGCACTGCACCCCAGGTGAAGCCACCGCCGACGCCTTCCAGCATCAGGGTGTCCCCTTTTTTGATCTTGCCGCTGCGCACAGCCGAGTCCAGCGCCAGCGGAATCGACGCGGCAGAGGTATTGCCATGCTGATCCACCGTGACGACCAGCTTGTCCAGTGGCAGCTTCAGTTTTTTGGCCGTGCTTTGCATGATGCGGATGTTGGCCTGGTGCGGGATCAGCCAGTCGATATCAGCGTCCGTCATGTTGGCTTTGACCAGCGTGGCACGCGCCGCACTCTCCAGCACACCCACAGCCAGCCTGAACACCGCCTGACCATCCATTTTGAGCAAGGGGTCACCAATCACCTGGCCGCCCGAGACATTGCCAGGCACGCACAGGATGCCGACATATTTGCCGTCGGCGTGAAGGTCGGTCGCCAGAATGCCAGGCGTGTCGGAGGCTTCCAGCACGACCGCGCCGGCGCCATCGCCGAACAGCACACAGGTGGTCCGGTCCGAAAAATCGAGGATGCGGGAGAACACTTCCGCCCCAATTACCAGCGCCTTGGTGGCGGACCCGGTTTTGATCATGGCATCAGCCACAGTCAGTGCATAGACAAAGCCGCTACAGACGGCCTGCACGTCGAATGCAGCACACCCGGCAATACCCAGCTTGTTCTGCAATATGCAGGCGGCCGATGGGAACACCATGTCAGGGGTGGACGTAGCCACAATGATGAGGTCAATATCCGACGGTTGCAGTCCGGCAGCTTCCAGCGCGCGTTTGGCGGCTTCCACGCCAAGGTCACTACTGCAGACATCGGGCGCTGCGAAGTGGCGGGCATGAATGCCGGTGCGTTCGACTATCCACTCATCGGAAGTTTCAACACCTTTGGTGGCCAGCTCGGCGGCCAGGTCAGCATTGCTTAGGCGCCTTGGCGGCAGGTAGCTGCCGGTGCCGGTGATGCGGGAATATTGGGGCATTAATTTTTATGTCAGTGCGTTAATGTTGGCGCGGTCGCATTGGCAAGGGTGGCCAATGGCTCCTGCGTTGCCATCAATTCATCCTGGTTGGGAACTGCACGCGCCGCCACCAGCAATGGGGCTGCGCGGGCAATGCGCTCTCTGACCCGCTCCAGCAGGTTGTTACGAGCCGCATCATAAGCGCGGTTGAGCGCCCTCTCAAAAGCGAAGGCATCGGCCGAGCCATGGCTTTTAAACACCAAGCCCTGCAGGCCCAGTAACGCTGCACCGTTGTAGCGCCTGTGGTCAACTCGACTTTTAAAAGCAGTTAACACCGGATAAGCAATGATGGCAGCAATTTTTGTAAAAATATTGCGTGAAAACTCTGCCTTGATAAACCCGCCAATCATGCTGGCCAAACCTTCGCTGGCTTTCAGCGCGACGTTGCCGACGAAGCCGTCACAAACCACGATATCCGTGGTTCCCTTGAAGATGTCGTTACCTTCAACATTTCCATAAAAATTCAAATCACCAGAATTAGCAGCAGATCGAAGCAGTTCACCCGCTTTTTTGATTATTTCACTGCCCTTTATCGCTTCTTCACCAATATTGAGCAACCCAACTCGGGGCGTCGGGTTGCTGGTAATGGCCGCGACAAGCGCAGAGCCCATCACCGCAAACTGCAACAGGTGGTCCTCTGTGCAATCAACATTGGCCCCCAGATCCAGCACCGTGGTAGCGCCGCCAAGGGCATTGGGCAATTGTGTGGCGATGGCCGGACGATCTATGCCATCCATGGTTTTGAGCACATAACGTGCGATAGCCATCAATGCGCCCGTGTTACCGGCAGATACCGCAGCTTGAGCTGCGCCGTCCTTGACCTGATTGACTGCCACCCGCATGGAGGAATTCTTCTTGCGGCGAAGCGCGATCTCGATCGGGTCGTCCATGGTGACGACCTCGCTGGCAGCGACGATCTGGCAACGCGGGTTGGCCTGCAGGGCTGGGTACTGCGGATGGGCCGCAAGCACGTCGGACTGACCGACGATGATCACCGCAGCGTCGGGGTGACCCTCAAGAAATGCCAGACTGGCAGGAACTGTCACCGAAGGACCAATATCCCCACCCATGGCATCAACAGCAATCCTGATCATAAAAAGACCGGAGCCAGTGAAAATTCAGTGCTTGGACAAAAGAAAGGCCCGCAGGATGAGTGCGGGCCAGTACATGAAGCGATGACTTACGCTTCGGATTTGGTTTTCAACACCTTGCGGCCACGGTAAAAGCCGGTTGGGCTGATGTGGTGACGCAGATGGGTTTCGCCGGTGGTGGATTCCACTGCGATACCTGGCACGGTGAGTGCGTTGTGCGAGCGGTGCATACCGCGTTTCGAAGGTGACTTTTTGTTCTGCTGGACGGCCATGATCCGCTCCTGAGGGGGTATAGGGTTGGTAAAAGCGAACCGGATAACCGTTCATGAGTGGGCGGGCCGTATGGAACCCCTTGCCAGTCATCACGAGATCAGTACGCGAAGCCTTTGATTATAGCCCGAGAAGTGCCGACTAACCAACTTGGCTTTTGCCAATCACCGGGCGGGCGCTACGCAAACGCATCAAAAACAACACAAAAGTATTATTTTTTAGGCTTGCCGGTTTTGAGCTGCGCCAGCACGGCAAACGGATTCGGCTTTTCAGTAGCAGCACCTTCGCCATCACCCAGGTCTTCCACTCCGGCGCTAAGTTTGGGCGCCACGGGGCATTGCTCATGCATAGGTACCAACGGCAACGCCATCAGCAACTCGTCCTCCAGCACGGCCTGCAGGTCAAACTGCGGCTCCATCACCAGCAGGTCTTCTTCCGACTCGTCATCCTGCGCCATCGCGATGTCTTCCGTCGCCACAAAGCGGTACCACTGGTCGACGTCCAGCGGCGTCTCGACAGCAGCCATGCAGCGCTGGCAGGTCAGGGCCACCGACGTCCTGGCCTGCAGATGCAGCCAGATGTCTTCTTCGCTACCGGAGCCACTGCGCATCTCGGCATCGGCCTGCCAGTTCACGGCTGCATCGGGTTTCAGCTCCCGCACTTCTGCAGTCAGGCGTTCGAGTTTTTCAAGCGGCGTGATCGCCACCAGGGGTTCGCCTTCTTTGGCAAAGGCCTGCATATTCAGGCGGCTGGCTTGTAGCTGTCGGGTCATGGCAGGCAGTGTAAGAGAATCGGGTGATGACTTCCGCTTCCGCTCACGCAAAACCCCGCTCACTGGTACTCGGATCCACCTCACGCTATCGCCGCGAACTGCTGCAGCGCCTGCAGATTCCATTCGATGTCGCCGCGCCCGATGTCGATGAAACCCCCGCACCCGGCGAACAGCCCCGTGCGCTGGCAGAGCGCCTGGCACTGGCCAAGGCACATGCCGTCGCACAAAAGTTCCCGGATGCAGTCGTGATCGGCTCAGACCAGGTGGCAGACCTCAATGGTCAGCCGCTGGGCAAGCCCGGCACCCATGAAAAGGCCGTGGCGCAGTTGCGCCAGATGCGCGGGCAGACGGTGATTTTCCAGACAGCGCTGGCGGTGGCCTGCCTCGCCACCGGTTTTGAAGCGCGCGACATCGCAGCCGTCAAGGTCACTTTCCGCGACCTCAGCGACGAAGAAATTGAAAACTACCTGCGGCTGGAGCAACCCTATGACTGCGCCGGCAGCGCCAAAAGCGAAGGCCTGGGCATTGCGCTGCTGGCATCGATAGACAGCGATGACCCGACCGCCCTGATAGGCCTGCCGCTGATACGCACCTGCCGCATGATCAGCGCGGCCGGCATCGCCCTGCTCACCCCGAAGGCCGCCGCATGAACAGCAGTACCAGCAAAGGCAAGCTCTACCTCGTTCCAGCCCCGCTGGACTTCGGCTGCGATGCGCAGGCACCGCTGGCCGATGTAATGCCGATGGAGACGATACGCGTCGCGGCCCGGCTCAACTGCTGGATTTGCGAGAACGCCAAGAGCACACGCGCCTACCTCAAGCGCGTCAACGACATCCAGCCGCTGGCCCAGCCGCTGCAGGCGCTGCAAATACAGGAGCTGCCGCGTGAGGTACACAAAAAGGGCGACCACAGCGGCAACTTCGATGCGCGGCCGCTGCTGATAGCGGCGATGGAAGGCCGTGACATGGGTCTGGTCAGCGAAGCCGGCATGCCAGCGATTGCCGACCCCGGCTCGTCGGTGGTCAGGGCTGCCCACGACCTTGGCATGCAGGTGGTGCCGCTGACGGGGCCGATGTCGCTTGTGCTGGCGCTCGCTGCCAGCGGTCTGAACGGGCAGAACTTTGCATTTGTCGGCTACCTGCCGCAAGACGGCGGAGAGCGAACCCAACGCATACGCGAGCTGGAATCCCTGGCGCTGAAGACCGGCCAGACCCAGATTTTTATTGAAACGCCCTACCGAAATATGGCGCTGCTGCAGGCGCTGCTGCAATCGCTGCAAGGCAACACCCGGCTGGCGTTGAGCTGCGGCCTGACGCTGGAAAAAGCCTGGTCACGCAGCGCGCAGGCCAGCCAGTGGAAAAAAGACAAGCCAGCGGCACCGCTGGATTTGCCAACCGTTTTTTGCATAGGTCGTTGAGCGGAATTCAGCATATGCCAAGGCATATGCTGAATAAAACCCGAAAAATCACGCCCACAAAGCAAGAAGCCCCGAAAACGGGGCTAAAAGTGCCATTTTCAGGCATCAAAAAGGTCTGAAATCCAATCTGGACTAGCGCGACCTGCTACCAAATATGTAGCACCTAAAACCCGCTTTCACGCCACCCTTGAACGCCAGATCGGGCGTTTCAAGCCTCAGCGAATCGCAGGAATCGACTTCAACGCCTTCATCGCACCCTCACCGATCGACGCACCGAACTTTTTGGCCAGGCGTTCGGCCACGTTGTCGCGACGGGTGTAGTCGATGATTTCTTCGGTCTTCACGACTTCTCGAGCGACATATTCGAGATTGCCCAACTTGTCAGCCAGCCCGAGTTCGATGGCTTGCTGGCCCGTCCAGAAAAGCCCGCTGAACGTTTCAGGGGTTTCCTTGAGACGCTGACCTCGGCCGGCTTTCACCACCGTGATGAACTGCTGGTGAATCTGCGCCAGCATGGCTTGGGCAAAAGCGCGCTGCTTTTCCGACTGCGGGCTGAACGGGTCGAGAAAGCCTTTGTTCTCACCCGCGGTCAGCAGGCGGCGTTCGACGCCAAACTTTTCCATCAGCCCCGTAAATCCAAAGCCGTCCATCAGCACGCCAATGCTGCCGACGATGCTGGCCTTGTCCACGTAAATCTGGTCCGCCGCGACCGCGATGTAATAGGCCGCAGAAGCACAGCTTTCCTCAACCACCGCATAGACCGGCTTTTTGTATTTGGCCTTCAGGCGCAGGATTTCGTCGTTCATCATGCCAGCCTGCACCGGGCTGCCGCCTGGGGAATTGATGAGCAGCACGACGGCTTTGGCGCCTTCGTCTTCAAAGGCAGCGCGCAACGCCGCATTGACGAACTCCGCGCTGGCATCGGCGCCGGCGGCGATCTCACCCTTGATCTCGACCACTGCTGTGTGCGGCACAGTCGCATCGCTGGCGGGCGTACCGCGGTGCAGCGCCATCCACAGCAGAAAGACAAAAAATCCCAGCCAGGACAGGCGCACAAACGTCTTCCAGCGGCGCGTGGCCTTCTGCTCGTTCAGCGAGGCAAAGGCCAGCTTTTCAAGGGTCGCACGTTCCCAGCCGGGGGCGCTGGTCGGGTCCGATTTTTTCACCGTCGTCGCGGCGACCGGCTGAGCCTCGGGACGCATGTCCGAAGGTTCAAAAAAAGGATCGGTCGGGTCGGGTTTGTTGGAATCGTTCATGTCGGCTAGTTTAGGTGCGCTTCAGAAAGCAGGTGGTTTGAGGTTGTAAGCAGAATGCCAGTGAACGACGCCGTCGTTTTCCGAAAGCGCAATCTTGACCAGCCCGCCGTGGCAGGGCCCACCGGCACACTCGCCGGTGTCGGGCAGGTAGGCCGCGCCGTGGCTGGCGCACAGCAGCCACTGGCCGCTATCGTCAAAGATGCGGTTGGGCTGCCAGTCCAGTTCCATCGCCACGTGTGTGCAGCGGTTCAGGTAGGCGTGGGCCGTGCCCTTGTAACGCACCGCAAAGGCGCGGCAGGTCTGCCCGGCATAGACCACATCGAAAGGTACGGCGCGGCCACCATCGGCCAGCTCGCGGCTGTTGCACAGGGGAAGCAGTTCGTCCATGGCCTTGCTGGATGTTGGCGTTGTTGCAGCCTCAGGCTTGGGCGGCCAGCCAGTCGCGCAAATCCTGCACCGAGTGCGCCACATGCAGCGGGTTCAGCGATGTGAACGTCGAGGGCTCATGTGCACCGTAGCTGACGCCGACGCTGGGGCAACCGGCGTTCACGGCCATCTGCAGGTCGTGCGTGGTATCGCCGACCATCAGCACCCGGGCAGCCGGGATGTTGAATTCGTCCATCAACTCATGCAGCATCCGCGGATCGGGTTTGCCGGCGGTTTCATCGGCCGTGCGCGAGCTGTGAAAGCGCCCGCGCAACTCATCCGTTTTGAGCGCCTCGTCAAGCCCGCGGCGTGATTTGCCAGTGGCCACCGCCAGCAAATGGCCGCACGCTTTCAACTCGGCCAGCATGGGCAGCACACCATCAAACAGGCTGAGGTCGTTGTAATGCGCGCTGTAGTGGTGGCGATAACGCTCGCCAAGTTCAGGGTATTTTTCAGGCGGCACATCGGGTGCAGCATGGGCCAGCGCCTGCGACAGTGCCAGGCCGATCACATAACCGGCAGCCTCGTCGGTCGGCACAGTGCCGCCCACATCCTTCACCGCCGCCTGTATGCAGCGGATGATGATTTTGGTGGAGTCAAACAGCGTGCCGTCCCAGTCGAAGGCAATCAGGTCAAAGTTTCTTGCTTGCATCCGGCTATTGTCGCCGCGCCGGGCGGCAACTGCATTACAGCGGGGTGACTGGAGGGGTCATTGCCGCGGCCACAGGCTCGGGCAAAAACTGCTGCAACCCCGGTGGCAATTCGGCCTGCAGGTGCACCACCTTGCGCAGCTTCGGATGGTTGAACTTCAGGCTCCAGGCGTGCAGGAACATGCGCTTGAGCGACTCGCGGCCAGCCACAGTTTTCTGGAGGGCCTTGTTCAGCTCGAAGTCGCCGTATTTGTCGTCACCTGCAATAGCGTGGCCTTCGCTGGCCAGGTGCACACGTATCTGGTGTGTGCGGCCGGTCTTGATCGTTACTTCCAGCAGGGTGAACGGTATGGCCGGTGCAGCCGGGCTGGCAGGCACCGGCGCCTTGACCTTGACCAGCGTGACGGAACGCATGCCGTCCGGGTGGTCATTCGCCACCACTTTGACGCGGCGCTCGCCGTTGTCGATCAGGTATTTGTGCAGCGCCTTGTCAATGACACGTTTGTTGGGCGCCCAGTTGCCGCTGACCAGCGCCAGGTAAACCTTGTCGGTTTCACGTTCGCGGAACTGCTCCTGCAAGAGCTTGAGCGCCATGCGCTTTTTGGCAATCAGCAGCACGCCGCTGGTTTCGCGGTCCAGCCGGTGCACCAGCTCAAGAAAATCCGATCCCGGCCTGGCCATGCGCAATTGCTCGATCACGCCAAAACTCACACCGCTGCCGCCATGCACGGCAACCCCGGCCGGCTTGTCGATGGCCAAAACAAAGTCGTCTTCAAACAGAATGGGAAATTCAGCCGCCGGCGCATAACCACCTACCGTGGAACTGGCACCATGGCGGGCCACCATCTGGGCGCCGGCCTGCGCCATCGCCTGCGCTTTCTGCTCTGCCCGCTCCGAGGTGCGCACCGGTGGCAGGCGCACGATATCGCCGGCTTCAACCCGCGTATCAGCCTGCGCCCTGCCCTTGTTGACCCGCACTTCGCCGCTGCGGATGATGCGGTAGACATGGGTTTTGGGCACGCCCTTGAGCTGGCGGATCAGGAAGTTGTCCAGCCGCTGGCCGGCGTAGTCTTCATCGACAGTTACCAATGTGGCCTGGGCAGTCACCGCTTCAGCGGCAGGAGCCGCGATTTCCGGGGGGGTGACGGGCGAATTGGGACCCCTCGGCGTGGCCGCAGTGGCCCGGGCCGCCGGTGTCGCTGTCTTTTGCCCCGATTGCCTGGATTTGCCCGAAGCTGCCCCTATAATGTGTTTCACTAGCGATGCGCTGTAAGTGGTTGATTTGTCTGGAGTTTAGTCCACGCCAATCTGGAGCCGGCCCAAAGGCCCGAACCCGAACCACAAAACAGGCGCGCTGGAAGGTCGATGCCCATGCCGGTCATTGCCTGCAAGCGACGGGTGCCAGGCACCTCGCGGCGGGACAGTGGTCAAGCAGACAAGTCGGCGTTTTGCGAATACAACTTACGGAATACCAAGCATGCAGCCCAGGTCAAACCAAAGGCTGCATGCGGATCCAGCCGAGAACAAGTCCTTTAACAGGTAGCCCCTTGATACCAACTCTGGTCAGTCTGATTTTTATGTGCCTGCGGCGCTTCATCGCATTGATGAGCCCTGCATCCTCCACAAATCAGCCGCCGGTTTTTGCTCAGTGGGCGCAAGCAGCTTTCAACCCGATCGCCCTCACCTGTTTGACCCCTGCTCGCTCCATCCACGCGCCTACGCCCAGACCACTTGGCTGACTGATTTTTTTCAGTTGGCCGGGTAGCGTCGCAAGCTCTCCGGCAATTCCCCACGTTCGCATTGCGTCCTCTTCGGCGTCGTTGGCCCATTTTTGGGTTTGAGAGACGAAGAACGAAAAAGGAAGAGCAATCATGAAACGGATGCTGATCAACGCCACGCAGGCTGAAGAACGCCGGCTGGCCATCGTCGATGGACAAAAACTCCTCGACTACGAAATCGAAATCGAAGGGCGCGAGCAGCGCAAGGGCAATATCTACAAGGC
Organism: Pseudomonadota bacterium; assembly: GCA_040388075.1. GTDB lineage: Bacteria > Pseudomonadota > Gammaproteobacteria > Burkholderiales > Burkholderiaceae_C > Polaromonas. Next base: position 27,383 of record JAZKCN010000005.1, on the reverse strand, counting down.
CGTCGTCACCCGCGTCGAGCCGTCGCTGGAAGCCTGTTTTGTGGACTACGGCGAAGACCGCCACGGTTTCCTGCCATTCAAGGAAATCTCCAAGAACTACTTCACTCCCGGCGTGCCGGTCAGCCAGGCGCGCATCAATGACGTGATCCGCGAAGGCCAGGAACTGATGGTCCAGGTCGAGAAGGAAGAACGCGGAAACAAGGGCGCGGCCCTCACGACCTTTGTCTCGCTGGCCGGCCGCTATGTGGTGCTGATGCCCAACAACCCGCGCGGTGGTGGCGTGTCACGCCGCATCGAAGGCGAAGACCGGGCCGAGCTGAAGGAAAACATGGATCAGCTGGAGTACCCGCAAGGCTCCAGCATCATCGCCCGCACCGCCGGCATTGGCCGCAGCGCCCCCGAACTACAGTGGGACCTGAACTACCTGATCAAGCTGTGGACGGCCATCGAAGGTGCCGGCAAGGGCGGCAAGGGCGCTTTCCTGATTTACCAGGAATCCAGCCTCGTCATCCGCGCCATACGCGACTACTTCAACAGCGACATCGGCGACATCCTGTTCGACACCGACGACGTCTACGAGCAGGCCAAGCAGTTCATGGCCCACGTGATGCCCGAGCACGAACACCGCGTAAAGCGTTACCGCGACGACGCACCGCTGTTCTCGCGTTTCCAGATCGAGCACCAGATCGAATCGGCCTATGCACGCACCGTGCAGTTGCCGTCCGGCGGCGCCATCGTGATCGACCACACCGAAGCACTGGTCTCGGTTGACGTCAACTCTGCCCGCGCCATCAAGGGCGGTGATATTGAAGAAACCGCCACCCGTACCAACCTCGAAGCCGCCGATGAAGTCGCGCGCCAGATGCGTTTGCGCGATCTGGGTGGCCTGATCGTCATCGACTTTATCGACATGGAAGAGTCGCGCAACCGCCGCGACGTTGAAAACCGCCTGCGTGATGCGCTGCGCCAGGACCGCGCACGTGTGCAGTTCGGCACCATCAGCAAGTTCGGCCTGATGGAAATGAGCCGTCAGCGCCTGCGCCCTGCGCTGAGCGAAGGCGCATCGATTCCCTGCCCGCGTTGCGGCGGCTCCGGCCACATCCGCGACACCGAAAGCTCGGCACTGCAGATCCTGCGCATCATCCAGGAAGAGTCGCTCAAGGACAGCACCGCCTCCGTGCTGTGCCAGGTGCCTGTGGATGTCGCATCCTTCCTGCTCAATGAAAAGCGCTCGGAAATCGGCAAGATCGAACTCAAGCAGCGCATCAATGTGCTGCTGGTGCCCAACAAGACACTGGAAACGCCGAACTACAGGCTGGAACGCCTGAAGCACGACGACCCGCGCCTGGACCGCATCGAAGCCAGTTACACCATGGCTGAAGAGATCGAGGACCCGACCACTGTCACGCGCCGCAGCCAGGAAAAACACAACAAGCAGGAACCCGTCATCAAGGGCGTGCTGCCCGATGTGCCGGCACCCATTGCACCACCAAAGCCCGAAGCAGCACCTGTTGCCGTTAGGGCACCACAGCGCGCCGCAGCGGCGCCTGCACCGGCAGAAAAAGGTTTCTTCGGCTGGATCAAGAGCCTGTTCGGTGCTTCGGAAGAAGCTGCACCGGCCGCCCCCGCAACGCCTGCCAAAACCGGCGAGCGCAGTGCGGAAGGCCGCCGCGATGGCCGTAGCGAAGGACGCAGCGGTGAACGTGGCGAACGCGGAGGCCGTGATGGCCGCCGCGGTGGACGCAACCGCGGTGAAGGCCGTGGCGAGGGCCGCGAAGGTGGCCGTAACGAACGTGGTGAGCGCGGAGAGCGCCGTGAAAGCGGCCGTCCCGAAGGTGCCCGCCAGGAACGCCCTGCAGGTGAGCCACGTGCCGAAGGCACACAGCGCCCTGAAGGCCGCAATGAAAACCGCGAAGGCCGCGAGCCGCGCGAACCAAGGGAGCCGCGCGAAGGTGGCCGTAACCGCCGCGAACGCGGTGGTGACCGCGCCGAGCGCGGCGATCGCGTCCCACGCGATGCCGCCGAGCAGGATCTGGCACTGGCCAACCAGGCCGCGATGGCCGCAGTGATGAATGGTGAAGCCGGCGAGCCGCGCCAGGAACGGGCTGCACCGGAAGGCCGCGATCAGCGCGAGCCACGTGAACCACGCGAAGGTGGACGCCGCGACCGTAACGGCCGCCGCAACGACCGCCGCGGCGAACGCAGCGAAAGTGGCAACACCGACGGCGCACCATCGGACGACCGCAGTTTCAACCCTGAAGCCGCACCGCTGATGTCTGTCGAAGGCCAGCCGCAAGCCGGCCCCGCCGGTGAGCCGGGCGAACAGGCAGAAGGACAGCGCCAGCCACGCGAACGCCGCAGCCGCGACCGTTATGGCCGCGACCGCCGTGAGCGTGGTGAAGACGGCGAGCGCAGCGAACGTGCTGAAACCTCACCTGAAGGCAGCGCCCAGGCCGTTGCGCCAGAGGCAGCCCAGTCCGCACCCGTGCGGGAACAGGCAGCAGCCGCTTCGTTCTCGCCAGTCCAGCCATTTGCAGCCCCGGTTGCCCCGGCGGTTGTCGCCGCACCAGTGGCAGCACCTGCAGCAGCGCCTCGCACTGCCGAAGCAGCACCCGCTGCCAAGGCCCTGCCAAAGGTACAGGCTTACGCCCTGCCGATGCAGGACCTGGTGCAGGTTGCGCAAACCTCCGGCCTGCAGTGGGTCAACTCCGACATTGCCAAGATTGCCGAAGCACAGGCTGCCATTGCGGCTGAACCCAAGGCCGTCCATGTGCCGCGTGAGCGTCCAGCACTGGTTGTTGCCGATGAAGGCCCGCTGGTGCTGGTAGAAACAAAACGCGACCTGCGTGAGATGGCACTGCCGTTTGAAAAGCCCGCCGCCTGACAGTTTCCCGCGCAATTGAAAAAAGGCCCTTCACGGGCCTTTTTCTTTGGGGATTTATCGCTGCGTTCAAGGCGAACATGCTGCATGGGGGGTGCAGGTGAATGGCCTAGAGCTTAAAGCTGTGCAGCCTGCTTGTAAGCGTGTGCAGCCGCTTCTGCATCTTCGCGCTGCTCGGCCAGTACCGCCAGCGCACGCCACGCATTGCGGTGCAGGCCCGGGTCCTGCAAGCCCAGCGCCGCCTGCGAGAGCAGTTGCCTGGCTTTGCCCCACAACTGGCGGTTAAGGAAGGTCATGCCGGCCAGGTATTGCAGGTTGGCGTCGCGTGGCCGGCCGTTCTGGGCAGCCTCGACACGACCCAGCCAGGCCGCATCCATTGACGCGAGATCGGTCTCCAGCACCGCTATCAGCTTGATGCGCAGGCTGTCGTTGATGTCCGAACGCGGCTGCATCGCCTTGTCCCAGACTTGCAGCAGCCAGCTGCGCGCCAGGTTCACGTCGCCGTGCAGCGCCATCAGGCGTGAGGCCGCATGGATCACAAGTTCGGGCATCGCGCGCTCACCCTCGTCCAGAGACAACCAGGCCTGCTGCAGTTGGGCCGGGTCGTGTGCGTCGTTCAACAGCTCAAGTGCCAGCCCCCGCACAATGCTTTGCGCCGCAACCGGTGAAAAAGCCCTGTGTTTGGCCAGCAGGCGCGCTGTTTCGATCGCCTGCAACGGCTGCCGAAGCTGACGGGTTGCGCGCAGCTTCATGCGCAGCGCCAATGTGCGGCGCGCGGCGCCCTGCGGTAAATGGGTCAGCCAATCAAGCGCGGCACCGGCATCGCGGTCATCCAGGGCCCAGCGCGCAGCGCGGAACTGAACGCCCTCACGCACTTCCTGCGCGTGGCGCGGCGTGGAGCTTTGCAGCGCTGCCTGCAGGTGCTGGTCACGCAAGGCCCTGTTTTGCAGTGACTGAGCGCTTTCAGCCACCAGCAGATGCGCCAGCGACTGCAACTGGCTGGAACGGGCAGCGCTGTGACTGGTGACCTGGCAGGAATGTTCTGTCAAAAGCCCCAGGCTTTTTTCCTGTGCGAGCGCATTCTGTGCAGACCGGGTGGCGCGTATGTAGCGGCCGGCAAGCTGGTGTGCCAGTGCATCCATCAGTGCGCCATACATCGCACGCTCCTTCTGCTGTGCACGCCAGCGCTTGGCTTCCAGCGGCAACGAGAACACCGCCGACAACGCACGTATCGCCACATACAACAGGGTGAAAAATGCGACCAGCATCAACACCATCAGGTTGAAGGAAATGTCGATGCGATGGGGCGGCCAGAAGATCGTGACCACAGCGTGGTTGTTGCCCGCAAACAATGCGCTCGCAGCCGCGATCGCAAACAGTGCCAGTAGCCAGAGTGCTGCGCGCATGCCCTGCCCTGCGCCTTAACGGCCTGCGGCGGCAGTCGCCAGCGCCGCCATGGTGTCATCCAGCCGCGGCAGCTCGCTGGTCTTCAATTGCGCCTGCACCTGCTGCAGCAACTGGCTGGCAGCCTGGGTCTTGCGCGAAGCGGGATCGAAATAGCGGGCCATCCACGCACTCGCATTGGCCAGGTCGGCACGTGCCATATCGCTTTGCCGGGACAACAGCGCCAGCCGCGCATTGAGCAGCCGGAGCTTGAGGTTCTCGCGCATGAAAAACGCCTGCTCCGGCGCCATCAGGGCGGCTTCCGGCTGGTCTATGCGGCTGACGCGCAGCAACCGCCGCGCTTCTTCGCGCACGCTTTCAAAAAAGCGATGCGACCAGGCCTGCAGCGCCTGCCTGTCGAACATCGCAGGCATGTCTTTAGGTGCCGATGCTGCGATTGCGGGTGATGGCGCCACTGCGCGCGGTCCATTGCTGGTTGCCATGCCGTTGGCCAGCGGCAGGTCATCGACAAGCCGGCTCAACTCGTCAATCTTGATCAGCAGCACCGGTACATCGGTCAGGCTGGCCGAACGTATGCGGTCCATGTCTTTTGCCACCGCACGCTGTACGGGGTTCAGCCTAGGCTGGGCGGCACGCGCCAGCCGCAGGTCGGCCGATTTCAACGCGGCGATCAGCGGCTCGGCGCTGCCAGTCAACTGGGACTGCTGCTGGGCCAGCCGCAGTGCGGACTCGACATCCACCACCAGATTTTCATCGCGCGAACGCGACAGGCTCTGCATCAGCTCTTCCAGCTGCGAGCGCTGCAGGCTGACTTCGCCTATGCGGGTTTCCTGGATGGCGATGCGTGCCGACAACTCGCGCATGCCGTCCTGGGCGGCTTTGGCCAGCGTGCGGGCTTCGATGGCCTGTGCGCCGGAATCGGTGCTCCTGCGGGCCAGTTCTTCCTGAATGTTGCCCAGCTTTTGCCAGAGCAGGCCGCTGGTGACAATGCCTGCTGCCGCAAGGGCCGCTACCAGCCAGGCCCATTTCACGGGCAATTGCACAAAATCTGCGGAGGCCACAGGTGGCGTTTCCGGCACAAGCAGCGCGGGCGGTGGAGGCGGGGCGGAAGGACTGTCACTCATGGGTAAGCCGATTCTATCGAGCGCAGGGTAGCCACGATGTCATTCAGGGTGGGGCGTGACTCCACAACAACACCCCATCCCGCCTCTTTCAGGGTCCGGGCAATCCGTGGATGTGTGGCAACGGCGCGTGCGCGGCGCCAGTCGACAGTGGCCTCGCTCTGCCCCGCCACGAGGGCCGTCAGGTTATGCACGGCCTCGGAGCTGCTGAACAGCCAGACAGACCCATCGGCAGCCGCAGCATGCGCGAGTTGCTGTTCTTCAGGACCAGGCTGCGGCGACCGGCGTTCATAAACACTTACAAAATCGACCGTCGCACCGGCGGCCTGCAATTGCTGCGCCAGCCAGTCCCGCCCGGCCGGCGCATCTGCTGCGCTGGAGCCGCGAACCACCAGCACACGCTTGCCCGGCCAGTTGCGCCCGCCCACCAGTTCCCACAAGGCCTCTGAATCGAACTGCCCCGCATCTGCAGGCGGCACATCAATCTGACTGGCCGGTACACCACAGGCCAGCAGCGCCGCCGCCGTGCCAGGTCCTGGCGCCATAAAACGCATGGCAGTACCGATGAACGGCGCTGCGATTTCCGGGGTCAGGAAATGACTGACCGCATTGCCGCTGACAAACATCAGCGCGTCATGGCCGCGCATCATCGCCGCAGCATCGACAACCGGGGTCAGCGGCGCAATATCCATAAGTGGCAGGGACTGCGCATCAAACCCGTTTTGATGGAGTTGTTCAACCCATGGCAAAGCATCATGCGCTGGCCGGGTAACGACGACGCGCAGTGCGCCGGCAGCGCCCTTGACCATCACGCCGCCGGGTTGGCCGCCCACACCGCACCACCGGCGCGCAGGCCGGCAGCCACAGCCTCACCCAGCGCTTCAGCTTCTGCAAAAGTAGTGACGGGCGCCAATTTCTGCGCATGCACCAGTTTCTTGGCAGGCCGCGCATTGGCGCCGGCTTCCACGTCCACCGGGTCACCCCAGACCGCACGCAACAGCATGCCGTTTTCTGCAGGCCCGGTAGTGAAAGCGGCCAGCGGCATGGAGCAACTGCCACCCATCGCACGCGACACCGTGCGTTCGGCAGTCACTGCCAGCCATGTTGGCAGGTCTGCCAGCGTGGCCATGGCAGCCAGCAAGTCGGTCCGGTTTGAGCACACCTCTATGCCCAGCGCGCCCTGACCTGCGGCCGGCAGCATGTCGCCGGTTGCAAAAGTCTGGCGAATGCGGCTGGCAAGCCCAAGCCGTTTCAGGCCCGCCGCAGCCAGCACGATGCCGTGGTACTGGCCCTCGTCGAGCTTGCGCAAACGGGTGTCGAGGTTGCCGCGCAGCGGTTCTATCTTGAGGTCAGGCCGAAGCGCCCTCAGCAGCACCAGCCGGCGAAGGCTCGACGTGCCGACAACCGCGCCATGCGGGAGTTCAGCCAGCGAGGCAAAGTCATTGGAGACAAAGGCATCGTGCGGGTCTTCACGCTGCAGCACACAGGCCAGTGCAAACCCCTCCGGCAGATCCATCGGAACATCCTTCAGCGAATGCACGGCCAGGTCGGCACGGCCTTCGCTCAGCGCGATTTCGAGTTCCTTCACGAACAAACCCTTGCCGCCCACCTTGCTCAGCGATCGGTCCAGAATCTGGTCGCCCTGGGTCGTCATGCCCAGAAGTTCCACCTGCCAGCCCAGGCGTGACTCCAGCAAGGCCTTGACGTGCTCAGCCTGCCACAGCGCAAGCCGGCTTTCACGGGTGGCAATCACCACTTTTGGGGTCGTAGAAGGGGCAGCGGACACTCGTAACCTGTTCGTAATACTGGGGGGAAGGTAATGCTAGCATGCGAGCTTAAAAATCAGAGGGGCACATGGTTACTTCCGCACGCGTGAAAAAGAACAACGAAGCCGTCAAAAGCGGAGATGAAAAAAGCAGGCCACAAGCCCGTTCGCGGGACAACGAAAGGCCGCTGGTCGAAGATATCCGCTTGTTGGGCCGCATACTCGGCGACGTGATACGCGAGCAGGAAGGTGTTGCCGCCTACGAGCTGATAGAGCAGGTGCGCAAGCTGTCGGTGGCCTTTCGCCGCGATGCCGACCAGGAAGCCGACAAGGCCCTGAAAAAACTGCTGAAAAGCCTGTCGGGCGACCAGACCGTCAGCGTGATACGCGCCTTCACCTACTTCAGCCACCTGGCGAACCTTGCCGAAGACCGCCACCACATCCGCCGCCGTGCCGTGCACGAACGCGCCGGCGACACACAGGAAGGCAGCATAGAAGTGGCGCTGGCCCGTCTGCGCTGGGCCGGGATTTCCCCGCGCACCATCGCCAACACGCTCGCGCACAGTTTTGTATCGCCAGTGCTGACGGCGCACCCGACCGAAGTGCAGCGCAAAAGCATTCTGGATGCCGAACGCGACATCGCCCAGTTGCTCACCGCGCGCGACGACATCAAGGCGCTGGCACTGGCCATCACAGCCGTCAGTCCGGCACGCGCAGCCAAGGATGCGCTGACGCCGCGTGAGCTGGCCGCTAATGAAGCACAACTGCGCGCCCGCGTCATGCAGCTGTGGCAAACCCGGCTGCTGAGGTTTTCAAAACTGACGGTGGCCGATGAAATCGAAAACGCGCTGAGCTACTACGAAGCGACCTTCCTGCGCGAAATCCCCAAGCTTTACGCCAACCTTGAGCGTGAGCTGGGCAACCGCACCGTGCACAGTTTCCTGCGCATGGGCCAGTGGATTGGCGGCGACCGCGACGGCAACCCCAACGTCAGCGCCGAAACACTGAACTACGCGCTGTCGCGGCAGGCAGAAGTCGCGCTGCGGCACTACCTGACGGAAGTCCACTTCCTGGGTGGTGAGCTGTCGCTGTCGGCCATGCTGGTCGACGTCAGCCCCGAGATGCGCGCGCTGGCAGAAAGCTCGCCCGACACCAGCGAACACCGCAAGGATGAACCTTACCGCCGCGCACTGACCGGCGTCTATGCACGGCTGGCCGCGACGCTGAAACTGCTGACCGGCGGTGATGCCGCACGCCATGCCGTCGCGCCGCAAAACCCCTACCCAAAATCGGAAGACTTTCTGGCCGACCTGCGCACCATCGATGCATCGCTGCGCGCCAACCACGGCGAAGCACTGATTGCGCAGCGCCTGCACCCGCTGATACGTGCGGTCGATGTATTCGGCTTTCACCTGGCCACGGTCGACCTGCGCCAGAGCTCGGACAAGCATGAAGAAGTGGTGGCAGAGCTGCTGGCCGTGGCCCGCATAGAACCCAGATACTCAGACCTGCAAGAGACCGCCAAACGCGCACTTCTGATACGCCTGCTGAACGACGCGCGCCCGCTGCGTGTGGTCGGCACCACTTACTCGGCCCATGCGCAGGGTGAACTGGCAATTTTTGAAGCGGCCCGTGTTGCACGCTCGCGCTTCGGCAAGGAAGCCATTCGCCACTACATCATCAGCCATACAGAGACGGTCAGCGACCTGCTGGAAGTGCTGCTGCTGCAAAAGGAAGTCGGCCTGATGCGCGGCATCCTCGAAGATATAGCGCCCACGCCCGGCACTTCCGTGTACTCGTTGCCCCCCAAGGGAGCGCAGGCTGGCCTGGGGCGGCCCGGCGCTGCACCTGGTGCCACTGTTGACCTGATCGTGGTGCCGCTGTTCGAGACTATAGAAGACCTGCGCAACGCCGCGCCCATCATGCGCGAGTTCTATGCGCTGCCCGGCATCGCACAGCTGGTGCAGCGCAGCGGTTCCGAGCAGGACATCATGCTGGGTTATTCCGACAGCAACAAGGACGGCGGCATCTTCACCAGCAACTGGGAGCTCTACCGAGCAGAGATCGCGCTGGTCGAGCTGTTCGACCAGCTGGACAACTCATACAACATCCAGTTGCGCATGTTCCACGGCCGTGGCGGCACCGTCGGCCGTGGCGGCGGCCCCAGCTACCAGGCCATACTGGCGCAACCACCGGGCACCGTGCGCGGACAGATACGCCTTACCGAGCAGGGCGAGGTCATAGGCTCCAAATACGCCAATCCCGAGATCGGCCGCCGCAACCTCGAAACCTTGGTCGCTGCGACGCTCGAAGCCACGCTACTGCAACCGACCAAGCCCGCCACGAAGGATTTCCTGCAGGCAGCGGCAGAACTGTCAACCGCCAGCATGGCCGCCTACCGCGCGCTGGTCTACGAGACCCCTGGCTTTACAGAATACTTTTTCAGTTCCACCCCGATACGCGAAATCGCCGAACTCAACATCGGCTCTCGCCCGGCGTCACGCAAGGCCACGCAAAAAATCGAGGACCTGCGCGCCATCCCCTGGGGCTTCAGCTGGGGCCAGTGCCGGCTGACGCTGCCGGGCTGGTACGGCTTCGGCTCTGCGATAGAGCAACTGCTCGGCAAGGGCGGCACGCCGGCATCCCGCAAGGAAGCGCTGCTGTTGCTGCAGAAAATGTACAAGCAGTGGCCCTTCTTTCGCACCCTGCTCAGCAATATGGACATGGTGCTGGCCAAGAGCGACCTGGCGCTGGCATCACGTTATGCAGAGCTGGTTGGCGACGCAAGGCTGCGCAAGAAAATCTTCAGCGCGATTGAAGCCGAGTGGCATCGCACCGCCAGTGCGCTGGCCATGATTACCGGCGAAAAAACCCTGCTGGCCGGCAACGCCGCACTGCAGCGTTCGATACGCCACCGCTTTCCCTACATCGACCCGCTGCACCACCTGCAGGTTGAGCTGGTGCGGCGTTACCGCGAAGGGCAGGTCGACGACCGCGTGCAGCGCGGCATCCACATTTCAATCAACGGGATTGCAGCCGGCTTGCGCAACACAGGTTAATCCTTTATTTCAACGCGCATGTCTTTTGACATGGCGTCATCCAAGCTGTAGGCAGCGTCCTATAGGAACTGCAGCGCTGTCCGATACGAGCGCCAAGGGTTTCCCCGTAGCATGGTATTGAGGGCAAACGACAGGCAAATTCCACTGCCGCGCCGTTGCTCCACCAACACCCTGCTCCGGAGCACCCCATGCCTACGCTTGATGACATTTCCCGTTTTTCAACGGCACCATCCCCGGCCGACTTTGTCTCCAGCGACACGGTTGCGCTTGCTTCGCATATGGATCGTTGCGCCAGTACACGCGGCAAACTGTTTGGCCTGCATCTGGCGATGGAATCAGCGCATTCGCTTATTTTTCCACGCATGGTCACCGCCGCGGTCATAGCGGTTGTGCTGTTGGGTCTGGCGGCCACCGTCTGACGGCGTGGCAGCCGACCCGATTGAACGCCTGCCTGCCCTAAGCCCTTACGCGCGAAAAATACTGGACCCCGCCAGCGGCCCATCCGAGCCGCTGATACGTGCAGAACTGTTCGGTGCACAACGCTTCGAGCAGCATGGCCGGAGCCTCGCAAAAGCGCAGCCCGTCAGGCCCGCGTCCAGCCGTCACGATGGCACCTCCTTTTTCCCGCGGGTGCAGCAAAACATCAGTGCGCTGCGCCACGCCTATGACTACATCGCCACCATCTCCCACAGCGGCCAGTACGTCACACCCGCTGCAGAATGGCTGCTCGACAACTTCCACCTGGTTGAAGCACAGCTTCAGCAGATTCATGAAGGTGTGCCCAGGCGCTACTACGCCCACCTGCCCAAGCTGGCCAATAAACCGCTGGAAGGACTGCCGCGTGTTTACGGCATTGCCTGGGCCTATGTCGCCCACACCGACAGCGTGCTCGACCCTTTGCTCTTCACCGCTTTTCTCGATGCCTACCAGGAAGTCAGCGAACTCAACCTGGGCGAGCTCTGGGCCATGCCCACGACCTTGCGCGTGGTGCTGCTGGAAAACCTGCGCCGGGTAGCCGACCAGATAGCCGAAGGCAAGGCTGCGCGCGAAGCCGCGCATGCGGTCTGGGACACCGGCACCCACATGAACGACACGCAACTGGATGACTTGCTGGCGTTGATGCGCAAGCGCGGCCTGGAGCGCAACTTCCTGACGCAGCTGTGGCAGCGCATGCCCGACCAGCCAACCGAAGCATCCGCACGCCTGGCCGCCTGGACAGCCGCCCACTGCCCCAACGGCCTGGCGCTGGTCGAAGAAAGCCAGACCGCACAGGTCGCCGCCAACCTGACCATCAGCAACATCATCAATAGCCTGCGCCTGATTGGCCAGGTCGAGTGGAAGGATTTGCTGGAGCCGGTCAGCCGGTCGCTGCGCGTGCTCAGCCAGTTGCCCAGCTTTGCACATGAGAGCGAAGGCACACGCCAGCAGATCACGCAAACGATGGAAAAAATCGCGCGCGACAAGGGCCGCTCCGAACTGGAGGTCGCGCAGGCTGTGGTGCTGAAGGCGCAAGATGCAATGCAGGCACCAACGCCGTCACCTGCACCTGCAGGTGAAGACACGGCCGGCTACCACCTGATAGGCCCGGGACGCGCTGCACTGGTGGCCTCGCTCTCCGCAACGGCACAAGGCAAGGCACACACGCCTGGCGGGTTGCAGACGCAGCCCCCCGGTCATTTCAGCCATGGCTGGCGTTTGGCCACCTATCTGGCTGTGCTGCTGGCAGGCACGCTGGCCGTGCTGGCACTGGTTGCCAGCTACCCGCATGGCGCGCCGGGCATACACCTGTCCGGCCCGGGCAGCTGGAAAACATGGCTGGCGCTGCTGCTGATGGCGCTGCCCGCATCAGAGGCGGTTGCTGCGCTGATACACCGCGTGGTGGCTGAATCGACACGCGTCACCTCGATGCCGCGGCTGGATTTCTCTGCCGGCATTCCGCCTGAACACCGTGCGCTGGTTGTCATCCCTTGCATGCTGACTTCCACGGCATCGATACGCGAACTGGCCGACCGTCTGCGCCTGCACTGGCTGGCGAACCTCGAAGACAACGCACAGTTTGCGTTGCTGTCCGACTGGGCCGACGCCGCGCAGGCCAGCATGCCCGGCGATGCCGCACTGCTGCGCGAGGCGCTGGAACAGGTCGCCGCGCTCAACCAGCTTTACCCGACCGCAGAAGGCAGTGCGCCGCGCTTCCTGCTGATACACCGCTCCCGCGTCTGGTGCAGCACCGAAAGCCGCTGGATGGGCTGGGAGCGCAAGCGCGGCAAACTGGAATCGCTGGTACGGCTGATCGCCACGCAAGGCCAGGCACACAGCAACGCACAAAGCCCTGCAGAAGACGCAAAAATCACCCGCCCACGCAAAGCGGCAGCGGGTGACTTCTATTTTGCAGACGGCATGCAACTGGCCCCCGACATACGTTATGTGCTGACCCTGGACAGCGACACCGGCCTGCCACCGGCTGCGCTGCGCGAGCTGGTCTCCATCGCGGCACACCCACTCAACGCACCGCATATCGACAGGCAAACCCGGCGTGTCACCGGCGGTTACGGCATCCTGCAGCCGCGCATCGTCACGCCATTACCGCAGGATGAAGAGCGCTCACGCTTCCACCAGATGTTTGCCGGTCAGTGCGGCATCGACCCCTACAGCAGCGGCACCTCCGATCTTTACCAGGACCTGTTCGGCCTTGGCAGCTTTAGCGGCAAGGGCCTGCTCAACGTCCAGGCGGTACATGCGGTGCTGGACCAGCGCTTTGCGCCCGATGCCATCCTCAGCCACGATTTGCTGGAAGGCAGCATCGCGCGCTGCGCCTATGTAAGCGACGTGGTGCTGGCCGAAGACCATCCGCACCATGCAGGTGTGGATGCCTCCCGCCTGCACCGATGGACGCGCGGCGACTGGCAACTGCTGCCGCTGATCGCCAATGCCCGCGCTTACGGCATAGACCGCCTGGGCATCTGGAAGATGATCGACAACCTCAGGCGCTCGCTGGTGGTGCCCGGTGCGTTCGGCCTGCTGGCCTGGGTGATCTTCACGGCAGCGCTGCCACTGCCCCGCGCACTGACAGTCGTGCTCGCAGCCTTTCTGGCCGGCCCGCTGCTGGGTGCGCTGGCCGGCCTGGTGCCCACGCGGCGGGCGATTGTGCTGCAGCACTTTTTTCATGTCGGCATGAGCGACCTGTGGCGCTCGTTTGCCGCCTCCGCCTGGCTGTTCACGCAACTCCTGATGCGCGCAGGGCTGATGCTCGATGCGGTGCTGCGAACGCTGTGGCGGCTGGCGGTCAGCCGCAAGCACCTGCTGCAGTGGACCACTGCTGCACAGGCACAGGCCTCGGCCAGGTATTCACTGAAGTCCTTCCTGCGCGAACACGCCCTCGCCTCTCTGGCCAGCCTGGTACTGGCGGTGCTGGCACTGCGCAGCCCGCACCCCGCAGCCGGCGCGCTGCTGTTTGTCATCTGGGCATTGGGGCCGGTCGCCGCATGGTGGGCCAGCCTGCCGCTGGGCGCGGCGCGCAGCAGCCGCATCAAGGCAGACGAGCGCGCCTACCTGCTCGAACTGGCGCGCGACACCTGGCGCTTTTTTGAGCGTGCCGTCACCGCTCAGGACAACCACCTGCCGCCCGACAACCTTCAGGTCGACCAGGAGCCGGTGATTGCGCACCGCACCTCGCCGACCAACATCGGTTTGTACCTGCTGGCAATTGCATGCGCACGCCAGTTCGGCTGGCTGACCACGGCGCAGCTGGTCAAGCGTCTGCAGGCCACACTGGCCTCGGTCGAGCGGCTGCCCAAACACGATGGCCACCTGCTGAACTGGTACCAGACCGAAACGCTGGAGGTACTGCAACCGGCCTATGTATCGGCCGTCGACAGCGGCAACCTGTGCGGCCACCTGCTGGCCGTCGCCGGTGCCTGCTACAGCCTGGCGCGCAAGGCCGACAGCACCATCGACGAGAAAAAAGCACTGTGTGTAATCGGCGAACAATGCGAGCGGCTGGCAATGGCAATGGATTTCCGCGGCCTGTACAACCCCAAGCGACATTTGTTCCACATCGGGCTGCGGGTGCATGAACATGCGCTGGACGCCAGCTACTACGACCTGCTGGCCTCCGAGTCGCGCCTCGCCAGCTTCCTGGCGATTGCCAAGGGCGATGTGCCGCGCCGCCACTGGATGGCGCTGGGGCGTGCCTTCCTGTCGGTAGGCGTGACGCCGGGGCTGAAGTCCTGGTCGGGCTCGATGTTCGAATACCTGATGCCCTCGCTGGTGATGGACGAACCCAACCAGGGCCTGTTGCGCATGTCCGGCCTGGCTGCGGTGGCCGAGCAGCAGGCCTGGGGGCGGGCACAGGGCCAGCCCTGGGGCGTGTCCGAATCCGCGTATTTTGCGCAGGACCATTCTTTGGCCTACCAGTACTCGCCCTTCGGGGTGCCACGTCTGGCGCTGCGCCGCACGCCACTGGCAGAACAGGTGGTTGCGCCGTATGCCAGCATCATGGCCACCATGTTCATGCCGCGTGAGGCAGTGGCCAACCTGCAGCGGCTTGAAAAACTCAAGGCCAGGGGCGAATACGGCTTCATGGATGCGGTCGATTTCACCGCCTCACGCCAACCGCATGCAGAGCCCTTCAGCGTGGTGCAGAACTACATGGCCCACCACCAGGGCATGTCGCTGGTGGCGCTGTGCAACGTGCTGTGCGGCCACGCACCGCAGCGCTGGTTTTCGCAGATGCCGCTGGTGCGTGCCTACGAGACGCTGCTGCATGAGCGCTGCCCCCGCCAGATCATCAGCAGCGCGAACCCGCGCAGCCTGCCCGATTTTGCGGACGATACGCCGGTCAATCCGTTCCAGTCCAGAAAGGTCAATCCCGTCGATGGCCAGTGGCAACCGACGCACCTGCTGTCCAACGGCCGCTACAGCGTGGCACTGCGCGCCAACGGCGCCGGCCTCAGCCGCTGGAGCCAGCACCACATGCGGTACAACATCAGCCGCTGGCGCGATGACCTGCTGCGCGACCAGTACGGCAGCTTCATCTACGTGCGCCAGGAAGGCGATGGCGGGCAACCGCTGCATTCGCTGACCGCACACCCGGCACCGCATCCGCAGTGGCGCTACAAGGCACGCTTCCTGGCTGACCGTGTGCAGTTCAACACCCGTGGCAGCGACCTTGAAACATCGACCACCGTGCTCGTCAGCCCCGAGGACGATACTGAAATCCGCTCGGTGGTGCTGCAGAACATGACAGGCGCGCCGGTCATCCACGAGGTGATTTCGTGTTTTGAAGTGGTGCTGGCGGATGCACGCGCCGACGAGGCGCACCCCGCGTTTTCAAACCTGTTCATCACGACCGACTGGCACCCCGAGTGGCGTGCGCTGGTGATGTCGCGCCGCCCGCGCCTGCACGGCGAGGCGGTGCTGTCGGCAGCCCACTTCCTGGCCGAGGCCGATGCAGACATCCTGTCGGTTGACTGCATCACCGACCGGCGAACCTTCCTGGGCCGCAACAACGAACGCTCGCAGCCGCAGGCCGGCCAACAGCTGTGGGCAGACGAGCACAGCCCCATCAACGGGCTGGACCCGGTGGCCTGCCTGCGCATACGCGTGCGCATACCGGCAGGCGGCGTGGCACGGCTGGGCTTTACAACTGCGGCCGCACAGGACCGCGAAGAGCTGGTCTCGCGCATAGACAAATACCTGCAGCCCATGCACATGGAGCGCGCCACTCGCATGGCCGCCACGCTCGCGCAGGTGCGGCTGCGCGACCTCGGCATAGACGTCGAGGAAAACGCCGCACTGCAGGACCTCACCACCGCGCTGATGTACAGCAGCGCACGCACAGCGAAGCACCGGGCTGCGCCCACCAGGCCCGATGCCGCGCCGGTTGACCAGCGCCAGCTGTGGCGCTTCGGCATCTCGGGCGACAAGCCCATCGTGCTGGTGCGCATCCATTCCGGTGAAGGCCTTGCGCTGGTGCAGTCGCTGTTGCGCGCCCAGCCCTGGTGGAGCTTTGGCGGCCTGCCCACCGACGTGGTGGTGCTCAACAGCGAAGCCAACTCCTACCTGTCGCCGCTGCAGCGCGAAATACTCGCGCAGCGCGACCGCCTTGCCCAGAAGGTGCAGCACAGCTTCCCGCCGTCCGATGCGGCCGGCTTTTACCTGCTGCGTGACCATGAAGTCACCGACTCAGAAAAAGCCGCGCTGGCAGCGCACGCCCGCGTGGTCTTCACGGCAGATGGCCGGCCGCTGCAGACGCAGGTCGAATCGCTGCGCAGCGTCTGGGGGCGGCCATCTGCTATCACTGCAGCACCCGATGGAGAGGAACAGCCACTGCTGGCCCACACCCTGCGCGCCACACCGCAAGGCAGTTTTGACCGCGCCAGCGGCGAGTTCAGCTTCGACGTAGACGCCGGCCAGCGTCCGCCGCGCCCGTGGGTCAACGTGATTGCCAATGCCAGTTTCGGTTTCCAGGTATCGGAGGCCGGCAATGGCTACACCTGGGCCACCAACAGCCGGCTGCACCAGGTCACGCCGTGGAGCAACGACCCGGTGCAGGACCAGACGCATGAACACTTCCTGCTGCAGGATGTCGACTCCGGCCACCTGTTGCAACTGGTGCCGGTGTCCGATGTGGCGACGCCCGGCAGCTCTGCTACCTCCCACCACGTGCGGCACGGCCAGGGTTACACGGTGTTCGAGTGTGAGCATGAGCACATGAACATGCAGACCACTTTTTTTGCCGCCCGCGACGATGCCGTCAAGCTGGTGCATGTAAGCCTGCGCAATGGCGGCAGCGAGACCCGCGAGTTGCGTGCGCTGGCGATGGCCGAATGGCAGATGGGCGCAGCACATTCCGAACGCCGCACCATACAGACCTGGAGCCCGGCCGGCCTGCCTGCGGTGATGGCCCAGCAGCGCGAAAGCCGCGCCGGCTTCGGCGGCAGTACCGCCTTCCTCGCACTGGCCGGTTTGCCGGGCCTGGTGCAGTGGACCTGCGACCGCGGCGAGTTCTTTGACCAGGCTGGCCGCCTCAGCCTGCCCAACACACTGGGCCAACGCCACGGCGGCGGGTTGGACCCCTGCGGTGCAGTGGCCAGCAACTTCAGCGTGCCGCCTGGCGAGATCGTCTCCTTCACCTTTGCGCTCGGCCATGCAGCCGATGCGGCTCAGGCCGAACAGCTGGCCAGAACCTGGCTGCAGCGCGACGTGCCGCAGGCGCTGGCGCAGTCGCGGGGTTTCTGGAACGAGCTGCTGGGCAGCGTGCAGGTCAGCACACCGGACCCGCTGTTCGATGCGCTGGTCAACCGCTGGCTGCTCTACCAGACGCTGGTCTCGCGGCTGTGGTCCAAGGCCGGCTTTTACCAGGCCGGCGGCGCCTTCGGGTTTCGCGACCAGTTGCAGGACAGCATGGCCTTTGCCATCGTCGAGCCCGGCCGCCTGCGCGACCAGATCCTGCTCAATGCATCGCGGCAGTTTGCCGAAGGCGATGTGCAGCACTGGTGGCATGCACCCGGCGGCGAAGGCGTCCGCACCCACTTCAGCGATGACCTGCTGTGGCTGCCCTTTGCCTGCACCCACTACCTCGACGTGACCGGCGACACCGCAGTGCTGGACGAGGCCGTGCCCTTCCTCGAAGGTGCAGCCATTCCAGACGGCGCGGAAGACGCCTACTACACACCATCAGTCAGCGAGCAGACGGCATCGGTTTACGAACACTGCGCCCGCACCATAGACCGCAGCCTGCCGACCGGCGTGCATGGCCTGCCGCTGATGGGCACCGGCGACTGGAACGACGGCATGAACCGCGTCGGCCATGAAGGCAAGGGCGAGTCGGTCTGGCTGGCCTGGTTTTTGTGCAGCGTGGTGGAAGGCTTTGCACCCATCGCAAAGGACCGTGGCGAGGCAGAGCGTGCAGAAAAATGGCTGGCAGCACGTGAGGGCTGGATCAAGGCGCTGCACAGCCACGGCTGGGACGGCGAGTGGTTCCGCCGCGCCTTCTTCGACAACGGCGCAGCGCTGGGTTCATCCGTCAACGACGAATGCCGGATAGACCTGATTGCACAGGCGTGGTCGGTGCTGTCGGGTGCGTCCAGCGACACCTTCATCCAGCCCGCCATGCAGGCCATGGGCCAGCAACTGATAGACGACGAGGCCGGCCTGCTGCGCCTGCTGACACCGCCACTGGAAAAGTCTGCCAACAACCCCGGCTACATCCAGGCTTACCCGCCCGGCGTGCGCGAGAACGGCGGCCAGTATTCGCACGCAGCGGTCTGGGCCATGATGGCGCAGGCGCAGACCGGCGATGCCGATGCAGCCTGGGAGAGCTTCAAGGCCCTGAGCCCCGCGCACCGCAGCGAACACCCAGCACGCGGCCCGGTGTACGAACTTGAGCCCTATGTGATGGCCGGCGACATCTACGGCGCTGCCCCCTACGTTGGCCGTGGCGGCTGGAGCTGGTACACGGGCTCTGCCGCATGGCTGTACCGTGCCGCCCTCGAAAGCCTGCTGGGCCTGAAGCTGCGGCGCGGCGAGCTGTCGTTGACACCCCGCGTGCCATCGCACTGGCCTGCGTTTGAAATCACGCTGAAGCTCGAAGGCCGCGAGCTGCTGCTGCGCTGGCAACGCACAGACGCAGCCGATCACACGGCGTTCAAGCCTGACCGCACGCTGGTCAGCGGCGAGACGGTGGTGATAGCAGACCTGCCTGCCAAGGCGGCGCTGCTGGTACGCGGGACCTGATGGCGGCACCGCACTGTCAGTGCTACTGAATTAATAGCACCTCGCGCCAGTCCAGCGGGCCTTGGAGGCCTAAAACACTGTCAAAAATGCCTCAAAAAGACCTCAAAACGTGTTTTTGGAGCCTTTTTCGGCCACCTGCTTGTCATTTTTGGGCTCGAAAAGCCATAATGCTTCAAATTTAATGCATTAGGCACTTAATGCATTAAATTTGAAGCATTACACCAGCGCCAAAGGAGCCAACATGAACCTGCAAACATCAGCCCAATCCGAAAACCTGGGCAAACAGCTTGCGCGGCTGCGTCAGGCCTACGGCGTCAAACAGCAGGATGCCGCCAGCCGAGCCGGCCTGTCGCGCAGCACCGCCTACCGGCTGGAATGCGGCGACCATGCGGTCGGGCTCGGCGAAGTGCTGCGTTACCTGGAAGCCATTGCACCAGCCTGCACGCTGCAGGATTTGCTGGGCGGCATGGACCCCGCGATGCAGGCCATGGATGCACAGGCAGAGACGCGCCACCGCGTGCGCGATGGCGCTACCGTGTACGCCATCACTCGCCCACTGGCTTGAAGCCGCTCGCGATGGGCACAGGCATTCTGCAAATCAGCGGGCTGGATTTTGGCTACCCGGGGCAGCCGCTCTTCAGCAAGCTATCAGCCGATATCGGCCCCGGCGTCACTTTCATTCAGGGCGGCGATGGTCGGGGCAAAACGACGTTGATGCGTTTGCTGGCTGGCGAGCTGAGAGCATCGGCTGGCGAGATCACGATGAACGGCATAAGCCTTGCCGGCGCGCCCGCCGACTACAAAAGCCAGGTCTTCTGGATTGACCCGCGCACCGAAGCGTTTGACCAGGTCGTCGTCACTGATTTTTTCAGCCAGCAGCGTGCGCTGCGCGCAGGCTTCGATAACGCCATGCTGCCGACACTGGTCACCGGACTCGACCTCGAATCGCACATCGACAAAAAACTGTTCATGCTGTCAACAGGCTCCAAACGCAAGGTGTTGATCGCAGCCGCGCTGGCGTCGGGTGCGCCGGTTACCCTGCTCGACATGCCGTTTGCTGCGATTGACAAGCCTTCGAAGGATTTTTTGCTGGCGCAGTTCAGGCTGGCTGCCGATAGCAGTGATCGTGCGATTGTGGTGGCGGACTATGAGGTGCCTGAGGGTGTGGGGCTTGCGGGGGTTGTTGATTTGGGCGAGTGAAGGCTGACGCTGCCATCACCTTCATTCAGGATGCTCAAACAAGCCGATTTGGCCGAGAATCAGTGCAATAACAAGTTGCGGGGTTTGTCGCTATTTTTAATGGCGCAAACTATTCATATGACATCAGCATCAGCCCCATTTTTTATAGGCAAGCTCGCCAGCCTATATCGCAGTACGTTGCGGTGCAAATTACGTTATGTCTCATGAAAATTAACACGCACGGATTGGCGCTCGAGCTGAGCCTCGCTGACCCGCTGGATGAAGAAGACTGGTGTCGTGTTCGAGTCGTGGCGGAAGTGCCAAGTTTTCAGGCAAGTCTTGTGGCGTTCCTCCAAGGAGCCGACCTCGCGCGCTTTCGGAGTGAAATCGAAACGATGTACGCAAACCTCGGAAAAGCTGCTGACGCTACGCTGGTGAGCGTTGAACCGGGCGTCTCGATCAGCCTTTCCATCGGCACATTAGGCGGAATTGTTGGAACCTACAAACTTCAGGAAGAGTTCGTTGAGGGCGGCGCCCCAACCCTGACGGGCGGGTTTCAGATGGATCAGAGCTACTTGCCATCCTTGATGGACGGCATCGACAAATTGCTTGCGG
Organism: Pseudomonadota bacterium; assembly: GCA_040388075.1. Taxonomy (GTDB): domain Bacteria; phylum Pseudomonadota; class Gammaproteobacteria; order Burkholderiales; family Burkholderiaceae_C; genus Polaromonas. The sequence continues at coordinate 6,623 of JAZKCN010000005.1, read as the reverse complement.
AGTTGGGAGGCACATGAGACACAACATGTTCGTCAACACGGACGCCCACGTGCGTCCACTCGCTGCGGTCGCACCTCTGCGCGGTAGCCGGTTACGTCTACGTTAGGCGTTATATGGCAACTTTCCCCTCGAACGAAGCAATCGCACGCTCCATAGCGCTGGTTCAGGAACTTGAAGGCCAGAGCGACAGAGGCGTTGCTATCGTCGGTGTTGCGTGGATCGAAGAGGCACTTGTAGCGGCCATACACGCCTTCCTTGAGAAGGACAAGACGGCATGGGATCGGCTGTTCCGAAAGAGTGGTCCACTATCGTCGCTTTCCGCAAAGATTGATCTGGCTCGCCTGCTTGCTATGACAAGCGATGCCATCCATTCAGACTTGCACATACTGAGAGATATTCGAAACGAGTTTGCCCACTCAGTATTGGACAGAGACGATTCGCCCCTCACCTTCCAAAGTCAACGCATCAGGGACAAGTGTTTGACTCTCAAGTGCGTGAGGCATGAAGAACTTACAGATCCAAGACATGCCTTCGTCCGGGCTTGTGCGGTACTGAACTCAGACTTCTATATGCACGAGTTCTTCGGTCAGCCACTACAAGATGGCGGGCGCGTTGTTGTGCATAGGGAATGACGCCTAACCCCCGGATCAAGCGGAGCGCGAACGGCAGGCCACCAGCCCCGATCTGGCGGTACGGGGTACATTTGCGCCAGTCCAGGCTTGGCGTCCTGCCGTGGTCATCCGCTTAGTTCGAACGCAAGTCGCTCTGCAAGCTCGCCGCTCGAAGCCTCATCTTCTCGGCAACAAACTCATCAAACGCCTTCAACAGCGGCTCAAATCTTCCAGCGTTACCTTCGAGCCGAGCCAACGCAGCACAGGTCGCCTCCAGCGTAGAAAGTTGATAAGGCTTGCGCGCCTTGCGAATTAAGTACTTTGAAGCAGGCAAATCCTCAAGCGACAGGCGCGGCATCTTCTGCAGCGCGGGGTTGAGGTGCAGCATCTTCAGGCTCTTGCGCCAGGTGCCGTCAAGCACGACGAGGCACAGGCCGGCCGTATCGACTGCATCGGGCGACAGCGATTCGACTTCAGGCAATCCGGCCTGCGGTGTATCGGGATAGAGCAACACCTGCCTGCCACCTGCAAACAGGCTTTCATCAAACACCTCACCCGTCACCAGCCGACTGTGCGGCAGGCTCATGTGCAGCAGGCGTGCCGTGCCTTTGGGGTTGGCGACTTCCAGTGGGTGCTGCAGGATCAGAACCCCAACCTCATGCCGGACAGGTGTAACCCACTGGCAGATGCAGGCGTTCAACGGCCGGGTGCAGGCCGCGCAGGTTTCGCGCCGCGCTGAAGGTACAGGACTCAAGGCCCTACTTTCCAAAACCGCGTGCCAGAAACACGGCTGCCAGTGGTATCAGCGGCAGGATGTGCGCCTGCACCATCACCAGCTTGCGGGTCGATTTGATCTGCGCTTCATCGGGCAGTTTGCCGGTAGCGCGCAACTCGCGCCGCCAGCGGATAAACGTGATGGTCGGCTTGATGGACAGCAGGCCTATCACGACAAACAGCGTGACCTTCACATGCAGCAGCGGATTGCTCCAGTACCAGGCCGAGCCCTTGGCGCCCCAGATGGTGCGCGCAATGCCGGTCATCAGCACAGTGATGGAAGCGATGCCGTAGACCATGTCAATTTTGGCCAGCCGTTCGACCACGGCCGCATTGAGCCACTGCACGCGGCACAGCGCCGCTTCACTGGCCATAAAAACCACCATGGTCAGGATGGCCAGGATGTGGGCGTAGGCCAGCAGGGCTTCGAGAGTCATGGTGTTGCGCGGATATTTCCAGGATGATGTCCACGCCATTTTAGGAACGGCGGCCGGATGATGTCCAATACAGTGATGGACCATTCAAGCGATACCGAACAGCGCCTCATCAACCTGGAGATCAAGGCCAGTTTTACCGAAGACCTGCTGGAGCAGCTCGACAGGGTGGTGGTGCGGCAACAGCAGCAAATTGATTTGCTGGTGCGCGAGATCACCGAACTCAAGCAGGCCGCGCCCGAGCCTTCATCACCCGCAGCGCGTAACCTGCGCGACGATTTGCCGCCGCACTTTTAATCAGGGCATCAGGCTGCCGTTTACGGTTTCAGCCTCGCTGGCGGGAACAGGCACCGCATCGCGGGCATTACCTGCACGGCGCGGGTCCTGCTTTTCAAAAGCCGTCGCCAGCGCCCTCTTCAGCTTGCCAACAGCACCGGCAATCGCCTGGTGCGAAGTCGCTGCCTGGTCCTTGACGACGACAGGTTCGTGCCCGGCAACGCGGGCTTCCAGGGTGCAATGGATTTCGTCAGGCGTTGCCTTGGCATGGCTGTTGGCGTCGGAAAGGTGTGCCTCTACCCGGGTCACATGGTCACCAAAACGATGCAAGGCCTCTTTCACAATACTTGACAGGTGCTCTGCCATTTCCTGGCGTCCGTCTACATGGTGGTCGGTATTCAATAAAACCTGCATGGTGTATGTCTCCGGTAGTCGGCCCGCAACCCCTGTGCTGTGCCGGAAAGATGGCTGGCGAACGCCTCTGCCACTGTGCCTTCAGTCTGCGCGCACTCTTGGTGCAGTGCCACCGGCACGCAGGGCCTGCGGCTGTAGGCGTGAGCCTACAGCCTGGTTGCAGCGCCTGAAAAGAAAAAGCCCTGGTGCATCGCGACCGGGGCTTCAAAAAATCAGACAGCAATAACCAAAGGCGGTTTTCAGCTCCTGCGTGAACGCATCGCATCAACACTCCAGGCACCGCCACCAGCTGCCGCAAGGAACAGGAAAATAAAACAGAACAGCACGGCCGACTCCCCATTGTTCAACGTCGGCATCAGGAAAAATCCCTTGGACGCATGGCCAATGAAATAGGCAAACGCCAACAAGCCAGACAGCACAAACGCAACCGGCTGCGTGAACAGGCCGATCAGCAGCAACACACCGCCCACCACCTCCAGGATGCCCGCAAACCCGATGAGCGAGAACACCTGCAGGTTGTCGAAATACGCCACGTGCGGAAAGCCGAACAGCTTGGAGGTGCCATGCTGCAGCAGCAGGAAGGCTGAGACGATGCGCAGGACGGAGAGCATGCGGCTGATGAGGAGGGTGTTGTTGGTCAGGTTCATAGACTTCTTTTAACGGATGGATCGAATAAATGGAATAAACATTGTCTGGGCATAAGGATTAGCCAGACAGTCCTTAGACCGCTTGACAGGATTTAGTTGCCGTAAAAACCGCGGTTTTTGAAAGTGATTCGAATCTCCCCTGAGGTGTGGAGCCTGGCGAAGGTATTGGTCAAAAAAATACCGGCTCAAGGCCGGCAAAAGCCGTCTGCAACGGCACTCAACAAAAACCGTCGCGACTAGGCTGCCATCAGTTGCTGCTTGCGCTCCATGATCTGTGCGCCCAGTGCAATCATGTCCAACTTGGTCTTTTTGGCTTTAGGGAACATTTCTGTTTGCTCTTCTTTTACGTGATGTTTGACGTATTCAGACATCACTTTCACTTTGGCGTCGTACATTTCCCCTTCGGCTGGCTTGCCCTCTACCTGAGCAATAAGGTCTTTCAGGGTGGCGTGCTCAACAGTGGCCTCCGGTACAAGCTCATGATCTTTGAGCGCTGCCTTGACGGCCGGGTAGAAGATCTCTTCTTCAACCTCGGCATGCACCGTCAGTTCCTTGCAGATCTGGTTTGCGAGTTCGTACTTCTTTGCTGGTGAACGGCTTTTCTCGAACTGTGCGAAAAGCTCGCTGACCAGCTTGTGGTCGGCACGAAGGATTGCAACAGCGTCTTTCGGGGTAACGGTCGCCGGTTTCTTGACTGCGGTTTTGGTTGCCATCGTGAGTTCCTTTTAAGGTTGAAAGAAAGGTTGAAAGAGCAATCCATTCTGCAAATCTGTAAGTGGCCGGTTGTCGGGAAGGCAGAGATACCGGCGTAGGAAAATATTCACAATCTAAAACATATCGACAAAAAAATTCCGGCATTACCCGGTATAGCCAATACCCGCATTCCTACGGAGAGAGGTGTGGGAATAGTGCAATCGCTGGTGTATGCCGCTGGCACGGTTTCACTAGTGGGTGAACGGCGCAATCAGGATGGTGATGGGCACCTGTACGCCGAGCAACAGAAGCAGAATTGAACGCATGTTGATCTGCTGTTAGTGCGACTTGTTAAATATCACGTTGGCGACCGCCAATCGTTGCCAGAAGGCTCGCCAAAAAGGCCCTCGCGCAGGGAGGTAAACCTCCATGTGAATTCACGTGTGAATTGCGTATGAAATCAATCTGAATTTGAACATCGCCTAACGATTGAAATTAAAAATTCCAATTTAAACCCCAGCAAGCTCAAACGGGTGCCGGCCAGTATGTGATCCAAAAACTCCCAAGTCTTTGATTTAAAAGAAAAAAGCCGCTTGCTGAATTTCAACAAGCGGCCTTGATCAATATAGTGGTGGAGCTGGGGGGATTTGAACCCCCGTCCGCAAGCCTTGTTCGGGCAGATCTACATGTTTAGCGGTCTGATTTGAGTCTCGCCACCTGTGTCGCGCAGTCGCACGCTACACAGGACGCCAGCACCCTATTTTCTTGCCCCGGGTTAAGGTACCCAGCCCGGAGCCAGCCGATGAAATTATCTTTACAGCCGGGAGCATTTAACTTGCGCTAAACACCCCTTGCCCAGCCCATCGGCCTGCTGTTGTAAAGCTCACTGGCAATTAAGCAGCGAGTGCGAAACGTTCGTCGTTTGCAGTTAGTTTGTTTGAATCTGTTTTACGAGCGCACTCAGCTCGACATGCACCACACCGCGTCCGAACCCACGTCGAAACCAATGCAGCCCCAAGCCGTGTAGTTTAAGGCATTCGCAGTAAATTCAAGAGCGCCAGCGGTGAGGCAATAACCGCATCGGCCTTCCAGGCGGCTGCATCCGGCGCTGCACCCAGATAACCATATGCTGCGGCCACCGTCGGCATGCCAGCTGCGCGGCCTGCAACGATGTCGCGTTCATCGTCACCTACATAAACACATCGTTCAGGGGCAACGCCTATACGGCGTGCCGCTTCAAGCAATGGCGCCGGATGGGGTTTGGCATGCGGGGTGGTATCGCCACCGACAATCGCTTCAGCGGTATTGAACAGCGGCATCGCGGCAGTGAGCGGCAAGGTGAAACGTTCGGACTTGTTGGTGACAACGCCCCATTTGAAGCCTGCACCACCCAATTTCTCCAGCAGATCAGCCACGCCCTCGAATGCGTAGGTACGCTGGGTCATGCAGGCTTCGTAGTTTGAAAAAAACTCTTCCCGCATGGTTTCAAAATCACTGTCTTGCGGGCCCAACCCAAAGGCAATACCGATCATGCCGCGTGCGCCTGCGCCCGCCATATGCCGATATTGCTCCAGCGGGTATGGTTCCAGGCCACGATCGGTGCGCATCTTGTCGGCGGCTGCGCCCAGATCGGGCGCGCTGTCAATCAGGGTACCGTCGAGGTCGAAAAGAATGGCGTCTATGTTGTCAAACAGGGGCATGTCTGTGTACGTATCGTTGCGCCGGCAAGACCGGCATTGCAGTGTCAGGACCGGGTGGTGGCGAGCAGGTAATTAACGCTGGTGTCGGTGTCCAGCCAGTAATGACGCGTCAGCGGGGTGTATTGCATGCCGCGCGTTTGCTGCAGGCTCAGGCCATTGGCACGGCAATGGGCAGCCAGTTCACTGGGCTTGAGCAACCTGGCATATTCGTGCGTCCCACGGGGCAGCAGGCTGAGAACGTATTCGGCGCCCACGATGGCGAAAAGAAAAGCCTTCGCATTGCGGTTGATCGTGGAAAAAAAGACATAGCCGCCCGGCTTCACAAGGCTGGCGCAGGCCTTTACGATGGATGACGGGTCGGGCACATGCTCCAGCATTTCCATGCAAGTGACCACATCAAAGCTGGCAGGGCTCTCGGCCGCAAGCGCCTCGGCACTTATTTCCTGGTAATGCACGCCTTCAGTTTGCGCTTCGAGGGCGTGCAATTGCGCCACCTTCAGAGATTTGGCGGCCAGGTCTATGCCCAGCACGTCTGCACCCTTGCGCGCCATCGCATCGGCAAGGATGCCCCCGCCACAACCGACATCCAGCACCTTTTTGCCTTGCAGTGGCACGAGGCTTTCTATCCAACCCAGCCGGAGGGGGTTGATCTGGTGCAAAGGCCTGAATTCGCTTTCAGGATCCCACCAGCGGTGGGCGAGATCGGAAAATTTGGCCAGTTCGGCAGGGTCTACGTTGTCGGTAATAGGCATCTGGGCATTATCGTTGAGGCATAAAAAAACCGCGCCGTAGCGCGGTTTTTTGAAGCAATCCGTGAGGATTACTTGTTGGCGCGGGTACCAACCACTTCGATTTCCACGCGACGGTTCTTCGCACGGCCTTCAGCGGTCTTGTTGTCAGCAACTGGCTGTTTCTCGCCCTTGCCTTCGGTGTAAACGCGGTTTTTCTCGATGCCCTTGGTCACGAGGTATGCCTTGACAGCTTCCGAGCGGCGGACCGACAGGCGCTGGTTGTAGGAGTCGCTACCAACGGAGTCGGTGTGACCAACAGCGATGATGACTTCCAGGTTGATGT
>JAZKCN010000004.1:0-132717 GCA_040388075.1 Pseudomonadota bacterium | reverse complement strand
CGTTTGGGGACTTCGCGACGACGTGGCATTTTTTCACCTCTTTGCTTCAGTTGGCGCCGTCTTTCGACCGCACCGCGAGAGTTATCAAAACCCTCACTTACTCGACCGGTGCAACCATTTGCACTTGGGTCACTTCGTTTAACTCACCTGCCAGGGCGAGCCAAACACCATATTTTTTCACCTTGTTTTGACGATGTTGTGACACATCATCGGGCGCGAACCGTGAGGTTCGAGCCGGCCTGGCTTATTTGGCCTTTGGCTTCTTGGCACCGTACTTGGAACGCGACTGCTTGCGGTCTTTCACGCCTTGCAAGTCAAGCGATCCACGAACAATGTGGTAACGCACACCGGGCAAATCCTTGACACGACCGCCACGAACCAGCACGACGCTGTGTTCCTGCAGGTTGTGGCCTTCGCCGCCGATGTAGGAAATGACTTCGAATCCGTTGGTCAGGCGCACTTTGGCGACTTTACGCAGAGCGGAGTTCGGCTTTTTAGGCGTCGTGGTGTACACACGGGTGCACACACCGCGGCGCTGCGGTGAATTTTCCATCGCAGGGCTTTTGGACTTGATCTTTTCGACCTCGCGCCCCTGACGGACTAGCTGATTAATGGTTGGCATTGGAAACGTCCCAAACGTTTGAAAACTAACAGTAAAACGTGAATTGACCGTCTTTATCGTGAAAACGGGCATCTCTCCGGAAATCCGGAAAAGCCTTCGAGTGTAGCAGTTTGAGCGCGACGTCGCAAATCGGGGGCGGCTTGAAGCGATATTTAACCCTCGGGACAGCCGGGAATGATGTTTTTTGACCTATTTGATCCAGAGCCGCACCGCATCCCAGGCGCGCCCCAAGATTCCGGCCTCTTCGACAGCTTCAAGTGCCACAAGCGGCACTTCAGCAACCACTGCAGGGTTATCGCCCGAACTAACCTTCAGCGTGGCCACTCGCTGACCGCGGGTAAACGGCGCCACCAGCGGATCGGGCCTGGCGACCTGCGTCTTCAGTTTGGCGCCTGTTCCGGCAGGCACCGCGACCACCACGGGCTGGAACTGCCCCAGCTTGACCACACCGGACTTTCCCTTCCAGACATTGGGTGAAACCACCGCCTGATTGCCGTCAAACAGCTTCACGGCCTCAAACGCGGTATAGCCCCAATTCAACAGCTTCTGCGACTCATTGGCACGCGCCGCATCGCTGGCCGCACCCAGCACGATGGCCAGCAGGCGCCGTCCGCCGGGTGCGCCAGCAGCCCCCAGGTTGGGAAAGTCACGCCTGGCGGTGGCAATGATGCAATAACCCGCAGCTTCGGTATGGCCAGTTTTCAGGCCGTCCACGCTGGGGTCGCGGAACAGCAGCGTGTTTCGATTGGTGTCATTGGCCGCCGGTGTACCGGGATAGCGGTATTTTTTTAACGCGGAATAATTGACGTAATCAGGGAAGTCCTGCATCAGCCGCGTTGACAGGATGCTGAGGTCACGCGCAGTCGTGGTGTGACCGGCCTCGGTCAGACCTTCAGGATTTTTGTAGGTGGTGTTTTTCATGCCCAGCGCCCTGGCCTGCTCGTTCATCAGCTGGACAAAATGCTCGGCCGAGCCGCCAACGCCTTCCGCCAGCGCCATCGCAGCATCATTGCCGGATTGCACGATCAGGCCCTTGATCAGATCCTCTACCGGCACCTGCATCTTCGGGTCTATGAACATGCGCGAGCCAGGCATCTTCCAGGCCCTCTCGCTGACTGGAAAGGTCTGCTTCAGGTCTATCTTCTTTGCCTTCAGTGCATCAAACACAAGGTACTCGCTCATCAGCTTTGTCAGCGATGCAGGTTCGACCGGCGAATCAATGTCCTTGGCGGCGAGGATCTGGTTTGCCGTCAGGTCGATCAGCAAATAGGACCGTGCCGCGATCTCGGGTGCCTGTGGCGCCTGGGCCAGTGCCAGCGTCGGACTGACCAGAACGAACAAAACAGTAGCGGTGGTGAACGCCGACAGGCGGACAACAGCCTTGGCGGCTTGGGTAAAACAGTGCATTGAAGGAGGGGGTTATGAAGAAGGCACAGACAGGTGGCGGACCACCAGATTTTTCAGCAATGGCAATTGTCCATGAAAGAAGTGGCCGCCCCCGGGAATAACCGTAACAGGAAGTGCCTGTGGCCGGGCCCAGTCCATCACGGCTCCCAGCGCCACCGTGTCGTCCTCCTCGCCATGAACGACCAGCGTTTTCAGGTGCGCATCAACGGCGATGGGCGCAGCCACGCTGCGGCTCACGCTGGTGCCGACCAGCACCAGCTTTTCAATGTTGCGCAAGGCATTCAGGCGCTCAAACGCATGGGTAGTGACAAAAGCGCCGAATGAAAACCCGGCCAAGCACAACGCGCCCTCGGGGGCGGTGCCGGCGGCAACGGCCAGCAAATCCTCAAGCTCGCCACGGCCTTCGTCGTGCGCGCCCTGCGTTCCGCCAACGCCGCGAAAGTTGAACCGCACGGCCGTCCAGCCGCACTGCGTGAATGCACGGGCCAGGGTCTGCACGACCTTGTTGTCCATGGTGCCGCCAAACAGCGGATGCGGATGGGCAATCACTGCCACACCCTTGCCGATCACATCACCGATTGGCTGGTCTATCGCGACCTCAATGGCGCCTGCTGCGCCCTGGATCACGGTTTTCTGCGTTTGCGAATTCAATGGCTGCCCCTCTGTTAGCGACCCACATTCGGCGGCGTCAGCAGGCGCTCCACCACCTTGCCGTTTTTCAGGTGCGACTCGACGATTTCATCAATATCCTGCTCATCGACATAGGTGTACCAGACAGCTTCCGGATAGACCACCGCCACAGGCCCGCCCGCACAGCGGTCCAGGCAGCCCGCCTTGTTGACCCTCACCTTGCCGGGCCCGGACAAGCCTGCTTTTTTGACCGCCGATTTGCAGCGGTCAAAGCCCTCCTGCGCGCGGTGATCGGCACAGCAGTCCTCACCGGGCTTGCGCTGGTTCAGGCAGAAAAAAATATGCCTCCCGTAATACGAGGCAGAAGAGGGAGCGGGCGCCGCAGCGTTGGCTTGGGTCATCCAGCGATTTTACGTACCGCCTGCGCCCGCGCGCTCGCGGCCGGAGATCTGCGTCAATACATACAGCAGCGCCGCATACGGCCAGAGCCAGCCGAGCCACTGCACCATGCCGTGAAAGCGTATGAAGCGGCCCTGCTCCCAGGTCTGCAGCGTCTGCGCAAAATAGGCACTGGCCGGCGCCTGGTTGAGCAGGCCCAGATGAGTGGCCAGCGCCAGCAGCGCAAATGCTGCGGCGCCGCGCCGCCCCAGCGGCAACAATATGGCCGCCAGCACAAAAGCCAGCCCCAGGCCAGCCTGGACCGGCAGATCCAGCCAGGCCCACGCATGGTCTGGACCGTAGCTGAGCGCGGCCGACAACGCCGATGCGGCGATGCCGGCCGCAAAAACCACCAGTGAAAAAACCGCACGCTGCCAGACCGCCCGGATCACCGAATACCCCAGCAGGCAGGGAATCAGCACGCCCAGCGCGACACACACCAGTTCTGCGCCCGGCACCAGCGGCTGCAGTTCTATCTCGCGCACCGGCAACCAGTCCAGAAAGGGGGTGTCGGCCAGCACTTCGGCCAGCGACTGTTCCAGCCTTTCAAACACCTGGCCCAAGCCCATGGGCACCGATGCAGGAAACAGCAGCGCCAGCGGCCAGAGCACCAGCAAAACCAGCGCACCGCGCGCATCATGGGCAAACCAGCGCGAACGGAAACGGCTCCAGCGGTCCACCACACCCAGTTTTTCAAGCGCCCACGCAACGCACGCGCCCACAAAGGCACCACTGATGTTAAGCAACAGATCAATATTGGAGGGGATGCGCCTGGGCAGGTAGCTTTGCAGCGACTCCATGCACAGCGACAGCAGGCCGGAACTGACCACGGCGACGGTCACAGCCCACTTCACATGCCCACCGCGCAGCGCCGACAGCGCCAGCAGAAAACCCAGCGGCATATAGCCCGCCAGATTGGCAGCCACATCAAAACCCGTCCAGTATTTGGGCAGCGGCGCTGTCAGAAAGCGCAGTGGCGACAGGCCCTGGTCGCGCCAGTCCGAGAAGGGATAAAGGCTGGCATAAACAATCAGGCAGACCATCGCCAGCGCGAGCGGCCAGGAAGCCGTTTTCACACCCCTATCGTCTCTCACTGCGCGTCGCTCCGTGTAGATCCTTTTCCCCTTGCAGGGGACGACACATCGCGCCCGGCGAAGCCGGTTCGCTCGCGTCTGCTTGCGAAATCGGGGAATTCACGTTGCGCTTCCCAATCCTGTCAAAACGGTTTGACGACGACCAGGATGACTGCAGCCAGCAAGAGCAAAACCGGCACCTCATTAAAGAAGCGATACCAGCGGTGGCTGCGCGTGTTGCGGTTGTCGGTGAACTTGCGCAGCAACCGTCCGCAGGCATGGTGATAACCGACGGCGAGGACCACGACAAACAGCTTGGCGTGCATCCAGCCGGCGCCCCTGCCTATGCCATAGACCAGAAAAAGCCAGACCCCGAAGACCAGCGCAGGCACAGCCAGGATGGTGGTGAAACGCATCAGCTTGCGCGCCATCAACAGCAGCCGTTCACGCTCCGCAATACTTTCCACCGGCACCATCGCCAGGTTCACAAAAATGCGCGGCAGATAAAAAAGCCCCGCAAACCAGCTGGCCACAAAAACAATATGAAGCGACTTGATCCAGAGCATCGCGCTAGTTTAGTCGCGGCATGTTGAGATGCAGTTCTATCGCATGGTTGCTGACTTCAGAAATTCGTGGGTCGGGATGAAGTGCAAGGCGCACGGCGCGCAGCAACCGGAATGTACTCAGGTACATGAGGATTGCGAGCACCGCTGCAACGCCGCAATTCGCCCGAGCCACGGATTTATGGAGCCAGCCAAAAAAATGCCCGGGGGCAAAAGCCACCGGGCGTTCAAGCCTCGTTGTTTTGACACGCGAAGGCCCCGCTCAGGGAGGAAAAGCGGGATGCAGTCATCAAATTGGTGACTGCACGTGCAAGATTTAAGCATTGCCCATACCCGTTTGGCAAGATTTTCTGAGGTGACTAAGTAAAGTTGCCGCAATAAAGCAACACTTCCATCCCGGCAGGTACGGAAGCCGCCAAATGGCCTGCGTTTTTGCTGGGCAGGTCTGCGACACAAAGCTTTGGCACAATTTGCCCATGACCCTGCACGCCTCCAACTTTGCGCCCTTCCCGGCAGGCCGGCCGCGCCGCCTGCGCCGCGATGCCTTTACCCGCAACCTGGTGCGTGAAAACGCAGTCACTGCACACGACCTGATTTACCCGGTGTTTGTGCTGGACGGCCAGCAGCGCCGCGAAGCCGTTGCATCGATGCCCGGCGTTGAACGTCTGAGCCTGGACCTGCTGTTACCTGTGGCCGAAGAATGCGTGAAGCTGGGCATTCCGGTGATGGCGCTGTTCCCCGTCATTGATGGCTCACTGAAGACAAGCGACGGCAAGGAGGCCACCAACCCCGGCGGGCTGGTGCCGCGCGTGGTGCGGGAGCTCAAAAAACGCTTCCCCGAACTCGGCGTGATGACCGATGTGGCGCTGGACCCCTTCACCACCCATGGCCAGGATGGCCTGCCGGACGAGAACGGCTACATCCTCAATGACGAGACGATAGAGGTGCTGGTACAGCAGGCGCTGTGCCAGGCTGAAGCCGGTGTGGACATCGTCGCACCCAGCGACATGATGGACGGCCGCATCGGCGCGATCCGGCAGGCACTCGAATCAAAAAAACTGATCCACACCCGCATCATGGCTTACAGCGCCAAATACGCGAGCGCGTTTTACGGCCCCTTCCGCGATGCCGTCGGCTCCAGTGGCAACCTCGGCAAGGCTGACAAGAAGGTCTACCAGATGGACCCCGGCAACACCGATGAAGCCTTGCGTGAAGTGGCCATGGATATTGCCGAAGGTGCGGACATGGTGATGGTCAAACCCGGCATGCCCTACCTGGATGTGGTGCGCCGTGTGAAAGACGAATTCAAGGTGCCTACCTTTGCCTACCAGGTCAGCGGCGAGTACGCGATGCTCAAGGCAGCCGCACTAAACGGCTGGCTTGACCACGACGCCGTGATGATGGAAAGCCTGCTCGCCTTCAAGCGCGCCGGCGCCGACGGCGTGCTGACCTATTTCGCGCTGGATGCAGCGCGCATGCTGAAAAACCAATAGCTCCGGTCTTTTCACTCGATACACAGGCCACACCGTGCAAATCATCGAATTCACCGCCGACAGCCTGCGTTTTGTGGATGCGGTTCCTGCACAGCCCCCGGTCGATGGCTTTGTCTGGATACTGCTGGACCGCGAAGAATTTGAGAGCGCACGGCCGCAACTGCAGGAAGCAGCCCAGCGCCTGGGCGGCTCGGCACTGCTGGACCTGCATTGCCAGGATCTGGCCAGCGCGGTCCATCCTTCCCACTACGACTCGACCTCCATCTACGACCTGATCATCTTCAGGCGCCTGGCAACGCAGTTTGAAACGCAAAGTGAAGCCGAGCACGAGGCCGCCATCGAGAGCTACCACGGCCAGGGCGGCAAGGCGCGGATCAAGCCGCGCGGTGGCCTGCCGGCCTTCAACCGCATCAGTTCCAAGGCGGTCGGCTTTGCGGTGTTTGACCGCCTGCTGATCAGCGTTCACCCGTACGGCTGCTACGCCGCGAAAAGTTTCATCCAGCGCTTCCTGGCCGATGCCCGCTTCAGCCTTGATGCGGCCATGCACGACCCGACCTTCTCGCGCAACCGTTTGCCGACCAGCCCGGCCGACCTGGTGCTGCGCATGGTCAATGCCATGGTCGACAGCTACCTCGACCTGCGCAAGGAGTTGACCCGCCAGCTCGAGCACTGGCAGGCCGAGCTGCTCAAACCCGGCACCCGCTTTTCCAACTGGGGCGCACTGATGACGGCGCGCAGCCAACTGCATGTGCTGGAAGACCTGTGCGACGAACAGCACGACGCCATGCAGGAATGGCTGGACACGCTGAGAGAGCAGCCGCTGTCATCGTTCATGAAAAACATCACCGCAAACCCCGCCAGCCCGGCCGAGGCCCATTCCGCAGCGCAGGCCCAGCGCGACCAGCTGGTGGCACGCGCCCGCGACGTGATCGAGCACATAGACCGCGTGGTGCACCACGCCAGGCGGCTCGAGCAATCAGCAGAGACGGTGGTGCAAATCCACTTCAGCGCGCAAAGCAACCGCACCAACGACATCATGCGCACGCTAACGGCGCTGACGGCCATCTTCCTGCCGCTCAACCTGATCACCGGTTTCTTCGGCATGAATTTCGAGTTCATGCCGCTGCTACACCACGTCTCCGGGTTCTGGTGGACCTTCGGCCTGATGGTGATGATCGTTGTCGTGGTCGGCACCGTTTTCTGGCGCAAACAGTACATCGCACGCACCCGCAGGTAAGCCCTGCCCCGCAAGGCACGGTCTTAATTGCTCGCCCTCAAGTAGCGGCGGCGTCCGACGCTGGTTTTCACGCACAGTTTCGACAATTGCAGGCAGCGAAAAAACAATCACAACAGGAGTTCCGCCATGAGTGCACTGCCTGCAGGCCCCGGTGAACAGCCGCACCGGCCGGCCTATTGCGCCGACGACCTCACCCGTGAAAACGTCCAGTCGATGCGACGGGTCGAGCAGGCTGCGCTGGCCAACCGCAGCCGCGCCGACCGCATGGCCGCCGCCATCGCCGGCTTCTGCGGCTCCATGCTGTTTGTCTGGCTGCATGTGGCCGCGTTCTCGCTGTGGATTGTGTTTAACGCCTTCCCCGGGCTGGCGCACTTCGACCCTTACCCGTTCACTTTTTTGACGCTGGTGGTGTCGCTGGAGGCGATCTTTTTATCGTCCTTCATCCTGATCAGCCAGAACTACGAACTGCGCATCAGCGACAGGCGCAACCAGCTGGACCTGCAGATCAACCTCCTGACCGAGCAGGAGAACACCAAGATGCTGCAGATGTTGCAAAGCATCGCCAAAAAGCTGGGCGTCGAAAACACCGACCCCGACCTGGACATCCTGAAGGAAACCACCCATCCCGAAAAGCTGATCAGCCAGATCGAGCAGGCGCAGCGCGACATATCCGCCGCGACACAAGAGCCCGCAAGCGAAGCCTCACAGCCAGCCCCAAAATCTTGATGTATACATCAAGATTTTGGGGCTAAGGCCTGTAAAAACGCTGGCCATCGCCTGAAAAGGCCCAAAATTATCATTTTTGAGGCAAAAAAGGCCATTTTCAGGCATCAAATCGGGCTCCAGCCCAATTTGGACTAGCGCCACATGCTACAAATTTAGTAGCAATCAGGATTGGTCCGAGCAGGCGCCCGCCGTCAAACCCAGGGTTGCGCCAGACCCTCGGCTGCAAATACCCGCAACACCGCAGGCCTTGCCAGCACCCGCTGCAGATAAGGGCCCAGGTGCGGGCGGCTGCGGGCAGGGACCGACGTGAAGTGGCGCGTCCAGCGACAGAGCATCAGCGCATAGGCATCGACCGCCGAAAACTGATGGCCCACCAGCCACGACTCTGCAGACGTCAGCGCACGCCCGGCCAGCTCCGCATCGAGTTGATCCAGCAGCGGGGCGACGTTAAGTTCTGCCTGCTTTTTCAGTGCAGCGGCAGCGGGCTCATCGCCAGTCGCGACCCAGCGATGCGGATAGAAATACGCCATCAACGTAGGCTGAAGTGTGTTGGTCAACCACATCAGCCATTTGTAGAAATGGGCCCGCTCGGTTGTGCCCATCGCCGGCGCCAGCCCGGAGGCCGGATGAGCGTCGCACAAATGCAGGCAGATCGCGGCGCTTTCATACAACACCAGATCGCCGTCCACCAGCACAGGCACGCGGCCGTTCGGGTTCAGCCGTTGATAGGCTTCGCTACGCTGGTCACCGCGCTCGGTGTCTACCAGGATTTTTTCGAACGGCACACCCAACTCTTCGAGCAGGATGTGTGGTGCCATGGCAGCCGTGCTGGGCGCCAGAAAAAGCCGGATCACTTCACACCAAACAGAGTCGCCGCGTTGTCCCAGGCAATTTTTCGCGCCGCATCGGCCGGCAAATCACCCAGCCAGGTGCGGTAACCCTTCATCAGGTCGTCGTACTGCGTCCAGCGCTGGTTGACCCAGGTGTCCGAGCCGATCATGAAGCGGCCCGGGTACTTCAACAGCAGCGTGCGCCATTCGGGGCAGAGCTTGCCACCCTCACAAGCCAGCCCCGGCCGATAAGACAGCTCGCCCATCAGCTGCGGGTATTTCGTGAACAGCGCATCGACACGCGACACCGGCGCGCCACCTATGCCGGTGTGCGCCCAGATCAGGCGGGCATCACTGGCATGCGCCATCAGCAGGTCAATCGCCGTGTCGTCGACATGCGCCAGCACCGCGAGCTTGTTTTTCGCCGCAAACTGCATCAGCTTTCTGGCCACCGGCCCATTCGCATTGGCGCTGTCATACAGGTGGAACTCGCCTATGCCCTTGTACGGCCCGGCCTGGTCACCGGTAACGCCACGCGCAAACTCGGTCTCGACCATGGTGTAGATGGTCTCGTCGCGAAACCAGTTGTCATAGTCGGCGCGGTTGCGGTACAGGCGGATGAACGGCACAACCGCAACGCCGGCCTTGCGTGTCGCATCCGATGCGGCCAGCGCCTTGGTGCCGTCGTTGGGCCGTGAGTTGGACACCACCGCCTTCACGCCATTGCGCTGCATGCGCGCCAGTACGTCCGCTATCGGATGCGGGCCGTTGGCTGCTTCCACGTTGTAGTGCATGTGCGTGTCGAACAGCGGACCGGTGTAGTCAGCAGCGCGGGCCGCCGTTGCACCGGCCGCGGCCGCCAGCAAGGCCAGCACACGCAGGGGAAGCAGCGCCCGCATGCCCGCTCAGGCCAGGTTTTTGGCCAGGAAAGCCAGCGTGCGCTCGCGCGCCTGCGTCGCGGCTTCGGCGTTGAATGCGCCGCGCTGGTCGCAGTTGAAACCGTGGTCGGCGTTGTACACGTGCACCGTCACTTCGGGATGCGCCTTGATCAGCTTGTTCACGCCTTCCATCGGTGCCGAGTGGTCGTGGTCACTCAGATGGGCCATCACCGGGCACTTGGGCTGGCGGGCGATTTCTTCATCCGCCACCATGCCGCCGCCGTAGTAAGGCACGGCTGCGCTCAGGCCGTTGAGCATCGCTGCCGAACGCCAGGCCAGCAGGCCGCCGAAGCAAAAACCAATCACACCGACCTTGCCACCGGACGTCTTGGCAGCGTGGTCAATCGCGGCCTGGATGTCCTTCATGATCGCGTTGTCGGGCAAGGCCATCACGGCGGCCTTCAGCGCAATGCCGGACTTCATCGTGGCTTCGTTGTAGCCGGTGTCCACGCCCTTTTCAACACGCTCGAACATCTGCGGTGCAATCGCGTAATAACCCTGCTCGGCGAAGCGGTCGGTCACTTGCTGGATGTGCGAATTGACGCCGAAAATTTCCTGCAGCACCACCATCGCACCTTTGGCCTTGCCCTGTGGCTCAGCCACATAGGCGGGGCACTTGAAGCCGTCGGCGGATGTGAGGTCGATGAATTTACCCATGTGTGTTTGCTCCTGATGAATTGAAAAATGCCCGCGAAGCCAGGCTCAATGAAGTAGAGTAGCCGGGACCCAACCGCTGTTTTTACATCGGATTGGCCATCTTTGCAGGAGTGACCCTTGTCAAAAACAGTCTTGATCACCGGCGGCTCGCGCGGCATAGGCGCTGCAACCGCCCTTCTGGCCGCCCGCGAAGGGTATGCCGTCGCCGTCAACTACGCCAGCAACTCGCTGGCTGCCGATGAAGTGGTGCGGCAGATTCGCGGCAGCGGCGGCCAGGCCATGGCCGTGCAGGCCGATGTGTCCGACGAGAAGCAGGTCGTGACGATGTTTGAGAAGCTCGACGCCAAATTCGGCCGGGTGAGCGCGCTGGTCAACAACGCTGGTGTGGTGGATGTCAATTCGCGTGTCGATGGCATGACACTGGCGCGGCTCAAACGCATGTTCGAGATCAACGTCTTCGGCTCCTTCCTGTGCGCACGCGAGGCCATCAAACGCATGAGCACGCTGTACGGTGGTGAAGGCGGCGCCATCGTCAATGTCTCCAGTGCTGCCGCGCGGCTGGGATCGCCGGGCAGCTATGTCGATTACGCAGCCGCCAAGGGTGCGATAGACACCTTCACGCTGGGGCTGTCAAAAGAAGTGGCGGCCGAAGGCATTCGTGTCAACGCGGTGCGGCCCGGCATTATCGAAACCGACATCCATGCATCCGGCGGCCTGCCCAACCGCGCTACAGACATGGCACCACAACTGCCGATGAAGCGCGCCGGCACCGCAAACGAAGTGGCTGAGTCGATCATCTGGCTGTTGTCTGAAAAATCGGCGTATACCAATGGCGCCTTGCTGGACATCGCAGGAGCCCGCTAGATGAAGCCCCCACGTTCGCTCACTGCGTGTAGCTCTCTGCCCCGCAAGGGGAAGGGCCTTGCTTGGGGCGGCCCTGCGCTGCGGCCCCGGCTGATCTTTTTGCCCGAAGAATAGAGTCAGCCATGGATTTCAAGCCGCTGATTACCCTACTGGCCATCGTGAACCCATTGGCCATCGTGCCATTTTTTATTCACTACACGCAGGGGTTTTCCAGCGCGCAGCGCAAGCGCACCATCCTGATTTCATCATTCAGCGCATTCCTGGTGATCGCCATCAGCGCGCTGCTGGGCCTGAAAATCCTCGACTTTTTCAGCATCTCGCTGGCCAGCTTCCAGGTCGGCGGAGGCATGCTGCTGCTGATCAGCTCGATGAACATGCTGAACGCTCAGCCGGCCGAGGCCAAACCGCTGACCAACGAGATGGAAGACGGCGCCGAGAAAGCTGCCATGGGCGCCAGCATCGCCGTCGTACCGCTGACGATTCCACTGCTCACCGGCCCGGCCACCATGTCTACCGTCGTCATCTACGCGCAGAAGGCACAGACGGTGGTGCAACTCGGCACGCTGGTTATTTACGGCATCGTGATCGGTCTTGCGACAGCCATTTGCTTTGCACTGGCAGAGCCGATTGCGCGTGTGCTCGGCAAAACCGGCATCAATGTGATGACGCGTTTGATGGGTCTGATCCTGGCTGCGCTGGCAGTCGAAGTGATGGCCGATGGCCTGGGCAAGCTGTTTCCGTTGCTGCTCCGCGGCGGCTAAAAAAATCAGGTCCAACGACAGCGGGGGCCGCAGGTCCGGCTTGGCCGGTCAGCAGCCACCGTCCCCTGCAAGGAGAAGAGGGGCTACACGCAGTGAGCCCCGATAGGGGTGTACCTATTTCTTTCCCAGCAACTTCACCAGCTGGTTGCTGGTATTGCGCAGCCGCTGCGCCATCAGCTGCGTGATCTTCACCAGCAGCTTGGCACCGACGGCGGGATGGTCACGAATCAGCAGGGCGATGGCGCGGCGGCCCAGCACGCCGGCTTCAATTGCCTCGATGGCTGTGCAGCTGGCATAACGCGGCTCGCTGTCGAGCATGGACATCTCACCGACCGCTGCGCCTCGCTGCACCACAGCGATGCGCGACATCTTTTCTTGCGGCGGTCCGGTTTTTTCCGCAGCATCATCAGCCACATCGGTGGAAGGCCCGGGTAGCTCTTCGCTGCGCGGCTCCACGCGTTTGGTGACATCGACCGTGCCCTTGAGCAGCACCATCATCCAGTCGCCGGCCTCGCCTTCGCGGATCAGCGGCTGGCCGGCTTCGGCGCGTATAAAAATCATCGCCGAGCCAAGGATGTCCACTTCTGCAGCCGTCAGGTCCTGCAGCAATGGGGCTGTGCGCAAAAAGACCTCGCCGTAGCTGCTCAGGCGCTCACACGGGCCCAGCGGTTCGAGGCCGGCATCGCGCAGTTGCTCTTCCAGCGATTTGGCGCGCGCAGCACTGTGGCCGGCATCTGCCAGCGCGGCAGATGCCGAACGCGGCTGGCCCTGCGGCCGGCCTTCTAGCGACCCGGCGTCTGTTGTAGCCACTGGTCAATTTCCTCGATGGCGGCATCGGTAGCAGCGGTCAGTGCGCGTGCACCGCCGGGTGCATCGCTGCTGGGCGCCGCGCGCTGCACGATGACGTTGCGCTGCGCGAGCAGTTTTTCGCCGGCCGGTGTCACATCGATCAGCGTGGCGCGCAAACGCACCAGGCCGACGCTGGTCTCGGGTGCGGTGAACAGCTGGCTGAACTCCTGCAGCTCAACCTTGAGTAGCAAAGGCAGCACGGCATTCTGGCTGCGGTTGAGCGCCGCGCCTTCGCCGGCGTTAAAAACGGCACGGCGCTGGCTGAGTTTTTCGCGCATGCGCTGGCGTATCAGCTGAGCGGGTGGCATGCTCCAGCGGGCCTGCGAGTACGGTCGCAGTTGCTGTTCATCAGCATAGGCCAGCCGGTAAAGGATGGACATGTTTTCAATGGCGCCGCCGTAAGTGCTGATGTCGTCGATGGCCAGCGGCGGCAGCGGCGCCTGGCGCGTACTCGGCTGCGTGACGAGTGGCCCTGGACCGAAGTCGTACATCAGCGCACGGGTGGGTTTGTCGGGCAGGCCGGAACAGGCCGCCAGCAATGCCAGCAACAGGGCGGCGCCGCCACAGCGCAGGGCCGAAACTGTTTTTTCAGGGATGAAGGCTGATGGGGTTTTCATTTTTTCGCTCCTGCTGCGCCGTTTGCGGAAAAGCCGGGTTCGCCCGGACCAGGCAAAGGCGGGCCATTGCCGAAGATCAGCGATTGCGGGTTGTCGTCCACCGCATTGACGGTGCGCCGCAACTGGCGCATCGTGCGGGCGGTTTCATCAGCCACTTCGCTCAGTTTTGGCAGAGTGGCTGCGCTGAAAGTTTCAACGCCTGCAGCCAGCGCAGCCCCGCCTTCGGACAGCTTGTCGAGCGGGCCGCCTTTTTCATTCAGGCGTTTCGCGGTAACGCCGACTTCGTCGGTGGTGGTGCGGATGGATTTCAGCGTCGCGCTCGCGTCGCGCGACAGTGCAGGCAATGAAGCCACTGTCGGCTCCAGGCCTTTGGCAAGCTTGTTGACACTGCCTGCCGCCTCGCCAAATTCCGTCAGCGCCGTGTTGAATGACTGCTGGTTTTCAGGCGACAGCATCTTGTTCAGGCTCTTACTGGCCTGTTCGATCTGCTCCATGATGACTTCGCCACGCTTGAGCAGTTTGTCTATGCCGCCCGGTTGCAACGGGATGCGCGGTGGATCGCTGTCGTTGGGCACCAGCAGTTCGGCAGAACCACCCTTGTCGTCGAGCTGGATGAAACCGAGGCCGGTCACGCCCTGCGACGACACCGTGGCAAACACCGACTTCGTCACTGGCGTGCCGCGCTCGATAGACACCCGCACCAGCACATTGCCCTTGATCTTGTGGTCAAAGCCAATGAACTCGACCTTGCCAACCGGTACGCCGCGAAAACGCACGGCTGCCTGCGGCTGCAGGCCGGAGATGATTTCCGAGGTACTCATCTCGTACAGGTCGCGTTCGGTGTTGTCGCGCATCAGCCAGACGGCCAGCAGCGCCAGCAGGGCAGTGACCACCAGCACAAATGCGCCGGCGACCATGGCATGGGCTTTGTTTTCCATTTTTGAAAACCTCTCTTTTACTTTTCTGCGCTACACGGCAAACGGGTACTCGCGCAATAACTCCATCGCGCGCTGGCCCCGCTCACCGAGGAAAAATTCATGAATGAAAGGATGGGGGAAAGCCACCACCTCTTTCGGTACATCGTTGATGATGACTTTTTGTTCTGCCAGCACGGCTATGCGCGTGCTCAGTTCAAACAGCGTGTCCAGGTCATGCGTGACCATCACCACAGTCAGGCCCATGTCGCGGTGCAAGGCGCGCAGCAACAGGCAAAAACTGTCCGAACTTTCAGGGTCAAGCCCTGCGGTCGGTTCGTCGAGCAGCAACAGCGGCGGATCCATGATGAGTGCACGCGCCAGCGCCACGCGCTTTATCATGCCGCCCGACAAATCGCTGGGCATCTTGTCTGCCACTTCAGGGCCCAGGCCCACCATCTGCAGCTTGACCATGGCCGCATCGCGCACCAGCGATTGCGGCAGGGTCTTCAACTCGCGCAGCGGAAAGGCGATGTTCTCAAGAACGGTGAACGCAGAAAACAGCGCGCCTTGCTGGAACAGCATGCCGACGCGTGTCGCCGCACCGCGCTTGCCCAGCTCTTCTGCGGGGCGCCCCAGCACCGTGATCTGGCCCTTGCTCGGTTTTTCCAGCCCGAGTATCTGGCGCAGCAGCACCGTCTTGCCGGTGCCCGAGCCACCGACCAGCGACAGCACCTCACCCTGCTCGACAGTCAGGTCGAGGTCCTTGTGCACGACCGACTCCCTGTCGCCGTTGGTGAAGACGGTCCAGAGTTTTTTGATCTCGACGACGGGATCGCTCATATGCCAATATTCTTGAAGAGGACCGCAAACAGCGCATCAACAAGGATGACGACGGTGATGGACGTAACCACCGATGCGGTCGTGCCCTGGCCAAGGCTCTCGGTGTTTGGTTTGACCCGCAGACCGAAGTGGCAACCGATGAGCGCGATCAGCAAACCAAACACCACTGACTTGCAGGTGGCCAATACCAGATTGGACAGTTGCACGGCGGCAGGCAGTGCGTTGATGAAAAACGAGGGCGTGACATCCATCGCCACATCGGCCGCGAGCATGCCGCCAACCAGCGCGGCAATCGTGGTCCAGACGCTGATGAGCGGCATGACAATCGCCAGCGCCAGCGCGCGCGGCATGACCAGGCGAAAACCCTTGGCGATGCCCATCACACGCATGGCATCGAGCTCTTCGGTCACGCGCATCACGCCGATTTGCGCCGTGATGGCGGAGCCGGAACGCCCGGCAATCAGGATGGCGGCCAGGACTGGCCCGAGTTCGCGTATCAGCGAAATGCCGAGGATGTTGACGATGAAGGCATCGGCACCAAACTGCCGCAATTGCTGCGACATCAGGTAGGCCAGCACCACACCAATCAAAAAACCGACCAGCGCCGTGATGGGCAGCGCCGTGGCACCTATGTGGTACAGGTGTCCCGAAAAATCCCGAAGCGGCGCTTCCTGCGGATGGCGTATGAGCCGCAGGATATCGAGCAGCAACTGGCCTATCAACCGGGTCAGCGACTTGAGGTGATCAGCAAACGACAGCAGCCGTTCGCCGAGCGCCAATACCGGGGCCTGCCAGTCGGTGGTGTTTTCCCTGACAGGTGCGGCCGGGAATTTTGCGACTGTCTCCAGCACCGCACGCTGGCTGTCGTCGATTTCAATGTTTGTGGGCCATTGGCGGTCCCACTGGTTCCACAGCAGCTGCGCGCCGAGGTAGTCGAGTTTTTCAACGGCAGTGAGGTTCCATGCCGATGCGCTCCCTGCATCCAGGCTCTTGAGCTGGGCCGTGACCGCATCCCACACCGGCTTGCCGGTAAGGTCAGCGGCTGTCCACGCGCCCTGAAGGACCAGGGTACGGCCCTGGGGCGTGTCCTGTTGTTCGATGCGTGGTGTGGATGGAGCCATAGACCTCTAAAAGCAGGGCGAATGCAGGTTTTGCCAGTCCCCGCCTGGGGCCTGCGCATGGCACAAAAATGCCATGGTAACTGGTGAAAGCATAAAACCAGCCAGCAGAAATGCGGTCTGGCAGGCGTCCTACAAAGGGAAAAGCGATGTCATCCTGCAGCTTGCCGGGTGCCCGGAATGACGGTCAGCCTGGTGTTGGGCAGCACAGGCAAAATGCCGGGCGACGGTATCTACAAAAACACGAGACAAACTTTCATGCAAGACAACACCCCGGACAGCGATCACGTCTTCGACTACATCATCATTGGCGCGGGCACCGCAGGCTGCCTGCTTGCCAACCGGCTGAGTGCAGACGCAACAAAGAAGGTGCTGCTGATAGAAGCGGGCCGCAAGGACGACTACCACTGGATCCACATACCGGTCGGTTACCTGTACTGCATTGGCAACCCGCGCACCGACTGGCTGTACAACACCGAGCCCGACGCCGGTCTCAATGGCCGCTCGCTGCGCTACCCGCGCGGCAAAACGCTGGGCGGCTGCTCCAGCATCAACGGCATGATCTACATGCGCGGCCAGTCACGCGACTACGACGAGTGGGCGCACCTGACAGGTGACATGAGCTGGCGCTGGGAAAATTCGCTGCCGCACTTCAAGCTGCATGAAGACCACTACAAGGGCGCAGACGCCTTTCACGGCGCACGCGGTACTGCGCCTTCGCTGATGCAGGACAAGAGCGTGCCTTATCAGAAGATACTGCGCCACCGCAACGCAGGCGGCGAATGGCGGGTCGAAAAGCAGCGCCTGCGCTGGGACATCCTGGATTCATTTGCCGAAGCCGCCGTCCAGGCCGGCATACCGGCAACAGACGATTTCAACCGAGGCAACAACGAAGGCGTTGGTTACTTCGAGGTCAACCAGAAAGCCGGCTGGCGCTGGAACACGGCCAAAGCCTTCCTGCGGCCGGCTTGCTATGCACGCCCCAACTTCGAGCTGTGGAATAGCGCACAGGTCTGCAAACTGGTGGTGGAAGAGCAGGCCGACGGTAGCAAGCGCTGTACGGGTGTCGAGGTATGGACCGGCAGCGAGCGCGTGACGGCCTACGCGACCCGCGACTCGGGCAAGGATCGCGGCCTGATCGGCGAGGTGCTGTTGTGCGCCGGCGCCATCAACTCGCCGCAAATACTGCAACTGTCGGGCATTGGCCCCGGCGCACTGCTGCAGCAGCACGGCATCCCGGTGGTGCAGGACCTGCCCGGCGTGGGCGCCAACCTGCAGGACCACCTGCAAATACGCTCGGTCTACAAGGTGCAGGGCGACAAAAAGTGGGGCCTTTCGCTGAACACCATGGCCTCATCGCTGTGGGGCAAGGCGCGCATCGGGCTCGAATATGCGTTCAAACAAACCGGGCCGATGAGCATGGCGCCATCACAGCTCGGCGCCTTCACCCGCAGTTCGCCCGACCAGCCCTATCCCAACATCGAGTATCACGTGCAGCCGCTGTCGCTGGAAGCCTTTGGCGAGCCGCTGCACGGCTTCAACGCCTTCACGGCCAGTGTCTGCAACCTGAACCCGACCAGCCGCGGCACCGTGCACATCAAGACGCCGCGTTTTGAAGACGCACCGGCGATTGCGCCCAACTACCTGAGCACGGCCGAAGACCGCAAGGTCGCCGCCGACTCGCTGCGCGTGACACGCAGGATCGTCAGCCAGAGTGCGCTGGCCAAGTACCAGCCGGAAGAATTCAAGCCAGGTGTGCAGTTCCAGAGCGACGAAGAGCTGGCGCGACTCGCGGGCGACATCGCCACCACCATCTTCCATCCGGTGGGCACCACCAAAATGGGCAGGGATGATGACGTGATGGCAGTGGTCGACTCACACCTGCGCGTGCGCGGCATCAAGGGCCTGCGCGTGGTCGATGCGGGTGTGATGCCGCTGATCACCAGCGGCAACACCAACTCGCCGACGCTGATGATTGCGGAGAAGGCCGCGGAGTGGATTCAGGCTGGCGTTTGAGGGCTGACTGGCTCCTTTAGGCCCTGAACGCAAAATCTTGATGTATACATCAAGATTTTGCGTTTTTAGCCTGTTTTGAGGGTTTGAGGCTGCCAGACGGTTCCAAAAGAGCCAAAAATCACTAAAAAAGGCCGTTTTTGACTATCAAATCGGCCTTTAGACCAATGTGGACTAGCGCGACATGCTATTTAATTTATAGCAGTCATCTCTGCTTCAAAAGCATCAACTTGGATCAGCGCGTGAGCTAGAGGTAAATTTTCTGCAGCAGGCGCATCAGCGTCTTTTTTTCCGCAGTGCTGAGCTTTTGTGTCACATCGTCTTCAAGTGCAGTGGCCGTACGCTCTGCATCGGCCATCAGTTTGGCGCCGGTCTCCGTCAGGTACAGGCCTGCGGCGCGCCCGTCCTGCGGGTGCGGGCGTCGGCTGACGAGTTCACGTTTTTCCATCAGGCTGATCTTGCCAACCAGGTTGGGCGGCAGGATGCTGAGCACGCCGCACAGCTGGCGCGAGGTGATGCCGGGGTTGTGCATGATGATGGACAGGATGGAGAAGTCCACATGCCGCAGGTCATACACCGCCATCCGTTTGGTGAACAGCTCGATGACCTTGAGCGACGCACGCGTGGCGTTGTAGCCCATCAGCGTCTCGAGATAACTGCTGTCGACCTGGTCTACGGCAGGGTCTTTTTCGGATTTCGCCGGCATGGAATCTTTGCGGACTTTTACTGAGGCTGTGGGGTGCACCGATTATGCAATGCACCCCCGGCATCAGGATTCCGCGGTGAAGCCGATCTTTTTGATCAGCGGACCCCAGCGGTCAAACTCGACCTTCTGGCTGCGGGCCATTTCTTCTGCAGTGCCGCCATAGGGAATCAGCCCGACAACAGTCAGCGAATCGATCACGCCCTTGTCTTTGGTGGCTGCATTGATGGCGGCATTGGCTGCAGCCACGACTGCGGCAGGCGTTCTGGCTGGTGCGTAAAAACCAAACCATTCTTCAACGGTCAGGTCAGCAAAACCCTGCTCGGCAAAGGTAGGCACGTCAGGGACAAAGGCCGAGCGCTGTTTGCCAGATGTTGCCAGGATGCGCAGCTTGCCGGCCTTGTGGTTGGCGATCATGTCGCCGTGAGGGCAGCACATGGATGCCAGCTGGCCGCCGACCACATCAGTCACGCCGGGCACCGAGCCGCGGTAAGCGATGTGCTTCAGGTCAACGCCGTTGTTCAGGCCAAGCAATGCAGCGATGAAGTGCGGTGTGGAGCCTGCAGCAGGCGAGCCATAGCTTGCGTCTTTTGGATTGGCCTTGGCCCAGGCGAGGAAGTCCTTCACGTTTTTTACAGTAGCAGGCACCAGCGGCCCGACAGCAAAACCGTGGTGAATCATCGAAGCTGTTCCAACGGCAACAAAGTCTTTTACAGGGTCGTAAGACAGCTTGCTGTAGATGTGCGGGTACAGCGACATGCAGGAAAACGGCGTCATCGCCAGTACCGAGCCATCGGCCGGGGCAATCTTCAGCCCTTCCAGCGCAATGCGGCCGCCGGCACCGGCTTTGGTTTCGACCACACCGTTGTTTTTGGTATAGCTGGTACCACCCATCTTGTCGCCAACGCGTCGCGCGCAGATATCACCGGCGCTGCCAGCCGGAAAGCCGTAAAGAATCTTGACCTGCTCCAGCGACTGCGCCAGCACGAAGGCTGGCGAGTAGGCGGCAGCAGCAGCGAGGGCTGCGCCGGTGTGGATGAAATGGCGGCGGGTTTGATGAACTGGCATGGCTTGTCTCCTTGTAGTTGGGGTCACGAAAAAATCAGCTGCACTTCTGGCGAATGTCGTCGGGCACCGGGATGGCCTTGATGCGGGACGGATCATCCGGGTGGCGTATGCAGAAGGCGCGCATCTCGGTGCCTTCACAAATCAGGTCGTCGCCGCGCCGCACGATGTGGCGCTGCATGAAAGCCTTGCCGCGCCACTCTTCAACGCTGGTGTGGATCTGCAGCACATCGCCGTAGCTTGCGGGCTTGCTGAATTTTGTGTTGATCTCGAGCAATGGCGTGCCGATGATGCCGGTGGTCTTGACCAGTTCTTTCCATGTGGGTACTCCGCACATGACGAAAAAATTGAGCGAGGAGGCATCCATCCAGCGCGAGAAGTTGGGGTAAAACACAATGCCCGCCGGATCGCAATCACCGAAGGTGACGGGGAATTCATAGATAACGGTTTTGCTCATGCCGGTCTTTCAGGATGCCGCAGCATCGGGGTTCTCAAGCAGCAGCGCAATGCCCTGCCCACCACCAACACAGGCCGAAGAAATGCCGTAGCGTACATGGGCGCGCTGCATCTCGCGCGCCAGGGTAATGGTGAGCCTGACACCAGTCGCAGCCAGTGGGTGGCCCAGTGCAATGGCGCCGCCGTTGACGTTGAGCCTGTCGGTGTCCAGGCCAAGCTCGCGCGCCACCGCCAGCGTCTGCGCGCCCTGCGCCTCATTGATTTCAAAACGCCCAATCTGGTCCAGCGTCAGGCCACAACGCTCCAGCAGCAAACGTATGGCAGGCGCCGGGCCTATGCCCATGATCTCTGGCGGCACACCGACAACGGCTGCAGCGATCACACGCGCCAATGGTTTTTTGCCCCAGGCTTTCATGCGTTCGCCTGAAGCGACGACGGCCGCAGCAGCCGCATCGACCAGCGCAGAGCTGTTGCCGCCGGTCTGCACGCCACCTTCATAAACCGGGCGCAGTTTGGCAAGCACATCGACAGACGAGATGCGGGCATGCGTATCGCCGGCCACCTCGCTGGCTTTCCCCTGCAGGCGTATGCTGCGCGGCGCGTAGCCATCAAGTTCGAACTTCTCGTTAACCACCGGTGCAATTTCGCCGGCGTGAAACCCGGACTGCTGCGCGGCTACTGCCTTTGCAAAGGAAGACGACGCAAATTCATCCACCTGCTCGCGTGTGATGCCGTATTTTTTCGCCAGGTTTTCCGCGGTCTGGATCATGTTGATGCCAGCAGCGGAATCCTTCAGCGCCTCCCACATGAAATCCTTGAAGCCGACAGGCGCGCCGAGCTTGAAACCGGTGCGGTGGTCAAACGCTGCAATCGGGTTGCGCGTCATGCTTTCGGAACCCACGACCAGCGCCATCTCTGCAGCGCCGCTCTGGATCTGCTCGCCTGCCTGGCGAAACAGCTCAAAGCCGGTGCCGCAAATGCGTTGCACCATGATGGCTGTTACTTCTACCGGCACACCTGCATACAGGCCGATATGTCGAGGCAGCATGAACTGGTCAAAGTCGCCGGGCGCCATGTTGCCGGCAATCACCGAATCAATGTCGGCACCTTCAATGCCCGCCTTGTTCAGGGCTGCGCGCGCTGCCTTGATGCCGAGGTCAGTGGGCGACAGGTGGCCGAGTGCGCCGCAGTAGTCGACCATGGGCGTGCGCATGCCGTCCAGCATCCAGACGTCATCGAAGGCAGAGAAAAATCCTTTGGTTTTCATTCTTGGCGTTTTGCGGTGGGCGTGAAGATAGGGGAGAGGCTACCGGCATGGAGGCCATCTACCAGCGCCGCACGGTGCATCAACACGGCGGCCTGGTTGATCGAGCCCTTGTCGGTTACCTCGCCTTTGTCGAGTGATGGCGGCTCGTGCATCAGGTGCAGACGGGCAATACGGTTGGCACTTCCGGTGGCAGTTGCGGCCAACTCATTGAGGAGCTTCTGGAAATGTGCGGCCACCACATCGCTGTCAAGCACTTCGCGCAGCGGGGCGCTGGCCTCCAGGCCAGCCAGCGTACGCATGGCCGCGCTGGGGAAAACCAGCGCACCGACTTCATGCAGGTTGATGCCGGTGAGCACCACGTCCTGCACATAGGGTGCGCAGGTCACAATGATTTTTGCGCGCAGCGGCCCGACACTGACGAAGGTGCCGGTGGCGAGCTTGAAATCTTCGGCAATTCGCCCATCGAACTTCAGCCCCTGGTGAATGTCGTTCTCGTCTATCCACTTCACCGCATCGCCTGTGCAGAAGTAACCTTCTTCATCGAAGGCTGCGCCGGTCGCTTCTGGCGAGCGCCAATAGCCCGGTGTGATGTTGGGTCCGCTGTAGCGTACTTCGGTCTTGCCATTGACTGGCACCAGCTTGAGCCGCATGCCGGGCGAAGGCACGCCGACATCGCCGGCCCTGACATTCGGGCTGGTCACAAATACTGCGAAGGGTGACGACTCCGTCATGCCCAGACCTGTGCCCATCACAATGCGCTCGCCAATCTCTGCCTCCTGTGTGGCATGCAGGCTGTCCCAGACGGGCTGCGCCAGCCCTGCGCCCGAATAGAAAAACATGCGGACTCTGGACAGCAGGTTTTTACGCAGTTGTGCGTCCGTCTTCATCGCATTGGCAATGGCGTCAAATCCGGTGGGCACATTGAAGTAGAGGGTCGGCGCGACCTCGCGCAGGTTGCGCAGTGTCTCGCCCATCAGGGCTGGCACCGGCTTGCCATCGTCGATGTACAGCGTGCCACCGTTGTACAGCACCATGCCGACGTTGTGGTTGCCGCCAAAGGTGTGATTCCACGGCAGCCAGTCGACCAGTATGGGGGCCTCTTCAGTCAGCACCGGCATGGACTGCCGCATCTGCTGCTGGTTGGCACACCACATGCGGTGCGTGTTGATGACGGCCTTGGGCAGTTTGGTGGAACCGGAGGTGAAAAGAAATTTGACAATGGTGTCCGGGCCGGTGGCCGCCATTGCCGCATCCACCTGGGGCGTGGCTTTTGTGTTGAGCAACTCCGGATAGGGTGTGGTCGCGCGGCCGGAAAGGCTGCCATCTGCAAGCACCACTTCAATGCCCTGCGCCACGGCCTGCAGCGCCTTGCCATAACGTGCACCATCGACTGCAAAGACCAGGCCCGGATTCAGTGTGTTGAAGATGTGCTGCAGCTTGCCGTAATCGGCCGCGACAAGGCTATAAGCGGGGGAAGCCGGGCAATAGGGAATGCCGACCAGCATGCAGGCCAGCGCCAGTTGCGCGTGCTCGATTCCGTTTTCGCTGAGGATGACCAGCGGCCGCTCAACGCCAAGTCCGCGATCCAGCAGCGCCTGGCCAATTGCGCGTGCTCCGGCCAGCGCACTTCCGTAATCAAGATACTGCCAG
The DNA here is from genome assembly GCA_040388075.1 of Pseudomonadota bacterium. GTDB lineage: Bacteria > Pseudomonadota > Gammaproteobacteria > Burkholderiales > Burkholderiaceae_C > Polaromonas. Next base: position 108,983 of record JAZKCN010000004.1, on the reverse strand, counting down.
TCGCCGCTGCTGCCATCGGTGTGTTTGTCTCGCCGGGCAAACAGCTTGCGCTGCGGATCGGTCTGCGCCCAGTGCACAAAACGGTCTGTCATCCGGCTGGCGTACGGGCCCAAAGGCTGGTCGGCCTCCAGGTATTGGCAGGCATCGCCCTGCGTTAGCAGCACACGTGTCACACCGAACTTCAGCGGGCGGTATCTGGGCGTGGCCGGCTTTGCACTCGCACTGAATGCGGTCGCCTGTTCCGATTGCATTTGTGCCTGCATGGATAGTTCCGGATCAGGCTTTTTTGACCTTGGCGGCCTTGCCGTCGAGGAAAGCCTTGACGCGCACCTTGGCTTCGGGCGCACTTTGCGCAACAGCCGCCATCAGCGCTTCCGTGAAGAAGCCCTGGTCGGCAGGCTGCTCGGCGATACGCGGCAGTGCATGCATCAATGCGTAATTGGTCAAAGGCGCGTTTTCAGCCACGCGCTTCGCAAGCTCCAGTGCCTTGTCGAATGCCTGGCCTTCAGGCACCAGGTACTGGGCCATGCCGATGCGTTCACCGTCTTCTGCGCTGTAAACGCGGCCGGTCAGCATCATGTCTGTCATCCGGGCCGCGCCTATCAGCCTGGGAATCCGCACTGCACCGCCACCGCCCACAAATATGCCGCGCGATCCTTCGGGCAAGGCGTAAAAGGTGGTGGCATCAGCCACGCGTATGTGACAGGCGCTGGCCAGTTCAAGCCCGCCGCCAACCACGGCGCCGTGCAAGGCGGCAATCACCGGCACCTGCCCGTACTGGATACGCTCCAGCGCGGCGTGCCACATGCGCGAATGGTGCAGACCCTGGCCGGCATCGCGCTCTTTCAGTTCGCTGAGGTCGAGGCCGGCGCAAAAATGTTCACCGTCGCCACACAGCACGGCGGCACGTGTTTGCGCTGGCAGGTTTTCGAAGAGTTTGCGCAGGGCGAGGATGAGAGCATCACCCAGCGCATTGCGCTTGGCGGGACGCGCAAGGCGTACAACGGCCACAGGGCCATGCATGTCGAGTTGAAGGTCTTGGGTAGTCATTTGTCAGGTGGCGGGTTCGGTAACAGGCCGATTATGGTTATACGTAATAACCAATACAACCGCTTTCCCGGACCAAACCTTAAGGACTTACCCTAGAGAGCAGTAACTACAAAAGGCTGCGGAAAGAGAAAAAGCCCCGGCGTCATAAACGGCGGGGCTTTGGCGGGGGATACGGGTGCAGCAACGACTAGCGCAGACCTTTTACATAGCGAGGCGCATTGGGATCCACCGGCTTTTTAGGCTTGTTGGGATCGTGCTCGCCAAAAATCACGCCGAACGTGGACTCGATAAACCCGGACTCCGGATAGACCTCTTCTTCTGTGTTGACCGACTGGGAACTCTGCCTGTCCGGCACGGGTGCCGCTCCCAGCACCGGGGTCCCGTGCTTGACCGCATCGGAGACCATCTTGACCAGCGGAACACGGTGCTTGGGATCGGGCGTTCCCATGATCTCCTCGAGCTTGTCCGCCCATGCGGCAAGGTCTGCGTGACCGTCTTCAACTGCCTTCTCACGCGCAAAACGCGTGATCTCGGCGGCGTATTCGGCATTGCTGGCCATCCACTCGGTATCGGTTACCCGCCCGGTCTTGCGGCGAAGCAGCACATGCAGGTGGGCTGCAATGGCAATTTTTTCACTGGAAGCCATGGTGGTACTCCTTCATCGTCAAGTACAAAACGACCGTCTGCTAGCTGCCCAGGCGCTCCGCATGCTGGGAAATATCAAGCCCGTCGGTTTCGGATGTTTCGCCGACCCGCAAGCTCACGATCAACGAGGTGATCCAGAGGGCAACACCCGTCATGAACAAACTGTACAGGGCGACTGAGCCGGCACCTATGAACTGGTTCAGCAAGCTGACATCAGCACCGGAAATGGTCTTGCTGGCGAATATGCCGGTCAGCAGCGACCCCACGATACCGCCCACACCGTGGACGCCAAAGACATCCAGGGAATCGTCAGCATTTAGCATGCGCTTGAGGCCGGTTGCGCCCCAATAACAGGCAACGCCTGCGATCAAACCAATCACCAGTGCAGCGCGCGGCGACACAAAACCGGAGGCTGGTGTGATGGCGACCAGACCTGCGACCAGGCCAGAGCACAGGCCAAGCAGCGACGGACGGCGACGGACAATCCATTCAGCAGCCATCCAGGAAATCGCGCCTGCCGCCGCAGCGATATGGGTTACTGCCATCGCCAGGCCGGCGCGGCCGTCCGAAGCCACGGCCGAGCCGGCGTTGAAGCCGAACCAGCCAACCCACAACATGCCGGCGCCAGCCATGGTCAGGCCGAGGTTGACCGGCGTGAATGGCTCACTGCCGTAGCCACGGCGTGGACCAAGCACATAGGCGCACACCAGCCCTGCGATACCGGCGTTGACGTGGACGACGGAGCCGCCAGCAAAGTCAAGCACACCGAGGCGGGCCAGCCAGCCATTCGGCTCCCAGACCCAATGGGCAATCGGTGCATAAACAATGATGGTCCACAGGGACATGAAAATAACGACTGCGGAAAACCGCATGCGCTCGACAAACGCGCCAACCACCAGTGCCGCGGTGATGATGGCAAAGGTCAGCTGGAACATCGAGTAAACAGACTCGGGGATATTCGGCGCGATGTGGCTGACCGCCACCTTGCCGCTTTCCTTGATGTAGTCGAGACCGGCAAAACCAGCGCGGTCAAAGCCGCCGATCCAGTGGCCCAAGGCGCCACTGCCGGGTGTAAATGCAAGCGAATACCCGATGGCAAACCACAAGATACTGACGACAGCACAAATAGCCACCACACAGGCCATCACGTTGAGCACGCTTTTGCGGCGCACCATGCCGCCATAAAAGAGGGCAATGCCGGGCAAGGTCATCAGCAACACCAGGGCGGTGGAAGTCATCATCCAGGCTGTATCGGCGCCATTGATGGTAGAGCTGTCAACCAGGCCGGGCTGGGTAAGCGGGGCAGGTGCCGGGGCCGATGCAACAGCGGCTGGAGCGGGCGCGGGGACCACAACAGCAGGAGGCGGTGCCACAGGCGCAGAGGCATCAGAGGCCAGCGCGGCCGGCGCAGCCACACTGGCTGCAGGTGCAGGTGCAGGTGCAGGTGCAGGTGCAGGTGCTGGCGTCGTCGCCACACTCACCGGCGCCTGGGCACCAGCCTGCTGGAAAGCCAGCCCCATCCAGAAGCATAAACCTATTGCAATGAACCGTTTGATAGTCATACAGCGCATGCCTTTCTAAGCAAAGTCAGTCAACAATTAGTAACAACAGGCATAAGTCGTGCCAGATGTTCAAAGCTGGTGCCTGTGCTCCCATTTCCTGCGATACAGCGCCCGCGCGAGAGGCTGCCGCTGTTTTAAGGTTTATTCAGGGGTCTGACTGGTGGATTCCCGAGGGCGGGAAAGTCCCAATGCACTATGTCAGTGCGCGCGCTACATTGAATACCTTGCTGACGAGCCTCGATGCTCTCAGACGAGGAGCCGAGGAGACACAAGATTAAAGCAAGAACAGATTAACGAGACAGGCAAGGTACCAAAAGACCTTGTCACGAAAAGCGCCGGTAACCCCGGCGCTTTTTTTTGCCCGTCATCCATCCCTCAAGCGGAAGCGAACCCCGGCAGGCCCTCGAAACACCAATGCCAATATGCCGCCAGATACCCGATGAGACAATCCGCATATGGAATTGCTGATTGTCTCCCTCGCCTCGTTGCTGGCAGGTTTTGTGGATTCGATTGTCGGGGGCGGAGGCCTGATATTGGTGCCGGCGCTGTTCGCGGTTTTTCCAACCACACACCCCGCAACCCTGTTTGGTGTCAACAAGGGAGCTTCTATATGGGGCACAGCCGTTGCCACCGCGCAATTTGCCCGCCGGGTGGAGATGCGGTGGTCGGCCTTGCTGCCGGCGGCTGCGGTGGGCTTCGCCGGCTCGCTGGCTGGCGCCTGGCTGGTCACCGTCATCTCTGGCGGATTTTTGAGGAAAATCCTGCCGTTTGTACTGGTGATGGTGCTGATCTACACCCTTGTCAAAAAAGACATGGGCCGCACCCACACCCCCCGCTACAGTGGCCACGCTGAAACGCTGGCGGCTTGCTGCATCGGATTGGTGCTGGGCTTTTATGACGGATTTTTCGGGCCCGGGACTGGCAGTTTTTTTGTATTCCTGTTTGTGCGCTGGCTGGGTTATGACTTTCTGAACGCGTCGGCCTCTGCCAAGCTGTTGAACACGGCAACCAATCTGGCCGCGCTTGCCCTTTTTGCCTACAAGGGCCACGTGTGGTGGCATTTCGCGTTGACGATGGCCGTCGCCAACGTCGTGGGCAGCCTGCTGGGCACCCGTCTTGCACTCAAACACGGCGCGGGCTTTGTGCGCATCGTGTTCATCGTCGTGGTCAGCGCACTGATACTTAAAACGGGCTTTGACGCCTTCCTGCGCTAGTGCAGGGAACTGGCAGCCCTTGCCTTGTGAAAGGTTTCTGAATGCCCCATTTTTTTGACGGGGAAAACGATAACTATTCTCATTCGCAAAATATAATCGCGGCACATCATCACTTTCAGAGGGATTTCATGCGTTCAGGATCATTGATATCGTCCACCGCGCGCTGCTGCGCAGTTGCAGCCAGCCTGCTGGCCTCAGGTCTTGCGATGGCGGCGGAAGAAGTCAACGTCTACACAACCCGTGAACCTGGCCTCATCCAGCCGCTGCTGGACGCTTTCAGCAAGGAAAGCGGTGTCAAGGTCAATACGGTATTCCTGAAAGACGGCATGCTGGAGCGGGTCAAAAGCGAAGGCACACGCTCTCCGGCCGACGTGTTGATGGCTGTGGACATCGGCAACCTCGTCGACCTGGTTGATGGCGGCGTGACGCAGCCGGTCAAATCTGCAGTGCTTGAAAGAACGCTGCCAGCCAACTTGCGCGATGCAAACGGCCAGTGGTTTGCGTTGTCGCAACGCGACCGCGTCATCTACGTGCAGAAAGACTCGAAGCTGGACAAACTGAGCTATGAAGACCTGGCCGACCCCAAGTTCAAGGGCAAAGTCTGCATTCGCGCTGGTCAGCACCCCTACAACACCGCACTGGTGGCAGCCAAGATTGCACACGACGGTGAGGCCGAAACCGAAAAATGGCTGCGCGGCGTCAAGGCCAACCTGGGCCGCAAGGCCGGCGGTGGCGACCGTGACGTGGCTCGCGACATCCTGGGCGGCATCTGCGATATCGGTGTGGCGAATGCCTACTACGTCGGCCAGATGCGCAATGCGGCTGCGGGCAGCGACGGCCGCAAATGGGGCGAGGCGATCAAGGTGATACGCCCGACTTTCGCCACCGGCAAAAGCGGCGGCGGCACGCACGTCAACATCTCCGGCGCCTCTGTCGCCAAAAATGCGCCCAACAAGGCGAATGCCGTCAAGTTGATCGAATACCTCGTCTCCGAGCCTGCACAAAGCATGTATGCGCGTGGCAACTACGAATATCCAATTCGCGCCAACGTGACACTTGACCCGGTCATGGCAGCCCTGGGCCCACTGAAGACCGATGCACTGTCAGTTGCCGAGATTGCCAAATACCGGAAACAGGCCAGCCAGCTGGTCGACAAGGTCGGATTCGACAATTAAATCTGCGCCATCCGGTACGGCGCAGAAAATCTGACAAAACGGGGCTCGCCTGCGCCACCTGATATCACCACGCGGTGGCAGCCTTTTGCCACTGGTCTCTGCACTGGTTGCGCTGGCAGTGCTGGCACCGCTTGTCATGCTTGTCTGGTTTGCACTGCAAGCCGACACGGCGCATTGGCAGCACCTCGCCAGCCACGTGCTGCCCCAGGCACTGCTCAATACCCTACTGCTGCTTTTGGGTGTCGGGATACTGGCAGCAGTACTGGGCACCGGCAGCGCCTGGCTGGTGACAGCCTACGAGTTCCCTGGCCGGCGTACGCTCTCGTGGGCGTTGCTATTGCCGCTGGCCGTGCCGACGTACATAGTTGCCTATGCCTACCTGGACCTCCTGCATCCGATAGGGCCTGTGCAGACCGCACTGCGAGCGCTGCTGGGTTATGACAATCCGCGCCAGTTCCGCCTGCCAGACCTGCGCTCCATTCAGGGCGCGATTTTTGTGCTCGGTTTTGTGCTCTACCCGTATGTTTATCTGAGCACGCGGGTGATGTTCATGAGCCAGGCAGCCAGCCTGCTGGAGGCAGCGCGAACGCTCGGTGCCACCCGCCGGGAAACGTTCTTGCGAGTCGTATTGCCGATGGCAAGACCCGCTATCGCCGTGGGCCTAAGTCTGGCACTGCTGGAAACACTGAACGATATTGGTGCTTCTGAATTCCTGGGCGTGCAAACGCTGACCGTTGCCGTCTACACCACCTGGATCACGCGTTCAGATCTGGGTGGCGCCGCACAAATTGCCCTGGCCATGCTGGTCATCGTGATCGGCCTGATCCTGCTGGAGCGCCATGGGCGCAAACGGCAACGCTTCTCGGGCACGCAGCGCATGCGGCCCATGCAACCCCAAAGGCTCGTTGGCGTACAAGCCCTGCTGGCTCTTGTCGTTGGCGCCCTGCCGGTGATCATAGGTTTCTGTGCTCCGGCGGCGTATCTTGTGTCCGAGACTTTCAAACGCCTGCACCTGACGGGCGGGGTGTCCGCACAGCTGCTCGCCGGCCTGCGCAATACACTGGTCGCCGCAACGGCGGCAACCATACTGACATTGCTGTGCGGTCTGGCTGTGGCATGGGCGGCGCGAACACTCCGCTCTGACAATGGTTTTGACTTCCCACGTGCCTGCGCCCGCATTGCCGGCCTGGGCTACGCCGTGCCAGGCACAGTGCTGGCCATAGGCCTGCTAACGCCGCTACTGATGATTGACCGCGCCTGGGGCTTTGTTACCGGCCACAGCGGCCTGTTCCTGATGGGCTCGATGAGCGCACTTGTAATCGCATATGTCATTCGTTTCCTGGCTATCTCGACGGGCGGCATTGAGGCCGGCCTGACGCGGATCCCGCCATCACTGGAGCAGGCTTCGCGCCTGCTTGGCGAGACTGCGGGCGGAACGCTGCGGCGTGTACATCTTCCGCTGCTCCGTCCGGCACTGGCAGCTGCGGCCTTGCTGGTGTTCGTGGACACGATGAAAGAACTGCCCGTCACGCTGTTGCTGCGCCCGATGAACTTCGACACGCTGGCGACCTGGCTTTATGCTGACGCTGCCCGGGGCAGTTACGAGGACGGTGCAATAGCCGCACTGGCCATCGTCGCCGCTGGCTTGCTGCCAGTGATACTGCTCGCGCGCACAAATCTGAAAATGGGTCGCTAAAAAAATGTCCGCATTGCTTGTTATCGACGACATCCACCTTGCCTATGAAATGCCTGACGGCCTGCACGAGGTCGTGCGTAGCCTGTCACTCGAACTGGCACGGGGCGACATCGGTTGCCTGCTGGGTGCATCGGGCTGCGGCAAATCCACCGTACTGCGTGCCATTGCGGGTTTTGAGCCGGTGCGCAGCGGCAGCATCTCGCTGGACGGCGTTCAGATTTCAACGCCATCACGCCTCGTCACGCCGGAACTGCGCCGTGTCGGCATGATGTTTCAGGATTACGCATTGTTCCCGCACCTGACGGTGGCGCAGAACGTGGCTTTCGGGCTGCGGCGGCAGCACAAGGCGGAGCAAGGTGCGCGCGTCGCCGAAATGCTGGAACTGGTAGCGCTTGCAGGTGCCGGCGACAGCTATCCGCATGAACTCTCCGGCGGCCAGCAGCAACGTGTGGCACTGGCCCGGGCGCTGGCTCCAGCCCCCGAATTGCTGTTGCTGGATGAGCCGTTTTCAAACCTGGATGTGGATACGCGGGAACACCTGGCATTCGAAGTGCGCGATATCCTGCGCGCCACAGGGCATACCGCCATTCTTGTCACTCATAACCAGGCAGAGGCCTTTGCCATCGCGGACAGGATAGGCATCATGTCTGAGGGAAAAATCAGGCAGTGGGCTTCACCATATGACCTGCACCATCACCCACAGGACGATTTTGTGCGTGACTTCATCAGGCGTGAAACACTGGATGCGCAACGTGCTGCAGCCTATAAGCGAAAGAACACCGACGCGGCACAGCCGTCACCAACGGCCGGCAAAGCTTAACGAAGCTGGGCTGGCCCCAGCTTCACGAGCGTCTGTGAGGCTGAGGAGGCAGTTGCTGCGATAACAGGCACGGGCAATGCTGCAGATGCAGCCGGACGAGGGGTATCGGCAACTGGCGCGCCATTTACTGCGGGTAGTAGTGCAGTCATCTCTGCAACACGACGCGGCTTCCCGATTGGCGCGCCTGCCTGGCCTTTTTGCACTGCGGCCATATCTTCATCACTGGGGTACAAACCCGCCAGCATGTAGTCAAACACCCGGCGCGCAATTGGTGCCGCAGCGCCTGCACCCCATCCTGCGTTTTCTACAATCACTGCCAGTGCTATTTTCGGGTCGTCAGCTGGCGCCATCGCAATGTATAGCGCGTGGTCACGCTGATGCTCTTCCATCTTCGCGCTGTTGTACTTTCCTTTGGCGGCCATCGTGACGGCCTGGGCGGTGCCAGTCTTGCCACCACTAAGATACCCAGCGCCTGCAAACACCCGGGTTGATGTACCGCCTTGCGTTACACCGAGCAGGGCCTTGCGGATGATGGCAACGTTGTCCGGTTTGTAGCCCAGGTCTTCGGGCGGCGCCAGCGGCAACTGGTGCATCACACGGGTCACCGGATCCTGCGTACCTATGATCAGCCGTGGCTTGTGCTTGACGCCGTTGTTGGCAATGACAGCCGTGGCCTGCGCCAGCTGCAGCATCGTGAAGCTGTTATAGCCCTGCCCGATACCCAGGGAAATGGTCTCGCCAGCAAACCATTTTTGCTGTTCCTGCTTTTTGAAGTAGCCGCGCTTCCAGGCCTGGCTTGGCAGGATGCCTCGCACCTCCCCATTGATGTCTATGCCAGTGACCTGGCCGAACCCCAGCGGCTTCATGAAGTCGTGGATATTGTCCACACCCATCTCGTTGGCAAGTGAATAAAAGTACACGTTACTCGACTCGACGATGGCACGGTTCATGTCCATGATCCCGCCTTTTTCATTTTCGGGGCTGCCGAAGCGGCGGCCACCGAACATATAGAAACCGGGGTCATTGATAAGCGTGGCAGGCGAACGTGCGCCGGTCTGCAGGGCCGCCATTGCCATAAAGGGCTTGTAGGTGGAGCCCGGCGGATAGGTCCCGCGCAGCGCGCGATTCAGCAAGGGCTTGTCTATCGACTCGTTAAGCGACTCCCAGCTCTCGGTATCAATGCCATCCACAAACAGGTTGGGGTCGAAGGTTGGTTTGCTGACAAAAGCCAGCACATCGCCGGTTTTCGGATCCAGCGCAACCAGCGCACCGCGCCGGTCGCCAAACATGTCTTCAACCAGCTTCTGCAATTTGATGTCGACCGACAGCATCACGGTATTGCCAGGCGTAGCAGGACTCGTCGCCAGCTTGCGCACTGCGCGACCACCTGCAGAGGTCTCGACCTGCTCAACGCCCGTCGTGCCGTGCAGCTGCTGCTCAAAGCTCTGTTCGACGCCCAGCTTGCCTATGTAGTCTGTACCGCGGTAGTTGCCCTCGTCGTCACTTTCTTCAATCTGCTCTTTTTCCTTCTGGTTGATACGACCGATATACCCCACGACATGGCTGCCAAGCTCACCATACGGGTAGTTGCGAAACAGCCTGGCCTTGATATCAACGCCGGGAAAGCGGAAACGCTGGGCCGCAAACCGCGCCACTTCCTCGTCGGTCAATCGCGTACGTATCGGCAATGATTCAAAATTTTTGGACTCTTCGCGCAGCCGCTTGAAGCGCCTTTTATCACGCAGCTGTATGTCCACCACTTTCTCAAGAGCGGCTATCGTGTCTTCCAGGTTTTCAACCTTGGACGGCGTGATTTCCAGCGTGTAGGCCGAGTAGTTGGTCGCCAGCACCACGCCATTGCGGTCAAGGATGAGCCCACGATTAGGCACGATCGGAACCACAGCCGTGCGGTTGTTCTCGGCCTGCTCATTGAGGTCGGCATGACGGTAGACCTGCAGGTAGACCAGGCGCGCACCCAGCAACGAGAACGCAAACAGGACAGCCAGGCTGGCAACCAGTACCCGCGCCCGAAAACGGGAAAGGTCGGCTTCAACGTTTCTGAGTTCTGTCATGGTCGACGTGCAGTTGAGGTCTCAGGTTTTGTAGGCAAAGCCGATCAGCGATTTTCGCAGGGACGGCACGCCGTTGCGCAAATAACTCCCGAAAGACCTGAGTTTCGACAAACCTGTACGAATACGCTCATCCCGCAGGAACGCAACCTCAAACTCTGAAAATCCGGCCGCCCTGAACAGCTGTTCCAGTTCCTTCCTGGTGAACTCGCGGTTGTGGCGGTTCGGATAATACTCACGACCTTTGTAAATCGAAGGCTCCACATGGACGTAATGCTCCATGTAGTCCCAGGTGATGTGTTTGCCCCGCAGCATCCGGCTGCGGTTGCGCAGGCATGCTGCATTGGGTACATCAATTTCGATCATGCCGCCAGGTGCGAGTGTTCGTTTCATCTCCATCAATGGCGGCAGGTGGGAGTGCGTGAAGTGCTCAAAGGTCTGGCAACAGCTGATGGCATCGAAGTACGCATCGGGAAAGGGGAGTTCGTCAGCCTCGATATTGCAGACCTTGAACACAATGGAATGCATCAGGTAAGTCGAGTTCTGGCTCCGGTCAAAAAAATCAACCGCATGCGCTTGATGCCCCAGAACGGCCAGCAGCGATACCAGAATGCCACCGCCTGAGCCTATATCCAGCACACGCGGCGAATTACGGAACGCGACTGCAATATCGGCAAAGCGGTCCAGTGAACTGAAAAAGTCATTGTCCTTGACGCTGTCGGGCAACTCGTACAGCAACCCGGCGTTTCGCTGTTCAATGGCAAACGCGATGATTTGTGATTTGGTTTTTTTATGAACGGCCGGCATTTTTTCACCCTGTTTTGTTTGCCTTGAGACAATTGCAGCCGCTCACGGCGGGGCGGCCGGTCATGATGCGCATCATAAGATCAGAGGGGCCGGTTTTCATCCGGATTGGGAGCCCGCCGCTGCGGCGCAAGCAGCAGCACGCTGACCACTGGCCAGAGAACGGCCTCTATGACGGGCGCCAGCAACATGGTCCAGCCCGGGAAGATGCCGCCTGCCAGCATGCGTATCAACAACTCGACCCCATGCGCAACGGCAAAGAGCGGCAACACCTGCAGCGCCTGTGACGGCACCGAAAACCAGAGCAGGCGGCGGTGAATCATCGTCGCAAAAAAACTCAGTGCCGTATACGACAAGGCGTGCTGCCCAAGCAAGGCCGACTGATGCACGTCCATGCCCAGCCCGAATACAAACGCCACGCCGATACCGATTCGCAGCGGCTGATGCACATTCCAGAACACCAGCACCAGCGCCAGGAAATCCGGCATCCAGGGCAGGCGGCCCAGCGGCAGCATGTCGAGCAGCAACGCCACAATAAGGCTGAACCAGATGAAGACCGGGTTGGCTGGCAGCAGCAATTGCTGGCCTGATCGCATGATCATCGCGAGGCCCCTTTTCTGGACGCTGCAGGCAACTCGGGTTCGGACTCAGGCCGGGGCGGTATCTGGGCAGATACCGGTTTGACCACCATCACGTGGCGGGACGCCGTTACCAGCGCCTGCGGCGTGCAGTAAATTTTCGCGAACGCCGATTCCGCGCGCCGCTCGATCCTGCTTATCCGGGCAACCGGCAAGCCGGGCGGATAAACGCCATCGACGCCGCTGGTGGTGAGCAGGTCGCCCTGCTGCACGTCGGAGTTGCTGCCCATAAAGCGCAGCTCCAGGCCACCGCCGGAGGCAGTCGGGTCACCATAAGCGACACTGCGCGCGCCGGTGCGTACATTAAGAACCGGGATGGCGAGATCACGGTCATTGACCAGGGTGACTTCACTGAGGAAAGGATGAACTCGCGTAACCTGGCCGAGCACGCCGGCTTCGTCCAGCACTGGGGAGCCGAGCTCAACACCCTGCAGCAGGCCCTTGTCGATGATGACCTTGCGTGTGTACGGATCGGCGGCATCGTAAAGCACTTCTGCGGCCATTACCGATGTGGCCAGTTGCTCCCTGAGGCCCAGCAATTTGCGCAGGCGGACGTTTTCCTGCAACAGCTGTTCGACCTGGCCAGCGCGCAAGGACTGCAATGCCAGCTTTTTGCGTGCATCTTCGCTGCTGGCGTTGGCAGTAGTCAGAGTGGTGAAATATTCGCCGCTGCCCTGAATCGCCCGCACCGGCTGCAGGGCCAGCCATTGCACCGGATACAGCAAGGTTGCCAGCGTCGCACGCACCGGCTGGGTGACGCGAAAGCGCGTATCGGCCACCATCAGGAACAATGCCAGCGCGCTGAAAAAAACCAGCTTGGAGAGCGCCGATGGCCCCTGTTTGAAAATGGGCGGCGGGGACCTGTCCAGTGTTCCTAAAGGCATGGAATGTCAGCGGCCCGTGCGTTGTTCAGTGGGCCGGTGCAATCGTCAACGCTGCAACAGACGGCCGTGCAGCTTATTCCGATGTGAAGATGGAACCGAGGCGGTCCATGCGCTCCAGCGCGATGCCGCAACCGCGCACCACGCAGGTCAGCGGCTCTTCGGCCACCAGCACCGGCAGGCCGGTTTCTTCGGCCAGCAGGCGGTCAAGGTCGCGCAGCAGCGCGCCACCGCCGGTCAGCATCATGCCGCGGTCGGCGATGTCTGCACCCAGCTCGGGAGGCGTCTGCTCCAGCGCGTTCTTCACGGCGCTAACGATGTTGTTCAACGGGTCGGTCAGCGCTTCCAGGATTTCATTGCTGGAGATCGTGAAGCTGCGCGGCACACCTTCGGACAGGTTGCGGCCCTTGACTTCCATTTCCTTGACTTCGGAGCCGGGGAAGGCGGAGCCAATGTTCTTCTTGATCGCCTCAGCCGTTGGCTCGCCGATCAGCATGCCGTAGTTGCGGCGGATGTAGTTGATGATGGCTTCGTCGAAACGGTCACCACCGACACGCACGCTGCCCTTGTAGACCATGCCGCCCAGCGAGATGACGCCGACTTCGGTGGTGCCGCCGCCGATGTCAACCACCATGGAGCCGCTGGCTTCGCTGACCGGCAGGCCGGCGCCAATGGCTGCGGCCATCGGCTCTTCGATCAGGTACACGTCGCTGGCACCCGCGCCCAGTGCGCTCTCACGAATGGCGCGGCGCTCGACCTGAGTGGAGCCGCAGGGCACGCAGATGATGATGCGCGGGCTGGGCTTGAAGAAGCTGCGCGGATGGACCATCTTGATGAACTGCTTGAGCATCTGCTCGGTAACGGTGAAGTCGGCAATCACGCCGTCCTTCATCGGGCGTATCGCCTCGATGTTGCCGGGCACCTTGCCCAGCATGGCCTTGGCTTCGTGGCCGACGGCCTGTATGGTTTTTTTGCCCTGTGGGCCGCCTTCGTGGCGGATGGCGACGACCGAAGGTTCATCAAGAACTATGCCGCGGTCTCTTACAAAAATCAGGGTGTTGGCAGTGCCGAGGTCAATAGCCAGGTCGGTGGAGAAGTACCGACGGAATGCTTCAAACATATTCAGAAGTCCGGTTACGGCATGGGCAAACTTCGCTGCCCTATCGCCTTTTGATGATCGTTGACGGGAAAACGGGCCATGGGGGGTGAGTGACCGTTTCAGGTGTTTAAAAAACGCCTAAAGCCTGCATCCCGCCCTGATTTCACACCAAAGGCGGGATAATAACGCATCCCCTTTTCGCCAATGGCCATTATCAGGGGCAAAGCCCTTTCTTTACACCCCGTTTCAGCTTCATTTTTCAGCCCCTTCAAGTCCCTTTTCATCCATGGCCCTGACACCCCAAGACATCGCACGCGTTGCCAATCTGGCGCGGCTCGAACTACGGCCCGACGAAACCGACCGTGTTTTGAGCCAGCTCAATGGTTTTTTCTCCCTGGTCGAACAGATGGACGCCGTCAATACCGACGGCGTCGAGCCACTGGCCCATCCGGCCGCCATTCTGGGCGACGTGGCCTTGCGCCTGCGCGACGATATTGCCAGTGAGCCTAACCAGCGCGAGGCCAGCCAGGTCAGCTCCCCCGCCGTTGAGCGCGGCTTGTTCCTTGTGCCCAAGGTGATCGAATGAGCACCAGCATGGACCTGCACAATCTGGGCGTGGCGGAACTCGCCGCAAAACTCTCCGCAAAAGAAGTCTCCAGCGTTGAAGTAACGCAGCATTTCCTCACGCGCATCCAGGCGCAGGATGCGCTGGGCGCATTCCTGGCCACCGATACCGATGTCTCGCTGGCACAGGCGAAAGCCGCCGATGCACGGATTGCCGCCGGCGAACGCACGCCGCTGCTGGGTGTGCCGCTCGCGCACAAGGATGTGTTTGTCACCCGCGACTTCCCCTCGACCGCCGGCTCGAAGATGCTGGAGAACTACCGCAGCCCCTTCGATGCCACCGTGGTCAGCAAGCTGGCCGCAGCGGGCATGGTGACACTGGGCAAGCTGAACTGCGATGAATTTGCGATGGGCTCGGGCAACGAAAACAGCGCCTACAAGCCGGTGCAAAACCCGTGGGACACCACCCGCATACCCGGCGGTTCGTCCGGCGGTTCAGCCGCTGCGGTGGCCGCACGCCTGGTGCCCGCTGCGACCGGCACCGACACCGGCGGCTCAATACGCCAGCCCGCCTCACTGACCGGCACCACCGGCATCAAGCCAACCTATGGCCGCTGCTCGCGCTACGGCATGGTGGCATTTGCATCCAGCCTGGACCAGGCCGGACCAATGGGTCGCAGTGCACTCGATTGCGCCCTGCTGCTCTCCGCCATGGCAGGCCCCGATCTGGACCGCGACTCCACATCGCTGGACATGCCCGCGACAGACTACGCCGCAGGCCTCGCGACACAAAGCATCAAGGGCCTGCGCATCGGGCTACCGAAGCAATTTTTTGGTGCTGGCTGCGCTGACGATGTGCTCAAGGCCGTGCGGGCGTCGCTGGCTGAATTTGAAAAACTGGGCGCCACGCTGGTCGAGGTCGACCTGCCGCTGACCGAACTGTCGATTCCCGTTTATTACGTGATCGCACCGGCCGAGGCCAGCAGCAACCTGAGCCGCTTTGACGGCGTGCGTTACGGCCACCGTGCGGCCAAGTATGGCGACCTGACCGACATGTACAAGAAGTCGCGCTCGGAGGGTTTCGGTGACGAAGCCACCCGTCGCATCATGATCGGCACCTATGTGCTGTCACACGGCTACTACGACGCCTACTACCTGAAGGCACAAAAAATCCGCCGGCTGATTGCCGAGGATTTCCAGAAAGCCTTTACGCAGTGCGACATCATTGCCGGTCCGGTGTCGCCCACCGTCGCCTGGAAGATGGGCGAGAAATCCAGCGACCCGGTTGCCAGCTACCTTGCCGACATCTACACCTTGTCCTCGAGTCTTGCGGGGCTGCCGGGCATGAGCATTCCGGCGGGCTTTGGTGCACACGGCATGCCAGTTGGCCTGCAGCTGATTGGCAACTACTTCAAGGAAGCACAACTGCTGGGCGCTGCCCACCAGTTCCAGCTCGCAACCGACTGGCACTTGCGCCAGCCCCAAGGCATTTGAGTGATTTCCAGATGAGCCAGACACCCACCCCCGTGAACTCTTTTGAACAGATGCAGACTGGCCGCCCCACAGGGCCGCTGGTGCAGGGCTACGAAGTCATCATCGGCTTTGAGACCCATACGCAGCTGACCACTGCGTCCAAAATTTTCAGCCGCGCCTCGACCTCTTTCGGCGCGGAGCCGAACACCAATGCATCGGCGGTTGACTTTGCACTGCCAGGTGCACTGCCAGTGATGAACAAGGGCGCCGTGCAACGCGCCATCGAGTTCGGCCTGGCCGTCAATGCGCACATTGCCGAAAGCAGCGTATTCGCGCGCAAGAATTATTTCTATCCCGATCTGCCCAAGGGCTACCAGATCAGCCAGTTTGAAATTCCCGTGGTGCAGGGCGGCAGCGTCGAATTTTTCCTCGGTGACGAAAAGAAAACCGTGCGACTGGTGCGCGCGCACCTTGAAGAGGATGCGGGCAAATCACTGCATGAAGACTTCGCTGGCATGAGCGGCATTGACCTGAACCGCGCAGGCACACCTTTGCTTGAAATAGTCACGGAGCCCGACATGCGTTCATCGGCAGAGGCGGTGGCCTACGCTAAAGAGCTGCACAAGATCGTCACATGGATAGGGATTTGCGACGGCAACATGCAGGAAGGCAGCTTCCGCTGCGATGCCAACGTGTCGGTACGCAAACCCGGCAGCCCGCTGGGCACGCGCCGCGAGATCAAGAACCTGAACAGCTTCAAGTTCATGCAGCAGGCGATTGATTTTGAAGTGCGCTGGCAGATAGAGCAGATCGAGGACGGCAAGGCGGTGCAGCAGGCGACCGTGCTGTTTGACCCCGACACTGGCGAAACCCGCGCGATGCGGACCAAGGAAGACGCAGCAGATTACCGCTACTTCCCGGACCCGGATTTGCCGCCGCTGGTGATTGGCCGCGACTGGGTTAAGAAAACACGCGCGGAAATGTCTGAACTGCCCCGCGTGATGGCGGCGCGGTTTGTGGCGTCCCATGGCCTGCCCGAGTACGACGCAGGCCAGCTGACGCAAAGCAAGAGCATCGCTGCCTATTTCGAAGCAGTGGCTGAGGCCAGCAAGCAGCCAAAACTGTCCAGCAACTGGGTAATGGGCGAGCTTTCCCGGCGCCTGAACATCGAAGAAAAAACGATTGATGCGTCCGCCGTCAGCGCAACACAGCTGGCTGGCCTGATTGCCAGAATCGCCGATGGCACGATCTCCAATAACGCCGCAAAGCAGGTCTTCGATGCACTGTGGACCGGCGAAGGTCAGGATGTGGACGCCATCATCGAGGCCAAAGGCCTCAAGCAGATGAGCGATACCGGTGAGCTGGAAAAAATCATTGACGACGTGCTGGCAGCAAACGCCAAAAACGTCGAAGAAGTGAAGGCCGGCAATGCCAAGGCAATGAATGCGCTGGTCGGCCAGGCGATGAAGGCGACCAAGGGCAAGGCCAATCCGGCACAGGTCAATGAGTTGCTGAAAAAGAAACTGGGCTGAACCTTTCCGCAAGTCCACCCTGAAGGTGGCAGCGGCAGGTCAGCTACTTCAGTTTTTACCCGTGCCGCCCGTAGCAGCCGTCTCGCTTCCCGTACCCATCGCCGCCCAGACCGGCCGCAACTTGGCCAGTTCATCATCAAAGCGACGGCTGACGCGTTGTCGTTCGCTTTCCTGGTCGGCAATCACGCGTTTCTGCGCCAGCACACTGCTTTCGTTTTCATCAACGCGGCGGCGCAATGACGCCGGCGCACGCGTCGGGTCTTTTTTGTAGAACTCCATCTCGGCGTTGATGGATTTACGCTGGTCTATCAGTTCCTGGCCCCTTTTGGCAGCCGCCTTGATGGTCTCGTCAATCTGCGCCAGCGCCACGCCGCGTTCCTTGTCGTGCGACTGTTTGTTCGGGTAACGCTGCAGCACCGCGCGGTCGCGTTTTTTTTCTTCGATCGCCTGGAGCCTGGCTTCGGCGGCCACCTTTTCCTTTTCTTCGGCTGCAACACGCTCCGCTGCCGTCAATGACGGCGCAATGGTGCGCCTGACAGTGCCCGAAGGGGAAATCTCCTGCTGGGCGCGATCCATGCACTCGGCGATGGGCCTGTCCGAAGTGATCTTGCGGCCCTTGCTGTCGACGCAGGTGTAGATACCCTGCGCCATTGCCACGCTGGAGAAAGCCGCTGCTGCCAGCAGCGATCCTGCGGAAAACACGATTGTCAAAATCACGTTAGTTCTCTCAATCAACGCCGTAGCGTTCCCTGTATGCCAACACCGCCCTGTAATGCCCACCGAGTGACGCGCCGTCTCCAGCCTGGTCGCCCTGTGCAGAAAGATATTGAAGCAGGTCCGTCAGGCTGGCAATCGCACAGACCTGCAAACCCAGCTGATTCGTCACATATTGCACAGCGCTGTAATCAACGTCAAGGCCATTTTCGGTGGCTTTTTCCTGGCGGTCCAGCGCGATGGCGACGGCATGTGGTATCGCGCCTGCCGCCTTGATGATGGCAATCGATTCGCGCGCGGCAGTGCCGGCCGACATCACATCGTCAACGATCAGCACACGGCCCTTGACCGGTGCACCGACCAGCGAACCACCCTCGCCGTGGTCCTTGGCTTCCTTGCGGTTGTAGGCAAACGGCAGGTTGCGGCCCAGCCGGGCCAGCTCGATGGCGACCGCAGCCGCCAGCGGGATGCCCTTGTAGGCGGGGCCAAAAATCATGTCGAACTGCAGGCCGGTGTTTTTCTCTTCGAGCAGCAACTGGCGGGCATAAAACTGCGCCAGCCGGCCCAGCTTGGCGCCGTCATCGAACAGGCCGGCATTAAAGAAGTAGGGGCTCAGGCGCCCGGCCTTGGTCTTAAACTCGCCAAAGCGCAGCACACCCGACTCCACCGCAAACTGGACAAACTCCAGTGCCAGCTGGCTGTCAGCTTCGGGGCCTGCATTGTTGTTTTTCTGCCCTGGCGCCGCCGTTGGGGTACTCATTGGAGATGTCCTTGTTTAAATTGACCAGCCTGAACCTCAACGGCATACGCTCCGCGACCAGCAAGGGCCTGGAGGACTGGCTCGCGAAATCCATGCCGGATTGTATTTGTGTGCAGGAACTGAAGGCCCAGGCGGCCGATGTCAGTGCGCGTTTTGAGGAAATGGCCGGGCTGAAAGGGCATTTTCACTTTGCCGAGAAGAAGGGCTACTCGGGCGTGGCGGTCTATACCCGTCACGCGCCCAGCGACGTCATCGTCGGTTATGGCTCGACTGAATTTGATGCCGAGGGCCGCTACGTCGAACTGCGTTTTGACAGCCCCGGACGCAAGCATTTGCCCAAGCTATCCATCATCAGCGCCTATTTCCCCAGCGGCTCTTCGGGAGAAGAGCGCCAGGCCGCCAAATTCCGCTTCCTGGCCGAGTTCTACCCCTACCTGCTGAACCTGAAGAAGACACGCGACTTCGTGCTGTGCGGCGACATCAACATCGCCCACCAGGAAATCGATTTGAAGAACTTCAAAGGCAATAAAAAGAACAGCGGCTTCCTGCCGGAGGAGCGCGCATGGATGACTGAACTGCTGCGACTGGAAGCGGCAAAAGAGGTAGCGGAAGACGCAAAGGAAGCCAGCAAGGCGGCCGACAAGCTGATGAGCCAGGGCGGCGGCATAGTCGACGTTTACCGCAAGCTGCAGCCGGCCACCACCGACGCCGCCTACACCTGGTGGAGCAACCGTGGCCAGGCCTATGCCAAGAACGTGGGCTGGCGGCTGGACTACCACCTGGCAACGCCGGCGATGGCTGCACTGGCCAGGACCGAGCACATCTACAAGGCGCAGAAGTTCTCCGACCACGCACCGATCACGGTGGACTATGAACTGACGCTGTAGGTTGCGATTGCGGCCCGGGCATGAAAAAGCCCTGTGAAAACAGGGCTGGGTGCGAAGCGCTTTTTTGTACTAGCCGCGCGCGCGCTGGTACAGGCCCTGTACCTTGGGGACATTGGCCTGGAGCTGGCGGATGCGCTCCGGGCCGGAAGGATGGGTCGACAAAAAGCTGGGGCCGCCGGCCGCGCCGCTGGCCTGGCCCATCTTTTCCCAAAGGCTGACCGAGGCTTGCGGGTTATAGCCGCCGCGCGCTGCCAGCTCCAGCCCGACCAGGTCGGCATCGCTTTCGTCGTCGCGGCTGAATCGCAGCGTCAGCAATTGCGTGCCCAGATTGGCCGCCACATCACCCAACTGGCCCAGACCCAGCAACTGCGCGCCCAATGACAGCAGCTGGCCCGTACCCGCGCTCTTGGCAATGCGCGAACGTGCATGCTCACGCAGCGCGTGTGCCATTTCGTGGCCCATGATCATCGCGGCCTCGTCATCCGTCAGTTTCAGCTGGTCAAGGATGCCGGTATAAAAAGCGATCTTTCCGCCCGGCATGCAGAAAGCGTTGATCTCCTTGCTGCCCAGCAGGTTGACCTGCCAGTTCCATTGTTTGGCGCGGTCGTTCCATTGCGCGGTTTGCGGTACCAGTCGCGATGCAATGCCGCGCAGCCGCTGCAACTGCGCATTGCCTGGAGGCGCAAGGGCACCCTTGGCCTTGGCTTCAGCCAGCAGCTTGGCGTATTCCTGGGTGGCGGCGTTTTCCAGGTCTTCCGCTGGCACCAGCTTGCGCAGGTTGGACGACGGGCCTACATCTACCTGCGCCAGCGCAAGTGTGGGCACCGCGGCAGCCGTCGCAACAGCACCTGCGCCCAGCAGGAAACCCCGGCGGCCAGCCCAGGCAGAGTTTTTGGCCTCACATAGATAGCACATGGATGAATAATAGTGACAAACCGAAAGACCCATGTCAGAAAAAATCCCTTCTTCAAGCACCACGATGGCGTCAGCGAGCGTCCCGGAAGCGGCCGCCAAACCAAGTTGGCGCGATGTCTGGAAGGTTTATTCAGAAGCGGCCACCTTGCGCATGCTGCTGCTGGGCTTTTCGGCCGGGCTGCCTTTGCTACTGGTTTTTGGCACTTTGAGCTTCTGGCTGCGCGAGGCTGGCATAAACCGCACCACCATCGGTTACCTGAGCTGGGTTGGCCTGGCTTACGGCTTCAAATGGGTCTGGGCGCCACTGGTTGACCGGCTGCCCATCCCGCTGCTGACCCCATTACTTGGCCGGCGCCGCAGCTGGCTGTTGCTGTCGCAACTGGTCATCATCTGCGGGCTGGTCGGCATGGCCGTGACGGACCCGCGCCTGGTACTGATGCCGGTGGTCTGGTGCGCACTGGCCGTGGCCTTTGGCTCGGCCACGCAGGACATCGCGCTGGACGCCTACCGCATCGAGTCAGCCGACACCCAACGCCAGGCCGCACTGGCGGCTGCCTACCAGACGGGTTACCGCATCGCCATGATCTGGGCCGGTGCCGGTGCGCTGTGGATTGCCGCCCGCGCCGAGGTCAGTGGCATCGCCGGTTACCAGCAGGGTGCGTGGCAAACCGCTTACCTGGTGATGGCGGCATCGATGCTTCTGGGCGTGGCAACGGTGTTGCTGTCGCCCGAGCCTGCTACACGCGTGCAGCCGCCGTCGCGCAATGCGGCCGAATGGCTCAGGAGCGCGCTGGTCGAGCCGTTTGCCGACTTTCTGCGCCGCTACGGCAAACAAGCGCTGCTGATACTGGCGCTGATCGCCATCTACCGCATCAGCGATGTGGTGATGGGCATCATGGCCAACCCGTTTTATGTGGACATGGGCTACACCAAGGATGAAGTCGCCGCCGTCACCAAGATTTACGGCGTCATCATGACGCTGGCTGGCGCCTTTGTGGGCGGCGCGCTGGCCATGCGTTTCGGCGTGATGAAAGTGTTGATGCTGGGTGCGGTGCTCAGCGCCGGCAGCAACCTGCTGTTTGCCTGGCTGGGCTCACGCGGCCATGACGTCAACGCGCTGATTTTTGTGATCTCGGCAGACAACCTGTCCAGCGGCATCGCGTCAGCGGCCTTTATTGCCTATCTTTCAAGCCTGACCAATGTGAACTACTCGGCGACCCAGTACGCGCTTTTCAGCTCGATGATGCTGCTGCTGCCCAAATTCCTGGCCGGTTACTCCGGCAAGTATGTGGACAGCTTTGGTTACAGCCACTTTTTCACAGCGACCGCATTGCTCGGCCTGCCGGTGTTGCTGCTGGTCTGGCTGGCATCCCGCCAGCAGGCGCCCCAAGGCGAACCCAAGGCTTGAGCCTGCCCCTTTTGTCTGACAAGGCCAGCCTGAAAGCAAGGGTAAGCTGTGGCTGCAGCCTGCGGAACGCGCGTGGTTTACCGCAACTTTACGGTCGCTACAAGTGGACTTGTCCGGCTCGGCGCACCATGACATGACTGCGATTCACTGGGGTTAGCCCCGCAATGGAGGTTTCGCGAATGGCCCAACAGCAACTCTTAATGATTGAAGATGACACCCGCCTAGCAGGCATGGTGGGTGAATACCTGCGCCAGTCCGGCTACGGTTTTACCCACGCCGCAGACGGGGCCAGCGGCCTCGCAGCACTGCAGTCCAGCACACCCGACCTGGTGATCCTGGACCTGATGCTGCCCGACATGGACGGCCTCGAAGTCTGCCGCCGCATCAAGGGCCAGGGCAGCGAGCAGGCCGGCACCGCCGTGCTGATGCTGACCGCCAAGGGCGACCCAATGGACCGCATCGTCGGTCTGGAGATCGGTGCCGATGACTACCTGCCCAAACCATTTGAGCCGCGTGAACTGCTCGCCCGAATACGCGCGGTGCTGCGCCGTGGCGGCGAAACCGCTGCTGCAGGCGGCGCTGCAGGCGGCGTGCAGAAAATCATGCGTTTTGGCTCGCTTGAGATCGACCGCGATGCACGCACCGTGACTGTCTCGGGCAATGCCTGCGAGCTGACTTCTTACCAGTTTGACCTGCTGGTCGCACTGGCAGAACGCTCCGGCCGTGTGCTCAGCCGCGACCAGATCATGGAAGCCGTGCGCGGCCGTGAACTGGAGGCGTTTGACCGCTCCATCGACGTACACATGGGCCGCATACGCAGCGCCATCGAAGCCGATCCGAAAGACCCGAAACGCATACTGACAGTGCGCGGTGTGGGCTACGTTTTCGCCAAACAGCAAGACTGACACCCCCACCATCGCGATGCAGAACATGTGGACACGGTTCACCTCACACCTTTACGTCCGCATCTGGCTGGCCGTGGTCGCCACCGTGGTCGTGCTGACCTTTCTGGTTGCAGCTGCCTGGCGTTTTACCAAAGAGCCGCCGCTGTTACCCATCCGCGAAGTGACCGTTCACAACACGGCTGGCGAAATCATAGGCACAGCGCAAACCCGGCCTGACCGCAAACTAGGAGATGGCCTGGAGTTTGATGTTGTCACGAAGGACGGACAGGTGCTCAAGCTGGTATTGCCACGCCCGCAGCGTCCATCACCACCACCGTGGGGCAAGCCGCCGTTTGACTTCAGCTGGATGCTGATCGTCGTCGGCCTGGCCGTTGCGCTCGGCGCCTACCCGGTCATGCGGCGGCTGACACTCAGGCTTGAAGCGCTGCAACGCGGTGTCGAGCGCTGGGGTGAAGGCGATTTGTCGGCACGCGTTAGCCCCGACGGCAGCGACGAAGTGGCTTTCCTCGCGGCACGCTTTAACCACGCAGCCGAGCGCGTCGAGACCCTGATGAATTCGCACAAGTCGCTACTGGCCAATGCGTCGCACGAACTGCGCTCGCCGCTGGCTCGTATCCGCATGGGCCTCGAACTCATGGGCGGCGATGCCAACTCGCCTCAGCGTCAGGAAATCTCGCGCAGCATCAGCGAACTCGACCAGCTGATCGATGAGATCCTGCTTGCCAGCCGGCTCGATGCGCGGCAGGCCGATGCCGAACCGTTCGAGCGCCTGGACCTGACCGGCCTGGCCGCAGAAGAATGCGCACGACTGAATGTCGAGCTGGGTGCAGACCTCGGTGATCGCGGTGATGCCGCCGATGCGGTGGCAGCCAGCCAGACCATACAGGGCTCACCACGCCTGCTGCGCCGCCTGATTCGCAACCTGCTGGAAAACGCGCGCCGCTACAGCACTGGCGAGGTCAACCTGGACCTGTCGCAGATACAGGCGCACGGCAAATCTTTCGCCGTGATTCGCGTCAACGACCGCGGACCCGGTGTGCCCGAGTCACAACGCGAGCGCATCTTTGAACCCTTCTACCGCCTGCCGGGCGCCAGTGAGCGTGAAGGCGGCGTTGGCCTGGGCCTGGCGCTGGTCAAGTCCATCGCTGCACGCCATGGCGGCTCGGTACGCTGCGAAGCGCGGCCCGGTGGCGGCGCTTCATTTGTGGTCGAACTGCCAGTCCATCAGGCATAACTCCTTGCGTGACACAAAGCCGCCGTAAGGCGGTTTTTTTTGGCGCGGACTGGCGTGGACCGATGTTTTGATACGCTTGCAAAAATCAATCACTTCGCCGTTGAACACCATGCCCAGACCCTCCAACGCCCCTCAAGGTTTCACCCCTACCAATACCGAACGCATGCCACTCATGGCGCGTGAGGCAATGTCGCCGGCGCAGCAACAGGCGGCAGACGAACTCATTGCAGGCCCGCGCAAAGCCGTGTTCGGGCCGTTTGTGCCGCTGATGCGCAGCCCCGAGCTGATGAGCCGCATCGGCAAGGTTGGTGAGTACCTGCGCTTTCAGGGCACGCTGGGCGACCGCATTCGCGAACTGGTGACCTGTGTCGCGTCACGCCACGTCGCCAACCAGTTTGAGTGGCTGATGCATGCACCACTGGCGCTGAAGGCCGGAGTCGCGCAAGCCACGCTGGATGCGATTGCGGCTGGCAAGTGCCCGCGTGATGTGCCGGCCGATGAGGCGCTGGTCATCGACTTCACACAGGAGCTGCTGCATAACCACGGCGTCTCGGATGCGACCTATGCGCAGGCGGTGGCCGCGCTGGGCGAAGAAGGCGTGATGGAGCTGACCAGCCTGATCGGCTACTTCGTGATGATTTGCTGGGCCATGAATGTGGCGCGTACGCCGGCCTTGCCGGTGCAGGGGCCGGTGCCCTTTGCGCCGCTGTCTGCCTTTCCGGCCTGACGTTTCAGGCGTTCAGCGCATCCAGCACGCGCTGCGCACTGATGTCGTGCAAGCAGCGTGTGTGGCCCAGCGGGCAGTCGCGCTCGAAGCAGGGCGCGCAATCGAGCGGCGGCTGGTAAGCCGGGTCATTCTTGAGCCACAGCACCGCCGCCTTGTCACTGAGCGGCGGTGTGTGCAGTGGGCTTGATGAACCAAAGATCGCTACCTGCGGGACACCAAATGCGGCCGCCACATGCATCAGGCCCGAGTCATTGCTGATGGTGGCCTTGCTGGCGGCTATCAGGCACAGCGCCTGCAGCAGCGAGGTACGGCCGGCAAAGTTCAGGCAACGGCCTGAGCCCAGCGCATTGACGGGGTCTGCGATCTGTCCGCACAGCACGGCCTCCTTGGCAGAGCCCAGCAGCACAACAGGCAAATCCAGCTTCACAGCCAGTTCTGAAAAGTGTGCAGCGGGCCAGCGTTTGGCGGGGCCGTATTCCGCGCCGGGTGCGAACACATAAAAGGTACCGCGCTTCAGGCCAAGCTCACGCAGGGTTTCTTCAATCTCGTCTGCAGCCATCTGCAATTGCGGGCGGTCGGCTTCCAGCCCCGCCTCGCCGCTGAGGGCGGAATAGAACGCCACCATCGGTGGTTTGTTTTTCGGGTTCTTCAGGCGGTGCGTCAACAGGCCGACACGCGCTTCGCCGAAATAGCCGATGCGCTCAGGGATGCTGGCCAGGAAGGGCAGCAGCGCACTCTTGAGCGAATTGGGCAGGACATAGGCCTTGTCAAACTGGCCTTCGATTTTTTTGGCAATCGCGCGGCGCTCACGGAACTGCAGGCCGCCATGCGCGAAGGGAAACTCAATGACCTCGGCGACCTGCGGCATGGCCCTGTAGACGGGCGCCACCCAGGGCAGGGCACCAACGGTGAGTTTTTGGCCACGTGCTGCGAGACGCCGCATCAGCGGCTCGGTCATCACTGCGTCGCCTATCCATTGCGGCGCAATGATTAAGGAAGCCCCCCCGTGAGGGCCTTCGGCCGTCTCCCCCCGAGGCAGGCGCCGCTGGCGGCCCGGCGGAGCCGGTTCCGCGGCGGCTGCTGGCGGGGGACGAGACACGTCAGCGGCCAGTTAGTGGCCGTTACCGAAATGTTCGCCCGCCTTGAGGGCATAGACGGTGCCGCAGTACGGGCACCTGGCGCTACCGGTGCGCGCCACATCCAGATAGACCTTGGGATGGCTGTTCCAGATTTTCATGTCGGCCTTGGGGCTGGGGCAGAACACGCCGCCCTGAGGATTCAGATCAGAAGCGAGCAGTTCGACAGATGCGGATGCTGTGGTGGTCATAAGTAGCAGTCAGTTTAAGAGGCCGCGGCGCCGGGCCGCCCCAAGCAAGGCACGGCCCCCTCGGGGGGCAGCGTATTACACGAAGTGAAAAGCGTGGGGGCCATGTCTAGACTTTGGTCAGCCAGTGTGCGTACTTCGGATTGCGTCCATTGACGATGTCAAAAAACGCGCCCTGGATTTTCTCGGTGATCGGGCCGCGTGAGCCGATGCCGATCTCGATGCGGTCGAGTTCGCGGATGGGTGTGACTTCTGCTGCGGTGCCGGTAAAGAACGCTTCGTCAGCGATATACACCTCATCACGCGTGATGCGCTTTTGCACCAGCTCCAGGCCGAGGTCCTTGCAGATGTGCAGGATGGTGTTGCGGGTGATGCCGTTGAGCGCACCGGCCGACAGGTCGGGTGTGTAGACCACGCCGCCCTTGACGATAAAGACGTTCTCGCCAGCGCCTTCGCTGACAAAACCCGAGGCGTCCAGCAGCAGGGCTTCGTCGTAGCCGTCATCCAGCGCTTCCATGTTGGCGAGGATGGAGTTGCTGTAGTTGCTCACAGCCTTGGCCTGCGTCATGGTGATGTTGACATGGTGGCGGGTGTAGCTGGATGTCTTCACGCGGATGCCGCGCTTCATGCCATCTTCACCGAGATAAGCGCCCCACTCCCAGGCCGCGATCATGGCGTGAATCGTGTTGCCGCGCGGGCTTACGCCCAGCTTTTGCGAACCGATCCAGGTCAACGGACGGAGGTAACCGCTTTCAAGTTTGTTCTCGCGCACGACGGCCTTTTGCGCCTCGTTGATTTCCTGCTGTGTGAACGGGATCTTCATGCGCAGAATCTTGGCACTGTTGAAAAACCGCTCGGTGTGGTCTTCCATGCGGAAGATGGCCGTACCGTTTACGGTCTTGTAGGCACGCACACCTTCAAAGGCGCCACAGCCGTAATGCAGGGTGTGGCTAAGCACGTGGATCTTGGCGTCACGCCAGTCGACCATCCGGCCGTCCATCCAGATTTTGCCGTCGCGGTCTGCCATGGAGGGTGCTACTGGGGACATGGTGATGTGATCCTGTGGTGAGTCGTGGAGATGTTGTTGTGACGGGTGCAGCAGCCCCACGCAGAGGCCTGCCGCCAAAACCCGAAGGGACGATTTTACGGGGCGGGCGTGGCTGGTGGCGCGATGTCGGCAACCGGCACAGGTGCATCTTGCGGCGAGGGCCGGAACAGCTCATGGTGCGAGAGCTTGCCGCTGACAAAAGTGGCGGTCACAACTGAGTCGGAATTGTCTGTCCAGGTGAACACCTCGGGCTGCTCGCCCTTGGGCGACACTTGCTTGCCCAGCGCCCTGGTCATGGCAATCACATGCATCAGTGTCATGCCAGGCTTGAGCTTGGCGTTGAGCATCACGGCACTGTCGACATAACCGATAGGCCGGCCGGAGGCACGCCTGAGCACCTGCATCATCCGGTTGAAATTGAGCAGCACCCAGAACACCAGCATGGAGGCCACAGCGGCCACACCCTGCCAGCCATAAAAACGGTAGGCCAGCACGACGGCGGCAACACCTGCGACGGGAACAAATAGTCTTTGGAAGTTCATGCCGCTATTTTCGCAGCACTGAAAGGCAGCACTGAAAGCCCCGAAAACCCCAACCCGGACGCGGGGCAATCCAAGGCCGGCTCGAAGGTGAAAAGTTAATATATATGTTAATTTTCAAGGAGGCAATGCCTGCACAACCGTCTACAAGCAGCCCAAAAGGGCTAAAAAGGCTCAAAAACACCTCTTTTTGAGCATCAAAAAGGCCTGCAGCCCAATGTGGGCTAGCGCGACATGCTATTTATTTAATAGCATTCAGATTCGCACGGATTCATGCTCACGCGCCAGCCGGCAGCACAGGCGCAGTGCCGGCTAGCGGGATGGAAGTGTCAGGCCGCTCATAGGTGCCGATCAGCAAGCCGCTGGCGATGGCGCGTTCACGCACCGCGTACATCAGAGCATCGCGGCCCGGCGTCTCGCCGAATGCCTCTCCCACACCGATGGCGCCCAGTGCAAACAGCTGGAAGGCATAACGGTGAGGCCCGTGGCCCGGCGGCGGGTCAGGCGGCAGCCAGCCGGACATCAGGTAGGAATTGCGGCCCTCGTGCATCTGGCCGCCTTCGTGGTCGGGGCTGCTGAGCGCACCTTCGGGCAGCGCGCCATCTGCAGCAGGCAGGTCGACCACGATGGCATGCACCAGCGGGCGCGGCGTCGGGGCGTCGGCATCCTCGACGATCAGCACCAGCGAGTCACACCCTTCAGGTACACCGCTCCACTGCAGCGGCGGTGACAGGCCTTCGCCATCGGCGGTGTAGCGGGCAGGTATGGGCGCGTGGTCGATAAACGCGAGGCTGGTCACACTGATAGCCGCCATGCCGGTGCGCAAGCCGGCGTTGTTGAACACCAGTTCATCCATGCCGGCGCGCACATCGCGCAGCGCATGGCCCAGTGCATCGGGAAGGTTTTCAAGCATGGGGCAGCGCTCCTGTGATGACAGGCTCAACCTTACCGTCCGCCCCGCCATGCCGCTGTAGGAAATGTTCACAAGCCGCGCCCAGCCGGCGGCCAGCAACATGCGCCCTGTTCAATGACCGGCGAGTTCGCGCATTTTCTTGCGCAAGGCTTTTTCGCGCCGCTGGTCGGCCTGCCAGTCGTCCCGAATCGCCCGTGTCACCGATACCGCCATCAGCAGGACCACCAGAGAAAAAGGCAGGGCAAACACAATGGTTGCCGTCTGGACCGCCTTGATGCCACCGGCCAGCAACAGGCTCATGGCAATCGCCGACACCAGCACGCCCCAGATCACCTTGACCCGCGCGGAAGGGTTGGGCTCACCCCGCGTACTCATCATGCCAAGCACCAGCGTGGCTGAGTCGCCGGATGTGACAAAAAACACCAACACCAGCACGGTAGCGGCCACGGACATGATGGCGCCTCCCGGAAGCGCGTTGAACAGCACAAACATGGCTGTTGAAACATCCGCCTTGACAGCCATCGCCACCGGCACGCCCTGGAAAATCTCCATGTAAAGCGCAGCACCACCAAAAATGGCAAACCAGGCAAAGCCTACCAGCGTCGGTGCGAACACGGTGCCCAAAATGAACTGGCGGATGGTGCGTCCGCGTGAGACGCGCGCAATAAACAGGCCGACGAAAGGCGACCAGGACAGCCACCACGCCCAGTAGAAAATGGTCCAGTCACCAACCCAGGAGTTCTCGCGAAAAGGCGTCATCCGCAGGCTCATCCGCACGAGTTCGCTGATATATGAACCGAGCGTGCTTGTGAAAGTATCCAGTATGGCAACTGTCGGGCCCAGCACGAGGACAGCCAGTGCAAGCAGACCGGCCAGCACAAGGTTGGCAGATGACAGCCACTTGATGCCACGACCCACGCCGCTCAGCGCCGACGCCAGAAACAATGCGGTGGTTACAACGATGATGCCGACCTGCGAGGCGGCACCCACTCGCAGCCCAAACACGGAGTTCAAGCCGCTGTTGATCTGGGTCGCGCCCATGCCCAGTGACGCGGCAACCCCGAAAGCAGTTGCGACCACTGCCAGCACGTTGAACGCCGGAGACAGGCGTTGCACGAGGCCCCAGGGTAGTGCGCTGGTAACCGAGCTGACCAGGGCAGACGTCTTGCGGCGAAACTGGAAAAATGCAATGGACAAGCCCACGATGCCGTAGATCGCCCATGGGTGAAGGCCCCAGTGGAAAAAGGCGTATCGCATCGCCGCGTTCGCGGCCTCCGGTGTGCCGGGTGCAATGCCCGGTGGCGCTGTCACGAAGTGTGACACCGGCTCAGCGACTCCCCAGAACACAAGGCCAATGCCCATCCCCGCCGCAAACAGCATGGAAAACCAGGCCGCGACGGAGAATTCAGGTTCGTCGTCTTCGTCGCCCAGCTTGAGATCGCCATAGCGGCTCACAGCGAGAAAGATGGCCAGCAAGACGAGGCCGAGGACAACCCACAGGTAAAACCAGCCAAAGTTGTGGGTAATGCTGCGCAATGCTTCGGTAAAAACACTGTCAAGCGTTGTCGGGGAGATCAGCCCCCAAAGAACGATGGCGGTGATCAGTCCAGCGGAAACAAGCAGCTCCATGGCGTACCCCCTGCGAGAAACAAGGGGAATAGTATCCCCTACCCCAGACTTCTGACGACCTCCATGGCCTGCTCGACGCGCTCCACGGCGTGAATGGTCAAGCCCTCGATGGGTTTCTTGGGCGCATTGGCCTTGGGCACGATGGCGACGGAAAAGCCGAGCTTGGCGGCTTCCTTCAAACGTTCCTGGCCGCGCGGCGCGGGGCGCACCTCACCGGCCAGGCCGACTTCGCCAAAGGCGATAAAACCTTTGGGCAGGGGCCGACCGCGCAAGCTGGAGGTGATGGACAGCATCACGGCAAGGTCGGCTGCGGGTTCGGTGATGCGGACACCGCCAACAGCGTTGACGAATACATCCTGGTCCATACAGGCGATGCCGGCATGGCGGTGCAGCACCGCCAGCAGCATGGCCAGGCGGTCACGGTCCAGGCCGACCGACAGCCGGCGAGGGCTGGGCCCGCCGCTGTCAACCAGGGCCTGTATCTCGACCAGCATCGGGCGCGTACCTTCCAGCGTCACCATCACACAGCTGCCGGGCACCGGCTCGGTGTGCTGGCTGAGAAAAATCGCGCTCGGGTTGCTGACGCCTTTCAGCCCTTTTTCGGTCATCGCAAAGACGCCGATTTCATTGACCGCGCCAAAACGGTTCTTGATGGCGCGCACCAGGCGAAAGCTCGAATGCGTGTCGCCCTCGAAGTAGAGGACCGTATCAACCATGTGCTCGAGCACACGCGGCCCGGCCAGTGCACCTTCCTTCGTCACATGGCCGACCAGCACGATGCAGACACCGCTGGCCTTGGCAGCGCGTGTCAGGTGCGCTGCACATTCACGTACCTGCGCAACCGAGCCAGGCGCCGATGTGAGCTGGTCTGAGTACACCGTCTGTATCGAGTCTATGACGGCAATCGTGGGCTTTTCAGATTCGAGCGTAGCGAGAATTTTTTCAAGCTGGATTTCGGCCAGCACCTTGACCTGCGAGCCTTCCAGCCCCAGCCTGCGCGACCGCAGCGCAACCTGCGCACCGCTTTCTTCGCCCGTCACGTAAAGCGTGCTGTGCCCGGCACGTTGCAGCGAATCAAGCGCCTGCAGCAGCAAGGTTGATTTACCAATGCCCGGGTCGCCGCCAATCAGCACCACGCCGCCTTCGACAATACCGCCGCCCAGCACGCGGTCAAGCTCTTCATGGCCGGTCGGGGTGCGGGCCATGTCGACGGCATCAATGTCGGCGAGCACCGTCAGCTCCGAAGCTTTCGTCAGCCCCTGGTGCTGGTTGCTGTAGCGGTTTTTGACGGCCGCGGTGTTTTCAGCAACCGATTCGATCAGCGTGTTCCAGGCATTGCAGTGCGGGCACTTGCCCAGCCACTTGGGGCTGGTGCCGCCGCACTCGGTGCAGGTATGGATTGTTTTGTCTTTCGCCATCCGTCGATATTACTGTATAAACAAACAGTAGTCACGCAGTTCCCGCGCAGCGTCGTCTCAGAGGGCCAGCCTTGCTGAGACAATGACCGGCTGACCGTTTTGCCCATCTGTTGCCCCACCTGTTTTTGCAACCCCTTAGTCCATTTTCGAGGAGACGACATGCACCCCGACACCACTATCTCGCGCCGCCAGCTGATCCAGTCCACGGGCGCAGCCGCACTGCTCGCAGGCATAGGCCAGCAAGCCTGGGCACAGGCCATCGACAGCACCAAAATCATTGCCGGCTTTGCACCCGGCGGCACCGCTGATGTGGTGTCGCGCCGCGTAGCCGACAAGCTGCACCCCGGCTATGCAAAAACCGCCGTGGTCGAAAACAAGACCGGCGCGGGCGGCCAGATCGCGGTGCAGTTTGTCAAAGGCGCGGCCCCCGATGGCGCAACCATGTTGCTGACGCCGATGTCCATGCTGGGCATCTACCCGCACACCTACAAAAAACTACCGTATGACCCGGTGGCCGACCTGACGCCGGTGTCAGCGGCAGCCGTGTTCGACTACGGTTTTGCCGTCGGCCCCATGGTGCCGGCCAGCGTCACCACCGTGCCGCAGTTTCTGGCCTGGTGCAAGGCCAATCCGGGCCAGGCCAATTTCGGTTCGCCCGCTGCGGGCTCGTCACCACACTTCATCGGCTCGCTTCTGGGCAAGGCCGGCAACGTTGATTTGCGCCATGTCGCCTTCCGCGGCACGCAGCCTGCGGTGCTGGACATGATTGGCGGGCAGATCGCAGCCGTCTCCGGGCCTACTGGCGAATTCGCACAGCAGGTGGCAGCGGGAAAATGCCGTTTGCTGTCGACCAGCGGCCCAAAGCGCAGCAAGTTCACACCGAACACACCGACCTTGCAGGAGCAGGGTTTCAGGGACATGGCGTTCACCGAATGGTTCGGCTTTTTTCTGCCGGCCAAGGCATCGCCGGATGTCGTTCAGCGCGCCAATGCCGGCATACGCAGCGCGCTCGCCTCTCAGGAAGTAATTGACGGCCTGGCCGTGTCCTATCTGGAAGTGATGCCCACGTCGTCAGCGCAACTGGCCGCGATGCTGAAGGCTGATACCGAGTTATGGGGCCCTCTCGTCAAGGCAGTCGGCTTCACGCCTGAAGGCTAGCCAGACAACACAGCCACACTCCGGCCGTTCCCTGAACCTTATAAAAACTAAAGGCGAGACATGAAGGTCTGCATTTACGGCGCGGGCGCCATTGGCGGCTGGATAGGCCACAAACTGGCGGCTGCCGGCTGCGATGTCAGCGTGGTAGCCCGCGGCGCAACGCTGGCGGCACTGCAGCAGCACGGCCTGCGGCTCAATGCGGGCGGCAGCATCAGTGCACAGAAAGTGCGCAGCAGCGCCGCCCCTTCCGAGCTGGGTGTGCAGGACCTGGTGGTGGTGGCGGTGAAGGCGCCGGCGCTGCCAGAAGTGGCGCGCCATATTGCACCGCTGATCGGACCGGACACGCTGGTATTGACTGCGATGAACGGTGTACCGTGGTGGTTTTTGCAGGGCTTTGGCGGCGCACTGGCCAACCAGCGCCTCAGCACCACAGACCCCGACGGCACACTTGGGAAGACGATTCCCGCAGCCAGCATCATCGGCTGCGTGGTGCACGCCAGCGGCATGGTCGACGAACCCGGATTGATACACCACCACAAAGGCAACACGCTGATCATCGGCGAGCCCTCGGGGCAAAAGACAGCACGCGTGGAGGCGCTGGCAGCACTTCTGGGCAAAGCCGGTTTTGAAGCTCCGGTGTCGGAGCAGATCCAGAAAGACATCTGGTACAAGCTCTGGGGCAACATGACGATGAACCCCATCAGCGCACTGACAGGCGCCACATCGGACCTCATCATGGGCGACGAACTGGTGTGCGGTTTCACCTCGAACGTGATGCTTGAAGCCAAGGAAATCGGCGCGCGCCTGGGCATACCGATTGCCCAGACGCCAGAAGAACGGCACGTCATCACACGCAAGCTGGGCGCCTTTAAAACCTCAATGCTGCAGGACGTGGAAGCTGGCAAACCGGTCGAGCTTGATGCACTGGTATCAGCGGTACGCGAGCTGGGCCAGCTCACCGGCGTGACCACGCCATTCACCGATGCACTGCTAGGCCTGGCGCGCCTGAACACCCGCGTTCGCGGGCTGTATTGATGACTGTAAAAACCGGCCGCGCACTGAGCGGCACGGCCTTCGCTACGCTGCTGCTGATAGCGGTGGTGATGGGCGCCAACCATGTCGCCGCGCGCTTTGCCTTCAACAACGGTGTCGATGTCGCAACCGCAGTAACCGTTCGCAGCTTGGTCACTGCTGCCGTCGTTGGCCTGCTGTTTTTTGTCGGCGGCACACGCACACTTTTGAGCCGGCAGCACAAGGTTTTTCTGCTGGCCATCGGGTTGCTGATAGGCGTGCAAAGCCTGTGCCTTTATTCAGCGGTAGCCCGACTGCCGGTGGTGCTGGCACTGCTGGCATTCAACACCTACCCTTTATGGACGGCCATCTGGAACCGGGTTTTCTACGGCCAGAAACCCGAGCGCGCTACCTTGCTGGCCATGCCCTTCATCCTGGTCGGCCTGTGCATGGCGCTGGATGTTTTCGGTGCGGCCTCCGGCCTCGGCGCTGCCGGCCAGTGGAGCCGCATTGGCGCGGGCGTGGCGTTTGCGCTGGCGGCGGCCGCATCGTTCGGGCTGGCGCTGGTCCTGATGCAGCACAAGACCGCCGGGCTGGACGGGCGGCTGCGCACCGCCAGCACGATGGGTGTGGCGGGTGTGGTTGCGCTGGGCATGGTGGCTGCTCAAGGCGGCGTCCATTTGCCGCAGGCTGAAGCCGGCTGGTGGGGCCTGGCTGCACTGACTTTTCTGTATGGCACCGGCTTTACCATCATGTTCACCGTACTGCCGAAACTGGGCGTGGCCGGCAACTCGGCCATCATGAATGTCGAGCCAGTCGCCGCGATGCTGCTGGCGTGGCTTATTTTGGGCCAGACGATCGCGCCCATACAGATCGCCGGGGCATTGCTGGTGGTGGGTACGGTGGTGGCGCTGGGTTTGCGCAAGGGTTAGGTTGCAGCGGATTAGCCGCGTCAGCCCTGATCGAACCCCATCATCACGACTGTGACAATCTTCGGCTCGCCTGAACTGTCCAGCCGCAAAAGGTAGGTAGAAGCTTCGGTTTCCTTGCGAACCTCGCCACCCCTGCCAAGGTAGGGCCACTGCACATGGACGCTGGCCAGACGGTCCGTCAGCCACGTCACGGACTGTACCTCTGGCCGCGTGTCGATGATGCCCATGTCGTTGTACTGTTTGGCCGCATCATTGTAGAAATCCTCTACTTCCTTGATGGCCGAAACGGCTTTTGTGCCCTCGTCTGCGACGATCAGGGCCGGCACATGCCAAAACGTTCCTGCCGACTTCCCATCGCCCGCCGTGAATGCCCTGGCGAAACTCCCGAGCATGGCCTGGATCTTTTGTTCTTCGGTTTTTTTAGCTTCGTTTTGCGCGTGTGCTTTCATCATCATCTCCATGGCATATCTATTCAAACTGCCCGCCACATGGCTGAACGCTGAACAAAAATTTACGCCAAGCCGCTCAGGCCCGAGGAGGAAAAATTACCGGCATGCCTGTCAGTCAACGTCTTATCCGGGGAAATCATGACCGCAGGGTGCAGACCGTCAAGAGCAGCATTGCGCGTGGATGGTTCGCAGGGCATGCGGCAGCGATGTCGCCGACGGCACAAACGATCGACAGTGCACCCCAACAACACGTCAGCCAGCCTTGCACTGTATCGCTTGGCGGAACTGGCGCTTGAGGCTGCTTTCCCAACAGCCTGACCAAGCGCCATTTCGCCCGGTTGATCACTCAACAACCACGGGCACCCGCTGCGCCAGCGCGCACATCAACTCATAACCAACCGTGCCGGCAGACCGTGCAATCTCGTCTATCGACAGCAAGGCGCCATTTAAAGCGCGGCCCCACAAGGTGACTTCGCTGCCCATGCCGGCGTCGGGCAACGGTGTCAGGTCAACGGTCAGCATGTCCATGCTGACGCGGCCCACCATGCGTGTGCGTACGCCGCCCACCAGCATCGGGGTACCAGTCGTGCAGTGGCGCGGGTAGCCGTCGGCATAACCGCAGGCCACGACGCCAATGCGCATCGGCCCATCTGCGGTAAAGCTTGAGCCGTAGCCGACGGTGTCTCCGGCCATCAGGTTTTGCACGCCTATGATTTCTGAAGCCAGCGTCATGGTCGGCAACAAACCCCAATCGGCGGCACTGCGCTCGGGGAAATCAGGCGCACTGCCATATACCGCGATGCCGGGGCGTATCCAGTCGGACTTTGGCGCCAGCGCCTCGGCGTGGCGCAGGGTAGCCGCGCTGTTGCTCAGGCTACGCTCGCCGGGCAGGTCATGCGTGACGGCTTCAAACGCAGCGACCTGCGCGGCAGCGCCCTTGGGGCCGTCTGCATCGGAGAAGTGTGTCATCAATGAAATCTCTTCGACTTGCGGCAGTGCGTTCAGCCGGGTCCATGCGGCGCGGTAGCGTTCGGGTGTGAAACCAAGGCGGTTCATGCCGGAGTTCATCTTCAGGAAAACCCGCTGCGGTACCTGCGTCTTGTGGGCGGCCAGCATGTCTATCTGTTCATTGCAATGGATGACATGCCACAAGCCAAGGCGTGAACACAGCTCAAGGTCACGCGCCTCGAAGCATCCTTCCAGCAGCAGGATGGGACCACGCCAGTCCAGGGCGCGCAAGCGCTGCGCTTCGGCCAGGTCCAGCAGCGCAAAACCATCGGCGCTGCGCAGCCCTTCAAAGCTGCGCTCTATGCCGTGGCCATAGGCATTGGCCTTGACGATGGCCCAGACCCTTGAATCCGGCGCAGCCCTGCGCACGCGCGCCAGGTTGTGCGTGAATGCGGCGGTATGGATGGTTGCGAGTATGGGACGTGGCATTGGGGTAAATCGGGACGGCGGTGGCGCAGGCAGCGCGTTGTTTCAAAGGTGCTGTGTATTTTGACAACAGCATGAATCAGGGTAAGCCCCAGCCCGGCGTTTACAAACCGGACATTAAGGCCTTTACATGCATCGCCTATGGATTTTGACACCAGCCCCCATGCTATAAACCATCTTCGACCGGAGACATCCACATTTGAGCAGCAGCAACACCGCTGGTGCAGAGCCATGAAGTGACTGACAAAGTTTAATGAAGCGCGGTTTTTACACCATCATGGCAGCCCAGTTTTTCAGCTCGCTGGCTGATAACGCGCTGTTCGTGGCCGCCGTCGAACTCCTCAAGACCAGCGGCGCACCCAAGTGGCAACCCGCTGCGCTGGTGCCCATGTTTGCGCTGTTCTACGTTGTGCTGGCACCTTTTGTGGGCGCATTCGCCGATGCGCAGCCGAAGGGCAAGGTCATGTTCATCAGCAACGCGATCAAGGTGGTCGGCTGCCTGATGATGCTGTTCGGCACGCACCCGCTGCTCGCCTATGCCATCGTCGGGCTGGGCGCTGCCGCCTACTCGCCTGCCAAGTACGGCATCCTGACCGAGCTGCTGCCTTCATCACAACTGGTCAAGGCCAATGGGTGGATAGAGGGCCTGACGATTTCATCGATCATCCTGGGCGTTCTGCTGGGCGGGCAACTGGTTGGCCACTCGGTGTCGTCGCTGCTGCTGTCGTTTGATTTCCCCATCATCGGCACCGGCATAGACACACCACCGGAAGCGGCCATTGCGGTGCTGATATTCCTCTACGCGATTGCGGCCTGGTTCAACACACGCATCCCCAGCACCGGCGTCGAGATGCGACCCATGCCGCGCAACAAGCTGGAACTTCTGCCTGATTTCTGGAGCTGCAACTCGGCGCTGTGGCGCGACAAGCTCGGCCAGATCTCACTGTCGACCACCACGCTGTTCTGGGGTGTGTCCGGCAACCTGCGCTACATCGTGCTGGCCTGGAGTGCTGCAGCGCTGGGCTACAGCACCACACAGGCTTCGTCGCTGGTTGGTGTGGTGGCGATTGGCACGGCGGTGGGTGCCGTCGTTGCATCGATGCGGATGCGGCTGGACCAGGCCACCAGCGTGATGCCGCTTGGCATTGCCATGGGCGTGCTGGTGATACTGATGAACTTCATCAGCAATGTCTGGGTAGCCGCGCCCTTCCTGATATTGCTGGGCGGCCTGGGCGGCTTCCTGGTCGTGCCGATGAATGCCTTGCTGCAGCACCGCGGCCACAACCTGATGGGCGCGGGCCGCTCGATTGCGGTGCAGAACTTCAACGAGCAGGCCTGCATACTGAGCCTCGGCGCGTTCTACAGCCTGTCCACCGGCATGGGCCTGTCGGCCTTCGGCGCCATCACTGCTTTCGGCATCGTGGTCGCCGGTTTCATGGCATTGATCCAGTACTGGCACAAGAGCAACCTGGTCAAACACAAGGAGCAGGTAGATCACCTGCTCAGCATCGCCCGCAGCGACAACAGCCATTGAGGCGTCCATGAAAGTTGACAGCAGGGGCGTGTTGCTCGCCGTGGGGGCTCTTGTTTGCAACGCGTTCATCTGGGGCGTTTCCTGGTGGCCCTTTCGCGAATTGCAGTCGCACGGGTTGCACCCCCTCTGGGCCACCGCACTCGTCTACGCGCTGATGCTGGCGGTGCTTCTGGCGCTGTATCCGCGCAGCTGGCGTGGCTTCATCGCACAGCCGCAACTGTGGTTGCTGCTCATCGCGGCCGGCCTTGCCAACACCTGTTTTAACTGGGCTGTGACGGTGGGCGACGTGGTGCGTGTCGTGCTGCTGTTTTACCTGATGCCGGCCTGGTCAGTGCTGGTGGCCTGGGTCATGCTGGGCGAGAAACCTTCAGTCGCCTCGCTGCTGCGGCTGGTGATGGCGATGGCCGGTGTGCTGATCGTGCTGAAGACGCCCGACTCGCCCTGGCCGCTGCCGCAAAGCCTGGCCGACTGGATGGGCTTGCTGGGCGGTTTCTGTTTTGCGATCACCAACGCCTTCCTGCGCAAGCTCAACACCGCCCCCAGCGACTCTCGCATGCTGGCGATGTTTGCCGGTGGTGCCATTCTTTCTGCAGGCACGGCGCTGGCAGGCATGTCGCAACATGCCGTGCCGGCACCCGCACTGGCTGCAGCAGGGATCCCGGTGGCGCTGGGCCTGGCGGTGGCGTTCATGGTCAGCAATGCCGCGCTGCAATACGGCGCGGCGCGGCTGGCTGCCAGCACCACCTCGCTGGTCATGCTGACCGAACTGCTGTTTGCAAGCGTATCTGCCGGATTGCTGGGTGCATCGACTTTCAGCATCCAGTTGATGGTGGGCGGCAGCCTGATTGTTTTGGCCGCCCTGCTGGCTGCGCTGGGACCGGCTTCTGCCGTTCAGGCAAACGACCGCGCTACACCGCATTGATGCACCGGAAAACGCCGCAACGGTTAAAGTGGCGGTTCATATCAGGAGCGTTCCATGAGCAGCCACACCGTCTACGATTTCGATGCGCGCAACATCAACGGCAAGGACATCCCGCTGTCGGAGTTCAAGGGGCAGGTGATGCTGATCGTCAACACGGCCAGCAAGTGCGGCTTCACGCCGCAGTTCGGCGGGCTGGAGGAATTGCACAAGAGTTACGCCGGCAAGGGCCTGGCCGTGCTGGGCTTTCCGTGCAACCAGTTCGGCTCGCAGGACCCGGGTGCCGATGGCGAGATCGAGCAGTTCTGCCAGCTCAACTATGGCGTGAGTTTCCCGATGATGTCCAAGATAGACGTCAACGGCCCGGCCGCCCATCCGCTGTACAAATGGCTGAGCGCCGAAGCCCCGGGCCTGCTGGGCAGCAAATCGATCAAATGGAATTTCACCAAATTTCTGGTCGGCAAGGATGGTCAGGTGATTCGCCGCTACGCCCCAACCGACAAACCCGCCGATCTGGCCAAGGACATCGAAGCCGCGCTGGCCGCGTAAAGCCGCCACTCAAATGTGAACATATTTGTTAACATTTGAGGCTGCAATTCGGCCGGACGACAGCTGGAACCTGAAAATGGCTCAAAAACAGCCAAAAACACCTGTTTTTGAGCATCAAATCAGGCGCTAGCCCAATGTGGGCTAGCGCGACATGCTATTTATTTTGTAGCGCGCCGCAAGCACGGCAAAGCGTAATACCTCACGGTGAAGCGCCTCATCAAGCAAGCGCCTGGTCCAGCAACTCAACCCAGTGGCGCACTGGCGTGCCAGTACCGCTTTGCAGATGGGTGATGCAGCCGATATTGGCCGAGGCGATCACGTCGGGCTGCATGTCCTGCAGATTGCCGAGCTTGCGGTCGCGCAACTGACCGGCGATCTCCGGGTTCAGCACGGAATACGTCCCGGCCGATCCGCAGCACAGGTGTGATTCACAACTGGCGACACGAATCTGGAAGCCCAGCGCCGCCATGTGCTCTTCAACACCGCCGCGCAGCTTCTGGCCGTGCTGCAGTGTGCAGGGCGGGTGGAAGGCAATCTGCCCGGCGCCTGCTTTCACCCTTGCGCGCAGCGGCTCTACAAGGTCCGGCAACAATTCACTGAGGTCGCGGGTCAGGCTGCTGATACGTTCTGCTTTTGCAGCGTACTGTTCGTCGTCCTTAAGGATGTGACCATAGTCCTTAACGGTGACACCGCAGCCCGACGCGTTCATCACGATGGCTTCAATGCCCTTTTCAACGTCCGGCCACCAGGCATCGATGTTGCGGCGCATCTCATGCTTGCCTCCGTCCTGGTCGTTGAGGTGGAATTTGACTGCGCCGCAGCAACCGGCCTTTGCAGCAACCACGGTTTCAATTCCTGCCGCATCCAGCACACGCATAGTGGCGTTGTTGATGTTTGGCATCATGGCCGGCTGCACACAGCCTTCCAGCATCAGCACCTTGCGTGCATGGCTGCGGGCAGGGCGGCTTCCTGCCGATTGCCGCGCCGGTACCTTGGCTTTCAGGGCGGCAGGCAACAAGCCGCGCACCGACTGGCCCAGCTTCATCGCTGGTGCAAACAGTGGCGAAGGCAGGGCCTCTTTCAAGGTCCAGCGCAGCGCCGCTTCGCCGACAGGACGGGGCACACGCTCATCGACCAGCTTGCGGCCTATGTCGACCAGATGGCCGTACTCAACGCCGCTGGGGCAGGTGCTCTCGCAGTTACGGCAGGTCAGGCAGCGATCCAGGTGCAACTGGGTCTGGCGGGTAGGCGTGTGGCCTTCGAGCACCTGCTTGATCAGGTAGATGCGGCCTCGCGGACCATCGAGCTCGTCGCCCAGCAACTGATAGGTCGGGCAGGTCGCCGTGCAAAAACCGCAATGCACACATTTGCGCAGGATGGCTTCGGCTTCACGGCCGTCGGGCGTGTTTTTGAATTCGGGGGCGAGGTTGGTTTGCATTTTCAGAAGCCGGAATTCAAAACCCGGGATACAGGCGACCGCGGTTAAAGATGCCTGCCGGGTCAAACTCCCGTTTGAGCGAGCGGTGTATGCGCGCCAGCGGCCCTGCCAGCGGCGTGAAAACGTCGCAGCTCTTTTCACCGGCGCGGAACAAAGTGGCGTGACCGGAAGCTGCCGTAGCGGCAACTCGCAGGCGTACAACATCTGCAGCCGGCAACTTTAGCCAGCGCTGAGCGCCGCCCCATTCAATCAGTGTTTCACCCAGAGGCAAGGGCGGCGCCGTATCCGGCAAGCCCATGCGCCACAGCGATTCGCCGCGCTGCAGTGCAAAAAAAGGATGTGCCTGTTCACGCAAGGTTTGCCACAGCGCGGTGTCCTGTTGCTGCTCGCCACCCATGGCCGTACGCGCAGCGCTCACCGCGGCGGCTGCGCCACGCAGTCGTACATGCAAGTGCCCCGCATGCCAGCAGGATGCATTGACCGGCAGTGGCTGGGCGCCCCAGAGGTTGAGTTGTTTGAGGGCCGTCGCTTCATCCATCTCAAAAGTGAGCGTGTTTTCAGCTAACGCAACAGGCAGCACTTTCAGCGAGACCTCAACCAGAAGGCCAAGCGTACCCATGGCGCCAGTCATCAGCCGCGACACGTCATAGCCGGCCACATTCTTCATCACCTGGCCGCCAAAGGTCAGCAATTCGCCCTTGCCGTTGATGAACTTCACGCCCAGCACATAGTCGCGCACCGCGCCCGAGCTGGCCCTGGCAGGGCCGCTCAGGCCGCTGGCAACCAGGCCCCCGACCGTGGCGCCACCGCCGAAATGGGGTGGCTCAAAAGGCAGGCACTGGCCCTGCGCAGCCAGCAGTGCTTCCAGTTCGGCGAGCGGCGTGCCTGCACCGGCAGTGACGACCAGCTCGCTGGGTTCGTAGCTGGTAACGCCAGCCAGCCCGGATGTCTGCAGCACCTCGCCTTCAAGCGACTGCCCGTAAAAGTCCTTGCTGCCACCGCCGCGAATCCGCAGCGGCCGGTCTTCTGCTGCCGCAGTGCGTATGCGTTCGGCGAAGTGTGAAGCGGTGTCTGCAGAAAGCATGTAGCCGATGGTAAGCGGGCAGCAACGAAAGGGCTTTGAATTTTTTGAACGGCCGCTGTTCGGTTTTTTCGTTCGGCCCTGCTCAGCCGTGGAAAAAGTTCACCGGCAACCCGGGTACATCGACCTGCATGGCGAAAACACAGCCTGAGTCTGGGTACTGTCGCAGCTCTGCCTCTGGCCGGTTGTGGCGGGCCGTGGTCAGATAGAGCGTTTGCAGGTCGGCACCGCCAAAACACGGCATCGTCGGGCATTGGGCCGGCACCGGGATATCGGCCAGCACCTCACCCTGCGGCGACAGCTTGAGCAAACGCGCCCCTTCAAACATCGCCACGTAATAGTTGCCCTGCACATCAACGGCTGCGCCATCAGGCCGGCCCTCATATCCCGGCATGCCGGGCTGCCAGCCTGATGGTTTGGCAGGCCAGCGTTTGAAAATGCGTTCACCCTTCAGGCTATTGGTGGCCATGTCCCAGTCCCAGGCACGTATGGTGTGCGATGGCGTGTCGCTCCAATAAATGGTTTTGTTGTCAGGCGACCAGGCCAGGCCATTGGCGGTCGTGGCGCCCTCTGCCTTTGGCTGCAGTGCCAGCGAGGCTCCGCCACCATCGAGTGAGAACAGCTGCGCGCGGGCCGCGTCTTTGGGTTCGTAAATGGTGCCGGCCCAGAAGCGCCCCGCAGCATCGGCCTTGCCGTCGTTGAAACGGCTGGTTGCCGTGTCGTGCAGCGCGGACGCGAGCAAGGCCAGCTCGCCACCCCAGTTACGTGCGCTGTAAATGCCATCACGCAGCGCGATCACCAGTCCGTCGGAACTCCCCTGTACGCCACGGGCAGGTGCGATGCAACCCGGCTCTGAAGGCATTAACCAGCTCTCCACACTGCCCATGAAGACGTTAAGCCGGTGCAGCTGCCTTGCGGGAATGTCGACCCAATACAGCATCTGCTCGTCGGGATGCCAGAACGGGGACTCACCCAGCGCGCAGGGTGCAGGTACAACGGTTTGCCAGTTCATCAATGCCTAGGTGGTGGGACTGTGCGCAAACTGTACAGGCAAAAAAACAGCCCACCGGTTTGCACCGGCGGGCTGAACATCCAAAGGAGACTCTCGAAGATTAACGGGCGGTGCCGGAATCTGGCGGCGCCATCCGTTAATTCATTTAGCGGTTGTAAGCAGTTTCACCGTGTGAGGTGATGTCCAGACCTTCGCGTTCATCTTCTTCGCTGACACGCAGACCGATGGTCAGGTCGGCAATCTTGAAGGCGATGAAAGCAACCACACCGGACCAGACGATGGTGAACACCACGCTCTTGAACTGGATCCAGACTTGCGCACCCATGGCGAAGGTATCTGGCGTCAGGCCGCCCGTGCCGCCCAGGCTCTTCGCAGCGAACACGCCGGTCAGGATGGCGCCCAGGATACCGCCGACACCGTGCACACCGAACACGTCGAATGCATCATCAGCGCGAAGCATCTTCTTCAGGCCGCTCACACCCCAGAGGCAGATAAAGCCAGCAAGCAGGCCGAGGACGATTGAGCCCATGGGACCGACAAAACCGGCAGCAGGCGTCACGGCAACCAGGCCTGCAACGGCACCGGAAGCAGCACCAAGCATGGAGGCCTTGCCCTTGTGCAAGCTTTCACCGACGATCCAGGACAGCGTTGCAGCAGCCGTTGCCAGCACGGTGTTGATAAATGCCAGGCCGGCAGCACCATTGGCTGCACCGGCGGAACCGGCATTGAAGCCGAACCAGCCTACCCACAGCAGGGATGCGCCGACCATGGTCAGGGTCAGGCTGTGAGGTGCCATGGCTTCCTTGCCGTAGCCGATACGCTTGCCGACCATGTAGGCACCCACCAGACCTGCAATACCTGCGTTGATGTGCACCACAGTGCCGCCTGCGAAGTCGAGTGCGCCTTCCTTGCCGAGGTAACCGCCGCCCCAGACGATGTGCGCCATTGGCACATAGCTGAAGGTGAACCACAGGACTGCGAACAACAGCACCGCGGAGAACTTGGCGCGCTCAGCGAAAGCACCGACGATCAGTGCCACAGTGATGGCTGCAAAGGTGCCCTGGAAGGCCACGAAGACATATTCCGGGATGGTGGTCAATGCACCGAAGGTGTCGGTAGTCACGCCCTTCAGGAACAGTTTTTCCATTCCGCCGAAGAAGTTGCCTTCACCCGAGAAAGTCAGG
This sequence comes from Pseudomonadota bacterium, assembly GCA_040388075.1. Classification (GTDB taxonomy): domain Bacteria; phylum Pseudomonadota; class Gammaproteobacteria; order Burkholderiales; family Burkholderiaceae_C; genus Polaromonas. The sequence continues at coordinate 64,639 of JAZKCN010000004.1, read as the reverse complement.
CTGTAGCCGTAGATGGCCCACAGGATGCTGATCAGGGAGAAGATCACAAAGACCTGCATGAGCACAGACAGCATGTTCTTCGAACGACCAAGGCCGCCGTAAAACAGCGCAAGGCCCGGGATGGTCATCAGGATGACCAGCATGGTGGAGGTCAGCATCCAGGCGGTATCGCCGGAATCAACCTTGGGGGCCGGCGCAGCAGGGGCAGGGGCGGCGGCAGCAGCAGCCGGTGCAGCGGCAGCAGCGGGTGCGGCGGCGGATGCAGCGGCATCAGCAGGCGCGGCAGCAGCAGCGGACGCAGCAGGGGCAGCGGGAGCCTGTGCCATCACGGCAGCGCCGGTGGCCAGCAAGCTGAATCCCAATGCCAGGGAAGCAATTAGTTTTTTCATGTCAGTGTTCTCTTTTTTGGCTTGTAGATAGGTGAGGCCTTACAGCGCTTCCTTGCCGGTTTCGCCGGTACGGATGCGCACTACCTGCTCCAGGTTGTAGACAAAAACCTTGCCGTCACCGATTTTCCCGGTGCGGGCAGCGCCTTCCACAGCTTCGATCACACGATCAACCAGGTCATCAGACACGGCAGCTTCGATCTTGACTTTGGGCAGGAAATCAACAACGTATTCCGCACCGCGATACAGCTCGGTGTGGCCTTTTTGGCGGCCAAAGCCCTTGACCTCAGTGACCGTAATACCTTGAACGCCAATACCGGAAAGTGCTTCGCGCACTTCGTCCAGCTTGAACGGTTTGATGATGGCCGTGACGAGTTTCATGTTCAGGTTTCCTCCAGGATTGTTAAAAGGGGCGGCAATCACCGGGATTGCCGCCCCTGGTGCATTACAGGGTCTTCGTCAGCGTGAAGAGCAGGGTGTCCTTGTTCAGGGACCTGGTGGTGCCGTTAACCGTGTAGTTGTAGCTGCTGGCGTTGGTGCCGCCCTGGACATAACCACCGAGGGACAGGCCGCCGCCGAGGTCGTAAGACACGCCCAGGCTGTAATCGGTGTAGTTAGGGGTAGCAGCGCGCTGGGCTTGCTTGAAGGTGGTCTGGCCGATGGAAGCCTTGATGGTCCAGCTAGGAGCCACTTCCTGGGCGAAACCGATGTTCAGGTACTGGGTGCCGCGGCCATCGCTGGTAGGCGCAGCGACGGTACCGATGCCGGAACCGAAGTAGCCTTTGGACAGGGTGTTCGAGTACTTGGCGCTGAAAGGACCGTAGCTGGTGCCGATGTAGGCTTCAGTGGTGTTGGCCTTGGTGGCGTTCGGGTAGTAGTACTGCAGCAGACCGATGTCAAAGCCCCAGTCGCCGATGGACCATTTGTAGCCGCCGTAGAAGTCCATTTCGAGACGGGCACGCTTGCCAGTCGTGTTTGCTGGATCTGGATCGGTGAAGCCGATGGTGGAGTTCCAGTTCCCGAGGTAGAAGCCGTTGCTGAATGCGTAATCAACGCCGCCTTGCAGGGCAGGAGCAAATTGACGGGCCTTGGTGGTGTCCTGGTCCTGGCCGCGGAACTTGTAGTTCGTGGTCAGTGAAATGTTGTAAGACCATGGGGACTGTGCTGCTGGCGCAGCGGTTTGTGCGAATGCGGCGCCGGACAGGGCCACAGCAGCAATTGCGATCTGGATGGGGATAAGTTTCATTGAATGCTCCGGAGAGAGTTGTGTAAAAGTTAACGAGACTGTTCGAGCGAATACCGTAAAGCACGGATCGTGCCAGAGACGTTTGCTTACTGGGACACGGGAAGTCTACCGACGCACACACTGATGCGTTATAGGCTGCGTGGGGTAAAAACCACCAAAAATAACAATGCACTAAGTTGGAACTCGTTTCGCACAACTTTGATGCATTAAACAGGGGGAATTTTCGATGAGCTTGTCTTTAGTGCACAGCCGTGCATTGCTGGGAATGGATGCGCGTCCGGTTTGTGTCGAGGTTCATCTGGCCAACGGCCTGCCCAGCTTCACGCTGGTCGGGCTGGCAGAAACCGAAGTGAAGGAAGCCCGCGAACGCGTGCGCTCGGCAATACAAAACACCGGGCTGGAGTTTCCAGCCAATAAAAGAATCACCGTCAATCTGGCCCCGGCAGACCTGCCCAAGGACTCCGGCCGCTTCGACCTGCCGATTGCGCTTGGCATACTCGCGGCGAGCGGACAGATAGATCCGCAAAAAATGCAGGCCTTCGAGTTTGCTGGCGAACTGTCACTGGGCGGCGATTTGCGCCCCGTGCGTGGGGCACTTGCCATGAGCCTGGCCATCAATAAAAACACCGGCGAGCGTCCGCCGCGGCTCGTCCTGCCCGAAAGCAGCGCGCAGGAAGCAGCCCTGGTGCCCGGTGCGGAGATATACAAGGCCCACCATCTGCTCGATGTGGTCCGGCAATTCCTGCCCGGCGATTCAACGCCCGAGGCGCAGGATGGCTGGAGCCGCGTCCACGCCCGGGAACCTCAGGCACAAACGCCATACGCGGACATGGCAGACGTCAAGGGCCAGGCGGCCGCACGCAGGGCGCTGGAGATTGCCGCTGCTGGCGGCCACAGCGTATTGATGATGGGCGCACCAGGCTCGGGGAAATCCATGCTTGCGCAACGCTTTGCAGGATTGCTGCCTGAAATGACCACCGAAGAAGCACTGGAAAGCGCAGCGGTTGCGTCACTGGGCGGCCGGTTCTCGCTGGACAGGTGGGCGGTGCGGCCAACTTGCGCGCCGCACCACACCGCCAGCGCAGTAGCTTTGGTGGGAGGCGGTTCACCGCCACGCCCCGGCGAAATCTCTCTGGCACACAGGGGGGTTCTGTTTCTCGATGAACTGCCCGAGTTTCCGCGTGCCGCGCTGGAGGCCCTGAGGGAGCCGCTCGAGTCCGGCCACATCACCATCTCACGGGCCGCTCAGCGTGCTGAATTCCCCGCGCGCTTCCAGTTGATCGCAGCGATGAATCCCTGCCCCTGCGGTTACCTGGGCTCCAGCCAGCGCGCCTGCCGCTGCTCGCCGGAACAGGTCTCGCGTTACCAGGGCAAACTCAGCGGCCCCTTGCTGGACAGGATAGACCTGCATGTAGAGGTGGGTAGCCTGGCTGCTGACGAATTGATCAACGCGCCGCCAGGTGAAGGCACCACTGCGATCAGGGCTCGCGTGGTGGAGGCCAGGGCCCGCGCGATCAGCAGGCAGGCAACCACAAATCAGGCGCTGGAGGGTCAGGCGATCGACTCTCAATGCAGGCTCGATGATGCGGCTGCGAAATTCCTCAACACGGCGGCGGCGCGGCTGGGCTGGTCAGGCCGCAGTATCCACCGTTGCCTGAAAGTGGCACGCACCATTGCCGATCTGGCCGGCGCAGAAAACGTGCAGATGAGCCACGTCGCGGAAGCGGTCCAGTACCGCCGCGCGCTGAAGGCAGCACACTAGACCGGTACGCACAGTACTAGCAACGGGCCGCAAACGTGACGTCGCCCGTATTCAGCAATGCTGAAGAATGCTTCAAAAGAATTCGCTTGTTCCGGCCGCCCCCGGGGTCGTCTAATCATGCACATCGTTTTCAGAACCCGGCGGGTTGATGCCACCGCTGGTTTTGCCAACCCATCGAGAACCATATGCCCACCTATCCTGACCTGAAGCTCTACATCAACGGTGAATGGCGCTCCACGCCCGAGACCATGCCTGTCCTGAACCCATCGGATGAATCCGTGATCGGCGCCCTGCCCGTTGCGCGGGAATCCGACCTCGACGATGCGCTTGAAGCTGCAGCACGTGGATTGAAGGTCTGGAGCCGCACCGCACCACGGACACGTGCGGAGATCATGATGCGCGCCAGTGCACTCATGCGTGAGCGCAATGAAGAAATTGCTTTTGCGATTTCCTCGGAACTCGGCAAGCCAATCCGGCAGGCCAGGCTTGAAGTGATCCGCGGCTGCGAGTTTTTTGAATGGGATGCAGGTGAGGCCCAGCGCATGTACGGCCGCGTCATCCCCAGCGAACCGGGTATCCGTTACATGACGGTGCACCAGCCGATTGGTGTTGTTGCCGCATTTTCGCCATGGAATTTCCCCATGAGCCAGCCCGCGCGCAAGGTCGCCGGTGCGCTGGCTGCCGGCTGTTCAGTCATCCTGAAAGCGGCCGAGGAAACCCCCGGTGGCGCCATCCACATTGCACGTGCCTTTCACGATGCGGGCCTGCCACCGGGTGTCCTCAATCTGGTATTCGGTGTCCCGTCGGCGATTTCCAGTTATCTGATTCCTCAGGAGCCGATACGGATGATCGCCTTCACAGGCTCAACTGTTGTTGGCCGGCACCTGACGGGCCTGGCCGCACAGCATGGAAAACCCGTTCTTATGGAACTGGGCGGGCATGCGCCCGTCATTGTTTGCGACGATGTTGACCCGCACCAGGCGGGCATCCTGTCGGCCACACGCAAAGTACGCAACGCAGGACAGGTCTGCACCTCGCCGACCCGCTTTTTTGTTCATGAAAAGATCTTCGAGAGCTTTGCCGATGCATTCTGCAAGCAGGCCGCAGCAACAGTAGTCGGCAATAGCATCGCCGAGACCACCGAAATGGGGCCTCTGGCCAATGCGCGCCGGATCGAGGCACTGACAGCCTTTTCGGAAGATGCCGCCGCCAAAGGCGCACGGGTCCTGACAGGAGGGCGCCGGATGGCGGGCAAAGGCTACTTTTTCGAACCGACCGTGCTCGCAGACGTGCCGGAAAATGCGCGCGTCATGCAGGAAGAGCCTTTCGGCCCCATGGCCATCATCAACCGGGTCAGCTCACTTGAGGAGGCCATTGAAAAGGCCAACGCGCTGCCTTTCGGCCTTGCCGCCTACGGGCTCACCCATTCAGCAGCCAACGTAGACAGGATGGTGGAAGCGGTCGAGGCCGGCAACCTCTCGATAAACACGCTGGAAGCATCGGTAGCCGAGACGCCTTTCGGCGGCGTCAAGGCCAGCGGCTTTGGCCGCGAAGGTGGCGCCGAAGGGCTGCTGCATTACACGGTGGTCAAGACTGTCTCTCACAAGATGGCGCTGTAGCGCCAGCGTGATTGATGATGCAACCGGGTGGCATTTAGCTGCGTCGGCGCCTGGTTTTCAGCCAGCGCGACATGTGCACTTTCAGGTTCTGCCGGGGGTGGGTGATGCGGCGCAATGCGCTGGCGTAATCCAGTGCCAGGCCTGGTGTCCAGGCAATCGACTCGGCGCGAACACGTACACTGCCCGCCAGCCACATGTCCGGATGCACGGCCAGACGCAGCAGGGTTCGCCAGAAGGGCCTGTCCGCAAAAACACCCTCAACGGCTGCATCCAGCGCCTCGGTGACCGCAACAGAACAGTTGCGGCTGGTCAGGTTGTAGGTGTTGTCAGCCTGGTAGGTCCGCCAGAAAAACTCCAGATATGCCCTGTTAAACACACGGAAGTGGACACGCGCATTCGAAGGCCGGGTGTCCTTGGCTTCACCTTCATAAGAGGGCAACCACATGCCGGGATGGTCGTTGTTGCTGGTGGCACGTACCTGGTTCACCACGTTTTCCCGCGTAATGTTGAGGCGCACGCGCGGATGGTGGCTGATATAGAGACCATCACCACATTCCAGCGCCACATGCCCGGTTGAAACACTGCCCTTCCTGGACAGGGCAAAGATGTAGCGGTCAATCAGCGGCAGGCGAATCCGCTCGCCCGCTATACCGGCCGCCGACCAGACGTGGACCACCATGGTTTGCGGCTCTGCTGAAGGTGAAAAACTCCCGGCTGCTTCTGCAGGCAAGCCTGGCGCGGTGTCACGCCTTCGCTGGTAGATATCGATGGCTGACAACCTTGCGCCCTGCGGCAGCCGCCGCAAACGCCAGGCGCCGCGTGTCAGCACGTAGCCCCCGGCGATTAACGCAATGCCAAGGCAGAACGACACATTCAGCTCGGAGGGCAACGGCCATTGGGCAAGCAGCAATACAGCCATGACGAGATACGCCCAGCCAATCAGGTTGGACACACGCCAGCGCGGGTAACGGACCAGCAAACTGGAGGCAATGCGTAACAGGCCGTTGAAAAAAAACGCACCGGCAAAAAGGACCGATGACGTCAACGCGTTGTCCCAGGGAAAATCAAGTATCAGACTGGCCACAACGACCATGGCCACGCCCCTGAGAATCTCGAACCTGCGGCGCGTCCCTGTATGGCTGGCCCCGACGGCAATCTCGACCAGCCCCTGGACAAGCAGGAAAAGCCCCAATGTCCATGTGGCCACATTGGCAACCCCGTCAATGAGATCCAGCAGCAGGAGAGCAGCGGCAAGCATGGTCAGCAAGCCTGCCGCCAGAAAAACGCGCCAGCGTTTTACCAGCGCGTCGCCGCCAAAAAGAATCAGGGCAAGCCGGAACATTGTGTTGTGTGTCGCTCAATAACAGCCGTTATCAGCCAAACCAGTGGTTGGCAAACGGGAGTGCGCGCTGGGAAAAATACCCGGCAGGCTACGGGAATTCTCTGCGTGTTCATGGACTGGGTCATGATAGCGACCCCTCTGGGCCGGGCCAATGAAAAAGGCATCACACAAGTGTGATGCCTTTGAATGACCGACGTTCACCCGCCCTGGTAGACAGGCGCGGGCTGGACAACGTTTGGCGTGACAGGAGCAGGCGCACGGTAAACCGCACCGTCGTTGCTACGGATGGTGGAGCCATCGACCGTCACCTTGCTGCCGACGGCGGGGGGCTGCGCCACCTCAACCGTGCGGTGCGAGCCGTCTTCCATACGCACATTGACCTGGTAAACCGTTTCCTTGCGCATGCGGCCTTCGATCGCATTGCCGGCAAAACCGCCACCTACTGCACCGATGATGGTACCCAGCGTGCGGCCATTACCCTGGCCAATCTGGTTGCCGAGCACGGCACCCAGAACACCCCCGGCCACAGTGCCCACACCAACACCTGGCGGTTTGGTGGAGCGGGTCACGGGCGTGACGGATTCAATCGAGCCGCAATAGCTGCACACTGGCGCGGCCACCTGTATCGGCACAGGGACGGAAGAGGGAGATGGTGCCGGTGCAGGGGAAATACCTGCCGTAGCGGGCTGCGGTTTGGGGACTGGTTTCGGTTTCACGACTTTTTGTGCGGGCACAGGCGCTGGTTTGGCAGCCGCTGCCGGCTTTTCAACCATGTCATCCGCAGCAGTCGCCGGCGCCGCCATCGAAGGTGCAGCAACTGCCGCCTGCTGAGGCGTTACGAGGGCCACCTGCGCGCTGGGGGCGGCCTGTTTTGACTGCTGGTAAATCATCGTACCGCCCATGGCCAATACCGCCACGCCAAGAATGCCGACGGCCGCCCAGAGCGGCTTGTTGGCAGAGGATGGGAGCTGCTGGCCCGGTTGAAGGCTGTCGGTGTTGTAGCTGTTCATGGTGACCTCCGGTTGGCTATTGTGTTAACTCGTGTCGCAGTTTTAGCATGCAAGCCGCCGAATTGACGGCCTGCAGACTTTCAACGCACCACAATCCAAAAGGTACACAGGGCAAATAAATGCCCGGTGTCATTTTGTAAACCCTGAACGCGAATGGTAAACCGCTGGTAAAGCGGCCGCCCCATACTAAAGATTCGGCGCCAGCAGGCGCTTCAGGTCCTCGGCGCGCGCACCCCGACGCTGCGCCAGATCCTGCAGCTGGTCATCACCAATCTTGCCGACATTAAAGTAAGTACTGGCGGGATGGCTCAGCTGAAAACCGCTGACGCTGGCGGCGGGCGTCATTGCCAGGCTTTCCGTGAGCGCCATGCCGATGTCGCCGGCCTTGAGCAATTCGAACATCTCGGATTTGACACTGTGGTCCGGGCAGGCCGGATAGCCGGGCGCGGGGCGTATGCCCTGATACTTTTCAGCGAGCATGTCTTCCAGCGTCAGGTCTTCTGAGGGCGCATAACCCCACAGGTCTTTTCGTACCCGCAAATGCAGCACTTCAGCAAAGGCCTCAGCCAGCCGGTCGGCCAGCGCCTTCAGCATGATGGACGAATAGTCGTCATGGTCATCCTGGAAGTACTTTTCTTTTTTCTCCGCCCCTATGCCTGACGTCACGGCAAACACGCCGATGTAGTCAGCAATGCCCGAGTCCCTGGGTGCAACAAAATCAGCCAGGCAGCGGCTGGGCCGCATCACGCCATCGATGGCGGTTTTTTCCGCCTGCTGGCGCAGACCAAACCAGGTCATCGCAACTTCACTGCGCGATTCGTCGGTATATATCTCAATGTCATCACCGACGCTGTTCGCCGGATGCAGTGCAATCACGCCATTGGCAGTCAGCCAGCGACCTTCTACCAGACGGCGCAACATACGCTGGGCGTCGGCATAAACACGGACCGCTTCTGTGCCGACCACTTCGTCTTTTAATATGGCGGGGAAAGGCCCGGCCAGGTCCCAGGTCTGGAAGAACGGTCCCCAGTCGATGGATTTCGCCAGTTCGGCCAGATCGAAGTTCCTGAAAACACGCCGGCCAATGAATTTCGGTACCGGAGGCTGGTAGCCAGCCCACTCAACGCGGGTGGCATTGGCCCGCGCCCTGGCCAGCGGCCACATCGGTACCTGCTTTTTATTCGCGTGCTGGTTGCGCACCTTCTCGTAGTCGCTGTTGATCTCGTCGATGTATCTGGTCGCCTGATCCGAAAGCAGGCTTTGCGCCACGCTGACGCTGCGCGAGGCATCCGGCACATACACAACCGGACCTTCATAGTGCGGGGAAATCTTGACCGCCGTATGGACGCGGCTGGTGGTGGCACCGCCTATCAGCAGCGGTATTTTCCTGATGCGGAAGTGATCGTCCTTCTGCATTTCTGCTGCGACGTACTGCATCTCTTCCAGGCTGGGCGTGATCAGCCCGGACAGGCCAACAATGTCGGCGCCTTCGACCTTGGCGCGCGCCAGGATTTCGTGGCAGGGCACCATCACGCCCATGTTGACCACGTCGAAGTTGTTGCACTGAAGCACAACGGTGACGATGTTCTTGCCGATGTCGTGCACATCGCCCTTGACGGTGGCGATGATGATCTTGCCCTTGGTCTTGACGTCGCCGCCTGCAGCTTCAAGCAGCAGCTTTTCAGCTTCGATGTAGGGCAGCAGGTGCGCCACCGCCTGCTTCATCACGCGGGCGCTCTTGACCACCTGCGGCAGGAACATCTTGCCCTGGCCAAACAGGTCGCCAACGATGTTCATGCCGTCCATCAGCGGGCCTTCAATCACATGCAAAGGCCGGCCGCCGTCGGCCAGTATGGCCTGGTAGACCTCTTCGGTGTCTTTGGTGATGAACTCGTTCATGCCGTGCACCAGAGCGTGCGACAAGCGCTGCCTGACCGGCAGCGCACGCCATTCATTTTTCTTGCTGTCGTCTTTGGCGCCACTTTTGGCGCTCTCGGCGACTTCAATCAGGCGCTCGCTGGGCGTGAGCTTTTCCTCACCATCCCTGTAGACCGGTTCGCGGTTGAGCACCACGTCCTCAACCCGCTCACGCAGCGTCGGCTCCAGCTCATCGTAGACGCCAACCATGCCGGCATTGACAATGCCCATGTCCATGCCGGCCTTGATCGCGTGGTAGAGGAATACCGTGTGTATGGCCTCGCGTACCGGGTCGTTGCCGCGAAAGCTGAAGGACACGTTGGAAACCCCGCCAGAAACTTTGGCGCCGGGCAGGTTTTCCTTGATCCAGCGCGTGGCGTTGATGAAATCCACCGCATAGTTGTTGTGCTCTTCGATGCCGGTCGCAATCGCAAAGATGTTCGGGTCGAAGATGATGTCTTCCGGCGGGAAGTCGAGCTCGTCCACCAGCACGCGGTAAGCCCGCTCGCAGATTTCGACCTTGCGCTCATAGGTATCTGCCTGGCCTTTTTCGTCGAAAGCCATCACTACGGCTGCCGCACCGTAACGCTTGAGCAATTTGGCCTGGTGCCTGAAGGAGTCCAGCCCTTCCTTCATCGAGATCGAGTTGACGATGCCCTTGCCCTGTATGCAGCGCAGGCCGGCCTCGATCACGCTCCACTTGGAGCTGTCGATCATGATGGGCACACGCGAAATATCCGGCTCGCTGGCAATCAGGTTCAGAAAGCGCACCATGGCGCCCTGGCTGTCCAGCATGGCCTCGTCCATGTTGATGTCGATGATCTGTGCGCCGTTTTCGACCTGCTGGCGGGCAACGGCCAGCGCCGCTTCAAAATCGCCATTCAGGATCATGCGTGCAAAGGCCTTGGAGCCCGTGACATTCGTCCTCTCGCCGATGTTGACGAACAACGTCCCATCGCCGATATTGACTGGCTCGAGGCCGGACAGCTTCATCGGCGGCACACTGACGGCCTGGACGGGATTTTTTGGGGGATCAGACTGCTTTGAAGACACGGCTCACCTTGGCATAAAGGTGAGCGTCGTTGTCGTAGCCGCACTGAAGAGTGCGCGCTTTACGTTACTTGACCCAAGCCTGACAAAACCACCGTTTCGCTGCAACGCTCCTTGGGTTACCATTATTTTAATCGTTGACGGGCTCCCACGCCACCCTTGAGCGTCGCGACCCCATAACAACCGGAAAAGAGATGTTCGACAAGCTGTTTGGCAAAAGCAAGAATGCCCCCACTGATGCACCGGAACGCATGCGGCCCAGAGACCGCATGCGTGCGGTGGAAGGCTCCAGCACCGCCGAGCTGGCAGCCAGGCTGCTGATTGCACCTACGGCGCTGATGCAGCTCTCGCCCGAAGAGGCGCTCACCATCGTCAGCTACATGATTCCCCGAAAAATCCCGGTGGGCACCACCTTCATCAACGAAGGCGACAAGACCGACACCGGCTACATGGTGCTGCTGCTGGAGGGTGAAGTCACCGTCGAAAGCATCGTTGTCAGCCGCCATACGCCGGTCACGGTCAACGTGCTCGGCCCCGGCAGCCTTATCGGTGAAATGGGCCTAGTCGATGGCCAAGCCAGGCTGGCATCGTGTACCGCAAGCAGCGATGTGCGCTGCGCCATCCTGTCACGCGAAGCTCTGGAAAAAATGGGCGAGGACGACCCGAAAACGGCAGCCAAACTGATGTTTGCCGTGTCCCTGCGGATCGCCGAGCGCCTGCGCGAGACGGCCGAGAAGCTGAAAATGTACAGCCAGTTGGTGCAAGCCATGCAGCAGGAAATCGACCATCTAATGCCGACCTAGCATCGCCGTATTTGCAAGCAGGGGCCGCGGAACCGGCTCTGCCGGGCCGCAGGCGCAGCGGCCCCCTCGGGGGGCAGGGAACTACACGAAGTGAGTGACCGTGGGGGCCAGTTCTCAGGCCGCTTCGCGATAGAACACGCCGGATGACAACTCGCGCCTTGCCACTGGCGCGACGGCGTTGGCAATCGCCTGGATATGGTCAGGCGTGGTGCCGCAGCAACCGCCGACGATATTGACCAGCCCCTCGGCCGCAAACTCGTGCAGCAGCCTTGACGTCACGTCCGGCGTTTCGTCAAAGCCGGTTTCACTCATCGGGTTGGGCAGGCCGGCATTCGGGTAGCAGCTGATGAAGGTGTCGCCAGCCACGCGGGCCAGTTCCTGGATGTAGGGTCGCATCAGCGCTGCGCCCAGTGCGCAGTTCAGGCCGACGGCCAGCGGCCGGGCGTGGCGCACGCTGTGCCAGAAAGCCGTCACGGTCTGGCCGCTCAGGATGCGGCCGGAGGCGTCGGTCACTGTGCCGCTGATGATGAGCGGCAGCCGTTCACCGGAATTTTCAAAATACTCGTCAATCGCAAACAGCGCAGCCTTGGCGTTGAGCGTGTCGAAGATAGTTTCGACCAGCAGCACATCACTGCCCCCCTTGACCAGCGCTTCCGTCTGCTCGTAGTAGGCCTTGCGCAACTCTTCAAAACTCGTGTTGCGGGCACCAGGGTCGTTCACATCAGGGCTGATGCTGGCGGTCTTGGGTGTAGGGCCCAGGGCGCCGACCACAAAACACGGCCTGTCGGGCGTCGAGAATTTGTCGCAGGCGGCGCGGGCAATGCGGGCGGACTCGAGATTCATCTCGATGGCCAGGTCGGCCATGTCGTAGTCGGCCTGGGCCACGGTGGTCGCGCCGAAGGTGTTGGTTTCGACCATGTCGGCGCCGGCGGCAAGGTATCCCTCATGGATGTCCTGGATCACATCAGGCCGGGTCAGGCTGAGCAACTCGTTGTTGCCCTTGACGTCCTTGTGAAAAGACTTGAAGCGCTCACCCCGGTACTGCGCTTCATTGAGCTTGAAGCGCTGGATCATGGTGCCCATCGCGCCGTCAAGAATGGCGATGCGTTTTTCCAGGATGGCAGGCAACTGCTGGCCGCGGGTATAGGTGATGGGCTTCATGCAGGCCATTTTAGGTCGTCTGTTATTTACGCCGGACTTTCAATGACAATATGGCCTCACGCCCACATCATGAAAAACCTGCAACCCAAAGAAGCCTGGTCCTGGCTTCAATCAAAGCCCGACAGCCTGTTTGTCGATGTCCGCATGGAAGTCGAGTCGCTATATGTCGGCCGGCCGCCGAATGTGGTCAATGTGCCCTGGTATGAATACCCGGACCTTCAACCCGACCCACAGAAGTTCGCTGATGCCGTGCTGCGTGAAGGCACCGGCAAGGACCAGCCGGTGCTGCTGATCTGCCGTTCGGGCCAGCGCACACGCGATGCCGGCAAGGCCCTGGAAGACGCCGGCTTTTCAGATGTCCAGCATGTGGTGCATGGTTTTGAGGGCGAGCTGGATGACAGCTTCCGCCGCTCGACGATTTCCGGCTGGCGTTTCGACGGCCTGCCATGGGAACAGATGTAGCCTCATTGCAGTAGCGCCTTGTCAGACCTGTCCCCCATCACGCTTATCCCCACGCCGCTGGACATCCTCGGCGAGACTTTCGGCTACAGCGAGTTTCGTGGCCCGCAACGGGCCATCGTTGACCACGTCATCGCTGGTGGCGACGCGCTGGTGCTGATGCCGACCGGCGGCGGCAAGTCACTGTGCTACCAGATCCCGGCAATTGCCCGGCAAAACGCCGGTCATGGTGTGACCATCGTGATCTCGCCGCTGATTGCGCTGATGCACGACCAGGTCGGCGCGCTGCACGAGGCCGGTGTGTCTGCCGCTTTCCTCAATTCCACACAGGGCTTCGAGGAAAGCAGCGCACTCGAGAAGCAGATGCTGCGCGGCGAGCTGACCATGGTCTATGCCGCTCCCGAGCGCCTGAACACTCCGCGCATGAAAGACCTGCTGCGCTCGCTACATGAGCGCGGCAAGCTCAGCCTGTTCGCAATTGACGAAGCGCATTGCGTCAGCCAGTGGGGCCATGACTTCCGGCCTGAATACCGCTCGCTGAGCCTGCTGCACGAGATATTCCCCGACGTCCCGCGTATCGCGCTCACCGCCACCGCCGATGACCTGACCCGGCAGGACATGGTGGAGCGCCTGAAGCTGGAAGACGCGCGGCATTTTGTCAGCAGCTTTGACCGCCCCAACATCCGCTACACCATCGTCGAAAAAACCGATGCAACCAAACAGCTGTTGCGTTTCATCGAGGGTGAGCATGCCGGTGAGGCCGGCATTGTGTATTGCCAGTCGCGCAAGCGGGTCGAAGAAATTGCCGGCACGCTGGCTGATGCCGGCATCAAGGCCATGGCCTACCATGCGGGCCTCGACAGCGCACTGCGCCAGCAGCGGCAGGACCGCTTCCTGCGCGACGACGGCATGGTGATGGTGGCGACAATTGCTTTCGGCATGGGCATAGACAAACCCGATGTGCGTTTTGTCGCCCATCTCGACATGCCGAAAAACATTGAAGGTTATTACCAGGAGACGGGCCGCGCCGGACGTGACGGGCTGCCGTCCAATGCGTGGATGACCTACGGCCTGCACGACGTGGTGAACCAGCGCCGCATGATAGACACCAGCGATGCGGCCAGCGAGGAGTTCAAGGTGGTGATGCGCGGCAAACTCGATGCGCTGCTCAGCCTGGCTGAAGACACGCGCTGCCGCCGTGTCAGCCTGCTGCATTACTTCGGCGAAGACAGCCAGCCCTGCGGCAACTGCGACAACTGCATCAATCCGCCTGCGATATGGGACGGCACTGAAGCAGCCCGCAAGATGCTCAGCTGCATCTACCGCGTGCAGCAGGCCAGCGGCATCAACTTCGGCGCAGGTCACCTGATGGACATACTGCGCGGCAAGCAGACCGAAAAGGTTGCGCAGTACCAGCATGAAAAACTGAGTACCTTCGGCATAGGCGCGGAGCTCGGCGAGACACAGTGGCGCGCAGTGCTGCGCCAGCTGATTGCGAAAAACATGGTGCGGGTTGACGTCGACGCGTTCAACACCCTGCAACTGATGCCGGACGCGCGCCAGGTGCTGAAGGGCGAGGCCAGTGTGATGCTGCGTGAGCAGCTTGCCGCCGAAAAATCCAGCCGCGGCAAAAAGGCCACCAAAACATCGGTCAAGGGCATGGCTGAAGCCGCGCTCAATGCGGGTGCGCTGGAACGGCTGGCCAAGCTCAAAGCCTGGCGCGCCGAGGTGGCGCGCGAGCACAACCTGCCGGCATTTGTGATTTTTCACGACGCCACGCTGCGGGCGCTGGCAGAGCGGGCACCGGCCAGCATGGATGAACTGGAAGGCATTGCCGGCATAGGCGCGAAGAAGCTCGAAGCCTATGGTGCAGAAGTGTTGCGGGTCTGCGCGTCGTCATGACTTCCTGAACAGGAGCGTCGAAACGCACTGGCTGATTGCTGACAGGTTGCGAACATAACTGGATAAAACCCCCGCGCGTGCTGCAAAATCAAGGCATGCGCATCTTGGGGACAAACAGGCCGGAGGGGCTTTCAATATTTTTGGCAGGCACTGCCGCAGGCTTCAAGGGCTGGTGGTTTCCGCTGGTGCTGGCCGTCGCACTGCTGGCACCGCCTTTGGCGGCACAGATACAGACACAAAAGCAGGTGCCACAACCCACTGCTCTGGAAACAGACAGCCAGGCCACGCGCATTGATCCGCAGATCGAATACCTGCTGGACGGCAGCGCCCGGCTCAGCGCAGACGAAATCGAGGATCAACCCGATGCCGTGTTCCGGCCGCTGCAGGCGGGCAAACCTTATGTGCTCGGCACTACCGCAATGTGGATGCGCTTTGATGCCAGCGTCAACAGCCCGGCGGCACGCTGGCGACTGGCCATCCCCATGCCCACGCTGGATGAGGCGACGCTTTATTACCGCAATGGCAAGGGCCAGTGGATAGTCCAGCGGTCCGGCGACCACATTCCCCGCAGCGAGTGGTCGCAGCGTGGCCGCTACCCAGTGTTTGACCTCGCCAGCGACACCAGCCAGAACGTGCGCTACTACCTGCGGATCGCCCAGCTGCGCATGCCGTATTCGACACCGCCGCGCATCCTGAGCGATACCGAATACATCGAGAGCCGGCAGAACGAGCAGATGCTGCTGGGCCTCTACTTCGGGTTTGTTGCCGTCCTCGCCGGACTGGCCACCTTCAACGCCATAAAGTACCGGGACGCCGGTTTCGCCGTCTTTGCATTGCAGGCACTGCTGTTTGCCTGCGCACAGGGCGTGTTGAGCGGGCTGGCCGGCCTGTATGTCTGGCCGCAAACACCAGGACTGAACGACAGCGGCAATGTGATGTTCAACCTGTGTGCGGCCGCAGCGTCGCTTTGGTTTGCACGCACCGTCTGCACGCCCATGCGCTATTCGGTATTTTTTGACCGGGTGATGGTGACGCTGATTTTCATGCTGCCGATGGTAGCGGTCACCGATGTGTTTCTCGCCACACGTGCGAGTTTCATTGCGCTCAACCTGGTGGTCTGCCTGGCGCTGGCGGCACTGCTGGTCGGCATAGGCATCGGGCTGGTGGAGCGCGATCGCGACACGCGCTGGGTGGCGCTGGGATTCGCGCCGTTGCTGATCACTGCACTGTTGCTGCTGGCGCGAAACCTGGGCATGATTTCCGGCGGCTTCGAGACCGACTACGGGCGCCTCCTGGCAGCGATGATCGGCTCGCCCATACTGTTTCACGGGCTGTGGCGACGCGTCTCCCAAAGCCGCAACCTCAGTGCGCGTGCGACATCGCTGCGCAACACAGACCCGCTGACCGGCCTTTATGTCAC
Organism: Pseudomonadota bacterium; assembly: GCA_040388075.1. Classification (GTDB taxonomy): domain Bacteria; phylum Pseudomonadota; class Gammaproteobacteria; order Burkholderiales; family Burkholderiaceae_C; genus Polaromonas. The sequence goes on along the minus strand of JAZKCN010000004.1, from coordinate 48,562 downwards.
CAAGGTGCTGCTGGGCAAGATGCGCCAGTCACTGGCAACTGCCGAGCGTTACCACCTGCCGTTTGCGGTGCTCACCGTCAACCTGGCCAACCTGCCCGGCCTGCAGAAGCAGCACGGGCGCGAGACTGCAGACCGCGCGCTGGTGATGGCCGCATCGCGGATACGCGACATTGCCCACTCCACCGACACGCTGGCGCGGGTGGGCGACGGGCAGTTTGCGCTGCTGATGGAGGGGCCGCTGAAAGCCGAATCCGCCAACGACGTGGCGACAAAAATACTCGCCAGCGGCCTGCGCCCATCCAACCAGCTGCCGGATGCGGAGCCACTGATGTTCCATATCGCCGTCGGCTATATGGGCCCTGACGCGATGATGACGTCCGGCAAGGCAGAAGACCGGCTGGCTTACCTGCTGCAGGCGCTGATGTCGATGGACGACGGCTCACGCAAGGCGATCCGGCAGATCCGGTTCTAGACCCGCCGCTGGCAATGGCGGCATCTGCGGAAGTCGAATTGTTAACTTATATATTAACAATTGCCTGTCAAGCCTCGCCGGGAACGCCCGAGGACGTTAAAAACGGCTAAAAATGACCAAAAAAGCCCGTTTTTGACCGCCAAAAATGCCCGAAACCCTTGCTGGACTAGCGCGACATGCTATTTATTTAGTAGCAGACAAATTGCCGATATTCCAGCGCCAGGCAACGCTCAATGGACAAAGCCCATGCCTCGCGACTCGCGCACCTCGGGTTTGATGCGATGTTCAGCCTCGAGCTGGCTCATGAACTCGTCGGCGCTGAAGGTGGCGGCAAGGATGTCGGTCTGGCGCTTGACCGCTGCAAAATCACCGGGGCATACCTGCGCCAGTTGAGCCAGCCGCACCCGCAATTCGGGTGTCAGCTGCGCCGCCTCGCCGGCCAGCGCTTCGGTGATGAACATGGTCTCGCGCTGCTGTGCGGTCAGCGGCTTGAATTTGATCTTGAAGGTAAAACGCCGCAGCGCCGCCTGGTCCAGGCTCTCCAGCAGGTTGGTGGTGCAAATGAAAATGCCGGCATAACGCTCCATGCCCTGCAGCATTTCATTGACCTCGGTGACCTCGTAGGTGCGCTGCGCGCCGCGCCTGTCCTGCAGGAAGCTGTCGGCTTCATCAAGCAGCAGCACGGCCTTCTCGGTCTCGGCCTCCTTGAACATCGCGGCCATGTTCTGCTCGGTCTCACCAACATACTTGCTCATCAGGTCGCTGGCCTGCTTGATGATCAGCGGCTGATCCAGCGCTTTCGCGATGTGTTCACCCAGCGCGGTCTTGCCGGTGCCGGGCGCGCCGTAGAAACACAGGGTGCCATGGCCCCGGCTCTTCAGCGCCTCGACAATGCGCGGCACTTCAAAGCGCGACTCGACATTGAGCATGCCGAGGTCATAGGTGGTGACGCTGCGCCTGCCCCTGGCCTGCTCCTTGTTGCCCAGCGCAACATCGGCGTTCTTCAGTTGCCGCTCTATCAGCGACTCCATCAGCGCCGGCCGGCCGCCTGCGAGGATGGCCTGCATGCCGGCCGCATCGACCTGCGCATCCATTTTTTCTTCTGGTGCGCTGGCCAGTCGCGCAAAGCGCACCGCCGTGCGTATCTGCGCCGGCGTCAGGCCCTTGCGCGCAGTGAGCCTGGCGACAAATGCCTCGCTGACCTGGACACCGTCCAGGGTCTTGCGCACCACACCTTCGCGTGCGCCCGGCGGCGGTGAGCGGAGTTCGAGGTGATAGGCAAAACGGCGCCTGAAAGCCGGGTCTATCTGCTCGATGCGGTTGGTCACCCATAACGTGGGCACGGTGTTCGATTCAAGAATCTGGTTGACCCAGGCCTTGCCATTGACCGAACCGTTGACGGGCGCAGGCATCTGCTCGGAGCGCGCCAGCAGCTGCGCAGCCTCGCTCGAGATGGGAGGGAACACGTCTTCGACTTCATCAAACAGCAGGGCCGAGTGGGTGCTGCCTTTCAGGAATACCTGCGCAATCTGAAGCGAGCGGTAGCGGTCACGGCCGCTCAGCGAGTTGCCGTCGCGGTCGGCGTATTCGACTTCAAACAAGTCCAGCCCCGCCGCCTGCGCCACCACCTTTGCCAGCTCGGTCTTGCCTGTGCCGGGCGGGCCATAAAGCAGCACATTTACACCCTGCTCCTTGCCGGCGACCGCATTGCGCAGCAGCGAAACCAGCACATCGGCGTCTTCCTGCACAAACGCAAAGTCATTCAGTGCCAGCTCGCTGCGCGCCGCCGGGCGGGTGAACACCGCCATCAGCTCGTTCTGGTCGCGGTATTCGCGCATCAGCACCGGCGGCAGTTTTTCACTGACCTTCATCAGGTCGGCCAGGTCTGTGATGTTGTGTTCGGAAATCAGGTTCTCGACCATGCCTATGCGTTCGAGCCGGGAGCCTGCACGCAGGGCTTCTGCCACATCGGGCGCCTTGACGCCGGCGACTTCGGCAATCGCGGCATAAGCTTCGGGGGCGTTGTTGACCTTGAACTCGACCAGCAGCGAGCGCAGGTCACGCTGGTAACGTGCCAGCGTGCCATAGAGCAGCAATGCGCGTTCAGCCCGGTTGAGCTGCAGCAGGTTGGCCAGCGCATCGATGTTCTTCTCGACGAGCGTCGACTGTTTTTTCAGCGCATGTGTCAGCCAGTCGCCGGTGGCGCTCAGCACAGACAGCAAATCCTTGGGCTGGTCCTTGGCATGCTCGTCGAGGTAGAAGAACAGCGTGCCTTCTTCGTAGGGGCCGCGCCATGTGCCGTGCCGCACAAGGAACTCGGCATCGCTGAGCGCCTCATGGCCGCGCCAGAATTCGTTGTCCTTGCAGCGGCGGCCAAGAAATTCTCGCAGGCGCTGCATGGCCGGCAACGGCCATACCAGGTGGCGGCCCGACAGCGACAGCAGGCTGTTCAGGTCGCGCCGCACATTGAACTTGGCGCCTTGGCGCGCGGCCAGCGTCAGCACAAAATGCGAACACATCAGATCCAGCACCGGCGCCTGTTTCAGGCCCGGTGACAAAAGCAGTTGCGACTGGTCGCTCACGGAACGCTTGCTCATTAACAAACCTCCAAGTTTGTAACGCACGTTTGCCGAAACTCCCTCCAGACAGACACCACCATAACGCAGCTTGGTGCATCATGGAAGACATCAGGGCCATCCATGCGTGTAAATTGCACAACATGCTCACACTCACCAACATAGAAGAAGCCGCCGCACGGCTGCAGGGGCAGTTGCTGGACACCCCCTGTGTGGAATCACGCACGCTGTCGCAGCTGACGGGCGCGCAGGTGTTCCTCAAGTTCGAGAACCTGCAGTACACCGCCTCCTTCAAGGAGCGTGGCGCCTGCAACAAGCTGGCCCAGCTGTCCGGCGATGAATGCAAAAGCGGTGTGATCGCGATGAGCGCCGGCAACCATGCGCAGGGTGTGGCGTACCACGCGCAGCGGCTGGGCATACATGCCGTGATCGTGATGCCGCGTTTTACGCCCGGCGTGAAAATTGACCGCACACGCGGCTTCGGCGCGGAGGTGGTGTTGCATGGCGACACCCTGGAAGCAGCACGCACCCACGCGCTGGAACTCGCCGACCAGCGTGGCCTGGTGTTTGTGCACCCCTACGACGACGAGGCCATCATCGCGGGTCAGGGCACCGTGGCGCTGGAAATGCTGAAAGTATTACCCGAGCTGGAAACACTGGTCATCGCGGTGGGCGGTGGCGGGCTGATTGCCGGCATGGCAACGGCGGCGCGGGCGCTCAAGCCCGGCATTGAAATCATCGGCGTACAGACCTCGCGTTTCCCGGCCATGGTCAACGCCATCAAGGGCACACAGCATCCGCAGGGCAGCAACTCGATTGCCGAAGGCATTGCAGTCGGTGCGCCCGGGGAGATTACCCGGACCATCATCAGCCAGCTGGTCGATGACATGGTGCTGGTGGACGAGGGCGATATCGAGCAGGCGATCGTGATGCTGCTGGAGATCGAGAAGACCCTGGTCGAAGGCGCAGGCGCAGCGGGACTGGCGGCGCTTTTGAAATACCCGAAGCGTTTCGCGGGCAAAAAAGTGGGGCTGGTGCTGTGCGGCGGCAATATAGACCCGCTGCTGCTGGCCGCCATCATTGAGCGCGGCATGGTGCGCGCCGGCCGGCTCGCCCGCATACGGGTCAGCGTGCGTGACGTACCCGGCTCACTCGCGAAGATAACCGCGACCGTTGCCGATGCCGGCGCCAACATAGACGAGGTTCACCACCAGCGCGCGTTCACGATGCTGTCAGCCCAGAACGTCGAGATAGAGATGGTGATCCAGACAAGGGGGCCAGAACACATCCAGCAGGTGCTGGCCGCGCTTCACCAGGCGGGGTTTGAGGCGTCGGAGCAGCATTGAAAGGCCAAAGCGATTCGCAGAACCAATGGACGGCAAGCGAAGCGATGCCTTCGCAAGCAGGGGCTGCGGAACCGGCTACGCCGGGCCGCAGGCGCAGCGCCCCCTCGGGGGGCTACCAGTTATTGGGGTCAGACACCAATTTTGTTGCGATGCAAGCATTGCACCCTTGGGCGAGCCAAAGGCTCGACAAAATTGGGCTCTGACCCCAAAAACTGGTGGGGCTCTAATTCCACCCGATCACATCAAACCCGCGCTCGCCCAGGCAGCGCTGCACAAACTGCCGGTAAGTGCCGTTTGGTCTGTCGTTGTGAAAGGCTCCGGACACCGCACCAGCCGATCCACCAACCGCAGCGCCTATAGCGCCCGAGCGCAACACATCGCTGCTGCGACCGGTGAGCAGTGCACCAACTGCCGATGCAACACCGGCGGTGGCAGCACCTTCGCCGGCACGCCGCGCGACTGCATTGGTTTTTTCGTCGGCGGTCAGGCCAGCCGCCATGGCTCGCGAGATGCAGCCATCAATCTCGGCCTGACCCTGGACAGTGCCGACACGGTTCAGGGTGGCATTGGGATACAGCACCGGCCTGGCAGAAGGGCTATTGGGGCCAGTGGCGGCGCAACCGGTCAACGCCAGCAAACCTGCGAGGAGGACCAGTGGCAGTCCCAGTCTTGAAAAGGTATTCATATGCCCAGTCTACCCACGTCTGCACGCCGCCGATAGCCCGGCATTGCCCCACGATGTTGGGGAATGTAAAATCAAAAGTAAGTCCCCAAGTTTCAGTTCAGGAATCCCATGACATCCAACGCGCCAGAGCACACGACCAATGCGACCCACACCAGCCCAACGCCCGCGCACGAGCAGGACATAGTGGAAAGTATTGCGCATGCAGCGCCGGTCATCCTGCCCCTGGCTGGCGCCGTATTGATGTTTCTGCTGGCCTTTATTGCCGTTTACATGGCCTGACAGGCCCCTGTTCGCCGCCCAAGCCGCTGTTTTCGGGCTTTTTTAACGTCAATTCGGCGACAACGCAACACTGACACGCAGAGGGCGCTTAAAGCTACCTCTCCCCCCTGAAATCTCGCAAGAGGCCATGCTACCCTTTCAAAAAAGGGACAGCATGAGGCAGGGCGACCCGTCAGTTACACAAGCCACCAGCGCGCGATTGCCAGCGTTGGCTGCAGCGCTTTGTCTGGCCGGTTTCGAGGCCGTAGCAGCGCCTGCCGATGACGTCAAAGCCCTGCTGGAGCAGGGCAAGGACAAAGAGGCCTACGCCACAGGCAAGGCATCGTCAGATGCACTCGGAACGCCCCTTTTTGACTTCTACTTTGGAGTTGCAGCGCTTAATGCAGGCGTGCCCGGCGAGGGTGTGCTGGCGCTGGAGCGTTACCTGCTGGAGTTTCCCGACAACCGTTCGGCCCAGTTCCAGCTCGCGCGCGGTTACTTCATCCTCGGTGAGGACCAGCGGGCACGTGAAGAATTCAGCAATCTGGCGCCGGATGCCACTGTGGCCGAACTGAACAGCATCACGCAGTTTCTTGACGCCATTCGGGCACGTGAATCAAGCTACAAACCCACGTCCACAGCCTATGTAGAGATTGGCGGCGGTTATGACAGCAATATCAACAGCGGCACAAGGAGCGGCCAGGTTGCGGGCCTGCCTGCCGGCTTTGTCATCGTACCGGGGCAGTCGTCCGAGCAACAGGGCGATTTTTTCAGCACCGTGAGTGCCGGCGTCCAGGGAAGTTATCCGGTCGCGCCTGGCCTGGCACTGTATGGCGGCGCCATGTTGTCAGGCCGCTTCCACAAACTCGGTACCAGCAATGTTTTTGACCAGGCGCTGTGGGGCCTGCAAGGCGGCGTATCACGCATTGACGGCCGCAACCTGTACCGGTTCGGTGTGGACTTGGCCCGCCTGTCCGTCAGCAACCAGGACTATCTGGGCCTGAGCACCCTGGTCGGTGAATGGCAACATCAAAGCGACCAGTTCAACCGCTTCGGGCTGACGTTGCAGTATTCCGATCAGGCGTACAGAAACATCAACACCTACCTGGACAAGGCAAAGACCGTCCTCGCCGCGTCCGGCGCCGATGTCAGGGACAGCCGCCTGACCAACCTCACCGCCTCATGGACACGCACGCTGGTACACCCCTGGAATCCGGTACTGGCGACCTCCCTGAGCTATGGCGACGAGAAAAATATCAAGAACCGGCAGGATCTCTCACGCAGCCTCGTCGGCTTGCGCAGTTCGGTGGTCGTGCAGTTTGCGTCGAAGTGGTCTTTCGGCGCGGGGCTGAGCTACCAGAACAGTCGCCATGGCGGCGACTTTGCCACCGGCGTCAGCCCGAGGCGCGATGATTTTCTGGCGCTGGACCTCTCTTCGACCTATCCCCTGGACCGTAACTGGTCGGTGCGGGGCGAATACCAGCGCGTGGACCAGCGGTCCACCATCGGGTTCTTCAAGTACACACGCAGTTCAGTCGCCGTGAAATTGCGTTACGAGTTCAAATAGCCCGATGGGCAGATAGCGGCATTCAGCGGTTACAGGCACACCAGGGAGCGCCCATGAAAATCAGTTCCATCACCACAGCAGTCCTTGCTGTTTGCGCTGGCTGCGCAGCCAGCGCCGAACCGGCCGGCCGCGTGCTGGCGCTCGCTGGTACCGCCACCATAGAACGCGCCGGCCAGCAGGTAGCACTGGTGCCCGGAGCCCTCGTCGAAAGTGGTGACACGTTTTCGGTGGGGGAGCGAAGCACACTCCAGGTTCGCTTCACGGACGAGTCCGTGGTGGCGATTCGTGCCAACAGCCAGTTCAAGATCGAGGACTACCGTTTTGAAAAGAACGCGGAGACTGATCGATCGCTGCTGGGACTGATACGGGGCGGGATACGGACCATCACGGGGCTGATTGGAAAGGCCAACCAGAATAACTATTCCGTAAAGACAAATACCGCTGCCATTGGCATCCGCGGAACGCACTTCACGGTTGTTTACTGCAACAACGACTGCAGCCGGCCCGACGGATCCAGGGAGCCGAACGGCACCTTCGGCGGCGTCACGGACGGTCGCATCATCGTCTCCAACCAGGCGGGGGCCAGTGAGTTTGGACAGCAGGATTACTTTTATGTGCCATCCGCAAATTCAGTGCCGATCCGGTTGCTCATTCCACCCTCCATCCTCAGTGACCGCACCCCGGGCAGGGGTAACAACCGGGGTAATGGCGAAGGCGGTAGCGCTATTGCCAGCGGCGGTTCCAGCAGCGGATCGACAAGCACAACCACATCGCCCAAGCTGATCGTTCAGCAGTCGCCGATGACCGGGTTGACAGTTCCCCTGACGTCTGTGGCGGCAGCAGACCAGCCGGGTGTCTTGCAGAGCTCAGGGGTGGGCGGCGGAAGGATCACCCTCCTTGAGGCCCGCGGTAACCAGAGCGGTCCGCCGGTAGACATCAACTTCAAAAATCTGACCACGCCGGAATTCGCAGCAAACGAGTCCAGACTCGTGGGCAGCATTTTCTATGATGCCGCCTCCGCGGCGATTGCCGTAGGTCAGCGGATCGCACCGGTGAGCTCCAGTGCTGCAGCCGGCGCGTATTGGCTTTATGAGCCCCCCGTAGCCGGCGATACGAACCTCATAGGCGCGCATCACGCTTTTGGCGACACACCGTCGATAACGCTGCCGACCGCAGGTATTGCCCAGTACAGTTACGCGGGAGGCACGGCCCCGACGGACAACTTCGGCCGCGTGGGCAGCTTCTCAGGCAGCACACTGACCATGAATTTCGCCAGCCAGCAGGTCAGCAACAACACGGCGATGACCTTCAGTTTCGGCACCAATGCACTGCAGGTCACGCCAACGGTCTACAACGTCCCGCCCGGCACCAGTTGGTCCATGGGCGGTGGTACGCAGCCCATGGCAGGCACCTCATGCACCACAGGCTGCCTCGGCATTACTGCGGGCTCGGTGGTGGGACGTTTTGTGGGCGCTGCCGCGCAGGGCTATGCGGCTTCCTTCTCTGTCGGCAACTCACAGCTCGATACCTTTCAGCCCAACGTGACGGCTAACGTAGCCACGTTTGCCAAGCAATAAGCCTCCCGCATACGCGTCCAAAACCGCCCCCGGCGAAGCTTATAGCGGTCCTGACGACAGCTACGCGTCCGGCATAAAGTCATGCGTTTTATGCATAACTTTTACCCAAAACGGTCATGCGCGCAGGTGCGAAGTTCTTAAAATGACCTTCTGACCGGCGCCCAGAGCCCCGGGAAACCTCGCCAACGAAGGCTGTTTCCTGCGGGTAAGCACCGCCAGCCAGTGATTTTCAGATGGTGCAATTTTCAGGCTGAACGATGTTGTGCAGACCTGACGCAAAGCGCCATTTCGACAAACGTCGCGGCACAACGCCTGCCCGCCCTGCGCGGACCTTTGCCGAAATTGCGCCTTTTATAAACTTTGGAGATGTCGATGAACCACCCCGCGATGCAAGGTCTCAACCTCAATACGCCCGCCTATGTGAAGAATGCAAAGCTGATTGCATGGGTTGCCGACATGGTGGCCTTGTGCAAACCGGACAACGTTTACTGGTGCGATGGCAGCGACTCCGAATACCAGCGCCTCTGCCAGGAACTGGTGGATGCCGGCACGTTCACAAAGCTCAACGAAGCCAAACGTCCCAACAGCTTCCTGGCCTGCAGCGACCCGACAGATGTGGCGCGTGTCGAGGATCGCACTTATATCTGCTCGGCCAACAAGGAAGACGCAGGCCCGACCAACAACTGGATGGCTCCCGCCGAGATGCGCGCCACACTGGCACCGCTATTTGATGGCTGCATGCAGGGCCGCACCATGTATGTCGTGCCTTTCAGCATGGGCCCCCTTGGTTCGCCAATTGCCCACATTGGCATCGAGCTGTCCGACAGCCCGTATGTCGCCGTCAATATGAAGATCATGACCCGCATGGGCAAGGCCGTGTTTGACGTGCTGGGCATGGAAGGTGAATTTGTACCGTGCGTGCACACCGTTGGCGCCCCGTTGGCCGCCGGTGAAAAAGACGTGAAGTGGCCTTGCAACAAGACCAAATACATCGTGCATTACCCGGAAACACGTGAGATCTGGTCTTACGGATCCGGCTACGGCGGCAATGCGCTGCTTGGCAAGAAATGCTTTGCCCTGCGCATCGCATCGAACATGGGCCGTGACGAAGGCTGGCTGGCCGAGCACATGCTGATCCTGGGCGTGACCAACCCCAAAGGCAAGAAATACCATGTCGCAGCCGCATTCCCGTCAGCCTGCGGCAAGACCAATTTCTCGATGCTGGTACCACCCGCCGGCTTTGAGGGCTGGAAAGTCACCACCATCGGCGACGACATCGCCTGGATCAAGCCGCAAGCCGACGGCTCGCTGCGCGCCATCAACCCGGAAGCCGGTTATTTCGGCGTGGCACCGGGCACCAATTTCCACACCAACCCGAACTGCATGGCCAGCCTGGACAAGAACGTGATTTTCACGAATGTCGGCCTGACCGATGACGGTGATGTGTGGTGGGAAGGCATGGAAAAAGACGGTCCCGTACCGTCGCACCTGATTGACTGGCAGGGCAAGGACTGGACGCCACAGATCGCAAAGGAAACCGGCGCCAAGGCTGCGCATCCCAATGCCCGCTTCACGGTATCTGCCATCAACAACCCAGCCCTTGACGACGCATGGGACGACCCCAAGGGCGTGGTGATCGACGCCTTCATCTTCGGTGGCCGCCGTTCAACGACCGTGCCGCTGGTGACCGAAGCGCGCGACTGGGTTGAAGGTGTCTACATGGCGGCGACCATGGGCTCAGAAACCACCGCTGCGGCTACTGGCCAGGCTGGCGTTGTGCGCCGCGATCCTTTCGCCATGCTGCCTTTCATGGGCTACAACATGAGCGACTACTTCCAGCACTGGCTGGACCTGGGCAAGAAACTGGCCGCTTCCGGCGCCACATTGCCCAAAATCTACACCACCAACTGGTTCCGTAAGGGCGAAGACGGGAAGTTCGTCTGGCCTGGCTACGGCGAAAACATGCGTGTATTGAAATGGATGATCGACCGCCTGGAAGGCAGCGCCAAAGGCTCTGAAAACGTTTTCGGCGTCAGTCCGTCGTATGAAGAACTCAACTGGACAGGACTGGACTTCAGCGCCGAGCAGTTCAGAACCGTGACCAGCATAGACAAGGCGGCATGGACTAGGGAGCTTGAGTTGCATGCAGAGCTGTTCCAGCAACTGTCGCATCACCTGCCCAAGGAAATGAGCGATACCAAGGCAGCCATCGAAAAGCGCCTGGCCGCCTGATCATTCTTGATGCCGACGGGGGCCATGACAAGGGCCCCGGATGTAAAAAGCCACCTCGGAAGGTGGCTTTTTTTTGCTCCGCCTGGTAACGGCCGGAGGTGAGCAGCAATCAGATGTAGTTGCGCTGGTAGGCACGCAGTATGGCGCTGCCGGTTTTCACGGTACGGCCAACCCTGGCTGCAGGTGCAGGCGCACTTTCCTCACGCGTCACGGCGACGCGCAGGTCGGCCATTACACGCGAATCGGACTGGGCAACAGCCCACATACGCTCGTCTGCACGCGAAGCGGCCAGGCTGCGCGACCAGCCGTCAAGCCCGGCCGTCAGGCGGACGGCCATGTTGCGGGCGGCGCTGGCAAAAAACGCCAGAACAGCAAAGGCTGCTGCCCACATGCCAATCCACAGCACCATCAAGTGGCCCTCTGCGACGCTATCCATCAGCTTGTACGCCACTACCATGACAGCAGCAGTGAACGCTGACAACAGCAACGCGGCCAGGCCACGTGTACCGGAAAACCCATGACGCAGCTGTTGTACGGCTTCAATAGCCGACTCAACACGTGCGACGCCTGGGTGCTGATTTGAATAGTCAAGATGGACGAAGCTGGTCATGATGATTTCCCTTTGTTAGCTTTACCAGCCGAAACGATATCGGCCGGTGGAGATATCTTAGGGTTAACACTAGTGTGATTCAAGTTTATATTTATAATACATTTCATTCACATTAGTGATTAATTGTCCGGCCAGTTATGCAGACCACATGAGCTCCCCCAATTTTCGTAGCCTTGACCTGAATCTGCTCCGCGTCTTTGACGAGGTGATGGCCGAGCGCAGCCTGACGCGAGCCGCGCGCAATCTTTCCCTGACACAACCCGCTGTCAGCAACGCCCTGCGCCGGCTGCGCGAAACATTGGGCGATGAACTGGTGCAACGGAGCGGCCAGGGCGTGGCGCCTACGCCGCGCGCAGTCGCAATCTGGCCGGCAGTACGTGAAGCATTGCAACGGCTTGAAGAATCGCTGGTGCGCAATGAATTTATGCCTGGCGAAGCCACTTCGACTTTTGTGCTGGCGATGGCCGATGCAACCGCCGCCGAACTGATTCCCGGCCTTGTGCATATTCTGGAAACTGAAGCGCCCGGCGTCTCACTGCGCGTGGTGCCGCTGACCACCCGCGATCCGCGCCGCCTGCTGGACGAGGAAAATGCCGACCTGGCTGTCGGTTACTTTCCGCCGGTCCTGGCCGACCTGACAGCCCGCGCGCAGGCGGGTGAGCCGGTTACTTTTTCGCATTCGCGCCTGTACGACGGGGAGTATGTCTGCGTAATGCGGACCGGTCATCCGCTGGCCAGTGGGCCGCTGACACTGAACCGCTTCTGCGCATCCCGCCACATGCTGGTCAGTTTTTCAGGGCGTCCCTATGGTTTTATCGACGAGTCACTCGCGTCTCTGGGCCGCAAACGCCAGGTAGTCTTGACCGTCAACCAGTTCTTTACGGCTGGCCGGGTCGTGGCCAACTCCAATCTGCTAACCGTATTGCCGCGACACTTTGTCCGGGTGACCGGGATTGCCGAACAGCTGGTACTGCGGCCACTGCCTTTTGACGTAGCGCCCGTGCATGTGGACTCTGTCTGGCACCGCCGGTCCGAGCAGAAAAGCGCGCATATCTGGCTCAGGCAGGCGGTCAGCCGGGCGGCAGAAAAGGCTTTTGCGATCTGAAAATCCTGTCTTCCCAGGGGCATGGATATTGCTCGCCCCGTTGTGCTCAACCCACCAGAAAGCACAACATGCCCCACATTCCTGCTTCAACACCTTTTCAGCGGCGTACTGCGCTAAAGACAATGGTTGCCGGTGCTGCCTCCCTGGCACTGCCCGCATTTGCCGCCTGGCCCGACAAACCCATCAAACTGGTCGTGACTTTCCCGGCTGGCGGCGCCAGCGACATCGTTGGCCGTGTAATGGCCGAGCAGCTGGGTAAAAAGCTGGGGCAGGCCGTGGTGGTGGACAACCGGCCCGGCGCAGGCGGCAGTGTCGGCGGGCTGGTGGTTACGCAAGCGCCAGCCGATGGGTACACGCTGATGCTAAGCAACTCGACACCGATCTCCATCGGCCCCTTTGCGCTAGACAAACAGCCATATGACCCGGTCGGGGGTTTTACCCACATCGCGCTGATCGGCAATGCGCCTTGCGTGGTGATGGCCAATCCGCATGTACCTATCAAGACCATCACCGATGTGGAAGCGCAGGCGCGCAAGACCGGCAGGCTGGACTTCGGCTCGGGCGGCCCGGCATCCATAGGCCACATCTACGGCGAGCTGATGAAAAAGACCATGGGCGTCAACCTGCAGCACATTCCCTACCGTGGCGGTGCACCCATGACGACCGATCTGATTGCCGGCGTGGTTCCAATAGGTATCGATGTGCTGACGGCTTTTGTGCCCTACTTCAAGAGCGGGCAGCTGGTGCCGCTGGCCGTGACTTCCGCCAGTCGCTCACCACTTGTGCCAGACGTGCCCAGTGTGGTCGAGTTCGGCTACCGCCAGCTGGTACTCGACAATTTTTTCGGCATCAGCGGCCCACCGCATATGCCCGCAGACGTGGTGGCAAAAATCAGTGCGGCATGCAATGAAATCCTCGCCACTGCGGAAATCAGAAAGAAGATGCTGGACCTTGGCATCACGACCAGCCCGATGAGCCCATCGTCATTCACCGGCTTCGTCAAGGAGCAGGTTGCAGCACTTGCACCCACCGTGAAGGGCGCAGGCGTCAAACTCTAGAACTGATCAGCGTACGACGCTGATATAGGCGTACGCAGCGCGGCGCAGTTCACGCGCCTGTTGCGGATTGCGGCCAGCACGAGCTTCGGCGCGCTCAAGCAGGTTTTGGGCAACGCCATCAACCGCGCCAAGGCCTGCAACAGGGGCGAAAGGCATCAAACGGGCAAGTTGGGCAAGAAGGCTGTTCATTTCAAAAGTCACCGGACTGGCGGTGCAAAGTTGCGACAAAACAAGATTAAGGGTTTTCCCTAGGTTTGCAAGCTCCTTTTTCCGCCAAAGCCATGCCAAACGGACATGAAGGGGAAAGGCAGTCTGCATAAATGACCTGTTCCGACACTTTCAAACCTGTTCAGGCGCGATTTGAAGCCGAAGCAGTTTCAGGTGGAAATCGACAAACGGCAGGATTCGGAGGCCAAGTGCCGCGCCGTGGCCGAGACGTCAGCTAGGGCCTGCTGGTAACCGCAGAAGGCCGCATCCTCTACGCCAACCCCAAATCGCTGACCTTCACCGGGGTTGACCAGCAGACCGCGCAATCGCGGCCTTTTATTGAGTTCATCCACCCCGACGACCGTGCGCAAGTGCTGGACGCGCACCAGCGGCGTGTACGCGGCGAAGAGGTCGAGAACCACTATCAGTTCAGGGTGCAGCACAGCGATGGCAGCATCCGCTGGCTGGAAATCAGCGGCGTTGCGTTTGAATGGGAAGGCAAGCCTGCAACCCTCAACTTCCTGACCGATATCACTGCCAAACACCAGGCGGATCAGGACATGCGCAAGGCGCTTGCGCATGAGCGCGAGCTGTCGGAACTGAAGTCGCGTTTTGTAGCCGTTGCCTCACATGAACTGCGCACACCGCTGGCAGCCATCCTGTCGTCAGTCGAATTACTGGACACTTATGGACCGGCTTTCCCAGCCGAAGAGCGCCGCGAGCTGCTGGGGCAGATCAAGACCGCCGTGGCACGCATGACCGGCATGGTCGAGCAGGTGTTGCTGACAAGTCGGCTGGAACTGGGCACCTTCAAGTTCGAGGCAAAACCACTCGCCATCCCGGAATGGCTGGTGCAGATGATGGCCGAGTTCGAGCTCGGCAACCGGCAGGCCGAGCGCATATCGCTGACCTGCAACGGACTGGATGCCGCACGACTGGCCGACCAGCAACTGCTGCGGCATGTCGTGGTCAATCTGCTGGGCAATGCGCTCAAATATTCCGACCCTGACACGCCGGTGGAGTTCGAGGCGACAGGTGCCGGCGACTACCTGCAGATACGCATCAGCGACCGCGGCATAGGAATACCCGAGACCGATTTGCCGCATCTTTTTGGCAGCTTCCACCGCGGCACCAATGTCGGCAATATCGCCGGCACCGGCATAGGCCTGCACATCGTCAAGGAATGTGTAGACCTGCACAAGGGCACGATTGAAGTCAGCAGCCAGGTCGGAAAGGGCAGCAGCTTTTTGGTGCGGCTGCTGGCCCCCGCCAGCTAGTCTTCAAGCACCCACTGCGGGTTCCACGCCACCTCCCACAGATGGCCGTCCGGGTCCTGAAAATAGCCGATGTATCCGCCCCAACTGGTCTCATGACCGGGTTTGACGATTTTTGCGCCTGCGCGTTTCGCCTGCGCCATCACGGCATCAACTTCTTCACGCGAATTGACGTTGTGGGCCAGCGAAACGTCTGCGCTACCCGCATCGCGCACACGCAACTTCAGGCCGGTGTCGTGCGCCAGACTGGCACGCGGCCAGAGTGCGAGTTTCAAGCCCGCCTGAAGCTCGATGAAAACAACGGCACCGTTTTCAATCTCTTCACCGATGATCCCGTCAGTGGCCAGACCGAGGCCTTCGCGATAGAAGGCCAACGCAGCTTTCAGGTCGTCAACGCCCAGCGTGACCAGGGTAATTCTGGGTTTCATTGAAACTTTTCCTTTCACGAGATTTGCAGTGCCGGCACGCGGGAAGGGGCCTGCTTTCCATGACAATCAACAGGGTGAATATCCAGCTTATCTCTGACCTGCACCTGGAGTCCCACCCGCATTTCTCTGTAGGACCTGCCCCCGGCGCAGACCTTCTGGTGCTGGCAGGCGACATCGGCTCTTACCAGGAAGAGTCCATGCTCTCCGAATTGGGCGTTGCCGATTTCGGTCTCGCGCGCTTTTCGCCCATGCCACGTGCCCAGGGTGGCGCCGACTGGCCCGTGCCGGTGTTTTACATTCCCGGCAACCACGAGTATGACGGCCTTGATTTCGATGCCACTCACGCCCGCCTGCGCGAAGCCTGCGAACGTCTGGGCATCACCTGGCTGGAGCGCGAAAGCATTGTCCATGGCGGCATTCGTTTTATCGGCTGCACCTTGTGGACCGACTTTGACGGCCTCACCGCGCAGCAGGCGCGCCAAGGCAGCATCACAGCGGCAGAGCAACTGAAAGAGCGCGAGAAAGCTTTCCGGGCGGCGAATTTTTACCTCAGGACCTACCACACGCTACGCGGTGGCGAACCCATGCTGGCGCAGGCCATGCGCGAGGAAAGCCTGAAGAGCCAGGACTGGCTGAGAGCGGCGCTGGCAGTGCCGTTTGAGGGCACTACCGTTGTCATCACGCATTTCGCGCCCAGCCTGCTCAGCGCCGACCCCCGCTACGGGTTGGTGCCGGGCACCGCCGGTTTCTGCAATGCGCTGGACGACTTGTTGCCGCTGGCCGATATCTGGATGCATGGCCACCTGCATTGCGCCATTGACTATGTATCCCAGGGTTGCCGCGTGGTGGCCAATCCGCTGGGATATGCCGGCAAGGGCGAACAGGAGGCCTTCAGGCCGGACTTTTGCGTGACGGTCTGAATTGCTTCAGGCTGCTTTCAGCCCGCTAAAGCAGGTTGCCATCACCAGTTCGACGATTTCTTCGTCGCTGTGTGTGCCGCCTGCTTTCAGGAAGCCCGGCACCGGGTCACACGCGCGGGCATACAGCGTGTAGAGCACCACCAGCGGCGGTATGGCCTTGTTCAGCGAGCCATCGGCCTGCGCTGCCTCTATCCAGGCGCCGATGTGGTCACTCACCGACATCAGCCCGTTCAGGTAATCCTTGTTGCCCATCAGGTTGGCGCGCAGGCTGGAGTTCTGGCTGGGCAGTATCGGCATCTGGCCGGCCAGTTGCACCTGCAGCATCCAGCGCGCCACGGCTTCGAGCTGGGCCAGCGGCCTGGCGCTTGTGGGCAAACTCGCCAGAAACTCCTGAGCCAGCCGGAGGATGCGAACCATCGCCGCGGCAGCAAGGTCTTCCTTGCTGGCGAAATGTTTGTAGAGGCTGGCCTTGGCGATGCCGACTTCCGCGGCCACCTCATCGACCGTCATCAGGTCAAAGCCCTTTTCAGCCAGCAAGCGGTTGACTGCCAGCACGATGGCATCTTCGCGCGCCAGCAGCATTTGGGCCTTGAAGGAAACCTTTACCGGCGCCGAAGGCTCTGTCTTTCTGGCAGAGCCGGAAACGGGGATTTTGGCTGACAGACGGGGGGCAGAGCGCATGTGATGATTCTACCGGCCGGGCAGGCTCGGCGGGCGCAATAGTCTTCAAACAGCCCGGGAGGCCATTTTTTGAACTGTCAGGCCACAGAATTACTACACAGTATTGAACCAATTGTTCCAATTTAGTGTTTGTCTTTTGTGAGCCGCCGGGAGTATCTTGCATGCATCTTGCGTGAATGCGCCAGTCATGCAGAAATAACAACAAATGAGGGCAGAAATGCCCTGGCGCAGGCGTTTTAAACACGGGAGTGCACCATGAAGATCAATATGAAGAGTCCTTTGACCTACGTGACAGCCTGGCTGGGCGCGACCGGGCTGGCTTTTGGTCTTGCAGTTGCGTCGCCCAGCGAGTCCAGCGTGATGGGACGCCTGCCGGAGATGATGTCCCACGCACTGGGGCACAAGCCGGTCACCCTCGCCACTGACGTACCGTCGGACCGGACGCTCGCTCTGATCACATTCGAACGCCATCAGCGGGCCATGGCAGACAGCTGGGTAAATGGCATGAACCTGGACAAGGACACCAGCATTGCCTGGATGCGCATGCCCGTTCTGACCGACCCCGGCACGCAAACCGGCCGCATTGACGCGGGAACCAGGCTCCTTCAACGTTATTCCAGCCCCGGTGACCGCGCCAGGCTGGTGCCTGTTTTTGCAAACCGCGCCGATTTCGTGCGATCGGCCGGCCTGAACGGTACAGACCAGTTCTATGCAGTGGTAGTCAACCGTGAAGGCGAAGTGCTGGCAAGGGTTGAGGGCGGGTTTGACGCCAACAAGGCACAGATACTGCGCGAAACGCTCAAGGCGCAAGAGCTCTAGCCCACTGCCCACGGAGGTCTTCTGCGCCTCCGCGCCTCCAGCCTTCCTGGGCGCGGCTACAACAGCCGCCGCGACCAGAATCACTTCGCAGCCAAATCTTGTCCGAAAGCTGACAACGCCACATCGCGCGCCCACCGCCTACACACGAACTCCCAAAAGAGGGTATTCTTTGCTGCAGTGCAACATTTTTAGTTGCAGGAAAAAAGGGTTGGATATGCGCAGGCCAAAAACACTCAGCCAGCTCTGGATGAAAGCCAGCCGGGCCGTTGCCACGGGTGGCCTCATGGACGCCACACGACTGATACAGCGCACCCTGCTGAACCCTGTCGCAGGACCTGATTTCAGTCCTTTACTTAGGCCTTTGCCGGTCAGGACGCGGCGAGCCAGTTCCCCCACCGAAGCAGCGAACGCGCCTGCAACAGCAAATGCCGGCGACGCCCTCGCTGCGGATGCGCCTGCGGAGCAAGAGACCGCTATCGCACCCAGACCGCGCAAAGCCGCGTTCGGTGAGCGCGTTTTCAATTTCAATGGCGAGCGTTATCCCTACCGCCTCTATATTCCGGCGCCACCAATGGGCAGCGACGTAGGCATCGCAAAAGGCGGGGCTGCCATGCCGCTCATCGTGCTGCTGCACGGCTGCAAGCAGGACGCCCAGGACTTTGCGCGTGGCACTGCCATGAATACGCTGGCCGCGGAGCAGGGCTGCATGGTGCTCTACCCCGAGCAGATCTCAAAATCGAATCCGCAGATGTGCTGGAACTGGTTTGAGCCCGGCCATCAGCAGGCTGGGGAAGGTGAGCCCGGGATGATTGCCGCACTGACGCAGCAGGTACTGGCGCAAGACTACAACGGCCAGCGCGCCGACCCCGCGCGTGTCTATATCGCAGGCCTTTCGGCAGGCGGTGCCATGGCAGCGGTGGTGGCCGGTTTGTATCCGGATATCTTTGCGGCGATGGGTGTGCATTCCGGCCTGCCGTCAGGCGCAGCACAAGACCTGATGTCTGCTTTCGGCGCCATGAGGCGCGGCGGCAACAATGCCAAAGACGGCCCCGTCACACCACCCATGCCCACCATCGTCTTTCACGGCAGCGCCGACAAAACAGTACATCCCGACAATGGCGATCACATCAGTGATGCAGCACTGGCCGCGCTCAAGGCAGCCGGCCTGCCGCTTGTCAAAAGCCGCAGCACGGTAGCCAACTCAGCTGCGGAAGTCAGCACCGAGAAAACGGTCTACCGCGTGGCTGACGGTCCTTCCTATGTCGAGCATTGGCGCATAGAAGCCGGCCCGCATGCATGGTCGGGCGGCGATGCTGCTGGCTCATACACAGACCCGGACGGCCCGTCTGCTTCAGCCGCCATGCTGGCGTTTTTCCTGCAGCACCAGCTCAAAGCCGCAAACTGATTCAGGGCGCCTGCCTTGCATAGCTGACGGTCAGCAGCTCCCACTGGTGGCCATCCGGCTGGTTCCAGTAGATGCCCTTGCCGCCCATGTAATCACTGACCTGCCTATCATCCGGCCCGCGCACCGTGCTGCGAAATGGAATGCCAGCCGCCTGGATGCGCGCCAGGATGGCGTCGAAGTCGGCATCCGTGACACGAAAGCAGAAGTGGTAGACGGGAAAGTCATCGTCGGTATCGATGAAGTCCAGCGTCAGGCCTTCATTGACAAACACCGGAGCAAATGGCCCTATGCCGGTGGCCGACCACGGCACACCCAGCAATTCCGCCAGCAGTTTTGCAGACGCCGCCTTGTGACGCGAGGGCACGATGGTGTGGTCGAGATCGATGCGCATGCCTGCCTCCTGCGGCGCTTCAGCTTACTATGTTTTTTATAGCAAATCCCGCTAGTCCAGATTGGGCTGAAGGCATTTTTGATACCAAAAAAAGCCATTTTTGAGTGTTTTTTGGACTTTTCCCAATGCCGGACGGCATCCGGTCGTTCTGAAAGCCGTCAAGAACAGCTATTTTAGCTGTTATAGCTGTTTTTAAAATCATCAAAATCAGGTTTCAGCCCGTGACAGCTGCATTTGAGGCTACAAAACAGATAGCAAGTATTCGCCATCTGCTTCCGGCTTTCCAGCCCACCCGGGTATTCCGGGCAGGCGTTCTTTTTACATGCGCTCAAAAATCGCGGCAATGCCCTGGCCGCCGCCAATACACATCGTCACCAGCGCGTAACGGCCCTTGATGCGTTGCAGTTCGTGAATGGCCTTGACGGTGATCAGCGCGCCGGTTGCGCCAATCGGGTGGCCCAGCGAAATACCGGAGCCGTTGGGGTTGACCTTTGCCGGGTCGAGGCCGAGGTCGCGGGTCACGGCGCAGGCCTGGGCGGCAAACGCTTCATTGGCTTCGATCACGTCGAGGTCGCTGATCTTGAGGCCGGCTTTCTGCAGCGCCAGTTTGGTCGCCGGCACCGGGCCAATGCCCATGAACTGCGGATCGACGCCGGCGTGTGCATAAGCCACCAGCCGGGCCAGCGGTTTCGCGCCACGCGCCCTGGCCGCACCGGCTTCCATCAGAACCACGGCTGCCGCCGCGTCATTGATGCCCGATGCATTGCCGGCGGTGACGGTTCCGTTTTCCTTCAGGAAGACGGGCTTGAGTTTGGCCATGTCGGCGACATTGCAGTCCGTGCGGAAGTGCTCGTCGGCCACATAGGCCACTTCACCCTTCTTGCTCTTGAGCATGACGGGCACGATCTGGTCCTTGAAGTAGCCAGCTTCGGTCGCACGCTGCGCGCGGTTGTGGCTTTCGGCAGCGATGGCGTCCTGCTCTTCGCGGGTGATGCCCCACTTGGCGGCGATGTTCTCGGCTGTCACGCCCATGTGTATGGTCTTGAACGGGTCATGCAGTGCGCCCAGCACCATGTCGACCAGTTTGGTATCGCCCATGCGTGCGCCCCAGCGGGTGTTCAGGCTGGCGTAGGGGCCGCGGCTCATGTTCTCTGCGCCACCGCCGATGGCAACGTCGGCATCGCCCAGCATGATGGTCTGTGCGGCCGAGACAATGGCCTGCAGGCCGGAGCCGCACAGACGGTTGACGTTCATGGCCGGCGTGCCTTCCAGGCAGCCGCCCTGCATGGCAGCGACACGCGACAGATACAGATCACGCGGCTCGGTGTTGACGACATGGCCAAACACCACATGGCCCACGTCCTTGCCCTCGACACCAGCACGCGCCAGGGATTCGCGCACCACCGTGGTCGCCAGCTCAATCGGCGGTACATCTTTCAGGCTGCCGCCATAAGTACCAATACCGGTGCGCACACCACTGACGACGACAACTTCACGGCTCATGAAAATCTCCTGATGTAGAAAAAAGTGTTGCACCCCAGCCGTAGCCGAGGGGACAACCCGCCATCTTACTGACTGTTATGCGGGCACACAGTTAAGCCTGTTACGGCCAGAAAGTGCCGCAAGGGCCCTGCTCCTACGCCGAGGCCTTGGCCGCGACTACATACGCCAGAGCGGGTCTGCGAAAAACTGTGGACATACCAAAAGACAAGACATCAGTACAGAGGGACAACGGAGCTCTTCATGGCCAAGCCACCGAAATTTCAGGACACCCAGCCCGACATCAGCCAGACCAAGCGTACAGGCAAGGGCATGCCAGCCAAAACGCCTCAAGCCGGCCGGGAACACATCGATACGGAGCGGACACAGAAAGATGTGTCTGAGGAAGCCAGCCTGTCGTTGCCGCACGAGCGCGACCAGTCCACTGACATGACGGACAACAAACCGGATCCCGCCATCAGGCAGGCGAAACACGATATCGACAGCGGCAAGCAGGACACCGGCAAGGAAGCCGAGATGAACCGGGCTTACCAGAAGCAGAAATAAAAAAAGGGAGCGCGCGCTCCCTTGATCGCGACTATGGCGTCCTGACCGGGCGTAAAACACTATCCGCCGGCTCTGCATTGGGTTGCAGACCCCTGTTGCCCGGCCCAATTCTTTCACTCATCCACCGAAGCAGGTCCAGCCACATCTGGCGCATCTCTGCGTCCAGCGGCGTTCGCGTGGAATTTGGAAGCTCGATCGTCACCACCGGCACACCCTTGTGCACGCCACCATAGTTGCCCAACGACCCGGGGAATATGCCGACCTGATCAAGGTAAAGCCGGCCCAGTTTCGACGGCGGCACAAACCCCTCCTTGCTCGGGCCGTCAAAGTCCAGAACGCCATAGGGCGCGTGGATGCTGACGATCAACTGGGGCCTGAAGCGCTGCATTTCCTCGATCAAAAAACGTGATTCGGGCTCGGACAGCGGCTTGGGGCCGGGATAACGGCGCGGGTCCTTTCGGGTTCGCTTTTCCCAGTAAATTTTGGCGTCACGCTCCCAGTTGGGCGTCGGAAAATTGCGGTTCAGGTCAACCCCGTTGGCATTCACCCTGCGGGGCGGCTTGTTCAACAGCCCATCCGGATTCAGTGCCGGTATGAAGCGCCAGTGCACCACATGCGGCATGTCGGCCGGCTGCTCCGCCATGCGTATCCACTGCATGGCCATCGATGCCGATGACAGCTCGTCGCCATGAATCGCGCCCAGCACCAGCACACGCACGGTTGCATTGCCGGGATTGATGTCGCGCACCCACAGCGTCCGGTTGTTGACCGAGCGGCCGGTGGTGGGCTGCAGCTTGACCGATTCGCACAGGGCCTTTTTCACATTGGGAAGCCGCGCCGCAAACTCGTCGCAAGGTTCGGCGGCCTTCGCAACGGGGGCCGTGGACAGCATCGCCAGCACGGCAAGGACACTGCAGGCACCGGGGAGAAAACGAAAGGCGGAAGGCATTGGCCCGAAGTTTACCCGTGGCCTGAGGCAGGCTCGCCACTGCAGGCCCCTGCGGCTTAAGGTAAATTAGCTTCATGCCTTTGACATCCCGGACTTCAGCAAACCCGCCACCGAAAGCCCTGGCGCCCAGCTTTTCACCCACTGAATTCCGCACTTCACTGGGCATGTTTGCGACCGGTGTCACCATCATCACGACCAAGGCCCCGGATGGCGAGCTGATCGGCTTGACGGCCAGTTCCTTCAACTCCGTCTCGCTGAATCCGCCGCTGGTGCTTTGGAGCCTGTCGCACGCAGCCACTTCCATGGCCGCACTCAGCACTGGCTCGCACTATGCCATCAACATACTGGCCGCAGACCAGAAGGCACTGGCCGAACGTTTTGCGGGCCGCCGCGACAACCGCTGGGCCGATGTGCCCTTTACCGAAAGCGCCAGCGGACTGCCGCTGCTCGATGGCGCGGCCGCCATTTTTGAATGTTTTAACCGCAGCCGTTATGAAGAGGGCGACCACGTGATCTTCGTCGGCGAGGTTGAGCGCTGCCAGCACCGCGCCGGCGCATCACCGCTGCTGTTTCATGGCGGCAAGTTCTACACAGAACACCCGCTTTGACGCCCCGCAAAACACAGCTGGACGCCGTCGCGGTGTCCCTGTTGCTGGCCTGCTGCCTGTTCTGGGGTGTGCAACAGGTGATGGTCAAGGCCACGCTGGCGGAAGTCGCCCCGGTGTTCCAGGCCAGCCTGCGTTTCGGTGGCGCGACCATTTTGCTGCTGCTGTGGTGCGCGTGGCGCGGCATCGCGCTGTTCAAACGCGACGGGTCGCTGGGCGCGGGGGTGCTGGCCGGCGTGTTGTTCGCCTGCGAGTTTGCCTGTCTCTACCTCGGGCTGCAGCACACCACGGCCTCACGCCTGACAGTGTTTTTGTACACCTCGCCATTCTGGGTTGCACTGCTTGTGCCCTTCTGGGTCCGGTCTGAAAAATTGCGCGGCCTGCAATGGCTGGGTCTGTTCTGCGCTTTTGCAGGCGTGGCCTACGCGATGCGCGAGGGTTTCACCGCAGGCGCGGCGTCTACCGGTCGTGGCGATCTGCTGGCCCTGCTGGGCGGCATGTTCTGGGGACTGACCACAGTGGTGATCCGCACCACCGGGCTGGCGAAGGTCTCGGCAGAGAAGATGCTGGCCTACCAGCTTGCCGTCAGCAGCCTCATCTTTCCCCTGCTGTCACTGGCGCTCGGAGAGGCGTGGATCTGGCGCTTCAGCGGTTTTGCAACGACGTCCCTGGTGCTGCAGACAGCCGTCGGCGCATTTGCCAGCTACCTCACCTGGATGTGGCTGCTCGGCCGTTATCCCGCGACGAAGATTTCAGTCTTTGTTTTCCTGACGCCCGTGTTTGCACTGCTGTTCGGCGCCCTCTGGCTGGGCGAGCGCGTCACGACGGGCCTGCTCGCCGCCATGGTTTCTGTCGCGCTGGGCATCGTGCTGGTCAACCGCAAGCCCGCAACCTAGGCAAGCGCCGCGCGACTCTTCGCAAAATCCTCGTACCACTGCAGGCAGCCCGGGTTGGCCATGGCGTCGCGGTTGATGACCTTGTCGACAGGCTGGCCCAGCAGCAGCTTTTTGATCGGCAGCTCCTGCTTTTTGCCGGACAGGGTGCGCGGGATTTCCGGCACCGCAAAGATCTCGTTGGGCACAAAACGCGGTGACAGCGCTGTCTTGACGGCGTTGTTGAGTTTTGCCTTCATTGCCTCATCGAGTGCGACGCCCGGACGCAGCACGACAAACAGCGGCATGTAGCTTTCGCGGCCCAGAAACTCCAGATCCACGACCATGGAGTCCAGCACTTCCGGCAAGGCCTCGATGGCGCTGTACAACTCGCTGGTGCCCATGCGCAGACCATAGCGATTGATGGTCGCATCACTGCGCCCATAAATGATGCAACTGCCGTGCGGCGTGACCTTTAGCCAGTCACCATGGCGCCAGACGCCGGGGTACATGTCGAAATAGCTGGAGAGGTAGCGCTGGTTTTCTTTATCGCCCCAGAAGTACAGTGGCATCGACGGCAGCGGCTGCACGCAGACGAGCTCACCCACTTCATCGATGACCGACTCGCCCTGTTCATTCCACGCTTCAACTGCGCAGCCGAGAACGCGGCATTGCATCTCGCCAGGCACGACAGGCAGCTCTCTGTTACCAGCAATAAATGCCCCCGCAAAGTCAGTGCCGCCTGAAATATTGCACCACCAGATGTCGCCCCCACGCGCCCCCATTGCATGTGGGTCGCTGCCCCCCGGGGGGGCCGTGCTTGCTTGGGGCGGCCCTGCGCTGCGCACATCTGTCCCTCCCCCCGGTTTGCGAATCCTCTTGAATTGCTCTGTTCCCCAGTCTTGCGCCTCTGGCGACAACGGCGACCCGGTCGCGCCCAGCGTGCGGACCTTCGACAGGTCACCGCACACGGACAGGTCCACGCCGGCCTTCATGCAGTTTGCATAAAACGCGGCGCCGGCGCCGAAATAGGTGACGCCGGTGTCGGCCACAAAACGCCACAGCGTGGTCCAGTCCGGTTTGTCCTTGTTATTGCCGGCCGGGTTGCCGTCGTAAATGCAGGTCGTCGTGCCGTTGAGCAGTGCTCCGGCCTGCACATTCCACATGATCCAGCCGGTCGAGCTGTACCAGTGAAAGCGCTCCGGCGTTCCGTTGCCTGCCGTGCTCGGCGCTATGTCGTTGTTCAGGCGCAGCAGGGCCAGCGCGACCACCATCACACCGCCGTGGCCATGGACTATCGGCTTGGGCAGGCCGGTGGTACCGCTGGAATAGACAATCCACAGCGGGTGGTCAAACGGCAGCCACATCGGCTCAAAGGCCTGCGTTGGTGCATCGCTTGCTGCGGTGGCGTCGGTAAAGCGGATGCTGTCTGCAACTGTTGACGGCCCCTGCGGATTCAGGTTGTAGTGCACGATCACGTGTTGCACGCTGGGCAGCGCCTCACGCAGTTCAGCCACCACGGCTGTGCGGTCCATGTCGCGGCCGCCATAGGTCACGCCATCACACGCGATCAGCACTTTGGGCGCTATCTGCCGGAAGCGGTCCAGCACCGAGTTCGTGCCCATGTCGGGTGCGCAGACGCTCCACACCCCGCCAATGCTGGCGACGGCCATGAAAGCGACGATTGTTTCCGCGATGTTGGGAAGGTAGGCCGCCACCCTGTCGCCAGGCACCACGCCCTGCGCTTTCAGATGCAGGGCCAGAGACGCCACCTGCCGGCGCAGCTCAGGCCACGACAACTCCGTTGGCGTTCCGGCCGCGAGGCTTTTTTCGTTGTGGCAGATGATGGCCGGCAAACCTGCGGCATGCGCCTTCTCGACATGGCTCAGAATGTGTTGTGCGTAGTTGACCTGGGCACCGGGAAACCACTGGGCACCTGGCATCTGACGATTGACCAGCACGGCGGTGTGCGCCACAGGCGACTGAAATTCAAAAAAATCCCAGACGCTTTGCCAGAAAGCGTCGAGGTCGGTCACCGACCAGCGCCAGAGCGCGTCGTAGCTGTCGAAGGTCAGGCCGCGGGTGGTTTGAAGCCAGTTTTGGTAAAGACGGATTTGCGGAATATCGGGTGCGCTCATGCTTGCAAGGTTACCTGCAGCCCGGTTTTTTCGAATCGGCAATTTCCCCAAAAAGAGCTCCCGTTGAAGGCTCTTGCACAATTTCGCACAATCGTGCTAATATTTGCCGCATGGACGCGAAAACACAGAAAAGCGAGATGACCCGCACCGCCATCGTCGGCGCGGGCATTGATCTCGCCTCTGCCGAAGGCCTGGAAGCGATCACGCTGCAGGCCGTCGCCGACCGCATTGGTTTGTCCAAAAGCGGCGTGTTCTCGCGCATCGGTTCACGTGAAGCCCTGCAGAAAGCGGTGATCGAGGAATACGGACGCCGCTTCCTGGCGGACGTGTTTGTACCCGCGATGCAGCAACCCAAGGGCCTGCCACGTCTGGACACCATCATGCGGCTGTGGATTGTGCGCATGCGGGATGTGGAGGCCAAGTCGGGCTGTATTTTTTCGGCAGGCGCTTTCGAGCTCGACGATCGCGAAGGCGAGTTGCGCGACATGCTGCATGCCGAAGTCACCCGCTGGCGCTCGGCGTTGCGGCGCACGGTGCTGCAGGCGATTGAAGCCGGGCATTTGCAGGCCGATACCGATGCAGACCAGCTGGTGGGCGAGATCAGCAGCCTGGCACTGGGCATGATCCACGATGCGCGCTTTTTGCGCGACAGCACCTCGGCAGATCGTTCGATGGCTTCGTGGGCGCGCTTGCTTAAAAGCTACCGCGCCTGAGTTTTCCCCGATATTGAAGTGACGGGTATTTTTGTGTGTGTTTGCAGGTCTACATTTCGCACAGTTGTGCGATAAAAGGAGAAAGTCATGCTTGTTTTATTTATAGGTCTGGGTGTGTATGGCATCGTGCGTGCCGGCAAGGCCGCGCTGGTTTCGCTGCGCAGTCTGCCGCGCAGCAATGAAGACTGGGTCTGGTACTGACACGGCCACCACGCCATGACACGTACATCGCTTGAAGCCACTTCGGCCTTCTACAACGCCAGCCGCATGGCACGGCTGTTTCGCGTGGGCCTGGCGGCCTCGGAGCGTATCTGGCCCGCACTGGCCGTGCGCGCGGCCTACCGCCTGTTCGGCACGCCGT
Organism: Pseudomonadota bacterium; assembly: GCA_040388075.1. Taxonomy (GTDB): domain Bacteria; phylum Pseudomonadota; class Gammaproteobacteria; order Burkholderiales; family Burkholderiaceae_C; genus Polaromonas. The sequence continues at coordinate 21,267 of JAZKCN010000004.1, read as the reverse complement.
TGCCCCCCAAATGGATCAACCGTCGCCGCAACTGGCCGACCGACTGGAACATCGAACACTGGCCGTTCGAAAGCGCCAGTGTCACGCTATATGCGCCCACCAACACAGCGCCGGACCGCTTGGTGCTGTTGCTGCACGGCTGGGGCGGCCATGCGGGGCAGATGCTGGCGCTGGCAGAAGTGCTGCGGCAGCAGGGCCTGCTGCCCGTCATCATCGAAATGCCGGCGCATGGACGAAGCGACGGTGCCACCAGCAACCTGCCGCAGTTTGCACGTGTGCTTGAGTATGTTGCGGCACGGCTCAGGCAACAGGGCTACGCGCTGCATGCGGTGGTGGCGCATTCGCTGGCGGCCAATGCCAGCGCCTACGCCGCCAGCCGGGGGCTGGACGCAGGCCGGCTGGTGCTGCTCGCGCCACCGGCATCACCACTTGAATACACACGGCTGTTCGCCAGGGCCTTTGGCCTGCGCGAAAGCACGCGCGCGGCGATGCAGCGGCGCATAGAGGCGCGCGAAGGCATCCTGATGCCGCTGTTCGAGCCGTCTGCTGTGGGCGCTCGCATCCGCATGCCGACACTGGTGGTGCACGACAGGCAGGACAGCATCAACCTGTTTGCCGACGGCGTGGCCTACAACGAGGCGATTGCCGGCAGCCGCCTGCTGGCAACCGACGGCCTGGGACACAGGCGCATCCTGAAAGACGAAGCCGTGTTGCGTGAGGTAGCGGCCTTCATCGCCTAGGGCCTGTCAACACTGGCGCAAACCTTCGCCTTCCTTGCGCGGTGCATTCTTTGCTTTTAGGATGTACCCATCAACAACGAGGAGTGAGCGATATGGGAATGCTGGACTGGATGGAAAAAAGCAGCGCAGTGTTGCAGCAGGGCGGCGTGATCGCCCCTGACGAGCGCCTGCCCTGGCCGCAAACCGCGGTGATGGGTGTGCAGCACGTGATCGCCATGTTTGGCGCAACCGTGCTGGCCCCCATCCTGATGGGGTTTGATCCCAACATCGCCATCCTGATGAGCGGCATCGGCACGCTGATCTTTTTTATCGTCACCGGCGGCAAGGTGCCCAGCTATCTTGGCTCCAGCTTTGCATTTATCGGGGTGGTGATTGCAGCCAGCGCCTACGGGGGCAAGGGACCCAACGCCAACCTCGGCGTGGCCCTGGGCGGCATCGTCGCCTGCGGCGTGGTCTACATCATCATTGGCGCGCTGGTGCAGGCGATAGGCACGGGCTGGATAGAACGCTTCATGCCCCCGGTCGTCACTGGCGCCGTGGTGGCCGTCATCGGCCTGAACCTGGCCGGCATACCGATCAAGAACATGGCATCCAGCAATTTTGATTCGTGGATGCAGGTTGTCACCTTTGTCAGCGTGGCGCTGGTGGCGGTGATGACACGCGGCATGGTGCAGCGCCTGCTGATTCTTGTCGGCCTGATTGTGGCCAGCATCATCTACGCAGTGCTCACCAACGGCATGGGCCTGGGCAAGCCTATGGACCTGTCGGGCATCGCCAGTGCCGCGTGGTTCGGCATGCCCGGTTTTGCAGCGCCCGTGTTCAGCGGCAGCGCGATGCTGCTGATTGCGCCTGTAGCCATCATCCTGGTGGCAGAAAACCTCGGCCACATCAAGGCCGTGACGGCAATGACCGGCAAGAACCTGGACCAGTACATGGGCCGCGCCTTCATTGGCGACGGCATTGCCACCGTGGTGTCAGGCAGCGCAGGCGGCACCGGTGTGACGACCTATGCAGAAAACATAGGCGTGATGGCGGCCACCAAGATTTATTCGACCGCCGTGTTTGTGGTGGCGGCGCTGATTGCCATCGTGCTGGGTTTCAGCCCCAAGTTCGGCGCACTGATACAGGCGATTCCGCTGCCGGTGATGGGGGGCGTCAGCATTGTGGTTTTCGGCCTGATTGCCGTCGCAGGCGCCCGCATCTGGGTCGACAACAAGGTGGACTTTTCGGACAACAAGAACCTGCTGGTGGCGGCCATCACGCTGGTGCTGGGTACTGGCGACTTCACGCTGAAGTTCGGCCAGTTCGCACTGGGCGGCATAGGCACGGCGACTTTCGGCGCCATCCTGCTTTACGCGCTGCTCAATCGCGGCAAATAAAAACAGGGACTACTGCGGCAAACCGGCCGCAGAACAAAAAAGGTCAGGATTTTTTCCTGGCCTTTTCCAATTGCGCCTTCGTAGCGGCAAGTTCACGCTCGAGACCTTCGCGCTCATCGATTTCCTGGGCCAGGGCTTCGTTCACCTCGGCCAGGTCTTGCGCGGTGTCGTGGATACGGCTTTCCAGCTCGTCGGTTTTCAGCAGCGCTTCGGCGACTTCACCGACCTGCACTTCGTCGGGCAGTTCCTGTTTGAGCACGGCGTTGATGACCACCAGCTCGGCGGCGGATTGCTCGACCACGTCCCTGGCGGTTTCGTTCTGGTCAAGTGCTCTTGCGAGCGGCGTGGGGGCTGTGGCAGTGGCGGGCTGTTGTGACATAGGGTTCAGGCCTTCATGTACTTTGCCAGAGGATAACGGAAATTGCATTCAGCTGACTTTACAAAGGGCCTGCCTACCTGGAGGGCTTTGTGGAAGGCTTTGCCACTGTGCCCGAGGTTGCAGGCGAAGAACCAAACAGTTTGCCAATGCCGGCCCCTATGCGTGCCCCTATCGCCGTGCCTATGCCCGGCAACAACACGGTGCCGATGACAGCGCCGGCAACCGCACCACCCGGCACGCTGACCTTGATGTCGTTCGTCGGCCCGCTGACCTTGAGCGGTACACCAACCACGCCATCGACCAGATCTACCGCGAATTCGGCCTCGACCTGCCGGTTGAACAGCCGCGCATCACCGGCAGCGGTGAGCGAGCCGGAGGTGGCACGGATGGACCTGAAATAGCTCACCATGCCGTCCGGCGTGTTCTGTGTCTCCAGCAGGCCGGTGACAGTATCGAGCGGCGTCTGGCCGGCGTGCTCCTTGCCCACCGTGCGAATGGCTTTGTCGAGGTCAAAGCGCAGCAACTGGCTGGGGCCCATCACAAACGGTGTTTTGGTGTTCAGCGATTGCGCCAGGTCCAGCACATCATCACCTTCGGCAGACAGTGTGGTTTCGCCTGTCGCCTTGCCCGAAATCGCCGGCCGCCGGTTGAAGGCCTGCAGCGTGCCGGCTACCTCCACATCGCGGGGCCTGAGTTTGCCTGCGAGCTTCATGGCGCCACTGGCCGATGTCTGCAGGCTGGCCTGGCCATTGGCGGTACCGCCGCCCAGGTTGATGGCGATGGTCCAGCGATCGTCCTGCCCCTGGCGTGTCAACGTGAGGTCGGTGCGGGGCCTGAAACCGGGCCGCTCCAGCCTTGCGGTGCGCGGCCGCCAGTGCGGGTCGAAGTCGGCCTCACCGGCGTAGATGACCGGAATGCCGCGGCGCGATATCCAGGTCACATCCGTGAACACGGCGCGCTGCAGCGGGAGGGCATCGAGGGCCCATTCAGGGTCGGTATTTTTGGGGGCCTTGCTGCCGAGACCGCGCAGCGACAGTTGCGGAATGACAGCGCCGTCGAGCAAGACACTGTTGAAGCGTATGCGTTTGTCCCACAAGGCCCCGAGGTCGGGGTAGAGGGTGATGCGCCTGGCCGTGATCGGCTTTGGCTGCGCGATGAAAAGCTCTTCGACAACAACAGCGGGTGAGGGTAGCAATGTCCAGTTGACCGCGCCCACACGCGTCTGCACACCCAGGGCGGCGCTCAGTTTTTCGGATGCAGTGGCCGCCAGTTCGCGGCTGGAAGGCATCAGGCTGACCAGGATTGCAAACCCGATCAGCAACAGGCCTGCCAATGCAGCGACCGCCACCAGCCATTTGCGGCGGCGTGTCATCGTCCTCATGGTTGGGTAGCTTTGCAAGGCATTGCTGCCAAGGTTAAACCGGCGGCCTGCTGCAACGCAGGTGACAAAGTAGCCGCCAGCTGTAGGCAGCCGCCGTATAGTGGCCATGTCCCTTCTCAAAGCCAACGTCCCACATTCACTGCACGCACCATGTCCATCTGGAAACAAGCCATCTCCGTCGAAGCCCTGACCGCATCTGCCGTCAACACCACCGTGTCGCACCTGGGAATCGAATTCCTCGAAGTCGGCGACGACTTCATCAAGGCCCGCGTGCCGGTGGACCGCCGCACGGTGCAGCCCTATGGCCTGCTGCATGGCGGCGTGTCGGTGGTGCTGGCCGAGACGCTGGGGTCCTGCGGCGCGGCTTTCGCCGCACCCCAGGGCCACCGCGTGGTCGGACTGGACATCAATGCCAACCACCTGAAAAGCGCGTCCAGCGGCTGGGTCACCGGTATTACGCGGCCGGTCCATGTCGGACGCACCACCCAGGTCTGGTCCATAGAGCTGACCAACGAAGCGGGTGAGCTGGTCTGCGTGTCGCGCATCACGATGGCGGTTCTGCAGCCGCGCTAGAGTTTTTGGGGCGGATAAAGCCCCGATTCAATACAAAAAAGTATTGAATGGAAGCATTCGCACCTGAATGAGATGAAATTAAGGCCGCTTGTCGGGTTTTCCGGGCTTTGGGAGGCCGTTTTTGGCTTCAAAAACCTAAAAAACAGCCTTTTTCAGGTGCCTTTTAGGCCTCCAGACCAATGTGGACTAGCGCGACATGCTATTAATTTAGTAGCAAATTCCGTGGCAACCGGGATGCCATCAAGCCGCTACCAGAGCCGCCCGACGCCCGTCAGGCGCTGTTTTTCATCCGTTCGCTCTTCCAGTAGACGTCATCGCCACCGTTCATGCGGTTGAGCACGCGGGACAGCACAAACAGAAGGTCGCTCAGACGGTTCAGGTACTGGCGGGGTGCGTCCTTCAGGTCCTCCGTGGCGCCCAGCGCGACCACCGCACGCTCGGCCCGGCGTGCCACGGTGCGGCAGACATGGGCCTGCGAGGCTGCGCGTGAACCGGCCGGGAGGATGAACTCGGCCAGCCGGGGCAGGGTGGCGTTGTGTTCGGCCAGCGCGTCATCCAGCAGCGCGACGGCTTCGGGCTTGAGCAACTCAAAGCCGGGAATGCTCAGCTCACCGCCGAGGTTGAACAGCTGGTGCTGCACCTCGACCAGCAACTCACGCACGCCTCCGGGCATCTCCTCACACAGCAGCACGCCGATCTGCGAGTTCAGCTCATCCACATCGCCCATCGCATGTACACGCAGGCTGTCTTTGGAAACCCGGGTGTTGTCGCCAAGGCCGGTGGTGCCGTTGTCCCCGGTGCGGGTGGCGATCTGTGAAAGTCTGTTGGCCATGCGGTCTGCTCAGGTGAATGGTGAAGGATCAGTCTGAGCTGACCCGGGTTACACAAGTAAAAAGCCGGAAGCGCAGGAAAGGAAATGTGTTCTTTTGCCTGTGGATGTCAGCGAGGAAACATCAGGAAAGAGTGCTGGCAGGCGTCGGCTTGTTCATATGAAATGCCCTTTTCAATTTTTCAAAGGACATCCCGGATGACATCTTCTTCAGTTTCTTCGCTGCCTTCTTCGCCCCTGCCGGCCTCTTCAACATCAGCGCGCCAGCCTGAAAGTCATTCTATTCCGGCCACCCTCTGCAAGCCGGCCGTTCGCACCATCGCAGGCTGCAGCTTTGCTGCTGCGGCGCTGCTGGCCGGTGCGGCCTTGCCCGCAAGCGCACAGACAGTTGCTCCAGCCACGCCACCAGCTGCGGCCACAAGCGCTGCGCCAGCCAGCCGGCTCAGCAGCACTGAAGTGAATGCAGCTTTTGACCGTGCCGACGAAAACCATGATGCACGGCTGGACCGCACAGAAGCAGTCCGCTTCCCCGCCGTGGCGCAGCGGTTTGAACAGATAGACAGCAACCGGGACAGCTACATCTCACGCGAGGAATTCACCAAAGCCGTGATGGGTTCTTCCTGAAGAGGCCCTAGGCCGCGACCAGGCGCACCAGCGTGATCTCGGAAGGCGCGCCGAAGCGTTTGGGCGGGCCCCAGTAACCAGTGCCACGGCTGGTATAGACCCAGAGGTTTTTCAGCTTGTGCAGGCCGTTGGTAAACGGCTGCTGGAAGCGCACAAACAGGTTCCACGGATAAAACTGGCCGCCATGGGTGTGGCCGGAAAGCTGCAGGTCGAAGCCGGCTGTTGCCGCTGCATCGGCACTGCGCGGCTGGTGCGCCAGCAGCACCCGTACCAGCGCCGAAGGCGGTGCGCCTTCCATTGCTGCCTGCGGGTCGCTGCGATGAGCCGGGTCAAACTGGTGCGCGTTGTAGTCTGTGACGCCGGCCAGAACCAGCGGCGCCATGATTTGGGAGTCGTCCTGCGCTTCACCATAGGAGGCTCGCGGGCCCCGCCCGCCGCCATGGTGCAGCACCACGTGTTCATTCATCAGCACCGTCAGGCCCAGCCGGCGCAACTCGGCCACCCAGGCATGCACGCCCGAGTAGTACTCGTGGTTGCCAGTGACCGCAAACGTGCCATGACGGGACTTCAGCGCGCCCAACGGCGCTACCTGTGCGGCCAGGTCGCCCACCTTGCCATCCACGATGTCGCCGGTGATGGCCACCACATCAGGGTGCAGCGCATTGACTTTGTCGACGATGCGCTGCAGCCACGCCCGCTTGATGGTTGGGCCCACATGGATGTCGCTAAGCTGCGCCACAGTAAAGCCCTGCAGCGCGGACGGCAGGCCGGCGATAGGCACATCAACCCGCACCACGGCAGGCATGCGCCTCGCATTGAGGAAACCCAGCAAGGTAATCAGCAATGCGAGCGCCGGCACCGCTTCCGCCGACAGGCGTCGCAGTTGCGCCAGGTTCCAGCCTGCGCTGGCTATGGCATCAGTCACCCACAGCACCAGCAGCAACACATCGCGCACCAGTGTCAGCACAAAAAGCGACGAAAACAGCCCCATCAGCAGCAGCCCCACCCATGCCAGCCGATCGGCCCAGGGCTGGCGCACGACACGGCTGCCCATCATGCCAAGCGGCATCAGGAAGGGTGAAATCACCAGGACAAGCACCACCAAGGCCTGCACCAGCGGAAAAGCCCCGAGACCGGGCACGATGCGCCAGCCCACATAGGCGTGAAGCAATGCCATGATGGCAACAAGCGGATAGAGGCGCATGGGAATTCCTGTAGGAGGCCTTTCAGATGGCACTCCGTCAAGCGTATTCAAGCCACCGGAGAAAGCATATTCGGTGCCATTGCCATTCCCCCTTCGCGGCCTGGCAGGACTTATTCGGGGAACAGTCCTACAGCAAGCCTGCCGACCGGGTTATGGCCGGTCGCGCGCACGCGCGGAAGATGAAAGTAATGGTCCCCGCAAACCTGCGCACATGCGCGATGCGGCAGCTCATGAAAGGAGTGCGACATGTTTGAACATCATCCAGCTAACCGGAAGATGGCTGGCTTTACCTTCAGGCCGGTTCACCTGCAACGCTCTGGCGACACTGTCCATCACCGGCTGGTCGCAACGCTGGCGGCGATCACCTTGCTGCTGTTGCCCGCAGCTGTTTTTTCCCAAGGCCAGGGCTCTGCAACCGGCGGGTTCGGCGCCAGTGGCGCAGCACCTTCAGGCACTCTGCGCGCGGTCGGCAACACGGTCAATGGCGCGCCGGCAGGTACATCCGGCACCAATCCGGGCGTCCCGTCACCCGCTGCAAACAACACGGCAACACCTGCGGCAACGTCGGGCACGACGCTCAGGCCCGTGGGCACCAATGTAGATGGCAGTGTGGCGGGAACCTCGGGCACGGACCCGGGTTCCCAGACCCTGTCGAATCCACTGAACCGCAACCCGGTAAACCGCACCAGCGCCGCGCCGGACGTAGCGCCGCCGACTGACGCCAGCAATTCAACGTCACGGCCCACCGAGGCTGCAGCGACAGCACCGGATAACCGGGACACGCTGGTGACCACCGACCCTTCGCGGGACAGCGCGCGATAGCGTTCCCGCGAGTCAGACCAGCAGATAAAGGAGACTGATCATGAATATCGAAAACATCACGCGCCAGATGTCCTGCTTTCGCCCACGAGTAGCCGCAATGCTGGTGATTTGTGCGGCATCATTTGCGTCAGCCCAGACACCAGGACTGCCTGCGGCGGCCGAGCCCACGGCACCGGCCTCAAAAATCGGCCCGCCCGTTCCGGTTGCTCCAAAACTCTCGGCAACGCCGTTGCCAACAACGCCCCGCATGTCCACTACCATGACGCTGCCAAAGTCGCCCACAGACCCCTCGCGCACGACAGTGCCGCCACTGACACCCGCATCTGCACCCCGCGCCTGAAGCAATCGATAAATCGTTTGTTGGATCGCTGCGAGCGTAATCCGGGGTGTACGACAATGGCCCATGCCGCAAGGGCATGGTTTTAAGGGTGTTGTGATTCAACGGTCTGTCTATTTTTTGCTGGCTGCGCTGGTGGCCGTCTCCGGTTTTGCATCCATGAGCGCGGAAGCGCAGCGGTGCAACCCGTGCTTTCGAAATCCCAATCCCAAAGACCGAAATCCCGACCGGCGGGCAGACCGGCCCAACACACTTGAAACGCCGGATGGCCGCGACTCCTATACCCGGCCTACCGAGCTACCGGGCGCGGGTAGGGACTCGCGCGACTTTGTGCCGCCCCAGGAGATGGGCAAGCCCCTGCCTGAAGATGTGGCGCCTGAAGAAAAACTGCCGCCGCCGTCGAACTCCTGAAGTGCAGGTATCGAAGTTGCAAGACGCGACGAGCTTACTGAGGCTTCAGCCTGGAAAGATCCTGTAGCCAGGCACTGTAGGCGGTGTCGCGGTCTTGCGGTGGCAAGCGCAACAGGGCTGAGGGATGCAGCGTCACCAGCACCCTGATGCCATCCGGCCTGTCGAAAAACTGCCCGCGTGACGCCATGACAGGCACAGCATGGCCGAGCAATGAGCGCGCAGCCGTTGCACCGAGGGCGACCAGCACCTTTGGCTTCACCAGGGCGATTTCATCGTCAAGCCAGTGCAGGCAAGCGGCGGCTTCACGCTGGCTGGGCGTTTTGTGGATGCGGCGCTGGCCACGCAATTCATATTTGAAATGCCTGACGGCGTTGGACACAAATGCACGGTCACGCGCGATGCCCAGCTCTGCCAGCGCCCGGTCCAGCAACTGGCCGGCGGGGCCGAAAAAAGGACGCCCCCGAATATCCTCCTGGTCGCCTGGTTGCTCACCGACAAACATCACATCGGCCCCCAAAGGACCCTCGCCATTGACAGCCTGTGTTGCACAACTGCCTATCGGGCACTGCCTGCAATTGCCGGTGGCTTCTGCCAAAGCAGACAGCGACCTGACAGGCCCGGCAGGCACCGCACCGGTGTTTGGGGAGTCGTCTTTGACGATCCGGATATCAGGCAGGCGCCGGGCGGTGACTGTCGCCTCGTTCTGCAACATGCGCAGGCTGTTTTCATGGGCACCAGCCACCAGCGAAGAAATCATTTCTGCCTCGGGCAGATTCTTCCAGTACCGGCGCGGCATTTCCTTTTCCATCATCTTCACCTTGAGCCGGGCCGGATTGAACACGTGCCGGTAATAGGTCAGCCACAGCTGTTCTCCGGCATCCGGCAAGGGCGCATCGTCCTTGCGGCCGCCGGGGCCGAAGACCAGCGACACAGCACCATCGACCCCAGCACCGCGCCATTCCACACTGGCTTCCGGTGTCATGATGGCCCAGCGCATTTGCGCGAAGCGCCGCGCAAAAAACGGCGCGACCGCCTCAACAATGTGATGCTCGGGTTCGAACCAGGCAACATGAAGCGGCCCACCCTCGGGGTGGGTCTTGAAGATGTCGTCCTGCACCGTACGAAAGCGTACAAACGCCTTCATCTTGTGCATGTCGCGGCGCACGGCGTGGGCCATCTGCTGGGCTCTCAGCATGTCGGCATCCAGCGGGTCATGCCTTAACGCGGGCTCATGAGACAAGCGCCACAGGATGCGGTAAAGCAGGCCAAAACGGTTCGGGTCGCTGTGCAGTATGGCGGTCTGGCAAAGCGCCATGAATTCGGGCGGGACGCTAACCGCAGGCGCAGCATCAAATTCGGAAGGTTGCAGGTAGTGGATGCCATCATGATCGGCACCGCCGGCTACGCCAAAAAGGTCTTGCGTGGCATCGCCAGAACTGCTCCAGACGATTTGTTCCGGCAGCATTTGCCGGGCGATCAATGCGCGAGATGCGCGGCGGAACCCCGCCATGTCGGTCGCGCTCTCCAGCGTTACAGGCAACATCGCTTGTGGGAACAGGTCATTGGTCAGCGGGTCATTCATCACGCCCATCGCAAGCTCCTTTCTTCACAGCATTGCAGGCATGGTGCCTGCTGCAACAGCCTGTGCCTGTAGGCAAAGGGGCCGAGCTACAAGCGGTCACGGCCCCGATTCCTGTCCGCAAAAAACGAAGCCGCCCTGTTGTGGTCGCGCTCTCAACGCCTGCATTGCGATGCGTCCGCATGTCAAAAAAGCGCCGCCTGAGCAGGCGGTTCGCGCAGATGTGCGGCCAGGCCTGCGGCGTCCAGTGCCGCCCCGGGATGATGGCCCGGCAACACCACAAAGGGCAGGACCTTTTTCAGCGGCACATGCAGTCGCGGCAGATCATCGGCCCGCACCTGCCGCACACGGCGCGCCTGCAGGATGCGATCAACCGCCTTGACACCCAGGCCGGGTATGCGCAACAGCATGTCGCGTGGCGCACGGTTCACATCCACAGGGAAACGTGCGCGGTTGGCCAGCGCCCATGCCAGCTTGGGGTCATGCTCCAGCGACAGCATGCCGCCACCCGGCCCGGCGGCCGCGTGGGCCGGCACGATCTCGTCGTGGCTGAAGCCGTAAAACCGCATCAGCCAGTCAGCCTGGTACAGCCGGTGCTCACGCATCAGGGGTGCCTGCAGCAGCGGCAGGCGTGCGGACGCGTCGGGAATGGGGCTGAATGCAGAGTAATAAACGCGCCGCATCCGGAACGAACCATAGAGCGAGGCGGACGCGCTCAATATGGTGCGGTCATCGGCAGCATCTGCACCAACAATCATCTGTGTGCTCTGGCCGGCAGGTGCAAAACGCGGCGCCGGGCTGCGGGCAACCCTGCTCGCGTGCGGCAGTGAAACAATGCTGCTGCGCTGCTGACTCTGGGCTTCGGCTTTGGCGTCATCGATATGAACGCGCAGCCGCGCCATGGAGCGCCGGATGGCAGGTGCGCTTTTTTCAGGCGCCAGCGCCACCAGGCCTGCCTGTGTCGGCAGCTCGATATTGATGCTCAGGCGGTCGGCGTATTTGCCCGCGCTGGCCAGCAATTCGGCCGAGGCGTCGGGAATGGTCTTCAGGTGTATGTAGCCTCGAAAATCATGGTCTTCGCGCAGCCGGCGCGCAACCTCTACCACCTGCTCCATCGTGTAGTCGGGGTTCTGGATGATGCCGCTTGAGAGGAACAGGCCCTCTATGCAGTTGCGCCGGTAGAAATCCAGCGTCAGCGCGACCACCTCATCCACCGTGAATCGCGCCCGCGGCACGTTGCTGCTGACACGATTGACGCAATACAGGCAGTCGTAAGTACAGAAATTGGTCAGCAGTATCTTCAGCAGCGAGATGCAGCGGCCATCGGGGGCATAGCTGTGGCAAATGCCAGATCCCTCTGTTGACCCCACACCTTTGCCGCCGATGGAATTGCGTTTCGAGGTACCGCTGGACGCGCACGACGCATCGTATTTGGCGGCGTCGGCCAGTATGGCAAGCTTGCGCTGAATGGCTTCAATGGACACTGTATTAATATACAGTAAAATCCATATTTACTGTATTTATTTACAGTTGTCGTTTTCCGGATTTTTTCGCCTTGGCCCGGGCTTCCATCGTGAGATACATCAGAACCGCCAATGCCAGTGGCGCAATGTAATACAGCACCCGGTATGCCACCAGTGCGGCCAGCAGTTCCGGCTGGGGCATCAGGTGTGACAGCAAGGCCACAAAAACCGCCTCCAGTACCCCAAGTCCCGCGGGAATATGGGTAATCACGCCAGCGACCGCCGCCAGCAACAGCACGCTGACGACCGCAGGGAATTCGATGCGGTACTGGAACAAAATAAAGAGGATGCAGGACATCACCAGCCAGTTCGCCGCACCCATCAGCAACTGCAGGCATGCCAGCCGTGCGGATGGCAATTCGATGGAATGCCCACGCAACGAAAATCTGCGCCGCTTCACAAAAGCGCAGGCGCAAACATAGGCCCCTGCAATAGCCACCAGCACCACGCCTGCCAGCCTCAGCTGCCCCTCGCTTACAGGCCAGGCGTCCGGCAAGGTGGGCGGCATCAGGCTGAACACCAGGCCCGCCAGCAACAGGTAACCCATCCAGTTGGTCAGCATGCTGATGGAAATGACCCGGGTGACAACGCCGGTCTTCAGCCCCAGCCGCGAATACAGCCGGTAGCGCATCGCCACCCCGCCCACCAGCGAGCCCATGTTCAGGTTGAAAACATAGCTGACAAAGGCGGTTGACATGACAGTGCGCGTACCCAGGCCATGGCCGGTGTAGTGGCGGCCCAGCAGGTCAAAGCAGCTGTAAAGTGTGAAACTGACAACTGCCAGCAAGGCAGCGCCCCAAGCCGCAGTCAGCGGATAGTCTTCAAGGGCTGTGAGGACTTCCCCCCATTCGATTGCCCTTGCCTGAGACACCAGCAAACCAGCCACCAGCAGGACAAAAAGTAAGCCCGCTATCCGCTTGAACCACAGCCACCAGGCGGGGCCGGACTGGGGCGCAACAACGGCCTGGCTTGCGTTCACATCGTCCTCACGCAGGATCTGCGTTGACGACTTTGTCGGCACCGGCGCGTTCCAGCTTGTCCACATTTTTCGGGTGAGATGAGAAAGCCGGTGTGATATGTGGCGCATGCGCCGGCAGCCAGCTGGCCCACGACGGATAGCGGCGCAGCAGGTGGAAGACAAAAAAACTGCGCAGCGAAAACCACCAGCGTGACGCCTCCAGCTCATCGGCCTTGACCTGCTTGCAGCTATTCGCCATCAAGTGGTCAAGCCGCGCAGTGAGGTGTTCGTTGAAGGCCCGGTCGCGGATGATGACGTTGGCCTCCAGGTTCAGCGACAGGCTGAGCGGGTCGAGGTTGCTGGAGCCTACCGTGGCCCACTCGCCGTCGGATACGGCCACCTTGCCATGCAGCGGGCGCTCGCAATATTCATAGATGCGCACACCGGCCCTGATCAGGTGGTGGTACAGCATGCTGGCCGCCGTCTTGACGATGGGCATGTCGGGCTCACCCTGCAATATCAGGCAGACGTCCACACCACGCCGGGCAGCGCGCCGCATTTCCTTGAGCAGGCGGTAACCAGGGAAAAAGTAGGCGTTGGCGATGATGACCCGCTCACGCGCCGCGCGTATCGCGATGCGGTAGTGGCGCTCGATGTCGTTGGTGTGCTTGCGGTTATCTCGGGTCACAAAAATCGCGCCCGCGCTACCCGCTTCGGGTTGGCCGCTGGTCACGGGATCGATGACCCCGCTCCGCTGTTGCCCCCGCGGCATACCGGCTTCGCCACGCGCATTGCGCTGGCCCGCTGCCAGTGCACGCATCACGAAGTCATGGATGGTGGCAACGATAGGCCCCTGGATTTCGACCGCGTAATCCTGTTTGGCCTGCGGACCGAAGTCTGCAAGATGATCAGCCGAGTAATTGATGCCGCCCACAAATGCCCGCACGCCATCAATCACCACAATCTTGCGGTGCATGCGCCGCAGCACATTGGTACGCCAGCCGAGCACCGGGGCGCTCGGGTCAAACACATGCACCCGTACCCCCGCCGCAGTCAGCGTATCAATGAATTCATGCGACAGGTCGGGCGAACCGAATCCGTCAATCGTCACATCGACCTGCGCGCCGTTCGCCGCGGCTTTCAGCAGCGCTTCGTGCAGGCCCTTCCCAACCTTGTCCTCAAAAAGAATGAAGGACTCGACCACCACTTCACGTTGAGCGGCCGCTATGCACTCGAACACGCGCGGAAAAAATTCCTCGCCGTTTTCGAGCAGGCTGAAACTGTTGCCTTCGATCCATTTGCTCATATGGGCCCCTATCTATATCTCGATTTCTGCAGCCAGCGGCGCATGGTCGGACAGATGCGACCACGGCTTGTTGGGCAACACGACAGGCGCATGGCCAATGGCGTTGCGCACGTAGATGCGGTCCAGCCTGAGCAGCGGCATGCGTGCCGGGAAGGTGCGGGCCGGATGGCCATTGGCCTGAACAAACACTTCATTCAGGCCGGCGCCCTCCAGCAGCTGTTTACCGGCACGTTGGCGCCAGTCATTGAAATCGCCGGCCACGATCAGGGGCGCGGCTGCCGGGATATGGTCTGCCGCCAGCTGGCACAGTTTTGCCAGTTGCAAGGTACGGTGGGCCTCGGTCAGGCTCAGGTGCACGCAGATCGCATGCACATTGAGGCTGCGGCCAGGTATCTGCAATTCGCAATGCAGCAGTCCCCGGCGCTCCGGCCCGGCAATCGACACATCGTGGTTTTCAAAACGCACGATGGGGAATTTGGACATCACCGCATTGCCGTGGTCGCCGTGGGTGTACACCGCGTTGCGGCCGTAGGCAAACTGCGGCCAGATGCTGTCTGCAAGAAACTCATAGTGCGGTGTATCCGGATAGTTGTCGAACCTGTCCTGGTGCGTAGCATGGCTGCCGGTGACCTCCTGCAGGAACACCACATCGGCACCGACTGTACGCACTGCTTCCCGCAACTCCGGCAGGATGAACTTGCGGTTGAAGAAGGTAAAGCCCTTGTGGATATTGACTGTCAGAACCTTCAGCGAAAACGTCATCGCCGCTGTTGCCAGAGCCTCCTGCGCCTGGACCACCACTGCGGGATCAGGCCGCATGACCTCCGCTGCCGGCGGAGCAGCGGCCTCGGCAACAGTGACTACAGGCGAGATCGGATCATGAGTGGACATAAAAATGAATTATTCAGAACGGCAGGGGATAAGGCATTTACCAAATTTGATTAAACAAGATAAACCAGCAATGGAGATAAAAATGGAGAGAAATGGTCGTTATCACCTCGATAACCAGGATTGTTGACCTGCCCTTGCGCAAGCCCTGTAGGACCACAAGCTAAATTGCTCTCGGCTGATAAAGCATGCCTGATTTACGCCCCGACAGCCCCTCACGGCGCGGGCGCACTGTCCTACGCCCGACAGCGGGTAGCGCCGATAAGGCCGGGCCAGCAAGCCACCTAAATTGAAATCAACCAAACCGGTTTTCGGTCTGGCCTCCGGATCAGGCGTCGATTTCCGCCGCCGATCCGGTCTCAGCCACCGGGGGTAAACAAATGACAAGCCCCCAGCTTCCAAAGGAGTCAACCATGACCAAGTTTTCCATTCGTACCATTCCCGCTGCAGTCGCACTGACCGCAGTCATGGCTTTGTCGGCACAAGCCCAGGTTGGCCTGGGCGTTGGTGCAGGCGTCGGCGTCAATGCAGGCGTGGGCGCTGGCTCATCGGGTGCAGGCCTGGGCGCAGGTGTGAGTACCGGCGTCAATGCCGGTGTGGGCGCTGGCTCATCAGGTGCAGGCCTGGGCGCAGGTGTGCGTACCGGCGTCAACGCCAACATTGGCGGCGATGTACGCTCCAATGCCGGCAACTCTGCAACCAGCGGTTCTGCAGAGGCAGGCCTGTCTGCAAATACCAATGCAAACGTCAACACCCGCGCAGCGTCGCGTGCGGCAGCACGGACATCCGCAGGCGTACAAGGCGCTGCTGACGCAACAGCCAACACCACCCGCCGCGCCGCACGCAGTGCAGTTAATGCAGGCGGCGATGTAGCAGCTCGCGCAGGCGGTGCAGTGCGCAGCAATGTGCCTTCGTCGGCCGGCGTCTCGGGCGGTGCATCTGCCAACCTGCAGGGTAATGTGGGCGGCCAGGCCAACTAACCATGGCCATCATCAGCGGCAACCGATTGTTGTGTCAACGCTCAATGCCTCAGGTATTGATGAGTCCTACATAACAAGAGCCTTGCCGCTGATGGAGCTGCAGCATTTGCAAAATTAAATTGTGATTGTGGGGTCACTGCCTTGAAGACCTTAACCAGGGCTCACTGAAGTTTTTCTCACTGAAGTTTTTAAATGACCTTTAAACAATCACCACTGATCAACATCCAAAGGAATTCAAAATGAAAAAATCGACAACCATGTCCCTCCTGCTGGCCTCCATGATGGCCGTATCCGGCTTCGCTGCCGCCCAGACCTCGGATGCAAAATCCGGCACCCAGGGCGGCGCAGGCCCAACCGGCGCAAGCGGCTCAGGTGACAACCAGGCTTCTGTAAAGAGCCGTGCAGAAGTGAAGGCGGAGCGTACGCCAGCAGCTGCCGGTACACAGGGCGGTTCAGGCACGTCAGCGCAGATGAACCCCAACACCAGCTCTACCGGCAAGATGGCTTCGACCACGGCGGCTGAACGCAAGGCGATGCGCGATCAGCGCCGTGCCGAGCGCGCAGCTGCCAAGAAGGACAACCGCGCTGATGGCATGGCCGCTGGCCCAACCACTGCGACCTCCGGCAGCCCGGCCGCAAACCCTGGTGCCATGGGTCGTACCCTCGGCCAGGGCCAGACCAGCACACCGCAAAAAGAAGGCAAGCCTGCCAACTGATAGATGAGCTACTGGCAACCTGACCTTCAAAGGTCGGGTTGACAATATAAAAGGCCCGTTTCCGCAAGGAAACGGGCTTTTTTTCGCCTGCGCCAAACTGCAGAAGGCGGCAGCGGCCAGGCCCGCTGAATTATTTCGGACGCGGACGCTCGAGTTTCTTATCTGGCTGGCTTAGCTTGCCGGCACGCAAAGCCTTGACGGCATGCGCTACCGCGGCGGCAACGTTACGGACTTCGGACTGGACCGCCTTGTCTTTATCCAAAGTGTCGTGGCTATTTGCATAGGGCTCGTAGTAGCCTATAAAACGATCAAGCTTTGCCTGCGTGCCAGCATCAATCAGGCCCATCCAGTCCAGCCAGTCGGTCAGGCTGCGCCGTGCGCCCTCGATGCCCGCAACATCACCGTGTACAACCACGCCGTAAGTACGGCCGTCCAGGTGTTTCGGATAGTCCCAGCCCTTCATCTCCAGTTGCTTGGCCAAAGCCGGCTTTTTCCCCTGCGTGGTGGTCGGGTCGGGGTTGCCACCATCCGCACACACCAGCCGGTCCACCATCAGCTTGAGCGGGCTGGGTGACTGGTACCAGTGCACAGGCGTCAGGATGATGACGCCGTGTGCCGCTACCCAGCGCTCATAAATTTCCGCCATCCAGTCGCCGGTCTGCCCCAGCGAGTGGTTGGGATAACAGCTGCAGGGCCAGTGGCACAGCGGCATGGCGGTGGAGACACAAGCCTTGCACGGGTGGATATGCAGGCCGTAACTTGAGGTCAGCAGGCTGAGGTCAAGCACATCGACTTCCATGCCTGCTTTTGCGAGTACGGTTTTGGCGGCATTGGTCATCCGCCATGTCTTGGAAATTTCGCCGGGGCAGGTGCCATCGTTGCGGGGCGATGCGCAAATCAGAAGCACACGTGATTTTGTGGCTGGCTTGCTCCAGGCGACTTGCGCCTTTTTCAGTCGAGCCCGCGTTTCAAGCCATTCGACAGACATGTCGTAGTCAGGGTCGGCAAATGCCGGGCCGGCCTTGCGCGTGACCGGTGCCTTGCGGCCCTCCTTGTAGGCATCCCAGGCGATGTCTTCAAGTTGTTTGATGGCGTCCTCCCCGGCCTTGAAAGCCGGATCGAGAAAGCGCTGCATGAATCGCTCGTGGAATGCGCTGCGTGTCAGAACAGCGGGCGCCTGGCCTTTGCGTATTTTTATCATCATGGCAGTTTAGGTAGCGCCGCAACTGCATGAACCGCTTTTGGAAACTGTCCTACGGGGCTTGGCGCACCCGTCCGAAAATACGCTTGATGAACCAGGGGCGTATGCTTCGGTTTTTCGCCAACGCACCGCACCAACAAGGATTGCCATGCCACGCCAGCTGCTCGCAGAAATGAATATCCACCCGGCCATACGCGACAAGCTGGCACGATCGCATCACAACATCGTCGAAGAGGTGCAGGCCGCCATTGCCGCAAATCCGGTGGTGGTGGTCGGCATGGGCATCAACCCCTTTGTCAAAAAAGCACGCAAGGCACTGGACGCTGCCGGTGTCAGATTTCACTACATCGAATATGGGAACTACTTCAGCATGTGGCGCGAGCGTACGGCGCTGAAGATGTGGACCGGCTGGCCCACTTTGCCCATGGTTTTTGTGCGCGGAACACTGGTGGGCGGGGCGAATGATCTGGACCGCCTGATCGGGTCTGGGGAACTGAAAACATTGCTGGCCGCATAAAAAAGCCCCGTCAGCCATTGATGGCTGACGGGGCTGGTGGACGCAGGCAGAGCGCTCGCGTCAGGGGTGAAAAGGGTTTGCGCCCTTATTAGCCCCTCTTGGCGCCCGGGTGGCCAGGACCGCCACGGCCGTGACGCTTGTGTTCGGCATCAAACACCTTTTGCTGGTCTGGCGTCAGTGCTGCATAAAAGGTCTTGGTGGTTTCCCCGCGCTTGTCCATCGCAGCATTCATTTGCGCCATCCGCTGGGTGCGCATTTCCTTCATCTTGTCTATGCGCTGCGGCGTGGTCAGCTTGTCGAACTCTGCGCGCTGCTCCGGCGTTGGCCGCGCACCTTTTGCTGGTGGCTGCATGGACGCCGTATACGTGGTCCACGCGCCTTCCTGCGCGGGCGTGATCTTCAGCTTGGCTTTCAGGTCAGCCTGGCGTTTGGCGATGAAGGCCTGCATTTTTGCCGGGTCATGGCGAGCCATGCGGTCACCAGGAGGGCCCGAAGGTTTGCCTGTTGCCGCAGGGCCTGCAGCTGGCGCAGCAGGCGCACCCTGTGCCATGGCACTGGCGCCGACAGTTGCCAGCAGGCCGGCGAGTACAAAGCTGTTCAGTGCAGAAGTTTTGATAGCGAATTTCATGGAGAGCTTCCTTTCGAGAAGATGCCTGATATCCGGGATTGGCTTCAGGTTGAAGGGAAGTTTGGCGCGCCCGTGTATAGCCGCCATTGCGCGGCAGTGATGGTTTGTAAAGTTTGATGAAAGCCAGGTTTCAGCGAAGACCCGTTGGCATCAAACCGAGCGCGTGCCTCAGCCAGGGTGCCGCGGAACCGGCTTTGCCGGCCCGCAGGCGCCGTCCCCCATGGGGAGAACAGGCTACACACAGTGAGCCTGGACAGGAGGGTATCTGTATAGCTGTGAGCCTGGACAGGGGTTTACAATAAATCAGCTTGTCGGGGTGCCCAGGATGTTTTCATCGAGGGCTGAGATCGCAAATGCGAGACCCGCTGAACCTGATCGGGATTATCCCCGCGTAGGGAACAACGCAATTGGCTCCGGAATTCCGTCCGCCCTCAAGGCATCGATGGCAGCACACCGGCTCCCCAGCAGGCACCCCACCTCTGGAAACCAGGAGAACAAAGCCATGGCCAAAACCCGCCTCACCGTTGACACCGCCGACCTGACCGGCCGCATCACGCGCACGCCCTTTCCGGGCTCTTCGAAGATTTACATCCAGGGCTCCCGGCCCGATATCCGCGTACCTTTCCGCGAGGTCACGCTGACGGACACACTGGTCGCCGAGGGCCATGAAACACGGCGTGAACCAAACCCGCCTATACGCCTGTTTGACTCGTCGGGCGTCTACACCGACCCGGCGGCCAGCATAGACATCACGCGCGGCCTGCCGCCATTGCGTGGGGCCTGGATCAACGAACGCCAGGACACCGACGCATTGCCGGGCATCAGCAGCGCGTATGGGCGCGAACGGCTGAACGACCCGGCGCTGGCGGCGCTGCGCATGAAGCATGCACCCGTGCCGCGCCGTGCGAAGCCGGGCGCCAATGTCTCGCAAATGCACTATGCGCGCAAGGGCATCATCACACCGGAGATGGAATACATCGCCATCCGCGAAAACCTGGTGCGTGCCCAGCTGGCAGAGCGCCTGGCCACTGAGCGCAGCCCGAAGCGCGGCCATTCGTTTGGTGCATCGATACAGCAGGAGATCACCGCTGAATTTGTGCGTGATGAGGTAGCACGCGGGCGCGCCGTCATCCCCAACAACATCAACCACCCGGAAAGCGAGCCGATGATCATCGGGCGCAACTTCCTGATCAAGGTGAACGCGAATATCGGCAACTCGGCCGTCACGTCATCGATTGAAGAAGAGGTGGACAAGCTGGTCTGGTCCATCCGCTGGGGCGCAGACACGGTGATGGATTTGTCGACCGGCGAAAACATCCACGAGACCCGCGAATGGATTTTGCGCAACTCGCCGGTGCCCATCGGCACGGTGCCGATTTACCAGGCACTCGAAAAAGTCAACGGCAAGGCCGAAGACCTGACCTGGGAGATATTCCGCGACACGCTGATAGAGCAGGCCGAGCAGGGCGTGGACTACTTCACCATCCACGCCGGCGTGCGTCTGGCCTATGTGCCGCTGACAGCTAACCGCCTGACCGGCATCGTCTCGCGCGGCGGCTCCATCATGGCCAAGTGGTGCCTGTCGCATCACAAGGAAAGCTTTCTGTACGAGCGCTTCGACGAGATCTGCGAGATCATGAAGGCCTACGACGTCTGCTTCTCGCTGGGTGATGGCCTGCGCCCCGGCTCGATTGCCGACGCCAATGACGAGGCGCAGTTTGCCGAACTGCACACGCTGGGCGAACTGACACAAATCGCCTGGAAACACGATGTGCAGGTGATGATCGAAGGCCCCGGCCATGTGCCGTTGCAACTGGTCAAGGAGAACGTCGAGAAACAGCTGGAAGCCTGCTTTGAGGCGCCGTTTTACACGCTGGGCCCGCTGATCACCGACATTTCTCCCGGCTACGACCACATCTCGTCAGCAATGGGCGCCGCCAATATCGGCTGGTACGGCACCGCCATGCTTTGTTATGTGACGCCGAAGGAGCATCTGGGCCTGCCCAACCGCGACGACGTGAAGCAGGGCCTGATTGCCTACAAGATTGCTGCGCACGCAGGCGACGTGGCCAAGGGCTACCCCGGCGCGCAGATGTGGGACAACGCGGTGTCGAAAGCGCGGTTCGAGTTCCGCTGGGAAGACCAGTTCCGGCTGGCGATAGACCCGGACACGGCGATGGCCTATCACGACGAAACGCTGCCCAAGGAAAACGCCAAGGTGGCGCATTTCTGTTCGATGTGCGGCCCCAAGTTCTGTTCGATGAAAATATCGCAGGAGGTGCGCGAGTTTGC
>JAZKCN010000003.1:0-462638 GCA_040388075.1 Pseudomonadota bacterium | reverse complement strand
CCAGTGCTAGCTTTGCGTACCGTCACTTATTGCACTGAAAACGAGGAGACCCCGTCATAAGCGCATATGACGCCACATTAGGCCGACCCCATACCGCTACCACGGCTGAAACCATCAAAAATTACCCTCACATTGGATAATCCACCATTACCCAATGTTAGTTTTATCGAGGGACACAATTCCTTGACCTCATAAATAGTATGTAATATCATGGTACATACCATAGTACGAAATAACGAGATGAGCCATGGCCAGAGCCGGAATTTACAAGTCTGAAGTGCTGCGCGCCCGCAATAAATTGCTGGCCGAAGGGCGCAATCCGTCCATCGATGCGGTGCGCGAAGAGCTGGGCAGCGGTTCCAAAACCACGGTCCATCGCTACCTGAAGGAGATCGAGGAAGAGGAAGGCGGGGTCGCCGGCACTCGCGTGGCCGTCAGCGAGGCAATCCAGGACCTGGTGGGCCGCCTGGCCGCCCGCGTCAACGAGGAAGCCGAGGAACGGGTCACCACGGCGCAGGCCAAGCATGCCGAGCAGCTGAGCCAGCAGCAGCAAGCGGCTGCGGCCCTGAAAACCGAGGCGCAGTCCACACGCCAACAGCTAGAGCAAACCCAGCGGGCGCTGGCCGAGGAAAAAACCGCTCACGGCAAAACCAGCGAAGCGCTAAGCAGCAAGACCTTGGAGTGCACGCAGCTCGCGCAGCAGGTGGCCGACCTGCAGGAGCGCGTCGCGGCCGAAGAACGCCATCGCCAATCCCTGGAAGAAAAGCACCAGCATGCGCGCCAGGCGCTGGAGCATTTCCGGCAATCCAGCAAGGAGCAGCGCGAGCAGGACCAGCGCAAGCACGAGCAGCAGGTGCAGTACCTGCAGGCCGAACTACGCACCGTGAACGACACCTTGGCCACCAAGCAGCAGGAAGCCGTTCGCACACTTCAGGACAACGCGCGCCTGCTGGGCGACTTGTCGCGGGCCCAGGGCGATTTGCACCAGGCCCAGGAAGAGGTGCGGGGCCTGCGGCCGCTCAAGGACGAACTGGGGTTTGCGCAAAGGCGCGCCGAGGAATTGGGCCGGCGCATGGTCGAACAGGACAGTGCCGTCCAGCAGCTCAGCACCTCGAACCAGCAGTTGCAGGCCAAGGTCGACGAGCTGCTCGCCGCGAAGCAGCAGCTGGAACTGGCGCTGGCGACGGCTAGGTCATCCGTGACGGCCCAGGAGCAGGTGGTGGCCAGCATGCTGGAGCGACTCAGTGTTCAGGCGCCTGGTGCTGGTGTGGTGGCGGCAAACCCGCCCGAAGGAGCCCGCCAACCGGCTAAGAGGGGGGCAAAAAAATTGGAAACGGGCACTTAGGTTATTTCTGCGGTTTCTTCTCACCCTGCGCAGCAGGAAAGCTGCTTCACGTCCTTGTTGAAGGTCTGGGCCGCGAGTTTCAATCCTTCAACCATCGTCAAATAGGGGAACAACTGATCGGCCAACTCCTGCACCGTCATGCGGTTGCGAATCGCCAGCGCCGCCGTCTGAATTAGCTCGCCCGCTTCCGGCGCGACCGCTTGCACGCCGATCAAGCGCCCGCTGCCGGCGTCGGCCACCAGCTTGATGAAGCCGCGCGTGTCGAAGTTGGCGAGCGCACGCGGCACGTTGTCCAACGTGAGGGTGCGGCTGTCGGTCTCGATGCCGTCATGGTGCGCTTGCGCCTCGCTGTAGCCGACCGTGGCGACTTGCGGGTCGGTGAACACCACGGCCGGCATCGCAGTCAAGTCCAGGGCCGCGTTGCCGCCGGTCATGTTGATCGCAGCGCGTGTGCCGGCCGCTGCCGCCACATAGACAAACTGCGGCTGGTCGGTGCAGTCGCCAGCGGCGTAGATCTGCGGTGCGTTGGTGTGCATGCCGGAGTCGATGACGATAGCGCCTTGCGGGTTGAGATCGACGCTTGCCGCGTCCAGCGCCAGACTGCGGGTGTTAGGCGCGCGGCCGGTGGCAATCAGCAGCTTGTCAGTACGCAGTTCACCGTTCGCCGTGGTGAGTACGAATTCGCCGTCCACATGTGCAACCTGGCTGGCCTGCGTATGTTCCAGCACCTCAATACCCTCCATACGAAACGCTTGGGTGACGGCCTTGCCGATAGCTGGCTCTTCGCGGAAAAACAGCGTGCTGCGCGCCAGGATCGTCACCTTGCTACCGAGTCGGGCGAACGCCTGCGCCAGTTCCAGAGCCACCACCGATGAGCCGATCACAGCCAGGCGCGCGGGGATCGCGTCACTGATCAATGCTTCGGTGGAAGTCCAGTAAGGTGTGTCTTTCAGTCCGGGAATCGGCGGCACGGCCGGACTCGCGCCAGTGGCGATGAGGCAACGGTCGAACGCTACCGTGCGCTCGCCTCCGCCTTTGAGTTGCACAACCAGGTTGCGGCTGTCTTTGAATCGAGCTTCGCCATGCAGCACCGCGATCGCGGGATTGCCATCCAGGATGCCTTCGTATTTGGCGTGGCGCAATTCATCGACGCGCGCCTGTTGCTGAGCCAGCAACGCCGGGCGCTGGATGACCGGCGCAACCGCCTGGATGCCCTTGTCGAACGGACTTTCGCGGCGCAAGTGAGCAATGTGGGCGGCGCGAATCATGATCTTGGACGGTACGCAGCCGACATTGACGCAGGTGCCGCCGATCATGCCGCGCTCGATCAGCGTGACTCGTGCGCCTTGCTCGACGGCCTTCAATGCCGCCGCCATCGCCGCTCCACCGCTGCCGATCACGGCAATATGGAGCTTTTCTCCGTCGCCGCCGGCCTTGTCGCCACTGCCCAGCCATTCGCGCATCTTGCCGAGCATGCCGCCACCCGTCGGAGCCACGGGCGCGTCGATGAGTGTGGCCCGATAACCGAGCCCGGCCACGGCGGCAGTCAACGCATCCGGCGAGGTGCCGGCCTCAATTGCCAGCTTGGCTCGCCCCTTGGCATAGGACACGTCTGCCGAGTGCACGCCGGGCACCTTCTCCAGGGCGTCCTTGACATGAACGGCGCACGAGTCGCAGCTCATGCCGGCGATGTTGAGGGTGGTCATATCATCTTCCTTATTGGTGTGGGCCGTCGTTTCGTACGGTCAGCCGCTTATTTCATACGCTTGGCGGGCAATTCGCAGCCGTCGGGCCCGCAGCGGCGGTGCGCTGGCGACACCAAATCCCAGATCGACACGCCGACCATCAAGGCCAGGCCGACATACATCAGGTTCGCCGTCCACCAGTTGCCCAGCAGCCAGACCGTGGCCACCAATACGATGGCCGGCCCGATCATGCCGAGCAGGCTGCGATGCCATTGACGATGACTCAGCCAGCCCAGCGCGTTTGCCAACAGGGCAATGGCGGCAAACAGTGGCAATAGCCTGGAGATAAACAACCCCTCGTATTCACTCAGAAAGCCCAGTCCTATGGCCGCGCCAAGGCTGGCGATGGCGGGAAAACAAGCCGCGCAGCCCATCGCTGAAACGACGCTGCCGAGCGAGCCGGTTTTGTCGGCAATGCGTGTCATCAGTCCCATGATGTGACTTCCACTGATGTCGTTGGCTTGTGGCTCATTGCTTGACGCTGGACGGGTAGCCGGCGTCTTCAGTGGCCTTGGTGAGCTTCTGCACGCTGGTCTTGGCATTGTCAAACGTGACAACAGCCTGGCGCTTCTCGAAGCCGACTTCTACCTTGCTCACACCCTCAACCTTGGAGATCGCTTTCTTGACCGTGATTGGGCAGGCGGCGCAGGTCATTCCTGGCACCGCCAGCGTGACCGTCTGGGTGGCAGCCCACGCCGGGGCAATGACAGCGGCGAGTGCGAGGGAGGCAAATAGCCTGTTCATGGTGAACTCCTGGTTAGTAGAAAAAGGGAACGACATAGGGAAATCCAAGCGCTATCAGGACCAGCGTGGCCACGCTCCAGAAAATCAGCTTATAGGTGGCGCGCACCTGCGGTGCCGCGCATATCTCGCCAGGCTTGCAGGCAGCGGTTGGCCGAAAAATGCGCCGCCATGCGAAAAATAACGCCACCAGCGCCGCGCCGATGAACCACGGGCGGTAGGGTTCCAGCGCCGTCAAGTTGCCGATCCAGGCACCGCTAAAGCCCAGAGCGACTAATACCAGCGGCCCCAGGCAGCAAGTTGACGCCAGGATGGCGGCCAGCCCGCCGGCGAAGAGCGCACTGCGCCCATTTTGCGATTCAGACATACGTTGGCTCGTTTGAATGTGGATTGGATGGCATAAGATTACTTCCGTACCTATGTACGGAGTCAAGCGATATGGAAAATAATCTTGAGAACCTGACGATTGGCGTTTTTGCCAAGGCGGCCGATGTCAACGTGGAGACGATCCGCTTCTATCAGCGCAAGGGTTTGTTGCCGGAGCCAGCCAAGCCTTACGGCAGCATTCGCCGCTATGGCGGTGCGGATGTGGTTCGTGTGCGATTCGTGAAGTCGGCCCAGCGGTTGGGTTTCAGCCTGGATGAGATTTTCGAGCTGTTGCGGCTCGACGATGGCGCCCACTGCGAGGAGGCCAGTAGCCTGGCCGAGCACAAGCTCAGGGACGTGCGAGCGAAGATGGCTGACTTGGCGCGTATGGAAACAGTTTTGTCTGAACTGGTGTGCGCTTGCCATTCGCGGCAGGGGAGTGTTTCCTGCCCCCTGATTGCGTCGCTACAGGGTGGAGCAAGCTTGGCGGGGGTTTAGCTAGATCATCCGTCACTGCGCAAGAGCAGGTTGTGACCAACATGCTGGAGCGCTTCACTGCGTCGGCGCCTGAAACTGATTTGGCCGTGAAAAGCCCGGCTGCGGGAACCAGTCGATCAGCTAAGTGAGAAGCGAAAAATCCAACAGTGACGGGGACTTAGGGCTGTTTCTGCGAAATTTTCAGGAATCACGGCCGACCCTCAGCAGGAAGCCGTCCATACCCTTCAGGAAAACGCACGCCTCCTGGGCGATTTGTCGCGCGCCCAGGGCGATCTGCACCAGGCTCAGGAAGAGGTGCGAGGCCTGCGGCCGCTCAAGGATGAACTGGGGTTTGCGCAAAGGCGCTCCGAGGAATTGGGCCGGCGCCTGGTTGAGCAGGACGCGGCCGTCCAGCAGCTCAGCACTTCCAAAGAGCAGTTGCAGGCCAAGGTCGACGAGCTGCTTTCCGCCAAACAACAGCTGGAACTGGCGCTGGCGACGGCCAGGTCATCCGTCACGGCCCAGGAGCAGGTCGTGGCCAGCATGCTTGAGCGCTTCAGTACGCCGGCGACTGGCCCTAATTTGGTTGCGAACCCGGTTGAAGAGGCCGGTCGTCCAGGGAAGAGAGAGTCGAAAAAGTCAACGGGGACAGGCACTTAAGCCTGTTTCTGCTGGGTTTTACATGAATCCCTGCCGACCCTCAGGATACGCTGATGGACAGTGGCAACTCAAGCGACAGTTTGCCATCCTGGAGATTGACCAGCGCCTTGGGAAAGGTCAGTTTGGCGAGTTCGTCTTCCAGCGCCATGGCCGACTGGGCCGGCACCAGCGCACAGAAGTAGGTAGCGCCCAGCCTGGCCAGCGCACCCTTGGCGGGTATGCGCTGACGCAGCACCTGCGCCAGCATCAGGGTCAGTGCATCGGGGTTGGTGACGCCGGCGGACTCTGCCAGCGCATCAAAGTCATCCACACGAATACTGCAGATGGCCAGTTCGGTTCTTTCGTGGCGGGCGTCTTCAACGCCTATGGCCAACAGCTCCCGAAAGCCGCGGATATTCCAGCAACCGGTGAGCGGGTCGAGCGCGCCTTTGCGCTGTAATGCGTTCAGCTTGAGCATCAGCTTGCCCTGCAGGTCACGCATCGCGCCAATTCGAAGTTCGACTTCGGCCATAGCGGCCAGGTCGCGCATCGCTTCACATTCGTCAGCGCTGAACTGGCGCGGAATGGTATCTATTGCGCACAGGGTCCCGACGATAAGGCCGGGGGCGATCTCCAGCGGCCAGCCGAGATAGGAACGTATGCGGGGTGCACCTGTGACCAGCGGGTTGTCGCGAAAGTGGGGCTCGTCCAGCGTCTCGGTGATGCACAGCGGCTTTCTCTGCGCGACCACGTGGCCGCAAAAGGAGATGTCACGCGGTGAATGGTCCACCTCCAGCCCCTGCACCGAGCGGAACCACTGTTCGTCCTGCTCGACGATGGAGATCAGCGAGATCGGGACATGCAAAAGCCGTTTTGCAGTGCGTGTGATGCGGTCAAAACGCTCTTCACGAGGAGCGTACGCACAAAAGGCGCTACGCGAGGCGTCAAGGCGCAGGGCTTCGTTGTCAGGTATGGGTGCGGCGAGCATTTCTTCTTCTCTTGTTTTTTCTCAGGCTGTCTTCAGGAGACGGATACAGCAGTTGCCTTCTTGATGTGCATGCAAGGCGATACAGCAGCTTCACAACGCAGTACGCAACCGGAGGTTGACTGGATTCACAGTGGCGCGACGGCACTGCACGATTTTCGACTGCTTTGCCAAGCCAGTCACACCATAAATGCAAAGCCTCACCAGCTGCTGAACGCCTGTACAACTTTGCAAAGCGTTCACGTAAGAGTTTGCTTTTCGCGATTACAATGAGAATGATTCTCATTGACTAAGTGCCACTGAGACTCACAATCCCGCCAGCAAGAGACCCGCCGCATGCGCGCGGTCCAGCCAGTACAGCTTTTTTAATCACGTGAAAGCCAGCCTGTACGGTTGCTCACGGCACACATATTTGCGTGTCGTTTAAGCCCGCTTGTTGCCCGATCCTTCCTGTTGTCCATGACCCACCATGTTCCGCCCCATTCGTCGCCGGCCGCCCTGCAGGCCGAAGCGTCTCCATCCACGCGTCACCTCTGGCTGCCCGTTGCAGGTGAAGGCCTGCGCTATCGACTGGCAGTGGCGGCCCGCGCCGTCATCGCCATAGGTGGAGGTTATGCGGTTGCCGCGTTGTCGCAGGCGGCGCTGTCCGTCATGCTGCCCCTGCCCCGCCCAGAGGCGACCATCACCGCGACCCTGACCGCACTGGTGCTGTATGCGGTGGCCGCCATGTGGGTTTTTGCCGCACGAACCGTCTGGATGGCCATGCTGGGCCTCGTTATCGTGGCCCTGCCCTTCGGCGCAATGCTGCTTGTCCATTTTTATACCGGGAGTGCGTCATGAAAGAAGGTTTCCGCCAATCAATGGCCTGGCTGCACACCTGGACCGGACTGCTCGTCGGCTGGATACTGTTTGTCATTTTTGCGGGTGGCACGGCCTCTTACTTCAAGGAAGAAATCACCTTCTGGATGAAGCCCGAGTTGCACCAGTCCTCACGCGGCGAAGCCGCGCCGGTAGTGGCTGCCGAGCGTGCCTTCGCCCTGCTTCAAAAGCGTGCCGCTGACAGCCCGCGCTGGTTTGTTGACATGCCCAGCGACCGCGAACCCGCGATGCGCATGCTCTGGACCGCCCCGCCACAACCGGTAGCCCCGGGTGAAAGGCCGCGGCGCAACCGCTTTACCAATGTGTCCATGGATCCATCCACCGGCGAGGTCATCAGCAAGCCGCGTGAAACCCGTGGCGGCGAGTTCTTTTACCGCCTGCATTTCGACCTGCACTACATGCCTGCCGTCTGGGCGCGCTGGATAGTCGGCTTCTGCGCCATGTTCATGCTGGTCGCCATCCTGTCGGGCATCGTCACGCACAAACGGATATTCAAGGACATCTTCACCTTCAGGCCGAAGAAGGGCCAGCGTTCCTGGCTGGACGCACACAACGCCACCGCAGTCCTTGCGCTTCCGTATCACCTGATGATTACCTACACCGGCATCGTCACCCTGATGTTCATGTACATGCCGTGGTCACAGCAGGTTGCCTACAAGGGTGACACCAAGGCCTTTAATGCGGAAATCTTCCCTGCCTTTAACTCTGGCAACGTCAAACGTCTCGGCCAGCCGGCGCCCCTTACTCCCGTAGCGCCTCTGCTGGAGCAGGCCAGCCAGCACTGGGATGGCGGTTATGTCGGGCGCATCTCTGTCAATAACCCGAACGACGCGGGCGCCACCATCACCCTGACCCGCCGGGACAGCCACGAAATTTCCAGTGACCAGCCCTCAATGGTGTTCAGCGGTGCCACCGGCAAGCTGATTTCTACCTCTGGCGATACAGCGCGCCCTGCGGCGCAGACACGCGGGGTGCTTTACGGCCTGCACCTGGGGCGTTTTTCGAATCCGCTGCTGCGCTGGCTGTTTTTTGTCTCCGGCGTTGCCGGTTGCGTGATGGTCGCGACCGGGCTGCTGCTGTGGGCCGTCAAGGAACGGCAGAAATACGCCAAGGCCATCGCCAAAGGCGGACGTATCAGCTTCGGCCTGCGCCTGGTTGATGGCCTGAATGTTGGCGCCATCGCCGGCATGCCGATCGCGATGGCCGCTTTCTTCTGGGGCAACCGCCTGCTGCCGGTCGAAACAGCAGAGCGCGCACAGGCAGAGATCACGGTCTTTTTTGTCGCCTGGGGCATCGCCACGCTGGCGGGCCTGGCCTGGCCCAAGCGCCCGATGTGGCAGGCGCAACTGGCAATCGGCGGCTTGCTGTTCGCGACGATTCCGCTGCTCAATGTCTTTACGAGTCCAACCCATCTGGGCGTCAGCCTTCCCGAAGGCATGTGGCGAATCGCAGGTGTTGACCTGACCTGTCTGGTGCTCGGCCTCTTCCTGGTCTGGGCCGCCTGGTGGGTGGGCAAACGTGCCGGGAAAAAGGCGGCGAAAGAACTGAAGGCGAAAAAGGAAGCCGTCGCAGCCGAGCCCCCCCCAGTCGCCAAACCTGAGCCTGTGCAAGACGGTGGCCGCATGGCGCCTGAAGGCAACTGGGCAGGAGCAGGCGCGGAATGATCACACTTGTTTTATGGGCCATGGCGGCCTTCACTTCCGCTCTCTCCGGCTTTGCTGCGCTCAGCATGGCGATGGATCGCCACTACGAAGACAGTTTCGGCCGCGGCAAATCGCCGGGCCGCCTGCGCCGCTGGATGCAGGCCGGCGGCAGTGCTGCATTGCTGCTGTCGCTGGGCATCTGCCTGGCGATGGCTGGCAGCTCCCAGGGCTGGGTATTGTGGTTTGGCGAATTGACCGCTGGTGCAATCGTGCTGGTGCTGGTCCTGACCTACGCACCAAAACGCGCGATGCGGCTTAGCTGGATTGCGGGCGGGATTGCCCTGCTGGCGACGCTGGCAGGCGTTTTGCTTCGTTGAAGCGCTGAGCGCCCTGCCCCTCGAAGCGTCAGGCAGCAGGTGATACCGAAGCCTGCCGCAGAATGGCAGGCAAGGCGCAGAAAAAACTCGACATGTGGTTTTCACCGGGCAGTTCGGCCATGCGTGCCCGGATACCGCGAGGCCGCAAGCCCTGCAGCCGCTGGTTCATGCTGCGTGCCGTTGACAGCATCATGGCCGACCGCGCTGGCTGGCCAGGTACCTCATCATCAGCCACCATCTGCAGCACACTGATGGCCGCCTCGCCCGGTAAACGTGCGCCCATCGCATCGATAGCAGCCGAAAGGCCGGCCTCGTCCACCCAGATCGATGGGCTTATGGCCGCAAAACTCTGGAACGCCATCGGCCGCCGGCTCAGCGCATGCAGTGTGAACAGCCCGCCCAGCGAATGCCCGGCCAGAGACTGGCGGCCCGCATCCAGCGTGTAACGGGCAGCCAGCACCGGGCGCAACTCATCCACCAGGAAATCCAGGAACGCATCAGCACCTCCACTGGCGGCCTTGTAACGTGCCCATTCCGGCGAGCCGGCCCCAGCAGCTACATGAACAAGGTCAACACCACGACGTTTGTTGTCCAGCGGCTGCTCGCCCGGATACCCGATGCCGACCACCACCATCGGCTGAACAAAGCTGCCAGCCGAATACAGCAGTTGAAGACGCAAGACCTCGGCTGCCGCAGCAAAATAAGCGTTGCCATCCGTCACATAAAGCACCGGGAAGCCGCCTTGCGGTGCAGGGCCAGATGGCACCGACACAAAAATCCTGTAGTCCAGACCGGCATGCGAGCGCAGTGCAAAGCTGCTGCTTTGGTTCAATATGACCGGGCTTGCAAGGTCTGGCGGTGCTGTGTAAACCTGCCCCACGGCGCGCCCAGCCATGGCAAGCGCAGGAACAGACGCCAGACCAGCCAGCAAGGAACGCCGACCGGTGCGGTCCGTAGTTTGTGAGGCTGGCAAAAAAGCGGAAAAGCCCGGCATGCGGCTGGAGGCATCAGCACTATTCATAACGAATCAAAGATGAGAATTATTCTCATCCAATTGTAGGCGCCGCGAATCGACCATCCAGCCGACACTGTTTTTCAGGCAGCTTGCGCCTGTCGTCATTCAGTCCGGCGCCTGAAGCTGCCAGCGTCCCAAAACCTCATAGCGCGTTTCCATCATGGCGCTATGAAGCAGCACGAACTCAGTTGCTGACCAGCTCACTGCATCAACAGGATGTTCGGGCACCACATGAGCCTCATACAGCAGGGTGACGTGCGGCGTGAAAGAGTTGCGTGACGCGCCGGGCACATTGCGCGCGGCAAGGGCGTCCCACAAATCTGCACGAAACTCCTTAAGCTTCAGGTTGGCCGCGGTGGAATCCTTGAGTACCAATGGATGCTTATCCGCGTTGCGTCCAAAGCTGAGCACCCGGTTCAGGCTCACTGGAAAGCCACTGGTGCGTGCTTGAACTTCACTTGCGGCGTCGCAAGCCGCCTGGATGATGGCTTCTGGCTTGCTGTCGAAGTCTCCGATGTGATCCAGCGTCATGTGCAGCCGATCCCCTGCGTGCAGTCTGCCTGTCAAACCGAACTGACCACCCAAGCTGCTTCCAATTTCTAGCAGTTGTGCAACAGCTGCCTGCGCTGGAAAGAGCGCAAAAAATAGCCGGTAGCGCCCTTTGCGGGGCACCGCGGGCCTCTTTAGGTTTGCGGGCGGAGCATCGCCAAAAAGACTGGATTGCTCCACAGGACCTCCCTCACTCCCACTCAATCGTCGCCGGCGGCTTGCTGCTCACGTCATAGGTGACGCGGTTGATGCCGCGCACCTCGTTGATGATGCGGCCGGAGACTTTTTTGAGCAGCGCGTACGGCAGCTCGGCCCAGTCGGCGGTCATGAAGTCGCTGGTCTGCACGGCGCGCAGGGCCACGACGTAGTCATAGGTCCGGCCATCGCCCATCACACCGACGCTTTTGACCGGCAGGAAGACGGTGAATGCCTGGCTGGTGAGGTCGTACCAGGTCTTGCCGGTGTCGTCCTTGAAGTTGCGCAGCTCTTCGATGAAGATCGCATCAGCACGGCGCAGCAGGTCAGCGTATTCCTTTTTGACTTCACCCAGAATACGTACGCCCAGACCTGGGCCTGGGAAAGGATGGCGGTAGACCATGTCGTGCGGCAGGCCAAGCGCGACGCCCAGCTCCCGCACTTCGTCCTTGAAGAGTTCGCGCAGCGGCTCGAGCAGCTTCAGGCCGAGTTGCTCTGGCAGGCCACCCACGTTGTGGTGGCTTTTGATGACCACGGCTTTTTTGCTTTTGGCGCCGCCGGACTCGATCACGTCAGGGTAAATCGTGCCTTGTGCCAGCCACTTGGCGCCCTTGTGGCCGCCTGTGCCCGCTTTGAGCCTGGCAGCTTCCGCCTTGAATACTTCGACGAACTCACGCCCGATGATCTTGCGTTTGGCTTCCGGCTCACTCACACCGGCGAGGTGGCCAAGGAACTGGTCGCTGGCATCGACACGAATGACTTTAGCGTGCAGCTTGCCGACAAACATGTCCATCACCATATCGCCTTCATTCAGGCGAAGCAATCCGTGGTCGACAAACACGCAGGTCAGCTGGTCGCCGATGGCGCGATGGATCAGCGCTGCGGCGACCGATGAGTCGACACCGCCGGACAGGCCGAGAATGACCTCTTCATCGCCCACCTGCTGGCGGATTTTTTCAACCGCTTCGCTGATGTAGTCGCCCATGATCCAGTCGGGGCGTGTGCCGCAAATGTCGAGCACAAACCGCTTGAGGATGGCGTTGCCCTGTTTGGTGTGCGTGACTTCGGGGTGGAACTGCACGGCGTAAAAGCGGCGATCTTCATCGGCCATGCCGGCAATCGGGCAGGATTCTGTCGAGGCCATCAGCTTGAAGCCCGGCGGCATCTCGGTGACCTTGTCGCCGTGGCTCATCCAGACATCGAGCATGCCCTGCCCTTCAGGCGTCGTGTTGTCCGCAATGTCTTTCAGCAACGCGGTGTGGCCCCGGGCGCGCACGTCGGCAGAACCGAATTCACGCTTGTGGCCGCTTTCGACCTTGCCGCCGAGCTGGTGCGCCATGGTCTGCATGCCGTAGCAGATGCCCAGCACGGGAATGCCGAGTTCGAACACGGCCGCGGGGGCCTTGTCGGTGGTGTCTTCATACACGCTGGCATGGCTGCCGGAAAGGATCACGCCCTTGAGCGTGCCGTCTTTGGCGTAGTCACGAATCCAGTCGTCCGTCACGTCGCAAGGGTGGACTTCGCAAAAAACGTGGGCATCGCGCACGCGGCGTGCAATCAGCTGCGTGACCTGGGAGCCGAAATCGAGGATGAGAATTTTCTGGTGCTGCATGAAAGGTGTTCTATCAAGGCAAAAAAAGAAAAAGGCGTCTGTGAAGACGCCCCTTGGAAGCCAAAACGCTCAGTCCGCCCTGTAGTTGGGGGCTTCCTTGGTAATCTGTACATCATGGACATGACTTTCGCGAATGCCGGCTGAGGTGATTTCCACAAACTCGGCCTTGTCGCGCATGTCGTCAATCGTTGGACAACCGCAGTAGCCCATGCTGGCACGAAGACCGCCGGCCATCTGATAAATGATGGCGACCATAGAGCCTTTATAAGGAACGCGGCCCTCAATGCCTTCTGGCACCAGCTTGTCGGCATTCGGGTTGCCGGTGGTCGATTCCTGGAAGTAGCGGTCGGCACTGCCCTGCTGCATGGCGCCTATGCTGCCCATGCCGCGGTAGCTCTTGTAGCTGCGGCCCTGAAACAGGATGACTTCGCCCGGTGCTTCTTCGGTGCCGGCAAACATGCCGCCCATCATGACGGTGTTCGCGCCAGCCGCGATGGCCTTGGCAATGTCGCCGCTGTAGCGGATGCCGCCGTCGCCGATCAGCGGCACACCGGTACCGCGCAAAGCCGTCGCTACGTTGTCGATGGCCATGATTTGCGGAACGCCGACGCCCGCCACGATGCGGGTGGTGCAGATGCTGCCGGGGCCGATGCCGACCTTGACGCCGTCTGCACCGGCCTCGACCAATGCCAGCGCTGCTGCGCCGGTGGCGATATTGCCGCCTATGACGTCAATCTGTGGATAGTTCTTCTTGACCCAGCGTACGCGCTCAATGACGCCCTTGCTGTGACCGTGGGCGGTGTCGACCACGATGGCGTCCACACCGGCCCTGACCAGTGCCTCCACGCGTTCTTCAGTGCCCTCCCCCACGCCGACCGCTGCGCCCACGCGCAACTGGCCGCGCGCATCACGCGCCGCATTAGGGAAGGTGGTTTGTTTGGTGATGTCCTTGACGGTAATCAGGCCCTTGAGCTCGTCTTTTTCATTGACCAGCAGCACGCGCTCCAGACGGTGTTTGTTGAGGAGTGTTTTGGCCTCTTCAAGCGTTGCGGTTTCGGAAATCGTGATCAGGCGCTCACGCGGGGTCATGATCGTGCTGACCGGCACATCCATGCGCGACTCAAAGCGCATGTCGCGGCCGGTGACGATGCCGACAACCTTGCCGCCGTCAAGAACCGGGAAGCCGGAAATGCCGAGCTGTTCGCTCAGCGCCATGACCTGGCGAACCGTGTGGGTGGGGGTGATGACGACCGGGTCACGCAACACACCGCTTTCGTAGCGCTTGACCCTGGCGACTTCAGCGGCCTGCTGCTGGGGCGTGAAGTTCTTGTGGACGATGCCTATGCCGCCTTCCTGCGCAATGGCAATGGCCAGCCGGGCTTCGGTCACGGTATCCATGGCTGCCGACACAAGCGGCAGGTTCAGGCGGATATTGCGGGAGAACTGGGTGGAAAGAGAGGTGTCCTTGGGCAGGACCTGGGAGAACGCTGGCACCAACAATACGTCGTCGAAGGTGAGCGCTTTGCCGAGTAGGCGCATAGGGATGGCTCCAAAAACACGATTGTACCCTTGTCGTTACACCTGTCGGTACTAACCCTGACGGCGAACCTGGCTTGTCAGCGGTTGTAAATGCAGGGCTTTTGCGGTATTTCGCAACAGCCAGCCGCAATCGACAAAGTTACACTGCCCCAATGGACTTCAAAAAGCTGCTTACTCCCCTCGTTCTGGCGCTTGCCGCTGCGTCTTTTGCCCTGCCGGTGGTGGCCCAGTGGCAATGGATAGAAAAGGATGGCCGCAAGGTTTTCAGTGATCGTCCCCCTCCAGCAGATGTCCAGGAAAAAAGCATCCTGAGGCGTCCCGGCGGGGCTACCCGGGCTGCTTCGCCCGAAGTGGTGGCAGCCAGTCCGATCGGCGCCGCTTCTGCACCTGCATCGAAAGCCAGCGCGCCCAAACTGATCACCAGGGATACAGAACTCGAGGCCAAAAAGAAGAAGGCCGAGGAAGAAGCTGCAGAGAAGAAAAAGGCCGATGAAGCGTCCGTTGCCAAGGCGAAAGCCGAGAACTGTGAACGCGCACGCGGCGCCATGGCCACGCTGCAATCGGGTGTAAGGATGTCTTCCATTAACACCAAGGGTGAGCGTGAGGTGTTTGACGATGCGCGTCGCGCTGCAGAGACTCGCCGGGCCCAGGAAGCCATCGACTCCAACTGCAAATAAGGCCGCAGCAGGCAGCGTCAAGGCGACGCCTCAATAGCCTGCTTTTGAACCCGGGCGCGTCTTCGCGAACAGCCCTGTGCCTTTTGCTCCCTGGCGGTTGAACCTCTCCCTGCGGGCGACTTTCGGGTCTACGCGAAGGTCGCGGTAAAGCTCGAGCCTGTCGCCATCCTGAAGAACCTGGTCAGCAATAGTGCGTTTGCCCCAGATGCCTATTGCCACTGAACCGGCCTTTACCAGCTTCTCATCCACAGCGGGAAAGCCGTCAAGCTGCTGCGCCTTGTCAAGGGCTTGCGCCACCGTGCAGCCGTCTGCCAGTGCCAGCGTCCATTCACGCACGTCACGTGCGGCTGGAGACCACAGCAGCGTGATTTTCACGGAGCGTAACTCAGGGTTCGCCGTAAATGACGCCGGCGCGTTTGACAAAAGCATCTACCATGCTGCCGGCAATGCGGTCAAACACCGGGCCGACCAATGCGGCCAGCGCGGCATTGTCAAAGTCGTAGCCCAACGAGAAGTCGATTTTGCAGGCGCGCTCTTCGCCTTTTCCCACCGGCTTGAACTCCCACTGGCCATCGAGTTTGGAGAACGGGCCATCTACAAGTTTTAGCGAGACCTTTTTGTCCTTCACATGGGTGTTTTCGGTGGTGAAGCTTTGTTTCAGGCCTGCCATCGACAGGCCTATTCTTGCCGTCATGCCCCTGTCGGTTTCTTCCAGCACGACGGCTTCGTCGCACCACGGCAGGAACTTGGGGTAGCTCGCCACGTCGGTCACCAGGTCGAACATTTCAGCAGCGCTGTACCAGATCAGGACGGACTTGTGGACGGTTTTCATACAATAGAGAGTTGGGCGCCGTTGTGATTGTATTGGTCACTGTACTTTTCAGTCCGCGCCCATATCTCCCGATATATGGCCACCAAAGAAGCATCCACCTCCAAAAAATCCGCGGCATCGTCCTCCTCGTCAGGCAAGCCCGAAAAAAACCTGTCACCCAAGGCGGCGGCTGCGGCCGTGCGCATTGCCGACAACAAAAAAGCGCTTTTCAATTACCACATTGAAGAGCGTTTTGAAGCGGGCATGGTGCTGGAAGGCTGGGAGGTCAAATCCCTGCGCGAAGGCAAGGTGCAACTCACCGACGGCTATGTGGTGATCCGCAACGGCGAGCTCTTCATCATCGGTTGCCAGATCAATCCGCTGGGCACGGCATCCACCCATGTCCGGCCGGATTCGGTACGTACCAAAAAGCTGCTCATGCACAAGGACGAGATACGCCGCCTGATAGGCAAGATCGAGCAGAAAGGCTTCACCCTCGTGCCGCTCAACCTGCACTGGAAAGCCGGCAAGGTGAAGTGCGAGGTGGGTCTGGCCAAGGGCAAGGGCGAGCACGACAAGCGCGACACCATCAAGGACCGCGAAGGCAAGCGCGAGGTCGAGCGCGCGATGAAGTCCAGAAGCAGATAGCTGGGCCACACGCGTCCTACTGCATGTGGTTCGCTGCCCCAGAAGCAAATCTTGATGTATATATCAAGATTTTGCTATTTGGTATGTTTTGAGGCGTTGACTGGCTTCAGTGCACTGAAAACGGCCTCCAAAGGCCAAAAAATGACCCAAAAAATGCATCAAATCGGGCTGTAGACCAATCTGGACTAGCGGCAGATGCTATTAAAAATATAGCGTCGCTGTCTTTGCATTCAGGACAGGTTCTTCAACGGGTGGGCATCTGCCGTCCATGGGCTGGTAAAAAACGCATCAGCCATACCCGGCTTCACATCCTCGATGGACGCAGGATTCCATTTCGGCGAATAGTCCTTGTCCACCGCGAGCGCACGAATCCCCTCAACTGTCTCGCTGGCCGTGCCGGGCCGCAGGTGGAAGCACTGGTGCACCATGTCACGCTCCATGCGAAGGTCATCAGCCAGCTCCATGTTGCGGGCACGACGGATCTGCTCCAGCGCCACATGCAGCATCAATGGCGAACGCTTGCGCAGGATGGCCGCTACCTTGCTCGCCCATTCGTCGGCCTTAGCCTTTTCCAGCGCATCGACGATGTGTTTGACCCGCTGCAGCGAGAAGTAGCTGTCGATTGCCTTGGTACCGGCCCTTCCACGCGCCGCATCGACGGGCAGTTCGGCGGTGATCCACACATTTGCAGCAGCCACCGATGTAAAAGTTTGACTTGCCAGTGCTTCCCAGATGGCAGGTAATTGAGCTGCATCACGTTTGACATCCGCCAAGCCAAAACTGATTGCCTCGTCGGCACCGATGACCTCGCCGGTCAGCGCCAGGTATTCGCCTGCATGGCCTGGGCATCGGCTTAAAAAGTAACCGCCGCCCACATCGGGGAACAGGCCGATATTGGTCTCTGGCATTGCGATTTTGGTGTGCTCCGTCACAATGCGCACCCTCGCCCCTTGCGACAGTCCCATGCCACCGCCCATCACGATGCCGTCCATGAAGGCGACAAAGGGTTTTGGGTAGGTCTGTATCAGGTGGTTGAGTGTGTATTCCTCGGTGAAGAAGTCCTCCAAGGCGCAGTCTCCGGCCAGCGCCGCCTGATGGAAAAAGCGGATGTCGCCGCCTGCACAAAAACCGCCGAACAGACTTTCAGGAGAACCGGGCTGGCCCTTTTTGTTGGTGCCGCGAATCGCAACAACCATCACAGCCGGGTCATCACGCCATGCCAGCAGCGCAGCTGTCAGGTCACGCACCATCTGCAGGCTCAGGGCATTGAGGGCCTTGGGCCGGTTCAGCGTCAGCAGGCCGGCGTTACCGTGGCGCTCTGCGATAACGTCGCTTTTCGTTTCTGTGTTGGGGGTTTGTTCGCTCATGATTTCTGTCTCCATCCAATCAGTTCATTGATACACAGTGCGGCGATGACCAGTGCACCGCCACTTAAAACGCTGGCACCCGGCACCTCGCCTGCACCCAGCCAGGCCAGCAGGATTCCGAAGATCACCTCAAGCAAGGCAAGCAAGGCGACTTCCGGCGCTTTCAGCACGCCTGCGCACATCACCGACAGGACACAGGGAATTGCCAGTTGTACCAGTCCCAGCAGTGCCAGCAGGGCCAGGTCGTGTCCGGTGGCCGAGAACGGCAGCGACAGTGGCAAAGTCGCCAGCGAAGAAATAACAGCGCCCACCAGGACTGCAGGCACCAGGTCGATTTTCTCGCCGTGGGCACGGCTGTGTTGCACCACCGTCCAGTTGGCGGCACTGGCCAGCGGCACCAGCAGCGCAACCAGCGTGCCGCCCAGGTGCTGCGACAAATCGGCCTGCGCGCCATACATCCACGCAATGCCGGCACCGGCTATGGCAATCGCCAGCCAGGTGCGTAGTGCGATGCGGTGGCCGATAAATACGCGCGCCAGCAAGGCGGTGACAAAGGGGCTGATGGCCATGGTCACCAAGACATTGGCAACCGTGGTCAGCGTGAGCGCCACCATGAAGGCGGTGAACATCACGCTCCAGCAAATACCCGACAACCAGAGCGCAGGTCCGGCTCGGCGGATTTTTGTGAACACCGCCCTGCCCTGAAAAGCCGGCAGGATGACCAGCAGCGAAAGCACCGTGAAGAAGCTGCGCCAGAAAGTCACCTCAAAACTGCGCGCCGACTCCAGCTGGCGCGTCACCACGCCGGCAAGCGACCACATCAGGGTCACCAGCACCATCAGGGCCACGGCTTTGGCGTGTGTGAGTTTCATCTGGGCAATATGCCTTCAAAGAAGGCTCCGACAAGCTCAGTCCGAACGGAAGGAAATCCTGGGTCCCAAGCGAAGCGAGCTTTTCTCGCAAGCAGAGCCGCGGGACTGGCTTCGCCAGACCGCAGCGAACGGCTCGCTTGGGGCGCAGGAAGCTACACGAATTGAGCGACCGTGGGGGCTCAGCGTCCCGCCCGTTTGCGATCGCTTTCCTTCAAGTGACGCTTGCGCAGGCGAACCGATTTTGGCGTGATTTCGACCAGTTCATCGTCCTCGATGAACTCGACACCGTATTCAAGCGTGAGTTCAATCGGCGGCGTGATCTTTACCGCGTCTTCCTTACCGGACACACGGAAGTTGGTCAGCTGCTTGGTACGCGTGGCGTTGACAACGAGGTCATTGTCACGGCTGTGGATGCCGACGATCATCCCTTCATACACCGGGTCATTGGCGCGCACAAACATGCGGCCGCGGTCGTCCAGCTTGCCCAATGCGTAGGTAAAGATTTCACCGTCGTCCATCGAGATCAGTACACCGTTCTTGCGGCCGCCGATGTCGCCCTTGTGAGCCTCGTAACAGTCAAAAATATTTGCGATCAAGCCGGAGCCACGGGTCAGATTCAAAAACTCGTTCGTGAAACCGATCAGGCCACGCGCCGGAATGCGGTACTCAAGGCGGACCCGGCCACGGCCGTCCGGCTCCATGTTGACCAGCTCGCCCTTGCGTTCGCCCAGTGCCTGCATCACGCCGCCCTGGTGCTGATCTTCGATATCGGCAGTCACCAGCTCGATAGGCTCGTGCTTTTCACCGTTGACTTCCTTCATCACCACGCGTGGCTTGGACACAGCCATTTCAAAACCTTCGCGGCGCATGTTTTCCAGCAGGATGGTCAGGTGCAGCTCGCCCCGGCCCATGACTTCGAAGATACCTTCTTCGTCGGTTTCGCTGACACGCAGTGCCACATTGTGTTGCAGCTCTTTCTGCAGGCGGTCCCAGATCTGTCGGCTGGTGACGTACTTGCCTTCGCGGCCGGCCAGCGGGCTGGTGTTGACGCAGAAGTTCATAGTCAGTGTCGGTTCGTCGACTTTGAGCATGGGCAGTGCCGCCGGATTGGCTGGGTCGGTGATGGTGACGCCGATGCCGATGTCGGTCAGGCCGTTGATCAGCACGATTTCACCGGGGCCGGCTTCAGTGGCCTGCACACGCTCCAGGCCCTGGAAGGTCAGGACCTGGTTGATGCGGCCCTTGACGGCCTTGCCGTCCGGGCCTTCCATCACGACCACGTCCATCATCGGTTTGATGGTGCCCTGGCTGATACGGCCAACGCCGATTCGGCCTACGAAGGTCGAGAAATCAAGTGCGGAAATCTGTAGTTGCAGCGGTGCGGCAGGATCGCCCTTTTGCGCCGGCACATGCTTGAGGATGGTGTTGAACAGGGCCGACATATCGGGGCCCCACTGTTCGTTGGGTGGGCCTTCCTCGAGTGACGACCAGCCATTGATGCCGGAGGCATAAACCACCGGAAAATCGAGCTGTTCGTCGGTCGCGCCAAGTTTGTCGAACAGGTCGAACGCGGCATTGATGACCTTGTCGGGGTTGGCGCCCGGCTTGTCGACCTTGTTGACCACAACGATGGGCTTGAGGCCCAGGGCCAGTGCCTTTTTGGTCACGAAACGCGTCTGGGGCATCGGGCCTTCCTGAGCATCGATCAGCAGCACGACGCCGTCGACCATGGACAGCGCACGTTCGACTTCACCACCGAAATCGGCGTGGCCCGGGGTGTCGACGATGTTGATGTGCGTACCTTCCCAGGTCACAGCGCAATTCTTGGCCAGGATGGTGATACCACGTTCTTTTTCGATGGCGTTGTTGTCCATCACGGTGTCGACGACCTTTTCGTGTTCGGCAAAGGTGCCGGACTGGCGCAGCAACTGGTCGACCATGGTGGTCTTGCCGTGGTCGACGTGGGCGATGATCGCGATATTGCGGATTTGCTTGTGGCTCATGGTTTGGCTTTCTGGAGGCTTGAAACTAAAAAAATCGTCGGGTTAATGTTGAAAAGCGGGCGCCGGCGCAGCGCGGGCTGCAGCGGCGTGAAGAATGTCCTGTATCTCGACGGGGCTTAGCAGGCGCTGGGGAATCAGTTCGTCGGCCGTGATGTGGGCAGAGCCAAGAAAGGCACGGGGCTGCGCACCATAGACCTTCACCAGCGGCGCGTCTGCACCCCACTGGCCGCGTCGGCGCAGGCCGCTCAGGAAGCGCCCTGCATTGTCGGCATCCAGTGTGACAGAAGGATACGCAGCCACCAGCGATTCTGCCGGTAGCAGGCGGGATTCGCGCTCTGCCTCGGTCATGGCTTCCAGCGCGGCCAGGCTGACGCAGTCATCTGCCACAAAGCCGCCGGTCTCAATGCGTTTGAGCGCACCGAGGTGGCCGCCACAACCAATGGCTTCAGCAATGTCTTCACCCAGGGTGCGGATATAGGTGCCCTTGCTGCATTTGACGGTGATGCGGATGGCGGGCTGGCCATCCTGGTCGCTTGCGGTCATCATCTGCAACTCGTGAATCACTATGTGACGTGCTTCACGCTCGACTTCTTGTCCCTTGCGGGCATATTCGTACAGCGCCTTGCCATCTTTTTTCAGCGCCGAGTACATCGGCGGAATCTGCGCCAGCGGGCCAGTGAAGCGTTTTGTCAGCCCGGCCAGCAGCTCGGGCGTGATGGCGGGCACGGCGCGAGTTTCAATCACATCGCCCTCAGCATCGCCCGTCGTTGTCTTTTGCCCGAGGATGACCAGCGCTTCATAAGTCTTGTCCGCGTCAAGCTGAATCTGGCTGAATTTGGTGGCCGCGCCAAAACACAGGGGCAACACCCCGGTCGCCAGTGGGTCCAGCGTGCCGGTATGGCCGGCCTTGTCCGCCCGCAACAGCCATTTGGCTTTTTGCAGCGCCTGGTTGCTCGACAGGCCCAGCGGCTTGTCGAGCAGCAGCACGCCATGCACGGGACGTCGCTGTATCT
This sequence comes from Pseudomonadota bacterium, assembly GCA_040388075.1. GTDB lineage: Bacteria > Pseudomonadota > Gammaproteobacteria > Burkholderiales > Burkholderiaceae_C > Polaromonas. The sequence goes on along the minus strand of JAZKCN010000003.1, from coordinate 441,140 downwards.
TTTGGCGGTGAACGGAGGGTTGCGTCATAGGGTTTCGACAGGCTCGGCGCCCGGGAATCCCCGCACGCCGGTTGGCACCGTTATCCCCTGAACCTGTCCAAGGGGAACGGCGCTGGCTCAGTCGTCCTGGGCGCGGGAAGAAACAGCCTTGGCTATCAGGGCGTTCATGTCGGCCGCACGTTCAGTTGTGCGGTCGAAATGGAAATGCAGGGTCGGCACGGTGTGGGTCATCAGGCGCTTGAACAGCCCGTTGCGCAGGAAACCGGCGGCCTGGTTGAGGGCCGTTTCGCATTCAACCGGGTCGCCAATCAGCACGCTGAAGAACACCTTCGCATGCGCATAGTCGGCCGTCACCTCGACGGCCTGAATAGTCACCATCCCAACCCGTGGGTCTTTCAGCTCGCGCGCGATCAGCTCCGTCAGATCACGCTGGATCTGATCGGCAACACGAAAGCCGCGGTTGGGGGTGGATGACTTCTTGCGCATGGGGACGGGTGTTTACAGCGTACGCGCCACTTCCTTGATTTCGAAGAATTCGAGGATGTCGCCAACCTGAATATCGTTGTAGTTCTTGATATTCAGACCGCACTCGAACTGCTCCTTGACTTCGCGGACATCGTCCTTGAAGCGCTTGAGCGAGTCGAGTTCACCGGTGAAGATGACCAGGTTCTCGCGCAACAGGCGCAAACGGGCGGTGCGGCGGACCACACCTGCGGTGACCATACAGCCGGCAATGGAGCCGATCTTGCTGACCTTGAACACCTGACGGATCTCGGCGGTACCGATGACTTCTTCCTTCTTGTCCGGCGTGAGCATGCCCGACATGGCAGCTTTCAGGTCGTCCACAGCGTCGTAAATGATGTCGTAGTAACGAATCTCGATGCCGTTGCCTTCAGCCTGTTTGCGCGCCTGGGCATCTGCACGGGTGTTGAACCCGATCAGCACAGCCTTCGAGGCAATCGCCAGATTGACGTCGGATTCGGAAATACCGCCAACGCCGGAGTACACCAGTTGCACCTTGACCTCGTCGGTCGAGAGCTTGAGCAGCGACTGGGCCAGCGCTTCCTGCGAACCCTGCACGTCTGCCTTGATGATGATGGGCAACATCTTGACTTCGCCGGCATTGATGTCGGAGAACATGTTCTCCAGCTTCGACGCCTGCTGTTTGGCCAGCTTGGTGTTGCGGAATTTGCCTGCGCGGTAGGTAGCGACTTCACGGGCGCGGCGTTCGTCGGTCATGACGATGAAGTCATCACCGGCTTGCGGCACTTCCGTCAGGCCCTGGATTTCAACAGGGATGGAGGGGCCAGCGGTCTTGATCGGCTTGCCGTTTTCGTCCAGCATGGCGCGCACGCGGCCATAGGTTGACCCTGCCAGCACCACATCACCAGCCTTGAGCGTGCCGGATTGGACCAGCACGGTTGCGACCGGGCCGCGGCCCTTGTCGAGGCGGGCTTCAATGACAAGGCCTTTGGCCAGGGCATCGACTGGCGCACGCAATTCCAGAACTTCGGCCTGCAGCAGAACCTGCTCCAGCAACTGGTCTATGCCAGCGCCGGTTCGGGCGGAAACCGGCACAAACGGTGAGTCACCGCCGAACTCTTCGGGAATCACTTCCTCCGTCACGAGCTCACCCTTGACGCGGTCCATATTCGCATCAGGCTTGTCGATCTTGTTGATTGCGACAACGATTGGAACGCCAGCAGCTTTCGCATGCTTGATGGCTTCCTTGGTCTGAGGCATCACGCCGTCGTCGGCTGCAACCACCAGAATCACGATGTCGGTAGCCTGTGCGCCACGGGCACGCATGGCGGTGAACGCCTCGTGGCCCGGGGTATCCAGGAAGGAGATCATGCCGCGTTCGGTTTCGACGTGATACGCGCCAATGTGCTGGGTAATGCCCCCGGCTTCACCCGATGCCACTTTGGCACGGCGGATGTAATCGAGCAGCGAGGTCTTGCCATGGTCAACGTGACCCATGACCGTGACCACCGGTGCGCGCGGCATGGCTTCAGCTTCCTGGCCCTGCACTTCGTCATCGGTGAACGCTTCCGGATCATCCAGCGCTGCGGTCACCGCCTTGTGCCCCATTTCTTCCACCACGATCATCGCGGTATCCTGGTCCAGCGGCTGGTTGATGGTGACCATCTGGCCGAGTTTCATCAGGTGTTTGATGACCTCATTCGACTTGACGCTCATCTTGTGAGCGAGTTCGCCCACAGTGATGGTTTCAGGTACGTGGACTTCAATGACCTTGAATTCGGCAGGTGCAACAAAATTCGATTCGGGACGCGAATCGCGGTCGTTACCGCGACGGCCACGGGGACCGCTGCGGAAATTGCCGCGGCCGGGGACTGGCGTGGCGCCGCGGCTGGGCAGGCCCTTCTTCTTGGCTGCGTCTTCTTTCCAGGTCGAGGACAGGTTCTCGGACTTGATTTCTTTCTTGCCGGCAACGCCGGGTGCAGCCGGTGCGCCAGGCGCGCCGGGTTTGGCACCGGGTGCGCCTGCTGGTTTATGCAGCGTGCCCTTGATGGCCGCTTTCGGGTCCACGTGCGGAACCAGAACACGCTTTGGCGCATTCATCATGGCGCGAATGCCTGCTGCTTCCGCCTCGGCCTTGCGGCGGCGCTCCTGCAGTTCCTGGGCCTTGGCGGCGTCTTCCTGGAATTCGGCCGTGGCCTTGGCCTTCGCTGCTGCTTTTGAAGCTTCGGCATCTGCCGCCTTGCTCGCCTGCACGGCCTGCTCGGCTGCGGCAGCTTCCGTCGCCCTGGCAGCCTCTGCAACTGCTGCAGGGGTTTCCTTGGCTTTTTTACCGGGAGCCGGTTTGGATTTTTCAGCGGCTTCAGCCGCACGTGCAGCGGCTTGAGCAGCTTCCGCAGCTTGGCGCTCCTGCTCCTGCACGGCTTCTTTGGCATCCTGCTCTTCGCGCAGGCGGCGTTTTTCGGTCAGTTCGGCTTCCTGGCGGCGCAGCAGTTCTGCATGGCGGTTGGCCTCTTCCTCGCGGCGCAGCAGTTCAGTGTTGTCAATGGCCGGCGCAGTCTGTACAGCCGGCACGGCTTCGGCCGGAGCCTCCTCCGCAGATGCGTCGGAGCCGTCTTCGCGCTTGATGAAGGTGCGCTTCTTGCGGACTTCGACCTGGATGGTGCGCGCCTTGCCCGTGGCATCGGCCTGCTTGATTTCGCTGGTGGATTTTTTTACCAGCGTGATTTTTTTGCGTTCGGACGAGACTGTGCCATGGCTGGCCTGCAGGTAGCCGAGCAGCTTCTGCTTGTCCGCTTCGGACAGGGCGTCGTCAGGCTTGGCCTTGGTAACACCCGCACTGGTCAATTGCTCGATCAGGGTTGCAGGGGATTTATTGAGTTCGGCTGCGAATTCAGCGACGGTAGTGGTACTGGACATATATGGTTTTCCTGACTGGCCTCCATGATCATTGCTCTTGGGCCGCTGCAGGCTTTTCAGCTTCTGCAGGGGCATCGGCGGCTGCGGCGTCATCGGTGAACCAATGGGCGCGTGCAGTCATGATCAGGGCCGTGGCGTCTTCTGCAGACTGGCCGGTGATTTCGGTGAGTTCGTCCGTGGCCAGATCGGCCAGGTCGTCGCGGGTATTGATGCCAGCCTCTGTCAATTTGGCAATCAACTCAGGGGTGGTTCCTTCGACGTCGCGCAGGTTCTGCGAGACGCCATCGGCACTTTCCTCTTTGGCGATTTCCATGGTCAGGAGTGCATCCTTGGCCCGGGTGCGCAGCTCGTTGACGGTGTCTTCGTCGAAGGATTCGATCTCCAGCATTTCCTGCAGCGGCACATAGGCCACTTCTTCCAGGCTGGTGAAACCCTCGGAGATCAGGATGTCGGCGATTTCCTCGTCCACATCCAGCTTTTCCATGAACAGCTTGCGGCTGCTGTCGGTTTCCGTCGCCTGCTTGTGGGCAGACTCGTCGGCCGTCATGATGTTGATTTTCCAGCCGGTGAGTTCAGCGGCCAGGCGCACGTTCTGTCCGCCACGGCCTATGGAGATGGCCAGGTTTTCCTCATCGACGACGACGTCCATCGCATGGCGCTCTTCGTCCACCACGATGGACGACACGTTGGCAGGAGCCAGCGCGCCGATGACAAACTGGGCCGGGTCTTCGCTCCACAGCACGATGTCCACACGTTCGCCGGCGAGTTCGTTGGTTACGCCATTGACGCGGGTGCCGCGCACGCCTACGCAGGTACCAATGGGGTCAACGCGTTTATCGTGCGACAGCACAGCGATCTTGGCGCGCGAACCAGGGTCACGGGCGCAGGATTTGATTTCCAGCAGGCCTTGTTCGATTTCGGGCACTTCCTGGCGGAACAGCTCGATCATGTATTCAGGGGCCGAGCGCGACAAGATAATGGGCGCGCCACGCAGGGTGGTGTCGACTTCCATGATCATGGCGCGAACGCGGTCGCCAGAACGCAGGTTTTCTTTCGGGATCATGTCGCTGCGGCGCAGGCGGCCTTCAACACGGCCGGATTCAACAATGATGTCGCCCTTGTCCATGCGCTTGACGGTGCCTACAAAGATTTTGTCGCCGCGCGACATGAACTCGTTGAGCAGCATTTCGCGTTCGGCGTCACGGATTTTCTGCAGGATGACCTGCTTGGCAGCCTGTGCGCCGATACGGCCAATAGGCAGACTCTCGATCGGTTTCTCGATGTAGTCGCCTTCCTCGATGTCCGCGATCTCGTCACGCGCATCGGTGACCAGTTCTTCGGCTTCGGGGTTCTGCAGTCCGGCTTCGTCGGGAACGACCAGCCAGCGGCGGAAAGTTTCGTAGTTGCCGCTGTCACGATCAACCGCAACGCGGATATCGACCTCACCGGCATAGACTTTTTTGGTGGCTTGCGCAAGGGCGAGCTCGACGGCGCCGAAGACGACGTCGCGCTCAACATTCTTCTCGCGCGAGATGGCATCAACCAACATCAACATTTCGCGGTTCATTTTTACCAAGCCTTTCACTCAAAATAATCCAGAACAATTAATCTTCTGCCTGCGTATCTGCAGCAGGGGCAGTCTTTTCAGCCCTGGGTTTGCGCCCCTTGAAGTCCACGACCGGCGCCAGACGCGCCTGCTGGATTTCGTCTAGCGTGAAGCCCAGTGCCTGCAAAGGCGCAGGCACTCGTTTTTTGCTGACCCGCTGGCCCGGCTTTGGTGGCGGCTCGTCACTCCAGACGATTTGCCATGCATCACCTGCACGCTCCAGCGTTCCCCGAAACTTTTTCTGATTGGCCGAGACGGTTGAACCGGCTGCGGCCTTCACACCAATAGGCGCCTTGAGGGTGAGGTCAATCAACTCACCCGCAAAACGCTCAAAATCCTTTTCGCTCTTTAGGGGCCTGTCTATCCCTGGCGAGCTAACCTCAAGCCGGGAATACGCAGCGCCCTCCACTTCCAGTACAAACTGCAGCTGGCGGGTGACTTTTTCACAGTCTTCGGCATTGATAAACTGCTCCGCCCCTGCAACGTATGGCATGTCTATCGTCACGCGCAACAAGCCACCGGCAGTGCGCTCGATATCGACCAGGTCGTAACCGAGTCCCGTGACGGTCTGCTCAATCGTTTCGTTCGTGCTGGAAGCCATTCAATATCTAAAAACCAAGCCGTAAATCAAAAACAAACGCCCAAAAAAAATGGGCGGTGTGAACCCGCCCATTTGGTCGTGAAGCTAGTATTGTAACCTGTGAAACACCCCCGCGCAAGCACTTTGCGTGCCCGGCAAAGTCCTAGCTGGGTGGCGCCGAGGCGTGCGTTGCTACCAGTGTGCGGGTGTATGGATGCTGTGGCGACCCTGTTACCCGCTCTAGTGAACCGGATTCCAGCACCTCGCCGTCCTTCATGACGATGACCTGGTGTGCCATCGCGCGGATCACGTCTATGTCATGGGTAATCAGGAGATAGCTCAGGCCGCGCTCCCTTTGCAGCCTCTGAAGCAGTGCCAGCACCTGTTTTTGGATCGTGACATCCAGCGCGCTGGTGGGTTCGTCCAGCACCAGTAACTGCGGGTCGACCATCAGGGCCCGGGCAATCGCCAGCCGTTGCCGCTGGCCCCCCGAAAACTCATGCGGATAACGCTGCAAAAGACCCGGAAACTGAGTTTCCACCATGCCGACATCGGCCAGCGCAGCCAGAACCCGCTCCTGCCGCTGGGCCGCGTTCAGTTCCGGATGATGAACCAGCAGGCCCTCGCCCACGATGGCTTCGACCGTCATGCGGGGCGACAGCGACGAAAACGGGTCCTGGAACACCACCTGCACGGCGCGCCGCAAGGCCTTGTTGGCGGCGGTATTCGTGCCCCATGCCTTGCCAACGACCTGCAACTCACCCTGGTGTGGATGAAGCCCGAGTGCTGCCAGCGCCAGGCTGGACTTTCCCGAGCCGGATTCGCCGATCACGCCGAGGGTCTGGCCAGCCGGGATGTCAAAACTGGCGCCCTTGACGGCGACGAACTCGCCCTTTTTGAACCAGCCCCTGATACCGGGTACGCTGACCGGGTAGCTGACGCGCAGATCACGCGCCCTCATCACGCCGGGCAGCGCAGCATCGGGCGGCACTTCCTGAACATCGCGCGCCGGCGCGCTGTCTATCAACTTGCGGGTGTAAGGGTGCTGCGGCTTGGCGAAGACATCGGCAACCTGGCCATGCTCGACGATATGGCCGTTTTCCATCACCGCCACGCGGTCGGCAAAACGCCGCACCAGGTTCAGGTCATGGGTGATCATCAGCACTGCCATGCCATTTTTCTGTTGCAGCGCCGACAGCAAATCCAGAATCTGGCTGCGCACAGTAACGTCCAGTGCAGTGGTCGGCTCATCGGCCAGCAGCAGCCGAGGCTGGCAGGCCAACGCCATCGCAATCATCGCGCGCTGGCGTTGCCCGCCCGAGAGCTGGTGCGGAAAGGAGCGGGCCCGGCGTTCAGGCTCCGATATGCCGGTGTCCGCAAGCAGCCTGATGGCTTCCTGCCAGGCTTCTGGCGATGTCAGGCCTTTGTGAAGCTGCAGGACCTCGCCGATCTGGTCGCCGACGCTGAACAAGGGGTTCAGTGCCGTCATCGGTTCCTGGAAGATCATCGCGATGTCCTGGCCGCGTATGGAACGCAACTGACGTTCTTCAAGCGCCAGCAGGTCAAGCTCACCCTCCCGACCCTGAAACACCGCGCTGCCGCTGACGGCAGCGTTCTGCACCAGACGCAACAGGCTAAGCGCCGTGATGGTTTTGCCGGAGCCCGATTCACCGACCAACGCCAGCTTTTCGCCGGGTGCAATTGAAAAGTCGATACCGTGCACGACTTCCTTGCCGGCGAACCCAATGCGCAGGTCTTTGACGTCGAGCAACGGTTTACTCATGCCTGATCAACCTTGCGGGGGTCAAGCGCATCACGCAAGGCATCGCCCATAAAAGTCAGCAGCAGCAAGGTGACAACCAGCACGGCAAAGGTGGACAGCGAAATCCACCAGGCGTCGATATTGGCCTTGCCCTGGCTGAGCAACTCGCCAAGAGATGGCGTGCCCGGCGGCACGCCAAGGCCAAGAAAGTCCAATGACGTCAGCGCCAGGATGGCGGCACTCATGCGGAAAGGCAAAAAGGTCACCACAGGCGTCATGCTATTGGGCAGGATGTGGCGCCACATGATCTGCAGGTTGCTGACGCCCAGCGCCCTCGCCGCCCGCACATAGTCCAGCTGCCGGTTACGAAGGAACTCGGCGCGCACATAGTCCGACAGGCCCATCCAGCCGAACAGGCTGAGCAAAAACAGCAGCAGCGCCACGCTGGGCGAGAACACAGCGCTGAAAATAATCAGCAGGTACAACTCAGGCATGGAACTCCAGATTTCCATGAAACGCTGGAACACCAGGTCGGTCTTGCCACCTGCATAACCCTGTATCGCACCGGTAATCACGCCAATCACAACGCCTATCACCGTCAGGGCCAGGCCGAACAGCACACTGAGCCGGAAGCCGTAAATCAGTTGAGCCAGCAGGTCGCGGCCGCGGTCGTCGGTGCCAAAGAAGTTGTCGCGTGACGGAGCTGACGGATTGGGCTCTTTAGCGAAGTAGTTGATGGTGCGCGGCCCATAGGGGTTGGGTGGGTAAATCGCCCAGTTGTTGCCGCCCGTGATCCGCTCCTTGATGAAAGGGTCGAGATAGTCGGCCGGTGTTTCAAAGTCGCCACCAAAAGTCTTCTCCGAATAGTCCTTGACCAGCGGGAAGTAGGTCGTGCCGTTGTAGCTGACCACCAGTGGCTTGTCGTTGGACAGGACCTCGGCAAACAGGCTGAGGACCACGATGATGGAGAACAGCACCAGACTGTAAAAGCCCAGCTTGTTGCGCCGAAAACGAGTCCATGCCCTGCGGCCAGGACTAAGGCTGACCTTGACCGTAGCGGGGCCTTCGCCGGGGACGCCGTGGGCCGGGCTTTGCCCGCCCATAGGCGCCCCCCCCCGGGGGGGAAGGCGGCCATCGGCCGCTTCGGGGGGGGTGGTCAAGCTAGTCAAACTTCACCCTCGGATCGACCCAGACGTAGCAGAGGTCGCTGATCAGTTTTGTGACGAGGCCAATCAGCGTGAACAGGTAAAGCGTGCCCAGCACCACGGGATAGTCACGCCGGATCACGCTTTCATAACTCAGCAGGCCCAGGCCGTCGAGAGAAAACAGGGTTTCAATCAGCAGCGATCCCGTGAAGAAGGCGCCTATAAATGCGGCGGGAAAGCCGGTGATGATGGGAATCAGCGCATTGCGGAACACATGTTTCCACAACACCTGCCGCTCGCTCAGGCCTTTGGCCCTGGCCGTCAGCACATATTGCTTGCGGATTTCTTCAAGGAACGAGTTTTTGGTCAGCACGGCGGTCACAGCAAAGCTACCCAGCACCATTGCAATCACTGGCAAGGTGATGTGCCAGAGGTAATCGGTGATCTTGGCGCCCCAGCTGAGCGTCTCCCAATTGCTCGAGGTCAGCCCGCGCAGCGGAAACCACTGCAACTGCCCGCCAAAAATAACCACCAGCGCCACGCCCAGCACAAAGCCGGGAATCGCGTAGCCGACCAGCACAATCAGTGAGGTGATGAAGTCGAAGCGCGTGCCTGCCCTAACCGCCTTGGCGACGCCCAGCGGTACCGCTATCAGGTAGCTGATGAAGAAGGTCCACAAACCCAGGCTGATGGAAACCGGCAGCTTCTCCTTCACCAGTTGCCACACATCCTTACGCTGGTAAAAACTGTTGCCCAGGTCAAAGCGGGCGAACTGGCCGAGCATCTGGATAAAACGTTCGTGCACGGGTTTGTCGAATCCATACAGCACCTTGATTTCCTCGATGCGCTTGGCATCGACCCCCTGACGGCCCCGATAGCCAGCGCCCGAAACGGCAGCCCGCTCACCTCCAGAGTCACGCCCCTGCAACTGCGCGACCATCTGCTCGACCGGCCCGCCTGGCACAAACTGCACCATGGCGAACGTGACCAGCAGGATGCCGAACAGGGTTGGGATCATCAGCAGCAGGCGTTTGAGGATGTAGCTGGCCATGCTATTTGTTGCTTTCGGACGCCCACCAGGTGCTCATGGCCCAGGTGTCGGACTCGTAGTACGGCGGGATGATCGCCGGCAGCACAAACGGTTTGGGCCGGTACCCGATAAGGAAGGCATCACCGTAATACTGCGGCACCGAGTAGTAGCCGTTGGTTAGCACGCGGTCCAGCGCACGCATCGCGGCACCCAATTCAATGCGGGTTTTGGCCGTCACTACCTTTTGCAGCAGCGCATCGACAGCCGGGTCGGCAATGCCCCAGACGTTTGAGGAACCAGGGGTTTTGGCCGCCTCGGAGCCCCATCGGTCCAGCAACTCGCCACCCGGCGCCGTGCTGCCGGGCAGGCGTGTGGTCGTGATGTCGAAGTCAAACGCATCCATCTTCTGCTTTGCCAGTGAAAAATCGACAACGCGATAAGTCAGCGTGATGCCGAGTTTCTCCAGTGCCTTCTGGTACGGCGTAAAAATGCGCACCAGCGAGGGCTGGTCGTTCAGGAACTCCACGACAAAAGGCTCGCCTTTGGCATTGCGCAGCGCGCCGTCACGGTAGGTCCAGCCGGCCTCCTTCAACAGTGCCTGGGCCTGGCGCAGGTTCTCGCGCAGGCTGTGAGGCGGCGCGGTGCTGGCGGACACCGGCACGGGGCCGAACACCTCGGGCCTGAGTTTGCTGCGCAGTGGCTCGAGCAGGGCCAGTTCGTCCGGCTTGGGCACACCCTCTGCATGGAACTCGCTGTTCGGGAAGTAGCCTTCAACACGCTTGTAAATGCCGTAGAACAGCTGCCGGTTCATCCATTCGAAATCCATCGCCAGACTGAAGGCCTTGCGCACCCGGATGTCCTGGAACTGCGGCCTGCGCAGATTGAAGATGTAGCCCTGGAAGTCGCCCGGGTTCCTGTTTTCGAAGGCCCGCTTGACCACTTCACCTGACGTGAACTGCTTGCCTTTGTACTGGCGCGCCCAGTTGCGCGAGGTGAACTCGCGCATGAAGTCGTATTCGCCAGCCTTCAGGCCCTCGAACTTGGCGGTGTCGTCGAGGTAAATCTTGTAGGTGACGCGGTCAAAGTTGAACTGGCCCTTGCGTGTCGGCAGGTCAATCGCCCAGTATTTCGGGTCACGCTGGTAGGTGATGTCGCGGCCCATGGCCAGCGACGACAGCTTGTACGGGCCGGAGCCAATCGGTGGCTCCGAGACGATCTTGTCCAGCGGCGTCCGTTTGCCGTTGGCCATGCCCCAGTCGCGGCTGAATACCGCCATGCCGCCCACAACCAGAGGCAGCTCCGGATTGGGCGTTGCAAAGTCGAATCGCACCACCCGCTCGGACACGGCAACCACATCTTTTACTTCAGCGTAAATGGTCTTGAATTGCGGCGCCGCCTCCTTGCTGATCAGCGTTTTGAAAGAGAACACCACGTCGGCGGCTTGCACCGGCTTGGCGTTGTGAAAGCGTGCTTTTTCGTTGATGCGGAAGGTGGCTGACAGCTTGTCTGCAGCGACTTCCACGTCGTCGGCCAGCAAACCATAGGCCGTGGTCGGCTCCTCGGAGTTGCCGGTCAGCAAGCTTTCCAGCAGCAGGCCGCCAATGTTGTAGGGAGCGGTACCGCGTAACGTGAACGGGTTGAACTTGTCGAAGTTGGTGGGCCGGGTCGGCGGCACCATGCGGATCTCGCCACCCTTGGGTGCATTCGGGTTGACGTAGCTGAAGTTCGTAAAACCGGGCGGGTACTTGATGTCGCCGAACTGGGCGTAGGCATGGGCGGCATGCGATGCGGGGGCCGACAAAGCCATTCCGATCAGCACCCAAGCCTTCAAATGAGACAAATCCCGCATGCGACAATTCTGCACTACTTGGGCGGGTGCCAGACAAGCCCGGCCAGCCACTTATATGGAGTTATGACTATGGGTTTTCTCACCGGCAAAAAACTGTTGATTACGGGCGTCCTGTCCAACCGTTCCATCGCCTACGGCATCGCCAAGGCTTGCCACGCACAGGGGGCCGAGCTGGCCTTCAGCTACCAGGGCGAACGCTTTAAAGACCGCATCACCGAATTTGCCGCCGACTTTGACAGCAAGCTGGTGTTTGACTGCGACGTGAGCAGCGACGAGCAAATTGCACAGTTGATGACTGACCTGACAAAAACCTGGCCGACCTTTGACGGCTTTGTACACGCCATCGGCTTCGCGCCGCGCGAGTCGATTGCAGGAGACTTTTTAGACGGTTTCAGCCGTGAAGCCTTTCGCATCGCCCACGACATCAGCGCCTACAGCTTCCCGGCCATGGCCAAGGCAGCCCTGCCTTACCTGAACGACAGGGCATCCGTTCTGACACTCTCGTATCTGGGTGCAGAAAAGGTCGTACCCAACTACAACACCATGGGCCTGGCAAAAGCCAGTCTGGAGGCCTCGGTGCGCTACCTGGCCGAATCACTCGGCAGCAAGAAGCGCGGCATGCGCGCCAACGGCATCAGCGCCGGGCCGATCAAGACGCTGGCTGCCAGCGGCATCAAGGGCTTCGGCAAGATACTCAGCGTGGTGGCAGAGACCTCGCCCATCCGCCGCAATGTGACGATTGAAGATGTCGGCAACGTTGCAGCGTTTTTGCTCAGTGACCTGGCCGCAGGTGTGAGTGCCGAGATCACCTACGTCGATGGCGGCTTCAGCAACGTGGTGGGTGGAATCGCCGAGCCTGCTGAATCGGTCTGAAAACTATTACAAACCAAGCAATAGTTTCAATACATATTCGATATTTGGAGCTATTGTTACGATGAACGTAACAATATCCGGTGCTCAAACGCTCCAAAAGCATGGAAAAACCTGAGGAATGGTTAAAAAAGGCCATTTTCAGGCATCAAATCGGCCTCAAACCCAATAGGGACTAGCGCGACTAGCTATCAAAAGAATAGCACTCCGCAGTGCGATACAGAACAACAAAGGCGCCCCAGCGCCTGCCAGGGAGTGATTGATGAAACGTTTTACCTTCAACGGGAGCGCCGCCGTGCGTGCGCCCCTGCGTCTACCCATGCTGGCGCTTCTGCTGACCTTCGGTGCCTGGCTCGCAGCACCAGCTCAATCCCGGGTCCAAACCCCCACCGCCAAACCGGCACTGATGCTGGCCAACGTCTACCACCCCGGCGTGGCGCTGGCCGACTACTGGGTGAGCGAAAAATACGACGGTGTGCGCGGTTTCTGGGATGGTGAAAAGCTGCTCACACGGGGCGGCGAGCATGTGATGGCACCCGCCTGGTTCACCGCCGGTTGGCCTGCCATGCCCATGGATGGCGAGTTGTGGGCCGGGCGCGGCCAGTTCCCCAAGGCGGTCTCAACGGTGCGTACACAAAAAGCCGGCCCTGGCACCGATGCAGACTGGCGCGGCATGCGCTTTATGGTGTTTGATTTGCCGACGCAAACCGGGCCATTCACAAACCGCATCCCGGCACTGAATGCGCTGGTCGCGCAGATCAACAAACCCTGGGTAGTCGCCGTGGCGCAGTACAGGGTCGCCGACCACGCAGCCCTGCAGATGCAGCTTAAAAAGACCGTCAGACTGGGCGGTGAAGGCCTGATGCTTCACCGCGGCGATGCGCTGTACAAAGGGCTGCGCAACGATGACCTGCTCAAGGTCAAGACGCATGAAGATGCGGAGGCGCGTGTCGTTGGCCACTTGCCGGGCAAAGGCAAGAATGCGGGCCGGCTGGGCGCCCTGCTGGTTGAAATGCCGGCGGCAGCCGACAAGCCAGCGCAGCGCTTCCGGCTGGGAACGGGTTTCAGCGACGCGCAGCGCGACAACCCGCCGGCTTTGGGCGCGCTGGTGACCTACCGTTTCCGCGGAGTGAATGAAAGCGGCATCCCGCGTTTTGCCAGCTTCATGCGGGTACGCGAAGACGGGCCGAACTAGCGCCCTCGCCGGCTTATTTCTTCACGCAGTCGGCGTAGTAACGCAGTTTTCCCTTGGCATCGACTTCGCCCACAAGGCCGTGGATGTCGGTCTCGAAGCCCGGGCAATGTACGTTGAACTCACGCGCAAATTTCAGGTAATCGACGATCTTCTTGTTGAAGACTTCACCGGGAATCAGCAATGGAATGCCGGGTGGGTATGGTGTGACCAGGCCCACGGTGATGCGGCCTTCCAGATGATCGATCTCCACCCGCTCGGTCTTGCGCTGCGCAATGTGGGCGTAGGCCTCGCTGGGCTTCATGGCCGGTGCCAGGTCGCTCAGGTAGACCTCGGTGGTCAGGCGCGCAATGTCGTACTTCGCATAAAGCGTGTGTATGTGCTGGCACAAATCGGCCAAACCCATGCGCTCGTATTTCGGAAATTTCTGGCAGAACTCCGGCAGGATGCGCCACATCGGCTGATTCTTGGCGTAATCGTCCTTGAACTGCTGCAGCGCCGTCAGCAGCGTGTTCCAGCGGCCCTTGGTGATGCCGATGGTGAACATGATGAAGAAGCTGTACAGGCCCGTCTTCTCGACGATCACGCCATGCTCGGCCAGGAACTTGGTGACGATGGATGCCGGAATGCCGGTCTTGGCAAACTTGCCGTTCAGGTCCAGCCCGGGCGTGACGATGGTGGACTTGATCGGGTCCAGCATATTGAAACCGGTCGCCATCTGGCCGAAACCGTGCCAGTTGTTCGCGCCGTTGCGGGCTGTCTTGGCACTGCGTGACTCGCCCTTGATGATCCAGTCTTTGGCCTCGCCAATACCCTCTTCCACCAGCTTGTCCGGACCCCATACCTTGAACCACCAGTCGTCGCCGTACTCCTCGGCAATCTTGCGCATGGCCCGGCGGAAATCCAGCGACTCGGCGATGCTTTCCTCGACCAGCGCGGTGCCGCCCGGAGGCTCCATCATGGCCGCAGCCACATCGCAACTGGCGATGATGCTGTACTGCGGCGAGGTCGAGGTGTGCATCAGGTAGGCCTCGTTGAAGAGGTGCCTGTCGAGTTTGACGTCCTGCGAGTCCTGCACCAGCACATGGCTGGCCTGGCTGATGCCGGCGAGCAGCTTGTGGATGGACTGCGTGGCGTATACAACCGCCGTTTTGGGACGGATGCGGTTCTTGCCCATCGAATGGTAGGTGCCATAGAACGGGTGGAAAGCGGCGTGCGGCAGCCAGGCCTCGTCGAAGTGCAGGTTTTCGATGTAGCCGTCGAGCATGCCCTTGATAGTCTCGGTGTTGTAGAGCACGCCGTCGTAAGTCGATTGCGTCAGCGTCAGTACCCGCGGCTTGACCTTCTCCGCATTGACCTTTTTCAGCAGCGGATTGGCCTTGATCTTCGCCTTGATGGCTTCAGGCTCGAACTCGCTTTGCGGAATCGGCCCGATGATGCCGAAGTGGTTGCGCGTCGGCTTCAGGAAGACCGGAATCGCGCCCGTCATGATGATCGAGTGCAGGATGGACTTGTGGCAGTTGCGGTCAACCACCACCACATCATCGGGCGCCACGGTGTGGTGCCAGACCATCTTGTTGCTGGTCGAGGTGCCATTCGTGACGAAAAAGCAGTGGTCGGCGTTGAAGATGCGCGCAGCATTGCGCTCGCTGGCGCCAATGGCGCCGTTGTGGTCCAGCAACTGGCCCAGCTCTTCCACCGCATTGCATACGTCGGCGCGCAGCATGTTCTCACCGTAGAACTGGTGGTACATCTGGCCGACCGGGCTCTTCAGGAAGGCCACGCCGCCGGAGTGGCCGGGGCAGTGCCATGAATAGGAGCCGTCTTCCGCGTAATCCAGCAAGGCTTTGAAGAACGGCGGCTGCACGCCTTCAAGGTAACTCTTGGCTTCACGCAGGATGTGGCGCGCCACGAACTCCGGCGTGTCCTCGAACATGTGGATGAAGCCGTGCAGTTCCCGCAGGATGTCGTTGGGGATATGGCGCGAGGTCTTGGTCTCGCCATAGACATAAATCGGCACGTCCAGGTTCTTGCGGCGCACCTCCTCGATGAAAGTACGCAGGTTCAGCACGGCAGGGTCGAGGTCTGTGCCTGGCGAGAACTCCTCATCGTCTATCGACAGGATAAAGGCGCTGGCACGGCTTTGCTGCTGCGCGAACTGCGACAGGTCGCCGTAGCTGGTCACACCCAGTACTTCAAAGCCTTCGGTTTCTATCGCCTGCGCCAACGCACGTATGCCCAGTCCCGAGGTGTTCTCGGAGCGGAAATCTTCGTCAATGATGACGATGGGAAAACGAAATTTCATATGGGCGATGTATCGTGAAGGCGGTGATAAAGCACAGGTGCAATAGCGCTGCTGGCAGCGCAAACCTGCGGAATGTGCGAAGTGTACGGAAATAAAATGTCTTCACGCCCGTGGGGTCTGCGATTTGCCCCAAAATGTAGCTACGCACCTACAAATCAAAAGTAAAGGGAATCAAGCATGGCTGAATCAACCATCTGGTGGCTGCTGGCGGGAGCGGCAGTAGCGATTGAACTCGCAACCGGGACGTTTTACCTTCTGATGCTGGCTGTGGGGCTGGTGGCTGCTGCAATCTCCGCCCATCTGGGCGCAGCGCTGACGGTTCAAATCGTTGTGGCTGCAGTGGTTGGCGGTGGTGCCGTGGTGGGCTGGCACCTCAAAAGCGGCGGTCGGCCCAAGGGCCCGCCCGCACAATCCAACCCCGACGTGCACATAGACATCGGCGAGCCGGTGCATATAGACCGATGGAACGTCGATGGCACCGCCACCGTCAAATACCGCGGCGCCAGCTGGACCGCCGTGCTTGACAGTCCGGGCATGCAGCCCGGCGCCACAGGCCAGTTCCATATCAAGGAACTGCTGGGCAATCGCCTGGTCATAGAAAAACGCTGAATGGCCTTCCGGCCAATCTGAATCGAATCATCAAGAGCTACGGGCATACTGCACCGGGCAAGCAAACACTGGAGAGACCATGGAAATCGCGCTCGTTATTTTTATCATTGCCGTCATATTCATCATCCGCAGCGTCAAGGTAGTGCCGCAGCAAAACGCCTGGGTGGTCGAGCGCCTTGGCAAATACCATGGGTCGCTCACACCCGGGCTGAATTTCCTGGTGCCTTTTGTCGACAAGGTCGCCTACAAGCACAGCCTCAAGGAAATCCCGCTGGACGTGCCCAGCCAGGTCTGTATTACACGTGACAACACCCAGTTGCAGGTCGATGGCATCCTGTACTTTCAGGTGACCGACCCGATGCGTGCCAGCTACGGTTCGTCCAACTACATCATCGCCGTGACACAACTGGCGCAAACTTCATTGCGTTCGGTGATCGGCAAGCTGGAGCTCGACAAGACCTTTGAAGAGCGCGACATTATCAATGCCCAGGTGGTGGCCGCCATTGACGAGGCCGCGCTGAACTGGGGTGTGAAGGTGCTGCGGTATGAGATCAAGGATCTGACACCACCCAAGGAAATCCTGCATGCCATGCAGTCGCAGATCACCGCCGAGCGTGAAAAACGCGCGCTGATCGCCGCGTCCGAAGGCCGCCGCCAGGAACAGATCAACATAGCCACCGGTGAACGTGAGGCTTTCATCGCCCGCTCGGAAGGTGAAAAGCTCGCAGCTATCAACAACGCACAGGGCGAGGCTGCTGCAATCATGGCTGTGGCCGACGCCAACGCCAAGGCCATCGAACTGGTCGCTGCAGCGATACGCCAGCCCGGCGGCGAACAGGCGGTGCAACTGAAAGTTGCCGAGCAGGCGGTTGACGCGTATTCGAAGGTTGCCAGGGACTCCAAGACCACACTGATCGTGCCAAGCAACATGACCGAAGTTGCCACCCTGATCGGCTCTGCGATGAAGATGGTTCAAGGCAACAAGGCCTGACCTGCGATTTTTTTGCCATGGACGCCAAGAATGTATTGGGCACGGACCTTGTGCCCTGCTCCTACGACCCGCTGACCGGCTATTTGCGCGACGGCTGCTGCAACACTGATGAGACCGACCAGGGCTCGCACCTGGTGTGCATCCGCGTGACGCAAGAGTTCCTGTCCTTCTCGGTGGAGCGTGGCAACGACCTCGTGACGCCGCAGCCTCAATACCGGTTTGCCGGCCTGAAAGCGGGTGACCGCTGGTGCGTCTGCGCCAATCGCTGGCGGGAGGCACTGGAGGCCGGCAAGGCACCGCCTGTGGTGCTGGAATCCACGCACCTCAGCGCGCTTGAATTCGTCACGATGGTGCAACTTGAGAAGCATCGCTTCCAGCGGGCCGTGCAGTAGCCGTCAAAAAGGCACGCCCGGACTGCTACAATCGAAGGCTTCGCGGAAGGGTGGATGAGCGGTTTAAGTCACACGCCTGGAAAGCGTGCGTAGGGTTAAACCTACCGCGGGTTCGAATCCCGCCTCTTCCGCCAACGATCAATCCAGTTTGATCCAATACAGTCTCCAAACTGTCCTGAAAGCCCCACTAGCTGGGGCTTTTTTGTTTTTTATTGTCCAGTCTTGTTTTTTGACATCCTGCCGTTTTGGGGGCAAAGTTGGGGGCATAAAGTAGGGGCGATTCCCCTATGTACTAAAAAGTCCCCCACATGCCCCTAACAGACACTGCTTGCAAAAACGCTAAATGCCCTGCGGACAAAGCCCGAACACGCTTCACCGACGCGGGTGGACTGTATTTGGAGGTAGTTCCCACCGGGGGCAAACACTGGCGCTGGAAATATCGGTTTGGTGGGAAAGAAAAGCGTCTTGCGCTTGGCACTTACCCCCAAGTCAGCTTGGCGATAGCCCGCAGGACTCGTGATGATGCCCGTGTGATGCTTAAATCCGGTACCGACCCGGTTGCAGCCAAGCAGGACTTGAAGCGCGTCGCCAAGGTGAGCCTTGAGACAACCTTTGAGCCCGTCGCTCGCGCCTGGCATGAACACTGGAAGAGCTCCAAGTCTCCTCGCCATGCCGACTATGTTCTGCGCCGGCTTGAGGCAGATGTCTTTCCTGAGATCGGCAAACGCCCTATCGCGGACCTGACCGCGCCCATATTGCTCGCTGTGGCGAAGAAAATCGAGACGCGAGGTGCCGTTGACATTGCAAAACGCGCCTGGCAAACCTGCGGTCAAATCTTTAGGTACGCCGTAGCAAATGGCCTATTGGAGCGAAACCCAGCTACTGACGTGAAACCCTCTGACGCACTCAAACCCCGCATCAAAACCCACTATGCCCGGCTTGAGGCCAAAGAAATGCCTGAGCTGCTGCGAAAAATTGAGGCATACCAAGGTACCCCAGCCACACGCCTTTCTATGAAACTGATGGCTTTGACGTTCGTGCGTACCGGAGAGCTGATTGCGGCTCACTGGGATGAGTTTGACTTGGAGGCCGCAGAATGGCGCATTCCAAAAGAACGAATGAAGATGAAAACGCCGCACGTCGTGCCACTTTCTACTCAAGCAGTAGAGGTCCTGGCTGCCATCCACGAGCTGAGGGGCTTGAACGGATTGCTTTTCCACGGCGAACGTGATCATGACAAACCGATGAGCAACAACACGATATTGGGTGCACTTAAGCGCATGGGATACGCTGGCCGAATGACCGGTCATGGGTTCCGCGGGGTTGCGTCAACGATCCTTCATGAGCTTGGCTATCGCCACGATCTCATTGAACTGCAATTGGCTCACCAGGAGCGCAACGAAGTCAGCGCAGCCTATAACTTCGCGACTTACCTCCCTCAGCGGCGCGAAATGATGCAGGCTTGGGCGGATCATCTTGATTGCATGCGCAAGAGCTCTAATGTCTCTTCAATGAAGGTTCGAACTCAAGCCGAACCCAGAGGCAATTAATTGGACGTTAGCCGCTAACTGCACCCTATCCACGCCGTTGACCCGTCTGCCGTAAATACTTGAAGATCGCTATATGGCAAAATAAAATAAAAATGCAAATCTATATATCAGTATTTATAATAATAAAAATCGTCAGCAATTAAAGATATTTATACTATTTTTGACATTAAGCTAACTGCGTTAGCTAACTCAAAAAACAAAAATTAGCTAAATTAGGATTTTTGAGTTTATTAACACAAATAATGAGTTAAGTAATTTTGTCCGTATTGTTAGTAAACTCAACCTCGTTAGTTTTTTAACTCTCCTTGTAAATATTAATAAATATCATACACTTACAGAAGGACAAGGACCGCTCAAGCGCTATTAGAAACACAGAGAGGCAATGTATGGAAGATTGGAAGATTGAGGAAACTCGGGAAATCTACCAATACATTTTGGAAGATTTAGTTGCGTTTGAGAGGGCTTCTTCGCCAGGAGAAGTTGCTAATTTTTTTATTGCTGGGGAAGTTGATAGGATTCACGCTGCACGTGAGATTCATCAATTCGTGAGCGAGATCGAACAAGAAGGCCACGCAGGCTTTACCCCGGGCAGTACGCGAGGTAGCTGGGTTGTTACGCCGTTGAGCAAATATTATTCAAGCATTGGGAGATTCCAAGCGATCTTTAGCCCAGCAATCAGTTATTCAGAAGAGGTGGAGTGCTTTCATCGGGTGTGTTTTGACATGGGGCTTTCAATGATCTGGTGGCCCCAAAGTGCTCCGGAATTAGTGTTTCGAACAAATCAAAACATACCAAATCAAAGCTTAACTACCTTCTTAGGCACTCCAGCATTTCAGGCGTCTACCCACTATCCGATACCCGATCCGCAAAACGTGGGGCATAGCTCTGGAGGCTTCCAGCCTGGTGCAGGCCAAAACGGCCAAGCGTTCAACGCCCCGCCCGCTTCCCCAATATCTCCGCCCCCAAATGCGCCTACGGCTCAGTTTGTGGGAGCGCCGGCGACCACGGGGGCAGCTATGTTCAATGAACTTATCGCGCGCGTACGCCATCGCCTATCGATCAATGACTGTACGCAGCTGAGGCACGCTAGAAAGTATCAAGCCGATGCCATGCTTGATTCTGGAGCAATCTATTTGGATTTGCTCCTAAAGCCCAAGGCGCAACGATATCGAGTGTTCAGCTTGGATTTTGCCTACCATCCGACATATCGGGACTCAGTCCTAATAAGCCAGATCCGGAAGGACACTGCAAAACTGCTTACCCACAAAAAATTAACAGAAGGACGGATCGGATACTTTCGCAAGATGCAGTTCGGTGGGGTACGACGACATTTCTTCCATTTAAAGATATTTTTCGAAGCTCCGACCAAGGTGTACGACCACCATTTAAATGAAATTGCGCAAGCTTGGATCAATGAAGTCACTAAAGGCAAAGGGATAGTCCATGACTGTCGTATTGGCGAATGCGTCCTTAAGAGATTTGCGGGAGACTTCAATACCTCAGATCCCCAGCCTAGAGAGCAACTGATGATCAATATTGAATATCTTTGCATGTCAGAGAGATTGCTTCAAGTGACCGACTATCCCAACAAAATCAAGACGCTGGTAAAGGGTAAAGAGCCGAGCGATACAGCCATTAAGGCGCGACAAAAAAACTAGATTGCAGCGCGTAGAGCATGAGAGTTTAGAGTTTGAATCTAATTACTCAGACCTCGGCAAAAAATGGGAAAAATTACTCGGCAGTGGATTGATATGGACACCACTGGACAGAATTTCATTAATGCTTCTTAAAGCGGTGGTCCGTTTCTATTAATCCGGTCTATTCCAGTTAGGAGCCCCTGTGTCATTAATTCAATCCAGCCCGTTAGTATTGCGCGTCCGCCATGTGTGCCAACTTCTAAACATTAGCCGTAGCTCTTTATACGAGAAAATTTCGCCATCCTCTCCTCGATACGATCCGACTTTCCCAAGGCCTTTCAAGCTCGGAGCAGCCCCGTCTAGTAAAGCTGTTGGATTTTGGGCAGAAGCAATCGCCTCTTGGGTTCACGCCAGGATAGAAGCCAGCAAGCGCTAATCTCCCATCGTGGCCATCACGCTGCAGCTGCTCAATGCAGCGACAGGTGATCGCAAACTGCCCCACTCCACTCCCACGTGCCGGAGCATGTGGAGTGGGGGCCTAAGCGTTCAAGCTGTCCTTCGGCTAGCCCGAATTTCATCTTTCGCGCCTTGGTCCATTCGTTTGACCCCCATAAATCCAAACCTGGGCTCTGGCTTTCGATCCACCTTCTGTTCGCGCAGGCTCAAATGTGTAACGCGGTCTGGATGTCCGCCGGCTTCGAGCGCCAAATTTTGAAGATCGGCCCAGGCGCGCCTCATATTTCTCATAGACTCTTTAGCCTGCTGAGGGTCTTTGCCCCCAGAGTCCTTGCGACAGCCGCCTAATTCAGGGACCGTAGGGTGGGCTCGCCGGAAGAACTGAGCCCTCTCCCTGGGTATGCCGTCTGGAATACGATCACAAAGCCAGACGTGAGTATGCGGATTTCCATCGTCTCCGAAGGCTGCCTGCTTGGGATGATGGATTGCGTATCCCGAGGGCTTACAGGGAGCGGTTGCGTCAAGAAAGTCAACAACCAGCTTTTCCTGTTCAGCCAAAGGTAGCTCACGAGGCAACGCCAAGATCAATTTACGCACCACCGCGCCATTTCGGCGCTCATAGCGATCGCCAGTAGCCAAAAACTTCATCGGGTCGTTATCGAAACCCTCCGGAAGATTGCGATGTCCCGAGGCGACGAGATCATTGGTCTCTTTGCTGCGTGAATAACGCCCTGTTCGATTTGCGTAAGCATAAGAATCTTCGGCAGTCCCTGGACGTGCCGACTTCATGTCAAAAAAATAGCTAGCCATCTGAATTCTCCATAGGTGATTAATAGGAGACGAGTTGAGGCTTCTCCTAGGCGGAAATGCACATTACCGAGAAACGGAAGATGCGCATCACTCGCCTATGAACCTCGTAAGAGGATGAGAGGTACTAACAACTAGTCTCTATATGAATCGCTAGCTATGTAAAAAAACTACAGATATATACAAGCACATAGGCAATAGAGCATTCATGCTCTATTGCCCAATTGGGATATGGTTTTGGTTTTAATCTTGATTCTGAATTAGCTCTAAAAGAGCTCTAAGAAAAACAAAAATCAACACCGGCCGCATCTGTCGACCACCCTCAAAAATACGAGAGTGATCGACAAGCAGCGGATGTTGATTTTTTGGATATTGAGTAAAAGCAAGGCAGTGACGCCTGAGAATTGTCTGTCTTCTCGGGGAGGGTTGATTTGAGTACTTGGCGTCACTTCTGCATAACATCCGGCAGTGCCATTAAATTTTCCGTGAGATTGATAAGCTATGCGCACAGCTCCATTGGTCTGGCAACACATCCGCCGCTATAAAAAATGATCTGGCCTCTATCACGGGGAACTGGTTCCTGCTGCCGTCCACGGACCAAGCGCCGTTGATCGCCTTTAAGGGCTAAGCAATATGCCATCTCTACGCCCGCTGAAGAATGACTGTATGCAACCTACAGCTATAAGCGATTTAAAACTACACCTCAGATCTGGCCTCCTGCAACACTTTCAAGTTGGCGTAGACGTATGCCAAAGCCATGAATTAATTTACAACCAATAGGAACTACCAAATGGTCATCAAACCTAAAGGCAAGACCGTCTTTTTATCCGCTATTGCTCTCGCTACTGCCATGTTTCTGCCATTAGCTGGAGCTCAAAGTTCCATGGGTGGAAATATGCCGATGGCGGGCGGTATGGACATGAAGGCGATGATGAAAGACAACAACGACAAAATGTCGTCGATGGCCATGACGGGCAATGCAGACGTTGACTTTGCGATGATGATGCGCATCCACCATCACGGAGCTATTGAGATGGCTCAAGCCGAACTCAATAACGGCAAAGAACCCCAGATGCGCAAAATGGCCCAGAGCATCATTGCGGCCCAGAAAAAAGAAATCGCGCAATTTGACCGATTTCTAGCCAAGCACGGTCACCCGGCTGACAAAATGAGCAAATAACCGGCTTGCCTGCGCTGCGGCCACCGGAACTACACAGCCGAATTGTTTCGTGTTGGCGAGTCGCGAGTTGTGTAGACAGGTGCGAACCCACCACCAGAAGTCCTAAAGTTGGTGGTTTGCCCTTGGTACACACGAGCGCTGAGCCACTGAACCTTGGCGTTGTATGCATAGGCACGCAGGTCAAACTTCATTGGTACAGGAAGGCTAACCTCTCCAGTTGATCTTTCGCCTGGTTTGACAATCGCTTGGGCCACATACTCGCCGGCCAAAATATCCTGCCAAACCCCTTTGGTGAGTTTGTCGCCCCTATACGCAGCTCGACTGCCAAATCCAGCAACTGGTTTAAAGAAGAGACTTCGGCGCGCCGCCCATAAACGCTGCTCATCCGCAGCTTTAACTATTTCCGTGTGGGGAACGTGTTCCAACAGGACCTTTTGGATGTCGCGTGGCACACCGAGAGACTCTAACTGCACTGCATCACTTAAAAGCGCTAAACGCCGCTTGTCGGCGTATAGCGCATGGGCTTGAGGATGGGGGGTCAGGACAACACCTTCATGAAGATAGGCCTCGAGTAAGGCAGCACTGTCAGGCTGCTCAAGGTAAAAGTCCGTCAGCCGGTTGTATACCAGGTCCACAACAAGACTCCCATGACGCAGGGCTCCGTCACGCCATTCGAATTCGGACGGATCAGCGATGACAACACGTATGCCATGCCGCTCGAATAACTGCTGGAAAAGCAGAAACTCAGGATACAAATATTGACCCGCCGGTGCTGAGTCAACTATTGCAATGCTTTTCAAGGGTGCGGCACGCCCTGCAAGCAGCCACTCGTGGCGGAACATCTCCATCATTGCGTTTTCAAAGTCTTCGATCTGAGCAAGCGTAGGCGCCATCGCACCCAGATCAGAACAGCAAGCCCTGTGAGCTCGGGCCATCACGGCGTTCAGCATCGCACCACCGGCGTTGGTATTGATTTCGATGAGACCAAGACGCCTATCCGTGAGATGAAAGTCATATCCGAAAAATGCGCCTAGCGGACCTGTGGGAGCCAATTGCGCGACGGCGGGCGCTCGCGCCAAGACAAGTTCCCGGTATGCCGGCGTGGCCACCACTGATTCAACGGCTTGAACGACATTAGCCATCCGCGCTATCTGCTGCGCTGCCACAAATATAGGTTGGGAAGCAAATAGATAGGGACAACGCTCTTGAACCATTGTCGACAGATCCGCGGTACCAAGCTCCGCATCCAACGCATCAGCCAATGCTTTCTGATCGAGGCTAATACAGAAACATTCCTGATTGAGCAAGCCAACGTCTCCGCTTGATTCGCACGCAGGGCTGGGTTTCTTTCTGGAATTCATTAATTATCGGCCTTGTTATACAGTCGCGATACGGACACTGAACGGAATTCAGCGAAACGACTGAGTGTCCGTCTTCCCGGTATGACATCTAATAGCTGCGCGCTCATCTCGTCTGTGCGGTACATCGCTTTAAGTAAATTATTAGTCTGCTTTGCGCAGTCGTAACGCATTGGTGATGACTGAGGCCGAACTCAAGCTCATGGCCAAGGCAGCTATCATGGGTGACAACAACCAGCCCGTAAACGGGAACAAAAGGCCAGCAGCCAAAGGCACGCCAAGCGAGTTGTAGATGAACGCAAACCCCAGGTTTTGCTTCATGTTCGCAATGGTCGCATCCGAAAGCTCTCGCGCCGTGGCGATACCCCGCAAATCGCCCTTCACGAGAGTGACCTGAGCGCTGTTCATCGCCACGTCAGTGCCCGTGCCCATCGCGATACCAACATCGGCCTTGGCCAGGGCTGGTGCGTCATTGATGCCGTCTCCCGCCATGGCGACGACCAACCCCTCCCCCTGCAGCCGTGCCACCAGCGCCAGTTTGTCGGCAGGTTTGACTTCCCCGTATACCTCGTCAATGCCCAAGCGCTGGCCCACGGACTTCGCCGTGGTGAGACCGTCGCCAGTCGCCATGATGATTCGAATACCCGCCTCCTGCAGTGTCTTGAGCGCTGCAGGCGTGCTTTCCTTGACAGGGTCCGATACGGCCAGCAGCCCGGCAAATTGCCCATCAACAGCCAGCGTCATGACACTGGCGCCGCTCACACGAAGCGCTTCTGCCTGGGCTTGTTTATCGCTGTCGGTGGTCACCTTGTCTTCCACCATCAGGGCAGCATTTCCAAGAGATAGCCGCTTGCCGTCAACCATCCCACGGACACCAATGCCGGTGGCGGATTCGAAGCCTTCGACCTTTGAAAGCGTCATTCCCTTGTCCCTGGCAGCCCGCACAATGGCGTCGGCCAAAGGATGCTCGCTGCCCTGATCCAGACTGGCCGCAAGGCGTAACACCTCGTCTTCACTATAGGGCGCCATTGCAAAGACTTTTTCAAAGGCCGGGCGTCCTTCTGTCAGGGTTCCGGTTTTGTCAACGATCAGGACCTGGACCTTGCGGAAGTTCTCAATCGCAGCGGCGTCACGAAACAAGATGCCCTGTGTCGCACCACGACCGGTGGCGACCATGATGGACATCGGTGTGGCCAGGCCCAACGCACAAGGGCAGGCAATGATGAGCACCGAGACCGCATTGATCAAGCCGTAGACCCAACTGGGCTGCGGCCCAAAGAATCCCCAGACCAGCAGCGTCAGGAGGGCAGCGGCGACAACGGCCATGACGAAATAACCGGCTACCTGGTCTGCCATGCGCTGCATAGGCGCCCTGGAGCGCTGCGCTTGGGCAACCATCTGCACAATATGCGACAGGACAGTTGCCGATCCCACATGCTCGGCGCGCATCACCAAAGCACCAGAAGTATTGAGGGTGGCGCCGATCAGTTTGTCCCCTGCTCGCTTGGTGACAGGCAAAGGCTCACCCGTGAGCATGGCTTCGTCGACGGCACTGCTGCCATCTGTTACCACCCCATCAACGGGTACCTTCTCGCCAGGGCGCACCCTCAGTAGGTCTCCTTCATGGACGTGTGTCAGCTCCACATCTTCTTCTGAGCCATCCGGCTTGATGCGGCGGGCCGTTTTAGGGGCAAGGCCAAGAAGCGACTTGATGGCCGCCGATGTCTGGGACCGTGCCTTGAGTTCCAGCATCTGACCGAGAAGGGTCAGGGAAATAATGACAGCGGCGGCTTCAAAGTAAACCGCCACACGGCCCATGGCTACAAACGACGGCGGAAACACGCCCGGGGCAGCAGTGGCGACCACGCTGTAAATGAATGCGGCGGAGGTGCCAAGGCCAATCAAGGTCCACATATTCGGACTGCGGTTGACTACAGACTGCCAACCGCGCACGAAGAATGGCCATCCTGCCCAAAGAACGATAGGCAGCGAAAGCATTAACTCCACCCAGCTCTGCGTCGCCATCGCGAACAATTCAAGCTGGTGCCCGAACATCGCCAGGACAGTGACAACAACCGTCAGCGGCAGCGTCCACCAGAAACGGCGTGAGAAATCCTTGAGTTCGGGATTTTCGTCATCATCCATGCTGGGCATCAGGGGTTCAAGAGACATGCCGCACTTCGGGCAGTTACCCGGATGGTCCTGTCGAATTTCGGGATGCATGGGGCAGGTATATATCGTGCCGGCAACAGCCTTGAACGTTTCGGGTGCAACAACTTCCTGCTTTGGCTTCAGGTAGCGCTCAGGATCAGCGATGAATTTCGTCTTGCACCCTGCACTGCAAAAATAATAGGGCTTCCCCGCATGCTCGTGTTTGTTGGATGACTGTTCCGTAACGTTCATTCCGCACACAGGATCCTTCAGCTGCCTAGGGGAATTCGTCTGCGCCCCGCCCTCCTTCATCGGTGCCTCTGCCATGGCGAGAGCATGGTCGTGAGCATGCGGAGTGTGTTCGTGTTTTTCCATGATGGAAAGCTTTCAATAAAGACTTAAGACGCGCAGTTCTGATCATCGTCGGCGCTTCTTGCGGGTTCTGGAAGGCGAACTTTTAGGATGGCTACTGGGTCTTTTCAACTTTCTGTCGCGCCACAGAAAGTACGCCATGATGAGCAGCAGTATGACGGCCGCAGCGAATCCCGCAATCAGCGCATTGCCCAAGTCGCGTGCGGTGCGTTGATCAGATTGCGAAATTCATGTGGCATCGGGATACATCTGATTCACGTTGAATTTCCCATTCGGGTTCCAGGGATGGCCAACAAGGCGCTTACAGCGCCCGTGGCCACCCTGAACCAGGTTTACTTCGATGGCTGCAGGTCGGTCACCACAATGGCGCCGTTGGACTTTTCGGCCTTGAAACGCACCTTGTCGCCAGCCTTAACCTTGTCCAGCATTGCCGGATCCTTCACCTGAAACACCATGGTCATGCCAGGCATGTCAAGGTTCTTGATGTCACCGTGTTTCAAGGTTATTTTTTTGGTGTCCATATCGACCTTGCGCACTTCGGCTTCGGTCATGTCGCTGGCTGGTGCCGCCATGGCTTTCTTGCTGTCCATGGCCATAGGCGCATCGGCAGGCTTCATGGCCGTTTGCGCGTGAGCTGCGCTGGCTGCGAGAGTTGCCATGATCAAGAGGGTTTTGAGGTTTTTCATGATGGATCTTTCAGGAGTTGAGGTTGATTACGCTAAAGGTTTCTGTGGATAAGACTGATAAACGCGGGAGTTGCCGTCTTTAAGGATCAGCAAAACGTCATAGGCATCACGAGCATTGCCCATTTCCATGCCTGGTGAACCCATCGGCATGCCGGGCACGGCCAGGCCCAAGGCCTGCGGCTTTTCGCGCAAGAGACGCCTCATTTCCCTTGCGGGGACATGGCCCTCCAGCACGTATGCGCCTAGCAGTCCGGTATGGCAGGATCCGAACTTCTCGGCCAGTCCGAGCTTCTGGCGCATCGGTGCCGTGTCTTTGACATCGTGGGTCACGACTTCGAAGCCGTTGCTGCGCAGATGGGAAACCCATTCGCCGCAGCAACCACAGTCAGGCGTTTTCCAGACCGTCACGCGGTCTTTTGGTGATGCGGCCAGTACGCCGAAAGGCTGACCGAGTGCAACAGCACCGGCCAGCCCGAAGATCAGCCGTGAGGCTGACCGTCTGGACACCGGATCAGTGTTTGTGGTCATCATGGCCGTCTTTCTTTGGAGCCGCTTTACCACCGGCGACAGTCACGAAGCCTTTCATGCCCGCGTCATAGTGACCAGGCTGCAGGCAGGCAAAGTCAATCTTGCCGGCTTTGGTGAATTGCCAGATGATTTCACCGGTCTTGCCGGGGGCCACGGTCACCATATTGGCATCGGCGTGTTCCATCTCCGGGTTCTTCTTCATCACTTCGTAGTGTTCCTTGAGTTCCTTTTCGGTGCCCAGCACCATCTCGTGCTTGACCTTGCCGGAGTTCTTGACGACGAAGCGGATGGTTTCACCCTGTTTGGCCATTACTTTGGGAACGCTAAAGCGCATGGTGTCGGCCATGTCCATGGTGATGGTCCGGGTGACCTTTGCGGCCACACCAGGCTTGCCGATAGCCTCATCGTCGTGCCCTCCGGCATGGGTGCCAGATGCCATGGCGGTCATGGCCATCAGCAGCGATGGAAGTGCGATCAGGAGGTTGCGTGTTTTCATTGAGATACCTTTCTAGGCGTGGTTAAAAAACTAATCAATGCTTCATGCCGCCCATGCCATTCATGGCAGGCTTGCGGACCTGGACTTCAACTTCTTTGGCGGGCATGTTTTGGGCTTTCATGGCCTGGCCGCCGCCGCTGACGGAACGGTCGGCAACGGGCGCTGCACCGGTCCATTCGTAAGCGACGGTGCCCGCCGGATGCTTGTACCAACCGGGGTCCTTGTAGTCGCCGGCTTTTTGGTCTTTGCGCACCTTGACCATGCTGAACATGCCGCCCATCTCGACAGAACCGAATGGGCCTGCGCCAGTCATCATTCGTTCTGTGTTGTCAGGCAAGGGCATGTCCATTTCAGCCATGTCCGCCATGCCGCGTTCCCCCATGACCATGTAGTCGGGGATCAGTTTGGTGATGTCGCGG
This sequence comes from Pseudomonadota bacterium, assembly GCA_040388075.1. Lineage (GTDB taxonomy): Bacteria > Pseudomonadota > Gammaproteobacteria > Burkholderiales > Burkholderiaceae_C > Polaromonas. The sequence goes on along the minus strand of JAZKCN010000003.1, from coordinate 411,770 downwards.
GCCACCTTTCGATGGTCAACACCGATCATGGTGGGCACATCGTGACCCATGGCGTTCATGGTGTGGTGGCTCTTATGGCAATGGAAAGCCCAGTCACCTTCTTCATCTGCAAGGAACTCGATTTGTCTCATCTGCCCGACGGCTACGTCAGTCGTGACTTCTGGCCAGCGTGTGGATTTCGGCGTCGGTCCACCGTCCGTCCCCGTTACCAGAAACTCATGCCCATGCAAATGAATGGGATGGTTGGTCATGGTCAGGTTGCCTATCCGAATACGAACCTTGTCGTTCTTGCGAACTACCAGGGGATCAATGCCTGGAAAGACCCGGCTGTTCCAGCTCCACAAGTTGAAGTCGAGCATGGTCATGATCTTGGGCGTGTAGAGGCCCGGATCGATGTCATACGCGTTGAGCAGAAACACAAAGTCGCGGTTGACCTCATCAATCAGAGGATGCGAAGCCTTGGGATGGGTGATCCAGAAACCCATCATGCCCATCGCCATCTGCGTCATCTCATCAGCGTGTGGGTGATACATGAAGGTGCCTGGACGTCTGGCAACGAACTCGTACACAAAAGTCTTGCCTGCGGGGATAGCAGGCTGGTTCAGGCCCGCTACGCCATCCATGCCGTTGGGCAGACGCTGGCCGTGCCAATGCACGCTGGTGTGTTCCGGTAGCTTGTTGGTCACAAAGATACGAACGCGATCGCCTTCGACGACCTCGATGGTCGGCCCCGGTGACTGGCCGTTGTACCCCCACAGATGGGCCTTGAATCCGGGTGACATTTCGCGCACCACGGGTTCGGCCACGAGGTGGAATTCCTTGACACCAGCATTCATGCGCCAGGGCAGCGTCCAGCCGTTCAGCGTGACCACAGGGTTGTACGGACGGCCCGAATTGGGCACCAGCGGCGCCATGGTGTCGGGTTTGGTTTGAATCACCGGTTCTGGCAATGCTGCCATGGCCACCTTGCTGACCGCCGCTGCCGCAACCGCCGTGGTGATGGCGCCAGCACCGGTCAGGAAATTTCTTCTGTTGTTCATGAGTAATCCGTTGAGTAGGTTGAGTGCGCCATTACTGTGCAGAGCCACCGCCAGCCATGGGGGAGGACACCATCATGGACATGGGCTTGCCAGTCATGGAAGCTGCCAGGGCGGCATCCGAGAGCCAGAACTGTTGGTAGGAGTTAATGGCGGCCATGACGCTTGAAACCTGGTCGCGGCTGTCGGCCAGCAGCTCAAACACGCTGATAAGCATGCCGCTGTAGCGAAGTCCATTTTCTTCAGCCATGGCGCGGCGCAGCGGAACTATTTCGTCCCTGTAATGCTTGGCCACGTCATAAGCCGTCCGGTAGGCCGAATAGCTTTCACGAAGTTGCGACGACGCACCCCGAACCGTACTTTCGTAACGGTTGGCGGCGGCCAGGGATTGCGCATTCATCGTCGCGCGCTGGGTAGATCCCCAGTCGAAGATTGGCAATCGAATGCCAAACTCAAAGCCCTTCTTCGCGGATTTCGTGCCTGCAGCGTTATCAAACACCGTATTGCGGCGTATCCCGAGCTCCACATCGACCACGCTGGTCAGCAGGTTCAAGCCCTGAGCCCTGCCCGCAGCATCCAGCTGGCTTCGCGCCAACAAGACATCCAGCCTCTGATCTGCCGCATTGACCGACACGGCTTCAGCATCCCTGGGTTGCTTTGGCAAATCTGGAAGACGCTCTGGGAGCTGCAATTGACCCGCCTGAGCATCCGTGAGTCCCAGCAGGCGCACCAATTCCTCACGTGAAGAAGTATCTGAGTGACGAGCCGCAGCCAGCTGCGCAACGCTGTCGGCGTAGAACACCTGTTGCCGCTGACGCTGAAGTTTTGTGAAGTTGCCAACCTGCTGCATGCGTTGTGCAAGCTCTGCGCCGGCCTGAGCGCTGGCGTTGACCTGCTCGGCATATTGCAGGCTCTGCTTTGCCGCCACCGCCCGTACCCAGCCCTGACGCACCTGAGTGACATGTTCCACCACACTGGCGCTTAGCTGGAACTTCGCCTGAGTCACCAGGCTGCGGGAGATACCCTGGCGGTAAGGCAGGGTCAATATGTCAATCAATCCAACCGACAGCAGGCGCCCGAGTTCCAGTTCGTCGCGGTATCGAATCCGCTCAAAGGTAAAGATGGGATTGCTGATTCGGCCAGCCTGGGTCGCTTGGGCAATGTCCGACCAGCTTTGCGCCAGCAGTGTCTGCACTGCAGGACTGTTGGCCAGGGCGAGCTGCACGGCATCGTCCATGCTCAAGGGTTGGGCCAGCAGGTCAGCACTGAGTTTCTGGCGCGCCTGAACCTGTTGATCTGTGCGGCTGAGCTCAAGCTTGCCCTGGGTGAAGGCACCTGTCGTGTCGTTGGTATCTTTGACGGCCTGGTCGATGTTCACTGAGGCACAACCCGCCAGTACAAGAACTGCGGCAACCACTGCTCCTGACTTGAAGAGGGTGTTCATGGAGGACGTTTTCATGGCTTGCCACCTCCGACTTTCGGTTCGGGCATCTTGCTCATGTCATGAGGCGGCGCCTTATCGTCGGATTGCCGGGCTTCTTTGGCATAGACGCGCCAGCCTCCGATGCGGCCGATGGTGTCGTTGACCTCCTTCCAGTTCAGGAGCTTGTCGTCGGTATAGGGCTTGTAGCTCTCGAAGGCCGAGCTATAAGTGAGGGGCGAGGCTTTGGCGGCCTCAGGTGCCGCAGTCGCCGGCGCAAGTGTTTGCGCAGTAACTATCCCCGACAGGGAAAATATGGCAACGAGCCACACGGCAGGTAGGTTTTTGAACATGGAATCCTCGCGTTTTCATGAGACGGCGACAGCAAAGTCATCCCGGGAGGGGACGATTTGGTGGCGGACGATGAAAAGAGCACCGACTACTGCAGCGTGAAAGCTGCAGCGGCACGGCGCGTCAAGCGCGAGGCGGTTTTTCGGGGAGGCGCGAAGGGACAGCGTGAATCAGGACGAATGGCTCGACCAGATCAGCTTTGGGAGACAACTGCACTTTGAGTGTCTGTGGGAAATCAGCAATAGCAATGACACTGCAGCATGCTGCGCACACACCGCATTTATGTGTGGAATCGGGCAACTGTTTCTGAGTATCCGGAGATTGCTTGACAGTTTGCATGGTTTTATCGTGCTTGCCGTGATCATGCTGCAAGCCCATGGCATCGGCCATCTGGTGATGTTTGGAGTTTATTTCCGTGTGCACAGCCTTCGCATCGTGGCCCGCACTCATGCCGCAGTAGAGCATGGAAGCCGCAGCAAAACCTTGCAGCGGCAAGGCCAGCATCATCAGGCAAAGTAGCAGGTGGCGAAAACGCGACATAGGAAAGTCGATTCTATAGATATTCAGAAGTCCCGTAAATCCAGCGGTTTTCCAAATGTTAGTCCTTAAGCGGGCACTGCAAACGACACCGTGGTCGCCGAAATGGTCCAAGTCATGAATGCGTATGCCGATGGTGTGCATCTGGAAAGTGAGCGTGACTATGCGCTATCGGTGCATGCCGATGGCGGTGGGTATGTTTGCCTTCTAGGAGGCCGTCCGGGTGTGAATGGTCGTGATGTTCATCGCCGACGCCATGGACATGCTCGTGACTATGCTCAAGAGGCTCGTGAATGTGGTCGTGACTGTGCGTCTCTGTCAGATGCAGCCAGACACCCCATCCCATAAGAATGCCGGAGATAACGAGTGACGCAGTGATTGGCTCTCCAAGGAAGATAAGAGACAGCGCAGCGCCCATAAACGGCGCAATAGAAAAATACGCACCGGTCCGCGCCGAGCCCAAATGACGCAAGCCGATCACAAACAAGACCAGACTCGCACCGTAACTGGCAAACCCCAGCACTGAAGCGGCGATCACCACCGTCGCACTTGGCCATGCAGCGTCCAGCGCAAGGGCCAGCACCAAATTGGTTGCGCCGGCGACCAGACCTTTCACCATCGCTATGAATGAGGCATCCGAAAGGGAAATCTTGCGGGTCAGGTTGTTGTCTATGCTCCAGGCCAGACAGGCACCAATAACAGCCAAAGCTGGCCATATTGAACCGAACCTCGCATCACCAGGCCAGGATAAAACCAAGCCTCCCGCAACGATGGCCAGCATTCCCAGCGCAATCCTTCGGTCAAAGTTTTCGCGAAAAACGAACCAGGCAATTAGGGCTGTCAATACTCCTTCGGCGTTCAGCAGCAGCGAGGCACCCGAAGCCGGCATGCCCGAGAGGCCCACCATAAGCAAAACCGGACCAATCATTCCTCCAGACGCCACAGCACCAGCCAGCCACTTCCATTCGTCGACCGGCAAGCGCACGGGCGCTGATCTGCGCAGCTGTCTTAGTAGAAGTAATCCAAGGCCCGAGCCAAGATAGAGCAAAGCGGCTAGTAGCCAGGGACTGGCCTGCGCCAACAATAACTTGGCCAGAGGGGTGCCTGCGCCGAACAAAGTCGCAGCTATCAAGGTGGCCAGTACGCCGGGCTGTGCCAGTGATCTCAAAGTAGGCTCCTTGGTTATTTATCAGCATGCCATCAATGCAGCACGCAACGGCAAAAAACAAGTGTTGGATCGCTCAGCAAGCGTCATGGAGCGATGGCATCACAATCGCAGATGCTAACGACCAATAAGCTCCATTTTTATAACTGCTGATTACCTCACTGGTGTTCTACCAAAGAATGTCGATTTCACAAAAGAAGTTCGCTATCACTATCTACTGTGCCTGTTCAGTTTGTAGAAGCATTAGCGCGAGAAACCCAACAAGCCCAATCGCAGCAGATATCCACAAAGCTGCGCCTCCAAACCCGTCGATAGCCAGGCCGAACAGGTACGGCGCGGTAGCCTGCGCGAAACGGGCTGGAACCATCAGCAAACCTTGGCGCGCACCATAGCTCTTGGGTCCAAATAGCGCCAACGGCAGAGTTCCTTTCGCAATCGTCAGGATGCCGTTACCAGCGCCGTGAAGGATCGTGAAGAGAGCACCGGCCGGACCTCCCACGATTAAAAATATGCCAGCGCCCAGAGTGTGCATGATGGAGGCCAGTCTCGCCGAGAGCAATGGGTGAACATTGCGAAGCAGACCATATTCCAGTAATCGGCCGGCAACCTGCGCTGGCCCGACCAGACCAGCAAACAGCAGCGCCGAAGTCAGTGGCACGCCATTGGCCTGCAGCAAACGAGGCAGATGCGCCGCCATTGCGGTGCTGATGAACCAGGTGACGGCAAAAATCACCGCCAGCAGAACGGCCTTGCGCGTGTCGTCAGTCCACTTATGATCCTCTTCTTTCACTGGCGCCAGAGTATGCGCCGGAAAGTGGGTTACTCGCGTGCGAGGCAGGGACCAGTTCAGCGGCAGCGCCACTAACAAGTGAAGGACAGCCCATGTCATACAGGCAGTCCGCCACCCCCATCGCAATTCCAACCATGCCGTCAGCGGCCACCCGACCGTACTGGCGAAACCCGCGAAGAGCGTGATACCCGTGATGGCTCCGCGCGAATCTTTGCCATGCAGAAACACCAGTGTGGCGAAAGCAGCTTCATAAAGTCCCAAGGCCATAGCAACGCCCAAGATGATCCACGAGCCGAAAAGCATGACCGGTCCGTTGGCCAACGCAAGCACCGCAAGGGCTGCGGCAAAGATGAAGCTGGTCATCACCAGCACAGGCCTACCACCGTGCATATCGATTGCGCGCCCTGCGGCCGGTCCCAGCAACGCCGACACGATCAAAGCCACCGAAAAGGCAGCGAACACCGTTGGAACCCCAACACGTAAATCGCGCGCGATGGGGTTGGCGAGGATAGCAAGCAGGTAGTAGCTGGACGCCCATGCCAGCGTTTGCGACAACCCCAGGGCAACAATGGTTGATGTCGGCGTCTTCACTGTCACGGCATCAGACGCTTAAGCGAAGCGCCAGCGCGGCCAGCGTGACCAGAAGCACAGGTACCGTCAGCACAGCGCCAACTTTGAAGTAGTAACCCCAAGTGATGCGCACACCTTTTCGGGCAAGCACATGCAACCACAGCAGGGTCGCCAGCGAACCTATGGGGGTGATTTTGGGGCCGAGGTCGCTGCCTATGACGTTGGCATAAATCATCGCTTCTCTCACCACTCCTGTGGCATGGCTGGCTTCAATGGAAAGCGCACCCACTAGAACGGTGGGCATGTTGTTCATTACCGACGACAGCAGAGCTGTGAGGATTCCTGTGCCAAACGCCGCGCCCCAAATGCCGCCTTGTGCGAAGTAGTCCAGAAGCCTCGCAATGAAACCAGTAAGTCCTTGGTTACGCAGGCCATAGACGACCAGGTACATACCTAAAGAAAACACCACGATCTGCCACGGTGCACCGCGCAGAACCTTGCCTGTATTGATGACCTTGCCGCGAGCCGCTACAGCCAGCATCAAGGCAGACCCTGCAGCCGCGACAGCGCTGATCGGCACACCCAGTGGCTCCAGCCCAAAGAAACCAACCAGTAGTATGACCAAAACGACCCAGCCGGTTTTAAAGGTCGCCGCATCCCTTATGGCCAAGGCCGGCGACTTAAGCTGTGACATCTCATAAGTTGCGGGGATGCTTCGGCGGAAGTAGACCATTAGCGTCAGCAAAGCCGCCAACACCGCCACGATGTTGACCGGCACCATCACTGCCGCATAGTCCGCAAATCCCAGCTTGAAAAAGTCAGCAGACACGATGTTGACCAGGTTGGACACCACCAGCGGCAGACTTGCGACATCCGCTATAAATCCGGCGGCCATCACGAATGCCAGGGTAGCCGAAGGCGTAAAGCCCAAGGCAAGCAGCATCGCCAGCACGATGGGTGTAAGAATCAGCGCGGCTCCGTCGTTGGCAAACAAGGCCGAGACTGCCGCACCCAGAAGCACGATGAGCGCAAACAGCCAGCGGCCGCGGCCACCACCCCAGCGGGCCACGTGCAGAGCCGCCCATTCGAAAAATCCGGCTTCATCCAGCAGCAGACTGGTGATGATGATGGCAATAAACGTTGCAGTAGCGTTCCAGACGATTTGCCACACCGCCGCGATGTCTGCGAGATGAACGACACCAAACAGCAGCGCCAGCAATGCACCCAACGACGCACTCCAGCCAATACCGAGGCCTCGCGGTTGCCAAATGACCAGGGTGATGGTCAGCACAAAAATGAGAATGGCAGTTGTCACGGTGTTCCTGCAGCTTAGAGAGTCAGGAGCGATTAGCTGCTCGCAAGGCTACGGGCCTTGGTTTCCAGCATCAGTTTGTCAACGCTATTTGTTGGCAGGTTGATCAAGAGTTCAAGACGCTTGCGCATGGCGTGCAGCGTGTGGCGAAATGCCTCAGCCATCTTTTCTTCACCACCTTCGGTTTCCGATGGATCAGGATATCCCCAGTGAGCGGTTGCGGGATGTCCTGGCCAAAACGGGCAGACTTCGCCGGCCGCGTTGTCGCACACAGTGATGACGAGGTCCATATGCGGTGCCTCCGGCGCGGCGAACTCGTCCCAACTCTTGCTGCGCAAGCCTTCTATAGGAACGCCAGCGTTTTCCAATGTCTTCAAGGCTAGCGGGTGCGGGGTCTGGTTCTCACGCGGACTGCTGCCGGCCGAGTAGCCCTTGAACCGCCCCTTGCCGATGTGATTGAGTGTTGCTTCCGCGATGATGCTTCGCGCGGAGTTGTGGGTGCATAAGAAAAGGACGTTGATGATTCGTTCAGACATGGCTTTGTGACCTTGGTAAAGGGTTGAGAGTTGGTAGGAATGAGGGAGGCTCTCAGCTCTGACTCAGCAGACAGCGCAGTCAGCTGACTCGCTGGTTTCGCAGGGCTGGCCTTGGCAGCAGTTTTCGGTGAGGTACCCCAAGAGTGCCGTCATATGGTCAAAGTTGGCACGGTAGATGAGGTTCCGTCCACGCGGCTCGACACTGACCAAGCCGGAATGCGCCAGCTCTTTTAGGTGAAAGGACAACGCGCTGGGCGCCACCTCAAGCTGTTCTGCCATCGCGCCGGGCGTCAGTCCCCCAGGGCCCGCGACCACCAAAGCACGAAAGGCTCGCAGTCTGTGCGCCTGCGCCAATGCGACAAGCGCCTTGACTGCTTCGGGCTCCTGGAGAGCGGGCAACGGAGTGGGGCTGGCTTTTGCTTTCATCTTTCAAATATAATTGAAAGGTTGAATAAAGGCAAATATCGTGTCGCTTTTCCTCCCAAATGTTGATCCCGAGCTGTTTGTACGGCCTGAGATTCCAGACCAACCACCTAGCGGACATCCACCTCGCGTCCTGTTGCTTTATGGGTCAGTGCGGGAGCGCTCTTACAGCCGCCTTGCAGTCGAGGAAGCCGGTCGCCTCCTGAATGCGATGGGCGCTGAAACGAAGACTTTCAACCCCAGTGGCCTGCCGCTTCCCGATGACGCGCCTGTTTCCCATCCCAAGGTTCAGGAACTGCGAGAGCTTGTGCGGTGGAGCGAAGGCATGGTCTGGTGCTCGCCTGAGCGACATGGCGCAATGACCGGAATCATGAAATCGCAGATCGACTGGATTCCGCTGGAGGAAGGTGCGTCGAGGCCGACGCAGGGAAAGACGCTGGCGGTTATGCAGGTCTCCGGTGGCTCCCAGTCTTTTAATGCAGTCAATCAGATGCGCGTGCTGGGACGATGGATGCGCATGCTGACCATCCCCAATCAATCTTCGGTGGCGAAGGCATTTCTCGAGTTTGATGAGGCGGGTCGCATGAAGCCCTCGCCGTACTATGACCGAATCGTTGACGTGATGGAGGAATTGGTGAAGTTCACTTTAATCACAAGGAACATGTCGCCGTGGCTTGTGGACCGTTACAGCGAGCGTGAGGAAAGCGCTGTAGAGCTATCGCGGCGTGTGAATCAAAAAGTGATTTAGTACGAATGGCTTGGGGCGGGCTGCGGGACATTTTTGCGCGGATTCAGCAGTTGTTGTATTAAACATGATGCCTGCACGAAAGGCGATCGCACCAACGCAAGCTGACCCTGGCATTCGTAAGCTGCTTCAGCCGACTTCCCGCCAGATATTTTCAGATTGCTTATGGGGTGCCTATTTGTGAGGCACCCAAGCATCGCTTATGAATGGATGCACTAGGATCAGGCTGGATCGTGTGCTCCTGACTCTGGCCCCACATTGTTGTTGACCAGATACCCGTAATATAGAAACATCCAAACAGGCCACCAATGAATAACCAAGTATCAACTGACCCCCTTGAATCTCGTGTTCGTCGACTGGTGGACGAACGTCTTTTTAGGGCATTTTGGGATGGCGCCGCTCACTTCGGCACAAGAGATCTCGTGTTGTTTTTTGATGAGAGCGTTGAGGTGGATCCTGTAGACATCCTGCCGCGGGAACGTGTCGCAGGTGATCCCAAAATACCACGCCGAATTCAGGAAAAATTAAGCAAACCCGCTGTCGATACCGCCACAAAACTGACCGCCAGCGATACGGCATTTTGGCTTGTTGTTTTCTTTCAAGATGGTGAAAGCGCCATCGTTGCAATAAATGCAAAGCCGATTGCGCCTGGGGGTCACGCATAGTGTTCCGATTTACCAGGTTTTCACCGGCACTCGTCAACTAGAAAGAGTGACTTTAATTTGGCAAAAGATCAGCTATCTATAAATTGCACTTCGCAGACGAAAGACATTGGCTATCGTTGAAGCTGAACTCAAGCTGATGGCCATGCCAGGAATCATGGGCGGCAACAACCGTCCGGTAAAAGGGACTCGGGCTATCCGACGGAACTTTATCTTTTGCCCCAAGTCCGATGGTCCATTAAACTCAGCTCATGCTCCGAAATCGTCATAACCGCCTGATCACAGTGCTTTTCGCGCTTGTCAGCCTGCTGTTCATGCAGATGGCTGTGGCTGGTTATGCATGTCCCGGCGTGGGGCCAAAGGTCGCGGAAGCTGCTGCGATGGCTGATGCGGGCATGCCCTGTGCCGAATCCATGACGATGAACATGGATGATGAGCAGTCCAATCTTTGCCACGCACATTGCCAAGCGGATAGCCAGTCGGCCCAAACATACCAGTTGCCTTCACTGGCTGCATTTGATGTCTTGCCTGCCGCACCGGCCCTGCAGGTAGCACTCCTGCCTTTCGTTGAGGCGCCTGCGCAAGCGCCTTATCTGCAGCGCACAACCGCGCCTCCGCTGTCAATCCGGAACTGCTGCTTCCGCCTTTAACCTCCCGGGCCTTCCAGGCGCCTGATGAATGCATCGCTATGCATCGCCAGGCCTTTGTTCGTGCTCCGGAGGTTTTATGTCAATTTATTTCTCGATTTGCCGGGCTACGCTTGTCAGCCTGATGTTGCCCATCGCATCCTGGGCCGCGGACCCCTTGAGCCTGGTCGAAGCGCAGCGCATTGCCGTAACGCGATCCCAGCTATTGGTCGCACAGGATGCATTGGGTGCCGCAGCCCGCGACCAGGCCCTGGCGGCCGGCCAGTTACCAGACCCGGTTCTGAAGGCGGGTATCGACAATTTGCCCGCCAACGGCCCCGACCGCTTCAGCGTGACGCGGGATTTCATGACCATGCGCCGCATCGGCCTCGCGCAGGAGTTACCCCGGGCCGAAAAACGCCAGCTCCGGTCAGAACGCTTTGAACGGGATGCGCAGCGGGTACTGGCGCAGCGGCAACTGATTCAGGCCAATGTAGAGCGGGACACGGCGCTGGCCTGGCTGGACCGCTACTACACGCTGGCCATGCGCGAACTCGTTCAACAGCAGTTGCAGGAAACCCGGCTGCAGGTGCAGGCCGCCGACAGCGGTTTTCGCACAGGTCGGGGCAGCCAGGCGGAAGTCTTCGCAGCCCGCAGTGCGGTGATTCAACTGGATGATCGCCTGAGCCAGATTGACAGGCAGGCGCGCAATGCAGGCCTGATGCTGGCCCGTTGGGTGGGCGCACAGGAGGCCGGGCGCCCTCCTTCTGGCACGCCACCGTGGCAAAACACTCCCATGCAGGAAGGAGCGTTCAGTGAGCACCTCAAACAGCACCCGGACCTGCTGGTCGTCAGCGCCGAGCTTGACGCGACTGAAACCGATGCACGGCTTGCCCAAGCCAACAAACAGTCCGACTGGAGCGTCGAGGCGAGCTATGCCCAGCGCGGCCCGGCTTACTCAAACATGCTGTCCATCGGCGTTTCCATTCCGCTGCAGTGGGACCAGAAAAACCGCCAGAACCGCGAACTGGGCGCAAAACTGGCCATGGTCAACGAGGCCAAAGCGCGCTATGAAGACATGCTTCGCAGCCACGAAGCCGAGGTACGTGGCTGGTTGAATGACTGGCAGACGGGCAAGGAGCGGGTGGCCCGCTATCAGAACGAAATGATCCCGACCGCCCGCCAGCGCACGGACGCGGCATTGACGACGTACCGCACCGGCAAAGGCGATCTGGCAAGCATTCTGACGGCGCGCCGCGACGAGATTGATGTGCGCATGCAGGCCTTGACCCTGGAGCTGGAAACCGCGCGCTTGTGGGCCCAGCTCAACTTTCTCACGCCGAGCAACGTGACCATGAACCACACCGGGGACCAGCCATGAACAAGAAACTCCTGATTGCGACAGTGTTGGCTGCATGCCTTCTGGGCACGGCTGGCTATGGTCTTTACAGCCTGGGCATAAAGCGAGGCAGCAGCATGGGTGCGGCAGAAATGCCCACCGGCATGCAGAACACGACACCAGCGCCGACAGCAGCAACCGGGGCGGTTCCCGAAAGTATTGCGCAGGGGGAAGACGCCACCCGGCGGCACATCAGCGCCGGGCTCAAGGCGGGCGATACCGACCCCGTCACGGGCAGCAAGATTCTCTACTACCACGACCCAATGGTGCCGGCCAGCAAGTTCGACAAGCCGGCCAAATCACCCTTCATGGACATGATGCTGGTGCCGGTTTATGGCCAAAGCGCATCAGACCAGGGAAATGTGACCGTCAGCCCGCGTATCCAGCAGAACCTTGGCGTGCGCACTGCAGCCGTGACTGAAGGGACGTTGTCGCCCAGCGTGTCTGCCGTCGGCAGCATTGCCTTCAATGAACGCGACCAGGCCATCATTCAGGCAAGAGCGACCGGCTATGTCGAGCGCCTGCATGTGCGGGCAACGCTGGACCGGGTCACTAAAGGCCAGCCTTTGGTGGATTTGTATGTACCGGACTGGGTGGCCGCACAAGAAGAGTTTCTGGCCATCAAACGCATGCAGGGCAACGACCTGGCTTCGCTGGTCGATGGTGCGCGCCAGCGCATGCGGCAGGCCGGCATGAGCGACGAGCAGATCAGCCGGGTTGAAACCAGTGGCCGGACACAAGCGCGTATCACGCTGACGGCCCCCATCAGTGGTGTGGTCGTGGAACTGCTGGCGCGTGACGGCATGACCGTCATGCCCGGCGCCACGCTGTTTCGCATCAACGGCCTGGCGACCGTCTGGGCGAACGCAGAGGTGCCCGAGAGCCAGGCGGCCCTGGTGCGCCCCGGTGCGAAGGTGCAGGCGCGAAGCCCGGCGGTGCCCGGCACGACGTTTGACGGCAAGGTACAGGCCATCCTGCCTGAAGTGAACCCTGCCACACGCACGCTGAAAGCCAGGCTGGAACTCGCCAACCCCGGCGCGCGACTGGTGCCCGGCATGTTTGTATCCATGCAGTTCATGGACATGCGCGCTGACAAGGTCCTGCTTATTCCCACTGAAGCGGTGATCCAGACTGGCAAACGCACGGTGGTCATGCTGGCCGAGGAGAACGGGCGCTTCAGACCCGCAGACATTGAGACCGGCATTGAAAGCGGTGGCCAGACTGAAGTCAAACGCGGCCTGCAGGCCGGCCAGCGCGTCGTGGTGTCTTCGCAATTCCTGATTGACTCCGAAGCCAGCCTGAAAGGTGTGGAGAGCCGGCTCAATGAGTTGCCCAAACCAGCCTCAGCCGACACGTCGCCGCGCTATGAAGCAGAGGCCAAAATTGACGCGATAGACAAGGACGCCATCACCCTGTCGCACGGCCCCATTCCGGCTTTGAAATGGGGGCCCATGACGATGGAGTTCAAGCCACCGTCGGCCAAAGACCTGCCGCGCAACATGGCAGCGGGTGACCGCGTCACTTTTGAGTTCTACATGAATGCCGAGGGCCTGCCGCAGATCACGCGGATTTCGCCATCACAAAACACCGGGGCCAAAAAGTGATCGCCCGCCTGATTCGCTGGTCCATAGGCAACCGCTTTCTGGTGCTGCTGGCGACCTTGATGGTCGGCGCATGGGGCGTGTATTCGGTCATGCGCACACCGCTCGATGCACTGCCCGACCTGTCGGATGTGCAGGTCATCATCCGCACGACTTACCCCGGCCAGGCGCCACGCATTGTCGAGAACCAGGTGACTTACCCGCTGACCACAACCATGCTGTCGGTGCCAGGCGCAAAAACGGTACGCGGCTATTCCTTCTTTGGCGATTCGTTTGTGTATGTGCTGTTTGAAGATGGCACCGACCTGTACTGGGCGCGCTCCCGCGTGCTTGAATACCTCAACCAGGTGCAGTCCCGGCTGCCGGCTGCGGCCAAAGCCTCACTCGGCCCGGACGCCACAGGTGTCGGCTGGATCTACCAGTATTCGCTGATAGACCGCAGCGGCACGCAGGACGCAGGGCAACTGCGTGCACTGCAGGACTGGTTTTTGAAGTACGAACTCAAAACCGTCCCCAATGTGGCCGAGGTGGCCTCGGTAGGCGGCATGGTCAGGCAGTACCAGGTCGTGCTCGACCCTGAAAAGCTGGCCGCCTATGCCATCCCGCACACGCGTGTGGTCGCAGCCATCCAGAAAGCCAACCAGGAGGCCGGCGGCTCGGTGCTGGAGCTGGGAGAGGCCGAATATGTGGTTCGCGCTTCGGGATACCTGCAGAGCCTTGAAGACTTTCGTGCGGTGCCGCTCACAACAACGCCCGGCGGGGTGTCGGTGCGCCTGGGCGATGTGGCCCGCATCCAGATCGGGCCGGAAATGCGCCGCGGCATTGGCGAGCTGGATGGGGAAGGCGAAGCCGTCGGCGGCGTGATCATCATGCGGTCCGGCAAAAACGCGCTTGAAACCATCGCTGCCGTGAAGGCCAAAATCCAGACCTTGCAGGCCAGCCTGCCCAGGGGCGTGGAGATCGTGCCGACCTACGACCGCTCCGGGCTGATTGAGCGTTCGGTCGAGAACCTCACGCATAAGCTCCTCGAAGAATTTCTGGTGGTCGCCCTGGTGTGCTTCATCTTCCTGTTCCATTTGCGCTCTGCCTTTGTCGCCATCATTTCGCTGCCGCTGGGCATTCTTGCCGCCTTCATCGTCATGCATTACCAGGGCGTCAATGCAAACATCATGTCGCTCGGCGGTATCGCCATTGCGATTGGCGCCATGGTGGACGCCGCCGTTGTCATGATCGAGAACGCCCACAAACACCTTGAGCACTGGGGCCATGAGCACCCGGGCGAAACGCTGCAGGGCGAGGCGCGCTGGCGGGTCATTGGCGACGCGGCCGCTGAAGTGGGGCCTGCGCTGTTTTTCTCGCTGCTCATCATCACGCTCTCGTTCATACCAGTGTTCACGCTGGAGGCGCAGGAAGGCCGCCTGTTTGCACCGCTGGCATTTACCAAGACCTATGCCATGGCGGCAGCGGCGGGCCTGTCGGTCACACTGATTCCGGTGCTGATGGGCTACCTGATACGCGGACGGATTCCTGATGAAAAATCCAACCCGCTGAACCGCCTGCTGATTGCGGCCTATCGCCCGCTGCTGGACATGGTGTTGCGTGCGCCAAAAATCACACTGGTGATTGCCGCGGTCGTCCTGGTTGTCAGCGTCTGGCCGTTGCAGCACATTGGTGGCGAGTTCATGCCGCGTCTGGATGAAGGCGACCTGCTCTACATGCCCTCCGCGCTGCCGGGCCTTTCTACCGGCAAGGCGAGTGAACTGCTGCAACAGACCGACCGCCTGATCAGGACAGTCCCGGAAGTCGCCAGTGTTTACGGCAAGGCCGGGCGGGCTGAAACGGCCACAGACCCGGCTCCCATGGAGATGTTTGAAACCACCATCCAGTTCAAGCCCAAAGACCAGTGGCGTGCCGGCATGACACAGGACAAACTGGTCGATGAGCTGGACCGCATCGTCAAGGTTCCCGGGCTGTCCAACATCTGGGTACCGCCCATTCGCAACCGTATCGACATGCTGGCCACGGGTATAAAAAGCCCGGTCGGCGTGAAGGTGGCCGGAACCGACCTGGCGACCATTGACCGCCTGACCGGGGAGATCGAGCGCGCACTGAAAGACGTGCCTGGGGTTTCCAGTGCACTGGCCGAACGGCTGACCGGTGGGCGCTATGTGGACATCAACATCAAACGCGATGTGGCGGCCAGCTTTGGCCTGAACATCGCTGATGTGCAGTCTGTTGTGAGTTCTGCCATCGGTGGTGAAAACATCGGCGAAACGGTGGAAGGCCTGCAGCGCTTTCCCATCAACATGCGTTACCCCAGGGAACTGCGTGACTCGATGGAAAAGTTGCGCAGCCTGCCTTTTGTGACAGAACGCGGCCAGCGGCTGGTGCTGTCGGATGTGGCTGAGCTGCGCATCACCGACGGCCCGCCCATGCTGCGCAGCGAGAACGCCCGCCTGTCGGGCTGGGTCTATGTGGACATCCGGGGACGCGACCTGCGGTCCGCCGTGCAAGACATGCAAAAGGCCGTCGCTGACACGGTCAAACTGCCGCCGGGCTATTCCATCTCGTGGTCGGGGCAGTTCGAGTTTCTTGAACGGGCAACCGCCAAACTCAAGGTGGTGGTGCCCTTCACGCTGCTCATCATCTTTGTGTTGCTCTACCTCACCTTCAGGCGTTTTGACGAAGCGCTGCTGATCATGGCGACCCTGCCCTTTGCGCTGGTGGGCGGTATCTGGCTGCTCTACCTGCTGAGCTACAACCTCTCGGTTGCGGGCGCGGTGGGTTTCATTGCCCTTGCAGGTGTGTCCGCAGAATTCGGCGTGATCATGTTGCTCTACCTCAAGACAGCCTGGAACAACAAACTCACCCAGGGCAAAACGTCTGATGCCGATCTGCTTGAAGCCATCAGGGAAGGTGCCGTCCTGCGCGTTCGCCCCAAGGCCATGACGGTCGCCGTAATTCTGGCCGGCCTGCTGCCCATCATGTGGGGCACGGGCACCGGATCTGAAGTCATGCAGCGTATCGCCGCACCCATGGTCGGCGGCATGATCACCGCACCACTGCTCTCAATGTTCGTTATACCAGCGGTGTATTTGCTGCTGCGGCGGGCACGCCAGCGCCAGCCACACACCGCATTCTGGACAAGGCTTAGGCGAGCCTTCTGAACTTTTTCCGCGCAAGTTTTATCAACCACTTTTCCAAGGAGCTTTCCATGAAAAAAATCGCCATCGCCTCCCTCGTTCTTGCAACCGCTTCCGCCGTTTTTGCCCAGGCAAAGATGGGCGACATGAAGGGCATGGACATGACTGCAAAACCTGCAGCCGGTGCCCAAACCACGCATGAAGCCAAAGGAACAGTCAAGAAAATCAACACGAACACAGGCTACGTGACCATCGCACACGGACCCGTCAACAGCCTGAGCTGGCCACCCATGACCATGAGTTTCAAGGTCAAGGACAAGGCCATGCTCAACAAACTAACAGTGGACAAGAAAATTGAATTTGGATTCGCAAAAGAAGGTGATGATTACGTTGTGACCAAAGTTCAATGAGCCTGATGCGATATCAATAGCACTCCCGGCTATTTAATCTCGAACCTGGCCACTGCGGCGGGTTTGCCGGTTAGGGTGACGGCCGCAATGCCTTTGGTGCCTTTCTGCACCTTGAAGGAGCCTTTGGCCTCCAGCCTATCTCCGGCGACGGTCAGTTCCACCTCCGTCTTCTCCGATCCATTGAGCAGTGTCACCTTGCCTTTGGCGCCGTCGAGTTTCACAGCCTTACCATGGTCAGCTACGTAGACTTGGATGCTGTCCGTCTTTGCGACGATTTCAAAATCCAGTGCTTTGGTTTCTACAAAAATTCCACCGTGTTTGGCTGCATGGCTGTCGCCACTGGCAAGGGCCGGGCCGCCAAACACCATAAAGAGAGAAGCAGCCGCCAGGGTAAAGGTTTTTGAGAACATGAAGTTTCCTTTCGTTGATAAATAACACACTAAAAAATCAGTAAGCTTCGCTGCCGGATTCGGCGACCAGTTTTTCAATCGGCTTGCGGCCAAACAGCTTGACCATGGCCGGCGTGAGAAATGAGTCCAGCAGCGTCGAAGTGATAAGTCCAGAGAAGATCACCACCGCCACCGGGTGAAGAATCTCGGTTCCCGGTCTGTCCGCCTCAAACATCAGCGGCGCCAGCGCCAGCGCTGCTACCAGCGCTGTCATCAGCACAGGGGTTAGGCGTTCGAGCGAGCCGCGCACCAGCATCTGGTCCCCGAAGTTTTCGTTCTCGAACGCACAGAGGTTGACGTAATGCGACACCTTCATGATGCCGTTGCGTATGGCGATGCCGGCCAGGGTAATGAAACCCACCAGCGCTGCCACCGACAGCGGCTGGCCTGACAGCCACAGGCCCACCACTGCACCGACCAGCGCCAGCGGAATGTTGGCCATGATGACCGCCGCCAGAACTGCCGATTTGTAGCGCGTGTACAGAATGAAGAAGATCAGCGCCACAGACGCAAGCGACAGCAGGCCTATCAGGCGGCTGGCATCTTCCTGCGCCTGGAACTGCCCGCCTATGGTGATGAAGTAACCCTCGGGCAGTTTGGTCTCGCCGCTGATGCGGCGTATGTCGGCGACCACGTCACTCAGGCCACGGCCCTGCGCGTTAGCTGAAATAACAATGCGCCGCCGGCCGTCATCACGGCTGATCTGGTTGGGCCCGTCAGATTCTTCTACCGTGGCCAGTTGCGACAAGGGAACCCGGCCGCCAGGTGTGTCCATCATCAAATTGCGCAGGCCGTCCATGCCGCGCGCCGACTCGGGCAGGCGCAGCACCAGATTGAAACGGCGGTTGCCTTCAACAATCTGCGTCACCTTCTCGCCATCAATCATCATCTGCAGTTCGCGCAGCAACTGGCCCGGTGACAGGCCATAGGCCAACACCTTGTCGTAGTCGATGCGTATCTTGATCTGCGGCGTCAGCACCTGCTTTTCGACTTCAAGATCCACCACGCCGGCCACGCCAGACAGGCTTTGGCGCAAGGCCTCTGCCTGGCCGCGCAGAGTGTCGAGGTCGTCACCGTAGATCTTGATGGCGATCTGCGTGCGTACGCCAGACAGCATGTGGTCGATGCGGTGGCTGATGGGCTGGCCAATGCCGATCGCAGCCGGCAATGCCGCCAGACGGCTGCGGATGTCGGCATAGATTTCCTCGACGGTGCGTTCGCTTCTTTTGAGCTTGGCATCAAGCTCTGACACGTGCACGCCCTCGGCATGTTCGTCCAACTCGGCACGTCCTGACCTTCTGCCGACGTGATCAACCTCCGGGACACCCATCACGGCAAGCTCTGCAGCCGCGCCAATGCGCGTGCTTTCTGCCAGAGTCGTACCCGGATTCAACCGCAGGCCGACCAGCGCCACACCCTCATTAAAGGGCGGGAGGAAAGTCGTCGGAAAAAATGGCACAGCAATCGCAGCCAGCACCACGGCTACAGCACCCGCGCCCAGCCAGCGTTTTGGCACCTGCAACAGTCGGCGCAGGGCGTGCTCGTAACGGCCTTTTACAAAAGCCTGTACCTTTGTGTCGCCGTGCGCCAGGCCCTTGAGGTTAGGCAACAGGTAAAAGCACATGACCGGAGTCACCGTGACTGACACCAGCATGGATGCCAGGAGTGACACGATATAAGCCACTGCGAGTGGCTGCATCAGCTTGCCCTCAATACCCGGTAAAAAGAACAGCGGCAATAGCACCAGTACGATGATGATGGTGGCGTAGACGATGGCAGACCGTACCTCAAGCGTTGACTTGGCAATCAACTCAAGCGGCGCGATGTGTTTATGGGTGCTATCAATCTCGCGCAGCTTAAGCCGCCGGAGCACGTTCTCGACGCCCACCACTGCATCATCAACCAGCCCACCGATGGCAATCGTCAGGCCGCCCAGCGTCATGGTGTTGATGGAGAAACCAAAATACTTGAATACAAGCACTGTGATCATCACGGATAGTGGGATGGCAGTGAGGGCAATGACCGTGGTACGAATATTCATCAAAAACAGGTAGAGCACCACGGCCACCACCATGCCTGCAGCCAGGAACTTGCTCTGAAGGGTGCTGACTGACGCCTCGATAAAACTCGCCTGTCGCATGGTCACGATGGGTGCGCCCATGCCGGGCGGCAAGCTCTTTTTAAAGCCGTCCAGTGCCTGCTCGACCTGAGCGGTCAGCTTGACGGTATCTGCGTCGGGCTGTTTCTGTACGCCAAGAATCACGGCTGGTTTGCCGTTGTAACCCGCATCACCGCGCTTGATGGCCGGCGCAAAGGCAACCGTCGCCACCTGGTTCAGGCTGATGGATTGGCCATTGCGGTAAGCCACCGACAGGCGCTGCAGATCTTCAATGCGTGTCGTGCGGCCGATATTGCGAATCAGGTATTCACGCGAATTGAGCTCCAGAAAGCCGCCGCTGGTGTTGCCCGAAAAGCCCTTCAAGGCCGCTTCCAGGTTTTCAACCGTCACGCCCAGGGCTGCCATGCGCTGCGTGTCGGGCTGCACCTGATACTGGCGTACCTCGCCGCCAATCGGCACCACCTGCGCCACGCCGGGTATCGTCAGCAGGCGCGGGCGAATCACAAAGTCGGCATATTCACGCACCGCCATCGGGCTGATTTTCGAAACGTCAATAGGCAAGGCCACCGACATGATCTCGCCCATGATGGAGCTCACCGGGCCCATGCCTACATGTTCGACACCCTGCGGCAGTTGCTCACGCACGTTCGACAGGCGCTCGCCCACCATCTGGCGGGCTCGGTAGATGTCGGTCTTCCAGTCAAAAGTGACATAGACAAACGACAAACCCACGCTTGAAACAGAACGAATGCTTTCAACACCCGGTATGCCGCCCATGGCGATTTCCAGGGGCACAGTGATGAGTTGCTCCACCTCTTCAGGCGCCATGCCACCGGCCTCAGCCTGCAGGGTCACCGTGGGTTTGTTCAGGTCGGGGAAGACATCGACCGGCATCCGTGTCAGGGTGAAGGCTCCGTAGGCCATCAGGATCAGGGCAACAATAGCCGTGATCAGCCGGTTGCCCAGCGAAAAATGAACCAGTTTTTCAAACATGCTGGTCCTTAGCGCACTTGATTGACGAGGGCCGCGCCCTGCGTCACTACACGTTCACCGGCTTTCAGGCCATCAACGACAGACACATTCGCGCCGTCAAGAGGAATGAAACGCACGGGTCGGGCCGTAAAACTTTCGGCACCGGTATGCACCCAGACCATGTCCTGGTTGGATGCGCTCTTGACAATCGCGCCAGACGGCACGGGTACACCTTTTACGATGGCTCGCGTCTGCACCACTACCTTGACGGATTGGTTAACTGCAAACGGCACAGCCTGCTTACTGTCAGTGCGGAACTGCAAAGGAATCGCGCCTTCACGCTGTGAGCGCCCTGCCCCCATGAATTGCAGCGGTACTGCGGCCGCAGCGCCCGTGGTCGCTCCCGTAGTCGCGCTTGCTGCAGAAATGTTGTTCAGCAGGCTCAAGTCAAACGCCAGCGCCTCGACCACCATGCGTGCAGGGTCTACGATTTCAAATAGCACCTCGCGTGCATCCACCACCTGGCCTGCGACGGCATTTGACAGTGACACCACACCGCTCACGGGTGCAACCAGTGATTCGGTCGCCGACACCGAACGCGCCACAGCCGCTACCCGTGCCTGCAGGCTTTGCACATCGGCCTGTGCGGCTTCAATATCTTTCTGCGGCACCGTGCCTTCAAGCTGCGCATAACGCGCGGCGCGGCGGCGTGCCAGCTCAAGCTGCGCCGACAGTTCAGCACTCTGCGACTGCTGGTTGGCGCGCTCAATCGCCCCGGCCGATGAACGCACCAGCGCCAGCACCTCGCCCTTGCGCACCACTTGGCCGAGCTGCGGCAGACCGCGGCTGCCGGGCTCAATGCGGCCTGGCTGGGTCGCCTGCACACGCCCACCGGCATTGGCGTCCATGATGACCTTGCCTGACAGCTCAACGGTTTGCGGCAGGTCTTTTGCCTCTGTCAGAACGGTGCGCACAGCGAGCTGGCGCTGCGAGGTCTTGGGCAAAAACACATTGCCATCGGGCAGGCGTTTTGGGCCGTTTCCCGCTGCTGCGGGCGCTGCCTCGCCATGGTCATGGCCTTCTCCGGCATAAGCCATGGCGCCACTGAAAAGCAAGGCCATCGCAAAAATCGAAATCTGTATTTTTTTCATGATGATTTTCTCGCGTTCAATTGAAAGACATGCGCTTTGAGCGAAGTCTGCGAAAAATAAAAGCTGCGCCTGCCAGCAGAACGATGAGGACAAGGCCATAGGTCAGCCAGCGCAGCCAGGGCTTGCCTGCCTCCACATGGGCATGGTCGTCACTGATACTCAGGTCGCCAGCCAGAAGATCGGTATCTGTACCTGCTGTCACCGTGAAAGAAAAAGGCGTGTTGCCTGGCTTGCCCAATGTGTCGAGCTTGACGAGGTATGTGCCATCTGGCTGCGGCGCTGCCGTGCCCTTGGCTGCACCAGCTTCGAAGTCGAGCTTTGCGCCAATCACGGGTTCATTGCTTCCGTAGCGATCCAGGTAAACCACCATCTGCCCCTCACTGACGATGCCTACCAGTTCAAACAGGTCGGAATGTGCAGTCATGCGGGGGCTTGCGGTTTGCCCCGAAACCGCGTTGCCTTCGCCATGGTCATGGCCTTCTGACGCAATGGCTCCAATGGCGGTGACAGCCAGCACCAGGCTGACAACAAATGTGCGAAATGTACTGAAGCGCTTCATGGGAGTATTCCAAAGGCCTGGTTGAGTTTTGAGATGGCACGGCGTGTTTCCACACGGGCACGTGCATGGGCAAGTTCTGCGTCAAAGCGTTCGTTGTCGGTACGCAGACGGGTCGGCAGGTCGCTCTCGCCGAGCCGGTATGACTTGACGATCAGGGTTTGTGCTTCTGTACTCAGACGTGACCTTTCAGCGGCAAGCAGCTCGGCGCGACGCGCGGCTTCAAGTTCAGTCCCTGCGCTTTCCTGGTCGGCCTTGACGGTGCGCGCCACAGACAGTGCATCGGCCTGCGCGGCATCCAGCTCTGCCCTTGCCGCGGCCAGCCTTGGCGCGTTGCGGCCGTAAGTGCCAAGGGGAACACGCAAGGTGACCTTGAAGGCGGTATCGCTGGCCGCACCAAAGGCGGGCCGCTCACGCGTCACACCCACACCGACTTCTATGGGGTCGCGCCTGTCTTTCTCGGTCAATGCCAGCCTGGCCTGCGCGGCACGCAAACGGCTGTCTGCCGCCAGGATGGCCGGGCTTTCGCGCACCGCACCTGTGGCCTCGTCCAGCTCAGCGATGTCTGCCAGCCCGGTCAGCGCACGCCACTGCCCTGCTACTCTGGCCGTGGCGCTTTCAGCTTGGGCCTCCACAGCCGCAGCCTGCCGTTGAAAGGCTTGCGCCTGCAGCAGGTCCAGCCGCGCCACCTCACCTGCCTTGACCCTGCGCTCTACGTCACGGGCCAGCAGCGCCGCCTCCTGCTGTTTGCGCTGGGCCACCAGCGCTTCGTTGCGCGCCAGCGCCGCCTGTGCGGCGAGGTCGCGCACCTCGGCCGCCAGCCTGATTTTGGCCATCACCAGCTCCTGGTCAAAGGCCTGCCGGTCGGCTTGTACGGCTGCAGACGTGGCAGAGCGAACACCCGGCGACCAGATCGGGAAAGCAAGCGCCGCTTCAGACTCGCGCAGCCCGCCATTTTTGGCTGGCCGGTCACTGCGGTGCGACAGCGAAATGCTAGGCGGACCCGCGATCAGCGACGATGCGGCCTGCGAGCGTGCGTCCAGCTCCGCCTGTCGATTGGTAAGCGATTGCGCCTGCGGGCCCAGCGCCCAGGCAGCTTCAACCGCAGAACGAAGGGATGACGAGGTCTGGCCATGCGCCGATAACGCAAGCATGGCAAACCCCAGCCTGACAGCCCATTTCGGGCGTAAGAAAGACAAAAGCATTGAGTTCTCCGAAAGTCAAAAAGGACATTTCGGCGAACCGCAAAACGGTCTGAAAAGATGAGAGGTGTTTAGCGGCCGCCGTTCAGGCGGCAGGCCATTTCGGACGTTCGTGCCGGGCGTTCGGTGCCCCACGAGTTACTTGGCTGGTCAAATCGTCGATAAGGTGAGCGCCACTGCCGAACAGGCTTTCTGCAGATTCCATGGCTATCAGGGTATGAAGCCCATTGCACCCATGTCCTATTGAGCAACAGGTGTCAGTGAGGTCCTTCTTTTCGTCTATCGCATTCGTTTCGCCTAAGCCCGAATCGCTAATCAGCGAGTTTGCAGGCTTGGCGAGCGAAGTATGGTCGATGCTTTCGCCACATACGTGAACAGCTGCCAAACTGATTTGCAGAGGCAGTAGCATGATCAAAAAAATGACGAACAAGCGCTTCATGCGGTTAATCATAGCAAAGCGATATTACAAATGGCAACGAGTGAACTTCATTCGCGTCAGGGCATTCTCTATATTCAGGCGTAGAACGGTACCGGCCAGGATGAATGTCTACAGACCATTTTTATCAGTGCTTTTTTTCAGAGCTGCAAGAGTTTGGCTTATCGACTGCACCACCTAAGCGCCGGCTCGCCAAGAACCGCATTTCACAATCCCCACAGGCGGTAGTTTCAAAGCTTATCAAGTCTCAATGTTCCCTCTAACGCCTCTTGCTTTTTCCTCTTGGGCTCAGTGGCTTTTTTTTGGTCTTTTCCGACTTTCTGCGCCCTCGGTCTCGCCAAAGAAAATACAAAATAATTGCCAGCAGCGCAACGGCAATCATTCCACCGGCAAAGAGCACAGCGCCCATCGATTCATGGGTTGCGTTAGCAGGGATGTGAAACCTGGATGAAGGCATGCCAAACCTATAGAGGTTGCGGTGTATGACCTGTGTCGTTGTACAGGCCGAAGGGAATCTCGTAAAGAAATGGCATTACTTAGGCCCGTCTTTCTTGCGAGGAGTTTTCCAGATCGCCTTGGTGTTTAGGAAACCTGAGTGTAAAAACAGTTTCTTTGTCCAGCTCACTGGCGACTTCGACTTCTCCGCCATGCGTGCGCATGATGGCGCGTACGATAGCCAAACCCAGACCTGTACCACCGTCTACTCGTGTTCTGCCGGAGTCGATCCGGTAAAACCTGTCAAATATCCGGTCAATGTGCAGTGAGGATATGCCCTTACCTTTATTGCTAACGCACAAACAAGCCATCCCACGCTCTTCAAAAATTTCGACGACAACCTTCGTTTTTGGAAATGCATGTCGTATAGCGTTGGATAGCAAATTTGTAATTGCCCGCTGCAATAAAAGTCGGTCAGCCAAGGCAGATGCCCTGCCCCGAATCTCAACCGCGACATGACTTTCCTCCGCTATAAGGGAAAGGTAATCACCCACCCTCTGCGCCTCATCAGAAAACGAAAGCTGTTCGAGATGCATCGGACTATCAATTGCATCGGCGCTCGCGATGAGCAGCATGTCTGATATGAGCCTGGCTAGACGTTCCAGCTCATCGATGTTTCCTTCAAGTAGGAGCTGGAGTTCGGCAGCGCTCCTCTTGTGTGACAAAGCCACCTGTGTGCGGCCAAGCAATGTTGCAACCGGTGTCCGCATTTCATGAGCCAAATCACCCGAAAACTCATGAAGGCGACGGTAGCCCTGATCAATACGATCAAGCATGCCATTAAATTCCGTGGCCAGCTCCGCCAACTCTGCCGGTAACGCGGCCTCATTCAGGCGATGTCCCAGCGACTGAGTACCTATAGAAGCCGCCAGGCGTTTAAAACGTCGCAATGGGCTAAAAGCAGTACGCGCGATGAGCCATGCTCCGAGAGCCACCAGTAACAGTAGCAGCGGGAGACCCACTGCAGTGGCTTTTGCAAAGCCTGATAGAAGCCCTTGATCATTTCGACGATCGACAGAAAGATAAAACCGTACAGGTTTTCCGTCACCTGTATTTGTGAGGGCGCGAATGCTACTCACTTTGGCACCCGAGGAAGTCGTCCATTCGACAATGCTTGAAGAACTGTCAATTTTTGTTGAAAGCGCAGCTAACGACTGAACTCCAGTTGTTGAAAACGTCGCTATTGGAAGATTGTTAGTGGCATCTGCCAGCACCAGGTGCAAGTCGTCATGCCCGATCAGTAGGTCACCGAATCTATGCCGGTATTCGTGGACAACTTGTGCCGAAGGAATTTCCTCTAGGACATGCGCGAGAGAATCCCGTTTGCCTCGAAGCTCATCTGACGATCTCGAATCGAGCTGCCTCGACAATGCCCAAAAGGCCACCGCAATCGCTCCGCTCACAATGATGAGCCCAAAGCAGGCACTGGCGAGAGCTATGTGAGTGGCCAGTGAGTTTTTTGCAAACGATTGTCGCCAGTAATTCTTCATGGTGAAAGTCGCTGTTCCAGCACATATCCCACGCCGCGAACGGTATGAATTAATTTGGTTTCAAAGGGGTCATCAATTTTGAGCCTCAGGCGACGTATTGCCACTTCGACCACATTGGTATCGGACTCAAAGTGAATGTCCCAAACCAGCGATGCAATCTGTGTACGGGATAGCACTTCACCGGTTCTCTTGGCAAGTAGGGTCAAAAGCGCGAACTCTTTGGCTGAGAGGTCAATTCTCAGGCCGCCGCGCGTTGCACGATGGCGAATTGGATCGATTTCAAGGTCTGCCGTTTTTAGGACCTGATCGGCCACTGCAGGCTGCCCTCTCTTCAACAGCATTCGGACGCGTGCCAGGAGCTCGGGAAATTGAAAGGGCTTGACAAGATAGTCATCGGCGCCAAGGTCAAAGCCTCTAACTTTGTCATCGGTTTTTCCTCGCGCAGACAGCATCAAGACAGGCACCTGCCTGGAAGTACGGAGCGCAGACAGCAAGGCGAAACCATCTATGCCTGGCAACATGACATCCAGAATTACCAAGCTGTGGTCGCCTGTGATGGCCAGATGCAGTCCATCGGTGCCTGTATGAGCAACCTCTACAACGTACCCGCTCTCCGTCAATCCCTGACGCAGGTAGTCAGCGGCTTTGGGCTCATCCTCAACAACAAGAATTTTCAAGCAGTACCTTTGATGTCAGATAACAGATTTGTAATGAATGGGTAAGCGTTCCGTCCCCTTCATTTTTTTAAAGTAGATCCCGTGATGCAAAAGTTGCATCGCAGTCATCCCAGTGTTGGGATGGCACTTTGCAAGTAGTCGAAAAAGGAGTTTCATCATGATGTCTCGTAAATCAATGTTCGCAGTCGCCCTTGTTGGTGCAGTCGCTTTCCCCGCATTTGCCAGCAGTCCAAGCCACCCCGTGGCCGGCGAGAGGGGGTTCGAATTCCACGATATGCCGAGCACCAAAACGCGCGCAGACGTTGCGAAGGAGCTCGCAGATTCGCGGAAGAACCCATTTACAGCGGATGGAGGCAAGCTGGTTGCCGGCGGTCTGCTGTATTCCTTTCCGCAACATAGCCTGGAGTTCAGGGACGGAAAAGCCGTCCACACGGACAAGCTTTCCCATGAAGTCAGCGCAAAGCCAGATTTGACGATGACCGCTGATGAGAAGCGCGCTCAGTATCGCCAAAACGCGTTCTGAACAGGGTCTAGATGGATGGGGACGGAAAGACGTCCCCCATCCGTCACCAATTGAAGTCACAGACAATCCGCCCAGGCTACACACTTGGTTGCGGATTTTTTGTCGTTGATGGCTCATATGCGATGAAATTGCAACCGTCCTCTGTATGAGCGCAACCTACAAGCTCACACTGAAATGTCGTGTGAAAAACGCTAAAGCGTTCAGCAACCACGTTTTTTAACGTGTTGATCACTACACCTGACGGCACCTCAGAAGAGTGCACAACATGCGCCGTCAGACTGTTTTTACCGCTCGTGAGAACCCATATGTGAATGTCATGCACGTCGGTTACGCCGTTGACTGCAAGCATTGACCTCTTCAGGTCATCGAAATCTAGTCCTTTGGGCGTACCTTCCAAAAGAATATTCAGACTCTCTTTGAGCAATATCCACGTCCGTGGCAATACCCACAGGCCGATTCCTACTGCAATCAAGGTGTCAACCCATACCAAGCCGGTAAAACGAATGATCAGAGCGGCTGCAATCACACCAATTGAGCCAAGCATATCGCTCCAGACTTCCAGATACGCCCCTTTGATATTCAGGCTTGAGTCTTTGCCACCGCTGAGCATTTTTATGCTGATGATATTGATGATCAGTCCCAGCGTAGCTACCACCATCATTCCAGTGGTCTGAACGTCCGCTGGGCTTCGAAAGCGCTGGTACGCTTCGTAGAGAATATAGATGGCAACTGCAAACAGCAGCAAAGCATTGAAGGTCGCAGCGAGAATTTCGAATCGGTAGTAGCCAAAGCTGCGACGTGCATCCGCTGGGCGTCTGGCCACACGCATGGCCGCCAACGCTATTCCCAAAGCCGCAGCGTCGGTAAACATATGCGCGGCATCGGCGAGAAGCGCCAAACTGTTTAGCAACACTCCGGCTACAGCTTCTGCAATTAAAAAAGTGGAGGTCAAACCGAAAGCTATCCACAAGGTGGTTTCCTTTTTGTTCTCCGGGATGGCATGTGAATGACCTTCGCTCATATCTGCGTCCTTTTCAAAATGATCGGCAATACACCTGAGGCAACGGCAGTCCTAAGCTTGCGGCTTTCCACAGTTGGGACAGAACTTGGCGCCAGCGACAATGCTTGCCTGACACGCCGTACAGTTTCCTGACAGCATTGACTTGCCACATTGGCTACAAAACCGCGCCCCAGGCACGTTGAGTCCTGAGCATGATGGACATGCAACGCCCCCACCTCCAGACGGCGGTGCCGGCACGGGCGGTGGCGGTGGATAGCGATACCCGTCATCCCGATTTCCATGCCCGCCGCCTCCATGCCCCCCGCGGTTCCCCCCATGGTGACCCCCACCCATACTTGAAAGCAACTTGTCAAAAAAGCTCATGCTATTCTCCTAAAAGTAAAAATGGATCTTCAAAATTTGTCGCGGTCGCTGGGAATAGCTTGCCCAGTGCTATCCCGCCCCGCACTCTTTCCTGTAAATTGCTTCCAGCCTGGCAAATGCTGAAGCAAGAGCGTGGCAAGCAAAAGGCAGCAGCACAGAACTGCCAATACGTACATGCCGAATGCGCTTGCCATCCCGACTGCCGCTGTCGCCCACAACGTTGCTGCCGTGGTGAGACCGGAAATTCCTGTGTTGCCCTTGAAAATCACGCCGGCACCGATAAACCCAATGCCAGAGACAACCTGCGCCGCTATACGGGTTGGATCGCCTCCGCCATGGGTCGATATGAGGCTGAAGGCACATGCCCCCATTGAGGTCGCCATGTATGTCCTTATGCCGGCATCACTATCACTTCGCTCACGCTCCCAGCCGATGATTCCTCCGAGCACGGCTGCCAGAAAGACCCGGAAGGCATACAAAAGCTCATTAGCAACGTCCATTTGAGTCGTAGCCCATTGCGTCAGATGACGGGGACTGCTGACACCACGTCCATGACGTACACCCAACCAGAATTTGCGCGCCCTGTGCGAGCGGAAGCAACGATGACCTTCACCAATTCATCGACATGGTCTTCGGAACAATGAAGCTCAAGCTTGTATTCATTGATAACTTCATCTCCAAGCTCCACGGAAAAACGCCGCTCGCCCTCGTCTAGCGGAACCAGCGAACCCTTGACCATATAAGCTGTCAAGTTATGTTCGTCGTCTCCAATGGTCGTCCACGCAACAGAACTTTTGAGTGCGCTGATGACCTCGGCTACCCGATTTCGGTGTATATATGCCTTGATTTCTTTCATGATGTGCCTTCCTCATTTGTGGATTGTTTTTGGCTGCGACGTTCAGCGCGCAGTTCGGCCCACTCGTAAAAAAGTGGTAGCAACAGCAAAGTCAATGCGGTTGAAGTAAAGAGACCGCCTACCACTACGGTTGCAAGGGGCCGCTGAGTTTCTGCGCCAACGCCTGTCGACAGAAGCATTGGGACGAGACCCAAAATGGCGACGGAAGCGGTCATCAAGACGGGCCTTAAGCGCAGTTCTGCGCCTCGGCGCACGGCATCCCTGATAGACAGACCTTGCCCACGCTGATCATTCAGGAATGTCACCATCACAATGCCATTGAGCATGGCCACCCCAAAGACAGCGATGAAGCCAATAGCCGAGGGAACAGAGAGATATTGACCGGTGATAAACAGTCCCACTATCCCCCCAATGATGGCAAACGGAACGTTCGCAATGATGAGCGTCGCATGTCTTACCGAATTAAATGCGGTGTACAGCAACATGAAGATCAGACCGATGGTCAAGGGAACGATCACTGCCAGGCGAGCCATCGCCCGCTGCTGGTTTTCAAAAGCGCCACCCCACTGAAAGTAGTATCCTGTTGGCAGCTTGACCTGTTGCGCTATCTTTGCATCGGCCTCTTTGACAAAGCTGTCTACATCCCGCCCTTTCACATCCATCTGCAGGACGGAATAGCGCTGCAAAGACTCCCTGCGTACGAAGGAATAGCCTTCATCCAGTTCGATAGACGCGACCTGAGAGAACGGAACCAGCGCGCCCCCTGTGGTACGGATAGGAATGGCTGCAATCGATGCCGGGTCGGCGCGGAAACCGTCAGCAAGCCGAACAGCAATATCAAACCGTTTGGTTCCATCAATCAGCGTGGAAACCGCTTCTCCCCCGATGCCTGCTTTGACAACCTCCAGAATTTCATCAGCATTGATGCCATAACGGGCGGCAGCTTCGCGATTGACTTTGATGACCAACTGAGGCTTGCCCTTGTTGGCCTCGGCTGACAAATCTGCCACTCCGGACACACCGCCCAGCACTCCTTGCAACTGGGCCGTAAGCCGATCCAGCGTTGCAAGGTCGGGGCCGTAAAGCTTCAGAGCGAGAGTGGCCCTCACACCGGATATCAATTCTTCAACACGCGACTGGATGGGCTGTGTCGCTGCGATAACAGCAGTAGGAATGACTTTTTCCAGAGCCTCCTGCATCTCGTGTGCAAGCGCCGGGTACGAGATTTTTTCAGGCCATTCGGACTGGATTTTTGTTGCTACCAGCACCTCCATGGAGTTCACGTCAGTGGTCTCGCCGCCCTCCGCGCGCCCAATCGTTGAGAGCACCGAGTCGACTTGCGGAAATTGCTTCTTCAACTCAGCGCTAATGACATTGGAAACTCGAATAGATTCATCGAGAGAAGCCGATGGAATGCCAGTCACCCGCAAAAGAATGGTTCCCTCCTGCAACTGTGGCATGAATTCCTTGCCCAAAAACGGGAACAGTGCAAGAGACGCCACAAGCAGTGCGATTGCAACAGAGATGACGAGCTTCTTTCGTTCAAGCGCCCAGTCGAGCAGCGGCAGGTAGGACTTTTTGGCCCAACGCACGACAAACGTATCTTTTTCTTCTTTAGGCTTCAGTATCAATGCCGCCAGGACAGGTACCAGCGTCATCGACAGCAACAGGGAGCCGGCCATGGCAAAGGTGATCGTGAAGGCCATCGGCTTGAACAGTTTGCCTTCCAGGCCGGTTAAGGAAAACAGCGGCATGAAGACGACAATGATGATCAGGATGGCGAACGCGATGGGGTTCATCACCTCACGCGCAGCTTCCAAAATCAGATGCGTCTTTTTGATGGGCTTGCCAGACTCCTTGGCATGAGCCAAAAGCCGGAATGCGTTTTCGACCATCACGATGGCCCCGTCCACCATCATCCCCGTGCCAATCGCCAAGCCGGCCAGTGACATCAGATTGGCCGTTACCCCAAACTGCTGCATGAGGATGAACGCAATCAACATCGCCATCGGCAAGGTCACAATGACAACGATGGCGGACCGAAAATCTCCCAGAAACAAAAACAAAATAATGGCGACCAAGATTGCGCCTTCCACCAGGGAGCTTTCGGCCGTCTTCAATGCTTTTTCCACCAGATCAGTACGATCGTAGACGGGGACCAGCGACACCCCTTTTGGCAGCGCCGCCTGCGCCAGGGCCATCTTGGCCTTCACTGCATCTACGACACTCTTCGCGTTTTCATTGACTCGCGACAAGGCAATGCCGAGAACGGCCTCCTTTCCGTCACGGGTGACGGCACCGAAACGCGGCGTGGCGGCTTCCTTGACATCGGCAACATCGCGAACAAAAATAGGCGCACCGTTTCGCTCTGCCACCACGATACTCGCGATGTCGGCAGAGCCTGTCACGAGGCCCAGCCCTCTAACCAAATATTGTTCCGCTCCCAGATTGATGGATTGCCCGCCTACCTGCTTATTGTTGGCAGCAAGTCGTTCCATGACCTGCTTGAAGGTCAACCCATACTTGATCAACTTGTTCGGGTCGATCTGCACCTGAAATTGTTTCTGCTCTCCACCAAAGGAAATGACGTCGTCCACACCGGGCGCAGTACGCATGATCAAGCGAACCGTCCAGTCGTGCAGCGTGCGCAAATCCATGATGCTCAGCTTTTTATCGGCCGATTCAATGGTGTACCAGAACACTTGCCCCAAACCTGAGCTGTTGGGCCCCAGCACGGGCTCTCCATAGCCTTGCGGCAGGCGACCTTTGGCTTCCTGCAACTTCTCACCCACGAGTCGGCGTGCAAAGTAAATGTCAACGTTGTCCTTAAAGTAGACACCAACGTAGGACAGCCCGAACAACGAAATCGAACGAACCTCTTCGACGCCAGGCAATCCCGCCAT
This sequence comes from Pseudomonadota bacterium, assembly GCA_040388075.1. Classification (GTDB taxonomy): domain Bacteria; phylum Pseudomonadota; class Gammaproteobacteria; order Burkholderiales; family Burkholderiaceae_C; genus Polaromonas. Next base: position 379,830 of record JAZKCN010000003.1, on the reverse strand, counting down.
GGCCCCCTCAATAGGCGTGGTCAGCAGCCTTTCGACATCTTCGGCGGCCAGACCAGGCGACTCTGTGTACACGTTGACCTGAATGGGTGTGACGTCTGGAAAGGCATCGACCGGCACAGTACGAAAGGCTTGAACGCCAAGGCCGACAATGACGGCAAAAGCGACGAGAACCAGAACTTTGTAACGCAACGAAGCATCAACAATGGCATTGAGCATGATGTTGGTTCCTCGCCTTAGCCGCCGATTTGCGATTTCAACAGCCGGGCTTTGAGCGCGTAGGCACCTGCTGTCACCACTTGATCTTTCGCCTTCAGGCCGGAGGTAACCACGGTGCGGCCAGCCAATTTTTCTCCTGTCTCGACGGCACGAGACTCAAAGCTGCCCTGCTCATTCACGAAAACAGTTGGCTGACCCTGGAGCAAAACGATTGCGGTGTCCGGCACCGAGATGGCTTCTACTTGCCCGCCGGTTGCAATGCTGGCGCTGGCGAACATTTCAGGTTTGAGCCTACCGTCTTTGTTAGGCACTTCAATGCGGGCTGCGATGGTGCGGCTATCCTTGTCCAGCACGTTGGCAATATAAGCAACCCGGCCGGTAAAGCGCTCGCCGGGATAGGCTCCGACCGTCACGATCGCCGCCGCACCGGTCCTGACTTTTGAGACCAGCTGATCGGTGAGATTTGCCTCAATCCAGACCCTGGATAGATCAGCAATGGTAAAAATCGCGTCTGAAGGGGTTCCAAGCTCACCGAGCGTGGCCTTTTTCTGAATGACTGTTCCGGCAAACGGTGCCGTCAAAGCAAAGGTGGACTGCGCCTGTCCGCTGGCACTGGCGGACCCTCCGAGCAGGCGCAACCGGTCACGCGCAGCCCGCGATTCCGCGCTGGCCCGTTCCAGTTCACCGCGCGCTCTGAGCAACTCCTTCTGCGGAATGATTTCCTCCGCGCTGAGCGACTCGGCGCGCTTGAAGTCGGCCTGTGCAACACGCTCGGAAGACTGCGCACGTAGCAGAGTCGATTGCGCTTCGCCAATGGCCAGGCTATCCATCACAGCCAGGGCCTGTCCTGCGCGAACCGTATCCCCCAGATTGGCTGACACGCCAACGATCCGACCCTCGACCCGGGGTGAAATCTTGGCAATCCGATCTTGATTGGGGCGGATGGTCGCTGTCACGCTTACCGAGTCTTCGAACGTGCGTGAGCTAACTTCTTCGAGCTTGATGCCGGCCCGTTCCTGTTCTTCTGCCGTTAGTTTTAGGCCTTTTTCTTCTTTGGATTCTGCCTTGGCCTCCTGCTTGGCTGGTTCCGCACTCTTTGCAGACTTTCCTCCACAACCTCCCAGCAACAGCAATACAGCCAGAGCTGATGAAATACCAGCGACACGGTGTGAAGCGAAAAATTTGAATTTTGTATTGTTCATGATGACTCTCTCATTCTTTGGGCCAACCAGCTTCGAGCTCAAGCGCCGCGCGGGTACTGTGGTATTCGGTAAGTGCCTCGATCAAGTCACGACGGGCATCGAGTGCCTGACGGTTGACGACGATCAGTTCAAGCAAACCGATTTGCCCCGCCTGGCGGGATTTGACAGAAAGGCTCAGGTTGTCGGTCAGCGCTGGCAAGACGACGTCCTGGAGCCGACGCACGCGCTGCTCCTGGCTTGTCAGCCTTGTCCAAAGCGACAGGACATTGGCTCTGGTGTCGCGCTGCGCGGCCTCCCTGTCAATTTGCGCTTGGGTGGCAGCGGTGGACGCTTGACCAATGCCAGTCGCATTGCGTTTAAAAAGCGGCAACGGGACAGAAATGGAAATAGTGGTGAGTTTCTCGCGTGCACCGGCTGAACCTTCACGGCCCACATTCAGTCCCACCGTCACGTCTGGACTGACGCTGGCGCGCTCCAGTCGGTATCGGGCGTTTGCGCTTTTTTCACGGGCTGAAAATGCCAGGAGACGCGGCTGCGATTCGAGACTGGCGAGAAGATCGTTCAAAGCAAACCCAATAAGCGCTGGCGTGAGTTCGCCCTGCGCCATTGGTAGATCCGGGCCCACTAGCTGCAGCCGTGCAGCCAGCTCGTTTCGCTCTTCGTTTAGCTGTTCCCGCGCCAGTGCAAGCTGGTTGCGCGCGCGCTCTGCCTCTACAAGCGCTACATTGGCATCAAGCTTGGTATCCTCGCCCGCCACTCGTCGCTTTTGTACAGCTGCAGCAGCATCGTCGAATAATTTGAGCGCTTGGCTCTCCAACTCAACACGTTGCTGAAATGCCAGCACCCTGTAAAAGCGCGTGGATATTTCACTTCGAATTCGCCGCTGCGCATCGACAATCTCGTAGCGCAACGCTTCCAGGGCAGACGAAGCCGTCTCTCGCCTGAACCCTCCCTGACCACCTGTTTCAAAAGTCTGGGATACACCCCCAGTCCATTCATTACGACGTTCGGGACTCAACCCCGCCTGGGGCACAAGCCGCCGCGTCTTGTCTACAGCAAGCTGAGGATTGTTAAACAGAACTGATCTTGCGTCGGTATTGAAACCCTCGGCCGCAGCAAGTTCCGCCTGTTTGGCACGCAAGGCAGGATTAGCTTGGGCAGCCCGTACCAAAGCTTCCGGAAGTGTCAGCGGAGCAAGCTGCTGAGTAGTTGCCGTTACGGTAGTGGTTACCTGTGCAAAGACAGGTGCAGCTAATAGAAACAGTGTGCCGGCAAGCGCCAGCGTTTTCGGTCGCATCGAATTCTCCTAGTTGCAAAAACCAAGGGGGAGAATCCGGCGGGAGGCTCGCTACCGAAGGGTAGCTAAAAGATGGGAAGACTTCTCGCCGGATTAGACGGCGAGGCTCCAATTAGGTCGTTCGATTAAATTCGGAGCCCTGAAACGAGTCGGAATGGTCTCAGGCGGGACGTAAATCGATGGATTAGCAGCGGGCAGATTTCCCGCGATGGTTGGGGGTGGCTGAGCGCACCCGCTGTGGCAATAACCACAGTCCGGGTCACAACCTCCTGCAAAGGACACGGCCGCCTCATCACTTTGCGTTGCGACCTTGTGCACATGGGCATGATGCCCAAAGTGGCTGACCTTGTCGCTTTTTTCATGGGCGCAATAGCCTGCGGCCGCTCCCCAGGCAAACTGGAACGGCAGAAACACGATGAAAAAGATGACGATGTAGCGACGCACAGTGGAAAGTGTATCAGCGGCCCGTGGCCTGAAAGTTATCAACACCAAGCTCAGTGTCACTTAGGATCTGGATCATCTGTGGCCTTATTTTCGCTGGCTCATACGGTTGTACACAAGGCTTGCCACAATGATCAAGATGACCAGAACTTGGGCCCCCATAGTTTGTAACGACGGATATACGCCTAAAGCATCCACGCGCGGAATCAAAAGGGGTGTGTTTTCCAGCAACCCAACTTTTTGTAGTGCAGCGATGCCTTTGCCCATCAGCACGATCGCGAGAATGCCGACCAGCGCCGAACTGTACAAAAAGAACTGGCTGATAGGCAGCCTCGCGGATGATCGCAGCAACATCCACGCGACACCAGCCAGTATCACGATGCCAGATCCCAGGCCTGCAAGGAGATAGATGCCATTGTCCTGGGTCCAGAGTGCGGCATAGAACAGGACGGTTTCGAAAACCTCGCGATAGACAGTTACAAAAGACAGCAGGAAAAGCATCATGGCCGACTTCCTGTTCAACGCTGATGAGAGCTTCTGTTTGACGTAGGCCTGCCAACGTCCCGCCATGCTCTTCTGATGCATCCAGACGCCCACGGCCAACAAAACAAGCGAGGCAAAAATGGCAGAGAAACCTTCGGTCATCTCCCGGCTGGCCCCGCTTAACTCGACCAAATAAGTGGCTACACCCCATGTCAGTCCACCAGCCACCAAGGCAGTGACCCAACCAGCATGCACATACGGAAGCACGTCGGAGCGATCGGCCTTTTTCAAAAAAGCCAATATCGCCACCACCACCAGCAGTGCTTCCAGGCCTTCGCGCAACAAAATGGTCAAGGCGCCAAGATAGGTTGACAAGGGGTCGTTGGACGCTCCCAGCGCCGACTGCCCCTCCGTCAATAAACCCTGCAGACGATTTTCCATTGAACGGGCCTGCTCAACTTGACCCGCTGAAATGGAATTGCGAAAAGCGCCCATGTTCTTTTCAATATCCTCGAATAGGGGGCGATTTTTGGCGGCTAACGCGGGCTCGACCGGTTCGAAACCATCGAGGTAGGCAGACAAGGCAAGTCGGAGCGCCAGCGGCGTATCGCCTTTGTCTAGTGCGACCATGCTTGCCTTCAATTTTTCTTTGGCAATCAGCAGACTATCGGCGCTTTGGGCGTCCAGCCTTTCTGGCGTACTCCTCAGATATGCCATCACCGGCTTCGCGTTGTCGGGTCCAACTGTTTTGGCCAGCGCTGACTCTGATGTCTCGCTCAACTTCGAAAACGTCGGAATTCCGACTCGAAGATTCGGATGGGTGCTCCAGAGCCTTGCGCCTTCCTGGCGATCGCGATCTGTATATGAAAGGGTCGAAGCGAAATATGCGACATTCCAACGCTCGTCGTCTGACAGTTCGGCAAAACTGCGCATGGACGTTCCTTTAACGCCTTGGGTGACGATTTGCTGGAGAGCGAAAACGCTGCGCTCCCGCGCCCGCTCGTAGTCAGCCAATGCAATCGGGGGCGGATTAAGCTTTGCGGCCAACGGACCATCAGCATGACCCGACGCGCCGTGGCAAGCAGCACATTGATTCTGATACAGCTTCGCGCCTTGCTGGAGGTCAGGCAGTTTGGAGGGCGACATGGGCACCGGATAAGACAGTAGCAAAGCATTAGACAAGCTATGAGCCAACTCGCTCACAGTTGAAGAAGCAGCTTTGGAGGTGATGCTGACTCTCAAAGCGACCGCCTTTTTCAGCAGCTCTGGCTTGCCAGGAACAACTGGTAACGCAGCCAATTGAGTCTCGGCAGTCTGGGCAAACTCCTGCATTTCCTTGTATTCGTTTTCACTGGATATCTTGCCGTCCTTGACCGCTTTCCCGTAATCAACGGCAACGTAATCCAGTAACTGCCATATTTGCTTGGCCTGACCTTGAACCGATAAATCTTGCGCCTGCACCACCCGCAATACCAACAAACACGCAGCGAACGCGAGAAATGCCCAGAGCGCTTTTAAAAAAGGCTTTTTTCGATACATTGCAGTTGTCACAAGGAAGAGCCGTGATTATTTAAGTTGCCTGAAAGCATCCATGGCGCCGGGTGCGACGAAGTTGCCACAGGAGACCTTGAATCGGAACAACGACCTTCTATCATTTGGTTTTGATGCGAAGCAAGCGAAGTCCGTTTCCGACAACGAGCAGACTCGCGCCCATATCTGCGAAGACAGCCATCCACATCGTGGCTGTACCGAAAACGGCCATGACCAGGAACACCGACTTGATGCCCAAGGCCAAGGTAATGTTCTGCCACAAAATTCCATGAGTACGCTTGGACAATTGCACTGTCTCAGCAACCCGCTCTAGGTTGTCGTTCATGATGACAACGTCGGCTGCCTCCATGGCTGTGTCGGTGCCAGCACCCCCCATGGCAAAGCCCACATCTGCTTGCGCCAGCGCCGGCGCGTCATTGATGCCATCACCCGTCATGCCTGTGGCGCCATAGCGTTTTTGCATGTCTTTGATGGCGTCCAGCTTTGCTTCAGGCAGCAGATCCCCACGCGCATCGTCAATGCCTGCTTCATTTGCAATAGCTTTCGCAGTTGCACTGTTATCGCCTGTCAGCATGACAGTAGTGACGCCCAAGGCCTTCAGGTCTGCAATCGCTTTGCGCGAGGTTTCCTTGATGGTGTCAGCCACGGCAAATAGCGCGAGGACCTTTTTGTCGCTTGCAAGCAAGGTGACCGTCCGCCCCTGCTTTTCATGAGTTGCCAGTTCTGTCTTCAGCTCAGGTGAGGAGAGCCCGTTTTCCTCAATCAGGCGGTGGTTTCCCATCGACAGGGTTTGACCAGCTACGCTTCCCTGGACACCACGACCAGGAATCGCTTTGAAATCCTGGACCTCCAGAATTCCCCCCTGAAGACTGGCGGCAATCGCTTTGGAGACGGGGTGATCGGACCGGGAGGCCAGACTGAAAGCCGCTTGGTTCGAGGATGCTTCGTTCGCATCACCCCACATCCGTGACGCGACCAGCTTGGGCTTGCCTTCGGTAATGGTTCCCGTTTTATCCAGCGCAATAGCCTTCAAAAGCCGGGCGTCCTCAAGGTAGGTTCCGCCCTTGATCAGGATGCCGCGGCGCGCTGCTGCGGACAGTCCACTCACCACAGTAACCGGTGTGGAGATAACCAAGGCACACGGACAGGCAATCACCAGCAAGACCAGGGATTTGTACAGTGCTTCCTGCCACGTGAGGCCCAGTAAAAACGGCGTCAGCACTGCCACGGCCACCGCGATGGCGAACACGGCGGGGGTGTAGATAGCGGCAAATTTATCCACAAATCGCTGGGTGGGTGCACGTGTGCCCTGCGCCTCTTCCACCGCATGAATAATACGCGCCAGCGTTGTGTTGTTCGCTGCAGCCGTCACCCGAATCTCCAGTTCACCCGTTTCATTGATCGTACCGGCGAATACCTGGTCACCGGGTGCCTTGTCCACAGGAATGCTTTCACCCGTGATGGGTGCTTGATTGATGGCGCCGTTGCCTTTGATGACTACGCCGTCTAGTGGCACTCGCTCACCAGGCTTGATGCGAACCGTGGCGTCGAGCGGAACGGATGCCACTGGCGTCGCAGTCCAGGCGCCATCGGATGAAAGCATCAGGGCTTCTGCTGGCGCCATATCCAGTAGACCCTTGATGGAGTTCCGGGCTCGGTCCACCGCTTTGGCTTCAATCAACTCTGCGATGGCATACAAAGCCATGACCATTGCTGCCTCCGGCCACTGGCCGATCAGGAACGCCCCGGTCACCGCTACAGCCATCAAAGCATTGATGTTCAATTTGCCTCGGAACAGTGCACCCATACCTTTTTTATAGGTATCGATGCCAGCTAACCAGATCGCAACTGCAGCCACACCCATCCCTGCAATCTTCCAGGCAATGGTCTCTGGTACGAAATACGAAATAGCCTCGGCCCCTATTGCCAAAGCAAGAGCTGCAACCAGGCGCGAAATGCCGCCATTGAAACCACCTTCATGGTCATGGCCATCGTCGCTCACATTTTCGTTCTCAGTCCCGTCTGCCCCCTCCAATTCGACCGGCTTGGGATCAAACCCGGCCTTTCGGATAGCTTCTAAAGCCAACGGAAGAGACGCATCAGACGCGTCAATCTTGAGGGTGCGCGCTCCCAACTGAAAACCCAAGGAGCGAATACCAGAAACAGGCTCCAGAGCGCGCCGTATCTCGGACTCTTCAGAACTGCAATCCATGGTGGCGATGCGAAACAGGTTGCCACCTAAAGCCGGTTTTTTGGTGACCCTTTCAACGCCTGGCGACGGGGCGCGGCAAGCCGTAGATCCGCAAGAATCCGTAGATGGGGAAAGCGTATTTTCTGGTTTCATGGCTTAATTGGAAACCTTGTAGCGACCTTAAGGTCAAGTCAGTCTCTTGTTGCCCCTTCAAATACAACGGGTTTCCGTCGAAAACAGCGTATTCCCCCACGGAGTCCATATGAAAATTGGTGAACTTGCCCACGCCGCAGGCACCCAAAGCGAAACCATTCGCTACTATGAGCGTGCTGGTCTCTTGCCAGAGGCTGCGCGCACCGAGGCAAATTACAGGGACTACCACCCCATTCATATTCAGCGCCTGGCATTCATTCGTCATTGCCGCTCGCTGGACATGACACTCGAAGAGATACGGACGCTTCTCCAGTTCAAGGATGCGCCAGAAGAAAACTGTGAGCGGGTCAACGCACTTCTTGACGAGCACATCGGGCACGTAGCCACACGCATAAACGAACTCAAGATTTTGCAAAAAGACTTAAAGGCTTTACGGGAGCAATGCACAACTGACCGTATCGCCTCGGAGTGCGGCATCCTGAATCACTTGGAAGAGGCCGCTAGGCTTACTCCGGAGCAAAATATTGATCGCAATCACTCAGTTCACGTTCACGGCGTTCATCAGCGAGTGGGTAGCGCTGTGGTAGCAAATCCAAAAATAAGAAAACGGCACTGATGCCGCAGCCAATCAAAAAAAAGAGGACTTAGCAGAGGCACACGACGTGCCTCTGGTCTTGTCCGATTGTGGGTAGAACGGCCTAACGCCCCATCTCCTTTTTGCATATCAAAACCGCCTTCACCGCGTTGTCCATAAAGTCTGGCGGGATTCTCCGGGAAGACTGACTCATGGCTTTGAGTTCCTTGAAGCTGTAAAACTTGAGCATCTTGTCATAGGTGCAATCGCAAGCAGCCTTGTCGGTACCGCTCTGAATGCATCCCGCCAGATACTCGCCGCGAGCCTTGGACTCCTCACTCGAACAGGACGCCAGGACGGTCATGCCCAGGACAAGACCGACCGTCAAAACCGCATTGAACATCCGGCTCATCGCAGCACCAGAGCGCAGCCCAGCATCACGCCAATGACCAGGCCGATGACCTGAGGTCCAATTTTCCAGAACACTTTGATCCAGATCAGGCTGAGCATGCCGCCCCCTGTGAACACCGCATCAGGATGTGCAAACTTGCGGATGGCATCACCGATCAGCGCCCCGGCAGTTCCCGACGCGGTTCCCACAATCACCGCGAACAGCTTGGCAAAGAAGCCCGCACGCAGGACCATGGCCGAGCTATTGAAAGTGCAGGACAGGATGGCCAGGATAAGGGCCGCGATGCCCCAGATAATCGCCGACTGGATGAGTTCTTCGTTGTTGTTGTTGTTGTTGTTGTTGTTGTTGTTGTTGTTTTCCATAAATGATGACTCCTCTTTTTTGTTGATGTTTCAGTGCTTGCCTAGCAGCGCGTCTTGGTAACCGTGCTCACGCCACTCTCGTCAGGCTTCATGTTGAAGTCAACGGTGCTTTCTGAATCGGTTTCCAGGATGTAGCACTCGCCCTTCTTGGCACGCGACAGAACGCGGTAAGCCGGCCACTTGTTGTTGACGGTGACACGGCCCTTGTTGGTCGTGACTTGGACGTAGACACCTTCGCTACTGGCCAGGTCGGCGTCCTTGGTCATCTTGACCTTGGTCGGGAAAGCAGACGCGGCTGTCGCCGTCAAAACGAGAGCCAGTGCGATTGCAGATTTGCGCATATTGGAATTTCCTTTGCTTGAATGAAATGCGTGAATAGACAGATGGGTGGATGGGTGAATGAATCAGCCGGTCGCTCTAGAAACCCGTATTGCAGGGAAAGCGACGACCAGGCGGCGGGATGGCTTTGGTGGCGTTAGCTCTGGGAAACACGACGGTGCCCAAGGCGTACTTCAGGACGACATCACCTTTGCGGACGTCTTCCATGAACAACAAGAAATTGCCACTGCCCACACGGCTGTCGGACTCCATCGGTCCGTCATAGGTGTGACCGTTGACCGTCAGGGTGAATTTCTGGATGCCATGACCTGTGCTAAGCCGGGTCAGGGAAACAGTGGCCGTCTTGTCTGTGCCCGTTTCTTTGGTGGGGCAAGCGATGTAGAGGCGCAGGTCCTGCTTGTCAGTGAAATACTCCAGGTTGCCTTGGCCATAGCCACTTTTCCAGTCCGCGCTGGCAGCGCCTGCCATGAACATGGCCGCAGCAAAGGCGGTGATGGACTTGAGTGAGCAGAGTGCTTGATTACCGTTTTCAGTCATTGAAATGTTCCTCCTCAGTAAGTTGATTGACTTGTTTGAATTGATGGATGTGGTCTGGGAAGCAGCCAGGCAACAGCTGTGTCAGTTCCACGCAAAGACACGATCATTAAATGAGGTGTTTGAGACTCCTTTAAATGTAAAAAAATGGCCGATCTGTAGATCGACCTGGATTTAGATGGCTACTGTCCAGCATGGAAACGGCACGGCCCAATAATCATAATAGGCTTCAAACACCGTGGCTTTAAACACCTCCTGTTTAGATCATCGGAGGCATGCCACATGTTGCAAAAACCAAGCAGGTTTCCCTTTCCCTCCGGTTGATCTTCGCCAGAAACATCCGCCTCGTCAGGGTTAACGCGGGAATATCTCAGGAACGCATGGCCGCCGATGCGGGGCTGGATCGGGCATTTGTCGGTACGCTGGAACGGGGCCAGCGCAATATCTCCATCGACAACATCGAGCTGATTGCCAAGGCCATAGGGATGGCGCCCCATGAGCTGATGCATCCGGACCTGGCACAAATCCACGGACTGGACGCAACCATCCTGCGCGCCCCACGCACTGCAAGGCCCTACCCCGCCAAAAAGCGCTAGATCGGCTCGTCAGTGCGCTTTTGTGGGTTCGTAGCTGCTGGCTTCAAGGTGATCAGGTTCAACAGCTGTACCTTGCTGGCCTCCCCTGTCAGGTGCCGACAAATCAGCGGAAAGGCGATGGCCGCACTTTGCGACCTGGCGCCTGACCGCTTCAGCTCAATGCGAACATTGTGGGCACAGGCCCATGGTTCGCCAGCATGGGAATCCAGCAGAAGCAAGGCCTTGACAAAGGCTTTGTCGTGCTGGACTTCTATCTCCACGCCTATTACTGTCGCCCATCGCCTGGCTGTTGCAGATTCGAACTGCAACAGGCACAAGCCACCTGAGCGCAGCCCTTCCAGCGCCGTTTCGCCCATTTCTACCGGGTTATGCGTGGTTGCTGATTTGAGGGGATGGGTTCCAGTCAGATTCTCCAGAGCACGAACGCAACGTAAGACGCTGGAGCAGCCTGGATGCGCAGCCCGTCCCAGTCCACGCTGAGCCATCAGCTTGTCCTCCGGCGTCAACTGCCCGCGCTGCACACGTCCCACGATCAGCACACACTGCATCACGCTGGTGAGCACGCAGACCGGTGCAGACCCAGACTTGAGAACCGGCAGTTTGTGATACCGCAGGTGCTTGATAGCCTGGGCCAGGTACTGAATCTCGGTATCAAACCGTATGCCTGCGGCAAAGACATGCTCAAGGCGCACCACGGGTCGTCCCACCGCCGGCGCTGGATGTCGCAAGCACCTTGTCCGCGAGTTTGTCGGCAAGGCCTGTCGCCGCCTTGGCAGGTTGCTGCCCAGTATCAGAAGTGTTGGTGGGCTCGGGATAGAACTCTTCCAGCACGCCCTCCACCTCTTCAGCCGACTCCTCAAACACCCCGGCAGCAAAACCCTTTCGGGAAGCCTCGTCTAGCGCAGCCTGGTCAAAACCCAAGGCCTTCCACTCATCCCGCTGCGCGATAGCCGCAGCCACGGCAGCCGGCAAGGTCATGCCCGCCCGCACCGTCAGATCCACGTAGTAGATCGGCGTGCGGTAAGACTGCGATGTCGATTTACCTCGTAGCCTCAGTTCCAGCGGCAGGGTCGAGAGCAGGCCGCCCGAGACGGCATGAAAGTACTTCAGCCGGGTCGACAGCGTTCGGATGCTGTTGTAGCCGGTAGTTCTGAAGATAAAACTGCCGAGTTCATCTTCGTCGCCAATGCGAACATTGAGCCGGCCATAGGGCTTGCAGTGCCCGCCTATGGCCAGCTCGCACGCATCCGGCGTGGGGCATGGCAATGTCTTCAGGCCCTCACCGGTCAGGCGTTTACAGGTCTCGCCGTTGCCGACGCACATCTGCCTGCCGGTCTTGCGGTCAAACAGTGTGTAGTTGGCCCTGAGGCTCAAGTCCGGATCGTCGAACATCAGGCGTATCGGGATGCTGCGGAGTTTGGCATCAAGAGTTTTACGGAGAGTTTTGTCGAGGGGGTGGTTGACCCAGCCTTCACGGTTTTGAACCTGGCTGGTGATGGTGAATTCGTCGTCCTTTTCAGGAAGACGCAGGCCGTCTTTTTCGACGACCTTGCCGATGGAGATGCGGCCGACGATGGGCGGCGTTAAAGCGAGTCCTTTGAGCATGTGTTTTCCTTTGTTTGATTCGAGCCCGCCCCCGTCAATCCACGGAGGGGCGGGCACTAAAGGCCCCCGGTGGAAAGGGCATTGGTGTCAGTCGTTGATCAGGAAGCGCCGCGAACCTGCTTTGGGCAGGCTGTAACGCTCCAGCAGATCAGGCTGGTCCTTGAGCAGGGTCTCCACGTCCAGGGCTGAGCCGTCCTTGCTACGTTTCCAGGTCACATCGCCGTTCTCGAACACGGCTTGGCTGGCTTCGCCCATACGCTGCTGGATGCGCTGCTTGAGTTCGGATTCCAGCTTGGTGTGGGCTGCCAAGAACTGGCGCACCGACAACAGGTCCGAGAACGCTGCAGACATCACCAGGTCCCTTGAGAGATCTATGGTCTTGCCACAGTCTTTCGGATAGAGCGCCCGCAACGCGACATCGGCTGAATCCGAACCATCCGAAGGTGGCTGTTCGTCCAGCTCGACATAACTCCAAAACTGGCGCTCGAGCAGCATGAGCTGTTTGATCATGGGTTCGTTGCGGACTATCCGGTGGACCTGCAATTCCTGTCCGCAGATCAGCACGGCCACGTCGGCGGCCTGTTTACCTGTCACGGCCAACTGGTGCAACACCTGCAGCTGGATGTATTCAGGGACACCGTCCCGCCACAGGCGTGCCCCGTTCATGCCTGCGGTCTTGCACTCCAGGATCTGTACATCTGGCACACCCACGACCTCACGGTCCAAGTTGGCCAGCATCCAGGGTTCTGTCGGATGTTGCAGGACTGCGTTGATGCGCCTGACCTTGTGTCCTGTGCGCTTGGTGTAGTGCGCTGCGACTATCGGTTCCAACAGGGTGCCCCAGTACATGGGGCTGGTTTCGTCGTTGGGGTCTGTTTTGGGGAGATTGGCATCACGGTCTGTTTTTTCCATCCAGAGTTCGAGCTGGGATTTGTAGGGGTTGAGGCCCACGGCAGCGGCTGCATCTGAACTGCCCACCCCGCCTTTGCGAACCTCTAGCCAATCGTCCCGGCTGAGGTCGTTGGTCTTTACCAGCTTGAGGGCTGGTTTGGGCCGGTCCTGCTTCTGGATCTTCAGAGCGTTATTCATGACGCTTTCCTTTCACTATTGATTGAACAAAGCAAAACGCCCCGGCCAATGAAGGTCGGGGCGTATGCTGTCTTGGGGATTGCCTGTTTGCGGTCTGGTTGCCGCCTTCCTGGTGCCTACTCAGGCAACAAGTTGCATGGCATGGTCCAGGGCACGCTGCTTGAGGTTGGCACCTGCACCAAACCACGCGGAGTCCATGCGGTAGTCTTGATTGCGTGCCCGGCGTTCGTGGTCAACGTATTCAGTGACGGCGTTCAGAAGCCCCCAGGCAGTCCCGCTGGCAGACGCCAGGTCGGCTCCCCTGCCCTTGCCTTCGTACATGGCCTGCACTTTCTTGAGCGCCCTTTCATTCACAAGGCCTGCAGCAGGGTCAGAATGCCCATCAGTCTGGCACATGACTTTCAGGAAGTAGTTCATGGACTCGTGGCTTTTGACTTTGCGCTCGGTCAGGGTCTTCATGCGGTACATGAAAGAATCCCATTGGGAGACGGCAATGCCGAGTTGCCGCTTGACCAATTGGGCGTCGAACACGGTGCTATGCGGCACCTTGATGGCGCTGGTGGCCCCGGCCAAAGCAACAGCCAGGGTGTTGTTGCAAACAACCCGCACTGTCGTGGGTGTGGCTGTCGTGGCGAGGGTGCCATCGCAGGAAGTGGCCAAAAGAATGTAGCCCTTGACCAGATCCTTGCCTTTGAGGCTGGTCTCCTTGCCTGTTTTGGCGAGGGCCCAGAATTTCTTGCCGGCTTTGAGCACGCCGGCGGTTTCAAGCTCGAAGCCTGAGACTTCCGTGAGGTCGCGGTAGAACTCCAGGACGGCTCGGGGCTGGACCACCTGGTAGCGCTGGGAGACGACGGACAGGGGGGCCTGGGTATCGCTGCGGTACAGAACCTTTTGCTCATCGAAGGACTTGATGGACCCGAGAGGGCCTGCGCTGTCGGTCATGTAACGGACCGGGGTTTCGCAGATTTTCCAGTCCATTCCGGCTTGTTTGGCCCAGATGTCCAAGGACTGTTTGGCCGGGAGCTTGCGGCCAAGAGTGTGCCAGGGGGTTTCGCCTGTAAAGGCCATGTTGGCGATTGCGTGTGACATAAGTGTTTCCTTTTGCTGTGATGAATACGATGAAGACGCGCACGGCTACGCCCCGGCAGAAACTGCCGGGGCAAATTAGTACGCTATGGGTTGGGAGGTGAAAGTGAGAAAGAGCCCGGCGCGGCACCTGCCAGCAAGACTTGAGGGTTTACAGTTACTGCTGGTAGACCTCATGGGAAAACGGCGTCTCGGACTCTCTGCCTGGGCTGGATGGGCTGGTCGAACTGTCGCTAAAGGTGTGGCCGCAAGCGACGCACCGGTAGTTGTTGAGGATGTTTTTGTCGACGGCTTTGCCTAACGTCGTTCCGACTTCGCAGCCGAGAATCCCGCCGAAGATGCCGCCCAGCACAGCGCCGGCGATAGTGCCTACAAGCGGTCCGGCGGGCGGCGCGATCATGCCGGCAGTGCGTCCGATGCGAGCGCCTTTGATGGCACCACCAATACCACTGGCTGCGCCGGCGACTGTGCCGATAGTGCCGCCTGCACGGGCGGCAATGTTGCGTGGGAGGATATGGTCAGATTTGCATTTGGGGCAATGGGTAAAAGACAAATGAAGCTTCCTTTCGAGGCGTGGAATTAGGGGTTGATGTGGATGAGTAAGGTGATGAGGTTTTGGACTGGTGGGTGGATTAACGGTTCTCCCTCCTTATCTTTTCGGCATAAAGCCTCAGCCCAATGGCGGACAGGGCTCCGGTGGCAAACACAATGAAAAACGCCGCCAGGGTCTCCAGCGGCGAGGTATTGGTGGGCATGCATTTCCTCAGGTTGTGGGTAAAGGTTGGAGATGGGGTGAAGAAAGGCCTTCAGCCTCGCGGGCTTCCAGCAGGATCTGACGCATGAGTTCGCCGAAGGCCTCGGCTTGTGAGGCTCGGGGGAAGTCGGCTATGGTCTCTATGCCGCCTGTTTCCAGGTGCAATGCGACGCTCCAGAAATCTGGAGAAACGGTTAAGGCGTGTTCGTTGGCCTCGAACCGTTCAATGCCGTGGTTTGCGCTGATGCATGGATACACCTCAATGGCGTCATATTCTTCCAGCGCAAGGACGGGGCTGGCCAGGCTGAAGGTTTGCAGTTTGTGCTGTTTGCTGGCATCGGCAGGGTTGACAGTAGAGGCCTGCTGGAGCCGGTAAGCGTCTTTGGGACGCAGTACGGTGCTGCCGATGCCGGTATTGAAATACTCCAGCCCCAGGCCGTCCAGAAGGGCTTGATGGTCAGTGTCGGGGATTTTGAAATGATTGCGGGCCCAACCAATGGCGGCTATGGCTGCGGGGGTGACAAGACCCTCGGGGTGCAGTCGCCAGCACAGGTCTGTGTCGACCGTTAACAATCCATCGGTTTCATTCGGGGGGACGTAGGGCTTGAACTCCAGAGAGGGGCTAGGTTTTGTTTCAAATAAGATGGCATCAGGTTGTGCCGGTGATGTGGAATGCTCATGAGGGCTAAAAGTCTGGTTCATGAATAGCTCCGGTTGAGGTAGCAGCCATTGGCTGCTTCTTGCGTGGATGAAATCCCTCCAATTTGCGAATCACGCGGCGCTTAATGACGCGGGCATAAAAAAGCCGACTAGCCAGCGAAGGCAAGTCGGCTTTAGGGTTCTACGTTGAAGGGGGTTCGTCGGGGACTCAACCCGGACGCAAGACAGTTATATATTGCCGAAAAGATTTGGATTCAGAAAGTCAAACTCTCGACCTCGATATAGGTCTAAGCATTTTGTTTGGACTTAGCTGGATAAGATTGGACGAAGAAATAGCTGCTGTGCAACTATTAAAAGGGGGGAATAGTTGGGGGAACATTCTGCTTTATAATTCGTTAAACCGAATGGTGGCAGGCCTTCCAAGGCTAGATAGGAACGACGCCTCTCCGCCAATAGTTGAGCCATTTCGAGTTTCCACGCGATGGCAAATGCTCCTGAAAGCCCGGCTTGTCCGGGCTTTTTTGTGCGCGACTAAATAAAAAGTTTGGTGGCTTTTTTTGCCGGCAGCCCTCCCATTGGGGATGTAAAGGTGCAATTTGCAGAGTCGTCAAGCGGCGTCTTCGTTGAACAAATTCACCAGAAAATCGACGAAAACGCGCACCTTCTTCGACAAGCCGCGGCTACTCGTATAAACGGCGAAGAACTCTGCGTCGCCAGGTCTCGGATTAACTGTGTAGCCGTCCAGAACCTGCACCAGCTGACCACTCGACAGCGGCAGCCTGACCATCCAGTCGTGCACGAGGACCAGTCCTGTCCCGGCAAGGGCGGACGACAACAATACGAGGCCATTGTCGGAGCGTATGCCGCCATTTACCACCACCTCTTCCACGTTGCCATTTTTGCTGAAAGACCAGCGGTTTGTATAGGAATGGGCGCTGTAAACGATGCATTTGTGCGATCGCAGGTCGGATGGCTTCTTTGGAATACCCATTGCCGACAAATAAGCCGGCGAGCCGCAAACGATGCGGTGGCCGGGATTCAAACGGCGCGCGATAAGGTCTGAATTCGGCAGATCACCCATCCAGACTGCGACGTCAATGTTGTCCATGATGAGGTTCTGCTTCTCATCCGTCAGTGAGACTTCAACACTTAGCTCCGGATACTGGCTGAGCAGGCGTGGCAGGGCGGGAACTATGATGGTCGGCCCAGTAACCACCCGTAGCGAGACTCGTAGCACGCCTTTCACAGTCTCCTGAAACGACTGCGCTTCGGACTTGGCGTTCCGCAGGTCATGCGCGACCGCGCACATACGCTCGTAGAAAAGACGACCAGGTTCGGTAAGGGAAAGCCTGCGCGTGCTTCGCTGCAGCAAGCGTACGCCCAACTCGTCTTCCAGCGACTTGACCTGCCGTGCTACAGCACTGACCGATGATATGTGGCGGGCTGCCGCAGAGAAGCTCCCCGCCTCGACAACGTTTATGAAAGTTTGTATTCGCGAAAACTCGTCCACGAACTGCTCCTCTTTTCCTTGAGCCTCCCAAGACCCTATCGCGTGGGAATTGGAGCTTGATGCCTGCCCTGCGATTCTATAGAAATCGCCTGCAGCGAGCTCAGGAGCGGTGTGTTAAAGACTGCGCCCATCGCTGTTGCCACTGCCCGGCGATCTCCCGATTTAAGCAGTAAGGCGGGATGTCTCCGGTCAGTAGGGCATGGATATTGGCAATTGCAGCCTGTTGTAGCGAAGAGAACAATTCCTGGGTCTGTCCAATCATGTGCGGCGTTAACAGCACATTACGCAGCGACCTCAGTGGGCTACCCGCAGGAAGAGGTTCGACTTCAAAAGTGTCAAGTGCCGCGCCGGCTATGCGCTCTTTCGCTAGTGCTTCCCATAAGGCCTGCTCTTCTACCAGGGCGCCACGAGCTGTGTTTATCAGGTAAGCGTCACTTTTCATCAGGGCCAATTCACGCCTGCCGATCAGTGCGCGTTGATTCGGTTTCGCGTTCACATGCAGGCTTACGATGTCACTGCTGGAGAGCAAGTCATCCAGCGGCATCACTACCACAGACGGTGGCAGTCGGCTGCGTTGAAGCGACCCGTGATCAGCAACTAGTACCTGCGCACCGAAGGCTTGAAGCCTCTCTGTCACACGGAGGGCAATATTCCCGAATCCGACCAGTCCGACCTTGCGGCCACTCAGGGTACGCGCCCAGCGTGATTCGGGGAGCGGCGGCGGCCTCTCTCTTTGGGCATCCAGCACTTCCCGGGACCAATCCGGCCGGTAGAGAAGCATCATGGCCAGCATCACTGTCGCTTCTGCCATAGAAATGAAATTTTCCACTGTGGCTCCGTTAGCCACGAAGATCCCGTGGCGTGACGCGGCGTCGAGATCGATGAATTCCACGCCGACACTTGGCGCGACGACCCCACGCAGTCGGCGGCAGGCGCAGAGCAGTTCCTCGGCGATAGGCGTACGCCCTGTCAACACCGCCACGTCAACCTGTCCGAGGACATCCAAACCACTTCCAAGATCCAGGTGTTGCACCTGGCCTGACGCGATAGCTGAGCCCCTAACCACGTCGTGTCCGCCAGCTTCAAGCGCGCTCGCCAGACGATCAAGCATAGGGTCGAGCACGGGATCCCGCGGAACGAATATCACAAAGCGATGTCTGGGGCTCCCCATTGGACTGCCTTGTACGTTCTTTTCTTGCCGCAACCGGGCTAATCGGCGAAGCCGGGAAAGGTTGCGTGCGCGTGTTTCATCAATGGCTCCCAATCGCGGCTTTCCTCCGTAACCTTGATCAGGAACTTGTCGACCTGCAAAAGGGCATGAGCGATTACCTCTTCGGATGGCATTGCCAGTTCCTTGATACCGCCAGCACTCAGCGCAGCGATTTGTGCGCGACAGGCGAACTCAAAGTGATGATGCTCGACATATGCCTCGGCAATGGTATGACCGCAGACGACCGCGCCATGATTGCGCATAACCAAAAAGAGTTTGTCGCCCAAGCTTTCTACCAGTTTCTGGCGATCAGTCATCTCGAATTCGAATCCGTGAAACTCATGGTAAGCAGTCCGGGCATACAACCGTAGCGCATGCTGATTGATCGGCAGCAGGCCGCATTTTTGCGCCGACAAACCGACGTTGGCCGGCGAATGGGTGTGAAAGACGGCATTCAAGTCGGGGCGGGCCTCCAATATTCCCGCATGGATGATGGTCGCGGCTCTGCTGAAATTGCCCGTGTTATGACTCAGCTTGTTTCCCGCGAAGTCATATTTGAGGAGAGACGATGCCCTGACCTGGTTAAACATTTCCCGCTCTGGCTTGACGAGGAAAGCGGTCGGTTCGTCAGGCACCCGGGCAGACAAGTGGGTGTAAGTAAGGTCACTCACTCCCAGTTCCGACATCAGCCGATAACAGGCTGCAAGCGACACACGAGCATTCCATTCGGCTTCGCTAACTTCGTTTTTCAGGCTCAACTGGTTCATTTCAGTCCATTTCTCGATAACAACTGCCGGCCATGAAAATAGATGGGCAAGCATTCATCACTTCAACTTATTGCGGCATCTGGGCGACCACCCTCCTCCAATAGTCGTTTTCCTTACGGCGTAGCTGATCGAGTTCTGTGCTGCGCAGGGTTCCGCGCAAAAACATCTGTTTGTTGGCCCATTCCTTGAAGTCCTCCGAATTGCCAGCCTCAATCAGCGCCGCTTCGAGTACTCTGACCACGGAAGTTGGCGTGCCAGCGGGTGCCATGAAGTCGAACTGGGACTTGACATCGACATCGGGAAACCCCGCTTCGGTTGTGGTCGGCACATCCGGGAAAAGTGTCTGTCGCTGCGCGCCGGTTACCGCCAGCACCCGAACCTTGCCGGCTTCCTTCAGCGGAATCCACACAGTAGGCGACAGGCACATGAAATCAATCCGGTTGGCGACCACATCGATGACGCCACTGGAGGCTGCCTTGTAAAGTACGTGTTCTGCCTTCGTGTTGGTGGCCACGTTGAGCACTGCGGAGCAGATATGCTGCGTACTGCCAAGTCCCTGACTTCCGTACCGGATCCGTCCGCCCTTGGCTTTCATCTGGTCGACAAGATCGCCCATGGTATGGATAGTAGATTCAGCAGATACAGCGAACGAAACCGGCACATAGCACACCCGTGCCACCGGCGTGAATGACTTGATTGGGTCGAACATTGACGATGCTTCTTTTTGGAACAACGGCAGCAGGTATATCGGTATGCCTGCAAAGATCAGTGTGTACCCATCGGGCTTGGCTCGCGCGGCCGCGTTGAAGCCCAGAAGGCCGCCCGCGCCGGGCATGTTCTCGACGTTGACGGGGACGCCCACCTTTGCGGCCAGTTTGCCCGCAAAATACCGGGCGCAAGCGTCGATTGCAATACCGGCCGATGCTGGACAAATCAGCTTGATTGGCCGGCTTGGGAAGGCCTCGGTCTGAGCTAGTACCGAGGGCGCGAGGGAAGCCAACGCTGCTGACTTGAGAAAAGTTCTTTTGTCCATCATTTTTTGTCTCCACTTTAGTGAAGCACAATAATATGGACAAACACCCGGCATTAACTGGCCTTCGCGCAAAGCACCTTTGCACGCCACGCAAATTTGTCAGGGCTACGCACACGCCTGGACACGTTGCATGGCTGATCAGCTAGCGTGCGTGCATAAAAAAGCCACCTTGCGGTGGCTTTTGCATTAATGATCAGCAGGTGATCAGTTCAAAGGTGATTTTTTGCCTTCCTTGTAGTTGTACAAGGTGATGGCCGGGTTCTTCAACTCGCCATTGGGTTCAAACTCGATGGTGGTGGTGATGCCCTTGAAGCTGGTCTTGATCAGTTCAGGGGTGTAGACCTTTGGATCGATGGAGCCGGCGCGTTTCATGGCATCGACCAGGACAAAAGTAGCGTCATAGGTGTACGGGCTGTAAACCTGGAACTGGTTGGGGTACTTTTCGTCGTAGCGCTTCTTCCACTCGGTGCCGCCTGGCATCTTGCCCAGCGAGGCGCCGCCTTCAGCGCAGATCACGTTTTCAACCGTCTTGGGGCTGCCAGCCAGCTTGGCGATTTCAGCCGTGCAGATGCCATCACCACCGAAATACTTGACCTTGCCCATACCCAGTTGCTCCATCTGGCGCAACATGGGACCAGCTTGCGGGTCCATGCCGCCGTAAAAAATCGCATCAGGATTCTTTGCCTTGACTGCAGTCAGGATGGCCATGAAATCGGTGGCCTTGTCTGTGGTGAACTGCTCGTCCACCACCGTCATGCCCTTTTCCTTGGCAGTTTTCTTGAAAATATCTGCAACGCCCTGGCCGTAAGCGGTACGGTCATCGATGATGGCGACCTTCTTCAGCTTCAACGTATCAGCGGCATAAAAGGCCAGGCCAGCACCGAGCGCCAGATCGTTCGCAATGATGCGGTAGGTGGTCTTGTAGGCGGGCTTGGTCAGATCGGGGTTGGTTGCAGCACCGGTGACATGAGGAATGCCGCAGTCGTTGTAGACCTTGGAAGCGGGGATGGTAGTACCGGAGTTTAGGTGACCGACCACGCCGGCGACTTTTGCATCGCACAGTTTTTGTGCGGCAGCAGTGCCCTGTTTTGGATCGGCCGCATCGTCTTCGGCGACGATTTCAAATTTGGCTTTCTTGCCGCCGATTTCGACGCCCTGCTTGTTCAGGTCTTCGATGGCCATGCGGGTGCCGTTTTCATTGTCCTTGCCGTAGTGAGCCTGCGCGCCCGACAGAGGTGCAACATGACCGATCCTGACAATCAATTCGCCGCCAGCCGCCGCGGCCGGTGCTGGAGCGGATGCTGCGGGGGCAGTTGCTACCGGCGCTGCTTCTTCCTTCTTGCCGCATGCTGCTACCAGCAACACGACCGCTGCCACCGCCGTCAGTTTCAATTTCATCTGCATAAGGACACTCCGGGTTAAGAATTATTTGAAAATTGAGGACAAATTGTTTGCCCTGCGCACAGGAACATATCGCAATTTCCGCGCCCATGCCATAGCAACGTCCCTAGCGAACCAAAATAATCTGCAAACGCAGGGACTACCGCAACAGAAAGCACGCCGCCAATACAACTCGATACATCGGGATGAAGGACGGAATGAAGTCCCCACCTGCAATATGGTTTCAGGACGGGTCTCTCGGCAACTCCTGTGCAACTGCCTGCATCACGGACTCGCGTACCACCAGTTCTATTTCCTCACGTAGCCGCGGGCCCAACGCCTGTGTATGAGTCAGGATCAATTGGCCGACTGCCTCGCGCAGACGTCTTTCCAGCACCAGGTCCACCCGCTGCATGACGCGGTGCACCATCTGGTCTTCCATTTCCGAGAAAGAGGCAGGCCCCTCGCGTGCTGTCCCGGCAGCTATGGCCCCCTGCGCAGATGGCTGTACGACATCAGTCAGAGTCGGCACAAAGCGAGGTGGGCTTTGTGCATTGCTCATGCGGCTTCCCGGTTGGCGGCAAGGTCGTGCCTGAGCAGCTCAAAGCCTTTGTCCTTGTAGTGTTTCCACCGGCCACGCCCTGCCAGACGGTCTGCAGGGTCCTCCGACACCAATTCGAGAAAGCGGCTAAAGCCATCGAATCCATCCGGAATACCCTGACCAAGATTGATCAAAACACTGTCCCTGGGGCATTCCTGCAAGTCGGTGGCCAGCCATATCGGGCTGGCGGCGAGGCTTTGCGCTGGTGCACCGGACATGCAATGCGGCAGGAAGCTGGTCGGCGAAACCTGCCAGAGCACGCGATCGAGTTCTTGCAGAATGTTCTGCTCAGCCGTGACGATGGCTCTGGCGCCGCTCTTGTGCACCTTGCGCAGCAGGCGACAGGCGTACTGCAACTTGCCGGGAACGTTGAAATGAAACTCGATCTCTGTCATGCAGTTCTGGATTTGGCAGCTGGCTTGCCGGCTGCCTTGCGTTTGGCCGGAGCTGGTTTGCTTGCCGGGGCTGCCTGATTGCGCTGGGCCTGGCCCAGCAGATAGTCGACCAGCAACGCAACCGGGCGCCCGGTGGAGCCCTTGGCAGCGCCACCCTTCCATGCCGTTCCGGCGATGTCCAGGTGAGCCCAAGGAAATTTCGCGGTAAATCGTTGCAGAAATTTGGCAGCGGTGATTGCGCCACCGGCGCGTCCTGCGACATTGGCAACATCTGCAAAGTTGGTTTTCAAACCGTCGGCATACTCGTCGTCCAGCGGCAAGCGCCAGCACAGGTCGAGCGACGACTCGCCAGCCTCGCAAAGGGCTTTGGCGAGGTTTTCATCGCTGGTAAACATGCCGCTGCGGATGGCTCCCAGCGCTACGACGCATGCGCCTGTCAGCGTGGCGATATCCACAACTGCCTGTGGCTTGAAGCGCTCGGCATAGGTCAGCGCGTCGCATAGCACCAGACGACCTTCTGCATCGGTGTTGAGGATTTCAATCGTCTGGCCACTCATGCTGGTCACTACGTCCCCTGGCTTTATCGCTCGCCCGTCGGGCATGTTTTCGCATGCAGGAATCAGGCCGACCACGTTGATGGCCGGTTTCAGTTCAGCCAGCGCGCGGAAGGTGCCCAGAACGCTGGCGGCGCCGCACATATCAAATTTCATCTCATCCATCTCGCCTGCGGGCTTGATGGAAATGCCGCCCGTATCGAAAGTAATCCCCTTCCCGACCAACACGACCGGCGCAGCTGCTTTGGCTGCACCGTCATATCGCAGCACGATAAACCGAAGCGGCTGCGCAGAACCCTGGGCCACCGCCATGAAGGAACCCATATCCAGTTTGGAAACCTCTTTGGGGCCGAGTATTTCAGTACGGATTTTCGGGAACCTGGACAACTCTTTGGCTGCAGACGCCAGCATGGTCGGCGTTGCGTAATTGGAGGGCCGATTCCCCCACTCCTTCGCCAGCGCTATGCCTTTGGCCAGCCCGACACCCTTGTCAAAACCACTCCTGACGGCAGCAGCCTCGCCGACCGCAATCACAATTCGCTCCAGCACAACTGGCGTGTGTTTCGATTTGGTCGCGCTGTAGACATAGCAGGCGTCGGCGCAAGCCAGTACAGCAGCGCGAACAGCTTCTGCAGACAAACCGGCCAGTGCGCCCATGCTCAAGACCAAACGTTTTGCATTGCCGCCTTTGAGGTTGGCGAGCGCTGATGTGACAGCCGTGCGTATGGTTTTTGGATTGGCATCACCGGCACCTGCCAGCACCAGACGGGTCGCCGCCATACCAGCTGGCCTGTAGCTGGCCAGCAGTTTGCCCGCTTTGCCATCAAAGTCGCCAGCCTTCACGGCTTGGGCAGCCAGCCGGGAAAGGGCATCGTCATTCCGGCTGGAGAAGGCGGGCTCCTGCGCGACCAGAACCACCAGGGCATCGCATTTTTCAGCACAAACGCGTGCAAAGCTCAATGTTTTAAGTTCAAAGTCCATAATTGAAGATTTGGCCGATCAGAATGAATAAACAAGGCATGGTTGGGCGGGAAGCCAAGGACCCTTTATGGGGCCGCAAGCCACCAAGAGACAAAAGCGTTTAATTTAGTCAATGTTATTCCAATCTTCGATTCGCAGAGAGCTTGCACGCAGCTTCGGCGCCACTCTGGTGGTCCTCATCACAATAGTCCTGACTATTGTGCTGATCCGCACGCTTGGTCAAGCCTCGCGCGGCATCATCAACCCGCAGGATGTGATGCTTTTCATGGCGTACTCGGCGCTCGGGCGGCTGCCAACCATATTGACGCTGTCCCTGTTCATTTCCATGGTGGGGACGCTTTCGCGCATGTACCGGGACAGTGAGATGGTTGTCTGGTTTACCAGCGGACGGGGGCTTGCAGGATTTTTGCGGCCACTGTTTCGATTTTCCTGGCCTGTGTTGCTGATTATTGCGCTGACCTCACTGTTTGTCTGGCCATGGACCAATCAGCAAACCAAGGACATGAAAGAACGCTATGAGGGTCGCAGCGACCTTGATCGCATCGCCCCGGGGCAATTCCAGGAATCCTCGAATGGCAACCGGGTATTTTTCATAGACCGCGACGCATCGACCGCCACAAAGTCAAGCAGCAACGTTTTTATCGCCGCCAATGAACGGGGAAAGAGTTCAGTTACCACGGCACGCGCGGGCAGGATTGACACCAAGGGGGATACGCAGGTACTGGTGCTTGAAAACGGCCAGCGAATGGAAAACGAAATCGGCAAATCAGCGCTCAAGATCAGCGAATTTGAAGAATACGGAAGCAATGCAGGTGACGCAGCACCGCTCAACTCTGAAATCACCGAAGCCAAGCTACTGTCAATTCCAGTACTGCTAGGCGCCCCTACACCCGCCAACATCAGCGAGCTGGCATGGCGGCTGGGGCTGGCAATTGCTGCCATCAATTTTGTGGTGCTTGCAACCGCGCTAGCCAGCGTCAACCCGCGCGGCGGACGCAGTGGAAACCTGGTTTTTGTAGTCCTGACTTTTCTTGTCTATAACAACCTTATCAACCTCGGGCAAAGCTGGATTTTCGGTGGCCGCATAGGCTTTGGCAGCTTGATGCTCTTGCTGCATGGCGGCGTGCTGCTGCTTGGTCTGGGATGGCTTGCGAAGCGGCATAACAACTGGACCTTACGCTCGGCCCTGCGCCGCCGCATGAATGCGGGGAGCGAAACAACATGAAGACCATACGCAGGTTGATTTACGGGGAAGTGCTGGGTTCAATTGCTCTGGTGGCGATGGGTTTCCTAGCGCTGTTTTTCTTCTTTGATCTTGTTGATGAACTGCAGTACCTGGGCAGGAGTAACGGATTGCCGACTGCCAGTGACATCTACCAGATCAGGCATGCACTGCTCTATGTGGCACTGCTGGTACCCAACCACCTTTACGAACTGCTGCCAATTTCGGTACTCATAGGCACGATTTTTGTAATGGCCAGACTGGCCCAAAGTTCGGAATACACCATACTGCGCACCAGTGGTCTGGATCCTTGGCGGGCGTTGAAACTGCTATTGGGACTGGGCGCCATCTTTGTCGTGCTGAGTTTCCTGATCGGCGACTACATCGCACCGGCAACTGAACGCGCGGCCCAATTGCTCAAGGCGCGCTACCAAAGCGCGACGACGGTAGGCCAGACAGGCGCCTGGTTGAAAGAAAGGCAGGCCTACAACACCTATGTCGCGAACGTAAAAATCCTGACCCCCCGCAACGAAATGCAAGGCGTGCAGATTTTTGAGTTCGACAACAAGGGGCTGGTGGTCTCCATCACACAGTCGCCACTGGCCACTTTCGGAGATGACGACTCCTGGCAATTAAAAAAGGCGGTACGGTCAGAGTTCGATATTCGGTCGGCGGGCATCCCAGTTCCTGCCGAGCAAGGCAAGCCGGTAGCGGGTGTTACCCGGATCAGCCTGGAGAGCTTTCGCTGGCCTACTGAAATTTCGCAGGAAATGGTGTCGGTGGCGCTACTCAAGCCCGAGCGGATGAGCACCTATGACCTGTTTACCTACATACGGCATCTGGACGCGAACGGGCAGACCGCGCAACGCTACGAAATAGAGTTCTGGAAAAAGGTTTTTTATCCATTGAGCTGCCTGGTGATGGTTATCCTGGCCCTGCCCTTTGCCTACCTGCATTTCCGTTCGGGCGGCATCGCGACCTATGTGTTTGCGGGCGTGATGATAGGTATCAGCTTTTTCCTGCTGAACAACGTATTTGGCTATGTCGGCAATTTGCAGAATTGGCAACCCTGGATTGCGGCCGCCACACCTGGCTTGCTATACATGGCTATCTCGCTCGGGGCATTTGGCTGGCTGGTATTGAGGCGGTAGTACCTTGACCACCGGCATCATCTTGTTGGCACATGGGTCCCGCGATCCCGTGTGGCGTGGTCCCATTGAGGCGGTGGCGCTGCAGATCGTCTTGCGCCAGCCGACTACGCCAGTGCTGTGCGCCTATCTTGAGCTATGCGGACCCACGCTGGCAGAGGCGGCTGAACAGCTTGTTGGAGCAGGTGCTAAACGGTTAAAGGTGTTTCCTGTTTTTTTCGGAGTCGGAAAACATGCCCGTGAAGATATCCCCAAGCTTCTAAAGCAGGTCCAGGCAACACACCCTGACATCCATCTGGAACTGCTGCCTGCGGCTGGCGAGTCAATTCAACTGACGGGTTTGCTGGCGGAGATCGCGCTATCAGACTGATGCCTGGACAGATCTGTGAAGCTGGCCCTGAAGACAATGTCTTAGTAGTTTAATGGCATAATAAATTCAATAATTAGCCAAAAAATGATATGAACCTTCATCAATTCCGATTTGTTCAAGAAGCCGTTCGCCGCAATCTGAATTTGACAGAGACTGCGCGCGCTTTACATACCTCCCAACCTGGTGTGTCCAAAGCCATCATTGAACTGGAAGAGGAACTGGGTGTTGAAATTTTCGCACGCCATGGCAAACGTTTGAAGCGCGTGACCGAACCCGGCGACCATGTGCTCAAGAGTATTGAGGTCATCATGCGCGAGGTAGGTAACCTGCGGCGCATCGGTGAGCAGTTTTCTTCACAAGACAGCGGCACACTGTCCATCGCCACAACCCATACACAGGCGCGCTATGTATTGCCGCAGCCAGTGGCAAAACTGCGGGAGGCGTTTCCAAAGGTCAACGTCAGCCTGCACCAGGGTTCACCCGACCAAGTCGCCAAGATGGTGATCGATGAAGTCGCTGAAATCGGCATCGCCACAGAGTCACTCACCCAGTATGCTGAGCTGGTGACCCTGCCCTGCTACGAATGGCAGCACATGCTGGTGATACCTGTCGCCCATCCTTTGGCCAACAAGGAAAAAATCACACTTGATGACCTGGCAGCAGAACCGCTCATTACCTACCACCCATCGTTTACCGGACGTACGAAAATTGATGAAGCGTTTGCAGCAAAGCGCCTGCAGCCGCGTATCGCGCTGGAGGCGATTGACTCTGATGTGATCAAGACCTACGTGCGCCTGGGCTTGGGTGTGGGCATTGTTGCGGAAATGGCCATCAAGGATGACGGCACCAACAGCGACCTGCTGGCTATTCCTGCAGGCCCGCTGTTCGGCGTCAACATTGCTCGCGTAGCCTTCAAGCGTAGCGCCTACCTGAGAAACTTTGTCTACACTTTCGCCAGCCTGCTCAGCGACCGCCTCGATCGCAGCGTGATCGAAAAAGTGATGTCCGGCCACGTTAGCGACTACGAAGTTTGAATTCCCCAAAAAAAGAGACAACTGCCATGAACATGCTTGCAGTGCGCACGCCCACGCTTAAAACCAGGTTGCCCGCAGTGGGCACAACTATCTTTACCGTAATGTCAGGGCTTGCGGCCGAGAACAATGCGGTAAATCTTGGGCAGGGTTTCCCGGACTTCGAGTGTGACCCACGGCTGGTCGGCGCAGTCAATGAAGCCATGGTGCTCGGCCTTAACCAGTATCCCCCCATGGCGGGCGTAGCCGTTTTGCGGGAGACCATTTCAGCGAAGATACTCAAGCTGCATGGTCGGAAATACGAACCGGCTAACGAGATCACAGTTACCGCCGGCGCCACGCAGGCCATCATCACGGTCATCCTGGCTATCGTGCATCCAGGTGACGAGGTGATAGTTCTGGAGCCCTGTTACGACAGTTATGTACCCAATATCGAGCTCGCAGGTGGCGTGGTTGTGCGTGTACCGCTGACGCCGGGAACCTTCAGGCCCGATTTTGACCGGATCAGTGCTGCGATAACGCCCCGAACACGTGCCATCCTCATCAACTCTCCGCACAATCCCAGCGCTACCGTTTGGACAGAGGCAGACATGCTCAAGCTCCAGGAGATACTCGCGCCTACCGAGGTACTGCTGATCAGCGATGAGGTCTACGAGCACATGGTGTTCGATGCAGACAAGGGGCACATACACCAGAGCGCCACACGCTTTCCAGGCTTGGCAGCTCGCGCCTTTATCGTCAGTAGTTTCGGCAAGACCTATCACGTCACGGGCTGGAAGGTCGGTTATGTCGCCGCGCCTGCGAGCATGACTGCCGAGTTCCGCAAGGTTCACCAATTCAATGTGTTTACCGTCAATACACCGGTGCAATATGGTCTTGCTAGTTATATGGTGGACGAACGGCCTTACCTTGATCTGCCTGCGTTTTACCAGCGTAAACGCGACCTGTTTCGTGAAGGCCTGTCAAAAACACGCTTGAGACTGCTCCCGAGTGAAGGGAGCTATTTCCAGTGTGTTGATATCTCGGATGTCAGCGACCTTGAGGAAGCCGAGTTCTGCAAATGGCTGACGACGGAAGTGGGAGTCGCAGCGATCCCGCTGTCTGCGTTTTATAGCGATGGTTTCGATCAGCGCGTGGTCCGCTTCTGCTTCGCAAAAAGGGATGAAACGCTGCAGTCGGCGCTTGAGCGGCTTGCCAAACTGTAGGCTGGCGCTGTCAGCCTTTCCCTGACGAGCGGACGCGGCTTGCGCCTGTTGGGATTTTTGCGGCACCACGCAAAAATCTGTTTAACAACACAAAGGAGCCTTCAATGTCCATTTCGCTGATTCTTCTCATCATCCTGATCCTGATCCTGATCGGCGCTTTGCCGACATGGGGTCACAGTCGCAACTGGGGTTACGGTCCTAGTGGCGGTTTGGGTCTGGTGGTCGTCATCCTGATCATTCTTCTGCTGATGGGGCGAATCTAGACATAGTATCCAACGCCTCTTCGCACGAAAAGCCTTGCAGCTTTGCAAGGCTTTTTTATGCTGCGCTGCTTTCAGCTTTGAAGTTGCTGCCAGGCTTTATCAAGCCGCTTGATGCTCACTGGCTGCGGTGTACGTAATTCCTGGGCGAAAAAGCTTACACGCAACTCCTCCAGTAACCAGCGAAATTCTTGCATGCGTGAGTCTGTTGCGCCCTTTCGATCAACCACCATCCGCCAATAGCGTTGTTCCAGGGGCTTTAACTCTGCCATGCGCACAGCGTCCCGTGCCGGGTCAGCTCGCCATTTCTCCAGCCTAAGGGTAATGGCCTTCAGGTAGCGCGAAAAATGCTGCAACTGGGCATATGGGGTGACTGTGAGAAACCGCTTTGGAACCAGACGCTGCAGTTGCTGGGATGTGTCAGCGCAAGCATCGGGAGCATGTTTGCTGTCCTTTATCTTGCGTGCTGCAGTGGCGTATTCGAGCAGAATGCCAGCCGCAAGCCTAGCCACTTCGCTCGCTATCAGGGTCAGGCGTCCCCGTCCCTCATCCACACGCTTTGTGAAGGTGGTTGCATCCACGGGCAACGGATCCATCAGGAAGGCCTTGTCGAGCGCGACCTCAATGATCTGGGTACGCAGTTCTTCCAGAGTGCCGCCCCCGGAATTATCTGCACTCCGACCCACCAGCATGTAGCTGGTCGCCATTTTCTGCAGGTCCGGCAGGTTTTTTTCCAGGTACTTGAGGGCATCCTTTATCTGCAAGGAAAAAAGCCTGCGCAGACCATCACGATGTTTGGTCGTCGCGATTTCCGGTTCGTCAAACACTTGGATGGTGACGGCATCACCCAAATCTACAAGCGCCGGAAACCCGATCAGCGTCTGCGATCCTTTGCGTATTTCCATCAATTCTGGCAGTTCGCCAAAACTCCAGGACGCATAGCGTTCGGGAGTTTTTAATGGTGTGGGCTGCGCCACTGCACCGTTGCCGATTGGTTGCGCAGGTGCTGCTGCGGTGATAAGACCGTTAGCGCCCTTCCTGCCGTCGCCCCCCTGCTCCAGTCTGACGTCGTTTCCAGGCCGGGTGAGATTTTTAAGCCCGGCAAGCGCCTGAAACGCCCCTCGAGCCTGCAAGCCAAGTTCCCCCTTGAGGCCGCCCAAGCTACGGCCCATGCCCAATTGCCGACCATGATCGTCGAGCACACGGAAATTCATAAACAGATGAGGCGGCAACATTTCCAGTTTCATGTCTGCACGTTTGATGTCCAGCGAGGTCGCATCTCGCACCAGCTTGAGCACGGCATCCGTCAGCGAACCAGTGCCGAAAACTTCTGGCTGGTTAAGCTGCTCGGTCATGCGCCCAGCAGTTTCTGGGAGGGGCACCAATCTCGAACGGGGTCGTTGGTGAAGGGTTTTAATAAGTGCCTGGACCTTGTCCTTCAGCATGCCTGGCACCAGCCACTCGCAACGCTCTTCATTGACCTGATTGAGGGCAATCAGCGGCACATCCACGGTAATGCCATCCTTGGGAACACCGGGCTCATGCAGGTAACTGGCCATGCAGTCCACCCCGCCCAATCTAACGACTTTCGGGAATGACTGGCTGGTGACGCCTGCAGCCTCATGGCGCATCAGTTCTTCGCGTGTGAGCAGCAGCAACTGCGGCCGATTTTTCACCTCCTCGCGGTACCAATGCTCAAAACTTGCGCCGCCATAAACATCATCTGGCAACTGTTGGTCGTAATAGGCGTAAATTAGTTCCTCGTCAACGAGCACGTCCTGACGTCGCGCCTTGTGCTCGAGGTCTTGCACTTGCTGCACAAGTTTCTGGTTCGCGGCGAGGAACGGCAGCCTGGTATCCCAGTTTCCGGCAACCAGCGCTTCGCGTATGAAAATTTCCCGGGCGGTGACAGGATCCACCCGGCCGAAATTGACACGCCGGCCGTTATAGACAGCCAGGCCATACAGCGTTGCACGCTCCAGAGCCGTCACTTGCGCAGCTTTCTTTTCCCAATGCGGATCAAGCAGTTGCTTGCTCAGCAAGTGCCCCCCTACCTGCTCAATCCAGGCCGGATCAATGTTGGCAATGCCGCGCCCGAACAGCCGCGTTGTCTCCACCAGTTCAGCCACCACAATCCAGCGGCCGGGTTTTTTACTCAAACGCGCCCCAGGATGGCGGTAAAACTTGATGCCACGCGCGCCCAAGTACCAGTCTTCCTCATCACTTTTGCAGCCTATGTTGCCAAGAAGCCCGCAGAGCATGGACAGGTGCAATTGTTCATAAGATGCAGGCTGGTCGTTCAATACCCATTTCTGCTCACCGACCACGCTGTGGAGCTGTGAATGGATATCACGCCACTCCCGCACACGGCGAATGTTGATGTAGTTTTCCCGCAGCAGGTTTTCGTATTGCCGGTTGGACAGCTTGTGTTCGTTGCCACGTCCACCGCGGGAATCGGTCAACCATTTCCAGAGTTTCAGATAGCCGCTGAATTCGCTTTTTTCATCATCAAACTTGGCGTGCTGCTGGTCCGCCTGCGCCTGCTTTTCCATCGGCCTGTCACGCACATCCTGCACGCTGAGTGCGCTGGCGATGACCAGCACTTCGTCCAGCGCCTTGCGTTCCCTGGCCTCAAGAATCATGCGGCCCACACGCGGATCGAGCGGAAGTTTGGCCAGCGTATGGCCAACTGCGGTCAACTCATTGTCTGCAGTGACTGCCCCAAGTTCCGACAGCAACTGGTAGCCGTCCACAATCGCGCGCTTTTGCGGCGCCTCGATGAAGGCGAAGTCTTCGACCGCGCCCAGATGCAAGGCCTTCATGCGCAGGATTACAGAGGCAAGCGAGCTGCGCAGTATTTCCGGGTCCGTGAAGCGGTCCCGCCCGACAAAGTCCTTTTCATCGTAAAGGCGTATGCAGATTCCATCTGCCACGCGGCCACAACGGCCCGCACGCTGGTTTGCCGCAGCCTGAGAGATAGGCTCCACCATCAATTGCTCGACCTTGCTGCGAAAGCTGTACCTCTTGACGCGTGCCGTCCCTGCATCAATCACATACCTGATGCCCGGCACAGTCAATGAGGTTTCCGCCACATTGGTTGCCAGCACGATGCGCCGGCCAGTATGGCCGTCAAAAATCCGGTCTTGCTCAGCCTGGCTCAGGCGGGCAAACAGCGGTAGCACTTCGGCGTTGCGAAACAGGGGTTTGGGCGCCAGATGTTTGCGTAAATGCTCAGCCGCTTCGCGGATCTCGCGCTCACCAGGAAGAAAAACCAGGATATCGCCAGCACTACCTGGCGCAACCCACAGCTCGTCGACAGCATCCGCGATCGCGTCATTAAGGTCATAGTCACGCGAATCTTCAAAAGGCCTGTAACGCTGCTCGACCGGAAACATGCGGCCCGACACCATGATTACCGGTGCCGGCCCTTTGGCTGAGGCGAAATAGTCAGCAAAACGTTGCGCGTCAATAGTCGCGGAAGTCACCACAATCTTCAGGTCCGGGCGACGCGGCAGCAATTGCCGCAGATAGCCGAGCAGGAAGTCGATGTTCAGGCTGCGCTCGTGGGCCTCATCGATGATGATGGTGTCGTAGGCATTCAAAAGAGGATCTGTTTGCGTCTCCGCCAGCAATATCCCGTCCGTCATCAGTTTCACTGAGGCATCGCGGCTCAGGCGGTCCTGGAAGCGGACCTTGTAGCCAACGACATCACCAAGAGGTGTCTTCAGCTCTTCCGCAATACGTTTTGCGACACTGGACGCGGCAATGCGCCGCGGCTGTGTATGGCCTATCAGCCGACCACGCTGGCTCGCCGGGTAGTTGAGCTTGCCGCGCCCGAGGCTAAGGGCAATCTTTGGCAACTGCGTGGTCTTGCCGGATCCGGTCTCACCACAGACGATGATGACCTGGTGTGCCTGCATGGCGGCCATGATTTCCTCCCGCTTGCCGGATACGGGAAGCGATTCTGGGAACTCTATGGCCAGTTTGGGGGTTTCCGGAGTAGAAGACAATTGCAAGGGAATACGGCTCAAAGCCGTAGATTATCGGTGCTGCAGCTGCCGTTGACAGGCTAACGCGCGGAAGCCAGTACCGGCAACTCGACGATTTCAGAACTGGTGTGGTCAAACCACGCAACCCGGCTTTCATAACTGATGGCGGTTCGTGACATGCCGCGTGCCATGGCGATGGCGCTGGGCCCCCTGACGGCCGGATTGTTCAGGCGCAAGACACCGACGCCTATTTCGGCAACCCAGACCGTGCCGTCCGTTTCAAACCTGGCGGCATCCAGGCTTGTTTTGAGGGTGACGGACTTGCGCAGGCGTGACTCGATCAGGCGAGCCACACGGATCAGTCGGCCACTCTCGTGGCAATTGCGCATGATCAGTAAAAAACCATCATTGCCTAGCCGCCCCATCTCCATCTGTGAAGGCACCAGGCGACGAAGGCGGCCGGCACACACAAACAGGGCAATGTTTGCCGCCGCAGGTCCGTGAAGTTTTTCCAGCGCATACAAATTGGCGATAGTCAGCACGATAAGGCCAAGCGGCTCCGGCTGGTGGCGAAAGCTCTTGAAAACTTCGCCGACCAGCTGCCCGGTCTCTTCATGCGAACGCATGCGCGTTACCGGGTCATAGGACGGACCGTGGGCCATGACCTGCTGCAATTCAATCAGGTAGGAATAACGCACCCACAGAACATAGGCCATGGTCATCAGGTAAAGCATCGCGGCCACTGCGCTAATGACATGCACGCCCCACAAGGGTTGATGGCGATTAAGGGCTATCGAGCCCAGCCCTCCCAGCGCCACCAGCATGCAGCACACGCTGATCAGCGCAGTACCGCCCAGCCTGATGCCCCTGGTTGCGCTTCGCACGCAAACGGCTACTCCAACGGCGGCCAGCAGACTGGCGGCGGAAATGCCGAGTTGCAGCGACTGGAATGGCCCCATCAACCAGCACACCAGGATGACAAAAAAAGCCAGTGTTACGAGCCCACCTGCCGCATAAAAACGGGCTTTTTGTGATCGCAGCATGCCCAATAGCGAAAGTAGCTGGTAGGCCAGCATGCTTGACACCAAAATAGACAAATGTGCCAGGAAGCGGGCCAGGACGTCCTCATCACTGATGGGCAATACATCCAGGAAGGCGAGTACAAAAAATGCCGATGCAAAGCCTGACAGGGCTGCATTGATGGCGATACGGTGGAGCGACCGGAAATAGGCCAGCGCGGCACCAGCCAGAATAAAAGCGGTCATTCCGAAAAAACAACCCCAAAAGCCAATTGCCAGTATTTCCATCGCGTTTGAAGATAACCGGGCCAGCGCAATCCGGCAACCCGGACCTCTCGTTTACGGCTGGTCTGTGTCGCTACAGAGACGCCGTCGACGGTGGGGATAGTGCCTTACACTTATTTCTGCCACCCAAAGCCACTCCTCCTCACCGGCTGTTCCTGCATACCAGACCCTCGAAAGCGTGCCCATGTCTGCCGTCTTCAATTTCACATTTGTACCGTGGTTCCGTTCGGTTGCACCGTACATCCACACCCACCGGGGGAAAACCTTTGTAGTGGGCATTGCAGGTGAAGCCATTGCGGCTGGAAAGCTGCAGCATATTGCGCAGGACCTGGCACTGATACAGAGCATGGGCGTCAAGATTGTTCTGGTGCATGGCTTCAGGCCACAGGTGAACGAACAACTCAAGGCCAAGGGGCATGCCGCCAAATATTCCCACGGTATGCGCATCACCGATGAAATCGCACTGGACTGCGCGCAGGAGGCTGCCGGTCAATTGCGCTACGAAATTGAAGCGGCTTTCAGCCAGGGTCTGCCCAACACGCCCATGGCAGGGGCAACTATCCGGGTGATCTCAGGGAACTTCATCACAGCCCGTCCCGTCGGCATCATGGATGGGGTTGATTTCCAGCACTCGGGGCTGGTACGAAAAGTTGACGTGGCTGGCATCACCACCACTTTGAATTTCGGTGCAATGGTGTTGCTGTCACCATTTGGATTCTCTCCTACGGGAGAAGCCTTCAACCTGACCATGGAGGAGGTTGCAACCTCCGTAGCCATCGCCCTTCAGGCCGACAAGCTGATTTTCCTGACCGAAATTCCGGGCATCCGCCTGGCTCCCGACCAGCCCGAAGGCGAAGACAATCCGATCGACACCGAATTGCCGCTGGCTGCAGCTGAAAAGCTGCTGTCCAGCATTTCGCCAGCGGAGCGGCCCTCGGACACCGCGTTTTACCTGCAGCATTGCGTAAAAGCCTGCAAGGCGGGTGTCGAACGCAGTCATATCCTTCCGTTTGCGATTGACGGTGCCTTACTGCTGGAAATTTACGTGCACGACGGCATTGGCACCATGGTGATTGACGAGAAACTGGAGAGCCTTCGCGAGGCCACGCCGGATGACGTTGGCGGCATATTGCAGCTGATAGAGCCGTTCGAGAAAGATGGAACGCTGGTCAAACGCGGCCGCACCGAAATCGAACGGGATGCGGAACTGTATAGCGTTATAGAGCACGATGGCGTTATCTTCGCCTGCGCAGCGCTATACCCCTATCCAGAAGCCAGGACTGCGGAGATGGCCGCACTCACCGTGTCCCCGCAAAGCCAGGGCCAGGGTGATGGCGAAAAAATCCTCAAACGGATAGAGCAGCGAGCCCGTGCAGCTGGCCTGCAAAGCATTTTTGTATTGACCACACGCACCATGCACTGGTTTATCAAACGCGGCTTTGTGCAGGTAGACCCTGACTGGCTGCCGGATGCCCGCAAACGGAAGTACAACTGGGACCGCAAAAGCCAGGTGCTCGTCAAAAAACTTGTTTAGCACTCAACCATGCGTTGCCAATTTATCAATCGTGCAAGAATCAATACAAATATAAACACACCATGAAAGCAGTAATTCTGGCTGGGGGCCTTGGCACGCGCATTTCGGAAGAAACCGTCATCAAGCCCAAGCCGATGATCGAAATCGGTGGCATGCCCATACTTTGGCATATTCTGAAAATTTACTCGCAGCACGGAGTGAATGACTTCATCATCTGTTGCGGCTACAAGGGTTACCTGATTAAAGAATACTTTGCCAATTATTTTTTGCACATGTCGGACGTCACTTTCGATCTGGAAAAAAATAGCATGGAAGTACACCAGCGAAACGCAGAGCCTTGGCGGATCACCCTGATAAACACAGGCGATAACACGATGACCGGAGGTCGGCTCAAGAGAGTGGCGCCATATCTTGATAACGAGGATTTCTGCTTTACATATGGTGATGGTGTAGCTGATGTGGACATTCAAATGCTTATTGAATTTCACAAGAAAAGCGGTTCCCTGGCAACTCTGACCGCAGTCCAGCCACCTGGGAGGTTTGGTGCTTTGCGTCTTGAGCAGGACAGGGTCGTCGGTTTTCAGGAAAAACCGCAGGGCGAAGGCGGCTGGATTAACGGAGGATTTTTTGTCCTGTCGCCAAAAGTGCTTGGCTACCTTTTGGATGACAGCACAATCTGGGAACATGAGCCGTTGCAGGCGATGGCTGCGGAAGGTCAGCTTTCGGCATATTTTCACAACGGTTTCTGGCACCCCATGGATACTTTGAGGGATCGAAATTTTCTTGAAGCCTTGTGGGCAAAGAATGAGGCGCCATGGAAGACATGGTGAGCCCTGCGGTGAACGCGGCATTCTGGAAAGATCGTCGGGTATTCCTGACTGGTCATACAGGCTTTAAAGGTAGCTGGTTACTTCTATGGCTTGAAAAAATGGGGGCAGAAGTGACAGGCTATTCGCTTGCTGCCCCAAGCAACGGGCTGTTCAACCTCATACAGGCAGGAAAACCGGGGGCGTTTGTCGCTCAGGATGTTCGTGATCTCAAAGAGCTTCGAGATTCAATGGAAGCGGCCCGGCCCGAGGTAGTCATTCACATGGCAGCACAGTCGCTGGTGAGGGCGTCTTACAGCGATCCGATTGACACCTACAGTACGAACCTGATGGGCACCGTCAATGTTCTTGAGGCCGTCCGCCATTGCGAAAGCATCAAGGCTGCGGTTGTGGTTACGACAGACAAGTGTTATGAAAACCGCGAGTGGCCATGGGGATATCGCGAAACTGACCGCCTCGGTGGCCATGATCCTTACAGCAGTAGCAAAGCTTGTGCAGAGATGGCTTGCGCTGCCTACCGTTCTTCATTTTTTAACATCTCGCGGAAACTGGGAATCGCTACCGCACGCGCCGGCAACGTCATAGGAGGAGGTGATTCCAGTCAGGACAGACTGGTTCCTGATCTGCTGACTGCTTTCAGTCAGGGCATTTCCACTGGCATAAGAAATCCCGACGCCATCCGACCTTGGCAGCATGTTCTGGAGCCGCTGGCGGGGTATCTCGGGCTTGTAGAACGTTTGGTGGGAAGCCCTGCCGAATTCAGCGAGGCATGGAACTTCGGACCTTCGGATGAGGATACGCAGCCAGTACGCTGGGTCGCCGACCAGCTGGGCAACTTATATGGAAATGAGGCGCGCTGGCACGCTGAAGGGGCTTCAGAAAGTCGTCCACATGAAGCCGGCATTCTTCGGCTTGACTGCTCCAAAACACGCACGCGTCTCTCATGGCGTCCTCAATGGACCCTTGATACGGCGCTAGACAAGATAGTGCAGTGGCAGCATGCCTTTGAGGCTGGTGAGGATATGCGCCAGGTAACTTCCCGGCAAATTGATGAATACTGCAACGCCAGAGGGATTGGGTCCAGATGATGAGGTGTCGCCACTGTCATGCTGCTTTAGGCGCTCCCTGCCTGGATCTGGGTACGGCACCGCCCTCAAACAATTTTCTGTTGCTCGAGCAGTTATCACAGCCCGAAGTTTTTTATCCTTTAAAGCTGCGCGTTTGCGAAAACTGCTGGTTGCTTCAAACAGAAGATTTCTCCCGCTCATCCGAGTTGTTTACGGATGACTACGTTTATTTTTCTTCGGTATCTTCCAGCTGGCTGGACCATGCCAAGACCTATTCAAAAATCGCAATTGACAGGCTGGATTTGCACGCGTCAAGCCACGTCATCGAAATCGCGTCGAATGACGGATATTTGCTGAAAAATTTTATGGCCGCAGGAATTCCATGCCTTGGAATCGAGCCAACAGCCAGTACTGCCCAAGCGGCAACCGAGATAGGCATACCCGTATTAAGAGAATTCTTCAATCTGAATCTTGGAATGAGCCTGGCGTCGACAGGAAAACACGCAGATCTCATCATAGGAAACAACGTTTTTGCACATGTCCCGGATATAAACGATTTCACTGCAGGTATGGCTTGCCTGCTTAAGGAAAGCGGGTCGATAACCCTTGAGTTCCCTCACCTGTTGAATCTTATTGGCTACAACCAGTTTGACACGGTCTATCACGAGCATTATTCATACCTCTCGCTTGGAACCGTTAAACGCATTTTCGAAAAAGCGGGCTTGCGTGTATACGACATCGATGTAATTCCCACTCATGGAGGAAGCCTTCGCGTATGGGGCTGTCACGCCGCTGCAGCAATCGCGACAAACGAATCTGTTCATAAGATGCTTGATACGGAATCCCGTGCTGGATTAGGCACGCGCGCCACATATAACAATCTGCAAGATCATGCAGCAGCCATCAAGCTGGCAATGCTTGATTTCCTTTTGACGCAAAAGCGGCTGGGAAAGAAAGTCGCAGCATATGGTGCAGCCGCCAAGGGCAACACTCTTCTTAACTACTGCGGCATTAAACCCGATCTGCTCAAAGTTGTATTTGATGCTGCACAGTCAAAGCAAGGCAAATTTTTGCCGGGTAGTCGCATACCCGTACTTGCACCTGCGGCAATGACCTCCATACGCCCGGATTTCCTGATTGTCTTTCCCTGGAACATTTATGCCGAAGTGAAAACCCAGGTTGAGAAAACGGTGGACTGGCCCATTTGCCTTGTGCGCGCCATTCCAGATTTTTCGATAGATGCACCATTAAACGTCTCCAATTGACATGCGGACCATATTGGTTACCGGTGCTACCGGCTTTGTCGGAAGGCACCTCATCCAAAGCATTCGGTCAGCAGACTACAGAATCATTGCACTGGGGCGTTCCATCCAGTTTATGGACC
Source organism: Pseudomonadota bacterium (assembly GCA_040388075.1). Lineage (GTDB taxonomy): Bacteria > Pseudomonadota > Gammaproteobacteria > Burkholderiales > Burkholderiaceae_C > Polaromonas. The sequence continues at coordinate 340,513 of JAZKCN010000003.1, read as the reverse complement.
GCTGCCCCTGGCTTGATGGCACGACAAAGCTTGAATGTGACCCGTTGACCGAGACGCTGGACGACCTGCCTTCCTTTACCGGGCCCGCGCCTGACTGGCTTGTTCATCTGGCATGGGGGGACGTTGGCAACAATCACTCACTTGACCATTTCGAAAAAAGCATGACAGGCAGTTGGCGTTTCATACGGTCTTGCGTAGGAGCCGGGATCCGAAATGTGATGGTGAGCGGGACGTGTCTGGAATACGGAATGCAGTCGGGAGGACTGTCAGCAAACCTGCCCCCGAATCCAGTGACGGCTTATGGCATCGCGAAAGATGGCCTCAGAAGGCAGCTTCAATACCTGCAGCGCCAAACCCCGTTCCAGCTGGTTTGGGGCAGGATTTTTTACATGTGGGGCGAAGGCCAGAACCCTCGAAGCCTGATTCCTTCACTGAATCTTGCCGTCAGGCAGCGCCAAGCCTCTTTCCTCATGTCCGGAGGCGAGCAGGAACGGGATTTCATTCCAGCTGCCGAAGGCGGCAGGCAATTGGCAGATCTGCTCAACTCGGAACATCCAGGAGCTACATTGCTAGCCAATGTCTGCTCTGGCCATCCGACGAAGATAAAGACTTTCGTGGAGAATTATTTACAGCATTCAGACTGGCGGCCAAAACTTGATTTCGGTGCCATTCCCTATTCCACATCTGAGCCGATGTCCTTCTGGGGTATTCCTGAAGCGCAACTCGCCCAATCGTAGAGCCTGTGCTGACTCATCGATTTATTCGTTTCCTTCTGGTCGGCGCTATTAACACCGCTGTTGGATATAGCCTGTTTGCCTTGCTTGTATTTGCTGGACTGGCCTATCCTGTTGCGATTGCACTTGCCACCGTTGGTGGGGTGATATGGAATTTCTACAGCACCAGAACGGCGGTTTTCGGCAATGCCCGCAACCCGAGTTTCTTACGTTTTGCTGCAATCTACTTTCTTGTCTACCTTATCAACGTAGCGGCAGTTGCCGTATTGTTAAAACTTGGATTCAATGTGTATTTGGCCAATGCATTTATCATTCTTCCACTGGCTTTTGTTACTTATGGCCTGCAACGCCACTACGTATTTTACAAATCATGAAGCTCATCACAGTCGTTACGCCCTGCTTCAATGAAATGGACAACGTGGAAGACGTTTACAGGCAAACCTGTGCGGTTTTCGAGAAAATCGAGGGCGTTGTTCACGAACATTTGTTTATTGATAACGCCTCTACGGACGGCACATTAGCGATATTAAGACGCCTTGCGGCTGCCGACAGCAAGGTCAAGGTCATAGTGAATGCCCGCAACTTCGGGGCGATCCGCTCCCCATATCATGGGTTGATGCAAGCCGAAGGAGACGCCGCCATCCTGCTGGTTGCTGACTTGCAGGACCCCCCGGTGTTAATGGCAGATTTCGTGAAGCACTGGCTGGAGGGCGCACCTGCGGTCATAGGCGTCAAACCGGCGTCCAGGGAGTCGGCACTCATGTTTGCCTTGCGCAGAATTTATTACCGGCTGATCGCAAGAATTGCAGATGTTCCCTTGATCCAGAATTTCTCCGGATACGGCCTGTATGACCGTCAGGTGTTGGACTTGCTTGCAGAAATTGAAGACCCCTACCCTTACTTGCGGGGCTTGATTACAGAACTGGGATTTTCTCCTGTATGCATCAGTTACATCCAGCCGGCGAGAGCGCGCGGCGTCACTACATATAACTGGTACCGCCTCTATGACTATGCCATGCTGGGTATCACGTCGCATTCGCGATTTCCACTACGGCTTGCAACCTTGGCCGGTTTTTTTCTTTCAGGCCTCAGTCTTCTGGTTTCTCTTGTCTATCTGATACTGAAAATAGCCTTCTGGTACACGTTTTCGGTTGGTTTGGCGCCGATGTTGATCGGGCTGTTTTTCTTTGCCTCCGTCCAGCTACTGTTCATAGGTTTACTGGGAGAGTACGTAGGCGCAATTCTTGGTCACGTAGTAAGGCGCCCGAGAGTAGTCGAGCGCGAAAGAATAAACTTCAAGCGGAACTCTTCCTCATCAACCGCACGCAGCTGAATTCCTGTTGACCAGTGCGACTGGTACAAGTCCAGGACGATGGCCGGCCCCAAGGATTGCAAGATAATTTTGCGGCAAAAGCATGGTGACTTGCATTACCGTGCAAAGGCCTCCAGGCTGATAGTCCTGCATGATGAAATGCGAGCGATGTTGCATGGGATCCGAAGGAAGATCCTTTAAAAACCCGGTGCGCTGGTCAAGAGTCATCTTGCGGGAGACTTCATTGTCATGAAATACAGCCGACGCCCACACCGTTTTTCCAGAGACCAGCCAAAGCCAGTAATTGGATTCATAAGGGCCATACAAGCGGCGATTGAAAGGTGAAATCTCGAAGTCAACCTTTCCTGGAGGCGGAAGTTCGGTTTGTGCAAGATAGTTAAGCAGGGATTGCTCCAGAGCAAATCGCTTGAGCTTCAGATGATGTGTATATAGAAGACATGCAGCAAGAGTGCACCACGCGACCAAAAGCGACACCCTTGTGATTTTTAGACCCCTGGCATCCGGGACGCCTGACAGCTTCGCAGCGATTGCGGCTATCAATAACGCGATGGGACCTATCGCTACAAACATATGCCGACTACTCCAGCTGTCAGCGAGGAACAGAAAGTCCCGGCTTCCGGTAAAGCTGACTGGAGAATTGTTCGATATCAAAAAAGGAAACGGGTTATAAAAAAACAGTATCGGCGCCTTGCCCACGGCAATATATGGAAACGCGGCAGCCATAACCAGAAGCAGCGCAGCCAAACATGCGGCGCCCGATTTACCCCTGCCTTCTGACAACAACTGAGCGCCGCTCCGCAATTCTTGCCTCTGCCTTAACCAGTACGCGGCAGCAAGCGGCGGTATAAAGAGAGGAAGCCAGGTGCAATACATCACGATTGCACTAACCACAGCAATTATGTTGGCCCTGGAGACGGGAAGAAGCAAATTGTTGTAGGTCCCCGCGTAGATTCCTCTTGGTGAAAGTGCAATGCGCAACATCGCGTAAACGGCAACACTTGCACAAACCAGCAAGGCTGTCCTGCGCCAGTTCCATTGCTCCTGTTTGTCACGCAACAGCCATCTGGCAGCCTCCAGTGCAAAAACCAGCACAAGATTTGAATTGATCTGAAACCCTGCCAGTATCAAAACCCACGCCAAAAACAGGCTGAGGACCCTGCCAAGCCGTTCGGACGGCTCATGAAGCAGTCGGTGACCCGCAAGAGTCGCCCAGATAAAAATCAAATAAATAAAAACGCTGCTGTAAAGGTTTGCCCAGGCAGGAAATACAAGTACGAGCGGGCCTATCCAGCGCGCAGCCTCTTGCGGCAGGCGCAATACACTTTCGCCAAATCGCGAGGCCTCAACAGCGATCAGAACCACACAAACGCTGATGACGGATTTAACGACGATCCATGGAGGAATACCCGTGAAAAGGCATACCTGTCCCAACGCCCGGTAAAACCAGTCGAGCAGATACCAGTTCGCATTGGTAATCCACGGTACAAGGCCGCTGAAATCACCGGTGGCCAACCCGTAAGAGCCAATTACCCCATCCCATGAATCACGAGGTACCAGCCATAGAGGGCCCAGGCTTATAAGGGCTGAAATTACCCACCACTTACCGTCAATGACCCGGCGCATACGCATTTTCTAACCGTTCTTTCAAAACATTCTCACCCGCGACGGTGCTTCTTCCAGGAGAACTGTACGCAAACGATCTGGTGTGATGGCCTTCTGACCCAGGCTTGCTGGAGGCCGCACAACCGCCTTTGCAGCGGGCGTGAGGCGACATCTATATTCTGCAAAGAATCTTACCAGTGCGGCCCCTGGCCAATGCAGCCAGGGCGATCACGTGAAAGCAATTGCCCGATAGCACGATAGCGCTCTTTGGAGCTGGCTGCGATGAAGCAGAGCCACCAATAAACACCATCGCTACAACGCCGAAATTGCGTTGATATCAGGAGAGTGCAGCCAATTTCCAAATTCATCAGCGAGTTGCTGGCTGGCGCCTGCAGCGGCCTTCCAGGTATTCACGCGTGCGACCAGATCAACGCCGTAGCGCGTGAAGTCCGTACGGTCGGGCAATTTTCCGTTCGGCAGCGTTTTGACCCACGCTGGGTCGGGCGCCAGCAGGACCATGTTGTCCAGGAAATGGGTGGCCTTGTGCCGCCACTTGAGACCCTTGTCCAGCCAGCCCGGCACCACCGCCTTCTGGAAATGCGGGTACAGCACCAGCCCGGCGGCGTTGCCCGCATCCTGCCCGTTTGCCAGCCCTGCGGCGTAGCTCAGGTGGAGGTGGTAATCGGTGATGCCGCCGTCCCAATACGCCCCCGGTGGCGCGCCCGGAATGTTGTGCACGGAACGCAGCACAAACGGAATCGAGCAGCTGGCCTGCAGCGCCGGGTTGAAGTTGTCCGCGTCCAGATGCACCTGGCACGTCCGGTAATCACCGGTCAGGAAGGGCAACGGTGCATCGGGTGTCGAAAACACCACCCGCTCCAGCCAGGCGCCCATGGCTTTGCGATGTACGCCGTTCGAAAGAAAAGCGCCCAGATACCCCAGCGGCGTGGCGATCTTGTGCTCCCGACCCAGCAGGTGCCGGCCACGCGAGGTGACGATATGCAATTTGTAGCGAGGGTTTGACAGCACTTCCTGCACCCGGCCGCCATAAAAGCTCTTCAGGCTTTCGCCAAACTGCTCGCTGACAAAGTCTGCAGTCGGCCTTTTCTGCCCCGGCTGCAACTCGTAATGCTGGTGGATGTAATCATGCTCGAGCCGCCTGAATGCCGCCACCGGGTCATCCAGACAGGCTGTCGCCATACGCCAGGCGCCTATTGACGCGCCCACGAGATGGACTGGATGGGTTGTTGGTGCCAGCCAGTCACCAAAGATGAAGCGGTCCAGCGGCCCGAGGATGAGCCCTTTCGGCCCTCCCGCCGCACCTGGAATCACACCGATATGGCCGGGCTGCAGTCCGCCTTTTTTGATATGGGCCAGAGCCTTGGGGCCGGCGTAAATACGGAGCGCTTTCATGTCTCAATCTTAGGCGGCAGCGGTCGGCAGGCATGTCGCGCCTGCGCCGCCCTGCCCGCTCACTTGCGCAGGTTTTGCAGTTTGGCGAAGGCCGACGCCATCGCACCGTCCTGTGCCGGCTGCGGTGAGGACTGACCGCGGCGGGGCGCACCCGCGCCTTCAAAGCGGTTCTCGCGATGCCCTTGCGGCCCGTCGCGCCTGGCGGGCGGGCTGCCCAGTTTCATCGTCAGGCCAATCCGCTTTCGGGCGATGTCGACTTCCGTCACACGCACCTTCACGATATCGCCGGTCTTGACGACCTCACGTGCGTCGTTGGTGAACTTGTGGCTCAACTGACTGACATGGACCAGGCCGTCCTGGTGTACGCCGATATCGATGAAGGCGCCAAAGGCCGCGACATTGCTGACCGTGCCTTCAAGCTCCATGCCCTCGCGCAAGTCCTTGATGTCTTCAACGCCATCGTTAAATCGCGCAACCTTGAAGTCAGGGCGCGGATCGCGGCCCGGCTTCTCGAGTTCGGACAGGATGTCCTTCACCGTGATGACGCCAAACTTCTCGTTGGCAAACAGCTCGGGTTTCAGCGTCTTCAGCATGTCAGACCGGCCCATCAGTTCGGCGACAGGCTTGCCCGTATGTTTGATGATCTGTTCGATCACCGGGTAGGTTTCCGGGTGCACGCCCGTCATGTCCAGCGGGTTGCTGCCTTCGGCCTGGCTGCGCAACCGCAAAAAGCCTGCGCTCTGCTCGAAAGTCTTGGCACCCAGCCCCGTGACCTTCAGCAAGTCGGCGCGGGAGGCAAAAGCACCATTCGCATCACGCCAGCGCACCACCGATTTCGCCACGGTTTGCGACAGCCCCGACACGCGTGCCAGCAGCGGCACACTGGCCGTGTTCAGGTCCACGCCCACGCTGTTCACACAATCCTCGACCACAGCATCCAGGCTGCGCGCCAGGTCGCTCTGGTTCACGTCGTGCTGGTACTGGCCCACACCTATGGATTTCGGGTCTATCTTGACCAGTTCCGCCAGCGGGTCCTGCAGGCGGCGTGCAATGCTGGCCGCCCCGCGCAGGCTGACGTCCACATCCGGCATCTCCTGCGATGCAAACTCGCTGGCTGAATAGACCGAAGCGCCGGCCTCGCTGACCACCACACGCTGCATGCCATCGATTTTTTTCATCAGGTCGGCGGCCAGCTTGTCGGTCTCGCGGCTGGCCGTGCCGTTGCCGATGGCGATCAGGTTCACGCCATGCTTTTCACACAGCATGCCCAGCGTATGCAGCGAACCGTCCCAGTCGCGGCGCGGTTCATGCGGGTACACCGTCGCGGTTTCCACCAGCTTGCCGGTGCTGTCAACCACTGCCACTTTCACGCCGGTGCGGATACCCGGGTCCAGGCCCATCACCACACGCGGACCGGCTGGTGCCGCCAGCAGCAGGTCGCGCAGGTTGTCTGCGAAAACCTTGATGGCGACCTTCTCGGCTTCTTCGCGCAGCCGGGCGAACAGGTCACGCTCCAGCGACAGGCTGAGCTTGACCCGCCAGGTCCAGGCCACCGCCTTGCGAATCAGGTCATCGGCCGGGCGCGCCTTGTGGCTCCAGCCCAGGTGCAGCGCAATCCGGCCTTCTGCAACGCTGGGTTTGCCCGGCTCGGGCTGCTCGGGGAGCACCAGCTTGGCATCCAGAACTTCAAGTGTGCGGCCACGAAAAACGGCCAGCGCACGATGCGACGGTACTCGGCCAATCGGCTCGTCGTAGTCAAAGTAGTCACGAAACTTCGCGTTGTCGGCGTTGTTTTCGTCCTTGCCCGCAAGCAGCTTGGACTGCAGCAGCCCGTCGCTCCACAACCAGCCGCGCAGCGCCTGCACCAGTGAGGCATCTTCGGCCCAGCGTTCGCTCAGAATGTCGCGCACGCCGTCCAGCACGGCCTGCAGCGTCGTGAAGTCATCACCGGCCTCGTTCTTTTCAGGCTTCACAAAGGCAGCCGCCTCGTCTGCCGGCACCAGCGACGGGTCGGCAAACAGCCTGTCGGCCAGCGGCTCGATGCCGGCTTCGCGCGCAATCTGCCCTTTGGTGCGGCGTTTGGGTTTGTAAGGCAGGTAAATGTCTTCAAGGTCCTGCTTGGTCGCAGCCAGTTCCACAGCAGCTCGCAATTCAGGGGTTAGCTTGCCCTGCTCTTCTATGCTTTTGAGCACCGCTTCACGGCGTTCTTCCAGTTCGCGCAGATAACCGAGCCGATATTCAAGTTCACGCAACTGGATGTCGTCCAGCCCGTCCGTGGCTTCCTTGCGGTAACGGGCGATAAACGGCACCGTCGCACCGCCGTCCAGCAGATCCACGGCTGTCCGGACCTGGTCTTCCCTGACCTTGATTTCTGCCGCTATCTGGCGAATGATTTTTTGCATGCTCTCTTCTGAAATGAGGGTATTTTTTCGCGCAACCTGACGTGGCGCGGGGGCATTGTCCCACAGCCAAAATGAGGTCTTCGCCCTAGACTTGAAGCTGTCCAAAAACAGTTTTTCAGGAGAGCCCGAACATGCGTGCCAGAACCATTACCCTAATCCTCGCCATCGCCCTGGTTGCAGGCTTTGCAGCTCTCAATGTTGATGAGTTCACCCGGCCCAGCCTGCTGAGCCTAGGCTTCACCACCATTTCGGTTCCGCTGGGTATGGTCATGCTGCTGTTGCTGGTTGTCGCCACTGTGGCCTTCCTTGCCAGCACGGTCTACATGCAAAGCGCCAACCTGATCGAGACCCGCCGTTATGCGCGTGAGTTGAATACGCAGCGCGAGCTGGCAGACAAGGCGGAAGCCTCGAGGTTCACCGAGCTGCGCGCCTTTATCGAAGCCCAAAACACAGCAACAATTCACCGTGAGGCAGCCAATGCGACCGTGATGGCCGAGCGCCTGGCACAGGCGCAGGCCGCATTGCTCACCCGCGTAGAGCAATCGGACAACGCCACAGCCGCCTATATGGGCCAACTGGAAGACCGTCTGCAGCGCAGCAACGGCAGCCTGAACGCGCACTAAAAATCAATGGCCTGCCTTGAGGTGTAAGAAATCTCCTGTGACTGCGACCAAAGCGCAGCCAGGAGATTTTTTATGCCCTACTTGCCAGCATCCCGCGTCGTTGCTGCCCTCACATTGATCGCAGCTACAACCAGCAGCTTTGCCCAGCCCGGCCAGTGCAGCGTGACGTCCGGTCCGACGATTACCCCCGTTGTCGAGCTCTACACCTCCGAAGGCTGCAGTTCCTGCCCGCCAGCGGACAAATGGGCATCAACACTGAAGGACAAGGGTGTGGTGGTGCAGGCCTTCCACGTAGGCTACTGGGACTACATAGGCTGGGTTGACCGTTTTGCCGCACCCGCCTACACCCAGCGCCAGCGTGATATCGCTGCTCGCAACCGGCTCACAAGCATCTACACGCCGCAGGCTGTACTCGATGGCAAGGATTGGCCGAGTTGGGGCAACCAGCCGCAGGCGCGTGAAGCCGCCCGCGCCAGCATCGCCCTGAAGCAACTAGGTGCAGACCAGTTCGAGGCCAGTGTCACGCCCGTGGCGTCCGCGAGCACACCGGCTTCGTGGTCAGCTTACTGGACCATCACCGAACACGGCCATAACTCCAAAGTGCAGGCTGGCGAGAACAAGGGCGAACTCCTCAAACATGACTTTGTAGTGCGCCAATACACCACCGCCGGCGACTACAAAACAGCGGGGGCCACCCCGCAAAAACTCAGCTTCAGGAGCATCGCCGCCACACCTGGCCACCCGCGCCAAGTCAACTTGGTAGTGTTTGATACCGCCAGTGGCAAGACCCTGCAGGCCGTCAGCCTGCAATGCGCGGCATGAAGCAGCCGCCCTGCATTTGAGGCTTAACATGACCTATCGCTTTTTTACCCCCGTAAGGACATGTCATGCTTCAACTGAGGCCCAACTGCGAATGCTGCAACCGCGACCTGCCGCCTGATTCGGACCAGGCGCGCATCTGTACCTTTGAGTGCACCTTCTGCGCGGATTGCGCCAGCGCCAAACTCAAGGGCATCTGCCCCAACTGCAGTGGCGAGTTGCTGGCACGGCCGCGTCGACCTGCCGACAAACTGGCACGCTTTCCGGCTTCTACCGAGCGTATCTACAAGCCGGCAGGCTGCGCAGCGACCACCTGAAAACGCTACCCAGGCCGGATTGCTGAAACACATCAAGTTCATACTGAGGGCGTGCCTGATCGCGCCGCTGCTGCTGATCCTGCTATTCGAGGAATGGGGCTGGGAGCCGCTGGCCCGCGGTTTTGCGGCGCTGGGCCGGCATCGTGCCTGGGGTGCCCTTGAGCGGCGGATCCGCACGCTGCCGCCATGGGCTGCGTTACTGGCGTTTGGCATCCCGGTACTGGCGCTGTTGCCCATCAAGCTGTTTGCGCTTTACCTGTTTGCCGAAGGGCATTTCGCCACCGGCTTTGTGCTGGTGGCCAGCGCCAAGATAGCCGGTACCGCGCTGGCAGCCCGGCTGTTTCAACTGACAGAACCCAGCTTGCTGAAAATCCGCTGGTTTGCCCGTCTCTACCTGCCGTGGAAGGCCTGGAAAGACCGCAAACTGGCGCAGCTCAGGGCCTCCGCGCCATGGCAAAGGTTGCAAGTCCTGAAGAACCGTGTAAAGCTTTGGGCCACGCGAACCTGGCGGGCACTGAAAACCGCCCTTCACTAGAAATTCTTCCGCTGATAGCTACCAATTGCTCCAGATTACCCCTCACCATGTTTGATTTTCTTGCCGCCCCGCTGTACATACGCCTCTCGCCCTTCAGGCTGTCGATACGCAATGTCAAAACCGGGTTGAGCCTCTCTGAAGTACCCGAAATCGCACTGAGCCGTGGCCCCAACCCGCGCATCCTGGACATCGGCGAAAAAGCCACGCTGCACCGGTCGTCCAAAACAGCGATGGTGCTGAACCCTTTCAGCCACCCGCGCTCGCTGATGTCTGACTTCAGCACCGGCAAACTGATGCTCAAGGCCTTTGTGCGCAAGCTCAACAAGCGCAGCCGCTTCCGGCTTGCGCACCGCATGGTGCTGCACCCGCAGGGCGAGCCGTCAGGCGGCTTCACGCAGGTGGAGATCAAGGCCTTTCACGACCTGGGCCGCCACCTCGGCGCCTCCAGTGTTGTGGTCTGGCAGGGACCGGAACTGACGGACCAGCAAATCCTGACGCGCCGCTACCCGACCACCGGGCAAATCCTCGAATGAGCCCGCAGCAGCGGGCCGGCGACCTGCGTGCGCTGACCCGCCAGTTCCCGCGCGCGGGGCGGCTGGAAGCGATCTACCTGCGGCCAGCCCGGCGTGTGCGTGTTCTGCAAGCGCAACAGGCCACCGCGATACAAGGCCTGGGACTGCAGGGCGACAGGCGTGCAGCAGCCGGCGCCGCATCAGGCCAGCACAGCCATAAACGCGAGGTCACCCTGCTACAGGCAGAGCATCTGCCCGTGATTGCTGCACTGGCCGGCCTGGGTGCGGTCAACGCAGCAGACCTGCGCCGCAACCTGCTGGTGTGCGGTATCAACCTGCTGGCTGCGAAAAGCCTGTTTCGCGACCAACCCCTGGTGCTGCGCATAGGAGAGGTGCTGCTGGAGGTGACCGGGCCATGCGAGCCGTGCTCACGCATGGAGGAGTTGCTGGGCCCGGGAGGCTACAACGTGATGCGCGGACACGGCGGGCTGACGGCCAGGGTGCTGACGGGTGGTTTGCTCAATGTCGGCGATGCAGTGAGCTGCGAAGTGCCGGCTGCAAACGAAACGCAGATGCTATTGAATATATAGCAGGTCGCGCTAGTCCACATTGGGCTGGAGCCCGATTTGATGCCTAAAAAAGGCCTTTTTTTGATGTTTTTTGGCTTCTGGACTGCTCGGACAGTTCCCAAAGCGGCTTTAAATACGTATTTTTGATGTATACATCAATATTTATTGGTTTTTCCAGATTTATTGATGTATACATCAATAAATTAACATTAAGCTTGAACCGGCACGGGCAAACTGGCCAGCCGCCGGAAGGCTTCATGCTTTCATTCATACTGCCAGTTCGCAGTGCATGACGCACTAATTACGCACCCAAATCTGCATTCAACTGCCATCAAGCCTTTTCATGCCAAAAACCTCGTTCGACAAAGCCCAGATCAAATTCCTGCTGCTTGAAGGCATTCACCCTTCCGCCGTCAAGGTACTCAAGGCCGCCGGCTATACCAACATCGAGAGCCTGACCGGCGCACTCGAAGGCGATGACCTGAAGGCAAAAATTGCCGAGGCTCATTTTGTCGGCATCCGCTCCCGCACCCAGCTGACAGCCGACGTGTTTGCACATGCGTCAAAGCTGGTCGCTGTCGGCTGCTTTTGCATAGGCACCAACCAGGTTGACCTGAACGCTGCACGCGAACGTGGCATCGCCGTTTTCAACGCGCCGTTTTCCAACACCCGTTCGGTAGCCGAACTGGTACTGGCCGAAGCCATCCTGCTGCTGCGCGGCGTGCCGGAGAAAAGCGCGTCGGCGCACCGCGGCGGCTGGCTCAAGACGGCCGACAACGCCTTCGAGATTCGCGGCAAGACCCTTGGCATCGTCGGCTATGGCTCGATAGGCACGCAGCTGTCGGTACTGGCAGAAGCGCTGGGCATGCACGTGGTGTTTTTTGATGTGGTCACCAAGCTGGCGCTGGGCAATGCCCGCCAGATCCCGGTACTCAATGACCTGCTGGCACAGGCCGATGTCGTCAGCCTGCACGTGCCCGAGACCCAGGCCACGCAATGGATGATTGGCAAGGAGCAGATCGCCGCCATCAAGCCCGGCGCCGTTTTCATCAATGCCTCACGCGGCACCGTGGTCGAGATCGAACCGCTGGCCGAGGCGCTGCGCGCCAAAAAGCTGCTGGGCGCCGCCATCGACGTCTTCCCGGTCGAGCCGAAAAGCAACAAGGACAGCTTCGAGTCGCCACTGCGCGGGCTGGACAACGTGATCCTGACGCCGCACGTGGGCGGCTCCACGATGGAAGCGCAGGAAAACATCGGCATTGAAGTCGCCGAAAAACTGGTCAAGTACAGCGATAACGGCACCTCGACCTCGTCCGTCAACTTTCCCGAAGTGGCGCTGCCCGCCCACCCCGGCAAGCACCGCCTGCTGCACATCCACAAAAATGTGCCAGGCGTGCTGTCCGAGATCAACAAGGTCTTCGCCGCCAACCAGATCAACATCGCCTCGCAGTACCTGCAAACCAATGAGGCGGTGGGTTATGTGGTGATCGACATAGACGCCGCGCACTCCGACGTGGCACTTGCGCGACTGCATGACGTGCCGGGCACGATTCGCAGCCGGGTGTTGTTCTAGAACTTCAGGCGTCAAAAGCGAAATCCGCCTGCAAGGGGGAGATTTCAATGCTTTGCCTGGGGTTGATGCAGGTCAAGACCAGTGGTTGAGACCTGGACTACGATGGAAAAAGGCTAGGGAAAGTTTGCCCGCAAGGGTATCCGCAATCTTTTCAAGCCTGTCGCAACCATTACAAACCTGCTCATCCGAAAGGAACCTCATGAGAATTCTCCTTGCTGCCGACGGTAGCGCCTTCACACAAAAAGCCCTCGATTTTCTTGTTGCCAACAAGGCCTTGCTGGGCGACACCGACGAGCTTATGGTGGTAAATGTGCAGACGCCTGTACCTGGCAGGGTCACCACGATGCTGGGCTCTGCGGATGTGGTGGCCTATCACGCGGAGGAAGCCAACAAGGTACTTCAGCCCATCAGGGATTTCCTTGAGAAACACGGCGTCCGCTATCGTGCCCATGCGGTCGTGGGCGCAACGGTCGAAGAGATCATTTTTGCGGCGAAGAAAGAAGACTCTGGCTTGATTGTGATGGGCACTCACGGCCACGGCTGGATTGGCCGCGCACTGATGGGCAGCATTGCGCAACGCGTGGTGGCCGACAGCGAAATACCCGTGCTGCTCGTCAAATGAGGTTGTGCGTTCCGGGATGATTTTTCTGGTCACAGTACCGCACAGCTCGGATCAAAATAGCCACTTTTGAATTCCAATAGCGTATCTGCGCCGCAAACCCTTGGACCTGACTAGTGAGACATCTCGAAAGACACAGAATCTCGCGTATTGGCTGGTTGCGGGCGGCTGTGCTGGGCGCCAATGACGGCATCATCTCAACGGCCAGCTTGATGCTGGGGGTAGCCGCAGCGCAGGCCACGCAGGGCACCATAATCATGACCGGCGTGGCCGGCCTCGTGGCGGGTGCGATGTCCATGGCGGCTGGTGAGTACGTGTCGGTGCACTCGCAGGCTGACACCGAAAAGGCAGATCTGGCCCGCGAACGCGCCGAGCTATCCAATGATGCAGAAGCGGAAAAACGCGAGTTGGCCGCCATTTATACAGGTCGGGGACTGGCCCCTGCGCTGGCCGCCAGTGTGGCCGAGCAGTTAATGGCGCATGACGCACTCGCCGCGCATGCGCGTGACGAGCTCGGTATTTCGGAGGCCTCTAGCGCTCGCCCCATGCAGGCCGCGCTGGCATCTGCGGGCAGTTTCGCGGCCGGCGCGGCCCTGCCTTTGGCGGTCGCCCTGCTCTTGCCTGGCCGCAACCTGCCCTACTGGATTTCAGGCACATCGCTGCTGTTTCTGGCCATGCTGGGCGCGCTCGCAGCCCGAACAGGCGGCGCAAGCATCTGGGCAGGCGCATGGCGCGTTACCTTCTGGGGTGCACTTGCGATGCTCATCACAGCAGCCATCGGCTCCCTGTTTGGCAGCACGGCCTGAAAATCAAACGAAATAAAGCCCATACGAAATCCATGAGCATGACCACACTGCTGCTGTTTGCCTTCGTCGCGCTGGTCACGATTGCCACGCCCGGCCCCACGGTGCTGTTGGCCCTGGCCAACGGCACGCGTTACGGCGTGAAACGCGCGTTGCCGGGCATGCTGGGTGCGGTGCTGTCTGACTTTGTGCTGGTCGGTGCGGTGGCGCTGGGCCTGGGCGCGCTGCTGGCCGCGTCGGAATTCTGGTTCTCGGTGCTCAAGTGGTTGGGTGCAGCTTACCTGGCCTGGCTGGGCCTGCGCCTGCTGCGCTCCAAAGGCGGGTTTGACGTGCAGCCAGAAGCTGGCGCGGCGGCACGCGGCCACCGGGCAATTTTCATCAAGTCCTTCATGGTCGCCGCGACCAATCCCAAGGGTTACCTGTTCTGCTCGGCCCTGCTGCCGCAGTTCATCGACCCCGGCGCAGCGCAGACGCCCCAGTACATTGCGCTGGCCATTGTCTTTGCGGGCATGGATTTCAGCGTCATGCTGGCTTATGCATTTGTCGGCGCCCGGGCCGTGCGCCTGCTCAAGGTATCTGCCATCAAATGGATAGACCGGGTTTGCGGCGCTGCGCTGCTGGCGCTGGCCGGTTCGCTGGCGTTTTACCGCCGGGCCAGCACCTGAGCCGGTTTCAGGAATCAATCCGAATGGATGTGCGCGCGCAGTACGAAGCTGCCGTCATCGAACTGCAGACAACAACGACGTCCATGCTCGCTGCGGGCAACAGCGAGGAAGACGTCGCACGCTGGGCTGTGGCCAGGCGCAATCACATCAAACAGCAATTCCGTGAGTTAACGCCGGGCGAAGCGCTGGCGACCATAGAGGCCTGGACTTTGGCGCGTTATGGCCATGCAGTGGGGCCAACAGCCGACCAGTTGAGAGCGAGCGGCAAATCCTGGTGTGAGATTCTGGTGGCGGCGTCCAGGCCGGGCAAGACGCCTGACGGCGTTTGAGGCCAGCCCTACTGGGCAGGCACCTGCAGGCCGAGGAAGCTGGCCAGCGCTGCAGTCGGCATGGCACCTTCCTGCTTGACCAGTTCGCCAGTCTGCGCATGTTTTGCGACTATCGTGGGAATGGATGCAAAACCAAAAGCCGTCATCATTTCAGTGTTCTTCCGTATGGCGTCTTTTTGCGCATCGGCATCGTTGGTGGCGCTGATGCCGCCGGCCTTGGCCATCATCGACGCCTCATGCACTTCCATCGCTGCGGCCGGGTCTGAAGCAGCCAGGATGGTCGCGCCTTGCGAGGTGCTGGCGCCGTTGAGTATGCCAACCGGTATCCAGACAAACTTTGCCTGCGACTTCAGCGGTTTGGCCGCATACCAGAGCGCACTGCAATGCGGACACTGCGCATCAAAAAACACATAGACAGTACGCGTGCTCATTGCCGCACCCACGGTGAAGCCCTTGGCGCCGGCTTCTATCGCCTCGGTGGACAGCAGTGCCTTCGTCGTGGCGCCGGGCGTGCTGGCAGAGTTGTTGCAGCCTGCGATAAAAAGGCTGAGGACCAGCAGCAATGCGGAAAAAATCCTGTATTTCATATTCTGTGAAGTGTTGGGTGAGGGCCCGGGTGAAGTTGGGCAGGTACAAAGGAATGACTCAAGAATAGCGGAAGGCAAAGCCGACTGCCTCAGGTTGATAACGGCCGTCGGCAAAAGTTCGCGCCGACTGGTCTGTGGGGAGCTTTCAGCGGCATGGTTTTCTGAATGCACGGCATCCTGTCCGCATAAGGATTTTTGCCCCACAATCCCGAGCATGAACGAACCCCCTGGCCTTGACCGCCTTGATTTCCTGCTGGTATTTGAATCCATCCTTGATCGCGGCACCATCACCGGCGCGGCCGAGAAACTGGGCATCAGCCAGTCGGCACTCAGTCATGCGTTGACCCGATTGCGCATCCGCTTTGGCGACCCGCTGTTTGTTCGCTCTGGCGCCCTGATGCAGCCAACGCCATTGGTAATCAACCTCACGGAGCCGCTGCAGCGCTCCATGGCCATTGTTCGAAACGAGATACTTTCCGCTGCACGTTTCGACCCCGCCAGCACCACACGCACCTTCAAAATTTGTGTCAATGAAGTCGGCGCCCTGCTTCTGGCACCAAAAGTCATCAAGGTGCTGCAGAAAAGCGCACCGAATGCATCGCTAACGCTGCTTGAAATACAGCGCGCCGATATTTCAGAAGCGCTTGATTCGGGGCGCGTAGATCTCGCTGTAGGCCACTACCCGGAATTGAAGACGAGCATCTATCAGCAATTGCTGTTCAGGCGCAGCTACGTCGCCATCGTGCGAAAAAACCATCCGCAGATAGGCACACGTATCACGGCGGCCCAGTTTTACGGCACGCCCATCATTCGTTGCACCGCCACTGTGGCTGTCACACGCTGGGTAGACCAGCAGTTTGCACAGATCAGGCAAACACCGGTTATTGCACTGGAGACGCCCTATGTAATGGCGCTGGCGACTCTGGTGGCCGCCACCGACTGGATGGCTTTTGTGCCCGAGGAACTGGTGCATGCGCTCAAAAGCGTGGCTGCCGTGCGTGTGGTTGATTGCCCGATGGCGTTGCCCGTACTGGACCTGAAACAGCACTGGCACCGGCGTTTCAAGGATGACGGCGCGAACCGGTTTTTGCGTCAGGTTGTGCACCAGGCCCTGCACGAATAACAATTCCCATGGCATCGCAATCAGCCATCGCCATGTAGAACACAGCTATCCAGACTATGCATTTTGTTCATTTTTTATATGACTCAAACATGATTGACGCATAGTTGATCGCTTCATACGATTCAGTCCAGCCAAGCCTACTGCACGGCCTGATCGGAAAAATATGGAGACCCTGATGCGCCCCAAACACCTTGCCGCTTCACTGTTATCGGCACTCTTCCTCACACCGTCCAGCTTTGCGCAAGTGCCGGCCTTTCCTCAACAAACCGTTCGAATCATTGCGCCCTTTTCACCAGGCAGTGGCCCGGATACCGCGATGCGCATCGTGGCAGAGCAGTTGGCTCGCCAGTGGAAACAACCAGTCATCATTGACAACCGCCCCGGAGCCAGCGGCATCATCGCTGCCACTGCAGCCAAAGCCGCTGCGCCTACAGGCCATGAGTTGTTGCTGGCCGATGTGGGTCACATGTCGGTCAATCCATCAATGTTCAAGAACCTGGCGTATGACCCGAAAAATGACTTTGCGCCTGTCAGCACGCTGTTTTCCACTGCATTTTTTGTTGCCATCAGCACGCAGAACAAAATTCAGACCATGTCGGAACTGATCGCTCAGGCCAGAGCCACGCCCGACAAGGTTTCTTATGGCTCATTTGCGGTGGGCTCCATCGGACACCTGGGTGGAGCGCAACTGGAGGCCGCCACAAACACCCGCATGGTTCATGTCGCCTTCAAGGAGGCTTCGCAACTCTACACATCCATTGCCGCGGGGGATGTGACATGGGGATTGGGAAGCATCGGCTCGGCTGGATCCCTGTTAAAAGCCGACAGGCTGCGTTTCATCGCCGTAGCCGACAGCGTCCGGTCACCTATCCTGCCCAACGTTCCGACCATCCGGGAATCCGGCGGCCCTGACAACATCAACGGAAAAACCTGGGTCGCGCTGTTTGCCCCAAAAGGTACATCAACGGCGATTGTGGAATTCATAAGCCGCAGCGTCGGCGATGCACTGAAGAGCCCTGAGACGATTGAAAAATTCAAGGTAGCCGGACTGGTCGCAGGTGGAAGCACGCCGGCAGAACTCGGCAATCTGGTGGAGAAAGATGCCTTGTATTACGGCGCCCTCGTCAAACGCACAGGCGCCAGTGCCAACTGAATTCAGACTCTGCTCCTTCCAGACACCATGACGAATTCGCAGCCTGCAGTGCTGGTCACCGGCGCCAGCCGCGGCATTGGAGCGGCCACCGCCAGACTTCTCGCTGCGCGTGGGTATCCAGTGTCATTAATCTACCGGGACAGCACCGCAGAAGCACAGGCGCTTGTGCAATCCATTGAGTCAACCGGTGGCAAGGCCATCGCCATCCAGGCCGATGTCGGGGTGGAAACCGAGATCTGCAGGGCGTTTGAGTTCAGCTTCGGGCATTGGGGCACCCTGGGCGGGCTGGTTAACAACGCAGCGATCAATGGCGGACTGACAGGTGTGCGCGGTATTCATGGAGACCAGCTGACCCGGCTTTTCTCGGTCAATGTATCGGCTGCATTTTTATGTGTGCGTGAAGCCTGTAAATACATGAGCGGCAAGGGGGCAGTGGTAAACGTGTCGTCCCGTGCGGCCTGCATGGGCGCACCGCATACCTGGGTGCACTACGCAGCCAGCAAGGGGGCAATGGACACCATGACCCTCGGCCTGGCCAAAGAGCTCGCAGCCGATGGCATCCGCATTAACGGGGTGCGCCCCGGGTTTATAGACACCGACATTCACGATCAGCGACCAGCCGGAACACTTGACGCACTAATCAGGAGCGTGCCCATGGGTCGTATGGGCACAGTCGTCGAGGTCGCGCAGGCCATTGCCTGGCTCCTGTCCGACGAAGCTGCTTACGTGACAGGCGCCACGCTCGACGTGGCCGGGGGTGCGTGATCCCCAAGCTCATCGCACGCACAACACATTTATCCGCCATTTCAATAAAAGGAAACCGCTATGGCCACTACTAAAGACTTCAACTTCACAGCCAAACTCGAAATCTTCGATTCCGACAAGGCACGAGCCAACTACAAAATGTTCTGCGACCATGCCGTGGCCGAGTGGGGTGGCGACCTGGAAGCCACCATGGCTACCGTGTCAAAGGACAATCCTTTTCAGATCTTCCAGACTACGGGCGCGGAAGTCTGGGGTTACGAGAACGTACGTGAGTTTTATCGCGACCGGCTGGTGACTTTTACCGGCCAGGGTTTTCATGCCAAGCACTGGGTTTTCACTGATGACGTGGCCATTGGCCGCGGCTGGTTCAAGGGCGCGCCCAAGGGCATGTTCTTCGGAACCATGACTGATGGAAAACCGCTGTTTTTCCCTATGACACTCTGGCTTTATTTTGACGAGCACAGCCTGATACGGGGCGAGACAGCCTACTCGGACGCAGCCGAATTGCGTCGGCAGATCTTTGAAGGACAGGACGGTGATGTCAGCAGGACGCTATGGTGATGGCCGAAGCAAGGACACGATCGCCATCGAGTGAAAGCTGGGTAGAACTGACCGCTGCCGATGGTCACCGGCTGGAGGCCTTCATGGTGACATCATCGCCATCCAGAGGCACCGTCGTTGTGCTGCAGGAGATATTCGGCGTCAACGAGCATATCCAGAATGTCGCAAGACGCGTCGCGTGCCTTGGTTACACCGCCATTGCACCGGCACTGTTTGACCGGGTGCGGAGAAGGGTCGCCCTGGCTTATGACCAGGCAGGCATTGCGGAAGGCAAGAAGCTGGTCGCCGGCATTCCACTCGACAGCGCAATGCTTGACGTTGCGGCAACCGTGAATCCGTCAGTGCTCTCGGGACCTGTGGCAGTTCTGGGCTTTTGTTGGGGCGGCACACTGGCCTGGCTTGCTGCTGGCAGTTCACCCCTAGCCGGCGCCGTGGCCTATTACGGCGGGCAGATCGGGAGTTTTCTGGAGTCGCAGCCAAAAGTACCCATGCTCACGCATTTCGGCGACCAGGATGCTTCGATTTCACTGTCGGTACCGCAGGCCGTGAAGGAACAGCAAAAAACCCTGATCACCCACATCTACCCTGCCGGCCATGGTTTTAACTGCGATGAACGCCCGGGCTTTCATGCAGAATCCGCGTCCCTGGCATGGCAAAGAACTGCGGGGTTCTTGTCATCCGTCATGTGATCGGGCGAGCACCTGATCAATGAAAATCCCGGCTGCTGGTGCCCAGCCGGCCCAGCAGCGGTGTCAGGTCTTCGAGCCGGCTGGCGACGATGTTGCGCACTGCGCCGTAACCTTTGGCGGTGCCGCTTTCTTCGCTGCGCTGCCATGTGCCGTGCACGGCCAGCAGGCGGGCATGCAGCACCTCGGCCCGCTGCTTTTCACGCAGGGATTTCCAGACAATCACATTGACCGGTCCGGTCTCGTCTTCAATCGTCACAAAAATGGTGCCGTTGGCGGTTTGCGGCTGCTGGCGCACGGTGACGATGCCGCAGCCCGCGACCTCCTTACCATCAGGCAATGCGTTGAGCTGGTCGGAACTGAGCAGCCCGCGCCTTGCCAGCCGATCACGCAACAGGGCCAGCGGGTGCCGGCGCAAGGTGAGCCCGGTGGACTTGTAGTCAAACAGGATGTTCTCGCCTTCGGGCGTATCAGGCAGCCGCAATGGCACCTCATGCGTGTGCACCGACTTGAACAGCAGCGGTGCCGGCTTGATGGCTGAAGCCTCCCAGACCTGCTGCCGCCTGTGACCGGCCAGCGCCATCAAGGCGTCTGCGGCGGCCAGCGCATTGATCTCCAGCGTGTTCAGGCAGGCGCGTGCGACCAGGTCTTCGGTCGAGGTGAAGGCCGCCTTCGCACGCGCCGCCGTGATGCGCTCTGCGGTAGCGGCAGCCAGGCTGGCAACCAGCCTCAAGCCCAGGCGCACAGCGGGCTGGTCTTCACGGATGCCGGGGTAACGGTCACGCAAGGCGTCCTGCGTGGCCGGCTCCAGCGTGCAATCCCATTCACTGTGCGCCACATCGACCGCCCTGACTTCGACGCCGTGTTTGCGCGCGTCCTGCACCAGTTGCGATGGTGAATAAAAGCCCATAGGCTGCGAGTTGACCAGCGCCGCCAGAAAACAGGCGGGCTCATGGCACTTCAGCCAGCAACTGACGTAGACCAGCTTGGCAAAACTGGCGGCATGGCTTTCAGGAAAGCCGTAATCGCCAAAGCCCAGTATCTGGCTGAAGATGCGCTCCGAAAACTCTAGGCCGTAACCGTTTTTGACCATGGCATTGATGAGTCGGGGGCGAAACCGCTCTACCCCGCCCTTGCGCTTCCACGCCGCCATGGAACGGCGCAGGTCATCAGCCTCCCCCGGCGTGAAGTCGGCAGCAATGATGGCGATCTGCATCACCTGCTCCTGGAAGATGGGGATGCCGTGTGTGCGGTTAAGCGCCGGATCCAGCGACGGATACTCGGGCACGATCTGGCCGCCCTTGCGCAGGATGTCCCTGGCCTTCAGGTAAGGGTGCACCATACCGCCCTGAATCGGCCCGGGCCGCACGATGGCGACCTGCACCACCAGGTCGTAATACTCGCGCGGCTGCAGGCGCGGCAGCATGGACATCTGCGCCCGGCTTTCGATCTGGAACACACCCACCGTATCCGCCTCACAAATCATGTCGTAGGTCTGCCGGTCACCCCCTTCGATCTGATGCATCTGCAGCTCATGGCCACGGGTCTGCTCTACCAGTTTCAGGCAACGCCGTATCGCCGACAGCATGCCCAGCGCCAGCACATCGACCTTGAGCAGGCCCATGGATTCCAGATCGTCCTTGTCCCACTGGATGATGCGGCGCTTTTCCATCGAGGCTGGCTGCACCGGCACCAATCGCGTGAGCTTGCCTTGTGTCAGCACAAACCCACCCACGTGCTGGCTCAGGTGGCGCGGAAAGGCCGGGCGCTCTTTTTCACGTTTCTTGCCGTCATCGGCTTCAGATATCTCGTCCTCCCGTTTCGGGTAAACCGCCAGCAGCAAGCGCGAGAGCACCAGCCATTGCAGGATGGGGCCCATGTTCTTCTGTGTTTCGGTTTCGCGTATCTTTTCTTCCAGCACGCCGCTGCCGTCAAACCAGAAATGCTCTTTGGCATAAAGGTCTACCGTCTGCAGGTCTATGCCCAGCGCCTTGCCGACATCACGCACCGCGCTGCGCGAGCGGTAGCTGATGACCGTGGCTGCGATGGCGGCCCGGTCATGGCCGTATTTTTCATAGACGTACTGGATGACTTCTTCGCGGCGATCATGCTCGAAGTCGACGTCTATGTCAGGCGTTTCGCTGCGCTCGCGGCTGAGGAAACGCTCAAACAACAGCTTGCTTTCCACCGGGTTGACCGCCGTCACACCGAGGCAATAACAGACGGCAGAGTTGGCCGCAGAGCCACGGCCCTGGCAGAGTATTTTTTCCTGCCTTGCAAAACGCACGATGTCATGCACGGTGATGAAAAACATTTCGTAGCCCAGCTCTTCGATAAGGTTGAGTTCCTTGCACAACTGCTTTTTGATCTTGCGCGGTATGCGCTGCGGATAACGGGTATGCGCGCCTTGCCATGTCAACCGCCTTAGCCAGCGGGCCGGTGTTTCCGCCGCAGGCACGATGTCTTGCTGCGGATAGCGGTACAGGTTGCGGATTTCATCGAGGTTGAAGTTGCAGCGCGCCGCGATCTCCAGCGTGGCCTGCAGCAGCTCACGCGGATAGATTTCAGCCAGCGTCATGCGGTGCCGCAAATGTGCTTCTGCATTGGCCTGCAGCTCGAAGCCGCATTCATGCACCGTGCAGTCCAGCCGGATGGCGGTCAGCACATCGTGCAGTGGCTTGCGTGAACGCACATGCATCAGCACATGACCGGCAGCGACCAGCCGCACACCCGTGCGGCTGCCGACATCGCGCAGTTGCGAGAGCCGCAGCGCATCGTCCAGGCCCTGCAGCAATGCCACAGCCAGCCACAGACGCTGGCCAAAAATAGCCGCCGCCCATTGGGCATGGGCGCATACCGCGTCGGTATCGGGCACATCGGCCTGCAGTGGCGACAGCAGGATTTCGCAGTCTTTCAGGCTGGCGAAGTCGCTTTCACCGACGGCCACCCGGTAAGTGCCTTTTTCCAGATCGTTGCTGCGCTGCCTGGCGGCGGTGATGAACTCGCACAGGTTGCCCCAGCCGGCGGCATTGTGCGGCAACACTACCAGCCGGAAGTCTGGCAAGCCTTGCCGCGCGTGTACCAAAAACTCCGCGCCCGGAATGAGCTTGAAGCCCAGTTGTTTGGCCGCATCATGCGCACGCACCACACCAGCGACAGAGCATTCATCGGTCACGGCAATCGCGCGGTAGCCCAGCTCTGCCGCACGCACCACCAGTTCCTGCGAATGCGAGGCGCCACGCTGAAAGCTGAAGTTGCTCAGCGCATGCAGCTCGGCATAGTCGGGAAGCGGTCCGGCCAGCATGGGGTGGCCCTAGGCAAAAAATCCATGCAGGTACCAGTTGAAGCGCAACTGGTTTTCCTCGCGCGGCACCTTTAGCCGCTCACGGTAAATCCACAGCAGGCTGCCTTGCATGCTGCGGTAAATGAAGTAGTCACGGATGGCCGGCGCCGCTTCACGTTTGTCATGCCGGTCATAAGGCCCTTCGCCCTGCAGCAACCAGCCGGTACTTTCTACCCGTTGCGGCCCGGCCAGGCGCACCAGCGCACCTTCATGGACGGGGTTGTTGCCATGCGTTGCCAGCCTGAGCGGCTCCGGGAGGAGCCAGGAGGGATACAACGCCTCCATTCGCCCGGCCTGCTCTGCTGACCGCCCTGCACTTGCATATGTCGGCCTTTTCCCTGCATCCCGGCCATGGCCACGCAAACGCCCCGCGAGTGATTGAATGGCATCACGTGCATTGACCCAGCGCTGCATCTGTTCGGGTTTGTGATCGGCACAGGGCTGCCAGGCCTGCACACCGGCATCACCAAGACGCGCACTCAGGCGTTCGACCAGTTCGACTGCACCATCACCGTTTTTACGCGCCTCAATCAGCAGGCTGCCGGTGGCCGCAGCGGCGTCCTGCAGACGCTCGGTAACCAGCGACTGCAGGCTGACCGAGTGAACCGGCGCCGGGAGAGTGTTCTGCGCCAGATGCTCGGACACCAGCCGGGCCATGTGGCGCAAGTCCTGCGCCGGTTTGGCCGTGCGAATCTCCAGCTCGCCGGAAGGTGCAACATCGCGGCGTTTGTCCAGGTGCCACACCACTTTCAGCGCGCACAGCCCGCTTTGCCTGCCCAGCAGCCAGGCTTGCAGATCCAGTAGCAAATGTTCAATGCCGGCCATCAGCGCAGGGGCATGCTCTACCAGTGCGTTGAGTTCCAGTTTTTCGTCGAAATGCTCCGGCAGCACCAACCAGTCGTAATCATCCGCAACCAGACCCAGTGCCCGGTCCAGCGCCAGCAGCAGGTCGGCGCCAAAGCGGCGGGCCACGCCATCACGTGGCAAGCGCAGCAGGTCGTCCCAGGTGCGGCAGCCGGTGCGCTCCAGCACACCGTGATGCGGGCGTGCAGCACTGAGCGTGTGCATGGGCAGGTCGGCCAAACGTAGCCTGGCTGTTGTCGCTGATGTGCCGCCCGCTGCGATCTCCCGTTGCGAGCGCAGCCGGCCCAGCGCGATCAATGAAGTCGCGCCCTGTGCCCGCTGCGTCACCGCCTGCAAATTGCCGGCTCCAAAAAACGCCGTCAAACGCTGCTCCAGCAACTGCATCAGCCTGGCCAGCCCACCGAACAGGCGCAGGCTGCCCGTCACATCCAGCAACACCGCTTCATCCACCAAGGCCACACGCGGCGTGAAGGCCAGTGCAAGACTGGCCACCGCGTTCTTCAGGCGGGCTTCATCCATCGCAGGTGCGCCGGCTTCAGCACCTTCAGTGGTGATCGAGTTGTAGAGGGCGATCCAGCACGGCATGGGTGGGAACCGGCGATGCGGCAGAAGTAAAAGACGGCAGGGTTGGCGAAGTTTCCTCGCGCTTGCGGCGAGCACGATCGCGCGTGGCTGCCAGCAGTGCAGCCAGGCGTGCCGGGCGTGTGTCAAGCAGGATGGGGGCGGCCAGCGGCGGGCCACGGCGCTTGAACACACTCACTTGCAGCTGGCAGTTATCACGAGGCACGCCTTCAATCAACAGCCGCAGCGGTGCGGGCGAGGATTCGTTTTGTGCGCGCAACGGCCTGAAGACAAACAACAGCTTGTGGTGCGAATGCGCGGCTATCTGCAGGCGGCGCAAATGGGCGCTGCGGGCATCGGGCAACCAGGCCAGTACGGCAGCCACATCGGCGCACTGCAGCGCCTCACGCGTGGCCCACAGCAATGATGGCGCCTGGCCAGCCGGCGCATGCACCGACAACAGTCGCCGCATGTTGATCCGCTGGGCAGCCAGCGACGGGCCGAATGGCAATTGCGGCGCACCGACCAGCACGATCAGCTGTCCGGGGTCTTCGCGCTGCATCGCTGCCAGCGCCGGCGCGATGAAACCCCACTCATGCCGGCCAGCTTGTGTCTGTA
The DNA here is from genome assembly GCA_040388075.1 of Pseudomonadota bacterium. GTDB lineage: Bacteria > Pseudomonadota > Gammaproteobacteria > Burkholderiales > Burkholderiaceae_C > Polaromonas. Next base: position 315,404 of record JAZKCN010000003.1, on the reverse strand, counting down.
GAACCTCAACCAGAACGCCCAGCGGCCAGCCTTCACCGGAAAGCACTGCATCCAGTTTTGCATAGCCGGTAGCCAGCGTGCGCGCGCTGGCACCACCCAGCGCACCCGCCCGCCAGACGGCGGCATGGGCAGGGTCGGATAGCACGTGGTCCAGGGTTGTGGGCGAAAGCATGGAAAGGTTCAGGCGTGAAAATACTGTATTTACATACAGTATATTGCCTGTTCCGGCTTTGGCAAATGCGATGTTTTTACCCAGGCAAAGCAGTGCACCAATGCCGTGAAATGCCGGGAAAAATACCGAAAAATAGAAGGTGCCTGACAGCACCAAGTGCGTTTAGTCCCGTTTGGCGAGCCGCACGATCAGCACCAGCGTCACAAGGGCAATGGCCACAAAACAGACAAACGACCAGTTGGCAATAGAGCCACCCAGAAAAACCCAGTCGATCTTGGTGCAGTCACCACTGCCCTGGAAGATCATCGGAATTGCCCGCTTGAGGGGAAAGGTCTCGATCATTCCGTAAAAATCACGGCCGCATGACGCGATTTCCGGTGGGTACCACTGCAAAAAGCTTTGCCTTGCAGCGACAAAAGCGCCAAAACCGGACATCAACAGCGTCAGGAAAGCGCCGCCAATCAACACCGCCTTGCGTTTGCTGATGGCCGTCAGCGCACAGAACACCGCCACCAACACCAGCGCATATCGCTGCACGATGCACATCGGGCAAGGCTCCAAACCGACCACATGCTGCAGGTAGAGCCCAAAAGCCAGCATCGCAACACACGCCACGGCCGTCAGGGCCAGCACGCGGCGCGGCGTGGCATCGAAATACTTCAAGAACATCAGGATCCCTCTTTGTTGAGCATTTTATAAGTTGATGGTTATTCGTGAGCACGCCCGCTGATAAGTTCCCGGCCCTCGCAAACATGATTTTCAGCAGCGGTCCTACAGCTGTAGGCCTTCCGTAAAGCGTAAGTTTCGGGTTTGTCACACTGCACTTGAAGTGCAAAGGAAAAACAGATGAAAATCAAGCAAAAAATCTCACCTTGCCTGTGGTTTGACACCAGAGGCGAAGAAGCTGCCAACTTCTATATCGGCATTTTCAAAAACTCAAAAATCAACAGCATTTCCCACTTCGGAAAAGAAGGCCATGAAATCCACGGCAAAAATGCAGGCGAAGTGATGACGGTTCAATTTGAACTGGATGGCCAGCAGTTCACCGCGCTCAACGGCGGGCCTGACTTCAAGTTCAGTGAAGCGGTGTCGCTTCAAATCTACTGCGACACGCAGGAAGAAATTGACTACTACTGGAACAAGCTCATACCGGGCGGCGATGTGCAGGCTCAGCAATGTGGCTGGCTGAAAGACAAGTTCGGCCTGTCCTGGCAGGTCGTACCCAGCATGATGGACCAGTGGTTCAGCGGCCCGACTACCGAAAAAACCGAGCGCGCGATGAAAGCCATGCTGCAGATGAAAAAACTGGATATTGCAGCGCTTAAAGCCGCCTACGAGTGGCAATAGCAGCACAATCAAGATTCATTTGAAATATCGTTTTTACTGCTGGAATAGGATCAAAACACACCCATTAGTCAGTACTCTAGCGATGTTTGCGTGATGGGCGCACTTATAACTATCCACCCGTCAGGTGGTCCACCGACAGGGTTTCCATTTCACGGCAATAAGTGAAAAGATTTGCATCCAGATTGGCTGACCCAGACTCAATCTGAACGACAACATTTTTTCCTGCATCTGTAGTGAGGTTTTTGAGCATGCTGGAAACGTTCATATGCCAAACACCCACAGGAGGAATATCGATGTTGACAACGTATTCTTTGCCCTTGGAAGTCAAGAAACGCAACTTCGCAGGGACGACCTCATCAAAGGTCCAAACCGATAACCACGACTCGAAGGTCGCGTCAGTCGGAAAGTGCATGAACTTGAGGCTTTGCGAATTACCTTTCTTTTTTGCACCAGCCACGTTCACATTGCCGACGTGAAACTGCGGCGCGCTCAGCCAATGGCTGTGCACACAATCAGCGGCTTTCCCATTGACCAAATAAATCAGGTGGATGTATCCGCTGTGGATGCATTTCGCCTTTGAAAAATCGGCAACCATAAAGCAGTCAGTCAATGAGTCATTTGGAAACAGCTGTGAAGCCAGCAGTTGGTCTGTCGGGCCCACTTCACGCGTGTTGCGGGAAACCAATTCAGCTTTTCCGTTATACAAAAGAAAGTCGACGGTACCTTTGCTGCCAAGTGACTCGATAAAGGACATCAACACATCGATGGATTGCACAGGGGGAAAAGCTACCGCCTGAAAATTCGCACCGGCAGGTGCAATGGACCCGGTATAAACAGCTGAATGCCAGATGCTTGAAGGGATCGCATTCTCCCGACGCACCAAGGCATATCCAAAAGCTAATGGGTCATTGCAGTGCGGAAGTCGAACCGGAAGCGTCTTTTCCTTCTGTCCCCACGAAAAGAAGGAATTTTTCATCTCTTTACCCATCTTCTCACCCGGAAAAGAGCTTCGGCAGGACCGGACTTTTGCTTCCTTGAAGCTAAGCTTTCTGACGGGCGAAGAATGAACGGTGGAGGCATCGTCGCCATATATCCCCCAGAACCTCAATTGCCCGTTATGTCCCCCGTGGCCTTTCGGAATTTTGGGGTGATAAACCTCGACATATACGCCATCGCCTTGTTGCCCGGGAAACAACTCACCGATATCTACAACAGCAAAATGATAAGCAGGCAAGGTAAAACGAGCAGACGCCACGAAGTGACCATCCCTGATTAAAACCACGTGACCCAGAAGCTGTTTTCTCAATCCATAGTTCACTGACCAAAAGTGATAAATCCCGACTTTTGTTGCGCCAATGACATATGGAACGTACCCCGCGAGGCTGCTTTTGCAACTCTTGTCGATTCCTGCCCAGAATCCGGATTCGATAAAAAACTCTCCGCTGCCATTTTTACCCCACATGGCCCCATATGCAGGAGATTGCGATCCTGAATGGAATTGTTGACGAAGGAACAGCCTTTGAGGAGAGACCTTTTTAAGGATGAGTTTCGCCAGGTATCTGGAAAGTGGTAACTCTGCTTCCAAATACCACTGAATAAAACTCTTGGCATTTGTCACGGCTGGCGCACGCAGGTTGAGTAGCAGGCTATTCATTGTGGACATGGTATTTAAATAAATGCAATCAAATGCACCACCAATACACAAGAAGACATCCGTGTTGGAGGTAGAGGCAATTACATCACACCAGCTTGCTTTTTGTAGCAGGTATTCGGGGCAGTCCGGGATGGTCCGGGCTGCTATCGAGTCGCTATGAGACGTCAGATTCCCGCACCCTCTTCCACAAACACGCGCACATTCTTCGGCGTCAGCACCAGCAGGTCGCCTTCGCGCAGGCCCATTTCCTTGTACTGCTGTGAAGGGATTTGCACTTCGATCAGGCCTTCATCGGCGCCCTTGGCTGTCTGCTTCTGCTCTTCGGGAATAAGTTCCAGCCTGGCCGTCGGGCCTATGACGATCGCACGCACCAGTTGCGCGGCAATGCCTTCGGCGCCCGGCGCGTAACGCTGCACATCGAAGTCATGCGGCCGCACATAGGCAAACGCCTTTGCGTCTTTGGCATTGGCGGCCTCTGGCGAGGCGATGTTGACACCATCCAGTTGCAGTTCGCCATCATGGGCACGGCCGTGAAACAGGTTGACGTCGCCAAGAAAGCCGTAAACAAAGGGGCTGGCCGGGTGGTCCCAGACCTGCTGTGGTGAGCCAATTTGCTCAACCTTGCCCTGGTTCATCAGTACCACGCGGTCGGCGACTTCCAGCGCTTCTTCCTGGTCATGCGTGACAAAAATACTGGTCACATTGAGGTCTTCATGCAGGCGGCGCAACCAGCGGCGCAGTTCCTTGCGCACCTTGGCATCCAGCGCTCCGAAAGGCTCGTCCAGTAGCAGCACCTTGGGCTCGACTGCCAGCGCACGGGCCAGAGCAATACGCTGGCGCTGGCCACCGGAGAGCTGCGATGGAAAGCGGTCAGCCAGCCAGTCGAGCTGCACCAGATTGAGCAGTGAGTGGACTTTCTCCTTTATCTGCGCATCGCTGGGCCGCAGGCTGCGTGGTTTCATGCGCAGCCCAAAAGCCACGTTTTCAAAGACCGTCATATGGCGAAACAATGCGTAATGCTGGAACACAAAACCCACCTGCCGCTCACGCACATGCACATCGGTGGTGTCTTCGCCGCTGAACAGGATGTTGCCCTCGTCGGCGGTTTCCAGCCCGGCAATGATGCGCAGCAAGGTCGTCTTGCCGCAACCCGAAGGGCCCAGCAGCGCGACCAGTTCGCCGGAATGGATGTCCAGGCTGACATCACCGAGCGCCTGAAAGTTGCCGAAATGCTTGCTGATATTGCGTATTTCAATGCTCATGATTTTTTCCTTTTAGCGGGTCGGGCTTGCTGCAGCAGTTTCTGTAACTGCTGCACGCGGAGCCTCTGGCGGCAGGTCAGCCGCAGCCTTCATTTCAGCTTCATGCCGCCACTCGGCGACGGACTTGATCACCAGCGTGACCAGCGCCAGTATGGCCAGCAGCGAAGCCACGGCAAATGCAGCGACCGACTGGTATTCGTTGTACAGAATTTCGACGTGCAGCGGCAAGGTGTTGGTCTGGCCGCGGATATGGCCTGAGACAACTGACACGGCACCAAACTCGCCCATGGCACGTGCATTACAGAGAATCACGCCGTAGATCAGGCCCCACTTGATATTGGGCAGGGTCACATGCCAGAAAGTTTGCCAGCCGGTCGCGCCCAGCACAATGGCGGCCTGTTCTTCGTCGTTACCCTGCGCCTGCATCAGCGGAATCAGCTCGCGCGCGATGAACGGAAAAGTCACAAACACAGTCGCCAGCACAATGCCCGGTATCGCAAAAATGATCTTGATGTCATTCGCCATCAGCCAGGGGCCAAACCAGCCCTGCGCGCCAAAGACCAGCACATACATCAGACCTGCCACGACGGGCGATACTGAAAACGGCAGGTCCACCAGAGTCGTCAAGACCGACTTGCCGCGGAACTCATACTTGGCAATGGCCCAGGCGGCTGCAACGCCGAATACGAGGTTCAGCGGCACGGATATCGCGGCAGCAATAAGAGTGAGCTTGATGGCCGACCATGCATCAGGTTCCTTTAGCGCTTCCAGATACGCACCCAAACCCTTGCGCAGGGCTTCGGTAAAGACGGCCGCCAACGGCAGGATCAGGAACAGGAAGACAAACAAAAGGGCAATACCGGTCAACGTATAGCGGACCCATGGCGCTTCGGTGGTGCTGATGGTCTGGCTGCGGCTGGAAGCAGGACTACTCATGCCGGGGCTCCCGTGTTACGACGCTGCCAGGCCTGCAGCCCATTGATGACCAGCAAAAGCAGAAATGACACCACCAGCATGACCACGGCCACAGCTGTGGCGCCGGCATAGTCATACTGCTCCAGCTTGCCGATGATGATGAGCGGCGTGATTTCCGAAATCATCGGCATGTTGCCAGCGATAAAAATAACTGAACCGTATTCACCAATAGCACGTGCAAAGGCCATTGCAAAGCCGGTCAGCAGTGCCGGCGTGATGTGCGGCAGGATGACCTTTAGAAAAATCTGCAGCCGCGTGGCGCCGAGCGAGGTGGCTGCTTCTTCAAGCTCTTTTTCGGTGTCTTCAAGCACCGGCTGCACGGTGCGCACAACAAAAGGCAAGCCGATGAATATCAGCGCGATGACCACACCCGCAGGTGTGAAGGCCAGTTTGATGCCCATGGGCTCCAGGTATTGGCCCAGCCAGCCGTTCCCGGCAAGCAATGCAGTCAGCGAAATGCCGGCAACAGCTGTCGGCAGCGCGAACGGCAGGTCAACCAGCGCATCAACAATCTTCTTGCCGGGAAATTTATAACGCACCAGCACCCAGGCGACAAGCAAGCCGAATACCAGGTTGACCAGTGCCGCCAGAAAAGACGCGCCAAAGGTCAGGCGGTAGGACGCCATAACCCGCGGCGACGTGACGGCAGCCCAGAACTGGTCCAGCGTCATCGTGAAGGTCTTGAAGAACAAGGCCGATATCGGGATCAGCACGATCAGGCTGAGGTACAGGATCGTGTAGCCCAGGGTGAGATTAAAGCCGGGCAGCACGCGTTTGGCTGCCCTCCTTGGTGTCGCAGGCTGGCCCGGCACCACCGTTGACGGTGGCGCCACAGAAGACAAGGCGGTCATTGTTTATTTGACGGTATAGATTTTGTCGAACTGGCCGCCGTCATTGAAATGAACTTTTTGGGCTTCGCCCAGCGAACCAAACAGTTCCTGCACTGTGAAGAGTTGCAGCGGCTTGAACGTGTTCGCATATTTTTTCAGCACTGTGGCAGAGCGTGGACGCAATGCATGACGGGCAGCGATTTCCTGACCTTCTTCAGAGTACAGATAGTCGAGGTATGCCTTGGCGAGTTCGGCAGTGCCCTTCTTGTTGACGGTGCGCTCGACAACGGCAACCGGGTTTTCAGCGACGATGCTGATGGATGGGTAGATCGCATCGACCTTGCCTTCGCCGAACTCCTTGTTGACCGATATCACTTCAGATTCAAATGTGATCAGCACATCGCCGATATTGCGTTGCAGGAAGACGGTGGTTGCATCGCGGCCGCCCTTGCCCAGCACTGGCACGTTTTTGTAGAGCTTGCCGACAAATTCGGCGGCCTGTGCATCGCTGGCGCCCTTCTTCTTGGCGTAACCCCAGGCTGCCAGATAGGCATAACGGCCGTTGCCGCCGGTCTTGGGATTGACGACGATGACCTGGATGCCGGGCTTGATCAGGTCATCCCAGTCCTTGATGCCTTTGGGATTGCCGTTACGCACCAGAAACAGCATGGTCGAGGTGGTCGGCGATGCATTGCCAGGGAATTTTTTGGTCCAGTCCTTCGCGACCACGCCAGCATTGGCGAGGAAGTCCACGTCAGTGGACGTGTTCATGGTGACGACATCTGCCTCCAGGCCATCGGCGACGGAGCGCGCAACTGCGCTGGAGCCTGCGTGCGACTGGTCAACTTTGATGTCCTTGCCGGTGGTCTTTTTGTAGTGGGCAATGAAAGCCGCGTTGTAGTCCTTGTAGAACTCGCGCGCCACGTCATACGAGCCATTGAGCAGCGTCTGTGCAGAAGAAATGCCGCTTGCGGCGAATGCCAGGGTTGCCAGAGCGATTTTTAGTTTTGAAGAGGTCATGCTGTTTCCAGGTTTCCAAAGGATGATGAAGATGAAAAATTAACGTTGCTTGCTGAAAATGACACATCGCCCGCCAGCGATTGCAAAAGCGCCACACCCAGCGGCCATTCGCCGTGGCCGGACTCGATGTTGATGTGGCCCGCGTTCTGCATACGCACGAACTCGCTGCCCCATGCACGTGCGTAGGCGCCGGCCAGCCGCACCGGACAGAACGGGTCATTGCTGCTGGCCACCAGCACGCTGCGGTAAGGCAGCTTTTCAAATGGCACGGGCGCAAAGTCACTCAGCACAGCACGGCGCTCAGGGTCTGCCGGGGCTACCAGCAAGGCGCCCTGAATGCGTTTGACGGCATCGGCCGGCAAATGGGTGGTGGCAATGCAGCCCAGGCTGTGCGCAATCACCACCACAGGCTCGTTTTGCTCGGTGATGGTTTTGGCAACCGACGCGATCCAGGCCTTGCGCGAAGGCGCAACCCAGTCGTCCTGCTGCACGCGCACGGCGCCCTCCAGGCGATCGGCCCAGAGGCTTTGCCAGTGGCCGGGGGCAGAGTCGCGCCAACCGGGGACGATGATGAAACGCACGATGTCCGGATCCGCGTTGGATTACTTGTTCGGCTGAGGCGTGATGCGCAGGTAGGGACGAACCGCCTTGAAGCCCTTCGGAAAGCGCTCCGCCAGTTCAGCCGGGTCCTGAATGCTCGGCACGATCACGACGTCGTCGCCATCTTTCCAGTTGGCAGGTGTGGCCACCTTGTGACTGTCGGTCAGTTGCAGCGAATCGATGACACGCAGGATTTCGTCGAAGTTGCGGCCAGTGCTGGCCGGGTAGGTAAACGTCGTGCGGATGACCTTTTTCGGATCGATGATGAACACGCTGCGCACCGTCGCGGTGGTCGACGCGTTCGGGTGAATCATGTCGTACAGGTTGGCCACGGTCTTGTCCGCATCTGCCAGGATGGGGAAGTTGACGGTGGTGTTCTGCGTCTCGTTGATGTCCTTGACCCAGCCGCCATGCTTGTCCAGCGGGTCCACGCTGACAGCGATGGGCTTGACTTTGCGTTTGGCAAACTCACCGCTCAAGGCTGCGGTTTTACCCAGTTCAGTGGTGCAAACCGGCGTGAAGTCGGCTGGATGGGAGAACAGCACAACCCATGAATCGCCCGCCCACTGGTGGAGGGAAATCCTGCCTTCTGTCGAGTCCTGTGTGAAGTCGGGGGCGGTATCGCCAAGCCTGAGGGTTGCCATGTTCTGCTCCTGAATGCTGGAAGTAATGGCGTGAAAAACAGCGCCGGGACAGTCATTGTGGGGAGCAAGTCTTCAAACTCAAAAGAATATATAGCTCTTTATTTATCCAAATAATGACATAAAGAGGGCTAACCTCATCCCTTAAACATCTATCAGATCCCCAAGAAACACCAAGAATCCGAAGTGAAAAGCCGATTTATGACGCTGGAACACCTGACGCGGACGGCCACTGCAAGCGGTCGCCCTTCATGTGTTCGCCCATGAAGTCCAGGAAACTGCGTATAGCCGGCACCTGACCACGCCGTGTCGGAAACACAGCGTGCACCATGCCTGAACGTATGATCCAGCCCGGCAGCACCGGCACCAGCAGTTTGGCCTGCAATTCTGCCTGGCTCAACATCTCCGGCAGAAAGCTGATGCCGGTCCCGGCCAGCACTGCCAGTTTGAGCGTCTGTAGATCATCGGCTATATAACGCGGCTGGTGTTGGAACTGAAAAGACTGCCCGTCCGGGCCGGCCAAATCCCAGGTGCTGCGCCCATCGACGGCAGACATCGCCACGGTATCCAGCATTTGCAGATCGTCCGGCTTTTGCGGCATGCCCTGCCGTTGCAACAGCGCCGGGCTGGCCAGCAGGAGTGCGCTGGATGACCCCAGTTGCTTGACGACCAGGCTGCCGCTGTCATCGACCGAGGGGCGCACGCGCAACGCGATGTCTATGCCTTCCTCTACAAGGTCAACCACCCGGTTGGTGACCCGCATATCCAGCTTTACATGCGGGTACTTCGCCAGATAGGCCGGCACCAGGTAGCCCAGCGTACTCTGCGCCAGCGTTACCGGGCAGGTGATGCGTAGCGTGCCGCGGGGCTCGACCTGCATCTGCGCCACGGCTTCTGCGGCCGACATCGCCTCATCACGCATCGCCGCGCAATGGCGCAGATAGACCTCACCGGCAGCGGTCAGGGACAGCTTGCGCGTTGTGCGCTGCAGCAACCGCACGCCCAGCCGGTCTTCCAGTTCAGCAACGCGGCGCGACAATCTGGACTTGGGCAGGTTGAGTGCCCTGCCGGCAGCCGCAAAGCCGCCCCGCTCGGCTACCTCAACGAAGTAGAACATGTCATTGAGATCCTGCATTTAAAGCTCCTGTCGCCTATTTCGTGTTTATTGTCCTATTTATAGAACGATATAACGCAATTTTGCCTTCTTATCAGTTTATTGGATCGCCATCACAATCTATCTATGGCCTTAAAAAGGCTTGAACCAACCAATTTTTCAAGGAACACATCATGACCAAACTGCTTCACGTTGACTCCAGCATCCTGGGCGGCAACTCCGTCTCACGCCAGCTGACCGCACAAATCGTGGCTTCGTGGAAAGCCGGCCACCCCGGCACCGAAGTCAGCTACCTTGACCTGGCAGTCAACACGCCAACCCACCTGTCGGCCGAGTCGCTTGGTTTTCGCATGCCTGCCGACGCCGTGCTGACCGACGTACAAAAGCGCGAGAACGCCGTGTCTGAAGCACTGGTGACGCAATTCCTGGCCTCCGACGTGATTGTCATCGGCGCACCGCTGTACAACTTCACCATTCCTACCCAGTTGAAGGCCTGGATTGACCGCATTGCCCAGGTCAACCGCACCTTCAAGTACACCGAAAAAGGCCCACAAGGCCTGGCCGGCGGCAAGACGGTGATCGTCGCCATCGCACGCGGTGGCATGTACTCGACCAGTGATGCGGGCAACTCGATGGAACACCAGGAAAGCTACCTGAAAGTTCTGTTCGGCTTCTTCGGCATCACCGATGTGCGTTTTGTCCGCGCTGAAGGCATCGCCATGGGCGAAGCTGCCAAAACCGCTGCGCTGGCTGCTGCAGAGGCCGAGATCAAGGCCCAGACACGGGTAGCCGCAAACGAAGCCAAGGCCGCAGCTGCAGCCTGAACGCAGCCCTGCCCCTTGTGGCAAAAACAAAAAAGCCCGCAGTTGCGGGCTTTTTTGTTGGCGCGTTAAACGCTGGCTGCTCAGACGAACTTCTTGATGAAAGCCACATAGGCATCCATCCAGCCCTGCATGAACTTAGCCGTGCCTTCGTTCAGCGTACCGTCCGCATTGAAGAAGCCTTCCTTGTTGGTCAGGAACACTTCTGGCTGGCCCAGCGTCGGCATGTCCAGGTAGGCCAGGATGTTGCGCAGGTGCTGTTGTGCCATCGAAGTACCCATCGGGCTGACGGTCATGCCGATCACGCCTGCAGGTTTGCCTTTCCAGGTGCTCTTGCCCCATGGGCGCGACGCGATGTCGATGGCGTTTTTCAGGACGCCGGGGATGGAGCGGTTGTACTCTGGCGTCAGGAACAGCACGGCCTGCGAGGAGGTGATGTGGTTGCGCAGGCGGGTCACTTCAGCGGTTGGCGCGCCGTCGTCGTCCTGGTTGTAGTGCGGCAGGTCATCCAGGCGAACCTGTTCGAACACGACGTCCGAAGGCGCCATTTTCGCCAGCGCCAGTGCCAGGTTTTTGTTGAAAGAATCTTTGCGAAGGCTGCCGACAACAACAGCGACTTTGATTTGTGCCAAGAAATGCTCCAGATGGTGATGAAAAAAGAAAGAGGTTGATGGCCCGATGGCCGCTCAACCCGGCACGGCATTTTGCAACAGTGCGCAAAACCCTGCCGGCTCAGGAATCCTCTCGGGACACGGCTTGCATGACGTGGCCGCCTGCCGGCACATCATGGGTCACCCAGACATTGCCGCCTATCGTCGCACCCCGCCCTATCGTGACCCGGCCGAGCACGGTGGCGCCGGCATAGATGACAACGTCGTCCTCGACGATGGGGTGGCGCGGCAGGCCTTTTTGCAGGTTGCCCTCCTGGTCGGTGGGGAACCGTTTGGCACCCAGCGTCACTGCCTGGTAAAGCCGGACGTGTTTGCCGATGATCGCTGTTTCGCCGATCACGACGCCGGTACCGTGGTCTATAAAAAACCCCTCGCCAATCTGCGCGCCGGGATGGATGTCTATGCCGGTCTGGCTGTGCGCCAGTTCAGCCACGATACGCGCCAGCAACGGCAGGCCGAGACCATAGAGGCGGTGCGCCAGCCTGTGGTGAATCAGCGCGAGCACGCCGGGGTAGCAGAGCAGTACCTCATCCACACTGCGAGCGGCCGGATCGCCGTTGAAAGCGGCCAGCACATCGGCATCCAGCAGACTGCGCGTGGCGGGTAACGAAGACGCAAAATTGCGAGCTGCGTGCAACGCCTTCGCCTCTATCTCCGCCTCGCTGCGCGACTGCTGGCGTGTGCTGTAGGCCAGTTCGAGGCGCATCTGCGCAAGCAGGCCATGCAATGCCGAGTCCAGCGTGTAGCCAACGTAAAAATCTTCGCTTTCATGGCGCAAATCAGTCGGGCCCAACCGCATCGGGAACAGTGCGCCCTTGAGCTGCTCGACGATCACCGCCAGCGCATCCCGCGACGGAAACTCGCGGCCACCGGGCTCTTGTGAACGCCTTTGCGATTCACGCCAGTCGGCCCGCAGGCCATGCAGCGCAGAAACAATCTCGCGGGTATCAAAAACGGCCATGCTGTCCTTTTGGTGTTGTTGGGCCTGTTATCCGGGTAACGGTTTTGTAGCCGCGCCATGCGGCGTATCGGGATGAGCATAGCTCCAAGTCGCAGGCGAGGTTCAGCAGGCCAAAAAGGTCCGTTTGGCGAGCGCATTATTTTTACCCGGGTTTTATTGACAAGATATTTTATCCGGGTAATATCCATTAATTCAATAAAGACTCCAACATGCAAGACCCAACCATTCATCTCACCGCCTTTGCGGCCTTCAAACGCATCGCCTTTGGCTCCAAGGCAGATGTACTGCGCCAGCTGAGGGCGATGCCGCCAGCCCCGCAAACGCTGCTTCGTATATTCGACGATGCCACCGGCACCCGGCTCGACTTCGACCTGCGGCCCGGTGCAGTCGATGCCGGACCTGACGGCCAGGCGCCGGTCACCCGCGCTGTTGGCCGGCCGAAGCTGGGCGTGGTCGCACGCGAAGTCACCCTGCTGCCCCGCCATTGGGACTGGCTGGCCAGCCAGCAGGGCGGCGCATCAGTCGCACTGCGCAAGCTGGTTGAAGACGCCAGCAGGCAGGCACAAGGCAAGCCGGACACCCGCACCGTGCGCGAGTCGGCCTATCGCTTCATGAGCGAGATGGGCGGCGACCTGCCCGGCTTTGAGGAGGCCAGCCGTGCGCTGTTTGCCGACGACAAGGCGCGGTTCGAGTCGCTTGTCTCGCCGTGGCCAGAAGACGTAAAAAACTACCTGACGCAACTGGCGGCCGCGAGCTGGAAAAAAGCATGAAAAATACAAGCCTGTCCGAAGACATCAACGCGCTGGACCACAAACTGGAAACTGAAGTCTGCGAAGGCGACGTACGCGTTGCCGGCGAGATTGCCGCGCCACCCGCCACCGTGATCGACACGGCGCCACCGCTGGCAACACCGCCCGCGTCAGCCATGAAGCGACCTCCGGTGGTGGATGGCACGCCCCTGTGGAAGACCTTTATCGCCTTCCTCGCGCCCATGCTGCTGAGCAACATCCTGCAGTCGCTGTCGGGCACGCTCAACAACGTCTATGTCGGCCAGATGATTGGCGTGGGCGCGCTGGCGGCCGTATCCAGCTTCTTTCCCATCCTGTTCTTTTTCATCGCCTTCACCATAGGTTTGGGCGCGGGCGCCTCGGTGCTGATAGGCCAGGCTTGGGGCGCGCGTGACATCGGCAAGGTCAAATCGATAGCAGGTACCACGCTGACCGTGGGCGTGGCTTTCGGTGTGCTGGTCGCCATCTTCGGAGGTACCTTTACCGGCCCCATGCTCAAGGCGCTCGGTACGCCGGCCGACATCCTGGCTGACGCCACGCTGTACGCCCGCATCATGATGCTGGCCGGGCCGGGGCTTTTCATGTTCCTGCTCTCAACCGCCATGCTGCGCGGTGTGGGCGATACCGTCACGCCGCTCTACACACTGCTGATCTCGACCGTGGTCGGCCTTCTTGTCACACCCGCGCTGATTCGCGGCTGGGGCGGACTGCCGCAGCTCGGCGTGGCCAGCGGTGCGGTGGCATCGGTGCTGTCCATGCTTGTGGCCATGGTCTGGCTGGTTTTCAGGCTGCGCAAGATCAAAAGCCCGCTGGCCCCGGATGCGGAGTTTGTGCGGAAGCTGCGCATCGACCTGCCCATTCTGAAAACGGTTCTAAAGGTCGGTGTGCCGACGGGCGTGCAGATGATCGTGATCTCGCTGGCCGAAGTCGCCCTGCTCTCCATGGTGAACAGCTATGGTTCGGGTGCCACGGCAGCCTACGGTGCGGTCAACCAGGTTGTGGCGTATGTGCAGTTTCCGGCGATTTCGATTGCGATCACCGCCTCTATCCTGGGCGCACAAGCCATCGGCGCTGGCCGCTCGGACAAACTCGGTGCCATCGCCCGCACCGGGCTGCTGATGAACCTGGTGCTGACCGGCGTGCTGGTCGTTTTTGGTTATCTGTTCTCGCGCCACCTGATGGGCTTTTTCATCACCAGTGGCCCGGTGATTGACCTGGCGCAGATTCTGCTGCACATCATGCTGTGGAGCAGCATCATCTTCGGCATGGCCTCGGTGCTCTCCGGCATCATGCGCGCCAGCGGCTCGGTGCTGGTGCCAACGGCCATCTCGATTCTTTGCATTGCGCTGGTCGAGGTGCCCGTCGCCTGGTTCATGAGCCACCGCATCGGCATCAACGGTATCTGGATTGCCTACCCCGTCACCTTTATCGCCATGCTAGGTTTGCAGACTGCGTACTACCGGCTGGTGTGGAAGAAGAAAGCAATCCGTCGGCTGGTTTGATCGCGTGCAGTTCGGTGAAATCGGGAAAGGTCTGCCACTCAACGAAAGCGCGAGGCTGAAAAGGGTGAAGGAAGTCACAGATGCATCCGACAAGCCTGTCATCAATGGCGCCGCAAACACCGTGACCACGCCCGGCCGCGTACTTCGCCTACTGTGTATTGGGGGTGGCCGCAGTACAAACAATACAGAGACAAAACATATGCCGTCGACCTGACCTCAATATTGCCTCTGCCCAGCGCCAATGGCGCACGGAAGGAAAGCACCATGCTTTACCTGAACTCTTTCAGTTTCTTTTTTCGCAAACAGCAGCGATGCCCAGACGCACAAATCCAGCGTTATGCCAACAGCGAACTGGTACGCCAGTGGCTGGTGTTGCTGGCACTGTCAAGCGGCAAACTCAATGTCGATGATGAATTCAAGCAGCGCCTGGCGCAGGCGTTCAGCAGGGTCCGTGAAGGCGTAAGAAGTGGACAGGTAGCACTCGACTACCGCCCTGCCGACAATCAGACACTGGACATGCCCAAGGTCAGCCACCCGTACTACATGCAGGCGGTGCTGTACTGGAGCACCCGGCTTGACTGCAACCCGGCCGTCTTTGCAGAGATGCACTCGCTGCTCGGGACATCACCGTCATTTGAAGATGCCACCAGCACCGCACGGCAGATCCAGCGCGGCGACCGGATTCCGCAAAGCTCATCCACACGCCGCAGCGGCCGTGATACTGCACAGGCATTCATGGCAACCAGCGTTGGCATGGCGCACTGATCCGGCACCACGACCTCAAAGACAGAGTTTTTCTTTGCCAGGCAGTACGGGCTTGCCGGGTCGTTGCCCTTACTTGCAAGGTCTGCAGATGCGAATCTACGCATTCGAATGCGTGTCTGAGCGGTCGCAGGGAGCTCTTTTGCTATCAAATACGTAGCAGGCGGCGCTAGTCCACATTGGGTTGCGGGCACTTTTGATACCTGAAAATGGCCCTTTTTGTATGATTTTTTGCCTTTTTGGCCATTTCAGCGTGCAAGAATTTTTTAATTAATACGTAAGTTGAAATAATAGATAAATTTCATCATTAAAACCTCGTATTGTTACGAATTTAGTAACAATTATTCGCTGCTTCATAGCCCCGGGCAAATGCCCTGCCCTGGCAGGGGCCGCAAACTGGCACAGCCCAAACACGCCATCCTTTAAAAAGAGGTCATGCATCCTGCTGCCCAAAACAACGACACACCACCCATACGCAAGAAATCCAGCTGGGGCCGCTGGCTGGCCTTGCTGGTCTTCGGATCGCTGGCAGTTGCTGCTTATGCCGTCTACCAAGGCGCGATCCAGATTCCCGAACGCTTTAACCCGTGGGCGCCGCTGCAGGTGGCGGCTGAGCCCAATGTTCTGACGCCCTACAAGCTCGCCCGGGCACGCGGCGATCCGGCGATGTGCCTGGCTGCGCTTGGGCAGACCGGCATGCAGTACGACGTGTTGCCTGACCGCGAGACTGGTGCGGGGTGCGGCTTTGACAACGCGGTACGGCTGCGCTCGGCGGCCATGCGTTTTGGCGCACCACTGCCACTCAGTTGCCCGCTCGCGCTTTCGCTGGCGATGTGGGAACGGCATGCACTGCAACCGGCAACGCAGTTTCACTTCGGGCAGCGGGTTGTCGCCATCGACAACCTGGGCAGCTATTCATGCCGCAACGTCAACCGCGGTGAAGGCGCTGCGCCCAAGGCCCCTGCTACCGGCGCCGGCTCGCGCAGCCGGCATGCCACTGCGAATGCGCTGGATGTGTCGGCCTTCACGCTGGCCAGTGGCAAGCGAATCAGCATCTCGGGCCAGTGGAAAAGCCGGGAAACCGCCACAGGGCGCAGCGCCGAAGCGCTCTGGCTGGACGACGTCCATCAGGGAGCCTGCAAATACTTCAAGGGTGTGCTGGGGCCGGACTACAACGCCGTGCACAGCGACCACTTTCACCTGGAGACGGGCGGATACGGCATGTGCCGATAACCGCCCTCAGGGCCTATTGCCCTGGCCATTGAGGTTCAGTGGGCTGCAGCGCCGGTGTCTATGCCGAGGTAGGCACGGCGCAGCACCGGGTCAGCCATCAGTGCCTCCGGACTGCCGGTGGCCACAATGCGGCCTTCCTCAAGCACCGCAGCGCGCTCGGCGACATCCATCGCCATCGATACGTTCTGCTCGACCAGCAGCACGGCAATGCCCTGTGCGTGAATCTTGCGGATGGCGTTGAACATGTCCAGCACGATGCTGGGCGCCAGGCCAAGCGATGGCTCGTCCATCAGCAGTACACGCGGCTTGGCCATCAGCGCACGGCCAATCGCCACCATCTGCTGCTGTCCGCCCGAGAGCGTACCGGCAGCGTGGTCTATCTTTTCTGCCAGCACCGGGAACAGCTCAATGACCTGCTCCAGCGACTGTGCACGCTGCTGTTTGGCCGCGCGCAGGTAGCTGCCTATTTCAAGGTTTTCGCGCACCGTCATTTCGGTGAACAGGCGCCGGCCTTCCGGCACCAGCGCGATACCGCGTTCGCAGAACTTGTGCGAAGCCAGGGTGGAGATATCTTCACCCTGGAACTTCATCGTGCCCGCATTGATGCGCAGCAGCCCTGCAATGGTGTTGATCAGTGTGCTCTTGCCGGCGCTGTTGGGGCCGACCACACACAGCAGTTCGCCCTCCGAGACAGACAGAGAAACATCCCACAAGGCCGTGGCCTCGCCGTAGCTGGTACGAATGGTGTCCAGTTCAAGCAGCATGGGCCACCTCTCCTTGCATGCCGGCCGCGTTGCCGCCGCTCTGGTTTTTTGATGCGGCTTTGGCGTCGCCCAGGTAAGCCGATACCACCTCGGGCCGCTGCATCACATCCTGCGGCGCGCCTTCGGCCAGGACCGAGCCGCTTTCAAACACCACAATGCGGTCGCACAGCGCCATCACCGCACGCATGACGTGCTCGACAAACACAATCGTCGCGCCCTGGTCGCGTATGCGGCGGATTAGCGCCACAGCCTCGTCGATTTCCGACGGCGTCAGGCCAGACAGCACCTCATCGAGCATCAGGATTTGCGGCCGTGCGGCCAGCGCGCGTGCCAACTCGAGAAACTTGCGCTGGTGCAGGTTCAGCGCCGCCGGCAAGGCATGCGCCCTGCTGGTCAGGCCGGTGAACTCCAGCCACTGCCAGGCTTCTGCCTCTGCGGTCTGGCGGTCCAGCGACGCAGCGCCGAACATGGCCGGCAGGGCCACGTTCTGCAGCACCGTCAGGTGCGCAAATGGGCGCGGTATCTGGTAGGTGCGGGCAATGCCGCCATGCGCGATCATGTGGGCCGGCGCATCCGAGATACGCTTGCCCGCAAATTCGATCTCGCCTTCCGTGAGCGCGAAATGACCGCTTGCCACATTGATGAAGGTCGATTTTCCGGAGCCGTTGGGGCCCAGCAGGCCAAGGATCTCGCCGCGCCGTACGTCCAGGTCGACACCCCGCAGGGCACGCACACCCTTGAACTGCTTGACGACGCCACGCGCCTTCAGCAGGACCTCGCCATGGGCAACGGTCGATTGTGACGAGGGCGTTGATGGCGATGCAGAAACAGCTGTTGCACCACCCACTGCGCCGTGAGCAGGCGTTACGAGTGATGCAGGCCCGGCAAGTGCCGCAGCCTTTTTGTCGCGCTTCGCTGCAAACCACTTCAAGGCCTGACCCAGCACGCCCTCGGGCATGAACAGGATAACGGCAATCAGCACCACACCTGTAACGGCCTTGCCGATAACAGCGCTGTCACCACCGGTGAAAGAATAAAGCAGCAAGGTGATGAGCGTCGCGCCAACGGCCGGACCGGCCCAGTGGCGCGTGCCGCCCAGCACCGTCATCAGGATGACCGTCAGCGGCAGCGAAATATTGAAGACATCACCCGCCGTCACGTAATTGATGAAGAGCGCATGAATGCCGCCACACAGCCCCGCCAGCGCGCTGGACAGCGCAAAGGCCACCAGCTTGTAGCGATAGGTCGGCACGCCCATGACCTCGGCCACATCCTCATCATCATGGATGGCAAACAGCCCGGTGCCCAGGCGCGAATAAAACACCCAGATCGCAGCGATCATGGTGATGGCTGTGGCACCCAGCGCGAGCAGGTAGAAAGTACCGGAGGCAGTCGGTGCAAAGCTGGGTACGGTCACACCCGCCATCGACACGCCGGGACCACCGTCAATGCGCGTGTTGAGGATGATCGTGGCCATCACAAAAGCCATGGCCAGCGTCAGCAGCGAGAACAGCTCGGCACGCACGCTGTGCACCCGGAAAGCGATGGCACCCAGCAAGGTGCCGAACATCGCAGCCACCAGCGCCGCAAAGGGCAGCGTCCACATGAAGGGCATGTTCATCTGCACCGTCAGCGTGGTGGTGGTGTACATGCCTATGCCGAACAGCGCACCATGCCCGAACGAGAAATAACCCGAGTAGCCGGACAACAGGTTCCACGAGGTAGCCAGCGCGATCCAGTGCAGGATGATGTACAGCAGCGCTTCGTAAAAGGCCGGCAAACCCAGCCAAGGCACAACAGCCAGGGCCAGTATGACAAGCAGCACGATGGTGATGGAACGGCGCATCGTCATACCCTCCCAGGCCGTGCCAGCAGCACAACAATCAGCAGGGAGAAGGACACCAGTGGCGCCCAGGCAGGCGCGGTGATGGCCATGGTCAACGCCTCAGTCACGCCTATGATGCAGCCCGCAATCAGCGGGCCCAGCGGACGGCCCAGGCCACCCAGCATCACGCAGGCAAACACCACACCGACCCAGGTGTAGATCTGCGAAGGTGCGAGCGTGTAGGTGAGTGCCAGGCAGACACCGGCGATGCCCGCAAGCGCAGCATTCAGGCCCGAGAGCATCAGCGCCAGCGCTTTCTGGTTCACGCCAAATGCGGCCGCAATCGGTGCATCTTCAGCCGCTGCACGCATCGCCTTGCCAAGGTCGGTGCGCCTCAGGGCAAACCAGACCGCTACGGCAATGCCGACGCCCAGCACCAGCGTGATCATTTCAGGCAGCGGGAAATACAGCGCGCCAATTTTTGCCTTGTGCTCTCCGTAGCTCGACTCCAGCTTGCGGAAGTCAGCTGTCCAGATCCACTGCAGCAGGGCTTCGATGATGACGGTGACACCGAAGGTCACCAGCATCGAGTTGAAGGGATTGACCTTGAAGCGCACCAGCACCCAGTGCAGGGCCGCACCCAGCACGAAGAACAGCGGCACGATCAGCACCAGCGTCAGCAACGGGTCGATACCGTTGTATGTCGACAGCTGGTAGGTCAGGTAGGCGCCCAGGAAGGCGAGCGCGAAATGGGCGAGGTTGATCTGCTTGAGCATCCCCCATGAAAGACTCAAACCCAGCCCAAGCAGACCGTAGAGAGCCCCTGTAAAGAGGCCCGCCAGGACAGCCTGGGCGAGCAATGTTGCACTGGGAAAATACATCGGCAGGCCCCCTCACCTTTCTTCTTTTTTGTTGAAAACGTCTTACTGAACCTTGACGCCAGGCGCCGCCCATTCCTTGGGCCACACGGTGACCCACTTGCCGTTCTGGATCTGCTTGACCTTGCTCAGGTCGGCACCGTAATTGCCAGCCTCGTTGAAGCGCAGCTTGCCCTCGATGGTGTCGATCTGGTTGGCCTTGATCCAGGTGGCCAGCGTCTTGTCGTCGGTTGACTTGGTGGCCTTGACTGCCGCTTCGAGGATCTGCCAAGCGGCAAAGGAAGCCGCAGCCTGCGTTTCCACCGAGGTGTCAGGCAGGTTGGCCTTGGTGGCACGCTCGCGGTAGGTCTTGACGAACTCTGAGGCGATCGGGCTGTTGGTGAAAGGCGGGTGGTCTTCAAACACCGTCATGGCAAGGCCGCCATCAGCGTCCGGCACTTTCAGGATTGGGCCCGGTGCGGGGTAAAGGTAGGAGTGAGTCTTCGGCTTGTAGTCGATCTTCTTCAGCGCATCCAGCAATTGCACGCCTTCCAGGCCGAGCGATCCAACCCACAGGAAGTCCGCATTGGCTTCCTTGATGCGGCCGGCGATCGGGCCGTAGTCGCGGTTGCCGAAATCCCATTCCAGGAACAGCACTTCCTTGACGTTGCGCTTTTTGGCGACCTCACGGGCACCGATCGACACAAAATGCACCGAAGGGAATTTGCTGGTCACAATCGCCACGGTTTTTGGCGTCTTGCCACCGGCTGCCAGTGCATCGAACACCAGGTTGGGCGTGCTGGTTTCAGGATTCAGGCCCATGGACCACGACGGAAACTGCTGGTCGTACTTGGCCAGGCTCGGAATGCCGAAGGTGTGGTGCACCAGCGTGCGGTTGTAGCGCTGCGCAACGCCCATCGCGCTGAGGATGGTGCCCGTGCCATAGGGGCCAATCAGCAGGTCCACCTTGTCGGACGTGACCAGCTGTTCGTACAGCGTGCGCGCCATGTCGGGTTTGGACTGGTCGTCTTTCAGCACCCATTCAACTGGCCGGCCCAGCAGGCCGCCGCGCTTGTTCAGGCCTTCGACATAAATCTCGCCGACCAGTTTGTGAACCAGGCCGGTGGCGGCCAGCGGCCCCGTCAGGCCCAGCGAACCACCTACACGGATGGGGGCGCCGGAAGGGGTCTGCGCGCTTGCGCCGGAAGACCACAGGGCACCGCTGGCGATGGCGCCTGCGGCAGTAACGAATGAACGACGATCAATGGTCATGCTTGTCTCCAGTGTTTTGGCCTTTGCCAAATATTTATGGGTGAGAACGAAACTGAAACCCGGGGTCGCAAGAGCGCGAACTAAGGTGGCGTGACTCTACAGAAACACTGCGGTTTCGAACAGGTGTAGAAATACGGAAGGGTTTCTCTGTAGCGTCATGCACCGTCGATGCCAGGGCTGCAGCACCCCCATTGGGCGCAGGGCTTTCAACGCAGGAAGAATCTTGGCGGCAAAGGCATCGCCACGCGGTCAACGGCGGTAATTACCCTATACGTCCCGCAATTTTTTTGTCGCTATATTCGCCCCCGTGGCATTCTTCCGCCACGCCATGGCCTGCACGGGCAGAAAGAAAATCATGCTGTTTGAGCAACGTACCTACACCCTGAAACCCGGAATACTCGAGACCTTCTGGCAGGCCCAGCATGACCGCGGATTCGAGATCATGAGCCCGATACTCGAGCGCCTGATCGGTTACTTCTCGACCGCCTCCGGTGCAGACCAGCAACTGGTGCACTGCTACCGCTACGACAGCTTTGATGACTGGATGACCCGCCTGCACGGCCTGGCGAAAGTACCGCAACTGGGCGACTATTTCAAAAAGGTCAGGCCCATGCTGCTGGCGCAGGAAACGAAGTTCATGGCGCTGTCACCGGTCAAGGGGCTGAACCCCATCTGGGGCAATGGCGACTGGCTACCGGCAAAAGGCGCGCATCCCGGTCTCCCGTCGTCAACCGCGCAGGTTATCGTCGAGGAAAGCACCATCAAGCTGAACCCCGGCACCCTGCCCGCTTACTGGGAAGCCTGGGAAAAGACCGGTCTGTCAGCGGGCGACGATGCAGTCTCCGGCATGCTGGCCTGCTTCAACACACTGGTCGGGCGCCAGCATGAGGTGGTGATGTACCGCTGGTTCGCCAGCTTCGATGCAAGGCAACAAAAACGCGAAGCCTTGCGAGGCAACCCGCAGTGGAAAAACTTCGTGGACAGTATCTCCGCCAGCGTGCAGTCGCACGATGTCAAGCTGATGACGCCTGCGCAGATTCCAGTGCTGTCGCCGCTCTTTACCGGGGCACCCATCAAGGACTGACCCCGGCTGATCAGCGTTGAAGCGGCGGGTGCGGTCTTCGCCGCAACCCTGCCGCCCAACCTCCTTTTTCTTGCTTCTTGCGCTTTACGCGCCGTCGACGATGGTGTTGGACAGCAGGCCGATCTTCTCGATCTCGACTTCGCACACATCACCGGCTTTCATCCAGACCGGCGGCTTGCGCGCCATGCCTACACCGGCAGGCGTGCCGGCAATGATGATGTCGCCCGGCTGCAGCTCGAATGGCTCGGAGCAAACCGACACCAGCGTCGCCACATCGAAGATCATGTCGCTGGTGTTGGCGTCCTGCATGACCTGACCATTCAGGCGGGTCTGCAGCTTCAGGCCCTTGGCGCCCGGCGGCAGTTCATCGGCAGAGACGAACTCCGGGCCAAATGAGCCGGAGCGGTCGAAGTTCTTGCCCATCATCCACTGCGCAGACTTCATCTGGTAATCGCGGATGGAGCCATCATTGAACACCGAATAACCGGCGACATGGTCCAGCGCCTTGTCCTTGCTGATGTAGCGGCCACCCTTGCCGATGATGACCAGCAGTTCGCCTTCATAGTCAAAACTGGTAGATACATGCGGGCGCTCCAGCGCAACGTTGTGGCCCACCCAAGAGCTGGGGAAGCGGTGAAACAGCACCGGGTAGGTCGGTGGTGCAAATTTGCTTTCGGCTGCGTGATCGGTGAAGTTCAGGCCGACGGCAATGGCTTTTGAAGGCGATTGCACAGGTGGCAGGTACTGGATGCCGGCCAGCGGCATGCGGTTTTTCGAAGCCTCACCAACACGTTTGGCCGCAGCCATCGCCTCGGCGCCACCGCGCAGCAGTTCGTCGAGCGTGGCAGGCTGGCCCTCTGCGGTGAGGTTCACAAGTTCCTGGCCGATACGCATGCCGAGGGCGGGTTTACCGTTGTGGCTGAAAGCAATAAGTCGCATTGTTGGGTCGCTGATTGAAGTTGGTTAAAAGAAAAAAGGAAAACGAAAAACTGAAACAGGAAGATCAGGCAGAGGCTACGGCCTGAGCAACCTTCTGCGCCTCTTCAGGCGGCAACGGGCCACCGACTTCAAAGTTGGTCACAAAGTCCGGCGGAACGGCCGGGCCCCAGACATAGAAGGAGTCTTCAGGGCCGTGATTGGCAGACTGCCATTCAAAGTCGCCCGGCACGAAGTCGATGTCGTACGAGTATTCGAAATGACTGCCCCACGGGTCGCGGGCATAGTAGAAATAGTTCGAACCCAGCACGTGGCGGCCCACGCCCCAGCCCTTGGTGTAACCAGCGGTCAGCATCTGTTCCATGCCGAGGCCTACCTGGTCGATGTTGCCGACGTCCCAGCTTGCATGGTGCAGCCCGGGGCCGTTGGACTTGGCCAGTGCGATCAGGTGGTGGTCGCTGCCATGCGGGCCGTGCAGGAAGGCGACGATGTCTTCCGAGCGGTCGCTCAAACGCAGGCCGAGCGCGTCTTCAAAAAATTTGGTCGCGCCAATCACGTCGGGCGAATACATCAGCGCATGCGACAGGCGGCGCGGCTGTACGCGCGGAGCGACCTTGCGGTTCCAGGCCTTGCCGGCACCCATCGGTATCACGGGGCGCGCCACGGCGACGGACTCTTTCTCGGGCGAGCTCTTGTAATTGACGACAACCTGTATCGGGTAGCCATCGGAATGGGTGATCCAGAAACCTTCGTCGTTGCCCAGCGGATGCGGTGCGCGCTCGGCCATGCCCAGCGACTTCACGCGTTCGCGGATGGCATCGAAGTCTTCGGCGAAGCAGGCGAAACGCAGGTACTGCAACTTCTTCGGGCCGGGCGCCTGGAAGATCTGGGCCCAGCGGTGCTCATGGCCAAAGGTGTACATGTCCAGGTGGCCATCGACCTCGCGCATGTCCATGCCGAAGCTGTCGTAAAAGTGCTTGGCCACCGACAGGTCAGGTACGCTGAATACAAACCTGTCCAGCGAATGCACGGCATGAATGCCTGCCCGCCCTTTGCTCTTTTCTGTCCGGAACTGTGTGCTCATCAATGTCTCCAGCGTCTTCCGCAAGTGTGTTGAAATAATATATTATTTGATTGATACTATACAGATAGGGCTTTTGAAGCTTCTAAGGGTTTCTATTTATGCGTGACTACGTAAGCGACGTCAGCGTCACCAAACACCGCCCACGATGACCACTGCAAAAACACCGCCGAAGAACAAAAGCCAGACCCGCCAGGTGTTTGAGCGACTGCGCGCCGGCATCATCGCCGGCAAGCTGCTGCCCGACGCCAAACTGAACATCGCGGCGCTGGCCGAAGAGCTGGAAGTCAGCGCCGGTGCCGTACGCGAAGGCCTGGCCATGCTCGAGTCCGAATCGCTGGTGGTCTCCGAGCCGGCGCGCGGCTACCGCGTCAGCCCGGTTTCATCGCTTGAGCTGGGTGAACTGGTGCGGGCGCGCATTGAAATTGAAAAGCTCTGCATGGCCGAAGCCATACGCCACGGCGGGCTGGAATGGGAAGGCGCCATCGTCGCCGCCTTCCATCGCCTGTCACGCCTGAGCCAGCGCGACAGCGACCAACCGAGCTATGTCAACCAGGAATGGGCTGACGGCCATGCTGAATTCCACCGTGCGCTGATAGCCGGGTGCCCAAACCGCTGGCTGCGCCGAATGCAGGAAACGCTGTATCAGCAAAGCGAGCGATACCGCCAGCTCTCAGTGCCCTTCACCACCAGCCACACGCGCGATGTCAATGGCGAACACAAGGCCATGATGGAAGCCGCGCTGAACCACGACGTCAGCAAGGCGCAGGAACTGATGGCCGCACACGTCAACGCCACCATGCAGTTGCTAATCGAGTCGCCGCAACTGGCGCTTCATTCCAGCGGGTCGATCTAGGTGTAGTTTCCGAAGAGCTCGTTCACCCGACATGAAGGAAGATGAATGTTCTGACATTTCCCAACTTTCAGCGTTACTCCAAGGATTAGATACATAAAAATGCCTAAATGGCGCCTAAAGATCGGGCTCATTTGGTTAAAGAATTACCCGTACTGGATATGCTGAATGCAAGGGTCAACCGGGTGCAGTTCGCAGGGCGCAAATTCGCCTGGCTTACTTGGAAACTTCAAGAATTCATCGAGTTCTTTGAACAGGTCGTATTCCCGGTAAGACGCGCCCCTTTTTTGGAAGGCGCCTCAATTCACCTGCGTGCAGGACAGCCAAAGCTGCAACTTATATATGCGACAAGAAGGATTTGACCGCATTTACGAATTCCACGCGCTTTTCTATCTGCGTCCAGTGGCCGCATTTACCAAAAACAATCAGGTCCGAATTGGGCAATGTATTCAGCAATCGCACGGAAATTTCCAGCGGGATTACCCGATCATCGCGACCGTGAACGATCAGTGTCTCGTGCGTGATTCTCCTCAGCTCAGCTTCCTCTTGAGCCAGTGCATCTACCCAGCGCTGGCGCGGCGCGGGGAAAAGGGATTCGTAAATCTTGTCCATTCCACGTTGCGTGCTAACTTCGTATCTTGAAGAAATCAGCTCTTCAGTGATGAGCGATTTGTCAAAAGCAAAAACACCCATCAGTTCACGCATCGCATTAATCGAGGGAGTGTAGCCCCACACCTTTTCAAGTCCGCCGCTTATCTGGAATGGCAAGCTTACCGCTCCCATAAGAACGATCCTCCCAACTCTCTCGGGATGCTCCCTTGCCAGATGAAGAGCTATGGCGCCGCCGAACGAATTGCCGACCACGTGCACGCGTTCCAGATTTAACTTATCCAGAAAACTGGAAATCTGTTGAACCCAGGTGTAGACACTAAATATCATGGGCTCGTCAGTAGTCGTATAGCCAAAGCCCGCCATATCCGGGGCGATTACACGAAATTCATTCGATAGAGCGGGCATGATGCCTCGCCAATTTGCCCACGCGCTAACTCCTGGTCCGGAACCATGTATGAGTAGTATTGATTCTCCCGTTCCCGTGTCGTGATAGTTAATTTTTGCGCCTGGAATTTCGCAGATCTGAGCTATCTCGGGCGGAAGATCGTTTATTTGGTGACGGGTCATTTTGAAAGTAGAAATTCCAGATTTATTTTGTTGAAAGTTTCACTGTCCTCGTATTGCGGCCAATGACCAACCTCACTCATTGCCACATAAGATGCATTAGGAATAACGTCTGCCACATATTTCGCAGTCTTCAAGTAGTCGTCATGATCCTGTAAAGAACCAATGATCAACGTGGATACTGAAATTGAGCGCCACTGCTCCTCACTCAGCAGGTTGCGCTTTCTGATGTCAGGGTCTTGCAGACACAATGTGTGAGCCATGGCTTTGAGCATGCCGGGCTGCCCGTAAATGGCTTGGCGAACGGCGATCAAATCATCAGAAAGCTTGTGCTTTCTATGCAGTAGATTCAGCAGCACTGCTCTGACGTTCTCCCAAGTCGGGTTCTCCACTGCTCCAGACCGGATCGATTTAATTTGATTCATTGTCTGCGCGTTGGCTACGAGCCCTGCAGCGGACAACAGCGTAAGCGTCTTTACCCTCTCTGGATACAGCGTCGCAAATCTTGAAATTATCCACGCCCCCAATGAGACGCCGACAAGCGAAGTACGATCAATTCCCATAGCATCCATGAAAGAACGCAGATGTTCCACATACACCGGAATTTCATAGTCAACATCCGGTTTGTCCGTGTAACCAGATCCCACCAAATCAATCGCGTAGCAATGGAAGTGGCGGCTATGTGAGGCAATATTGGCGCAAAATGCCTCGAGACTTCCTGCCGTCCCGTGTATAAAAATCACCGCGGGAAGTTCAGGATTTCCGGCCTCAAGGAATCTGGTCTTTATGCCACCTGCGTCGACCCACCCGAGGTGAAAGTCAGTCTTGCTTAGCTCTACCCATATGCTTTGATACGGGTGTTCAATCAAATGTTCACTGACCCTCATCTTGTCTCCTGAAAATAGCTACGCGATTTACGAGACGGCGGTTCGTGCCCTTAAAGCGCCGTATCCGACAATCCACTCGGGGACTTCAAGATAAATCGATTGTTCTACGTGGTAAGAGCCAAACGCGTTTAGCGCCGAGTACGCTGCAAGCCAGGTTCGAATTTCGTGCGCCGATCTGCCGCCGGCAAGTGCGATCTCGGCATCCTCTAAAGCCATTAATTCGGACCAACTGCCTTTGCCTATCTGGGCCATCATTTTCTGATCCCATTCGGGATTCAGTTTTGCCAAAGTGGACCTGCCTGCTGCGAATTCGTCAGCTGCATCCATCGTTCTTTTCTCACGCTGCGCTCGCTCCGCCGGAGTCAACAAACGCCATTGAATAATCCTGTTTTTTGCATCTTCCGGCAACTCATCTATTTTTGGCAGCGGCGCATCATGAGACAGCCCGCCCGAGCCTATGAATGCAGTACGTTTGCCACTTGCTTCAAAAAATCTTCCGACCATCGCGCCAAAGTCAATTGTTCGCGCGCAACTTGCAATCGGGTGTGCCAGACAATTTATGAAAACCGGTACGAACCGGGGTTGAAAATCAAACAGCTGATCTAGGCACTGGGTAAAACCATGGTCGATATGCATGTCATATGACACTGCCGCGTCGAAATTTTTTGATAGCAAGTAGGCATGCAGGGCATGAGCGGCCTCGGCGTCTACGTTGAGCGCGCCTGTCAGGGTGCCATAGTCACCGATGCCAAATGCCCTTTCTCCCACGCAGAACGGGGGCATCATGTTGTAGAAGAAACCGTTGTAATGATCTGGGCCGAAGACCACCACAACCTCGGGATCAAACGCCCGCAATGCATTTTTGGAATCCTCTATAACACCTCGGACTACTTGTTCCCTTTCGTGATCAAGCGGCCGAAGATTGACGGCCGGTGAGTGGGAAAGACACTGCGCGATAGCTTTCACGGGCTACTCCTGCAAGCTCGAACGTTATAAATAGATGCAAGGTGACTCACTCAAGCTTTGCGCCTGCGCCCATGACAATTTTTTCGTAGCGAACCCTGTCGTTGCGCATGAAGGTTGCAAAGGCATCGGGAGAGCTCCCAATCGGCTCTATTGAGTAGGGACTTCCAAATTTTTCGCGAAAGTCCTGGGTCTTCAGGTAGGAGGAAGCTACCCCAGCAAGTTTTTGTATCACCGGCGAAGGCGTCCCCGTTGGCGCAACGAGGCCAAACCAGGCCGAAGACACAAATCCGGGGTATCCACTTTCGGCAAAAGTGGGGACCTCGGGAATACCTGCCAGGCGGTTCGGACCTGCAATCGCGAGAATTTTCGCCTTGCCTGCTTTGACCATCGGCATGGCGACAGCACTGGCAGTGATCAGTGATTGCACCTGATTTGAGGCGAGGGCAGGCATCGCGTCAGCCCCGCCTTTAAAAGGTACATGCGTCTGCTTCGTTGCCGTGATTCGTGCGAACTCCTGACCTGCGAGATGTGCGTTGCTGCCGACTCCAAATGATCCAAAATTCGCTCCTTCGGGTCGCGCGCGTATGTATTCGACATATTCTTTCAGCGTACGGACCGGCACTTCGCCAGAAACGAACAGTGCCTCTGTTAGCTGCACCAGCTGAGTGATGGACACGAAATCGCGTTGCGGGTCATAAGGCAGTTTTGCGTAGAGGTGCGGGTTGATCGACATGGTTGAGTCGGTCGCCACTAAAAGGGTGTAACCATCAGGCGGCGCTTTGGCTACAAACTGAGCGGCAATGATCGTATTTGCTCCTGGGCGATTTTCGACAATGACTGGCTGTCCCAACGTGTCACCCATGTATTTCGCAAGACTCCGAGCCAAAGAGTCCTGCAAGCCCCCTGCCGGAACAGACACTACAAGCTTAATGATCTGGGTGGGATATTCCTGCGCATTGGCATGGCTACAAAAAATAGCAAGCAAGAAAGCGTAAAAACATAGGGTCTTCTTCATGTTTGTCTCCTCTATTTGAGTTTAAAAAGTCATCGTCATTTGGTTTTGACTAGCTCATGTGGACTGCATGAGCGAAGCTCCTCAGTCTTTCCGACAGGTCCATTGAGCGGCAGGACAGGGCGACGGTTCTGTCTGGTCTCACAAGTACGGTTGAACATCCGCACAGGTCAAACCACTCCTGGAGCTTTCCCTCGTGATCCAGCACCATCGGCAGCCCCGTTCCACCGGAAGCCGGGATGTGCTGGCATTCAGGCATGCATACCAGGTGCCTGGCGCCAAGATTCCGCAGGATGGCCTCGCCTTTTTCATCAAGGTATCGGCCCGACCATGAACCCCAGCAAATCAGGGCAAAGCCCGGCCCGAGCAAGTCGTCAAGCAGCATGACTTCACCCTGCGCATTCGCCACCTTTGGTTGAATCATCAGCTTTCCAACTGGCGATCTTTCATTATTTCCCTGTGTATTGACGACTGCACCGGAGCGGAAATACGGCATTGGCTTGTATTTCATCTCCGTCATGTACCGCCGCAGGGGTGGAATCTTTTGAGCGAGAAGGAAAGTGCCATGGCGCAACAGGGAGTGCAGTCTGGTTTTGGGCACAAGCAGTCGTCCCGCCGCTTCCGAGACCTTGACCATTGCCGTTGCATGCGGTCGCCTCTCTTCATCATATGTATCGAGAAGACCTG
This sequence comes from Pseudomonadota bacterium, assembly GCA_040388075.1. Classification (GTDB taxonomy): domain Bacteria; phylum Pseudomonadota; class Gammaproteobacteria; order Burkholderiales; family Burkholderiaceae_C; genus Polaromonas. The sequence goes on along the minus strand of JAZKCN010000003.1, from coordinate 285,651 downwards.
CGTCACAAGTACCGCGTACAACCGCAGACAGCTTCCAGCCGAGATTTGCGGCGTCGCGGATTCCGGTGTTGTATCCCTGACCTTGCCAAACAGGCATGAGGTGCGCGGCGTCGCCAGCAAGAATCAGGCGATTACGACGAAACCTTGATGCCACACGCGCGTGGTGGGTGTAGACCCGTGATCGAATGATGTTGAGTTGCGGAACGTTTCCGAGAACTTTCTGGATATTTTTTTCAATCTCGCCAGACGACTTCAGGGATTCTTCGGTTTCGGTCTTTGGCACCATGAATTCAAAGCGACGGACGCCACCAGGAAGGCCTACCGAAATATGGGGAAAGCGAGAATCGCAGACAGCGAAAACACTAGGCGTTCCGATCGGGTCGTCGGCAATATCGACGACGATCCATTGTGTGGATTCTGTGTTGCCGAGAAACTCCACTCCCATCTTCTTTCGGACCAGACTTTTCCCGCCATCGCAGCCAATCACAAAAGACGCGGTAAGGTTCGACTCAGTGCCGCGGCTGTCCATCATCCGGACATTTACCAGCGATTCGGACTCCTGCACATCTTCAACAGTCGTTCCGAGCCGGACTTCAACGCCTGGATATCGCTCCAGACCTTTGAACAACACGCGATCAACCAGTGGCTGGATGAAACCATTGCGCCTCGGCCAGCCATAGATTTGCTCGCGTGGCTTGACGCTGGCCAGGACGTCGCCGTTTGACGTTACCCAGTGAACAGCGTGGTCTGGAACTGTATGGTGTCTAACTTGACTTGCGAGGCCAAGGCCCTGAAAAACGCGGAGCGATTCATCGTCCAGCCCGACTCCGCGCGGGTAGTCGATTAGTTCATCGAGCTGTTCGACAAGGAGCGTTCGAAGACCTTCTCTGCCGAAATAGTTCGCCAGCGTCAGCCCAACGGGGCCAGCCCCAACGATGACGATGTCGAAATCACAAGGCGCCTGCTCTGTAAGCATGCCCTGCGCTGCTTGCGGGTTGGTCATTTGTCTCAAAACCTGTTTTTCTGGGAGATAGCACCCGGCTCATGTGCAGCCGTGAATGAAATTTATCCCGCCGAAGAATCAGATCCAAGACGTTTTCCAGATCGGTGCACAATGTGCACGCACTGCACTTGCACGTACTGGCGTTTGTAAGCCTACTGTTTGTTTTCAGTCGCGATCGCGAGACTGAATAACTTCTCGATCTTCCGTGCAGTTGATTGCAATTCAGGTAAATAGCGCGCCTTTGCCTCAGTTACAGCAATCGAACGCTTAGAGAAGATGATGTTGATACAGCCCAGGACTCGCTTGCCGTACAACAAGGGAACTGCAATTGCATTAAATCGCCCATCGTCGATCCAAGCACCTTCATTAAAGGCATACCCGGCTGCGCGAGTCTCATCGAGAAGCTTTCTAACCGTGCGGATATCCCGGGCTTCCTCACCTTGCCTGTCTGATCTCGCCCTGATAATTTCGAGAATCGCGCCAGACTCCGCTGAGTCGCAAAACGCGAGGTAGGCGCGCCCAACTGCTGTGGAAAGTAAAGGGAGAGTACGTCCCACCATCGCCGGATGAAAAGACAGCGTTGAAAGGGAGTGGGTTGAGTCTCTTATCACCATCTCATAGCCCTCCAGAGTGGCAATGTCGCTAGGCCACAATATCCGCGATGTAAGCTCACATAGCGATGATTTGGCGATTTCCGTGATCCATGTCTCATCCCTGAAGCCTGAGCTCAATGCCCGAGTCTTTAAAGTCAGGCCATATTGATTTGACGACGACAGATGTCTTATAAAACCTTGTTCTATCAGCGTTTCCAGCAATCGGCGGACTGTCGTGCGGTGTAACTGTGTGTGGCTACTTAGCTGGGCAATAGAGGCTGCTCCACCGGGAAAGACATTAAGAGCAAGCAGTAGCTCAAGACCTCTGGCGAGCCCTTGGACATGTCTGTATCTATCAGGGAATACGCTTGGTCCCGGAGCGGCTTCTGTTCCACGCTGCATAGCTTTTCCCAGCTAGTAATTAAAGTACGGCAATCGGATGTGAAAGGCGAGAAAGTATCGTAATGAGACCGCCCCATTCTTGGCGACGCATCGCAGGTTAGCAGTAATTGAAGTGCGCGTTGATATCCATCTGGCAATCTCAGATGCTCACACTCTTGAACGTGGCCTTGGAAGCGTCACTACAATTTTCACCGGCCCCGCTCAGTTAGCTCCCACCGCCCTCCAGCCTCTCGCCTGGGATTTGGCAGGTCCCAAGGTATTCGAACTACATTGACAGGGTGTCAGACGGCCTTGCGAAAGGTCAGGTTGGTGCGGCGCCTGCCTGTCAGCGCGTGGTCGCCATCGGCCAGTTGCCCGATGCCGTGAAAAGCCAGGCGCGATGCACCTCCCCACACCACCACGTCACCACTGACCAGGCGCAGGCGCTGCGGTTTGTCAGCCCTGCGATCGCTGCCGAACAGGAAAACTGCCGGCAGGCCCAACGACACCGAGACGATGGGCGCACCCATGTCTTTCTCATCTTTGTCCTGATGCAATGACAGCTTGCTGCCGGGCTGGTAGCTGTTGACCAGGCACGCGTCCGGCGAAAAACCGGGGTAACCGGCCGCGCTGGCCGCACGCGCCGCGAGATCACGCCACATGTCGGGCATCACGGGCCACGGCTGGCCCGACAACGGGTCTGTCGACTGGTAGCGGTAGCCGCGCCTGTCAGACACCCAGCCTAGCGGGCCGCAATTGGTCATCCCCACAGACATGGTGTAGCCACCAGGCGTGACCAGATGGCGCAGCGGTGCCTGGGCGGTGACGTCGTCAAAGGCTTTCAGCAACGCCGCTTCCGAGCCCTGCGCAAAACCGCGCAGAAGCATCGCACCCGCAGCTATAAGCAGTTGCGACGGCTGTGGCGTGTGTTCTTCAAAAAGGTCTGCAGTCACAGGGTCATCATGCATTAGCGGCCTAAGCCGGAGGCCGGATTTTCGTGAAACCGTATGCAGGCAATGTCCGACGCAGGCACGCGCAGAAAAAGCGGTCCCGGCCTACCTCGGGGGCGGCTATGGCACTCCACAATTTGCCATGCCCAATCGCCGCAAAACTTTTGCCATCGCCTTCGCCTCTTTTATCGCGGCCGCCGTAGCGGTCCTTCTGACAATGAACTTCAACACTGGTGAAAAACACGTCACGCAACAGCTGCAGCGCCAATACAACACGGCTGACCCGCAATTCATGCGGGCCATGGGCAGCCTGCTGGGCCCTGGCATTTCTGGCGGAAACAAGGTCACCGAGCTTCTGAATGGCGATCAGATATTCCCGTCGATGCTCGAAGCCATCAACAGTGCCAGGCAAAGCATCACCTTTGAGACCTATATCTACTGGGCTGGCGAAATCGGCCAGCAGTTTGCTGACGCGCTGTCGGGCCGGGCGCGCGCCGGCGTCAAGGTGCATGTGCTGCTCGACTGGGTCGGCAGCGGCAAGATCGACCAAAAGCTGCTGGACGACATGACGGCAGCGGGCGTGCAGATCCGCAAGTTCCACAAGCCCGACTGGTACAACCTGGCCCGACTGAACAACCGCACACACCGCAAGCTGCTGGTGGTTGACGGCCGCGTTGGGTTTACAGGCGGCGTCGGCATTGCGCCCAAATGGACAGGGGCAGGTCAGGACGCCGAACACTGGCGCGACTCGCACTTTCGCGCAGAGGGGCCGGTGGTCGCGCAGATGCAGTCCACCTTCATGGACAACTGGCTCAAGGTGACGGGTGAGGTGCTTCACGGCGAGCCCTACTTTCCCGCCTTGCAGCCTGCTGGAAACAGCAACGCCCAGATGTTTTCGAGTTCCCCGTCGGGAGGGGCAGAGAGCATGCAGTTGATGTACCACATGGCCATTACGGCGTCCGAGCGCAGCATGGACCTGTCGATGGCCTACTTCGTGCCAGACGAACTCAGCCTCAGCATCATGCGGGACGCCCTCAAACGGGGGGTTCGATTGAGGATCATCACCGCCGGTCCCATCACTGACACCGAGACTGTCAGGGCAGCAGGCCGTGCCACCTGGGGCGAGCTGCTCAGGGCAGGTGCAGAAATCCATGAGTACCAGCCGACCATGTATCACTGCAAGGTGCTGATCATTGACGGCCTGGTGGTATCGGTCGGTTCGACCAACTTCGACAGCCGCTCCTTCCGCCTGAATGATGAGGCCAACCTGAACATCTACGACGCTACTTTTGCGGCGCGCCAGACGCAGGTGTTTGAGCAGGACCTGACCCGCGCGCGCCGCATCACGCTGGCCGAATGGGAAGCCAGGCCGCTCACCGAAAAGCTGCATGAAAAGCTGACCGCAGTGCTCCACTCGCAGCTGTAGGTGCGATGGGAATCTCACTGCGCATCATGGAAGATCACACCCAGCGTGTGCCTGTGACCCGAGCGCACGGTGCTCACCCCATGGCGCATGTTGACACGGTAAAACCCCCTGCTGCCCTGCACGGGCCTGTGGTGAACCGCAAACACCACCGCATCGCCCAATTGCAAGGTCACCACCTCGGGCCGTGACTGCATGCGCGGGCGTTGCTCGGTCAATACAAACTCGCCACCGGTGAAATCAGCATCCGGCTGCGACAGCAGCACCGCCACCTGTATCGGGAACACATGCTCGCCATACAAATCCTGGTGCAGGCAGTTGTAGTCGCCTGCCGCATATTGAAGCAGCAAAGGTGTGGGCCGTGTTTGCCCGGACGCGTGACAGCGTGCCAGAAATTCCTCATGGGCCGACGGATAACGCACATCGACACCCATGGCTTCGTTCCAGCGGTTGGCCACATCAACCAGTCTCGGGTACAGCATGCTGCGCAGTTGCTGCACAGCAGGCGGCAGCGGGTAGCTGAAGTACTGGTACTCGCCCTTGCCAAAGCCGTGGCGCTCCATCACCACGCGGCTTCTGAAAACGCCGGTGGCCGGGTAAAGACTAACGATGGCGCTGCATTCTTGCGGCGACAGCAGTTGCTTTATGACGGCGCTGCCGCCAGCGTGCAATTGCTCGGTGATCGTTGTCCAATCCAGATTCGGGTTCGGTGGGTGCATGGGCCGAGCTTAGACAACCGCGGTGACAAGCGCTGGCCGAAAACGGACACGCCTGCAGCAAGGCAGGCGCGCGAGGGACCCAATGTAGATTAAAACGCGGCCTGGATGGCCGCAGCCAGCGGGTGCGAAGCCACGCGTACAGGGCGTGCGGGCTGGGCCACATAGGCCGGCAGCTTGAAGTCATGCATGGGCTTCAGTTCGGCAGGCGCGGCCACATCGGCAGGCAGGTGTTCTGCCAGTTGCGCAAACTGCCTCGAAATGTGCGGGCAGATCCAGTGCCGCACCCAGCGCGACAGCGCAATGCGGTGGTCCCCGTGGCGCAGGCTTTTTTCAAAGGCGGGGTTGCTGAACAGCGTGTGTACCTGCTGCTCGATGTAGGGCGTTGCGTCATCAGCAATCCAGTCGAGGAATCGCGACGACAGCTTGAGCTGGCTGGCTTTCACCAGATGCGTCACCAGGTCGTCCAGCGCCGACACCGCGATAAGCGATGCTTGCTGTGGACATAAATTGCTGGTGCGGATCATGGATGCAATATTGCCGCCAGCCAGTGACACTGGCATGTCAGACAATTTCCCGTTGTTAAAAATTTATCGCAAAAAACAACAGGCACTTTTTGAAAGCAAAGCATGATTGCCGCCATGACCCCGCGTAAACCCTTGGCCACTCTTCCTGCAGCGCTCTGTTTTCCTCACTGCACTGCTATCGCTTCAGGAGCATTGCAGTGACGGCCAAACCCCGCACAGGCTTCGCACTTGCGGCCACGGTGCTCGGCTCGTCGATGGCTTTTATTGATGGCTCGGTCGTCAACATCGCCCTGCCCGCTATCCAGCGCGACCTGGCCGGTGCATCCGGCACGGCCTTCGCCGCAATGCAGTGGGTCATCAATGCCTACCTGCTGGCACTCGGTTCACTGGTGCTGGTGGGCGGCTCGCTGGGCGACCGCTTTGGCCGGCGCCGCATTTTCATCCTGGGCATCACGCTCTTTGCCACCGCGTCCGTCCTGTGCGGGCTGGCGCCCAACCCGCTGGCTTTGATCGCCGCGCGTGCGCTGCAGGGCGTGGGCGCCGCGCTGCTGGTGCCGGCCAGCCTGGCCATCATCGGCAATGTGTTTGAAGGCGAGGCACGCGGCAAGGCCATCGGCACCTGGGCGGCGTGGGCAGCCATCACGGGCGCCGCCGGGCCGGTGCTGGGCGGCTGGCTGGTTGATGCGGTGTCGTGGCGCGCCATCTTTTTTCTGAACCTGCCGATGGCCGCCGCAACGATTGCGCTGGCGCTCTACGCCGTGCCGGACAGCCATGACCTCGAGGCTTCGCGCCACTTCGACTGGCTGGGTGTGCTGCTGGTCGCCAGCGGGCTGGGGTCTCTGACCTGGGGTTTGACGCTGGCGCCCGAGCACGGCTGGCATTCGGCCAGCGTGCTGCTGCCTTTTGCGCTGGGCGTGCTGTTGCTGGCGGCGTTTGTGCTGGCACAGGCCAAAGTGCGCGCACCGATGATGCCGCTGCAAATGTTCCAGTCGCGCTACTTCACCGGTACCAACCTGCTGACGCTGCTGCTGTACTTTGCACTGGGCGGCGCGCTGTTCTTTCTGCCCTTTGTACTGATTGGCGCGTTCAAATTTTCGGCAACGGCTGCAGGCGCGGCGCTGCTGCCGCTGTCACTGCTGCTCGGCTCGCTGTCGTCAACCGCAGGCAGGCTGATGGGCAGGTTCGGCGCACGCCGCATGCTGATGGCCGGGCCCGCGGTGGCGGCGCTGGGTTTTGCATTGCTGGGCCTGCCCTCACCCGGCTGGCCTTACTGGGCAGGTTTTTTCCCCGCGATGGTGGTGCTGGGCCTGGGCATGACGATTGCCGTTGCGCCGCTGACCACCACGGTGATGAACGCCGTGCCGGCCAGCCACGCCGGTATTGCCTCCGGCGTCAACAACGCCGTTGCACGGATTGCCGGCCTGCTGGCGATTGCGGTGCTGGGTGTGGTGTTTGCCACCAGCCTGGGCGGGCCAGTTCAGGGTGCGCCACCCGAAGCGCTGGTACGTGCCTTTCGCTGGGTGGTGCTGGGTTGCGCCTTGTGTGCGCTGGGAGCTGCGGCTTGTGCGATGGTGTTTCTGGCGCCTGTTGAAACGCGCACGGACACCGTCAGTTAATGGCTCAGGCCAGCGGCCGGTTGGGGGCAGGCTCTGCAGCCGCGCCCGATCCATCGCCCAGCCTCTCCACCAGGTAGTCAATAAACACCCGCACCTTGGGCGACAGGAACTTGCGGCTGAGGTAGACAGCGTAAATATGCGACTCGCCGCGCTTCCAGTCTTCCAGCAGGGGCACCAGCGCGCCGCTGGCCAGGTCTTCTGCCACGATGAAATCCGGCTGCGAGATGATGCCGCCGCCTGCCACTGCCAGTTGCCGCAGCAGGTCGCCGTTGTTGGCGTGTACGGTGGGCTCGATACGCACGCTTTGTTCTTCGCCGTTGGGGCCGTGAAAACTCCAGGTGTCGCCTGTGGCCAGCAGTGAATAAGCCAGCGTGTCGTGGCCGGCCAGCTGTTCTGGTGTTTGTGGTGTGCCGCGCTGCGCCAGGTATTCGGGCGATGCACAGACCACGATGCGCACCGGTGCAATCTTGCGGGCAATCAGGTTCTGGCTGGGCGATGCACCAATGCGCACGGCGACGTCTATGCCTTCATTGACGAGGTCCACCGTGCGGTCGCTCAGGTCAATGTCCATCTTCAGGCCCGGGTAGCGCATGCGAAAGTCCGGCAGGATGCGCGAGAACGCCTGCAGCCCGTATGACAGGGGCACGCTCACGCGCAGCAGCCCGCCGGGTTTGGTGGTCTCGCTGCCGATAACGGCTTCGGTCTCGGCAACGTCGGTCAATATCTGCTGGGCCCGCTCATAAAACGCCCGGCCCGGCTCTGTCATCGACAGCCGCCGCGTCGTGCGCTGCAGCAGCCGTGCGCCCAAGTGCTCCTCCAGCGACGAGACCTGACGCGAGATCGAGGCGGTCGAGGTGTCAAAGCGCTCTGCCGCATGAACAAAGCTGCCGCCATCGACCACAGCCACGTAAACCTGCATTGATTTGAGAAGATCCATTTCCCGATTATTACGCTGTACGTAATAATTTTCAACCAGAACGCTGTTGCAAGCCTAATTAAAACGATGAATGTATCAATCCGAAGGCCACAAACCGCCCCAACGGCCTCAAGGCACTCAAAATAGCCCGAAAAATGCCATTTTCAGGCATCAAATCGGCCTCCAGCCCAATGTGGACTAGCGCCACCTGCTAGTAATTTGATAGCAAAGCCTGGACGGCAAGCCAGCCGCCGGATCTAGGCAAGTAGGACCGCACGCTAGCGCCCCGTCAGAATAATTCCTCATTCTGCAATCAACCCCATCCAGACAATCGATTGTTACGTAAATAGAAACTAAGCATTGTCGAATTTGGGGCTTTCCTTCTTCCGGGTAAACCCTAAAGTTCAGGCATCGATGAGCCGAAACCAAACAAGCGACTCACCGAGGCCAGTTGGACAGCCAGGGGCACAAACCCCAAAGCGACGATGACTGGATAGGTAACTGACCATTTGTTTAACTTTTAAAGGAAATCATCATGAACTCGAAACTCATCGCTTCTAGCGTAATCGCCCTCTCCGCACTGACCGGTGCCAGCGCTTTTGCACAGTCGAACACCAACCCTGAAGCCGCACTGGCCATCCGCCCGGACGTGTCTGCCAGCGTTGTGACCCGCGCACAGGTTCAGAGCCAGAACGTGAACGTCGGCCAAAACGGCGAATTCGCTGTCGCTGCTTTTGAAAAGAGCCAGCCAGCCGTCAGCACCGTGAGCCGCGCCCAGGTGCAAAACGACGCCCAGATGGCTGCCGGCCTCGAAGGCGGCAACAGCTCCATCTAAGCCGCACAACATTTCACTGACAACCGAAACCTCCAAAGGAAACTCATCATGAACACGAAACTCATCGCCTCTGCCGTCATCGCTTTCTCTGCCCTGACCGGTGCCAGCGCATTTGCACAGTCCAATACCAGCCCTGAAGCCGCACTGGCCATCCGCCCCGACGTATCGGTCAGCGTGACCACTCGCGCTGAGGTTCAAAGCCAGAACATGAATCCCGGCCAGAACGGCGACTACGCCGCTGCAGCCTTCAAGCGCCAACAGCCAGTCGCCGGCAGCATGAGCCGCGCTGAAGTGCGCAGCCAGGCCGAGACTACGGCCCGCATGCAAATGGGCGGCCGCAGCGCGATCTGATCGCCATGTGAAAAGGTATGGCAGGCCCCGGCCTGCCATCGCCTGATTGCCATGATTTAAAAGGCCTGCGTTTGCAGGCCTTTTTTTATGCGCGCCTGCAGCAGGCTTGAAGGCTTAAACTCGTTTGCTTGCCGCAGCCAGCTGCTGCGCCTCCTGCCCGAAGGCCTCTGCTTTCCAGAAGCCGCCTCACCCCTTAAAGCCTTCATGCCCTTTTCGACTGCCGCTCATGCCTTTTAGCGCCCTCGGTTTCTCGCCCGCCATCCTGCCAGCACTGCAACGCGCACTGGCTGAAAAGGCGTACACAACGCCTACCCCCATCCAGCAAGCCGCGATACCCGCCATCCTGCAGGGCCGAGATGTCGTCGCGTCTGCGCAGACCGGGTCCGGCAAGACAGCGGCGTTTGCATTGCCGATGCTGCAGTCGCTGATGGATGCGCCGCTGACCAAGACCCGCATCGTGCGCGGCCTGGTGCTTGTGCCCACGCGCGAGCTGGCGGCGCAGGTCGGTGAATCGCTGCTGGCGCTCGGCAAATACCTGCCGCAGTTGCCCAAAGTGGCGGTTGTGTTTGGCGGTGTCTCTATCAACCCGCAAATGATGGGCCTGCGCACAGGCGCCGACATTGTTGTGGCCACGCCCGGCCGGCTGATTGACCTGATTGAACACAACGCCGTCAAGCTCGGCGAAGTACAGACACTGGTACTCGACGAAGCGGACCGCCTGCTTGACCTAGGCTTTGGTGAAGAACTCAAACGCATACTCGCGCTGCTGCCCGCCCAACGGCAAAACCTGTTCTTCTCAGCCACCTTCCCGCCGGCAATAGAAGCGCTGGCCGCCAGCATGCTGCATGAACCGCTGCGGGTCGACGTGCAAAAGACCGACGACACAAAACCCGACATCACCCAGCGCGCAATAGAAGTCGACACCGGCAAACGCACCCAGTTGCTGCGCCACCTGGTTCAAACCGAAAAGTGGAGTCGCGTGCTGGTCTTTGTCGCCACCAAACACGCATCGGAAATAGTCGCCGACAAACTGCGCAAGGTCGGCATCGACGCCGAACCCTTTCACGGCGAACTCAGCCAAGGCAAACGCAAACAGGTGCTGATGGACTTCAAAGCCAGGACGGTCCAGGTAGTAGTCGCCACAGACGTCGCAGCCCGCGGCCTCGACATTACGCAACTGCCCGTCGTCGTCAACTACGACCTGCCCCGCTCAGCCGACGACTACACCCACCGCATTGGCCGCACCGCACGCGCAGGCGAAGCCGGTATCGCCATCAACTTCATCAGCGCCACCACAGAAGCGCACTTTCGCCTGATCGAAAAGCGTCACCGCATCAAGGTAGCGCGTGAGCAGGTGGCGGGGTTTGAGCCGGTGGAAGTCGCGCCGGTGAATGCGGCTGACCCGCAGGGGACTGGTGGGGTTAAGGGGAAGCGGCCTAGTAAGAAGGATAAGTTGCGGGCGGCAGGGAAAGCCTGACTGCACCCACCGAAACCGTGGGCATATCCTCCGTTTTTCAGAGCTAGTTAGTGTGAAAAATAAGCCACAGGTAGCTTAAATCTTACGATGCGGTGCCTTGATACGAATAAAGTCACCTCGGCGGTACATTTTCAGGTCTTAATGCATAGATCACCAGACCATCTGACGAAGATCCTCCTCCTACAAGGGAATAGTTATGAACTCAAGAAACGAACCAATTTCACAGCCACGTGATGACAACAACAAACCCCCCGCCATCGATCTCGACGACGTTTACATTGAGGAGAATGAGGAACAGGGTGGTAGCGCTGCACCTCAAAAACCAAATAAGGTTTTTCTTGAACTATGCGAGGAAATATCGGACTGGAAGTTGGAGGCAAAGCTTGAGGACAACAACAGATACTTTTTTCATATAAATGAAGTCCAACGAATTGAACAAGGCAAGCGAAGCTTTGTTATAGGACGCAAAGGTTGCGGGAAAACGGCGATTTCGGAATATCTCTGCAATCAATCAACCGCATTGACTTTCAGCATTAAGCTCACTTTTAAGAACTTTCCATTTAATGAACTTTATGAGCTAAAAGATAGCGGCTACACAGGTTCTCACCAATACATAACCGTTTGGAAATTCTTGATCTATTCCCACGTTTGCCAGTTAATGGCACAAAACAACGGAATTGACAACGCGGTAAGAGAGAAATTACATAGAGCATATGTAGACAATCAAGCTCCAACACTGCCTCGCCGAATCAATCGTTGGCTTGATCGGGATTTTGGGTTAGAGATATTTGGAGTGGGAGTCAACGTCGGCTCTGCGTCTACCAACGAAACAAGAAGAATCAGCCTGATTGAGCGCGTAAATAAATTAGAAGACATCGTGCTATCCAGCATTGATGAATCTAAGTATTTAATAGTTTTCGACGAACTCGATGAGGATTACAAAAACATAACTGACCAAGAGCAATTCGACAAATACACAAGTCTAATTACGGGTCTTTTCAAGGCGACGCAAGACGTCAGATCGGTTTTCTCAAAAACTAAAAACAATTTATTCCCTATTGTTTTTCTTCGTGATGACATCTACGAACTGATACAAGACTCCGACAAAACGAAGTGGAACGATCTAAAAATCGAACTGGAATGGGATGCTGAGCGCATTAAAAAACTTATTGCATTTCGAATTTCTAGAGCTATTGATCAAGAAGGTCCGATTCTGAGTTTTAACGATGCTTGGCATAAATTGTTCTCGACTACTGACTTGCGACTAGGGAACAGAGGACGAAAAACTCTTCATTCTTTTGACTTTATTGCCAGAAGCACGCATTTGCGTCCACGGGACTTTATTCAATACCTGAAATCGTGTTGCGAGCAAGTTATCTCTTTAGAAACGAACCTAAATGAGGTTTCACCAAGGATTATTCGTAAAGTTGATACGGCTTTTTCAAACTATTTGAAAAGTGAACTAGCTGACGAAATACACGGAATTGTTCCAGACGTTAATGCGATCTTTGACATTCTTTCGCAGCTCAGGAAGTGGTCTTTTAGCGTGCAAGAGTTTACAGATGCATATAACCGCCAAAGAAAACTAAGCAATTTGAAAGAGAAGGATGCAATATTTATCTTGCAGATCCTTTTTCTATTTAGCGTCATCGGAAACCATTGGAGAGGCGGCAGGGAGATGTTCAGATACAAGCACAAAGAGCACCGACTGAACTTTGACGACTCCATAGTCGTTCATCGTGGCTTATTCAAGGCGCTGCAAATAGGCATTTAGGTACCCACCCCATCCTCTGTTAAGTCCGCAAGGTATTCAGACAAGGATGAATTACCTTCTGATTTCCAGCACTCGAAAGTGCTTAGTCCTCGGGCACCGCAGTCCCAATGCAAAAAGGCTTCAAAACCGAAGTCCTGAAGCCTTTTAAAGCGTCTTCAGCGCGAAGCTGAAGATGGGGGGTACGAGGGCTTAGTAGCCGCCGCGTCCGCCGCCGCCGCCACCGTAGCCGCCGCCACCACCGGAACGGCCACCGCCGCCGCCGTAGCCGCCACCACCGGAGCGATCACCGCCGCCGCCGCCACCGCCATAACCGCCGCCACCGCCGCCGAAGCCGCCGGTACGTGGAGGACGTGCCTCCATCGGACGGGCTTCGTTCACGGTGATGCTGCGGCCGCCGAGGGACTGGCCGTTCATGCCAGCGATAGCAGCTTGCGCTTCAGCATCGCTGCCCATTTCCACAAAGCCGAAGCCTTTGGAACGGCCGGTATCACGCTCCATCATCACCTTTGCGCTGGTGATGGAACCATATTGACCGAAGGACTGTTGCAGGTCTTCGTCGCGGACGGTGTACGGCAGGTTGCCGACATAAAGTTTGTTGCCCATTAAGGACTCCTCAAAAAACACATAACTAACACAAAGCGATGGGGTCCCGAAAGCACAACAAACTCAAAAGTACCGCCGTAGCGCGCGAAACTGACCGATCACCAACTTGTGCAGCAAAAACTGCACCGGCTGATTATGCGCCTCAAATCGGGAAATCAGTGCTAATGAATACCGCAAATCTATGCAAATGAGGCGAAAGTCCGTTCAGATAACGGGAAATCCCTTAAACGTCATCCCTCATCCGGCTGCAAAAGCTCCGTATTAGGCCTCGCCATCCGGTTCGCGGGCTTGCTGACAAGCTCTACGTAGACCTGCGCCGCACCCTCTTTTGCCAGTGCATCGACAGCTGCCACCAGCTCGGCAAAGTGCACGGGTGCAGCGTCTGCTTCACTGGCGCCAGCCTTGCAGTCGAAGTCCCAGAAATCAACGCCCTTGGGCAGTGCCTTGGCGCGCTCGCGCTTGGCGTATTTGCGGATGTCGTGTTTGGCGGCATCGAGCAGGCGGTCGCGGTTCTTGCCTTCGATGTTGAGCTGGTAAGTCTTTTTCATGGGAGCCTGGGGAAAGTGTGAAAGGCGGCGCTGCTGCGCTGCCTGAATGCACCGATTATCGGCGCTGCAGTATTCACACCCCCCACCGCCCTGGCTTGGCCGGCTCAACCCTGCCGGATCAGTTCACCAGGTTGGCGTCTGCCGCGATCTTTCTCCACTTGCGGTAGTCAGCCACCATCATGTCGCCGAACTGGGCGGGCGTCAGGCTCATCACATCGACATCCAGCTTGCGGATGGCCGCCACGACGTCAGGCATGGCCAGTGTTTTTGCAAAGGCATCCTGCAGCTTGGCGGCAATCGGAGCAGGGGTGCCTGCGGCCATGGTGAAGCCGTACCAGAAACCGGCCTCCATGCCCGGCACGCCTGCTTCGGTGAAGGTAGGCGCATCGGGATACGCAGGCAAGCGGTTTTTCGTGGTCACGGCGAGCACCTTGATACTGCCTTTCTGCAGCAACGGCCCGGCCGATGCCGGGGTACCAAATGTCAGCGTGACGCGGCCTGTGGACGTTTCGCTCAGGGCCTGCGTGATGCCGGTAAAAGGTACGTGAATCATCTTCACGCCGTAGGCCGCGCTGATCTGCTCAAACGCCACCTGGTGCAAGGTGCCTACACCGGGTGTGCCGTAGCTGAATTTCTCGGGCGACGGTTTGGCCTGACGCACAAAATCCTGCAGCGAGGTGAATGGCGGCGGGTTGGCGCTGACCAGCAGCATGGGCTGGTTACCTATCAACCCGACGGGCGCGAGCTCAGTCGGAATGTCGTAAGGCGGTGTGCGCTTGGTTGCGGCGCTGACGCCGGCGACGTTGGAAGTCATCAACAGCGTGTAGCCGTCGGGCTTGCCCTTGGCCACAAATGCGACGCCGATATCACCGCCCGCGCCGGGCTTGTTCTCGACGATGACGGGCTGCTTCAGTATCTCGGACATGTGCGGCGCAATGATGCGCGGCAGGATGTCGTTGGTCGCGCCGGGCGCATACGGCACGATGATGCGGATGGCGCGAGAGGGGTAACCGGCCTCGACCTGGGCGAAGGCTGGCGCCACTCCCAGCAGGCTGAGCGCTACGGCGGAAAGAAGTGTTCTGCGGAATGTCTGGGGCGATTTCATGGGGTCTCCTGGATGGCTCTGGATCATCAAATTCGCCCTGCCTTGCGGCATCCGGCGCGGTCTTGCGTTTGCACAATACCGTCCGGTATGGTAACGTCGTTGCACTGATGCAGCGTCAACGTAAACCCTGAATTTCACTTCAGCAATTACGATGACGGCACAGCGCTTTCCGACCGCACAAAAAACCAACACGACACCCGATAGAACATGCAGAGACAAACCTCCGCCAAGGCCGAAGACGCGGCACCAGCAGCCCCAGACACCACGCCAGCAGGCGCTCTCACCGGCATGCGCGTGCTGGACCTCACCACCGTGCTGATGGGGCCTTACGCCACACAGATACTCGGTGACCATGGCGCGGACATCATCAAGGTTGAAGCGCCGGGCGGAGACACTTTCCGCTACCCGGGGCCATCGCGGCATCGCGGGATGGGCCCAATGTTCATGAATACCAACCGCAACAAGCGCAGTCTGGTGCTGGACCTCAAAAACGCAGAAGGCCGCAAGGCGCTGCTGGAACTTGCAAAGTCCGTAGACATCGTGGTGTACAACGTGCGCCCTGCAGCCATGGCACGGCTGAAGCTGACCTACGAAGACTTCAGGGCAGTGAACCCCTCGGTTATTTATGTGGGCGCCTTTGGCTTTGGGCAGGACGGCCCGTATGCTGCGCGGCCTGCATTCGATGATGTGATTCAGGCTGCCAGCGGACTGGCCGACCTCTCGTCACGCGCCTACGGCAACGGCAAGCCCTCGTATGCACCGGTCAACCTGTGCGACCGTGTGGTTGGCCTGCATCTGGTCAGCTCCATCCTCGCAGCCATCGTCGCACGCGAACGCACAGGCAAAGGCCAGTCGGTTGAAGTGCCGATGTTTGAAACCATGGCGACCTTTGTGCTGGGCGACCATCTGGGCTGGCGCACCTATGATTTTGACGAAGGCGAGATGTGTTACGCGCGCATCATGACGGAGTTCCGTCGCCCTTTTGAGACCAAAGACGGCTATATGTGCATCATTCCCTACGTGGATGTGCACTGGCAAAAGCTGCTGGCGCACCTGGGCCGCACCGACCTGCTGGCAGACCCCCGTTTCAAGTCACAAACCAGCCGCTCCGAAAACATCGGCGTGGTGTACGGATTTGTGGATGAGGTGGCGCGCATGTTCACCAATGCGCAGTGGCTGGTGATTCTGGAGGAGCTGGATATTCCGCACACGGCCGTGCAATCGGTGGAAGGCCTCCTGACGGACCCGCACCTGCAGCAGGTCGGCCTGTTCGGGCGCGCACAGCACCCGACAGAAGGCGAGATAACGACCATGCGGCCGACAGCCATCTTCAGCGAAACCCCCCAAAGCATCAGGCGCCACGCACCAACAGCCGGCCAGCATAGCGACGAAGTGCTGCGCGAGGCGGGTTTCAGCGAAAAGGCAATTGCCGACCTGCGTGCCAGCGGCGCCGTGGTCTAGAACGGCCTGTTGTTCACCGGCGCGGCCGCCGCAGAAAACGAGGCCAGCGCCCGGTCTATGGCCTCGTGCAGGTGCTGCAGGCCAAATGACACATCCACAAAGCTCCCGTTGACGTAAAACGCCGGTGTCGCGCGGACGCCGGCATTGCGACCGCTCTGGATGTGTTCGTGCACACGCTGCAGGTAAATGCGGTCGCGCATCTCGTTCTGGTAGCGGGCGATGTCGAGGCCAATCTGCTCGGCATAGCCGAACAGATGTTTCTCCTCCAGATGCTGCTGATTTGCAAACAGCAATTCGTGCATTTGCCAGAACTTGCCCTGCGCGCCAGCGGCTTCTGCCGCTTCGGCGGCGAGTTCTGCGTGGGGATGTACCTCACGCAACGGGTGATGCCGAAACGCAAAACGTACACGGCCAGTGAAATGCGGCATCAATACCTTGAGCGCACCCTGCGCCTGCAGGCATGAGGGGCACTCGTAGTCGCCGTATTCAATGATCGTGACGGCCGCCGACGCCGGACCATCTACATGATCTGCTGGGTCTGTCGCGAACCGGTTTGGCATTTAAAAGCCAGCAAGAAGGCCCGGGACTTAGCCGCCCTTGGCTGCTGCTTCCAGCTGGGCGTCAAGCTCTTTACACGATGGAGCACAAACGGCCTGGGACTTGCCCAGAACCTTTCGTGTGCCCATCAGTGAACGTGCACGGTGCTTGCCGCACATGAAACAGGACATGGTGGCGGCGCCAAAAGACGTTGTAGCCGCGAAGGGAGAGCCCGACACCTTGGACTTGTAGCGCAGGCCGTCAGCGAGTACAGCGGTTTTTGCGTCAGCTCTTGCCATGTTGTGGATCTTCCTTGGGTTGGGTTGTTGAACGGTTAAGGTCCTGGCGCATTGCATTGGCAATGGCCTGTTTCGCAAGCTGCTCTGAAGCCAGCGATGTATCCAGCGCAGAACGGCAAAGCCCTGCATGCTGGTAGTTGAGGTTTTCGTACAGCTCAGCGGCTGCGGGATGCGTGTCGAGCAATGCTCGCAACTCATCGCCCTGCGCGACTTCGCCAAACTCGCTTGCCAGATGCTCTGCCACGATACGGTACTGGTTGGCATCCACCGGGATGGCGCTGAGATCCAGGCGCTCAAGCAATTCCGCCAGCACAAGGGTGTTGGTGAGATCGGTTTTGGGAGTGGGTGTTTGGGTAGCGTTCATGGAGAGCAAGTGGGGCTTTTGGGCCCGAATTCAAGCGTCGCAAACTCCATTTTACCCGCAGCGGCCAATGACCATCTTGGGGTAATCGCTATTCAATTCATAGCTATCCGAGCCCGCCTTGCCGGTTCGGGAGAAATGTTTTTACCCAGTAAAACGGGAAGCCCAGTTATTCCAACCGTTAAGCGGACAAAAAAACGCTGCCGGTCCGCATGAACAAAAAAACTGCTTTGGCCATAAACAGCTAAATGGACCGGCCAGCCGGACGGCGCAAGCTATTGTTTAAATAGCATCCACATGTAAAAACTAGAGTTTGGCAATAGACACTTCCGTCGATTTGACCAGTGCAACTACATCGCTGCCGATCACAAGCTCAAGTTGGTCGACGGAGCGCGTCGTGATGACGGAAGTCACGATGCCCCAAGGGGTTTCGACATCGATTTCAGAAACGACATCGCCGCGGATGATTTCCTTGACCTTGCCGCGAAACTGGTTGCGGACGTTGATTGCTTGAATCGACATAAAGTTTTCTCCTTGACTCTGGTTTGAAAATGAGGGGGGCGATTCAGACCGCCCAGCGCAAGCCGCAGGCTGACGCGCCTGGACATGACAAGGATGTCTCCGGCTTGTCTTCACCCGGACGCTGCAGGACGGGGTTCAGGATGCGGTTCGTAGCCGCGATGGCCAGATGGTTCCAGTCAGCGAGCAACAGCGCCGGGGCCGGCAGCATACGAATGTTCAAGCGCTCAATCTGAACTCCCCCGCGGCCTGCAAGCCGTGCTGCTACCGCATCAAGCAACGCTACAGAGCGCGACGGCTCTGAAGGACTGCCTGCAATCAGCAACACGGTGGCTGGTTCTGACATCGTTTTTGTTCTCCCTGATTTGCCTGCTTGCAGTACGCGAATCTGCTTCGCCTATTTCTTCGTGTAAATCTGGTCGAACGATCCACCGTCAGCAAAATGTTCCTTGTCAGCCTTGGTCCAGCCGCCAAAAGCCTGGTCGATGGTGAACAGGTTCAGCTTGGGGAATTGTTTCGCGTACTTGACAATCGCTTTTTGCGAAACGGCAGGGCGATAAAAGTTCTTGCCGGCGATATCCTGGCCTTCTTCGGAGTACAGGTATTTCAGGTATTCCTCGGCGATGGCGCGTGTTCCCTTCTTGTCCACATTCTTGTCAACTACGGCGACCGCGGGCTCGGCCAGGATGCTGAGCGAAGGGGCCACCACGTCAAACTTGGCGCCGAACTCCTTTTCGAGCAGGTAGGCTTCATTTTCCCAGGCAATCAGGACATCACCCTGGGCGCGTTGTGCAAAGGTAATCGTGGAGCCACGGGCGCCGGTGTCCAGCACCGACACATTGCCATAAAGCTTGGCCACAAACTCCTTGGCTTTCGCGTCGCTGCCGTATTTGCGCTTGGCAAACTCCCAGGCAGCAAGGTAGTTCCAGCGTGCGCCGCCCGACGTTTTGGGGTTTGGCGTGATGACTGTGATGCCAGGCTTGATCAGGTCATCCCAGTCCTTGATATTTTTGGGATTGCCCTGACGGACCGCCAGCACGATGGTTGAGGTGTAGGGGGATGCATTGTGCGGCAGCTTTTTTTGCCAGTCCGGGGCCAGCCAGGCGCCATTTTTGACCAGCGCATCGGTGTCACCGGCCAGCGCCAGCGTAGCAACATCGGCGTCCAGGCCATCAATGATGGAGCGAGCCTGCTTGCCCGAGCCGCCGTGCGACTGCTTGATGGTCACGTCCTGGCCGGTTTTGGCCTTCCAGTGTTTGCTGAAAGCAGCGTTGTATTCCACGTAAAGTTCGCGCGTAGGGTCATAAGACACATTGAGCAGGGTCACTGGCGGCTTTTGGGCGAAAACTGGCAGAACTGACCCTGCCAGCGATGCGCCTAAAGCGGCGGCAACTGCTGTGCGGGTAGAAAGGTTGATAAAGTTGCGGCGTGAAGTCATTGTGGAGTTCCTCTTCAGAAATGGTCGTTTAAGTGCGAACAGGCTGAATGGTGGGGCTATCCAATAAAAACTGGAACGAATAAAAATTCAGTTCTTTATATCCAAATCATCCTAAGATAACGACATTCCTCCGAAAGAAGCAGCTCATGGCACGCACAGTCAAATGCATCAAACTAGGCGTAGAAGCCGAAGGCCTGGACTTTCCGCCCTACCCCGGCCCATTGGGAAAGCGCCTCTGGGAAGAGGTCAGCAAACAGGCCTGGGCCGAGTGGATGAAGCAACAAACCATGCTGGTCAACGAGAACCGACTCAATCTGGCCGATGCCCGTGCGCGCCAGTACCTCGCACGACAGATGGAAAAACACTTTTTCGGCGACGGCGCCGACGCGGTTCAGGGCTACGTGCCCCCACCCGCAGCCTGACCAGGCACTGAAACCCGACCATGCCGGAGCGCATCGACTGGCTGGAAGACGGCACGGCCAGTGGCGCACCTTACAGTCCTCGATTTGGCGACCGCTACCGGGGTGAACACGGAGGCCTGGAGCAGGCGCGCGATGTGTTTCTGGCAGGTTGCGGCCTGCCAGCAGCCTGGAACAACCAGCCGCAATGGCGAATTCTTGAAACCGGCTTCGGGCTGGGCCTGAATTTTCTGGTCACCTGGCAGGCCTGGAAGGCAGATGCCAACCGCCCTCAATTCCTGCATTTCGTATCGACCGAAGCCTTTCCAGCCAGTGCTGACGACGTACTGCGTGGCTCCGCTGCCCACCCCGCCTTGCTGCCGCTGGCCAATCAACTACACGCGCAACTCTGGGGTCTGCTGCCAGGCTTTCACCGGCTGGTATTCGAGCAGGGCCGTGTGTTGCTGACGCTTTGTGTGGGCGACGCTAAAGTCATGCTGAGGCAGCAGCAGTTCGAGGCAGATTCGGTTTACCTGGATGGCTTCAGCCCGCAGAAAAATCCCGACATCTGGGACGTATACACCGTCAAGGCAGTTGCGCGTTGCTGCCGGCGCGGCACCCGCATCGCCACCTGGACCATTGCACGCGCGGTGCGCGATGCACTGGCGCAAGCTGGCTTTGTCGTGCAAAAGACTCCCGGCATACCGCCCAAGCGGGACAACCTCCAGGGCGAATATCAACCAGGGTGGGAGCCCAAGGGGCGCATCACCACATCGGCACCCGCTTCGCGCCCGGCCGGTACCTGTGCCGTCATAGGCGCAGGGCTTGCAGGCGCAGCAGTTGCGGCCAGCCTGGCACGGCGCGGCTGGCAGGTCACGGTGCTCGACGAGGCTGATACGCCTGCGGCAGGTGCTTCTGCCCTGCCTGCAGGCCTGCTCGCGCCGCATGTCTCACCGGATGACAGCCTGCTGTCACGGCTTTCGCGCAGCGGCGTGCGCATGACTCTGCAGCAGGTGACCGCACTACTGGCGGCGAATGACGGTTGGGCACCGACCGGTGTGCTGCAGCATGTGCTGGGCGACGCGGACAAAAACCTGTCGCGCGAGATGCTGCAGCAATGGCCGGACGCTTACGCCAGCTGGACCCGCATAGCCACCCAGCAAGAGATGACGGACAACGGCCTCAGTACAGATAGCAAGGCTTTCTGGCACAACGCGGCAGGCTGGATAAAACCGGCAAGCCTCGTCAATGCATGGCTCGCCACGCCGGGCATCACCTGGCGTGGGGATTCAAAAGTATCGGGTATTGCGGTGGAAGGCCATGGCTGGACCGTCGCTGGTACTGCAGGAGAAATACTGGCCTCCGCAGATATGGTCGTGCTGGCCGCCGGGTATGGGAGCCGTGCGCTGGCGGCCTCGCTGCTTGACGCACCCATAGCGCTTCAAGCCATTCGCGGCCAGGTGTCGATGACAGCTGAATACCCGCCCTGTGCCGGGTCGCCGGTAAACGGCCATGGGAGCTTCATCCCGGAAGTGCCGCTCGCGCAGGGCAATATGGCCATTTTTGGCGCGAGTTTTGAGCGGGACTGCGAGCGCGCCCATGTGACGCCCGTGGACCACGCAGACAACCTCAACCGGCTGAAGGAACTGCTGCCTGATGCCCAAATGCCCTCGCCTGCAGCGCTCGATGGCTGGGCCGGCATCCGCTGCGCAACGCCGCAGCGCTTGCCGGTTGTGGCGCCCATCAGCTCACGGCCGGATGGCGGGCAGGTCTGGCTGTGTAGCGGCATGGGATCACGCGGTTTGAGCTTCGCCCACCTGTGTGCCGAACTGATGGCATCACGCCTGCATGGCGAACCATTGCCACTCGAGGCGCGACTGGCACAGGCGATCGAATCGCTTCCCTCGCCTGCGCCTAAAAACTAACGCCTGAGCGGCCGGCCTATGTCTGCCAGCATCCGTTTGAGATCGCGCGGATGCAGCGGTTTGGCCAACGCGGCTTTGGCCCCGGAAAGTGATGCACGCACCCGGTCAACAAATGACAGGCCTTCACGCATGACCAATGCATGGCCTTGACCGGCAGTATTGCGTTTGGCGTCGCCCAACAGCTTCCAGCCGCTTACGTCGGCAACCCCAAGATCGACAAGCACCAGGACATAGGAATTTGTCGCCATGAATGCCAGAGCTTCGGCGCCGGTTACCGCTTCATCCACCAGCAACAGCCCGGCATTCGCCAGTTTGGCTCGCAAATAGAGGCGCGCAGCGCGATCGGACTCAATCACCAGCACCCGATCGCCTTGCGGCTCGGCCTCGCCTGCCTCAAGGGCTCCAGGCTCGGTCGTCGTGTCAGCATCACCGGCTTCTGCAGGGCCGGCGGCATCTGGCAAGACTTCACCAAGGTCCAGGTCGAAATCGATATCCAGCGTTGCGGTTGCTGACAGGTCAAAGTCCAGGGCAACGGCAGACACGTCATGACCCGGTGATTTGCCGGTTGCTTCGGATGGCGTGGTGGCTTGCACCGGTACAAACAGGCGGTCCATGCCTTCAAGCACGGCAGCCCATGGCAGGGGCCGTGAAAACGACAGCGCAGCGCCTGACGCAGGTCTTTCACCAACCCAGACAATCTTCAGACGGTCATTACCGGGATTGGCCAGCGCAATGGCCGCTTCCCAGCTGTCACCGTCTATAAGCGCAGCCTGCGCCTTCTCCCGGGAGTCTTCCGTCCAGAGGGCATAGGCCACAGGGCGAGATTCGGACAGGCGAAATACGGTGTTCAGGGCGTGGCGTTCAACGTCGCCAAACCCGAACACCTTTACAAAAATCCGACCGACTGTCCCACCACCCGTGTTTTCCATTTGGCTTGGATTATGCGGGAGAGACTTCACGCCCTGCCCGGCTGGCCGGGCCCGTTACGAACGCTATTTCATCGCATCGGCAGGGCGGCGCGCCTTCACGTAGGCGTCACTGGGAAGATAAGCCTTGCCGTCTGCATAACGCCACTGCACCATGGTGCCCTTATTGCCGCGCAGGTCAAGCTTGCCCACATAGGCGCCCATGGTGGACTGGTGGTCAACTGCACGGAATTCTGCAGGGCCAAAAGGTGTCGAGAATTTCAGGCCGCGCAACGCCGTGACCAGCTTCTCGTTGTCCGTCGAATTGGCCTTTTTGATCGCCGCAAAAATGGCCTGCATCGTGGCGTAACCGACCACGGAGCCGACCTTTGGATATTCGTTAAAGCGGCGATAGTAGTTGGCTGCAAAACTGGCGTGCTCTTTCGAGTCGATCTGGTCCCATGGGTAGCCGGTGACTATCCAGCCCTTGGGCGTTTCGTCCTTCAGCACGTCGAGGTATTCAGGTTCGCCGGAAAGCAGCGAGACCACCGGCGTCTTCGGGAAAATACCGCGCTGGTTGCCTTCACGCACCAGCTTGGCAAGATCGGCGCCAAATGTGACGTTAAAAATCGCGTCAGGCTTGGTCTGCATGATGGCCTGCAACGTGGTGCCGGCTTCCAGCTTGCCGAGTGCCGGCCATTGTTCGCCGACAAACTCTACGTCAGGACGTTTGGCCTTCAGCAATTCCTTGAAGGCGGTGACGGCGCTGGTGCCGTATTCGTAGTTGGGGGCAATCATGGCCCAACGTTTGGCCGGCATCTTGGCGGCCTCTTCAACCAGCATGGCCGCCTGCATATAGGTGCCAGGGCGCAGACGGAAGGTGTAACGGTTGCCTTTTTCCCAGATCAGCGCATCGGTCAGCGGTTCGCTGGCGACAAACACGCGCTTGTTCTTTTGCGCATGGTCGGAGAGTGCCAGGCCAACGTTGGACAGGAAACCACCGGCCAGTACATCGACTTTTTCCTTGGATGTCAGCTCAATCGCATGACGTAGTGCCTCTTCAGGCTTGCCGGCGTCATCACGCGCGATGACTTCCACCTTGCGGCCCAGCAGGCCGCCTGCGACATTGATTTCCTCAACGGCCAGTTGCCAGCCCTGGCGATAGGGCAGAGTGAACTGGGGAATCGTCGAATAGCTGTTGATTTCGCCAATCTTGATCGGTGCTTTTGCGCCCTCCGCCATCGCGGCAGTAGTAATACCCGTCAATGGCGCAACAGATGCAAGCATCACCCCACCCAAAAGGGCTCGTTTGGTCAGTTTCAAGATTTTCTCCAAAAGTAAATAGTCAAATTCGGCGGCAACTGACTGGCAGCTTACGGCCAATCAGGAAAAAAGAGGGACTGTACCAGCGCAGACGCCCCTAAAACGGCTTGCATGCATACACAGCAAATAGAGTTTGCATGAACAGGTACTGCGGAATGCGGCAAACCCGCATGAATATTGGCGAATAAGCTTATTCGCATAAAGGCAGAACAAATTTGTAGTTTGTTTCTATAAGAGGCGGATTTACATTCTCTGCATATGCATGAGTTTGCCGCTATCTTCGTCAGTTTTACCGTCGTCGTTGTAGACGGCCTTTCGGGATTCGCGGCGTTTGGTTAATCATGTCTTTGCGGATCTCCCTTTTCCGCGTCAAACCATACCAGCCGACAGGCCTGCGCTAGCGGCTTGGGAAGCATCAAGTCAATCCAGCCATCAGTAGCCCTCGTTTGAAATATCGACAGCCATGTACCAATATACCGAATTCGACCGCCAGTTTGTCAAGGCACGCGCCGACCAGTACCGCGACCAGCTGACGCGCTGGCAGGCCGGTACCCTGCCCGAAGATGAATTCCGTCCACTGCGCCTGCAAAACGGCTGGTACGTACAGCGCTACGCGCCCATGCTGCGGGTCGCCGTCCCATACGGTGAACTCTCCAGCGCCCAACTGCGCGTGCTGGCGAAAATCGCGCGCGACTACGATCAGCCCAACAAGGCATTGTTCGACGCGGCACAGGCAAAACAGGATGAGCTCGGCCCGGTCCACCTGAAGAGCGGCCTGTCCGTGACTTCCAAGCTGACCAAGGGCTACGCGCATTTCACAACGCGCCAGAACGTGCAGTACAACTGGATTCCGCTGGACAAGTCAGCCGACGTGATGGACCTGTTGGCCAGCGTCGACATGCATGGCATTCAGACCAGCGGCAACTGCATACGCAATATCACCAGCGACGAGCGTGCCGGTATTGCAGTTGACGAAATCGCCGACCCGCGGCCTTTCGGCGAAATCATGCGCCAGTGGAGCACGCTGCATCCCGAATTCGCCTTCCTTCCACGCAAGTTCAAGATCGCCATCAGCGGCGCCAGGGAAGACCGTGCAGCGATAGGCTGGCACGACGTCGGCCTGCAGTTACTGCGCAATGAAGAGGGCGATCTAGGCTTCAAGGTGCTGGTCGGTGGTGGCATGGGCCGTACGCCGGTAATCGGTACCGTGATCCGCGAGTTCCTGCCCTGGCACCAGATCATGAATTTCCTGGAAGCCATTGTGCGTGTCTACAACCGCTATGGCCGCCGCGACAACATCTACAAGGCGCGCATCAAGATCCTGGTGAAGGCTGAAGGCCAGAAGTACATCGACGATGTGGAAGCCGAGTACGCACAAATCATGGCGCACGATGGCGGACCTCACACTATCACCCAGGCTGAATACGACCGGGTGGCTGCATGCTTTGTGCCGCCCTCGCTGAGTTGCGACCGCAAGAGCGCGGACGAGAAGATTGCGCACATCCTGCGCGCTGCCGCTGCAGACGATGTCGAATTTGGCCGCTGGCTGCAGCAAAACGTTGCGCCGCACCAGAACCCCGACCTGCGCGCGGTGACGCTGTCATTCAAACGCCTGGGTCAGGCCCCCGGCGATGCAACCGCCGACCAGATGGATCTGGCAGCCGACCTGGCCGACCGCTTCAGCGCCGGCGAAGTCCGCGTAACGCACGAGCAAAACCTGTTGCTGCCATGGGTGCGCTGCGACGAACTGCCTGAACTCTGGCGTGCTGCCCGCAAGGCCGGTTTTGCAAAACCCAATATCAAGCTGCTGACCGACATGATCGCCTGCCCCGGCGGTGATTTCTGCTCGCTGGCCAATGCACGCTCCATCCCCATCGCAGAAGCGATCACCGAGCGATACCAGGACATGGACGAGTTGCACGACATCGGCGAGATCGACCTGCATATCAGTGGCTGCATCAACTCCTGCGGCCACCACCACAGCGGTCACATTGGCATCCTGGGCGTCGACAAGGACGGCAAGGAGTGGTACCAGGTGTCGCTGGGTGGCTCCGACGGCTCCACACTGTCCGGTGCTGCACAGCCCGGCAAGGCTGTAGGCCCGTCGTTCTCGGCAGCAGAAGTGCCCGACGTGATTGAAGCGCTGCTGGACACCTATCGCCAGCAGCGTGAAAACCGCGAAACCTTTATCGCCACATTGCGCCGGGTAGGTCCCGATGCATTCAAGGCGGCAGCCAACGGTGCGCGGTTCAATGCCACACGCGCAGAAACCGCAGAAGCCTGAAAGAGCAAAAAGAATGAAACTGATATCAGCTTCCGCACATTCGCCGGCGACCCAAAGCCAGCAGACCATCACGCTTGCCAATGATGCAGATCCGTTTGCCTTGCCACTCGAAGGTGTTCAACGGATAGACCTGCACTTCCCCAAATTCACTGACGGCCGCGCATTCAGCCAGGCCTTCCTGCTGCGCCGCCGTCGCGAGTTTGCCGGCGAAATACGTGCGACGGGTGACGTGCTGGTCGACCAGCTCGCACAAATGGAACGCAGCGGGTTCGACGTAGCCGTGCTGCGCGCCGACCAGGACATGACGGTGGCTGACCGCGTGCTGCGCAGCTACCCCGGTTACCAGGCCGGCAAATACCAGGGCGACGCGGTACAGGCTGAACCCCACTTTTTCCATTTCGTCGAGGCAGCCTGATATGAGCCTGGACCTCGCACTCATCAACGCGGAACTGGGCCGCAACGCACAGGGCCTGGTGGAGTGGGCGGTGGGATTGAACCAATCGGCCATCGTCACCACCAACTTCCGCCCTTTCGAGGCAGTCATCCTGCACATGGTGACGCGCGCCAATCCGCAAGTTCCCGTGGTCTGGATGGACAACGGCTACAACACCGACGCCACCTACCGCTTTGCCGATGAGGTGACGAAGCTGCTCAACCTGGACCTGCACATCTACCTGCCGCGCCGCTCGCGTACGCACCGTGAAGCGGTGGAAGGCCCGACTCCGGGACTCGACGACCCACGCCATGCTGCCTTCACCAGCGAAGTCAAGCTTGAGCCCTTCACCCGCGCGCTGCGCGAAACCGCGCCAAAGGTCTGGTTCACCGCACTGCGGGCCACTGACACGGCGGTACGCGCCCAGATGGATCCAGTCAGCGTGAATCCGGACGGGCTGATCAAGGTCGCGCCGCTGTTGCACTGGTCGTCAAAGGACCTCTACCAGTATTGCGAAATACACGGCCTGCCCAACAATTTTGATTACGTGGACCCCACTAAAGGTGAGGAAAACCGCGAATGTGGTTTGCACATCGCTCACTGATCCCCATCCAAGCCACACAACAATCCCCCATGAACGCCCGCAACGACTCCCACCTGCTTCAAGCCGCCGCCGCGACGCCTTCCAGCCTGCTGTCCAGCGCCCATCTGGACTCGCTGGAAGAAGAAGCGATCTTCATCCTTCGCGAGGTTGCGGCGGCATTCGAGCGCCCCACCCTGCTTTTTTCCGGTGGCAAGGATTCGCTGGTATTGCTCAAGTGCGCCGAAAAGGCATTCGGTGCAGGCCGCATTCCATACCCACTGCTGATGATCGATACCGGCCACAACTTCCATGAAGTGACCGACTTCCGCGATTACCGCGCCAAGCAGCTGGGTGCTGATCTGATCGTGCGCAGCGTCGAAGACTCCATGAAGCGGGGCACAGTGCGCCTTGCCCACCCCGGCGAATCACGCAATGTGCACCAGTCGGTGACGCTGCTTGAAGCGATTGATGAATTCCGTTTTGATGCGCTGATAGGCGGCGCACGCCGTGATGAAGAAAAGGCCCGTGCCAAGGAGCGCATCTTTTCGCACCGCGATGCCTTTGGCCAGTGGCAGCCAAAGGCACAGCGGCCCGAGTTGTGGACGCTGTTCAACACCCGGCTGCAACCGGGTGAGCATTTCCGGGTGTTCCCGATTTCCAATTGGACCGAGCTGGACGTCTGGCAGTACATAGAACGCGAGAACATTGAACTGCCGTCCCTCTACTACGCGCACCAGCGACAGGTGGTGGAGCGCAAGGGCCTGCTGGTACCGGTCACCGAACTAACGCCGTTGAAGGATGGCGAAGTTGCGATCAAAAAAACCGTGCGCTTTCGCACCGTCGGCGACATCACCTGCACCTGCCCGGTGGACAGCCCCGCGGCCAATGCATCCGACGTGGTCCTGGAAACCCTGGCTGCCGATGTCAGCGAGCGCGGTGCGACCCGCATGGACGACAAGACTTCAGATGCGTCCATGGAAAAACGTAAAAAAGAAGGTTATTTCTGATGAGCACGACCACCCTCGCCAAAGAACTTCCAGCGCTGGCTTCCGAGCAGGACACCCGGGCAGCCCTGCGTTTTGTCACCTGCGGCAGCGTCGATGACGGGAAAAGCACGCTGATAGGCCGACTGCTTGTTGATAGCAAGACGGTACTGCAGGACCAGTTGGCCGGCGTACAGCGCGGTGGCCAGACCGACCTCGCATTGCTGACTGACGGACTGCAGGCCGAGCGTGAACAGGGCATCACCATCGACGTGGCTTACCGCTACTTCAATACTGCAACCCGCAAGTTCATCATCGCCGATGCCCCCGGCCACGAGCAGTACACCCGCAACATGGTTACCGCAGCTTCAGGAGCCGATGCAGCAGTGGTGCTGGTCGATGCGACCAAGCTGGAGTGGCAACAGGCGCTGCCCGAATTGCTGCCGCAAACGCGTCGCCACTCGCTGCTGGTCAACCTGCTACGCGTCACGTCCATCGTATTTGCAGTCAACAAGCTGGACGCGGTTGAACAACCCGAATTGGCTTTTGCCAACATCAGCGTCGCGCTTAAGAAATTCGCCGGAGAAGCGGGTATTCCCGTCAAAGCCATCGTTCCGGTGTCCGCGCTGATCGGCTACAACGTCGTGGATGCCAACCCGGGCTGGTGCGGCTACACAGGCCCCGGCCTGCTGCAACTGCTGGAACAATTGCCAGCGACGCCGGCTGACACTGCGCAGGCGTTCACCTTTCCCGTGCAATGGGTTGAAAAGTTCTCCTCCAGCGCGGACACCTCCCAGGGTCGGCGTGTTTTCTGGGGACGTATTGCCAGCGGCGCGGTGCAGCCTGGTCAGGAAATCACCATACTGCCAGGCGGCAAGACCGCGAAGGTTGCGCAAGTGCTGGACCACGCAAGGCAACCGCATGCAGTGCGCGCTGGTCACAGCGCCGGAATCGTTCTGGATCGCGAGCTCGACGTTTCCCGCGGCGATTGGCTGCTGGCACAGGATGGCTTTGAACCTGCATTGGGCTCACGCGAAGTAACCGCCACCGTTGCGTGGATGGATGAAGAACCATTGCTGCCTGGTCGCATGTACTGGGCCCTGCACGGTCATCGCTGGGTCAAGGCCAAGGTCAAGCGCATCGTCAGTCACATCGACATCAACACACTGGAAAGCCATGAGGCCGCCCAGTTGGATGCCAACGCGATTGGCGTGATTGAAATCTCTCTACTCGAGCCGCTGGCCACACTGGCCTACCGGCAATCGCGTGTGCTGGGTTCGCTGGTGCTCGTCGATACCGCTTCACACAAAACATCAGGCGCTTTGCTCGTTCTTTAACCTTCGCCTTTCAGGCCTTTGGAAAGCCCTTAAAATCTAGGGTTTCCACCGATCAGCCATCAATACAAATGACTCATATCGTCTCCGACGCCTGCATACGCTGCAAATACACAGATTGTGTAGACGTGTGCCCCGTGGACTGCTTCCGCGAAGGCCCCAACATGCTGGTGATCGACCCCGATGAATGCATTGACTGCGCGGTCTGCATTCCTGAGTGCCCGGTCAACGCCATCTTCGCGGAAGAAGATGTGCCTGCGGACCAGCTCGCATTCATACAGCTCAACGTGGAACTCGCGCGCGCAGACGGATGGAAAAGCATCACCAAACGCAAGGACCCCTTGCCGGATGCAGATGAGTGGAAAGACAAAGTCGGCAAGCTTTCAGAACTGATACGCTGAACATGCAGCCAGCCAGCAGACACCGCGGAACTGGCTTTGTCAGGCCGCAGGCGTCATCCCCGGCAAGGGGGGTTGGTGCTACACGCAGTGAGCATCCGGCAGGGGTGTTCAATTGATCCACGTCGATGCACTGGTCATCGGCGCCGGTCCGGTGGGGCTGTTCCAGGTCTTCCAGCTAGGGCTGCTGGAGATCAAGGCCCATGTTGTGGACTCACTGCCCTATGTGGGTGGCCAGTGCATGGAGCTTTACCCAGACAAACCTATTTACGACATTCCAGGAACGCCGTACTGCACTGGCCGTGAACTGGTCGCCAGCCTGCTGACACAGCTGCAGCCCTTCACCCCACCCTTCCACCTCGACCAGCAAGTGAACTTGGTGGAAAAGCAGCCAGACGGCCGCTTCCGCGTTGAAACCTCACGGGGCACCACCTTCAGCGCAAAAACCATCTTCATCGCAGCTGGTGTCGGTGCTTTCCAGCCAAAGAAGCTCAAGCTCGACGGGCTGGAAAAATTTGAGGGTGGTCAGTTGCTGTACCGCGTGGATGACAGCAGCAGCTTTGCTGGCAAGGATGTACTGATCGTTGGTGGCGAAGACGCGGCACTGGGCTGGGCCATGCGGCTGGCAACGCTGGACGCCGATAAACCCAAAAGCGTGACGCTGCTGCACAGGCGCCAGGTGTTCCAGGCCGATGCAGACAGCGTCCTGATGGTCGAGGCCTTGTGTGACGCGGGCGACCTGCAATTCAAGGTTGGTCAGGTCACAGGCTTCGACGAAAACAATGGCAGGCTTTTCGGAGCACAGATCACCGATGTGGATGGAAAAGTCCATGCCCTGCCGGTTGATGCGATGTTGGTGATGCAGGGCCTGTCACCCAGGCTGGGGCCGGTAGCGCAATGGGGTACGAAGATGGAACGCAAGCAGGTGCAGGTGGACACCCGCAACTTCGCTACCAGCATTCCCGGCATTTTTGCCGTCGGTGACATCAACACCTACCCCGGCAAGAAAAAACTGATCCTCAGCGGCTTTCATGAAAGCGCACTCGCAGCCTTTGGTGCAGCCGCCATTGTTTTCCCGGAAAAAGAAACCCTGTTGCAGTACACCACCACCAGTCCTCGCCTGCACAAGCTGCTGGGCGTGTCACCTGATCAGCCCGCGCCCTGACCTTGATGGCCATCCGGGAGCCCAAAACAGCTATATTAGCTATTACAGCTGTTTTAAAACTGTATCGAACAGGGTTTGCAGCGTAAAAAAGCCGGAAAATGGAAAAAACAGGCTGAGAAATGCCATTTTTTACCATCAAAAAGGCCTGAAACCCAACAGGGACTAGCGGGACCTGCTACATATTTAATAGCGAACGCGCATCACGAAAACCCGAACCATGGCGACAAACACCTCCGCAATTGCATCCGGCAACAGCAGCAATACCGCCCTTACACCGTTATCTGCTGGCGAACGCTCTTTCGGTTTCCGCGACCACGCTGCGCTGTGGCTGAGCCTGGGTGTGGGCTTGCTGGTCATGCAGATTGGCGCTTACCTGGTACCGGCACTGGGTGCCAGACAAGCCGCGATGGTGATAGTGGCTGGCTCGATCATTGGTGCAGGCCTGTTGGCCTGGACGGCCAAACTGGGTTGCGACAGCGGCCTGTCGAGCTCAGGCCTGATGCACGCGACTTATGGCGGCAGCTTTGCAAAATTACCGGTGCTGCTGAACATCGTGCAGCTCGTCGGCTGGACCACGTTTGAGCTGGTCGTAATGCGCGATGGCACGGTTGCCATTGCACGGCAGTCCGGCGGCTTTGCCTCTGCGGTCTGGCCTTTCCTCGCCACGCTGCTGTGGGGTGGCGTGCTGATCGCCCTGCTCTGCGGGTCCATGGTAAGCCTGGTGCGTAAATTCATAGGCCGCTTCGGGCTGCCACTGGTGATCGCTTCGTTACTGTGGCTGAGCTGGCAATTTCTCTCCAAAGCCAATGCGCAAGGTATGGCAGCGCTGTGGAACAAACCCGGCGATGGCAGCATGGGCACGCTGTCTGCGCTCGATCTGGTGATTGCGATGCCGGTCTCGTGGCTGCCGCTGGTTGCCGACTTTGCGCGTCATGGCCGTGATGGCAAGAGCACCTTGCGCGGCACCTGGCTGGGTTATGCCATTGCCAATATCTGGTGTTATGGCCTGGGCGTGCTGGTTGCCATCACCACACCCAGCACCGACCTGGTGGCGGCCTTGCTGCTCGCACAGGGTGGCCTGATTGCGCTCGGCCTGATCCTGATTGACGAAGTGGACAACGCCTATGGCGACCTCTATTCAGGCTCGGTTGCGGGGCACAGCCTGAAGCCCGGCTGGACGCTGCGCCGTTGGGGCATTGCAATGGCAGTCGTTTGCACGGCATTGGCCATGGTCTTGCCCATGCATAGCCTGGAGCCCTTCCTGCTGATGCTGAGTTCGGTGTTTGTGCCGCTTTACGGTGTGATCCTGGCGCGGCTGACCGGGCGCTCCAATATTGCGCAGCTGGTTGATGAGCGCAAGGTCAACTACAGCGCAGTACTGATCTGGTTTGTCGGCGTGGTTTGCTACCACGTCTGTGCGCAGCTGTTGCCATTCCTGGGCGCCGCACTGCCAACACTGGTGCTGACCTTTGTTCTGGCGCGCTTTACGAAAGACTCGCCAATCAGGATGACTGCAGCGGCCTGAGGCGCATAACCTGCGGCGCATGACTGTGGTTCAGCGGACCGCTGCCCGTACCGGTCTTGACCATCGCCCCCGCCTGCAACGAAGCCCGAACATAAACCCGGGCTGCCTCCACCGCATCAATCAGCGTATGGCCCAGCCCAAGGTACGACGCAATTGCCGAGGACAGCGTGCAGCCGGTTCCGTGGGTATTGGCACTGTCTATGCGCGGCGCGCGCATCCAGTGCGGCGCATTGCCTTTGGCAAGTAGCAGGTCGCTGACGACGTCACCGGCCAGGTGCCCACCCTTGAGCAGCACCGCGTTCGCCCCCTTGTCCAGCAACGCATGCGCCGCTGCTTCCATCGCCTGTTCGCTGTCCAGCTTGCGGCCCACCAGCAGTGCGGCTTCATCCAGGTTGGGCGTCACCACTGCGACGCGTTGAAACAGCAGCTCAACCAGGGCCGAAATGGCCGGATTGTCTATCAGCACGGCACCGCTGGTTGCCACCATCACCGGATCCAGCACCACACGATTCAGAGCGTGCCGGTCAATCGCCTCAGCCACGGCAAGGACGATGTCCGGCGCATGCAGCATGCCTATCTTGACCGAATCTACGCCTATGTCTTCGACCACCGCATCGATCTGGTCACGCAGCATGTGCGGTGGCACAGCGTGGATGGCGCGCACGCCCGTGGTATTTTGAGCGGTCAGCGCCGTGATGGCCGTCATGCCATAACAACCAAGCGCCGCAAAGGTTTTGAGGTCAGCCTGTATGCCGGCGCCACCGCCACTGTCGGAACCCGCGATGCTGAGTACCCGGACGTATGCAGAATCAAAACGCTGATGGGGCATGGTGCAGTGCGCTCTCGGTACAGGGGCAAACCACAAATGAAAAAGCACCTGATGGTGCGCATCAGGTGCCTGAATTCCTGGCTCCTCAACCTGGGCTCGAACCAGGGACCTACGGATTAACAGTCCGGCGCTCTACCAACTGAGCTATTGAGGAATACAGCCTAAGATTATAGCGTTTATTTTTATGCTTTTCGGGCAGGCACGCTCACGGCGTGCGCGCATGTCTGACTTTTTTGGGCTACAAACAGCTCGTATACGATGCCCTTGATGCAAGGTAACAATTTCACCAGTGTCCTTTATCGCGCGCATCACACTCGCTCATCAGCACAAGGCCTGACTCCGTAACATGGCTAAACCACAACCCGTCCTAACTTGGCTGGAACCCGCACAGGAATTTCCGCCGGTCAGTGCCGCCTGGGGGGCGAATGATCCTGCGCCGGGCCTGCTGGCAGCTGGCGGAACGCTGGATGTAGCAACGCTGATAAATGCGTATTCGCGAGGCATTTTCCCGTGGTTCAGTAAAGGGCAGCCCAACCTGTGGTGGAGCCCTGACCCGCGCATGGTTTTGCAGACAAAGAATTTCCGCCTGCACCGCTCGCTACGCAAAACCGTCAATGACTTTTGCCGGAATTCACTTTGTGAAGTCCGTTTTGACAGCTGCTTTGCGGATGTCATTCTCGCCTGCGCCACCAAGTCCAGACACGGACAGCCTGGCACCTGGATACTCCCATCAATGGTCGATGCATACACCGCATTGCACCAGGCCGGCCATGCCCATAGCGTGGAGACCTGGATAAACGGAGAGCTTGCAGGGGGGCTTTATTGCGTGAATCTGGGTGCGATGGTGTTTGGTGAATCCATGTTTGCGAATCGCACCGATGCCTCCAAAATTGCCCTCGCAGCGCTTGTCGCCTTTTGTAGTGCTCAACATATCACCATGATTGATTGCCAGCAAAACACACAGCATCTCGCTTCTCTGGGCGCAGACGTGATCAGCCGCGAAAATTTCGCAGGACATCTGCAGCAAACGACAGGACAGGCAGCGCCCACGTGGCGATTCGAACCCGTATACTGGGACAGCCTTTTGCAAAACAGGACGACTCCAAGGCCGTGACGCACCTTAAAGACCTGCCGCTGCAGACTCTGCAGTTTTATGCGACCGCACCCTACCCCTGCAGCTACCTGCCGGGAAAACAGGCCCGCTCGCAGGTCGCCACACCGAGCCACCTGATACACAACGATGCCTATTCGGAACTGGTCGCAAACGGCTTCAGGCGCAGTGGCATGTTTACCTATCGCCCCTATTGCGACGGCTGTCAGGCATGCGTACCACTGCGGGTGCCGGTCAATCAATTCAAGCCGGACCGCAGCCAGCGAAGGGCGTGGTTGAAGCACAAGACCTTGCAGGCGCGAGTGCTCAAGCTTTGTTTCATGCCCGAGCACTACCAGCTCTATCTGCGTTACCAGAACGGCCGTCACGCCGGCGGCGGCATGGATCACGACAGCATTGACCAGTACACACAATTCCTCCTGCAGAGCCGTGTGAACTCGAGGCTGGTGGAATTTCGTGAAACGCTACCCAACGGTGAGCCGGGGGCGCTGAAAATGGTGTCCATCCTCGACGTACTGGAAGACGGCATATCGGCGGTCTATACCTTTTACGAACCGGATGCCAAAGCGAGCTACGGCAACTATGGCGTGCTGTGGCAGATCGAACAGGCCAAAAAGCTCGAATTGCCTTATATCTACCTCGGCTACTGGATCGCGCAGAGCCCGAAGATGAGTTACAAGGCGGCTTTCAAGCCGAACCAGGTGCGGGTGAACGACGAATGGATTCTGCGGAAAGAAAGCCAGGAAGTGCCACGGACCTGTTGACGCGCCTCGCACCGGCAGAGTACGCATGGATTTCATAGTATAAAATTCATGGCAGAAAGCCTGCACATGACCAAGCCTGACAGTCCCATACCCGCAACGCCGACCGTTCAGGTCATTGAGCGGATGTTCACCCTTCTGGAGATACTGGCCAACCGCGAAGATGCGATGTCATTGAAGGAAATCAGTGAAAAATCCGGGCTGCACCCTTCTACTGCTCACCGCATCCTGAACGACCTTGCGACCGGGCGTTTTGTCGACAGGCCGGTGGCGGGCAACTATCGGCTGGGCATGCGTCTTCTGGAACTCGGAAACCTGGTCAAGGCGCGGTTGAACGTGCGTGATGCGGCGCTGGCACCGATGCGTGAATTGCACAAGCTGACTCAACAACCCGTCAATCTCAGCATGCGCCAGGGCGATGAAATCATTTACGTGGAGCGCGCTTTCAGTGAACGGTCGGGTATGCAGGTGGTGCGCGCCATCGGTGGCCGCGCGCCATTGCACCTGACATCCGTCGGCAAGCTTTTCCTGGCTTTCGACGACCCGCAACGCCTTCGGACCTATGCCACGCGCACAGGGCTGTCGGGGCAAACAAAAAACAGCATAACCCAGCTGACAACACTGGAGCGCGAGCTTTCAAAGGCGCGCCAATACGGAATTGCTAGGGACAACGAAGAACTGGAACTCGGCGTCAGGTGCATGGCAGCCGGCATTTACGACGACCAGAACAATCTGGTTGCCGGCCTGTCAATCTCGGCACCTGCGGACCGGCTGGATGAGCACTGGTTGCCCAAATTGCAGGCAACCGCCAACGAAATATCAAGCGCGCTGGGCTACCGGCCAAAATAAAAAAACCGGGTCAAAACCCGGTTTTTTTTATTGCAGTGCTACCTGCAAGGTACGGAATAACTCTTAGCCGTTGACCTGCTTGACTGACGAACTGAGGTTGATCTTGCGGTCAACCAGCGGATTGGCTTCTACCCAGCGGCGAACACGTTCGGCATCACCCAGGCGGCTCAGCTTGCCGGCAGAATCCAGAAACACCATGATCAGCTTGCGGCCTGCGATTTTGGTTTGCATCACCAGGCACTGACCAGCCTCGGAGATATAACCGGTTTTTTGCAAACCGATTTCCCAATCCGGATTCTTCACCAGGCGGTTGGTATTGTTGTATTGCAATGTGCGGCTGCCAACAGCCACCTGATAGCCTGGCGAAGTAGACAGTTCACGCAGCATTGGGTCACCATGCGCCGCATTCACAAGCGTGGCCAGATCCTGCGCGCTGGACTGGTTGCGACTGGACAGGCCTGTAGGCTCTGCATAGCTGGTGTCATTCATACCCAGCAGCTTGGCCTTGGCATTCATCAGGCTGACAAACACTGGCATGCCGCCAGGATAGGTGCGGCCCAACGCGTGCGCAGCGCGGTTCTCACTGGACATCAGCGCCAAGTGCAACAACTCGCCACGTGTCAGTGATGTGCCCACCTTGAGGCGGGAACTGCTGTGCTTTTCAGTGTCCACGTCATCCTGCGTGATGGTGATGACTTCATCCAGTGGCAGCTTGGCGCCACTCACGACAACGCCAGTCATCAGCTTGGTCAGGGAGGCAATTGGCAACACTGCGCGGTCATTCTTGCTAAATAGCACTTCGCGCGTATCCTGGTCAATAACCAGAGCAACGCTGGACTTCAAATCAAGTGGATCTTGCGCGGCATGCAAACCAGCCAGAGCACCAAACGAAGGCTTGGCAGGTATTGCGGCCACACGCACGATGCTCCGTCGTTTACCGGCTACAAAACGCACACTCTTGCGGGCGGACGCAACAGGGCGTTTGGCGTTTGAAACTTTTGTAACTTGCTGCTTTTTTGCAGCAGCCTTTTTAGGGGCTGCAGAGCTGGCAACTGGCACTGCCAACGCCATGAAGACGGTCAGGAATCCAGCGATCCTCAGTAAGCGATTAAAAATCATGGTGGTGGCCCTGCTAGTGCTTGCAAATAACAGCATGGGCTGGAGTGTATACAAATAGAAAAAGTCACGCAATATCAAAAGCTTGCGTGACTTTCCTAAAAATAGGGTCACCTGTGTGAGACTTATCTGACCCGAAAAGAAGTTTTAGCTGAAAAACCATCCAAGTTATTGTTTTTAAAGACTATTATTTCTATCCCTGCGCTGCAACCCGATCTGATTTGCTTTGTAATTTGTTCAACGCACTCAGATAGGCTTTTGCCGAGGCCACCACAATATCTGGATCTGCGCCAACGCCATTGACCACGCGGCCACTGTTTTGCAGCCTTACCGTGACCTCGCCCTGGCTTTCGGTCGAGCCGCTTATCGCATTTACAGAATAAAGCACCATTTCGGCGCCACTCTTGACATGTGACTCGATGGCCTTCAGCGAGGCGTCCACCGGCCCGTTGCCATCGGACTCACCTTTTACCTCTTTGCCCGAGACCGTGAACACAACAGTGGCCTGGGGCCGTTCGCCGGTTTCACTGTGCTGCGACAAAGAGACAAATCCATATTGTTCGTTGTCGTGACTGACACTTTCGTCACTGACAAGCGCCAGGATGTCTTCGTCAAAAATCTCGCTCTTGCGATCAGCCAGGTCCTTGAATTTGATAAAGGTGCTGTTGATATCGGCTTCGCTTTCCATCGCCACACCGAGGTCCTGCAGCCGCTGCTTGAATGCATTGCGACCGCTGAGTTTGCCAAGCACGATCTTGTTATTGCTCCACCCTACATCTTCAGCGCGCATGATTTCATAAGTGTCGCGCGCTTTGAGAACGCCGTCCTGGTGTATGCCCGAGGCATGGGCAAATGCGTTTGCCCCCACGACCGCCTTGTTGGGTTGCACTACAAAGCCGGTAGTCTGGCTGACCATGCGACTGGTTGCGAGGATATGTTTTGTATCAATTCCGAGTTCAAGGCCGAAATAATCCTTTCGGGTTTTAATGGCCATCACGACTTCCTCCAGCGAGCAATTGCCCGCCCGCTCGCCAAGTCCGTTTATCGTGCATTCGACCTGCCGTGCGCCGCCAATCTTCACTCCAGCCAGCGAGTTGGCGACTGCCATGCCCAGGTCATTGTGGCAATGCACGGACCAGATCGCCTTGTCACTGTTGGGAATGCGCTCGCGCAGATTCCTGATGAAATCGCCATAGAGCTCAGGAATGGCATAGCCAACGGTGTCCGGCACGTTAATAGTTGTAGCACCTTCGGCGATGACGGTCTCAAGCACCCGGCAGAGGAAATCGGGGTCCGAGCGGTAGCCATCTTCCGGGCTGAACTCAATATCACCCATCAGATTACGTGCAAAACGGACTGACAGCTTGGCTTGCTCATACACCTCATCAGGTGTCATGCGCAGCTTTTTCTCCATGTGCAGCGGGCTGGTAGCCAGAAAAAGGTGAAGGCGTGCGGACTTTGCGGGCTTGAGTGCTTCTGCTGCGCGCGAGATGTCACGGTCATTTGCCCTGGCCAATGAACAGACGGTGGCGTCCTTAATGACTTCAGAAATGGCCTTCACGCAATCAAAGTCCCCATTGGAACTAGCCGCAAAACCGGCTTCAATGACATCCACCTTAAGGCGTTCCAACTGGCGTGCAATACGAAGCTTTTCGTCACGCGTCATTGAAGCACCCGGCGATTGCTCCCCGTCGCGCAAGGTGGTATCAAATATGATTAATTTGTCTGACATGATGCATCCTCTGTCTGTGGGGTTTGTGTTGTCTGCGCGCTTCTGGTAGCCCGCTGCAAGCCCGAGATAATAGCCTTGAGCGATGCGGAAACGATGTTTGCGTCCCTGCCAACACCAAAGACAGTATGCTGACCGATGCGCAATTCGAGGTAAGCCACAGCCTGCACATGGGCTCCCGCACCAATCGCATGCTCGTGGTAGTCAAGCACACGGATGCTCTCGCCCATCGTCCGGCTCCAGCCATCAACAAAAGCATCAATAGGCCCTGTCCCCGCGCCCTTGACCGAAACAGGCTTGCCTGCAAACGAAAACGCCGCATCAAGCATCACGCATTTCCCGTCGGCTTGATCGACACCATCCAGTTGTTCCAGCTTGTGCTGAACTGCCGGCATGGCGCTGACTTGATACTCCCGGTCAA
Source organism: Pseudomonadota bacterium (assembly GCA_040388075.1). Lineage (GTDB taxonomy): Bacteria > Pseudomonadota > Gammaproteobacteria > Burkholderiales > Burkholderiaceae_C > Polaromonas. The sequence goes on along the minus strand of JAZKCN010000003.1, from coordinate 246,146 downwards.
ACAACTGGTAAATGTCATGCGCGCTTAACTCTTTGCCTTCTGCATCCATAACGGACTGCACTACCTGGCTGAACTCAATCTGCAGGCGGCGCGGAAGCTCCAGACCAAACTCCGCTTCGAGCAAATAGGATATGCCCCCTTTGCCCGACTGGCTGTTGACACGAATCACAGCCTCATAGCTGCGCCCAAGGTCTTTGGGGTCGATGGGCAAATAGGGTATTGCCCAGACATCACCCTCCTTGCGGACGGCGAAGGCTTTTTTGATGGCGTCCTGATGAGACCCTGAAAACGAGGTGTAGACGAGGTCACCGGCATAGGGATGGCGAGGATGCACGGGCAACTGGTTGCAGTACTCCACTGTACGCCTGACATCGTCAATGGCCGAAAAATCGAGACATGGATCGACACCTTGCGTGTACAGGTTAAGCGCGACATTCACAAGGTCGAGATTGCCCGTGCGTTCACCATTGCCGAAGAGGCAGCCCTCTACCCGGTGAGCACCAGCCTGCAAAGCCAGTTCGGCCGCCGCAACGCCGGTCCCCCTGTCGTTGTGGGGATGAACAGAAACAAAGACATTCGGAGAGGCGGCAAACCGGCGGCACATCCACTCGATCTGGTCGGCAAACACATTGGGCGTGGCATTTTCAACCGTGGTCGGCAGATTCAGGATGATGGGTCGACCCGGTCCCCAGGCGGCAATCGCAGTCTCACAGGCCTGAAGGGACACCTCAAGCTCCGCCATCGAGAAAGTCTCGGGAGAGTACTGCAATACCCACTCGGTTTCGGGGCGCTCATCGGTCAATGCCTTGATGAGACTCACATGGCGTTCGACCAGTGCCATGACTTCCGGAACCTTCAACCCAAACACCACATCACGCCAGACTGGGGCCACAGCGTTGTAGACGTGAACGATCGCGCGACGCGTGCCTTTGAGCGACTCAACTGTACGGACTATCAACTCTTCACGCGCAGGCGTCATTACCTGAATCGTGACATCGTCCGGTATACGATCTTCATCGATCAGCTTGCGAATGAAATCAAAGTCTACTTGCGACGCCGCAGGAAAACCGACTTCAATTTCCTTGAAGCCAATGCCTACCAGGGTGTCGAACATCCTCAACTTGCGGGCGGCGTCCATCGGTTCAATCAAGGCCTGGTTACCGTCACGCAGGTCGGTGCTCAGCCAGGCCGGCGCGGCCGCCAGAACACGATCTGGCCAAGTGCGATCGGTGAGACCGACAGGTTTGAAAGCTTGGTATTTGCTGGCAGGCTGTTTCAACATGGCTATATCCTGAAATTGAAAACCAGCAGCCAAAGAAAAACGGCCCGCTGCTGGTGCATACGGGCCGTGAATCTGGTGAACGCGTGCGCTACCGTCTCCGCCCGTTGGCAGATAGCAGTAGTGCTAGCGAAATATTCTTCATAGATTGGATATTAGCATATTTTATTTGTGGAGTCCGCGCTCATCTGGCTCATCCGTGGAAGTCGATATGACACTGGTCTGCAGGCCTTTGGCCTTGCGGTAGCCATAAACGGCATAGCCCGAAAACCCGTAAATCACGAACAGCCCGAACATCACGGTAGGAGGATGAATATTGATAACAGCAATGCCCAACGCAATGAGCACAATTACTGCAAAGGGCACGCTGCGCTTCATGCTGATGTCTTTGAAGCTATAGAACGGCACATTGGTAACCATGGTGAGGCCTGCATACAAGGTCAGAGCGAACGTGACCCATCGCACATCCTGTCCACTGATACCTGCATCCGTCATCAACCAGATAAAGCCCGCGACGAGAGCGGCAGCTGCGGGCGATGGAAGACCCTGGAAGAACCTTTTGTCCACAACGCCGGTATTCACATTAAAGCGTGCTAACCGTAATGCAGCGCATGCGCAATAAACAAAAGCACCTATCCAGCCCCATCGGCCAAGGCTGGTCAGCGCCCAGATGTAGGCAATAAGCGCAGGTGCTGCACCAAAAGACACCATGTCCGATAGGGAGTCCATCTGTTCACCGAAAGCGCTCTGGGTATTGGTCATTCGCGCGATCCGGCCGTCAAGGCTGTCGAGCACCATGGCGCAAAAAACGCCTACTGCAGCCTGGTCGAAACGGCCGTTCATAGCCATGACGATGGCGTAAAAACCGCCGAAAAGTGCCGCCAGCGTAAATAGGTTTGGAAGTATGTAGATGCCCTTGCGGCGCTTGCGTACAACAACCTCTTCCGATACCTGGCTCGTGTCCTGACCGTCATGCATAAAGTGCTCCGAATAACGCACAAGGCGTTCATTAAATCCAGCACGCTATCAAAATAATAGCTAAAAGGCAGATTTACATCTGAGGATAACAAACCCCTAGCCTGTTGCAATTTTCACTCGCACAGTAAAAAGGCCGCGCAAGAAGTCTGCGCGGCCTTTTGCAGGACAAAACCTGCTATTGGGCTTAATTACGGGTTTGGTCGACCAGCTTGTTCTTGGCAATCCAGGGCATCATTGCGCGTAGCTGGCTACCCACCTTCTCGATAGAGTGTTCCGCAGTGAGGCGGCGGCGGGCCGTCATGCTTGGATAGCCAGTGCGACCTTCCAGAATGAACATCTTCGCGTATTCACCACTTTGCACACGTTTGAGTGCTGCACGCATGGCTGCCCGCGATTGCTCGTTGATCACTTCAGGACCAGTAACGTACTCACCGTATTCCGCGTTATTGGAGATGGAGTAATTCATATTTGCAATGCCGCCCTCGTAGATCAAATCAACGATGAGCTTGAGTTCGTGCAGGCATTCAAAGTAGGCCATTTCGGGAGCATACCCGGCCTCTACCAAGGTTTCATAGCCCATCTTGATCAATTCAACCGCGCCACCGCACAACACAGCCTGTTCGCCGAACAAGTCGGTCTCGGTTTCTTCCTTGAAGTTCGTCTCGATGATGCCGGCTTTGCCGCCGCCATTGGCCATCGCATAGCTCAGCGCCAGATCACGAGCCTTGCCGGTCTTGTCCTGATGGACCGCGACCAGGTGGGGCACGCCGCCACCTTGCGTGTAGGTATTGCGGACAGTGTGACCAGGCGCCTTGGGCGCAACCATCCACACATCCAGATCGGCACGCGGCGTGACCTGGTTGTAGTGAATATTGAAGCCATGAGCGAAAGCAAGCGAAGCGCCCTGCTTGATATTTGGAGCAACATTATTGAGATAGACCTCGCCGATCTGCTCATCAGGCAGCAGAATCATGACCACGTCAGCTGCCTTGACCGCATCATTGACTTCCATCACGGTTAGACCAGCTTTGCCAACCTTGTCCCAGGAAGCGCCACCCTTACGTAGGCCAACCAGTACTTTGACACCACTGTCGTTCAGGTTTTGAGCATGAGCGTGGCCTTGGCTACCGTAGCCGATGATGGCAACGGTCTTGCCCTTGATCAGGCTGAGGTCGCAATCCTTGTCGTAATAAACTTTCATTTTTCTCTCCGGATGTTTCTAAAAGGTTCTGGCGAAAATGCCCAATGACAGGCTCAGGGCGAACGGCAGACACTTATCGCCACTCTTCGATCCGTTCGCGTTGAGCCTGTCGAAACGCGCGCACGGACAACTGAAATCACACTCTCAGGATTCTTTCACCCCGGCCAATTCCGCTTGACCCTGTCCTGACAGTCTCAAGAATGGCGCTGCGTTCTATAGCCTCAAGGAATGCGTCATTTTTCGACTGGTCGCCCGTCAACTCAATGGTGTAGCTTTTCTCGGTAACGTCAATAATGCGCCCGCGGAATATATCAGCCATTCGCTTCATCTCTTCGCGCTCCTTGCCCACTGCGCGAACCTTGACCATCATCAACTCCCGTTCGGTATAGGAGCCTTCGGTCAGGTCAACCACCTTGACGACTTCTATCAGGCGGTTTAGGTGCTTGGTGATTTGTTCAATCACGTCGTCAGAACCGCTGGTCTGGATGGTCATGCGTGACAGTGTTGCATCCTCGGTGGGCGCAACCGTGAGACTTTCGATGTTGTAGCCGCGTGCCGAAAATAGCCCGACCACGCGGGAAAGAGCTCCAGGCTCATTTTCCAGCAAAACTGCAATGATATGTTTCATAAGAAGATTCCTCTTTTCGCTGCCCTCCCCTGCGCACGGTAATGCGCAGGCTTGGCAAACAATAGATTCGTCGGAATGACGTGTTAGGGGCGTGACAGGTGATGGAGACGGAACACTAGAGGTCTTCGGACCCCAGCAACATTTCGTCGATCCCCTTGCCAGCCTTGACCATCGGGAAAACATTTTCCGTTGGATCGGTCCTGAAATCCATGAAGACCGTACGATCTTTCAGCTTGCGCGCCTCACGCAAGGCAGGCTCGACATCCTCAGGCTTTTCAATCAGCATGCCGATATGGCCGTAGGCTTCAGCAAGCTTCACAAAGTTAGGCAACGCATCCATGTAGCTGTGGCTATAGCGGCCTTCATAGTCGAGCTCTTGCCACTGCCGGACCATGCCCAAATAGCGATTATTCAGTGATACGACCTTGACCGGCGTGTTGTACTGCAGGCAGGTTGACAATTCCTGGATGCACATCTGGATTGAACCCTCGCCGGTGATACAAAACACCTCCGATTCAGGCTTTGCCAACTTGATGCCCATGGCATAAGGCAGGCCCACTCCCATCGTTCCCAACCCTCCCGAATTAATCCAGCGCCGCGGCTCATCGAATCCGTAATATTGCGCCGCCCACATCTGATGCTGACCGACATCAGATGTGATGTAGGTATCGGTGCCTTTAGTCATCCTGGAGAGTGTCTCCACCACGTACTGCGGCTTGATGACGTCGCCCTTGCCCATGCTGTACTTCAGGCAGTCTCGCTTGCGCCAGCCTTCAATGGTGTCCCACCATGCGCCTAGCGCGTTCGCATCCGGCTCGATGCCGGATTCCTTGATCATTGCAATCAACTCGTTGAGCACATCTTTCACATCACCAACAATAGGAATGTCAACTTTGACGCGTTTTGAAATGCTTGAAGGATCTATGTCAATATGGACGATCTTGCGCTCATTCTGCGCAAAATGTTTTGGATTACCAATCACGCGATCGTCAAAACGCGCACCCACGGCCAACAACACATCGCAATTTTGCATGGCATTGTTGGCCTCCACTGTTCCATGCATGCCCAGCATACCGAGGAATTTCTTGTCACTGGACGGATAGGCGCCAAGCCCCATCAGGGTATTCGTGCAGGGATAACCCAGCATGTTCACCAATGTGCGCAACTCTTCCGATGCGTTACTGAGCAGAACACCACCACCGGTATATATATAAGGCCTTTTAGCTGTCATCAACAACTGCAATGCCTTGCGAATCTGTCCGCCGTGCCCCTTGCGCACAGGGTTATATGAACGCATTTCAACACTCTGCGGATAGCCTTGGTAAGCGGTTTTGTTGAAGGACACATCCTTGGGGATATCCACAACCACTGGGCCGGGCCGGCCGCTACGTGCGATGTGGAAAGCCTTTTTCATGACATCAGCCATCTGCCTGACATCCTTGACAAGGAAATTGTGCTTGACGATGGGCCTGGTGATGCCGACCGTGTCGCACTCCTGGAACGCATCCAAGCCGATGGCGGCAACCGGCACCTGCCCCGTGATGATCACCATGGGAATGCTGTCCATGTAGGCCGTGGCAATTCCGGTAATTGCATTGGTGACACCAGGACCCGAGGTAACAAGCGCAACGCCGACGTCACCAGTTGCCCGCGCATATCCATCGGCGGCATGGACGGCAGCCTGCTCGTGCCTTACCAGAACGTGCTGAATAGTGTCCTGCTTGTAGAAAGCGTCGTAAATATGAAGTACGGCACCGCCTGGATAGCCCCAGATGTACTTGACACCTTCGGCTTGTAGCGACTTCACAAGAATTTCCGCGCCGCGAAGTTCCTGCGACGCATTTAACGAAGTTGAATTTGCAGACGCTGCTGCCGCGGAAGTGATTTCCGCTTTGGAGATTTCCATGATGAACCTTTGTGAATTTCTCTAACGAAATACCTTGGGTGCCTCTTCGCTTGCTCTTGTGGAACCGCGTCGAGACTTGAGGCCAAAACCATGAGCGGAAACATAAACCGCGGAGCCATGACCCGTTTGCCGTTTGAATTGCAGGCGGTATTATGACATTTCGCGCCGCGTAACAGGCGTATTGCGCCTAAATAGAGGCATTTGCACAGCGTGCGATGCGATAATTTTGGGAAAGCACATAAAGATATGACCGAGCAGGACAAACCGGAATTCCTTACCGTTGGCAACTGAACAAGAACTCTCGGACTTTCTGAAAAGCGTTGAAAAACGGGCTTTCAAGCGGAGCGTCTATCACGTTCGGGATGAGGAAGCCGCTCTTGACATAGTCCAGGACAGCATGATGAAGCTGGCACATAGCTACGGCGACAAGCCAGTAGCTGAACTGCCTATGCTTTTCCAGCGCATTCTGTCGAATACGACTCTCGACTGGTTTCGCCGTCGCAAGACTCGAAATGCGATTTTTTCCAACATGAGTGACTTTGAATCTACCGGAGACGACGGAGATTTCGACATTCTGGAAACTTTGGAAGCCCAAACCGACTCAGAAGGGACTGAAAGCTCTCAGGATGCGACCGAACGGGCTCAAATATTGAGGGAAATCGAGGAAGAAGTGAAACAGCTACCGGGGCGTCAACGGGAAGCGTTTCTGATGCGTTACTGGGAGGAGATGGACGTGGCCGAAACCGCTGCGGCCATGGGCTGTTCGGAGGGTAGTGTCAAAACCCACTGCTCCCGAGCCGTCCTCGCCCTCAGTAAAGCGCTTGGGGCTAAAGGGATAAAACTATGACGAATTCACTACAAAACCGCGCAGACATTCTTCAAGACCGCTTTGCATTTAAGGCTGCGTCTTATCTGTCGCAGGGTACTGCCGACCTGCCTTACGACGTTTCAGAGCGCCTGCGTGCTGCTCGCGTTCAAGCTGTTTCGAGACGAAAAGTTGCACAAATCCAGTCCGCGGGGATGATCTCCGGGGCAGGCGGCAGCGCAGTTTTTGGTTGGGACACCGATGATGGGCTCAACTGGTGGGCACGCATCGGATCAGTAGTGCCGCTGCTCGCGCTGGTCATCGGCCTGCTGACCATCAACTCCGTGCAAAATGACAATCGTGCCCAGGAACTTGCGGAAGTCGATGCTGCCTTGCTGACAGATGAGCTCCCACCTGCCGCTTTTGCCGACCCCGGATTTGTCCAGTTTTTGAAGGCCAATCGCTAGTCATACACGTCTGTAGCTCATGACCGTGCCAGCAACAGCTCCCGCCAATGCCGCTTCGCGCTTGCGTTCGGCTTTTACCAGTGCGGGGCCTTCCCTGGATAGCCGGGCTATGCTGGTTTGCGTGATTCTGACAACAGGCGCGATTGCCGCTTATGGTCAAACTGCAACCGGATCACAGACTGGCGCCAACGCTGCGGTAACGAGCCGCACAGGCGCTCCGGCTTCGGCAAAAACTGCTTCGTCAGCCTCCCGACCTCTCTGGACGGAGCTCACTGCCAAACAGCAGGAAACCCTGAAGCCTCTGGCAGGCAGTTGGAACGCCATCAGCGAGCAACAAAAACGCAAGTGGCTGGAGATCTCCAAAAACTACCACTCTCTTCCACCTGGAGGCCAGGCGACCATGCATAGCCGCATGAATGAATGGGTGGCACTAAGCCCGCAGCAGCGGGCCGAGGCTCGTTTGAACTTCGCCAAGACTAAAGAGCTTTCCCGACAATTGACGTCCGAAGAGAAAAAGGCAAAGTGGCAAACTTACCAGGCCCTCAGCCCGGAAGAAAAGCAGAAGCTTGCGGCCAAAGCCCCTGTGCGGCCTACTGGGGCGGCGACAGCCGTCAAACCTGTTGCCCCACAAAAGCTGGCTGCAGTTCCCCTAGCCGGAACCCCTAAAATAGCTGCTTCACGAGCAGTCCAAGCCCAGCTTCCAGCAAAGGCAAAGACCGCGCTTCCTGCTGCTGCACAGTAGCTGGTGTCGCGCGGCGGCGCCAGCCCATCTCAAACGCCAGCTTGCTGGCCACAACGACCCGCGAATTCCCTGTGACCATGCTTTCCATGCTTTCCATGCTTCCCGTTCCATCTATTCTGCGACGCATGGCGTGCTGGGTCTACGAAGGTCTTTTGATGTTCGGCGTGGTGTTTATTGCTGGCTATCTTTTCAGTACCTTGAGTCAAACGCGTAATGCCCTGGACAACCGACATGCGCTGCAAACCTTCCTTTTTATAGTGTTTGGCATCTATTTCGTGTGGTTCTGGGCTAAAGGGCAAACACTCGCCATGAAAACCTGGGATATCAAAATCGTGGGCATTGATGGCGACCCAATCACCCAGAAGCGCGCATTACTGCGCTACGTACTTAGCTGGATCTGGTTTTTACCACCCCTTGCGCTAACTTGGGTGGCAGGCTTGCCGTCTAGCGAAGGCACCGTACTGGCCTTGGGGTGGATTGCAGCCTGGGCTGTTTTAGCTCGATTTCATCCGCAAAAACAGTTCTGGCACGATGCCTGGGCAGGCACCCGGCTTGTCACTTGGGTCGCGCCGCAAAGACCAAAGCGCGCCTTGCGCAAGTCTAAAAATGCCGGGTCGGACGCGCGACCGGACTAACATCAAGTTGCAACAAAGTCGTGTCAAACTGCCCGCATGGTCGAACAAACATCTACACGCACGCATCCACCAGTCGAAAGCGAGCCGGTGCTCCGACCGGTAGCGAACCCGCAAAAGTATCGAACCGGGTTTAATCGCGTCTGGCACGCGCTGGGTTACTCGCTGGCAGGCCTGCGTGCCGGCTGGCACGAAATCGCCTTCCGGCAGGAGCTGATCGCCGCAGTCGTGCTAATACCCCTGGCTTTCTGGCTCGGCCGCACTTGGACCGAAACCGTCCTGTTGGCCGGTACCGTCATCCTCATCATGATTGTGGAATTGCTCAATACCGGCATTGAAACCGCCATTGATCGTATTGGACCTGAATGGCATGACCTTTCAAAGCGGGCAAAGGATATGGGCAGTGCAGCCGTTCTTCTCAGTTTGTTACTGTGCGCGGGTACCTGGATTCTGGCGTCGATACACAGGTTTTCGGCATGAGCATCATCTCGCCGACCGACAAGCCGGCTTTTTCCCTTTGTGTGTATTGCGGCTCCCGCCCCGGCACAAATCCTCGCTTTGCAGCAGTAGCAGCAGAAGTCGGCGGCTGGATAGGTAACCACAATGGGCAGCTTGTGTATGGTGGTGGCCGCAACGGTCTGATGGGCATAGTGGCAGATGCCACGCTGGCTGCTGGTGGAAAAGTGATCGGCGTGATTCCCCAAGCCCTTGTGGAGAAGGAATGGGCTCACAACGGCTGCACCGAACTCCATATTGTCGACAATATGCATGAGCGAAAGCGCATCATGGCCGAAAATGCCGACGCTTTTTTGGCTCTGCCGGGAGGCATAGGCACTCTGGAGGAATTTTTTGAGGTCTGGACCTGGCGCCAACTCGGTTACCACGACAAGCCTGTAGGATTACTCAATACGGATGGCTATTACGACAGCCTGCTAACCTTCCTGAATACATCCGTAAGCTGCGGTTTTATGAATGCCCAGCTAATGGAACTGATTCAGACCAGATCACAAGCGCAGCCATTACTGCAAACCCTGGTACAAATTGCAGGTCTGTCCGGCAACTCCTTGCGCATGGATCAGATTTAAGGTAGCGCCCAACGCATCTGCAACAAGTGTCGGTCCGATCAGACCGCCTCTTCGTTTTCCTCACCAGTCCGGATGCGCAAAACTCGCTCAACACTGGTGATGAAAATTTTGCCATCTCCAATTTTTCCGGTGCGTGCGGCACGTACGATCGCGTCCACACAACGCTCGACCTCTTCGCTTTTTACGACGACTTCAACCTTGACTTTCGGCAGAAAGTCCACGACATACTCCGCGCCGCGATAGAGCTCGGTATGTCCTTTCTGGCGGCCAAAACCCTTTACCTCAGTAACAGTCAATCCAGTTACGCCGCATTCGGCTAGCGCCTCGCGCACTTCTTCCAGCTTGAACGGTTTGAGGATGGCGGTAATTTGCTTCACTGAATTTCTCCGTAGTTTCTATGTGATGTCTTTCGTACCCTGGTTGCCTCTGCGCCACAGCAGATGAAAGCGAGTTTCTCAGGCACGGAATTTACTGGTAATAGGGTAGCGCCAATCTTTGCCAAAACTCCTGTGAGTTACCCGTATGCCCACTGGTGCCTGCCGCCGCTTGTACTCATTGATCTTGATCAACCGTGTCACGCGCTCGACGACAGCAGCGTCAAAGCCGGCAGCGACAATGCTTTCAATGCCTTGGTCGTTTTCCATATAGCGCTCGAGAATGGCATCCAGAACTTCGTACGCTGGCAAGCTGTCCTGGTCAGTCTGGTCAGGACGCAGTTCAGCACTTGGCGGACGAGTAATGATGCGCTCGGGAATCGGCTGAAGTCCTGTTCCATAAGGGTCGTTTTCATTGCGCCATCGCGCAAGCCTGAAAACCGTTGTCTTAAGGAGGTCCTTGATGACCGCAAAACCACCGGCCATATCTCCGTACAGGGTGCAGTAACCCGTCGCCATTTCGCTTTTGTTTCCCGTGGTCAACACAATGGATCCGAACTTGTTGGACAGCGCCATCAGGAACACACCTCGGATACGTGCCTGTATGTTTTCTTCTGTCGTGTCTTCCTTCAGGCCTTTGAACTCGCCCGCGAGAGATGCCTTGAATGCCTCAAACTCGGGAATGATGGAAATCTCGTCATAACGCACTTTCATGCGGTCGGCCATCTCGCGTGCATCAATCCATGAAATGTCGGCCGTGTACGGCGACGGCATCATCACCGTTCTGACCTTGTCTGCACCCAATGCATCGACTGCAATGGCCAGAACCAGTGCAGAGTCAATCCCGCCAGACAACCCAAGAATTGCGCCTGGAAAGCCGTTCTTGCCAAGGTAATCACGAACACCCAGTACCAAGGCATCCCAAAGATCTGCTTCGTGACTGCGAACCGGGGCCACTTCAGCTGCCAGTTCAATGGCATTGGCGGCCCGGCGTACGTCCACAGTGAACAGCTCTTCCACAAAACTCCCAGCCCGACCTGCCACTGAGCCATCTGCCTGCAGGGCAAATGAAGCGCCTTCAAAAAGAATCTCGTCCTGCCCTCCTACCAGATGCGCATAGACCAGCGGCAGTCCTGTTGTCTGCGCACGGGCAGCCATCATGGCCTCGCGCTCGCCGCCCTTGCCAACGTGAAATGGGGAGGCATTGATCACCACCAGCATCTCCGCACCCGACTCGGCCGCAAGCCTTGCCGGTTCTTCAAACCATGCGTCCTCGCAAATCAACAGCCCTACGCTGACAGCGTTATCGCCCTCACCCGCCTGAAATACACAAGTGCCCTTGCCCGGCGTGAAATAGCGCCGCTCGTCGAACACCTGATAGTTGGGCAACTCACGTTTGGCATAGGTTTCAATGATTCGGCCCTGATAGAGCACTTTGGCCGCGTTATGACGTTGCTGCACCTCGACGCTCTTGGTGCGCATGCCCAGACCGCTGTCGCCATGCGTTGGCGTGCCCACGACTACCGTCAGACCCTTTAACCCGGCCAGTGCATGGGCCACCAGATTCACGGCATCATCACATGATTGAATGAAAGACGGGCGTAAAAACAGGTCTTCTGCGGCATATGCGCAAATTGCAAGCTCAGGTGTCACAACAAGCCGGACGCCCTCGTCGTAAGCAGTGCGTGCGGCCTCAATGATTTTTTGCGCATTGCCCGGCATGTCGCCTACGCAGTAGTTCAGCTGGGCGACGCAAATTTTGAGTGACATAAGAGAGATGGAACCCGGAAACACGTGAAAAACAACTCAAACGATTATGTCATCCGCGTGCTTGATACGCCGCTGGATATTGATGCCTCTGGATGGAATGAATTGCTGGCTGCACAAGGCCAGGACGGTACGCTCAACCCATTCATGCGTCATGAATATCTGGCGGCAATGCACACAAGTGCCAGCGCCACTCCAGACACCGGCTGGACTCCCCGTTTTCTCACCTTATGGAAGCAAGACATGCTCGCGGGTGCATGTGCCCTGTATCTCAAGTCCCATTCCTACGGCGAGTATGTGTTTGACTGGGCCTGGGCCAATGCCTACCAGCAGCACGGACTGAAGTACTACCCCAAGGCACTGGTTGCCGCCCCGTTCACGCCAGTTCCAGGACCACGCCTGCTCGCCCGCAATGATGCCGAACGCCTGCTGCTGGTCGAGGCCCTCAAGGCGTGGTGCGAGCAAGAAGGGCTCTCATCACTGCACCTGCTCTTTTCCAGCGACGACGACGTGCGCGCGTGTGAAGCGGCCGGACTGATGCTGCGCAACACGGTGCAGTTTCACTGGAGCAACCCGCTCCCGTCAACTGAAACGGGCAGCAGCCTGCGATTTCGGGATTTCGATGACTTCCTGATGTCGCTCAACCAGCAGAAGCGCAAAAAAATCAGGCAAGAACGAAAGAAGGTGGCAGATGCCGGTATCACCTTCCGCTGGTCATTGGGCAGGGATATTGGCAACGCCGACTGGGATTTTTTCTACAGCTGCTACGAACGCACCTACTATGAGCATGGCAACGCGCCTTACCTCACACGTGAGTTCTTCCAGCGTATGCAGGACACCATGCCGGAAAACTGGCTGCTCTTCGTGGCCGAACATACGGCTGCCGATGGCGCAAGGCAGGCCGTCGCGACCAGCCTGGTGGCCGTCACGGCTTCCGGTACCGTCGCCGGCGATCCGGGCCTGACCGCTTACGGCCGTTATTGGGGTGCGCTGGCGCGCGTCGACAGCCTGCATTTTGAGGCCTGCTATTACCAGCCGCTGCAATGGTGTATCGAGCACGGGTACACCAGCTTCGAAGGCGGTGCACAAGGCGAGCACAAGATGGCGCGAGCGTTGTTGCCGGTCAAAACCACCAGCGCCCACTGGCTGGCTCACCCTGCATTCTCGGACGCGGTGGAGCGCTTTCTGGAGCGCGAGAGCACAGGCATCGAGAATTACATGCATCATCTGGAGCGGCGCAACCCATTCAAAGCCGAACGCTGACGCCACGTTGGTGTTGCAAAAAACACCAAATTGGCGCATTTCCCGCACCACACTGGACACTACTTTGCTGCAAAAACGTACACTTGATTTGTTGTGCGCATTGCCCAACTCATCCAAAACGGGAATCTAAAATATGAAGAAAATCTTGTCAGCATGCGCGATTGCAGCAGCTGCATTTACCGCCGCCCCTGCTTTTGCCCAAGGCTATGTCGGCCTTGGCTTCGGCTCTTCCAAAATCACGGGTGTTGACGGAAACATCGTCGGCGCAGGCATTCCTGCAGGTACGGTTTTCAGTGGCGGCAACACGTCCAAAGGTCTGGTCAAAATCTACGGCGGTTTCCAATTCACCCCAAATTGGGGCGTTGAGCTTCAATATTCGGACCTCGGTAATCGCGGTGTTGTGGCGACTTCCGCAGCGGGTGCTGTTTTGGTGTCCGGCTCCTACAAAGCATCACAGTACAGCATCGCCGGCACCGGCACTTTGCCACTGAGCGCAGGTTTCTCGCTGTTCGGCAAGCTTGGCGTGACCAGCAACAAGGGTAACCTCAGCGTTAACGGCGGCGGCGTTACCGCCAACAGCACAGGAAGCCAGAGCTCCTTGTTGGCCGGCGTGGGCGTGAAATACAACATCACACCGGCTTTGGCTTTGCGCCTTGAGTACGAAGACTTCGGCAAAATGACGAGCGGCAACGGCTTTGGCGGCACCGTTCGCGGAAATGCTTATTCCCTGAACCTTCAGTACGGTTTCTAAGCATCAGCTTCCCATCAAAAAAACCGGGCTAGCCCGGTTTTTTTTCGTCCCTTGGCACCGAAGACATATTTGATCAATTCCGATACGCTACACCAATTCGAATTCCAAGCGTCAGCCCACGGCGCACTAACGTCCACACTTCTCCTGCATCCACGTGAACGCAACAACAGGTTCTTCGCCGCCTCAGTTTGGTCGACTGCACGCACGCCGCCTCAGGGAAATCTACCGCTCCGCAGGCTGGCCCTGCCAGGACTTGTTGGAGATTGAACTGCTGGCAGCAGGCCTGCTCGAACGCATTTACAGCCCCACAGGACATGAAACCCTGCGCGTCACTGCGCAAGGAATGGCCTACCTTGCAACGGCACTGACGCGCAATCGCTCAGCCTTGTCAAAACACGAAGCCCTGGTCGAAAAAGTCGCCCGCGAGATGGTGCGAGCCGGTCGCGTCACCTGGCGCGGACTGGGCCTGCGTGCGCAGTTGCCGCCCGAAGCCGATGGCGGCAAGGCGCGGTGGTGTATTGCAAAGCCGGATGTCTTTTCCATCCGCAACACCTCAGTCGCCGAGTACGTCGACCCCGTCATCCATGAGATCAAGGTTCACCGGTCTGACCTGCTCGGCGACCTGCGCAAACCTGAAAAGCGCGCCGCGTATCTGGATCTTGGCGGCGAGTGCTGGTACGTGCTGGGGTGCGATGCAAAAGGAAAACCGATCGCCGCCGCAGAAGAAATCCCCATCGAATGTGGCGTCATGGTCGAGCAGAACGGTCGCCTTACCGTGATGCGCGCCGCACCCCGCCACCAGCGGCAAGCGCTGCCCTTCGGCGTATGGCTGGCACTCGCGAAGGCCACGCCTGTAGCAGGACTGGCTGATGACGATCAGGACATGCTGTCACTCGCCACCGCAGCCCCGGACTGAACGCCAGAACAGCAATCGCGGCTAACCCTAGTGCCGCAACCCCCGTCGCCCGGTTAATGTCGCCTGTACGGAGACCACAACAATGAAATCACTGACCGGCCTGGACGCGACCTTCCTGTATCTCGAGACACCCGAAATGCCCATGCATGTCGGCTCCTTCAACCTGTGCGAGTTGCCAGCAGGGTTCAAGGGCAGCTTTCACAGCGAAGTCACCAAACACATTGAAAAGCGCATGCATCTGGCGCCGGTCTTCAGCCGCAAGCTGGTCTTCATGCCGCTGGATCTGGGCCATCCGCTTTGGGTCGAGGCAGACTCGGTAGATATCGGGTTTCATATTCGCAGGGCAGACTCTGCACAAAAAGGCTCAAAGCCCATGACATTGGCAGAGGCCCACAAGCTTTGCGCCCAGTTGCACGGAGAGTTGATTGACCGCAATTACCCGCTCTGGGAGTTTTACGTTTTTGACCGCATCAAGCTCCCTGCATCACAGGGCGGCAAAACGGTCGCAGGCTTCTTCTCCAAGATTCACCACGCAGCGCTGGACGGCAAAGGCGGCGTCATGCTGGCCAATGCGCTGCTGGACATGGGGCCCGTGCCCCGCGAAGTGCCGCCGCCTGACCCCAATCGCCGCCGCAAGCTGGAGTCTGACCTCAAGCTCGGCAAAATGATCGGGTCGGTGTTCTCCAGTTCGCTGGGCCAGCTTCTGAAAGCCGCCAAGTCCTTGCCGTCCGC
This sequence comes from Pseudomonadota bacterium, assembly GCA_040388075.1. Classification (GTDB taxonomy): domain Bacteria; phylum Pseudomonadota; class Gammaproteobacteria; order Burkholderiales; family Burkholderiaceae_C; genus Polaromonas. The sequence continues at coordinate 230,620 of JAZKCN010000003.1, read as the reverse complement.
TGCCAGCACTTTCGGAAGCACGCTGGCCAGGCAATCCGTCGGCACGTCGGCAACAGGCGTCAAAGCGAAGATGCCCATGAAGCTCGCCCCGGCCACGCCCTTCAATGCGGGCATCACGTCGGGCAGGGTGTTTGTGACGGCAACCGTTCCCCTGGCTGAATGCAAGGCCATGGGCAAGGCGGTGGGCGGCTCGTTCAACGACATCGTGCTCTGGATCTGCTCAACGGCCTTGCGCAATTACCTCACGCAGCACCACAGTCTCCCTAAAAAATCGCTGGTGGCAGCCATGCCGGTCTCCCTGCGCGAAGCTGGCGCGACCGATGCGGCCAACCTCGGCAACCAGGTCAGCATGAGCCTGGTCGAGCTCGGCACACACCTGGCGCATCCGCTCAAGCGCATGAACGCCATCATGGCGTCCACCGCAAAAGTCAAAACGTCCATGCAAAGCCTGAAAGGCCTGCTGCCCACAGACTACCCTTCCCTGCTGGCACCCTGGCTGGTGGGCGGCGCAGCAAAGATGGCCTTGAATGCCTATGGCAAGAGCGGCATGGCCAGCCGTTTGCCCATGGTTGCCAATCTGGCGATTTCCAATGTGCCTGGCACACCGGTGCCTCTGTATCTGGCCGGCGCGCAGTTTCTGACCTTTCACCCGCTGTCCATCATCCTGCACGGCCTGGCGCTGAACATCACCATACAAACCTACGCCGGGCATGTCGACTTCGGCATCATTACCGACAAAAAAGCGCTGCCCCATGCCAATGACTTGGCAAAGGCGATTGAAGCCGCCTTTGCAGAAGCGCAAGGCCTGCTCGCCATGGCAGAACCTGCCCCAGTCACCAAGGCGACGAAAAAGGCTGTCAAGGCCACCAAAGCAGCGGTGTTAGAGACGGCGCCCGCTGTAAAAGCCACAAAGCGCCCTGATACTGCAGTCAAGCCCACAAAAGCAAAACCATCCAATGCCCCAAGCCATGGCCAGTCCGTCCGTAAAAAAACCACAGTCAAAAAAACCATCCGCCGACCAGCCGCAAAATAGTCCTGCCATGCCCCATGACCAACCGCCCAGCGCATGGCTACTGGCGCTTGAGCTGCGTGCGTTTTGGGAGTTCGGCGCACTGTTGCCTTCATGGCCGTTGCTGGCCCGTGCACCGAGGGGTGACGGCCATTCAGTGATGGTGTTCCCGGGTCTCTCGGCCAACGATGCTTCAACCGTGCCGCTAAGGCACTACCTGCAGTCGCTCAACTACAAGCCCTGGGGGTGGGAGCAGGGCTTCAACTTCGGGCCGCGTGCAGGCGTGCTCGACGAAGCCAAAAACCACCTGATCCGCACCTTTGAAAGCACCGGCAAAAAAGTCAGCCTGATCGGATGGAGCCTGGGCGGTGTTTATGCCCGTGAGCTGGCCAAGGAGTTGCCGGACATGGTGCGCTGTGTCATCACGCTGGGCACACCATTTGCGGGCTCGCACAAGGCGACCAATGCCTGGCGCATTTATGAACTCACCAGCGGACGCAAGATTGAACGCGAAGCAGAAAGTTATGACCTGCCCGCCGCGCCGCCTGTGCCGACCACCAGCATCTACTCCCGCACCGATGGCGTGGTGGCCTGGCAGGCCAGCATCCAGGCGCCGGATAAACACAACCTGCAGACGGAAAACATTGAAGTGCTTGCCAGCCACATCGGCCTGGGCGTGAATCCCAGCGCATGGTGGGCAGTTGCAGACCGCTTGGCCCAGCCTGAAGGTCAGTGGAAGCCTTTTGCGCGCGAGGCCAAGGGCCGCATCCATGGCCTGCTCTACCCCAAAACCACGAGCCCCTAGATCAGCAACGGCTGCCTTGTCTGCCTTGTCGGGATGCGATCAACAGGCCCAAGCGCATAGCCTCTGCTCGCTATCAAATAGATAGCTACTCCCGCGCGTGGCTATTGGTTTTCAGGCACTTTTGATGCCTGAAAAAGACCCAAATGTTAATATATAAGTTAACTTTTGAATTCCTGAGGCTTGGCACCAGAACTAAAAGCAGTCAAATGTTGACTTATATATTAACATTTAACGCATTTCAAGCTATCAAATATGGCTCCAAGCCAATAGGGTCGGACGGGAAGCTATCTATTTGATAGCGCATGAAAGCGCTTCCACTGCGACCCGGCCAGCCGGACGATTTAAAAGTCGTGCACGTTGAACTGGTAGTCGGAGGTGACTTCACCCAGCAGCCGCAGGCCGGCATCGGGCGGTGAAGCCAGGGCCTGTGCGATTTTTTTATTAAAGCCCACCACGATGGCTTTGGCCTTGTCTGCAGCTTCGGGGCTCACGCCCTGGTCTTCATACCGCAGCACATAGCCATGGGCCGCAACACCGATGACAAAGTAGAACGCTGCATGTGCAGGGTCTTCGGTCATCAGGCGAAAAGCGGCCTTATAGAGCAGCTTGAAGGAGTCTGTGCCGGACTCCGCTGCCTCAAATCTGCCTGCTTCTTCGTCGAAAGTCATTTTCCGTACTCCTAAACCGCAATCATAAAGGCCGTGCCGCTGCGAAATGTCGCCATGCGCGCCGACCAGCGTGCCAGCGAATGCATGCCCACCTTGAGCGGATCGACCATCCAGGCCGCGAAAACGATGCCGCTGGCTTCTGCGCCGGCAATCGCGTCAATGCAGCTTTATCGCTGCGAGCGTGCTGAGGAAGCGGCAGCGCTGATTGGTTGAAGCTGACGATGAAGGCAGGACGTATCAACGCCCCGCCCGCAGTCCATGATCAGGCCTTCGCCTTTGCATAGTTGGCGATGCCGTCCATGATTTCTTTCTGGGCAGCTTCAGGGCCTTCCCATCCGTTGACCTTGACCCATTTGCCCTCCTCCAGATCCTTGTAGTGCTCAAAGAAATGGGCGATGGTTTTCAGGCGCAGGGGGTTCATGTCCTCCGGCTTCTTCCAGTGGCTGTATAGCGAGCATTTTTTGTCGATGGGCACTGCCAGCACCTTGCCATCCTCACCGGCCTCATCAGTCATCTTGAGGATGCCGATCACGCGGCAGGTCACCACCACGCCGGGAATCAGTGGGACGGGCGTGATGACCAGCACATCAACCGGATCGCCGTCACCGCTGATCGTCTTCGGCACATACCCGTAGTTGGTCGGATAGTGCATGGAGGTACTCATGAAACGGTCCACAAAAATCGCGCCGGACTCCTTGTCCACTTCATACTTGATCGGGTCTGCATTCATCGGGATTTCGATGATGACGTTGAACTCATGGGGGACGTTTTTGCCTGGGGAAACTTTATCGAGGGACATGTTTGCTTTGAGTTGAGGGAAAGGGTGACGGCGCTGCATGGCCGCTGTTACCAAACAGCCCGCATACGAGGCGCTCGGTATTTACCCTCATTTTACTGATTCCGGCCTTACGCCTGCGGAAGTTGTCACATTTTCAAGTTAAATTTCAAGGGTTGGCCAATCGTCTCCACAGTATGTCGAGCAACGAGGAAGCAACGCAGCGGGGGCACCGCTAGCGTGGCGCCCCCTCCAAGCGAAAAACGACACAGGAGATTTTTATGACAGGCAACTCAGCGCTGATTCTTGCGCTCGTCTGCGGGCTGGTAGCCGTGGCTTACGGTATCTGGGCTCGTAGCTGGATTCTTTCCCAGGACGCGGGTAATGCACGCATGCAGGAAATCGCGGCCGCCATCCAGACCGGCGCAGCCGCCTACCTTGCAAGGCAATACAAAACCATAGCCATCGTTGGCGTCATCCTCGCCATCCTGATAGGCCTCTTTCTGGACATCAAAACTTCCATCGGTTTCATCGTCGGCGCCGTCCTGTCCGGTGCGTGCGGTTTTATTGGCATGAATGTGTCTGTGCGCGCCAATGTGCGCACGGCACAGGCGGCAACCAGGGGCATTGGCCCCGCCCTTGACGTTGCCTTCCGCGGCGGTGCGATCACCGGCATGCTGGTGGTAGGTTTGGGCCTTCTGGGCGTCACCGCTTTCTACTGGTTCCTGGCTGCTGGTGCACCCACCGGCAGCACGCTGCCAGCCATCCTGAACCCGCTGATCGGGTTTGCCTTCGGCTCATCGCTGATTTCGATCTTCGCGCGTCTCGGCGGCGGCATCTTCACCAAAGGCGCTGACGTCGGCGCCGACCTTGTTGGCAAGGTCGAGGCCGGCATCCCTGAAGATGATCCGCGCAACCCGGCTGTGATTGCCGACAACGTCGGAGACAACGTCGGCGACTGCGCCGGCATGGCCGCCGACCTGTTTGAAACGTACGCCGTGACGCTCATTGCCACCATGGTGCTGGGCGCCCTGCTGCTGGCCAACGCCGGCATCACCGCCGTGACCTATCCGCTGGCGCTGGGCGGTGTCTCCATCATTGCGTCAATCATCGGCTGCTTCTTCGTCAAGGCGTCGCCAGGCATGAAAAACGTGATGCCTGCGCTTTACAAGGGTCTGGCCATCGCAGGGGTGCTTTCCCTGATAGCCTTTTTCTTTGTCACCAAATGGTTGATGCCTGATAACGCGGTGATGGAAACCGGCACGCAAATGCGCCTGTTTGGCGCCTGCGCCGTCGGCCTGATCCTGACCGGCGCACTCTGCTGGGTGACCGAGTACTACACCGGTACGCAATACAAACCCGTGCAGCACATTGCACAGGCATCCACCACAGGCCACGGCACCAACATCATTGCCGGTCTGGGCGTGTCCATGCGCTCCACTGCATGGCCAGTGATTTTTGTCTGTATCGCCATCATGGTCTCATTCAAACTGGCTGGCCTCTACGGCATTGCCATCGCTGCGACCTCGATGCTGAGCATGGCTGGTATCGTGGTCGCGCTTGACGCTTACGGCCCCATTACCGACAACGCCGGTGGCATTGCCGAAATGGCCGAACTGCCCAGCAGCGTGCGCGACATCACCGACCCGCTGGATGCGGTGGGCAACACCACCAAGGCCGTGACCAAGGGCTACGCCATCGGCTCCGCCGGTCTGGCTGCGCTGGTTCTGTTTGCCGACTACACCCACAAGCTGGAAAGCTACGGCCGTGCCATCAGCTTCGACCTGAGCAACCCGATGGTCATCATCGGCCTCTTTATCGGTGGCCTTATTCCCTACCTGTTCGGCGCGATGGCCATGGAAGCCGTCGGCCGGGCGGCAGGTGCTGTGGTGGTTGAGGTACGCCGCCAGTTCCGCGACATCAAGGGCATCATGGACGGCACGGGCAAGCCCGAGTACGACACTGCAGTCGACATGCTGACGACTGCGGCCATCAAGGAAATGATGATCCCGTCCCTGCTGCCCGTTGTGGTGCCTATCCTGGTCGGCCTCTTCCTCGGCCCACAGGCACTCGGCGGCCTGCTGATGGGCACGATCGTGACCGGCCTTTTTGTGGCGATCTCGATGTGTACCGGCGGCGGCGCCTGGGACAACGCCAAGAAGTACATCGAAGACGGCCACCACGGCGGCAAAGGGTCCGAAGCCCACAAGGCAGCGGTGACAGGCGACACCGTTGGCGATCCTTACAAGGACACGGCAGGTCCTGCAGTCAACCCGCTCATCAAGATCATCAACATCGTGGCACTGCTCATCGTGCCGCTGATGATGAAGTTCCACACCGGCGGCGCAGTGGCTGCGCCAGCGGCACCTATGACGACCCCAGCGGCCATCAGTGCGCCAGCGGTGTCAATGGGCAACGCCCCGGCGTCGTCCATGCCTGCCCCCGCAACGACAACGCCGACAGTAATGCCAACACCGGCGGCAAGCAGGTAACTCGCCTCCGCTCACCCCAAGAGCCCGCTTCTGCGGGCTTTTTTGTTTCTGGCCGCCGTTCATTCCAGAAAAACGGTCCTCGGTCGCACCGCTACAACACCCCCTGATAACGAGAATGATTCTCTTTACAATTAAGAATGATTCCTGTTACGATTGGTCACTGTCCGACTTTCAGTCAGTCATTTTCAGCCGCACCCGCTGTACAGCAGGTGTTCCGGCTTCCGGGTTAACCACTTCTGATGAGTTTCAAATGTCACGTCACACACGTTCGCGCCTGTCCTCCCAAATCAATGCACCATCCCAGCTTCGCCCCCTGATCAAGCACTTGCTGGGCGCTGGCTTTGTGCTGGTTGCCGGTGGCGCCGTGGCTCAAACGACCACAACTACAACCGCAAACACCGCCGCCACCGGACCGGCGCTGTCTGAAGTCACGGTGAACGAAAAAGCCATCGAATCGCTGTTCAAACCCTATGCAGGTGGGCAAGTGTCAAAGGGCGGCACGTTGGGCATTCTCGGCACGCAGGACATCATGGACACGCCGTTCAGCACGGTCAATTACACGTCTGAGTTGCTGCAAAACCAGCACGCACGCACGCTGGCTGACGTGGTGGTCAACGATGCCTCCGTGCGCATGACCACAGGCAGCGGCGGGTTCGATGATCCATACCGAATTCGCGGTTTTGTCGTGAATGCAGGTGACGTCGGACTTAACGGGCTGTATGGCCTGATCTCTTCAAGCCGCGTGCCAGCCCAGCTCCTGGAGCGCGTCGAAATACTGAAGGGCCCAGGGGCGCTGATGAACGGTATCGCTCCAAGCGGCACCATAGGCGGCACGATCAACGCCATTACCAAGCGCGCAAGCGATGTGCCCTTGACAAGGGTGACGACCACTTACCAGGGCAAGGCCAACGCCGGCCTGGAACTTGATTTTGGCCGCCGTTTTGGCACCGACAATGCATGGGGGATCCGCTTCAACGGCGTGGTGCGCGGTGGCGAGGCGACCATCAGGGGTGGCAGCCAGGATGGCCGCCTGGGCGCCCTGGCTCTGGACTATCAAGGCAGCCGCGTACGCTGGACGCTGGACCTGATCCAGCAGGAAGACGACACCAGCGAATTCCGGCCACAGATCAGCCTTCTTGCCAACACCACCGCAATCCCCGCACCGCCGGATGCCCGCACGAACTGGTACCCCGGTACAAAACTGCGCCAAAGGGACACCACCATTGCAACGCGTGTTGAATATGACATCACAGATTTCATCACTACCTACGCGGCCGTTGGTATGCGCAAGGGCAGCAATTTCCAGACCTTCCCGCAGACGAATGCGGCAGGTACAGGCGCAACCGGTGTCAATGCGGCCGGCGACTTCCGTGCGTCCAACTCTTATTACGACTCCAAGAGCGATACCACCAGCGGAACCGCGGGCTTGCGCTGGCGCTTCAAGACCGGCAATGTAGGTCACACACTCACTACCGGCGTCACAACCCTGCTGCAGGAGGCCGCCACAGCCTACTCCCTGCAACCCGGGGTATCCAACGTATCAAACATTTACAACCCGTCGCCACTGCCTGTGATCACGGTGAATCGCCTGGCCACGGCCAAGGCTTCATACACCAGGCTGGGTAGCTTTGCGGTGGCGGATACGCTGTCTTTTGCAAACGACAGCATCCTGCTCACGCTGGGTGCCCGTCACCAGACTGTCGATGCGCAAGGCTACAGCACAGTCAACGGATCAGGAACAAGCAAGTACAAGGCAAGTTCAATCACACCGCTGGCTGGCATTGTTTACAAACCCGCATCCAACGTCTCCGTCTACGGCAACTACACATCGGCCCTCTCGCAAGGCATTCTTGTGGGCCCCGGGTTTGCCAACGCCGGCGAGATTCTTCCGCCTTTCAAGTCGAACCAGGTTGAAGGCGGCGTGAAGGTTGACTTCGGCAGCTTCACTACAACGGCTGCGCTGTACCGCCTCTCGCGGCCCGCCATCACAGGCACTGCGCCCGCAGCACGGACCTACAACGGCGAAGAGCGCCATCATGGTCTGGAGCTGTCCACTTTCGGCGAGTTGAAGCGTGGCCTGCGCGCAATGGCTAGCGTAGCCTTCATCAGTGCCAAGCTGGCCAAGACGCAGGCCGGACTGAACCAGGGCAACCGGCCCGCTGCCGTGCCGGCCAACAACCTGAGCGCAGGACTTGACTGGGATACGCCTATCGAAGGCTTCAGCATCAACGGCCGGGTGGTCCACACATCGCGTGTTTACATGGCCGAGGCCAATACATTGAGTTTCCCCGGCTACGAGCGCTACGACCTGGGCGCACGTTACACCACCAAGGTATCCGGCAAACCCTTGGTTCTGCGCGCCAGCATCGAGAACGTGTTCAACAAGAACTACTGGCTCTCGCAAGGCACGTACGTAGGCGTCGGCAATCCGCGCACCTTCCTGCTGTCCGCAGCGGTCGATTTCTAAAACTACGGCATTCACGAACAGAAAGATCGCCATGAATAACCCAGCTACCACTGCTCCGGCAGTGATGCCAGGCAAGTGAACGCAGTGTTGAACCGGGTCCGCAACGTCGGTCCGCTGATCTCACGCATGGTTGCAGCGATCCTCGGAGGCTACGCACTCGCCGCACTGGGAAGTGTGGCTGTGCTGGCCCTGCCGGCAAGCAAGGCCCAGGCAGTGCTGTCCGGGATGCTGCTCAGTTTTGTTATCTACACAGGCGCCGTGATCTGGGTCTTTGCCGTGCGCAGCGCATGGCGCGCATGGGCAGGACTTGTCATCGCTGCCATGCCCCTGCTTCTGGCCGCCTGGTACGTGTGGTCACAGGGAACCGCGTCATGACACAAAGAGCAGCAGACGGCGAACCCCGCCTCACTGATGGCCCTGGCATACGCCAGAGCATGTCCGACCTCCACACCTGGGCAGGCCTGCTAACCGGCTGGATTCTCTACGCGATGTTTCTCACGGGCACCGTGGCATATTTCAAGGACGAACTCTCGCAGTGGATGCGCCCCGAGCTGCCGCATCAGGCGCAGGTGCCCGACCCGGCTGTGGTGGCGCAGCGCATTTCCACCGAAATGGGCACGCTCGCGCCCGGAAGCTCGCAGTGGAGCATGCGCATGCCCGACAGCCGCAACAACAGCGTCTACACCTTCTGGCGCGTGCCGCGCGGCCAGGGCGCACGGGCATTCAGTGAGGGTAATTTTGATCCGGAAAGCGGCAAAAAAGTAGCGTCCCGCGATACCCTGGGCGGCGACTTCTTCTACCGCTTTCACTTCCAGTTCCATTACATGCCGACGCTGTGGGGACGCTGGATCGCAGGCTTCTGTGCCATGTTCATGCTGGTAGCCATTGTCAGCGGCGTGATCACGCACAAAAAAATCTTTGTTGACTTCTTCACCTTCAGGTGGGGCAAAGGCCAGCGCTCATGGCTGGACGCCCACAACGCGCTGTCGGTGTTCGGGTTGCCCTTTCATTTGATGATCACTTACACCGGGCTGGTCACGCTGATGGCGCTGTACATGCCCTGGGGCGAGCAAGCCGCATTCCGCACACCGGCAGATCGCCAGCAGATGTCGTCACAGCTCAGCGCTTTCATACAGCCGGGCAAAGCCAGCGGAAAAAGTGTGGCGCTGGCGCCGGTTGATGGCATGGTCAAACAGGCCCAGGAGCGCTGGGGCACCTACAACATCGCCCGCGTGACGATTACCCATCCCGGTGATGCGGCAGCCAAAGTCAGCGTTTCACGCGGCGAAGCCGGGCGGGTTTCCATGAGCCCGCAATACATGCTGTTCGAAGGCACCACCGGCAAACTGCTGGAGGTGCGCGACAGCGTAGGCCCCGCTGCCGAAACGCGTGGCGTGCTGTATGCCCTTCACCTCGGCCGTTTCAGCGACATCGCCACGCGCTGGTTTTATTTCATCGTCAGTTTTGCAGGCACGGCCATGGTGGGTACCGGGCTGGTGATGTGGACCGTCAAACGGCGCCAAAAGCTGCCCGACCCGCAACGCCCGCACATCGGCTTCCGGATTGTCGAGCGCCTGAACATTGCCAGCATTGCCGGACTCTCGATTGCGATGACAGCATTCCTCTGGGCCAATCGCCTGCTGCCAACAGGAATGGCATCACGCAATGACTGGGAAATTCATGTCTTCTTCATTGTCTGGGGCCTGGCGCTGGCGCATGCGGTGATTCGGCCGGCCAAAGCTGCGTGGGTCGAGCAGCTCTGGTTTGCCACCGCGCTGCTGGCCCTGCTGCCTGTGCTTAACGCGCTCACCACATCACGTCCGCTCTGGCACAGCCTTGCAGAAGGCGACTGGATATTCGCCGGCACCGACCTGATGTGCTGGGCTCTGGCAGCACTGCACGCCATGCTGGCCCTGCGCACCATGCGGCACCGCGCACGCAGCCGTCCTGTACGGGCTCCGCGTGATGCAGCAGCAGCTGCCCCCGCCAGTGAGGGCCGGGCATGATGCACCTGCTGATCCTTGTTCTGTGCCTCGCCGGCTTTTTCGCCCTCGCCTTCGCGATGGACAGGCAGCAGGGAGACCTTTTTGGCCGCGAGTTCCCACCGGCTACAACTCGCTGGCTACGGATAGCGGGAAGCTCCGTGCTGCTGCTGGCCCTGGCCCTACTGGTCAACTGGCAGGGTTGGGCAATGGGCCTGGTGATGCTCAGCGGCCACACCAGCGCCGCTGCCGGGCTGGTGTACGTCGCATTGATCACCTGGCTCAAGCGCGCGGCACGCAGCTGAGTCGCGGCGGGCCTGCGTGGGCCTTGCAGATGAACCCGGCAGTGCCTGAAGGCATTTGCCCGGTTTGAAGCAAAATCATTGCCATGAAACTCAATCACATCGCCAACGCGGCTGTCGCGTCGTCTTCAGGCAAAACCATTCCCGTGCTGGACCCTTCAGACGGCCAGGTCTTTGAAGAGATACAACGCAGCAACGCAGCCGATATCGACACGGCTGTCAGCGCAGCCCGCGATTGCCTCGAACTGGTATGGCACCGTGTCAGCGCAGCCGAACGTGGCCGACTGCTGATGGCGCTGTCACGCAAGGTGGCCGAGCATGCAGACGAACTGGCGCTGATAGAACAACGCGACTGCGGCAAACCGGTCAAGCAGGCCAAAGCAGATGCTGCAGCGCTGGTGCGCTATTTCGAGTTCTACGCCGGCGCCTGCGACAAGCTGCACGGTGAAACCATTCCCTACCAGGACGGCTACAGCGTGATGACGTGGCGCGAGCCGCACGGCGTGACGGGTCACATCATTCCGTGGAACTACCCGATGCAGATCTTCGGGCGCAGCGTGGGCGGCGCGCTGGCTGCCGGCAACGTCTGCGTCGTCAAACCCGCAGAAGACGCCTGCCTGTCGCTGATACGTGTGGCCGAGCTGGCTGCAGAGGCAGGCTTTCCCGCCGGTGCGATCAACATCGTCACCGGTTACGGCCATGAGGTCGGTGATGCACTGGCTCGCCACAAAGGCATTGACCACATCAGTTTTACCGGGAGCCCAACCGTCGGCACGCTGATACAGCAGGTGGCCGCTGAACGGCATTGCCCGGTGACGCTGGAGCTCGGCGGCAAAAGCCCGCAAATCGTTTTTGCCGATGCCGACCTGGATGCCGCCATCCCCGTCATCATCAATGCCATCGTGCAAAACGCCGGCCAGACCTGCTCGGCGGGCTCCCGCCTGCTGGTCGAGCATGGCATTTACGAGCCGCTGCTGGAACGCCTGGGCCAGGCCTTTGAAAAACTCCGCGTCGGCCCCGCCGCCATGGACCTTGATGTGGGCCCGCTGATACGGCAAAGCCAGCAGCAGCGCGTGTGGGATTTTTTAAGCGATGCACAAGTCGCCAACATACCGATGGTGGCGCAGGGGCAGGTGGTCGACGAGGCACCCGACACCGGCTTCTACCAGGCCCCTACCCTGCTGCGCGATGTGCCGGTGATGCACCGGCTGGCGCAGGAAGAAGTTTTCGGACCTGTGCTGTGTGCGATGAGCTTCAGGAATGAAGACAATGCCGTCGAACTGGCCAACGCCACGCAGTTCGGCCTCGTCGCCGGTATCTGGACACGCGACGGTGCCCGCCAGTTCCGCATGGCAAGGAAAGTCAAAAGCGGCCAGGTCTTCATCAACAACTACGGTGCAGGCGGTGGTGTCGAGTTGCCCTTCGGCGGCGTGAAGTCGTCTGGCTATGGCCGGGAAAAAGGCTTTGAGGCACTGTATGGTTTCACCACACTCAAGACGGTGGCCGTCAGGCACGGTTAAGCTATTTTTGACATATTTTTGATGTATACATCAATAAAAATCGATAATTGATGTATACATCAAAAATACGCCACTCCAGACACTCAATAAGCGCTTCAGTACGCTCAACATGGCAAAAACAGGTCAAAAATGGTCTTTTTTAACCATCAAATCGGCCTCCAGGCCAATGTGGACTAGCGCAACGTGCTATTGAAATAGTAGCAATCAAAATAACTCCATCCGGCCCGAGTCAAGGTCAGTAACAGGAAAAACAACCCATGCGCGTCAAAAACAAATCCATCATCGTCACGGGCTCGGGCGGCGGCATAGGCGAAGGCATTGCGCGCCGGCTGGCCGTCGAAGGTGCGCAGGTGATCGTCAACGACATCAATGTGGCGCTGGGCGAGGCGGTAGTCGCGGCCATTACGAAAGCAGGCGGCACGGCGTCATTCTTCGCTGCAGACGTCACAAAATCGGCAGAGGTCAAGGCGCTGGTTGATGATGCAGTGCAGCGCTACGGCAAGCTGGACGTGATGGTCAACAACGCCGGCTGGACGCATCGCAACCAGCCTGCACTCGATGTGGGTGAGGACGAATTCGACAAGTGCTATGCCATCAACGTCAAAAGCATTTACCTGTCGACCATACATGCCACACCGGTGTTCCGCGCCAATGGCGGCGGCAGTTTTATCAACATCGCATCGACTGCCGGTGTACGGCCCCGCCCCGGCCTGACCTGGTACAACGGCTCGAAGGGCGCGGTTATCACCACCTCAAAATCCCTGGCTGCCGAGCTGGGTCCGGACAACATACGCGTCAACTGCATCAACCCGGTGTTTAACCCCGACACGGGCCTGTCAGCCGAATTCGCCGGCGGACCGCTCGACGAAGACCGCAAGGCCAAATTCAGGTCCAGCATCCCGCTGGGACGCTTTTCAACTGCGCTGGACGTGGCCAACGCCGCCCTTTACCTCGCCAGCGATGAGGCCGACTTCATCAGCGGGGTTTGCATTGAGGTCGATGGGGCACGCTGTGTCTGACCTGAAATAGCCGCAAAGCGCCCAATGGCAGCGGCTATGGAGTAAATTCACTCTGTACCCCACCATGACAGTCAAACACATTCCACTGGCAGACCTGCGCTACGCCAGCCGCGTACCGCACATCCCTGCCCGGCTGGAATCGCCTGAGGGCCTGCTGGCCGACACGCTGGGCCGGCCGCTACGCGATCTGCGCATCAGCGTGACGGACCGCTGCAACTTTCGCTGCAGCTACTGCATGCCCAGTGAGGTCTTCAACAAGGACTACGCCTTCCTGCCGCAGACATCGCTGCTCAGCTTTGAAGAGATCACACGGCTGGCCAAAATATTCGTCGCCCATGGCGTTGAAAAAATCAGGCTCACTGGCGGTGAACCGCTGCTGCGAAAACACATCCAAGTGCTGGTCGGCATGCTGGCCAGACTGCAGACACCCGAAGGCCGGCCGCTTGACATCACGCTGACCACCAACGCCTCGCTGCTGGCCAAAAAGGCTCAGGCGCTCAAGGATGCAGGCCTGCAGCGTGTCACCGTCAGCCTGGACGCGCTTGACGACGCCATCTTCCGCCGCATGAACGATGTCGACTTCCCTGTCGCCGATGTACTCAAGGGCATAGAAGCAGCCGACAAGGCGGGACTGTCGCCGATCAAGATCAACATGGTGGTCAAGCGCGGCACCAATGATTCTGAAATCCTGCCCATGGTGCGGCACTTCCGCAATACCGGCGCTGTGCTGCGTTTTATCGAATACATGGACGTGGGCGCCACCAACGGCTGGCGCATGGACGAGGTGTTGCCTTCGGCACAGGTCATGGCGCGCATCAACGAAGTCTTTCCGCTGCAGTCCATGATGCCCAACTACGCCGGCGAGACTGCAGAGCGCTGGCGCCATGCAGACGGCGGCGGCGAGGTCGGCATGATCAGCAGCGTCACCAAAGCTTTTTGCGGTGACTGCAACCGCGCCCGGCTCTCCACGGAAGGCAAACTCTTTTTATGCCTGTTTGCCAGCCAGGGCCACGACCTGCGCGCCCTGCTGCGCGGCGGTTTTGATGATGCGCAGATAGCGGCAGCCGTCGGCCATATCTGGCAGGCGCGTAGTGACCGCTACTCCGAGCAACGTGCTGCATTGCCTGCCGATACCGCTGCGCCAGGCAACAACAAACGCGTCGAGATGAGCTACATCGGTGGCTAGCCTGGGCAACTGATGCAGGCCGGGCAAACCATCCCTGCGCAGGACATCACCGGCCTGGTGCTGGCTGGTGGCCGCGGTTCACGCATGGGCGGTGCTGACAAGGGCCTTGAAACTTTTCACGGCGTGCCACTGGCACTGCATACCCTGCGCAGGCTGCACCCGCAAGTCGGCGCGTTGATGCTGAGCGCCAATCGCAACATCGCGGTTTACGAATCCTTCGGCGCCCCGGTCTGGCCCGACAGCACGGAGCTGGGCGACTACGCCGGCCCGCTGGCCGGCTTTATCACCGGACTGCAGCATTGCAGTACGCCCTGGCTGCTGACCGTGCCTTGCGATACACCCTTGCTGCCTGCAGACCTTGCCGCACGCATGGCGCAGGCCTGTCAGGCGGAAGGTGCGGAGATGGCTGTGGCGTCAGCAGCAGAAACGGATACCGAGGGTCTGGTTCAGCTAAGGCCACAACCGGTTTTTTGCCTGATGCACAAGCGCGTGCTGGCAAGTTTGCTGGCTTTCACTGGGGATGGCGGGCGAAAAATCGGCGCCTGGGCGGCGCAGCACAAGACAGTGCAAGTTCCTTTCAACCTGCAAGGCGACGATGCACAGGCGTTTTTCAACGCCAACACACTGGCTGAACTGCAGCAACTGCAGTCACGGCTGCCGTAGCAGCACGCTACACATTGCCCTATTTCGCGATGTATTCCGGCGGAATCTGGTGGCCATGATGCGCCTCAGCGTTTTCTTTCGCCTCGGCCTTGTTGGCACCGGGAACAGTCTTGCGTGCAAACAGCGTGTACATGGTTGGCACCACAAACACGGCCAGCAAACTGCCCAGGCTCATGCCACCCACAATCACCCAGCCGATCTGGGTGCGGCTTTCAGCACCTGCACCATGCGACAGCGCCAGCGGCAAGGCGCCCAGCACCATCGCACCGGTAGTCATCAATATGGGACGCAAACGCTGTGACGATGCCTTCACCACGGCATCGATCATCTCCATACCTTGCCCTCGCAACTGGTTGGTGAACTCCACGATCAGGATGCCGTGTTTGGTAATCAGCCCGACCAGCGTGATCAGCCCGATCTGCGAATACACGTTCAGTGATCCGCCTGACCACTTGAGCGCCAGCAACGCGCCGATCATGGACAGCGGCACCGACAGCATGATGACGAAGGGGTCGACAAAACTTTCAAACTGGGCCGCCAGGACAAGGAAGATGAACACCAGCGCGAGCACGAACACCAGCGCCAGCGCGCCCTGCGAATTGCGGAACTCGCGCGAAGTGCCGTTGAGTTCCGTGGTGTAGCCGGTCTTCAGAACCCTGGTGGCCGTGTCGTTCATGAAACGCAGCGCCTCACCCAGCGAATAGTCACCGGCAAGGCTGGCGGTGATCGAGACCGAGCGCCGCTGGCCGAAGTGATTCAGTTCGCGCGGCGATACGCTTTCCCGCACCTTGACCAGCGCCGACAGCGGAATCATCGCGTCATTGCGGCCACGCACATAGATGCGGTCAATGTCGTCAGGAGTGGTACGCCCACTGGCCTGCGTCTGCACGATCACGTCGTACTGCTCACCCTCACGTTTGTAGCGCGTCACATTGCGGCCACCCAGCAGCGTTTCAATCGCCTTGGCGACCACCTCGACACTCACGCCGAGGTCGGCGGCCTTGTCGCGTTCGACCTCGATGCGCAGTTCGGGTTTGTTCAGGCGCAGGTCAACGTCCGGCGAGACGATGCCGGGGTTCTTCGCGATCTCCGCCATGAACTGGCGCAGCACCACACTGAGGTTCTGGTAGCTGTCAGAGGTCTGGATCACAAAATTGAGCGGGCGATCACGGAAGCCCTGGCCCAGCGATGGCGGCGTGATGGTGAACACCGAGACACCTGGCAGGCTGTTGAACTTCGGCTGCAGCTCGCGCGCCATCTCCATGGTCGATCGTTTGCGATCGTCCCAGTCCACCGTGCGGTAGACCACGCTGGCCTGTGCCACGGTCGGGTTGCCGACGTTAGCGAAAATCCGGTCGAACTCCTTGAAGGGTTCACCCATCTTTTCCAGCGCCTTGGCATAGCGGTTGGTGTAGTCCAGCGTGGCACCGTCAGGGGCGTTGACGTTGGCCAGGATGACGCCCCGGTCCTCAATCGGCGAGAGCTCCTGCTTCATGCTCGGGAACACAAACAAAATGGCAACACCGCTGAGCAGCATCACGCCCACCACAATCCAGCGCGCCTGGAACACATAGCCGCGCAGGCGTTCGCCGATACCGGTCGTCTTTTCAGCCGGGCGGCGGCCTGCCGTGACAAACCAGCGCAGCGCGACTGCATAACCGTCAGACAGCGCGGTCAGCAGGCGCTCCATCGTGCTGTCGAATCGGTTGGGTTTTGGGTTGTGCTTGAGCAGCTTGGTGCACAGCATGGGCGTCAGCGTCAGCGCCACAAAACCGGACACCACCACCGCGCCGGCCAGCGCCAGCGCAAACTCCACAAACAGCCGGCCAGTGCGACCCGGGGTGAACGCCAGCGGCGCGTAAACCGCTACCAGCGTTGCCGTCATGGTGATGACGGCAAAACCGATTTCACGCGCGCCCTTGATGCCGGCGGAAAACGGGTCCATCCCCTCTTCGATGTGCCGGAATATGTTCTCCAGCATCACGATCGCATCGTCCACAACCAGCCCGATGGCCAGCACCAGTGCCAGCAGCGTCAGCGTGTTGATCGTGAAGCCCGCCAGCGCCATCAGTGCAAACGTGCCGATCAGGCTGACCGGGATGGTGATGATGGGAATGATGGACGCGCGCACGGTGCGCAGGAAGACAAAAATCACCAGTGCCACCAGGATGATGGCTTCGGCAATCGTGCGGTAGACGTTCTTCACCGAGCGGTCAATGAAAACCGAGTTGTCATTGGCGATGTCGATCAGCATGTCAGGCGGCAAATCACCTTTGAGCTTGGGAATCGCTTCCTGTACGCCCTTTGAGAGGTCCAGCGGGTTGGCCGTTGCCTGGCGGATCACACCAACCGCAACGGCGGAGCGGCCATTCAGCCGGACGGCCGTGCGCTCGTCGGCTGCGCCTTCCTGTACCCGCGCCACATCCTTGATCTTGACGGGAAAGCCGTTCGCTGTCTTGACGGTGATTTCGCCGAACTGGCCGGGACGCAGCAAATCGGTTTGCGAGGTGACGCTGAATTCGCGCTGCTGCGACTCGATGCGCCCTGCGGGCAGCTCGAGGTTGCTGCGGCGAATGGCGTCTTCAACATCCTGCGTGGTCAGTCGGTAGGCTGCGAGCTTGTCCGTGTCCAGCCAGACACGCATCGCGTACTTGCGTTCACCGAATATGCGCACGTCGGCCACGCCAGTCACGGTTTGCAGGCGCGGTTTGACGATGCGGTTGACAAGGTCGTTGATCTGCAGCGGCGTCATCGACTCGCTGGAGAACGCCAGTTGTATGACGGGGAAGGCATCGGCCTCGACCTTGGCAATAACCGGCTCTTCAATCGCCTGCGGCAGGCGATTGCGCACACGAGATGTCCTGTCACGCACTTCTGCAGCTGCGGAATCGGCGTCTTTCTCGAGCCGGAACCGCACGCTGATCTGGGCCTGGTCGGCGCGGCTGATGGATGTGATGACGTCCACGCCATCAATACCGGCAATCGAGTCCTCCAGCGGCTTCGTGACCTGCGATTCGATCACTTCTGCCGACGCGCCAGCGTAACGCACGCTGACGGTCACCACCGGTTCATCAATCTTCGGGTACTCACGCACCGTCAGGCGGTTGAAACTCACCGCGCCTATCAGCACGATCAGCAAGGACAGCACAGTGGCAAATACCGGCCTGCGAATGGAAACTTCAGACAGTTGCATGGTGGACCTGCAAAGGGTTCAGGAAAACTTCAACCGGGATTGCGCGCCGGTGCGGCGGGCTGCGGCTGCGGCGAAGCGGAGGCCGGCGAAGGTCGCGAAGCCGGGCCTGCATCGGCGGCAAGAACACCGCAGGGGTTTCTGCCAGCCGGTGCGCCAGCAATCGCAGCAGATGCCCTGCCGGTCGCAGCAGTACCCGAATCGGAAGGCGTGCCTGCGCCTGCTCCGCCAGGGCCCGCGGCCCCGGAGGCGCGCGCGGCAGGTGCTGTGGCCGACGCCAGGTTCACGATGGACACCACGGTACCGTCGTTCTGCGCCCGTTGTTGCCCGGTAGTGACAACCGTATCCCCTGCTTCCAGCCCTTCCAGTATTTCTGCCTTGCCGGGGGTGCGCAGGCCTACCTTGACCTCAACCCGTTTGGTCACACGCGTTTCCGGCGTTGGACCGGGCAACAACTTGATCACGAACTGCCGGCCAGCCTGCGGAACAATGGATTCCTCAGGAATAACGCGTGCATTCTCACGAACTCCAAAAACCGCATTGACACGGGCAAACATGCCGGGACGCAATTGCAGCTGGCGGTTGTCTATGCAGCCGCGAACACCAACCGAACGGCCGTTGGCATCGATCAGCGGGTCAATCGCCTGGATTTGCGCCATATAACGGCGCCCTGGCAGTGCATCGATATCGAGCATCGCGGTCTGTCCACGCCTGAGCTTGCTCTGGAAACGCTCGGGCAGGCGGAAGTCCACAAAAATCGCATCAATGTCTTCGATATTGACGATGTCTGCGCCATCCTTCAGGTAGTCGCCCACATTGACCAGCCGTATCCCGGCAATGCCGTCAAACGGCGCGATGATTTTCAGGCGCGCAGCAGTCGCCTGCGCCAGCGACAGCTTGGCCTGTGCCACCTGGAGGTTGGCAGCGCTCTCATCTAGCGAACGCTGGCTGACAAAATTCTGCGCCACCAGTTCCTGGTTCCGTTTCTGGTTGGCCTGTGCGATCGACAGCTCGGCCTGGCTTTGCTGCACCTGCGCCAGTGGCAACTGGTCGTCGAACTGAACGAGTACCTGGCCCTTGCGCACGCGCTGGCCATCGGTGAAGTTGAGCTGCGTAATTCGGCCGCTGACCTCAGGACGCAGGATCACACCCCGCCGGGAACGCAGGCTGCCGACAGCCTGCGTATCGTCCGAAAGACGTGCTATCTCAACCTTCCCGGCCTCTACTGTCGGTGCCTTGCCGCCGCCTGCCTGTGCACCACCAGATGCAGCTGGCGCTGTAGATGCTGCAGTTGCGACCGGATCAGCGCTGGATTTGGGCTTCTGGTACCACCAGGCCGCGCCTGAGGCGGCCGCGATGCCTGCCACTGCAACGACCGTGTAAATTGCTTTTGATGCCATCTGGAACGAGGGAATTTGTTAAGAAAAAGATACAAACGCCAATGTAGCAGGCCAGCACGACACCGGCCGCTTTTAAGCCGGCCGGAAAGGGCCTTGCAGGACAGCTTTACAACGTCTTTGCACTACAAACATTCACATAGACCTGCGCGCCACGATAGGGCAGGAGGCAATGCGGGTTTTCCCTTGGCAAGCACTACCCTCAGACACAACTCAGAGACGCCCGAGGGCACGCTCCACACCCTTGTTGGCAAGGCCATCCGCCCTTTCATTGCCCGGATCGCCAGCATGACCCTTGACCCAGCGCCAGTCGATCTGATGGCCAGCTGAACTGACCAACGCATCGAGTTTTTGCCATAGATCAACATTCTTGACAGGTGCCTTGGCCGCTGTGCGCCAGCCACGCGCTTTCCAGCCGTGTATCCATTCAGTGATGCCCTTGCGCACGTATTCGCTGTCCAGGTAAAGCACCACACTGCACGGTCTTTTGAGCGCCATCAGTGCTTCTATGACCGCCATCATTTCCATGCGGTTGTTGGTTGTGCCCAGCTCTCCGCCGAACAACTCCTTTTCAGTGCCCCCGATGCTTAGCAGCACGCCCCAGCCGCCCGGCCCCGGGTTGCCCTTGCAGGCACCATCGGTGTAGATGACGACCTTGTCTTTTTCTTCGGTGTTCCGGGAATCTGTCATTGAAATTTTCCGTATCCTTAATCGATCAATATTGTTTCTGCATCTTGCCGCTGCAGAGTGGCCGGTTCGCGGCTGGCTACCACAGCAGGTGCGGCGGCAGGCGCCTTGCGCGACTTCCAGGCCGGCTCCAGCATCCGCACGCCCTGCACCCGCTTGACTGCCACGACAAAATAAACGGCGCCGAATATCGGCCACCAGCGTGCCCCGGCCTTATCCATCCAATCAAAACGGCCCAGCCATTTCTGGCTGGTAAAGGCTGGGCGATAGCAACCGAAGCGTCCTGATTCGACTTCAAAACTGAGCAGGCGCAGCCAGTCGCGCAGCCGCCAGTAACCAATTAATTCGCCGGCTTCGGGCAAGAACAGGTCTGCCCCACCAAGGCGCCGGTACAAATGCGCACGGGTCTGCCGCATGCTCCACAGGCTGGTCGGGTTCAGGCCACTGATGACGACACGGCCTTCAGGCACCAGCACGCGTTCAACCTCCCGCAGGGTCGCGTGCGGATCAAGGCTCAGTTCCAGCGTATGCGGAAGCACGACCAGGTCCAGGCTGTTCTCGGGAAAAGGCAAGGCGCCGGCGTCAGTCACCAATGCCGCACGGGGCCGGGAACTTGACCGTAGCGGCGCAGTCGTATCCGGGAGCAGCGTGACAGGCGCAGCAGGAGTGTCCTGTGTTACGGTGTGCAGGGCCAGCCATTGATGCGGCATCCGGTTGGCCCGCAGCGCATCCAGCTCCCCGAAGCCAAGCTGGAGCGCGTGGTAGCCGAAGATGTCGCTGACAGCCTCGTCAAACTGGGCGCTCTCCCAGGCCAGCAGATACTCGCCGGGCGGGGTCTTGAGCCAGTCTGCGAAACCTATAATTTGCGAGTTCATCGGGACCACTGCATGTTGAAACTGATACCAATCCCGGCTTTTGCCGACAACTACCTGTGGATGCTGCATGACGGCAAGCACGCCCTGGTGGTGGACCCCGGCGACGCTGCCCCTGTTTTGCAGGTACTGCAGGACAACGCGCTGCAACTGGAGTCGATTCTAGTCACGCACCACCACATGGACCATACCGGTGGTGTTGAGGAATTGCGTGAAGCCACAGGCGCCCGTGTCTATGGGCCAGCTACCGAAAATATCCCCGCGCCGTATGAACACCTGCACGAAGGCGACAAGGTAACAGCGATGGGACTGGATTTTTCCATCATCGACGTGCCTGGCCATACCGCAGGCCACATCGCCTATTACACGCCGCTGATGAACGGCATACCGCTGCTGTTTTGCGGCGACACGCTTTTCTCCGGCGGCTGCGGCCGGCTTTTTGAAGGCACACCTGCCCAGATGCTGGCTTCACTCGACAAACTCGCCGCACTTCCCGCCAGCACATGTGTGTGCTGCACGCACGAATACACCTTGAGCAACCTGCGTTTTGCGCTGGCCGTGGAGCCGGGCAATGCAGAACTGTTGGCTTACAACGCACAGTGCGTAAAATTGCGCGAAGCTGGCCAGCCTACCTTGCCGACGTCGATTGAGCAGGAACTCAGGATCAATCCCTTCCTTCGTACCCGACTGGCCCCTGTACAAACCGCTGCCAGGCATTTCGATGCCTCGGCTCATGATGACATTTCAGTATTTGCCGCCATCAGGCAGTGGAAAAACCAATTCAAATGACGCTGCCACATCGCCCTCTTGCTTCACGCGCTTTCCTCCCTGCACTTGTCCTGTGCCTCGCAGTCCTCGCCGGTTGTGCCAGCCAGCCGGGCATGCCTGGCGACCCCGTGCTGACTGCGGGAGCAACTGCCGGCAAACCCGTTCCATCATTGATCCCTACCGGGCCGTTACAGGCCATCACGCCAGGCCAGGCCAGCGGCCAGAAAATTTTTTCGACCGAGCCGCCCAAGGAGTTATGGGATCGCATTCGCCGCGGCTTTGCGATGCCCGACCTGCAAAGCGATCTGGTGACGGACCGTGAGCAGTGGTATTCCAGTCGTCCGGATTACATTCAGCGCATGACGGAACGCTCCAGCAAGTATTTGTTCCATATCGTCGAAGAACTTGAACGCCGCCAGATGCCGACGGAGCTGGCCTTGCTGCCGTTTATTGAAAGTGCCTTCAACCCGCAAGCGGTTTCCAGCGCCAAAGCGGCGGGCATGTGGCAATTCATGCCCGCAACCGGCAAGTACTTTTCCCTCACACAAAATGCCTTCAGGGATGACCGCCGGGACGTGCTGGCGTCTACGCGCGCAGCGCTTGACTACCTGCAAAAACTCTACGGCATGTTTGGTGACTGGCATCTGGCGCTGGCTGCTTATAACTGGGGTGAAGGCAGCGTAGGCCGCGCCATTGCGCGTAACCAGAAAGCCGGACTTGGCACTGGTTACCTGGATCTCAACATGCCAGCGGAAACGCGGCTATATGTGCCCAAGTTGCAGGCGGTGAAAAACATAGTCGCCAATCCGCAGGCTTTTCGTACCGAGCTACCGCTGATTGAAAATCATCCCTATTTCCAGCAGGTGCAGATCACACGGGACATCGATGTCGCGCTGGCGGCCAAGCTTGCAGACGTCAAGATTGAAGACTTCAAGGCACTCAACCCTTCGGCGCACCGTCCCGTGATACTGGCCGCCGGTACGCCGCAAATTCTGCTGCCCTGGGACAACGCTACCATTTTCCAGCGCAACTTCGAGGCTTATGCCCAGGGCCAATACGCCAGCTGGACAGCGTGGACAGCACCCGCGACCATCAGCACAGCCGAAGCGGCGCGCCGCACCGGCATGAGTGAAGCCGACCTGCGCGCCGTCAACAATATCCCGCCACGAATGCTGATAAAGGCTGGATCCACACTGCTCGTGCCACGTTCGGCAAAGATGGAAGATGACGTCAAAAGCCAGGTTGCCGACAACGCCCAGATGTCACTAGCCCCGGAGATCGTGACCCGAAAGACAAGCATCAGGGCACGCAAGAACGAAACCGTTGCCAGCATCGCGAAACGCTACGGGCTTAACGCGGCCAATGTGGCTGAGTGGAACGGCGTCAACGCCTCTTCGGCGTTCAAGCTTGGCCACCAGGTTGTGCTCTACCTGCCGGTCAAGGCGCGTTCATCAGTACGTGCTTCCGGTCCGCGCAATGCAGTCAAGGCTTCAAAACGCGCGCCGGCCAAAGCCATCGTCAAGTCGAAACGGCGATAGCCTCTGGTCGACACCTGAAGCGGTTCAATTTCAGCGGATGCCGGCGAGACCGATCACGCCGATCACGATCAGGTAAATCGCCACGATGTAATTGAGCAGGCGCGGCACCAGAAGGATCAGGATGCCGGCAATCAGTGCGACCAGCGGGCCAATGCTCAGTGAGAGATTCATGATGCGTCCTTCGGTGTTTGCTTGTGACAGAACCTGAACTGTAGACCCCAGGTACACATGGCAACTGTAGGACGATTGGGAAAAGAACTGCCGGTGAATTACATCGGCGACTGAAGAATAAGCTGCTGTCTGGTTCCACACGCCAGCTGTCCGGCTTGCACCTTCTGGATGCTCCGGAAACTGGGATTTTTAGTCAAGCCTGGCGAAAGCACTGGTGAACAGCGCTCGAGGGCTTAGAGTTTTTCAGTTTCGCCGATGCGCGGTTGCCACTTCATCAGCCGTCTTTCGATACGGCCGACGATGCCATCCAGCAACAATGCGAAGGCAGTAAGCACCACAATACCAGCGAAAACGGTGTTCACGTCGAAAGTGCCCTCGGCCTGCAGTATCAGGTAACCTACACCGCGCGCGGAACCCAGGTATTCACCCACCACCGCCCCCACGAAGGCCAGCCCCACCGAGGTGTGCAAACTGGAAAACACCCAGCTGGTAGCGCTCGGTAAATAAACCGTGCGCAGCAGTTGCCGCTGGTTGGCGCCCAGCATTCGTGCATTGGCCAGCACCACCGGGCTAACTTCCTTGACACCCTGGTAGACGTTGAAGAACACGACAAAAAACACCAGCGTGATGGCCAGCGCCACCTTGCTCCAGATGCCGAGCCCAAACCAGAGCGCAAAGATGGGCGCGAGAATTACGCGCGGCATCGAGTTGGCGGCCTTGATGTAAGGATCCAGCACCGCAGCCGCCAGCGGCGCCAACGCAAGCCACAGGCCGCAAGCAAGCCCGAATAGCGTCCCAAGACCAAAGGCCAGGACCGTCTCCAGCAGGGTGGTGCCCAAGTGGATATAAATATCTGCATTGCCGCGCAATCCTTCCGGAAACAGGGCGCTGGGGCCAAATGCAAAAGGCATGAACCAGCTCCACACCCGCCCGGCCACCAGAATCGGCTCGCCAAGAAAAAAGGCAACTTGCTGGTCACGGGAAATCAGGTGCCAGCCGGCCATAAAAGCGATCAGCAAACAGACCTGCCAGATACGCAGGTTGCTGTCTGAAGGTTTAATGTGGCGCCACATCGTCAGGCCACTTTCTTCAGTTGCTGGGCATACCCTTTAAGGACTTCGTCGCGGAGCACATTCCATATCTGCTTGTGCAATTCGACAAACCTGGGCTGTATCCGCACCTCTGCAACATCGCGCGGCCTGGGCAGGTCAATCACGAATTCGCCTATCGGATGAGTAGCAGGCCCTGCCGACAACACAACGACGCGGTCACTCATTGCAATCGCCTCATCAAGATCGTGCGTGATAAACAGTACCGCCTTCTTTTTTGCGGCCCAGAGTTCCAGCACTTCGTTTTCCATCAGTTGCCGGGTCTGGATATCGAGTGCACTGAAGGGCTCGTCCATCAGGATGATGTCCGGGTCCAGCGCCAGCACTTGCGCCAGCGCTGTCCGCTTTCGCATACCACCTGACAATTCATGCGGATAGCGGTCACCGAAACCGCCAAGGCCCACACGCTCCAGCCAGGCCTGCGCCTGCCTGCGAGCCTCGTTGTCGGGTACACCCCGGTACTGCAGACCGACCATCACGTTGTCTATGGCGCTGCGCCATGGCATCAGCGCTTCGGTCTGGAACATATACCCAGCCCGTGTATTGATACCCTGCAGTGTTTCACCAAACACTTTCACGCTACCCTCGGATGGCGGTAACAGGCCCGCGCTGATGTTGAGGAGAGTCGACTTGCCACAGCCGGTGGGTCCAACCACTGACACAAACTCGCCGGCTTCAACCCGCAACGTGGTATCGCCAACGGCGGTGTAGCCGACGCTGTCGTCTTTTGATCTGAACGTGCAGGTGATGTCCTGCAACTCAAGTGCGGGCGCTGTCATGCCGGAACTATAACCAGTGAGGCGGGACAGCCGGCCAGTGCTGGCCCGGTCATCTGTCAGGCCTTGAAGCGCTCCTTGGCGCGCCGTGAAAACTCATTGGTGTAGAGCTTGCTGATGTCAATTTTGTCGGCCTTGATGCTCGGGTCAAAACTGGTCAGTGCCCTCAGCGCCGTGCGTGCGCCATCTTCAGGGATGATGCCGTCCAGCGATATCGATTCGCGGACCTTGTTGAATGACGCAAGGTAGAGCGCACGGTCGCCGAGCAGATAACTCTCTGGCACCGTCTTGATGATGTCGCCGGGGCCCGCCGTCTGCAGCCATTTAAGGCCGTGCACGATGGCATTGGCCAACGCCTGACAGGTGTTGGGGTTCTTCTGGATGAAATCCACTGGGGCATACAGGCAGGCTGCAGGCATGGTGCCGCCGAATACTTCCTGTGTTCCCTTGAGCGTGCGTGTGTCGCTGATGATTTTCACATCGCCCTTTTGCTCCAGCATGGTCATCACGGGATCCGTGTTGCTCATCGCATCAATCTGCCCGGAGCGCAACGCCGAGAGCGCACCCGCTGCGGTGCCAACCCCGATAAAACTCACATCACTTGCCTGCAGGCCGCCACGCGACAACACCAGGTTGGCCATCATGTTGGTCGACGAGCCTGGTGCGGACACGCCGATCTTCTTTCCCTTGAGGTCGGCAATCGATTTGTAGTTAGGCATGGCTTTGGTAGATACGCCAAAAGCAATTTGCGGCGCCCTGCCCTGCAGCACAAAGGCGCGGAACATCTGGTTTTTTGACTGCAGGTTGATGGTGTGCTCAAAAGCCCCCGAGCACACATCGGCAGAGCCGCCAACCACCGCCTGCAGTGCACGTGCGCCGCCGGCAAAGTCACTGATCTCGACATCCAGGCCTTCCGCCTTGAAGTAGCCCAGTTGCTCGGAAATGGTCAATGGCAGGTAATAAAAAGCAGCCTTGCCACCAACGGCCATTGAGATTTTTGTTTTTTCAAGTTTGGTCTGTGCGCGCAATGCCGGAAATGCCAGCGTCGCTGCGGCGAGTGCTGTAGCGCCAGCGAATGTGCGGCGCGTGAACTGTACGGACGTCGTCATGTTTTGTTCCCTTTTGGTTTTTTTCGGTTGTAAGCAAGCTTAGCGAGGCGAAAAAAAACCCGCATCGGGGTCATCCCGTGCGGGTTTGTACCAAAAATACCGATCCATTAACGAATGGTTACTGCCTGAAAAATCATTGCAGCAAAAACGGTCAGGCCATGGTCAGCCAACAGTGTTTTCAACGATAGCCGGAAAAAAATATTGCGATATTGACGGCCACCGCCGCCGCCCAGATGGCACTTCTTGTTTTGGCCATATCGGCAATGTAGACCAGTACATAACCAATGCGCAACAAAACGAACAGGAATGCTAGGATGTCCAGCAGCGCCTGCCGCGACTGCAACTGGTGAGCAATGATGACGGCGGCAAAAAAGAAGGGCAGCGCCTCAAAAGTATTGGCCTGCGCCGCATTGGCACGCGCACGCCAGTCGGTCTGGCGCGCAAGCCAGGCTCGCGGATTGTGATTATCAAAACCGCCATCGCGCCGGGGTTTGTCGAACATGCCATATTTGGCAATGCCGGCACAAATGATAGGGAGGACAGCAGCTACGAATACGCACCAGTAGGCAAATGTGAAGCGGGCGAATGTCATTGTTGATGAACCTTTGGGATGTTCAGGCCAGACGAACTACGCATAGCCGATCTTCAAAATTCTAGTTCACGCGGATGCGCTGCTGCCGCTTTTTTTACCACTCATCGCCTGTCGACCAGTGCATGTGCAATCGTTCCCAGATCCACGTATTCCAGTTCACTTCCGACTGGAACACCACGTGCCAGCCGAGTCACCTGCACACCCCGGCTTTTCAGGGCCTGCGCGATCACATGCGCGGTGGCCTCCCCCTCTGCCGTGAAGTTGGTCGCCACAATGACCTCCTGCACCTCACGCGAATCCGGCGGCATCAAACTGCCTGCGGCATCTTTTGGAACAACACGGTCAAACAGTTTTTGCAGGCCAATATCGTGCGGGCCTATGCCATCGAGCGGACTCAGCTTGCCCATCAATACAAAGTAGAGACCTTTATAAGCCAGCGTTCTCTCCAGTGCCGCCTGGTCAGCAGGCGTTTCCACCACGCACAACTTGCTGCGGTCACGCTGGGGACCGGCACAAGTGATGCATACCTCCAGCTCAGTCAACGTATTGCACAGCGAGCAGTGTTTGATACTGCTGACAGCGTGTTCAAGCGCAGCAGCAATTTGCAGTGCGCCTGGCTTGTCGTGCTGCAGCAAATGAAATGCCATGCGCGCAGCCGACTTCGCCCCGACACCCGGCAGCTTGCGCAGCGCCTGGGTCAGGCCTTCAAGGGCGTTGGAGGTGGGCATCTATTGTTTGGAGGCTAAAAGCTGGAGTGGCTTGGTGCACGGACTCAGGAGAGAAGAACTGATCAGTTGGGAACCGATCGACCGGGCGCTTCGCGCGTCAGTCGGTCCGTCCCACAAAGTCTCAGAATGGGAACTTCATCCCGCCTGGGAGGCCCGGCATGCCCTGCGTCAGCTTGCCCATCTTTTCCTGGCTCAAGTCCTCTGCCTTGCGCACTGCCGCATTAAAGGCTGCCGCCACCAGGTCTTCCAGCATGTCCTTGTCGTCGGCAAGCAGGCTCGGGTCTATCTCGACGCGCTTGACATCGTGTTTGCAGGTCATGGTGACCTTGACCAGGCCGTTGCCCGACTCTGCCGTCACCTCAATAAAAGCAAGTTCGTCCTGAGCTTTCTTCAGGTTGTCCTGCATGGCCTGGGCCTGCTTCATCAGGCCGGCGAGTTGTCCTTTGTTGAACATCGTTTTTTTCCTTTAAGAATCGTTTGGGAATCTGACCGGTGCAGCCCAATCAGGCAGCAGCGGAAACAGCGGCGCGCAGTACAGGCTTGATACTGCCCGGCACTACTTTGCCACCCCAGTTGCGCACCATGTCCTGCACAAAAGGGTCGTTTTGGATAATCTCTTCTGCCTGGCGCTGGCGCTCCTGCTGCGCAGCCAGGTTTCGGCGCGCTGGTGTATCGGCCACCGCGCCAATCTCGACGATCAGGCGAACAGCAGAACCGGCACCCAGCAGTACCTGCACGGCGGCCTGCAGTTTTTCGCAGGCGGTGGACTGATTCAATGACTGCCGCTCGACACGCAGTATCCAGTTGTCGCCATCACGGCCGCACAACTCGGACTGCAGTGCCAGCTCACGGGCCAGGGCAGTAACGGCCTCAGCCGCTACCAGTTGCCCAACGATATCGTTCCATTCGTTGCCAAGCGGGGTTTGCGCTACCACCAGCGCAGCAACTGCATCGGCCAGCGCTGGCCTTGTCGCGGCGGGAGCCACAACGACAGGCTGAGGAACTGGACGGGCATTTTCCAGCGGCCCGGAAGAATCAACGGGCCATTCGTTGAAAGTTTGACGCGGCACGCCTTGAACTGGAGCCCTGGATACCGGTGACATCACCGCGACTTCAGCACGCGGCTGCTGGTATTCACCCGCAGGCTTGGACGCGCTCAGTGCAGGCGTCAGCGCCGCCGGCGCCGCTACCGGGTCAGGCGGGGGCTTTTTTGAAAGCGCGGCGGCACCCCCTGCGCTGACAGGTGTTGATGCCCCCTGCGGTTTGAATGCCAGCAGGCGCAGCAACACCATGGTGAGCGCCGCATATTCATCGGGCGCCAGACCCAGCTCGCCACGGCCATGCAGGCACAGGCTGTAAAGCAGTTGGGTCTCGTCAGGCGCGAGTATCTGCGCCAGACGGGCGGTTTCTGTGGCTTCCGGATCGGCATCCGCATCATCGGCAGCACTGGATTCCTTCGCCATCATTTCCGGCACCGCCTGAAGCACCGCCATTCGCTGCAGGATGGAGGTCATTTCTTCCAGCGTCGATGCAGCGCTCAGGCCATGCAGGCGCAGGTCTTCGGAGGTCTCCACCACCGTCTTGCCGTCGCTACGAGCCAGCGCATCAAGCAGCCTGAAAACATAGGAGCGGTCAACGCTACCCAGCATCAGGCGCACGCTGGACTCCAGCAACTCGCCCGAACCGAAGGCAATCGCCTGATCGGTCAACGACAGCGCATCACGCATGGAGCCGCGTGCCGCACGGGCCAGCAGGCGCAAGGCCTGGGGTTCGGCTGGCACCTGTTCAACAGCCAGCACCTGGCCCAGATGTTCAAGTATCGTCTCGGGCGCCATGGGGCGAAGGTTGAATTGCAGGCAACGCGACAGCACGGTGGCCGGCACTTTTTGCGGGTCGGTCGTGGCCAGCACAAACTTGAGGTATTCGGGTGGCTCTTCAAGCGTCTTCAGCATCGCGTTGAAGGCCGTATTGGTCAGCATGTGGACCTCATCGATCATGAAGACCTTGAAGCGCCCCACCACCGGCTTGTAAACCGCCTGCTCCAGCAACTGCGCGATTTCGTCGACACCCCGATTCGAAGCGGCATCCAGTTCGGTGTAGTCAACAAAACGTCCGCTGTCGATATCGGTACAGGCCTGGCAAACACCGCAGGGTGTGGCCGTAATGCCGCCTGTTCCATCGGGACCCAGGCAGTTCAGCGACTTGGCAAGAATGCGGGAGATGGTTGTCTTGCCTACGCCACGGGTGCCGGTGAACAGATAGGCATGGTGCAGGCGCTGGGTGGTCAGCGCGTTGCCTAGGGCTTGCACCACATGCGATTGCCCGACCATTTCAGAGAAATTTTTCGGCCGGTATTTGCGTGCAAGAACAAGATAGGACATCGGTGCATTCTAAGTTGCCGGCGCGCAGGTCAAGCAGCGAAAAAAACAGCGGACTGGAGGGCTATTCGCCGTCACTTACAATCGCGGGTGACGGGCCTTCCCGCATGATAAAGCGGCCAACCGGGTCAGGTGGGGAACCAAGCAGCCCTAACTGTGGAGTCAGTGCCGGGATCAAGGCTCGTCACCTTATTTTCTGCAGGCGCCAATTGGCGTCTGCCAGACCTCTCACTCTCCCCTCTCTTATCCAGCCAGCTTCTCGGTTGCGGCTTTTTTCCCCATCTTCCTCAGCGCGGCAATCGCAGGCAGCATATTCGCCCTTGGGCGGGTCTTGCCCTCTTCCCACAGGTAAATTGAGGCACCCGACACGCCGAGCAGCTTGCCCATATCGGCAGCCGATAAAGCCAGCCGCTTGCGCTGGGTCGCCAGTCCCTTCGCGCTAAACCTGACCTTTGCAGCGGAGTCGTCAACGGCGGAAACGGCAACCTTTTTGCCTTGTCCTCTGGCCAGCCTGGCCACTAGTTTTTCAAGCTCTGCAACGCGGCGCTTCAAAGCGGCAATGTCGCTGCGGTATTGCGCAGAAGCCTTCTTGAGCTGCTGTGTCTGCGATTTGGCTTCCTTGCGGGAGACGCGGGAGATTTCGGATTTAAGGGCTGTCGCAATATTCATCAGGCAGTTTTCTCACTAAAAAAATGGTCAGGCTCAGCGCAGCACTTCTTCGACTGCTGCTGTGGTCTGCAGGGCATGCAGCGCAATCTGTTCGGTCATCAAGGCCAGGGACGCCAGCGGATAGGTTCCGCTGATGATGCCCCGGTAGGCGATTTCCACCGCCGTTGCATCACTGCCAAGACCGTCAAGTGCAGCGTTGACGCAGTCCTCGAGGCTGGCGAGTCCGGTGTCGCCGTAGATTTCCTCACCCTCGTGTGTCACGCGGTAGTCAAACTGGCTCTGGCCGGCTGAATCAATATTAAAACGGACAATCATCAGGCTTTCTGGTTGCTATAAAAAGTGTAGCTGGTCACGCTAGTCAACAAAGGGTTTCAGGCATTTTTATGCCTCAAAAAAGGCATTTTTCGGGCATTTTGAGTACTTGTAAAGGCTGACAAGCTGGCCACCAACCCAAAAGTTAACTTATATATTAACAATTGACTTCATGGACTTGAGTACAGCCTGTACGCACCGGAGCTTGCCCGCAAACGCAACCCGCCCTTCAACTCGGGTGTCAGGGCATTTACCTGGTCGGGATTGAGTGCCACAAACACAGAACCTTTGGCAATGCGCTCTGACAATTCGGCATTGTCCGCAACTGCCTTTGCCTTGCCGCCGCTGTAAAAGGATGCGGAATAAGGCAGATCGCCAATGAACAACAACGGCTGCTGGCCATTACCCTGCAGCGTGTACTCGATTACCGCGCGTTTGGCGGATTTCCAGCTGTCGGCCCGCTGTTCATTGATAAAGTAAAAAGCGACCAGCAAGGCCATGACCAGCACGCCTGCCGCAACCAAAGAATCGACAAGCCGTGCCCTCACATCGGCGGCCAGCCAGCCAGCAGCCAACAGACCCACGGCAGGCAACGCCGGCAACACGTAAGTCCACAGGATATTGCCGGACATCGTGAAGAACAGGCAGGGTGACAGGGCCCAGACCAGCAGGTAAAGCCGCCAGTGACGAGGAGACGGGTCAGGCCGAGGAAAAGCTACACCTGCGGCTTTCGCAGCAGCCTTGCGACCAATCACAAGCCAGGGAAGCAGCAATGTCCAGGGCAGGCAGGCCGCCAGTGCCAGCAGCCAGATCGCGCCGCGTGCGGTGGCGTGTGCGGTGCCGTATTTGTCGCCAGCCCAGCCGGTCACGGTAAACCGCTTCCAGTGCTCGCCTATAAAGAAGTACTCCCAGAAGCCCGGCGTGCGCATTTCGGCGAGCCAGTACCAGGGCACCGCAATCACCAGCATCAGAAGACCACCCCTGATCCAGGGCAGGCGCTTCCAGACGTTCACGAGGTTGCCGCTAAAAACCGTCCAGAGAAAAATGGGAATGCCGGCCAGCACCAGTGCAATCGGCCCTTTGGCAAGAAGGCCGAGGCCTAACCCGACAAACAGCAGCCAGCCTTCTTTTGGCCGCTGCGCCTCTGCACGTTCAAACGGCGCCCAGAAACCACGCATCGCCAGTGTCGTGCCCAGCACCAGCGCCATGTCAGTCATCACGGCTGCAGACGCGATGAAATACAGCATGGTGCCGCTCATCACCGCAACGGCCAGCAGCGCCTCACGCCGGGACCAGCGCCTGGCCCAGTCCCAGACCAGCCAGGCAATAACTACAGCGAGAACAAAATACGGCAGGCGCGCCGCAAACTCGTTGACGCCGAACAGCTTCATGCTGGCAGCCGTCAGCCAGGTAGACAGCGGGGGTTTGGCCCAGAACGGAACGCCATAGTCGTACCAGGGCGTGATCCAGTCGTTGAGCTCCACCATCTTGCGAGCCACTTCACCGTAACGCGCCTCGGTGGTGTCGGTCAGCGGATACAGTCCCAGTGTCAGCAGCCTGAGCAACGCGACTATGCCCAGTGTCCAGCACAACAAGCGGCTGGTGCCCGAAACGGATTGGCGGCTCATGAAACGTATCCAGCTGCGGCAGCTTGCACTGGCTCCTGCACAACCAGTGCGGCCGGCAGGTATTCGTCGAGCAGGTACAGAGGACGACGCTTGCTTTCCATGAACAGCCGGCCCAGGTATTCACCGATGATGCCCATCGCCATCAGTTGCAGGCCGCCCAGTATCAGTATGGTCAGTATCAATGTTGGAAAACCCCGGACGGAATCACCTATCGTCAGTGTCTTGACCAGCAGCACCAGCGCGTAGACAAACGCGGCAAACGCTGTCAGGAAACCGGCGTAGCTGGCCAGCCTGAGCGGCACGACCGAGAAGCCGGTGATGCCTTCAATCGCAAAATTGAACAGCTTGAAATACGGAAATTTTGTCGTGCCTGCTGCTCGCGAATGACGGTCGTACTCCATGATGACCTGCTTGTAGCCCACCCAGGCAAACAAGCCCTTCATGAAACGGTTGCTCTCGGGCAACTGGTTCAGCGAGTCGACGGCGCGGCGGCTCAGCAGACGGAAATCACCAACGTCCTCAGGGATGGGCACCTCGGACAGCCAGTTGATAAAGCGGTAAAACCAGTGCGCAGAAAACTTCTTGAACCAGGTCTCGCCTTCACGGGTCTTGCGGCGCATGTTGACCACATCCGCGCCCTGCTTCCAGGACTGCACCATCGCGGGTATCAGCTCGGGCGGGTCCTGCAGGTCCGCATCGATCATGATCACCGCTTCGCCGCGGGCCAGCTGCAGGCCGGCAGTCATAGCCGACTCCTTGCCGAAATTGCGGCTCAGTGATGCAAAACCCGCACGCGCGTCGCTGGCCTGAAGCTCTTTCAATATACGCAACGTGCCGTCCTTGCTGCCATCGTTGACGTAGATAACTTCCCAGCCGCCTTGCAGGCCCTGAAGCGCGGCAGCCAGGCGGGCATGAAAAATCGGCAGCACGTCTTCCTCGTTGTAGGCGGGGACGACGACGCTGACCGCGCAGGGCGTTCTGGAGGCGGGGCTACCGGTCACGTCAGGGCTTGAATTCATCGGGCGAAGGTCCAGTAACGGTTGAGGCTGTAAGTGAGGCAAAGAACAATCAGGGAGGCCAGCACCTGAGCTGCCAGATAGTGCCATGACAACCAGTGCACGCCCGTCCAGACGACTACACCGTTGACCAGGGCACCAGCGCCGGCCACAGCCAGAAAGCGCGGCACCGCCGATTGATGGCGTACCGTGCTGCCAGGGAAAGTGATGCGGCGGTTAACCATATAAGACACCGCAGCGCCGACAAGCGCACCAGCCACGGCAGAAGGCGCAGGCGACAGCCCAAATATTTCCACCAGGACAAGCAACACCACATAGTGCGCTGCGGTTGCGATGCCACCTGCCAGCGTGTACCAGAAAAAGACCATTGCACTCCGGAGTTTGGTTCGCCAGCGATTTTAGCAAGGCAAGACCCGGGACAAGCGCAAAAAACGGTGAGCCGCGTTTGACGGCAGGCGCCATAACTGCGTTATATTGAAAGCATGTTTGAAGTACTGGTGTACGTCTACGAGAATTATTGGCAAGGTGACGCTTGCCCCGAACTTCACCACCTGGGCCGCAAGCTCACGGCAGCCGGCTTTGAGCCGGAGGAGATACAGGCAGCACTGGTCTGGCTCGATGGCCTGAACACAGCTGCCCAGAGCACGCAGATTTGCCTTCCGGCTACGGGTTCCCCGGCGTCTGCAGACCCACAAGGCAAGACCCACAGCGTGCAAGCCCAATCCACTGACAGCCTGCGTATCTATTCGGTCACCGAACAGGAACACCTGGGGGCCGAAACCCTGGGCTTTGTCAGCTTCCTGGAGTCCTCAGGTGTCCTGCCCCCGCACATGCGCGAGATCGTGCTGGATCGTGCGATGGCCGCGCCAGGCGACCCGCTAAGCCTGGACGACCTCAAGATCATCGTGCTGATGGTTTACTGGAGTTTCGGCGAAGAGCCGGATGCACTTGTACTCGATGAGCTCTGCGACGACACCGAGCAGCGCCTGGCCCATTAATATCGCCCCCACGTTCGCTCACTGCGTGTAGCTCTCTGCCCCCCGAGGGGGCTGGCCTTGCTTGGGGCGGCCCTGCGCTACGGCCTTCATCGCCCCCACATCCGCTCACTGCGTGTAGCTCTCTGCCCCCGAGGGGGCTGGCCTTGCTTGGGGCGGCCCTGCGCCACGGCCTTCATCGCCCCCACATCCGCTCACTGCGTGTAGCTCTCTGCCCCCCGAGGGGGCCGGCCTTGCTTGGGGCGGCCCGGCGCTACGGCCTTCATCGCCCCCACATCCGCTCACTGCGTGTAGCTCTCTGCCTCCGAGGGGGCTGGCCTTGCATGGGACGGCCCTGGGCTCAGGCGGCATGGCCCCACCAATTTGAATTAACCCAGCAAACGTTCCGGATTGGCGTCGAGCTTGGCCAGCGCGTCGCGGGTGGCGCGCACGGTCAGCGCCTCGTCTTCGGTCGGCACCAGCAAGCCGGCCTGCAGATAAGCTGCCAGGCGTCGCGCCTGGATCAGGAAATTACGGCCATCCGACGATGCAAACAGGTGAAGTTGCTTGCCATCACTGCGCCAGGCAAACTGCACATGACTGGTCTTGCCGTTGTGGTCAAGCGTGAACCATGAACCCAGTAGCAACTCCTGGGCCCAGGCCCGCATAGCATCGGTAGGCTGGCTGCCGCCATCGGCAATCACCTGGATGTCGGCAGCATCTATGCCAATCATCATGACCAGGCTCTCGCTATCCAGTGGCAGGTCACCGACGTCCTCATCGGACAGGTAATCCTCGAGATTGGCCAGCCGCTTGGCCATTGCCTCGATCCGTTCGCTCGATATCGAATCGGTTTTGGACATGAAGGCATCTGCCAGGATATCGCTAATCGTCTTGATGTGCGCGTCCTGCGCCTTGGTGTCCAAGCCCAGCATGGACATGCCGACACGCAAAAGTTGCAACAACTTCGGAAGGTCGGAAATTACCTTCGCCCGGTCTACACGGTTGGGTTTGGCGCTGGCAGCCCATACAAGGTCAGCAGCTGCTCTTTTGAGTGTGATGGTTTCTTCGTGCTGGGGGCCGTTGCGCATCGCGGCAATGGCCAGCACCTCGGCCCATACCTTGAACAGGAACTCGCGGATTTCATCACGCACCGGCATGTCGTTGAGCATGCTGCGCAACTCGATGGTGTACTGGATGGCCATGGTCTCTTTTTGCTCGACCTGCTGGGCAACACTGACAACACGTGCGGCACTGCCCTGCTGGGACAGGAATTTTGAGAGGAACTTCTGAAACTCGTCATACACGAGCTGAAAGACCCGGCGTCCGGTCTCAGGGTATTGCTCGATCACCTGGACGATGCGCTTGATCTCGACTTCGATGGCGCCACCCGTCACGCCGGCATCAAAGCCCAGCACACTGGAGCCCATGCGGTCTATCAGCATGCGCGCAGGGTGCTGCAATGTGCCAAAAAACTCCGGCTCGGAAATTGCCACACGCAGCACCGGCATCTGCAGCCGGGCGAACCAGACACGTATTGCCGGCGGAATGCGGTCTTCGGCCAGGATGCTCTGGAACATCAAAGCCACGATTTCAATCGTGGCTTTTTCGGAAGTCGTTGAAGCGGCCTGTTTCAGTGCACTTGTGCGCTGGCGCACCATGCCCACGGCCTGGTCCACATGAGCTGCACTGTATACCTGCCCCGGGACTTCAGCCAGCTGGGTGCGCTCGGCCTCCGAAGCCCGCATACCTGCAAATACCTTCGCCAGTTGCGGCGAAGCCTGCGACACCTTGCTGTCGTCGTAACCCTCGACCTGATTGGTCAGCATGCGCTTGAGTTGCCCCATGACGCCCTGCGCGCGCATCTTTGTCCTG
Organism: Pseudomonadota bacterium; assembly: GCA_040388075.1. Taxonomy (GTDB): domain Bacteria; phylum Pseudomonadota; class Gammaproteobacteria; order Burkholderiales; family Burkholderiaceae_C; genus Polaromonas. Next base: position 193,943 of record JAZKCN010000003.1, on the reverse strand, counting down.
GCCAGCGGGCTGGTCGCCGTCTGCATGCGGGTTTCATCGAAGACGGCATTGCCGGTCAGGCGTCCTCCTGCGCCGCCTATACCACCTGTACCGCCTATACCGCCCGTGCCACCTGTACCGCCTGTACCGCCTGTGCCACCTGTACCGCCTGTACCACCTGTACCACCTGCACCACCTCCACCACCTCCACCACCTCCACCACCTCCAGCGCCCTTACCCCCAGCACCGGGAGCGCCCCCCTGCGTCGCTCCTCCCATGGCACCAGCCGTCACCGGGCCGGAAGAGGATTTTGCACGTTTGACCAGTGGTCGCAGGTCGATTTCGGCCATGATGCCCTTGCGGACCAGGAATTCATTGGCGCTGTGATAAGCCTCCAGCAAGTGTTCGGCCAGCCTGGCCTGGATAATGTCCTGGACCATCATCCAGTGTTCGCGGGAAAGACCCACCGCAGCCCATTGCTCCACCAATTTTTCGGCCAGCACCTCGGGCCTGAGCACATCATTTTTGGCCAGCTCGGCAGTGTTCTCTATGCTTTGTACGCGCAGACGCAGGTCGTTCAGCTCCCAACTCGCAAAGTCAAGCAGACGCAACGACAGCCGGGAAGACAGAATCTTGTCTTCCATCACCTCATTGCCCATCAGTTCGAAATTACCGGTTTCGAGCAATGACCTGGCTGCAGCTGTGATGGGTGGCGCTTCCTGAGCCTTTTTCCAGGCCCTGCCCGTCCCGGCTATCCAGGCAGCACTATTGGTTTTAAAGACCAGCCATGCATCACGGCGCTCCTGCATCTCAGGCGCGCTGGCAGGCTGGTCCACCAGTTCTACAAACCTGTCGATGATTTCACTGGCGAGTTGTGGCAATACCTGACCCGCCTGCTCCGTGAAAATCGCACGGACCTGCGTACCCAGCGTACTGTTGTTGTTTTTATCGACGGCCACAGACGTTAAAAAGCACTGCTTGGTTTGTTAGTTAATTAGTATGCAGCTTACACGGTCGCACCCGCATTCGGGTCGTTCGGGTCCTCATCTTTTTTCACACTGGCCGTCTTGATCAGGTCTTCCCGCTTGATGCCCAGCCACATTGCAATCGCTGCAGCCACAAACACCGAGGAGTAGATCCCGAAAAGAATGCCAATCGTCAAAGCCAGCGAGAAATAAAACAGCGTCGGACCACCGAACAGCAACATGGACAACACCATTATCTGGGTGGAGCCATGGGTAATGATGGTACGGCTGATGGTCGAGGTAATGGCGTTGTCAATGATCTGCACCGTATCCATCTTGCGATAACGACGGAAATTTTCACGAATCCGGTCGAAAATAACCACAGATTCATTCACCGAATAGCCCAGCACGGCCAACACGGCGGCCAGCACGGAGAGTGAAAACTCCCACTGGAAGAAGGCGAAAAATCCGAGAATGATGATCACATCGTGCAGGTTGGCGATGATGGCGGCGACCGCGTATTTCCATTCGAAACGGATCGCGAGGTAGATCATGATGCCGACCACCACCATGCCCAGCGCCTTGAGCCCGTCATGGGCCAGCTCCTCACCTACCTGCGGACCGACAAACTCGGTGCGCTTGAGCACCACCTGCGGGTCCTGCACTTTCAGCGCCGTCAGCACTTTTTCACTTTGCTGAGCCGTACTGACACCTTTTTGTGCCGGCAAACGGATCATCACATCACGTGAACTACCAAAGTTCTGCACCTGCACATCGGAAAACCCGAGACCGGAGACGGTGGTGCGCAGTTTTTCAACGTCAGGTGCCGTCTGGTAGGCAACTTCCATCACCGTGCCGCCAGTGAACTCCACCGACAGGTGCAGGCCACGCGAGAACAGGAAGAACACGGCCAGTGCAAACGTGGCAAACGAGATCACGTTGAATATCAGCGCATTCCGCATGAAGGGAATGTCTTTGCGAATCTTGAAGAATTCCATGGCTATGAGGTCCTGCTGGTGTTATTTCGCGGCAACGCGTGTTTTGGATTCAGGCTGTACCTCGACAGGCGCGCGCCAGACCGTGCCAATCGATACGGATTTCAGCTTTTTCTGCCGGCCATACCAGAAGTTGACCAGGCCGCGCGAGAAGAACACAGCGGAGAACATGCTGGTCAATATGCCTATGCAATGGACCACGGCAAAACCGCGCACCGGGCCGGAGCCAAAAGCCAGCAGTGCAAGGCCGGCGATAAGCGTGGAGATGTTCGAGTCGAGAATCGTTGCCCAGGCACGCTCATAACCGGCATTGATGGCGGCCTGCGGCGAGGCGCCGTTGCGCAGCTCTTCACGCACCCGTTCATTGATCAGCACATTGGAATCAATTGCCATACCCAGTGCAAGCGCCATGGCCGCCATGCCGGGCAAGGTCAGCGTTGCCTGCAGCATGGACAGGACGGCCACCAGCAACAGCAGGTTGAAAGCCAGCGCAATACCGGAGAACAGGCCAAACAGCATGTAATAAAGCGCCATGAAAACCACGATCACGGCAAAGCCCCAGGCAACACTGTGAAAGCCCTTGGAGATGTTTTCCGCACCCAACGACGGACCTATGGTGCGTTCTTCGATGATCTCCATGGGCGCTGCGAGCGAACCGGCGCGCAACAGCAGCGCCAGGTCGTTGGCCTCGCTCACCGACATCGAGCCCGAGATCTGAAAGCGGTTACCCAGTTCGCCCTGGATAACAGGTGCCGTCAGCACCTCACCCTTGCCCTTTTCAAACAGCACGATGGCCATGCGTTTTTTCAGGTTTTCGCGGCTGGTGTCGCGCATGATGCGGCCGCCTTTGGCATCTACCGTCAGGTCAACCTTGGGCGCCTGATTCTGCGAGTCAAAGCCGGGCTGCGCGTCAGTCAGGTTCTCGCCGGTGATGACGACCTGTTTCTTCAGGATGACAGGACGCCCATCACGTTCCAGGTAGCGCTCCGAGCCGAAAGGCACGGGACCGGTATTGTTTTCTGCCGCGCGGCCTTCGGCGCTCTCATCGACCAGACGCATTTCAAGCGTGGCGGTGCGGCCCAGGATGTCCTTGGCCTTGGCGGTGTCCTGCACACCGGGCAGTTGAACCACGATGCGGTCAAGCCCCTGCTGCTGGATCACCGGTTCAGCCACACCAAGTTCGTTGATGCGGTTGTGCAGCGTGACCATGTTTTGCTTGAGCGCCTGGTCCTGAATCCGGCGTGCGGCTTCAGGCTTGATGACCGCGACCATCTTGTACTCGGTGCCTTCAGGCGCGTCGGTGGTCTGCAGGTCCGGGAACTGGTCCTGGATCAGGTTTTTTGTCGCCGTCAGGGTCTGTGTGTCGCGAAAACGGATTTCGATGGTTTGTGCGGTGCGGTTGATGCCCGCATGGCGGATGTTTTTCTCGCGCAGCGACAGGCGCAGGTCACCAGCCAGCGATTCGGCCTTTTTGGTCAGCGCCGCCTGCATGTCCACCTGCAGCATGAAGTGAACGCCACCGCGCAGGTCCAGTCCGAGATACATGGGCGCTGCATGCAGGTAAGTCAGCCATGCCGGCGAACGCGACAGCAGGTTCAGGGCGACGACGTAGGAGGGATCGTTCGCATCCGGATTGAGAGCACGCTGGATCGCATCACGTGCCTTGCCCTGGGTGTCGGTATCGTTGAAGCGCGCCTTGACGGAATTGCCGTCAAACTGCACCGACTCAGCCGCCAGGTTGGCATCCTTCAAGGCCTGCTCGACCCGGACCACCGTGGTCTGGTCTACCTTGACGATGGCCTTGCGGCTGGAGACCTGCACGGCCTCCGACTCACCAAAAAAATTGGGCAGGGCGTAGAGGACGGCGACCAGCAACGCAACCGCGATGATGATGTACTTCCAGACCGGATAACGATTCATGGGGATGCTGTTCCTGGTGAACTAGGGAGGCGGCAAAATAACGGCAACCGCTCAGTGTTGCAAGCTGGCCATATACAAGACAAGGCCCGCCTGCAGGGGACGCTTATTTGGCAGCAGTGGCGATAGCGCCCTTGGGCAATACCTGCACGATGGCACTGCGTTGCAACTGCACTTCAACACCGGGGGCAAGTTCCAGCGACAGGTAGGCGTCGCCCAGCCTGGTCACCTTGCCGAGCAGGCCGCCAGCGGTGGCGACTTCATCACCCTTGGCCAGTGCATCGATCATCGCGCGGTGTTCCTTCTGCTTTTTCATCTGCGGGCGGATCATCACGAAATACAGCACCACAAACATCAGCACCAGCGGCAGCATGCCGGTCAGCGAAGACATCATGTCGCTACCACCGGCTGCGGCTGGGGCGGTCTGGGCAAAAGCAGAAGAAATGAACACGGCAAACTCCACAAAAATTTTGTTAACTTCAGGTCAGAAGACTCGTTCTACTGCTGCCAGAGAACACAGCCCGTGATTGTATGCGGGCAAACAGGCCCGCTGGCGGCGCACCACTTGCATTTCAGGGGTTTATCCGGGGCCCAGAAAGGCCGCCACGGAAGCGCTGGTGCCGGGTCGCCGATTCGATAGTGAAACGCGCAAAACAGGCGTTGTCAGAGGCCGAAGTGGCGCAAAACGCCCTGCCCGGCAGTCTGCCCTGTCGCCATGCAGGCCGTCAGCAGGTAGCCGCCGGTGGGTGCTTCCCAGTCCAGCATTTCACCGGCGCAAAACACCGGATATGGCAAACCCCGATCTTCTGCAAACTGCAGCTTCTCCAGAGGCTGTCCGAACCGGACGCCACCTGCCGTACTTATGGCCTCGTCCAGAGGTCTGGTGGCAATCACAGTAACCGGCAAGGCCTTGATCGCATGGGCCAGCTTGACCGGGTCGCCGATATCGTCCTTGCCCAGCAGCTCATGCAGCATCGCGGCCTTGATACCTTCCAGGCCCAGCCGGCTTTTCAGATGGCTGGACAGCGAACGTGAGCCCCGCGGATGGCGTACTTCCACCAACACCTGTTCGGCCGATTTGGCCGGCAGAAGGTCGAGCAAAAAGGTGGCGCTGCCCTTGGCTGCAATTTCATCGCGCAGCAGCTTCGATGCGGCATAAATCAGGCTGCCCTCCACTCCGCTGGCGGTGGCGACAAACTCGCCCTTGCGGCTGAAGCTGCGGCCCTGCGAATCGGTAAAACTGATAGCCACGGACTTGAAAGGCTGCCCCGCGAATTTGGTGGAGAAATGGTTAGTCCAGCCGCTTTTTTGCTGGCCCTTGCCGACCAGTTCCCGGAGGAATTCGCGGCGCGTTTCGCCCTCTCCGGCGTGGCCGGCAGAACCGACTTGAAAACCACAATTGGCCGGCTGCAGCGGCGCCAGCGCAACGCCACGCGCGTCCAGCAAAGGCCCCCAGGCGCCATCGGAGCCCAAGCGTGCCCAGCTGGCACCGCCGAGCGCCAGCACCACCGCGTCGAACTGCACGGCCAACTCGCCGGCGGGCGTTGAAAAGGTCAGTGCGCCGTCCGCATTCCAGCCAGTCCAGCGATGCCGCATCGTGAACTGGACACCGGCCGCCCGCAGGCGGTGCAACCAGGCGCGCAGCAAGGGCGCAGCTTTCATATCCTTCGGAAAAACCCGGCTGGAACTTCCTACGAAGGTTTCTATGCCTAACGCTTCTGCCCAGGCACAAACCTGGGCAGGGCCGAATGACGCCAGCATGGGCTGCAGCACATCGCTGCGCTCGTCGTAACGAGACATAAAGGGCTCGAAAGGCTCGGAATGGGTCAGGTTCAGCCCGCCCTTGCCAGCCAGCAGGAACTTGCGCCCTATCGAAGGCATTGCGTCATACAGCTGCACCGAAACGCTGCCTCCGGCCGCGGCCAGTGTTTCAGCGGCCATCAGCCCGGCCGGGCCGCCGCCAATGATGGCGATGCGCAGCTGGGTTGAGGAGGATAAAGCGGCAGAAAGACCGGAAGGAGAAGTGGAAGTATTCAAGAAAACCTGTCGTGAAACCGGCGCAACGGCCAACCATTTGCTATGGTTTTTATAGCTGGTGCCGCTAGTCGGTATTGGGCTGGAGGCCGATTTGATTGCTAAAACCAGCCTATTTTAACGACCTCAGTCAGGATAATTGATGTATACATCAAGAAAATTCATGGTAACCAAAGAAATTCAAAAATCTTGATGTATACATCAATTTAATATCTTAAAACCATTGAAAAACGGCCTTAAAACACCGTTTTCAGGTATCAAAAATGCCTGCAGCTCAGTCTGGACTAGCGCGACATGCTAGCAAATAGATAGCATTACCAAGTCCTGCCGCCAGCCAGGCCAAGGCGCGCCGCGGCCTTACATGGGCGGTGCGAAGCCGTTGCGCCCGACGATCACGCGCAGTGCCGTCGGTTTGCCGCCCACTTCCTGCGCAGTGATCATGACTTTTGCGCCAGGTACGATCAGCGCAGCCTCATCAGACTTCCCGGGCTTGAAGCTCACGACCGGTGCGCCAGGCGGCACGATGACGGTCTTTTCGCCGTCCTTGTATTTGAGCGTCAACTTCTGACCGCCGGGCACAGCTGAAGGTGCTGCCGCCAGGTCAGCCACCGTGGCATTGGTCATGGTGCTGTCGGGGCGCAGATCCCACGGGCGGTGGCCTTCGCCAGCACCGCGTGCCGCCTCAGGGAACACCAGCACTTCAATCGCCAGCTGGGTGCCGTCGGCCTGCGGCATTGCCGCTGTGCCAATGTAGCTGCCTGCCTTGATGTCGCGGAGCGCCAGCGGGTAAACCTCGGACACATCCATGCTGGCCGGGCGCACCAGCGTGATGACTTCACCGCTGCGTTCCCTGACGGTCATGCTGGTCGCATCCACCTTTTCAATCGTGGCGCGCAGGCGCACCTGCGGCGAGGCCGGGGCCTGCGCAAACGCCGCGCTGGTGGACGCAACAGCCATCACGGCGAATGAGACGATGACAGGTTTGAACATGGATTTCCTTGGTGTTTTTAAGAATTTGGAAGACGCTGCAGTGTGACCCGAACGGCCATAACAGGTACGGCCTTTACAAACCGCTGGATGCAGCACCCTTGGGGAAAAGCGCCGCTCAGGCGACTTCAACAAGCGTTCCGGCAGCGGTCAGGAAAGCGGCCTTCACCTCTACGCCCGGGTAAATCGCGCGCAGGGCCTCACGGTAGCCCTGCAACTGGGCAACGTTCTGCGCGCTTCGCTGCGGCTGGTGGGCCGATTTGTAATCGAGCACCCACCAGTGGCCGTCGTGGCCCGCATCCCTGCGCTGCACCAGCCGGTCAAGGCGCAAGGTCTGCCCCTGATGCAGCAATTCGACTTCATTGCCCTGCCAGCTAACCACAGCGCTGTCCCAGGCCCACGCTGCCTCGCCGCCGCGTATGCGCGCTGCCATCGCGACGGCCTCGGTCAGTTGCGCTGCGCTCAGGCCAAACTCACGCGCCACGCCGGCAGCGGCGCGGCTGCCGGCTGGAATGTCAGCGCGTATACCCCACTCCAGCAAACGGTGCATGGCCTGGCCAAGCCGTGAACTGTCGGTATCACCGGGTGAGTCGGCTTCCAGTGGGGGCTGTGCTTGCAGCGATACAGGCAATTCAGGCAATTCAGGCAGCAAAAAACGGGCGTCTTCAGGCTGGTCGCCGACTGCAGACAGGCTGGCTTCAGGCGGCACTGAAGTCTCCGCCACAAACGGGTAAAGCCGCTTCCACCAGCTTCGGGTGGTTCCAACGTGCGGCTCTATTGACGACACCACCAGCGTGTTTCTGGCGCGGGTCAGCGCCACATAAAGCGCATTGAGTTCTTCGCGCGCCCTTTCGGCCTGTTCCTGTTCCAGCATGTCGACAGCACAGGCCGGCGGCCGGCTTTCGCTGACGAGAAACACAAACTTTTGCGGTGCGGCCGCCTTGCCCGGCCAATCTATCAGCACCCCCATGCTGTCGGCATTGCGCTCTGGCGTGTCGGTATCCAGCAGCAACACGGCCTCGGCCTCCAGCCCTTTGGCACCGTGAATGGTCAGCAGGCGTACGGCATTGGGGTTGACCGCTGCCGGTGCCTGCAGGCCACCGGCCTTCAATGCACGCACAAAAGCATAAGGTGTGGCATAGCGCCCGCCATCGAGTTGCAAGGCCACGTTCAACAGCGCCCTCAGGTTGGCCAGCACTGTGGCGCGGCTGGCAGCAGGGGCGGCCGCCGCAAAGCGGGCCAGTACATCACCATCGTGGTAAATCGCCTGCAACGCATCGTGCGGCGGCAGGCTGTCAACCCAGCCCTTGTACTTCAACAGACGGCGTGCCAGCCCTTCAAATGCCGGACCATGGGGGCATTGCGTTTGCAGCAGCTCAAACCACGAGGTTTTTGCATCACCGCGCGCCAGCACTATCTGCACGAGCGCATCGTCGCCCAGGCCGAACAGCGGGGAACGCAGCGCCCGCGCCAGCGACAGGTCATGCTGCGTCGATACCAGTACATCGACCAGCGCAACAATGTCGAGTACCTCGCAGCAATCGATCAATTCGGTCTTTTCACCAACCTGCGCGGGTATGTGCAGCGCGCGCAGTTCGTCCTGCAACGGCAGCAGGCCGGCACGCTTGCGCGACAGCACCATCACTTCGGAAGGCACCAAGCCCTGCGCTATCCGGCTGGCAATCCAGCCTGCGGCCTGCCGCGCTTCCCGGGTCCTCAAGGTTTCTTCAGGCAGTTCACGCGGCGTGCTCAGGCTGTCACGCCAGCCTTCGCCTGCGGCTTCGTAAGCATCGTTGCCTGTTTCACCCGCATCACGGGAAATGGGCGGCAACCTGACGGCCGCACCATTTTCTTCAGACGCACTGGTATGGTTGCGAAAGCCTTCGTAGCCATCGTTCTCACGTGCATCGCCCATCACGTTATTGACGGCGGCAATCACGGCGACGCTGTTGCGCCGCGTGTGGTCGCAGGCCAGCAAATCGCCCTGCAGACCCTCGCGGATGAACGCCTGCGCGGCAATAAACACCTGCGGCTCGGCCCGGCGAAAACGGTAAATACTTTGTTTCGGGTCACCGACGATAAAGACACTGGGCGCGTTACCCGCGCCTGAATAACCGCTCAGCCAGGCATGCAGCGCCTGCCACTGCAGCGGGTTGGTGTCCTGAAACTCATCAATCATCAGGTGCCGTATGCGCGCGTCCAGCCTTTCCTGCACCCAGCCCGACAACACCGGGTCGCTCAGCATGACCAGCGCCGCGCGCTCGACGTCGTTCATGTCAACCCAGCCGCGTTCACGTTTAAGCGCCGTGAACTCGGCCAGCAACACGCGCGAAAGACGCGCCATGCGCTGCTGGTAGTCCCAGGCCCGATGCTGATGCCGCGCAGCACACAGGGCCTGCAGTTCCGGCTCGGCTTCAATGGCCGCCGGGAATTTCAGCAGGTTGTGCGTCAGCCGGTCTTCGTCGGCGACAAAAAAGGCCTTTCGCAAGCCGTCACAGCGTGCGCCCATGTCATCCAGCTCAAAGGCATCAATGACAAGGGCAGCCGCTTTTTGTGGCGTCTTGTTTTTCTCGGTGCCCAGTTGGGCGGCACGCGCCAGCCAGACCTGCCTGGCCTGCGCGGTTGCCAGCGCAGCCTCGGGCTCAGCAAAACCGGCAAGTTGCGGGAAGCGGACGGCGAAACGGTCTACCGACTCATCCACCACACCATGCACATCGGCCAGCATAAATTCGGTTCGCTTGTCCAAAGCCACCTGCAGCGCCTTGTCGGCCTGGAAACGGCCATGCGTCAAAACTACTGACTCGAAGTCGACCTTGAGCGTGGGGTCGGCCACCAATGCGGCATAAAACCGCCGCCAGACCAGCGCCTTGGCCGGGCCGTCGTCTTCCAGCAACTCATAGCTGACAGGCAGGCCGAGTTGCTGCAGGGAGGCCATGGGCGCGCTGCGCAGCAAGGCCGCAAACCAGCTGTGGAAAGTGCGTATCTGTACTGGCCGGCCGTTGGCGAGCACGCGCTGATAAAGATTTGAAAGCTGCGCGCGCAACTCCGGCGATGCCTGTGGGTTCTTCTGGCTCAAAACACCGCGCATGACCAGTTCCTGACGCAGGATTTCGTCATCGGCATGGGCAAATTTTTCAAGCCATTCATAGAGACGCTCACGCATCTCGCCTGCAGCTTTTTTGGTGAAGGTGATGGCCAGGATTTCATGCGCCTGCACCTTGCCGTTGTCATCCAGCAGCGCACGCAACATCCGCGAGACCAGCATCCAGGTTTTACCGGCGCCGGCGCAGGCTTCAACCGCCACGCTGCGGCGCGGGTCACAGGCCACTGCATAAAAGGCCTCGGCGGAGACCTGCTGGCCGTTGTGTTTGTAGGCGGCTGTCATATGCGTGTCGCCGTGTCGCCCCACGCCTTGAGGGAGTGTCGGGGTAATGTTTTCATGTCCAGAAATCCTTCCTGCACAAACCCCTTGCTGCGCAGTACTCGCACGCCTTGCCTTCGCCCAATGCGGGGAGAGGCGCCGCACGTTTGATGCGCGCCATGTCGGTCAGGATGCTGTCGACCAGTTGGTCGCGCAAATTAACAATCTCCGGTTGAGCAAAGGTGCGGGTCGGCTCTTTTTCACCCAGGTTGACATACGCGGCGCCTAGCGTGTCGTCTGCCAGCAATGCCGCATAAAACGCAAGCTGTGTGTCTTCCTGGGCGTCCTTGATGCGCTCCCGGGTGGTGCCGCTGGCCTCGGTCTTGTAGTCCATTACCAGTCGGCTGCCGTCGGCCAACTGGTCTATCCGGTCAACCTTGCCCATGAGCTGGATGTCGCCGTAATCCATGTCCTTCCAGACCTCGCCCTCAATAAACTGGGCGCCTGTGGCTTCGTGCGCGTGCAGCCACTGCAGGTAACCGTCGCGCACGCGTGGCCAGATCGCGGCAAAAGGCAAAAACTCGCTGTCGGTCAGGCCAAGGTCGGTGGCAGCCTGTTCTGCCGCGCTGTTGATCATGTCCAGCCGCAGTTGCGGGCCAGCCGTTGCCGACGCCTTCAGCGCCAGATGAAAGTGGTGCAGCAGCGTGTGCAGCCAGTTGCCGAAGTCGCGCTTGCCGAGTTCGCTTTCAAGCTCGTCCGCCTCCTGCAGTTTGAGCTGGCGCAACGCAAAAAACCGGTAAGGGCAACGGCGCAGGTCTTCATAGGCGCTGGCAGAAAGGCGGGACACCGGCAAGGACTCACCGGTGGGCATCGGATGCGGTGTGGGACTGGCGTCCATCGCACGCTCAGTCCGCGGGTCGGCAGCAGTGTTTGTGATGCCCGCTTTCGCATGGGCCAATTCAAGTTCCTGCACAAAGCCGCTGGGCATCAGGCGTTCGCCCGATTCACTGTTTCGCCAAAGCAGATCGACAAAAGGCAGGCGCAGTGCGTAATCCCATGCACTGCGCTGCGCTGCGGCAATCTCTTCGCGGGGGGGCAACCCCAGCACGGCGCGCTGCGCGGGTGTCCACATGCCAGGCGGGTCTGGCGACACCGGCAACCGGACTTCATCGCAGCCCGGAAGCACCACAGCCTGCATGGGTCGGCCCAGCAACTGGCTAAGCGGCAGTATCACGACCTGAGCCTCAGGCGGGTGCGTGGGCTGGAAGCTGGCGGCTTCCAGCGCCTGGCCCGCCCAGACTGAAAAATCCTGCTGGCTCATGCGGTCCGTGCCTGTAAAGACAGCCTCACTGCCTTCGTGCAGGCGCAGCGCCTCAAAAACTTTTGCGCCAGCCGCATCCATATCCAGCGGCTCCCACTGGCCCGCAGACTGCAGCGCTGCACGCAGGTCGCGCAGCCATTGCGCCAGGGGACGGGCACGCTGCATGCTCTCGCGCATTTTCTGTACACGCTCAACCAACACATGGTTCTCTGCCACTTTGTCTGGAAGGGCACGCCAGTAACGCACGCCCATGCGACGCAATTCAATTTCCAGCGACGTGACTCCGGAGGGCGCAAAAGCAGGCGCATTCTTGAGCCAGTCCAGAACCGCATCGGCAGTGGCGTCCCAGGACAGCGTACGCAGCAGACTTACGAGAGCGGCGGCTGCGCGTGTGGTCGATAACTTCCAGCCGGTTTCATCACGCAGGACCACTCCGCGTTCGTCCAGCATGGCGCGTATGCGGCGTGTCAGCACGCGGTCCTGCGCAATGAGCGCGACTGGCATGCGACCTTGCGCCAGATGCGCCAGCACGCAGGCGGCGGCTCGCTGTGCCTCGTCTTCGGCATCCCGTGATTCATGCAGAGCCAGTGAGCCGCTCAATGGCGGTAAATCCATCCGCAACGACACCGCACGATCACCGAAACGGCTTTTTAATGCATTAGCCATCGGCTCGGACTGAAAACCTTCCAGCACCACCAACAAATCGGCCTCTGCAGTGAACAACTCGTCGGCCGGATAGGCTGACGTCGAAGCCCAGACCAGCGCAATGCGCGCCACAGCCAGCTCAAGCGCCAACGCCGGTGCATCGAGGCCCACATCCAGCGCTGCAGCCAGCCGCGTTCCCCAGGCGATGCGATGCCCGGGCGCCTGCGCTGCAGCAATGCGCGCCAGTGATGAGGCGGCCTCAACCACACGCCCGGCCAGGGCATTTTTATGAGCGGCAAGGCCTGCCCGCTCCAGATAGCTTGCCGCCGTCAGCGCATCAACGGCTGCGTCAAGCTGAATGTCCGTTGCAGACGGTAAAAAGCCGCCAGAGCCGGCATGAATGGCGCTGGCCCAGTTCATGGTGGTTTCGAAGCGAGGCACAAACGAAGCTGCCACCCCGCCCGTCGCTGCATGGGTCGACCACTCTGTGCGAGCCTGCAGCATCAGCTGTGCATACGGCACCAGCACGACGACGCGAGCCGGATGCAGCCTGCGATCCGCGATCAACCCGGCAAGCTGCTGCATGACTTTGCGCCAGCCTTCTGCTCCGGGATGGGGGAAATTAGAGGCTTGCAAGAACGCGCTTTCAGTCGACAAACTGGAGATTTGCTGGTTTTTTACTATCGACGGCATAGAAGAACCTGAGGCCGACCCGCCGGACCAGACCCTTGGTTTCTGCCACAATGCCTTCAACTTTATCCCCTATTCCACCCTTCCCCAAGGAGACGTCATGGCCAGCGAACTGATCAAACATACCACCGATGCAACCTTTGAGGCCGACGTGCTGAAGTCCTCGACGCCCGTGCTGGTGGACTACTGGGCCGAATGGTGCGGCCCCTGCAAGATGATTGCCCCGATCCTGGATGAAGTCGCCACCGGCTATGACGGCAGGCTGCAGATCGCCAAGATGAATGTTGATGAAAACCGCGACATTCCGGCCAAATTCGGTATTCGCGGTATCCCGACACTGATGCTGTTCAAGAACGGTGAACTCGCTGCTACCAAAGTTGGCGCCATGAGCAAGGCTCAATTGACGGCTTTCATCGACCAGCAACTGGCCTGATCCTCAAGGCTGATCAAGGCCAACCGCCCCGGTCAGCCAAAACCGCAGGCTGCGACCCAAAAACCGCAGCCTGCAGCCTTTCGGCAAGTCTTTCCATATCCCCGCTTTTCCTGTCATAATCCAAAATATTCACCGGTCAGCCATTGCGCTATCCGGTTCGAGTTCCCGGTTTGTAAGCCCATTTCTTCCGGCTTCCATTCAAACCTCCCCCGTTTTTTTAAATGAACTCCGCAAGGAGTAACTCCATGCACTTAAACGAACTCAAGGCACTGCACGTGTCTGAAGTCCTCAAGCAGGCAGAAGCCCTTGAGATCGAAAACGTCGGCCGTATGCGCAAACAGGAACTGATGTTTGCCATCATCAAAAAGCGCTCAAAGACCGGCGAAACCATCATTGCCGATGGCGTGCTGGAAGTATTGCCTGACGGCTTCGGCTTTTTGCGGGCTCCGGACTCGAGCTATACCGCCTCGACTGACGACATTTACATCAGCCCCAGCCAGATCCGCCGTTTCAACCTGCACACCGGCGACATGATTGAAGGCGAAGTCCGTACGCCCAAGGATGGCGAGCGCTACTTTGCACTGAACAAGCTGGACAAAGTCAACGACGGCGCGCCTGAAGCAAACAAGCACAAGGTGATGTTCGAGAATCTGACGCCGCTGTTCCCGCGCGAACAGTTCAAGCTCGAACGCGACATCAAGGGCGAAGAAAACCTGACCAGCCGCATCATCGACATCATTGCCCCCATCGGCAAGGGTCAGCGCGCCCTGCTGGTAGCACCGCCCAAGTCAGGCAAGACGGTGATGATGCAGCACATCGCCCACGCCATCACCGCCAACAACCCGGACGTCGTGATGATGGTCCTGCTGGTAGACGAGCGCCCTGAAGAAGTGACCGAAATGCAGCGCAGCGTCAAGGGCGAGGTGATTTCCTCGACCTTTGACGAACCCGCCGCCCGCCACGTGCACGTTGCAGAAATGGTGATTGAACGTGCCAAGCGGCTGGTCGAACTCGGCAAGGATGTTGTCATCCTGCTGGACTCCATCACCCGCCTCGCCCGCGCCTATAACAATGTGTTGCCTTCATCCGGCAAGGTGCTGACTGGCGGCGTCGATGCCAATGCACTGCAGCGCCCCAAGCGTTTTTTCGGTGCAGCACGCAAGATCGAGGAAGGCGGAAGCCTGACCATCATCGGCACCGCCCTGGTCGATACAGGCAGCCGAATGGACGAAGTGATCTTTGAAGAATTCAAAGGCACCGGCAATTGTGAGATCCACCTAGACAGACGCCTGTACGAAAAGCGCGTGTTCCCGGCGATCCACCTGAACCGCAGCGGCACCCGTAAGGAAGAGCTGCTTCTGGCACCCGAAATCCTGCAAAAGTCGCGTATTTTGCGGCAATTCATGTACAACATGGACGAAATCGAATCCATGGAGCTGATGCTCAAAAACATGAAGGCGACCAAAAACAACCACGAATTCTTCGACATGATGCGGCGCGGCGGCTAAGTTGGTCCCGACGGTTGCTCACTGCGTGTAGCGCCCCGACACCGAGGGTCGCTTATGTGCACTGGCAGAGCCGGTTCCATGGCGCCGACGGCCAGACGCTCCTAAAGATCTAAAAGACCTCCCAGCCCCGCGTATTTGCCTAAGTCGTTGATTTAATGGCATAATATGGGCTTAACGGAAAGTGCTCGAAATGGTTTTGAGTGGCTCCCGAAACGACGCGAAAAGCGAAAGAAGGAAAGACCATGAAAGAAGGCATTCACCCCAATTACCGCGAAGTTTGTTTCCAGGACTTGTCCAACAACTTCAAGTTCGTGACCCGCTCATGCGTGAACACGAAAGAGATGATCAAGATGGAAGACGGCCGCGAACTGCCGCTGTACAAGCTTGATACCTCCAGCGAATCGCATCCGTTCTACACCGGCACACAAAAATCCGTGGACAACATGGGCGGCCGCGTCGAGAAATTCCGCAACCGCTTCGGCAAGACCGCAGCCAAGGAAGCCGCTCCAGAAGCTGCGAAATAAGCAGGGAGTCTTTAGCACTTCCCCAAAAAGCAGCCTGATACCAGGCTGCTTTTTTTTCGCCCGCGAATGTGTTTGACGCAACACTGCGGGCACGCAAAAATCAGCGCGTCAGGTTTCCCGACAGCCCGCCGTCCGACAAATACTTTTCCCTTGAACAAGCCCTCCCCAGCCATCATTGCGCAGTCCGCCGTGCGACGCCTTCCCAGGCTGGCGCTGCTGCTGTTTTGCCTGGCCTATGTATTACCCGGCTTTTTTGGCCGCGGGCCATGGAAGGTCGAGGACATTGCCACTTTTGGCGTAGCACGCGAATTGGCCTCGGGTGCAGGCAACTGGCTGGCGCCCCAACTGCTGGGCCAGGCTAACGGCTCTGATGCTTTGACGCCCTATTGGCTCGGAGCAGCTGCAATAAAGTACCTGCCGTTTCTTGACCCTGCTTTTGCAGTGCGCATACCTTTCATGCTGCTGCTGGCATTGACACTGCTCGCTACCTGGTATGCGGTCTACTACCTGGCGCGCAGCCCACAGGCTCAGCCTGTGGCTTTTGCTTTCGGCGGTGAAGCCAGCCCCGTGGACTACGCACGGGCGATCGCCGACGCCGGGGTGCTCGCAGTGATCGCAAGCCTGGGTCTTGCCCAGTTGTCGCATGAAACGACACCCGCGCTGGCGCAACTGGGTTTTACGTCCTTGATTTTCTACGCAATGGCTGCCAGCCCCTACAGACGGGCAACCAAGATTTTTGGGCCGGTGCTGGGTTTGCTTGTCGGCCTGGCAGGACTGGCCCTAAGTGGCGCGCCAACGCTTGCGCTGCTGTTTGGCGTGGGTGGTGCGCTGGTGGAGTGGACGCATATGCGATGGGGCAGTGCGTCGGCCGCTGGCGAGGCAGAAATTGACGGAAAGCGGCGCTCGTGGCAATGGGTATTGGTCATCGCAGGTATAACCGTGCTTGTTTGCGGCATGGCGCAATTGCTGGACCTTTGGCGCTGGCGCATCCATTTTTCAGGCATTGGCGAGCAGGCGGCGTGGACGGACTGGCGCAAACTGGGACGACTGCTCCTGTGGTTTACCTGGCCCACCTGGCCGCTGGCGCTCTGGACGCTGTTTCGCTGGCGCAGGCAACTGGCCAGCCGCCATGTGGCGTTACCGCTCTGGTTCGCATTGACAACTGTGGGCGCCACACTGACCACACCAGCTGCGGACCGCAGCCTGCTGCTAAGCCTGCCGGCGCTGGCAGCATTGGCCGCATTTGCACTGCCGACTTTCAAACGAAGCGTGGCGTCGCTGATTGACTGGTTCACGTTGCTGTTTTTTACAGGTTGTGCTTTCATCATCTGGGTGGTCTGGATTGCGATGGAGACCGGCGTTCCACAGCAACCTGCAGCGAACGTCGCGCGACTTGCGCCAGGTTTTGAACCCAGTTTTTCCTGGTTTACATTTCTGGCCGCACTGGTCGCCACTCTGGCATGGGCCTGGCTGGTGAAGTGGCGGGCGGGCAAACACCGCGCGGCGATCTGGAAGTCGCTGGTGCTGCCTGCAGGCGGCACCACTTTATGCTGGCTGCTGCTGATGACCTTGTGGATGCCGCTGCTTGACTACGCACGCAGCTATGGCCCGATGTCCAGACAGGTTGCTCGCATGGTGGATCAAACCGCTTGCGTTGAAATCCACGGGATCGGCAGTTCGCAGGCAGCAGCCCTGCAATACCACGGGCGGCTTGAACTCCGCCAGGCCGGCAGCACAGCCGCATGCCCCTACCTCATCGTTGATGCAGACGCACAGCGCACATTGAGTAGCGTAGTGCAATTGCCGGATTGGGCCTTCCTCGCCACCATCAGACGTCCGACAGACCGGAATGAGAACGTATTGCTTTACAAGCGCGTCAGCAAGGCCGCAACAACGGCCCTGACGGGCGGTACCGGCCGCCCGTGAGCGAATTGAAAATCATCAGCCAGCACGCGGGTACCGTGCTGGTGGGCCAGCTGGCCGTCATGGCTTTTGGCGTGGCAGACACCGTCATTGCAGGGCGCTACAGCGATACAGCCCTGGCCGCATTGTCAGTCGGCTCAGCCATCTACGTCAGCGTTTATGTGGGCCTGATAGGTATAGTCCAGGCGTTGCTACCGATATGGGCCGAAATGCTGGGCGCCAGACGCCATGAGGCAATGGGTCAATCGCTGCGGCAAAGCCTGTACCTCTGCGCGCTGATCACCATGCTAGGCATGTGTGCCATGCTGTTCCCCGGGCCGCTGCTGCGATGGGCGCAGGTCCCGGATGCGATGCGCGATGAAGTCCAGCGCTACATGACTGTCCTGGCCTTTGCTTTCGCACCTTCGCTGTTGTTTCGTGTTTA
The DNA here is from genome assembly GCA_040388075.1 of Pseudomonadota bacterium. Taxonomy (GTDB): domain Bacteria; phylum Pseudomonadota; class Gammaproteobacteria; order Burkholderiales; family Burkholderiaceae_C; genus Polaromonas. Next base: position 176,237 of record JAZKCN010000003.1, on the reverse strand, counting down.
CAGCAGCTTTAACCAAGCGCTGGGAAAGCCGTTACTGGTCACCTGGCTTCAGGTAGGTGCGCTGGCAGTCAAGATTCCGCTATCGATATGGTTTGTCGCTGGCGGGGCCGGTATGGACGCCATGGGCGCCGTAGGCTGCGCCTGGGCCACACTGATCGTGAACTACCTGCTATTGGTACTGGCCATACTAATGCTGCGCATGCAGCCCCTTTACCGCCCTTTTCTCATCTGGCAAAAGATGGAGCCCCCGGACTGGCGCCAGATCGGCCACTTCGCCCGCATGGGCATACCGGGCGGGCTGGCATATCTGGTAGAAGTCACGTCGTTCACATTGATGGCCGTGTTCATCGCACGCCTCGGAACCATAGCGTCAGCCAGCCACCAGATCGCAGCCAGCATGGCCGCTGTGCTGTACATGATGCCGCTGTCAATGGCCATCGCCTGCAGCGCACGCGTCTCGTTCTGGCTGGGCGCCGGCAAGCCGCAGTATGCAAAACGGGTCGTGGTGTTGGGGTTGAAGTTCACGCTGCTGCTCTCGCTGGCCTTTGCCGCTCTGTTATTTGGCGGCAGCAGGCTGATTGCGGGCCTTTATTCGACCAACCCCGTGGTGGTCACCCTTGCATCCACCCTGCTGGCATGGGTAGCGCTGTATCACATCGCCGATGCGATGCAGGCTGTTTGCGCGTTTCTGCTTCGCTGCTACCGCATAACAATCACTCCGCTGGTCATGTACGGCGTTGTGCTGTGGGGACTGGGTCTTTACAGCGGCTACCGCATCACCTATCTGGGCATGGCAGGAGCGGCTCCTACACAGTCGGCAACCAGCTTCTGGATATCAAGCACTGCGGCGCTCGCGCTGGTCGCAGTCTGCCTGTTGGCACTGCTGGGATTTGTGATTAACAGGAGCCTTCGTGCGGTACCGGCCAGTCAGGCAGTGACCTGAAGTACCTGGCGCACGCGCCCGGCTGGAAAAGTGATCGTAAAACACGAGCCCTGGCCAAGACGGCTGTCAATGCTCAGTTCGGCAGAATGCCGCTGGGTCACATGTTTGACAATCGCCAGGCCCAACCCCGTGCCGCCAGTCTCCCGTGAGCGGCTGCGATCCACCCGGTAAAAACGCTCGGTCAGCCTGGGCAGGTGTTCAGGCGCAATGCCTGGTCCACTATCCGTGACCCGGAATTCCCCGCGCCCATCTTCCAGCAGGGTCCACCTGACCTGCACCCGACCGCCATCCGGTGTGTAACGAACAGCATTTGTCACCAAGTTGGACATTGCGCTGTAGAGTTCGGCCTGCACGCCGGCAATTTCGCAGGCCGGTCCGGTGTCAAATTCCAGCACGTGCCCATGCGGCGCCAGCAATGCGGAAAGCGCCTTTGCTTCCTGCTCGCATTGCGCAAGCAAGGCGCCGGTCGGCATCCATTCGTTGACGCCGGGGAAAGGACTTCCTTCAAGGCGCGACAGGGTCAACAGGTCATTGACCAGTGTCTGCATGCGCTGTGATTGCTGTTCCATCATTGCAAGGTACCGCGACTGCTCCTGTGCTGATAAAGGCAGCGTCTGCAGAGTCTCGATAAAACCGGAAAGAACCGTCAGCGGGGTGCGTATCTCATGTGACACATTGGCTACAAAGTCGCGCCGCATCGCCTCTGCAAGTTCCACTGCCGTGATGTCACGAGACAGCAGCAGCTTGCGATTTTTCCCGTATGAATGCACTTGCACCGATAATTTGACAGGGCGCGACGGCGTGCTCGCACTACCGGGGATCACCACGCCCTGGGCAAAATTCCCCATCGCCATATAAGTCTTGAAAGCCGGCTCGCGAACGAGGTTGGCAATGTGCTGCAAAACGTCCCGCTGGGCGTCAAAACCAAAGTGTTGCGTCGCGATATGGTTGCACCATTCAATGCGCCCCTGCGCGTCCAGCAACACCACCCCACTGGGAGAAGCCTGCATCGCTGCAAGAAATTCATCGAGGCGAGCCTGGCTTTCCTGCAAATGCTGGTCACGTCCTTTCAGGAGTCTTCGTGTGCGGTCGGCCGCCTCGCCCCATACACCGGGCATGGCGGGCATGCGACTGCTTGCCCCAGCAGGCAATTCATCGCTTTGCTCAATGCGGAGCCAGCGTAAAAGGCGAGTCACATAAAAGCTGTCCATAAGCAGCCACAGCAGCGCCGCTATCAGGAGGCCGGCAACCAGACCGTCTTTCGAGGCAACCCAAAACCCTGTTCCGCCACCAGCGAGCATGCAGGCGGCAAACACCAGCCAACGATTGATCATGGAGCGGATTGTGCCGGAGCCGACGAAAGCGCAGTCAACCGATACCCTGCCCCACGTACAGTCTCGACCATGGTACCGGCAGCGCCCAAGGCCTCACGCAGGCGCTTGACATGCACGTCCACGGTGCGCTCCTCGATAAAGACATGATCGCCCCAGACCTTGTCAAGCAAGGCGCTGCGGCTGTGAACACGCTCTGCATGTTTCATCAGGTAATGCAGCAGCTTGAACTCTGTAGGTCCAAGTTTCAGCTCCTGACCCTGGTAGGAAATCCGATGGGTTGCGGCATCCAGCACCAGAGTCCCCACCGTCACGCTGTCGTTTACTGATTCGGGCGCACGCCTGCGTAACACTGCACGGATGCGGGCCAGCAGTTCCTGTGTCGAAAAAGGCTTGGTAATGTAATCGTCTGCGCCGGCATCAAGTCCGGCAACCTTGTCGGGTTCGTCGCCACGAGCCGTAAGCATCAGGATGGGGATGGTCTTGGTGCGCGCCTGCTTGCGCCAGTGGCGTGCCAGCGCTACGCCACTTTGGCCGGGCAGCATCCAGTCAAGCAGTATGACGTCCGGCAGGACGGCATCCAGTTCTTTTTGTGCCGCCACGCTGTCTTGCGCCACAACAGGATCAAACCCGCCATGCCGCAGGTTGACTGCAATCAATTCTGCAATCGCAGGTTCATCTTCAACGACCAATACGCGCGGCTGATGCTTCATCGTTAAGGTTGCTTATTTGACGGCTGATTCGATCTGGTCCATTGGTGTATGCCGGACATCCGCACCCTTGACCACATAGATTATGAATTCCGCAATATTCTTGGCATGATCGCCCACGCGCTCTATGGCCTTGGCGACAAACAGCAGGTCCAGGCTGGATGAAATGGTACGCGGGTCTTCCATCATGTAGGTGATGAGCTTGCGCACGAAACCGTCAAACTCCTGGTCAATCTGGTCATCTTCCTTCAGGATGGAAAGTGCTACAGAGGTATCGAGACGCGCAAAAGCATCAAGCGCCTTGCGCAGCAGGCCACTGGCAAGCTCTGCTGCAACCCGCAGGTCTGAAGAAGGCAGCGAACGGGCCGATCCGCTCTGGATAATGGATTTCACCATGCGCGCAATTTTTTCGGCTTCATCGCCGGCGCGCTCAAGGTTGGCGGTAGTTTTTGAAATGGCAATCAACAGACGCAGGTCGCGGGCCGTGGGCTGGCGACGCGCAATGATGGACGACAGCTCACGGTCGATATCAATCTCCATCGCGTTGACTCGCGACTCCGCTTCAATGACCTGGCTGGCGCTTTCCGCGCTGAACTGGGAAAGTGCATAGATCGCCAGGCGAATCTGGGCTTCCACCAGGCCGCCTAGCTCCATCACACGCGAAGAAACACCATTTAGTTCACTGTCGAACTGGGTGGACAAATGTTTATCGGACATGTTTATCTTTCCTGATCAACCGAAACGGCCGGTGATGTAGTCTTCAGTTTCTTTTCGTTTGGGCTTGAAGAACAGCTCCTCCGTTGCACCAAACTCCACCAGGTCACCCAGGTACATGTAGGCGGTGTAGTCGCTGCAACGGGCAGCCTGCTGCATGTTGTGCGTCACGATAACCACCGTGTATTCGCTCTTCAGTTCGGCGATAAGTTCTTCAACCTTGGCTGTAGAGATGGGATCAAGTGCCGAGCAAGGTTCGTCAAGCAGCAGGACTTCCGGCTTGATCGCAATGCCGCGTGCGATGCACAGGCGTTGCTGCTGGCCGCCCGACAGGCTGGAGCCGTTCTGGTTCAGCTTGTCCTTGACTTCCGTCCACAATGCAGCCTTGCGTAGCGCCCACTCGACGCGCTCATCCATATCGGCCGAGTTCAGGCTTTCAAACAGTTTGACGCCGAACGCGATGTTGTCGTAAATGGACATCGGGAAAGGGGTTGGTTTCTGGAAGACCATGCCGACCTTGGCGCGGATGAGCGCCACGTCTTTTTTCGAGGTCAGCAGGTTCTCGCCGTCAAACATGATCTCGCCTTCGGCGCGCTGCTCCGGATAGAGTTCATACATGCGGTTGAAAATCCGCAACAGGGTGGATTTTCCGCACCCGGACGGGCCGATAAAAGCCGTTACTTTCTTCTCTGGTATTTCCAGATTGATGCCCTTGAGCGCATGGAACTTTCCGTAATAGAAATCCAGATTTTTCACTGAAATTTTCGACTGTGCGGCTTGTGGCGGGCGCACTGCGGTAGCTGTATTCATGTTTGATGCTTTCTTGTCGTTCAGTTCTTTGCGCGGGTCAATACCCGTGCCAGGATATTCAGGCCAAGCACAGCAAGGGTGATCAGGAACACACCTGCCCAAGCCAGTTGCTGCCAGTTCTCATAGGGGCTCAGTGCAAACTTGAAAATCGTCACGGGCAAGCTAGCCATGGGCTGGCTCAGGTTCGAGGTCCAGAACTGGTTGTTCAGAGCGGTAAAGAGCAACGGAGCCGTTTCGCCTGCAATACGTGCTACCGCCAGCAGCACCCCAGTGGTGACGCCTGCACGCGCAGCGCGCAGCGTGATGCTGGTGATAACTTTCCACTTCGGCGCGCCAAGGGCATACGCTGCTTCGCGCAGGCCTGGTGGTACCAGTTGCAGCATGTTTTCGGTTGTGCGAATGACCACCGGAATGACGATCAACGCCAGTGCAAGTACACCGGCCCAGCCGGAATAGCTTTTGAACTGCGAAACCACAACCGTATAGACGAACAGGCCAATCACGATGGAAGGCGCTGACAGCAGGATGTCATTGACAAAACGCGTCACCGACGCCAGCCAGCCCTTGGTGTTGTATTCGGCGAGGTAGATGCCTGCCAAGATGCCAATTGGCGTACCAACAAAGGTGGCCAGCGAAACCATCAGGAAAGAGCCGTAAATGGCGTTGGCAATGCCGCCCGGATCATTTGGCGCAGGTGTCATCTGCGTGAACGTGGCAAAGGACAGGCCGCCAATGCCCAGACGAACCGTTTCGACCAATATCCAGGCCAGCCAGAACAGGCCAAATGCCATGGCCGCCAGCGACAGCACCAGCGCAACCTTGTTGACCATCTTGCGGCGGGCAAACTTGGCCAGCCGTGCGTCGTTCCTGTTGGGCATGACTGCACTCACGTTCTCGCTCCTTCACTCTTGCGCAACTGGGCCAGCAACAGCTTGGACAAGGACAGCACGACAAAGGTAATAAAGAAAAGTACCAGCCCGAGGTAAATCAGCGCAGCCTGGTGCAGGCCCTCACCAGCCTCGGCAAACTCGTTGGCGAGTGCAGATGTAATGCTGTTGGCGGCCTGAAAAAGGCTTAGTGAATCGAGCTGGTTGAAATTGCCGATGACAAAAGTCACCGCCATCGTTTCACCCAGCGCCCGGCCCAGGCCCAGCATGATGCCGCCTATGACGCCGGCCTTGGTGTAAGGCAACACAACCTTGGAAACAACTTCCCAGGTCGTGGATCCGAGACCATAAGCAGACTCCTTTAGCAGTACCGGCGTTACTTCAAACACATCGCGCATCACCGATGCGATGAAAGGAATGATCATGATTGCCAGAATGATGCCGGCCGACAGTATGCCTATGCCGACCGGTGGGCCCGATACCAAAGCACCAAGATAAGGCACACCCTTGAAGAGGCTTTGCAGCGGCTGCTGCACATAAGTGGCAAGAATGGGACCAAATACCAGCAGACCCCACATGCCGTACACGATGGAGGGTACCGCAGCCAGCAACTCGATTGCAGTTCCCAGCGGCCGCTTGAGCCAGGCAGGTGACAGCTCCGTCAGGAACAGGGCAATACCGAAACTTACCGGAACAGCGATTACCAGCGCAATGATGGACGTCGCTAGCGTGCCGTAAATCATCACCAGACCGCCATACTCGTTCTTGACCGGGTCCCATGTAGTGCTGGTCAGGAATCCGAGCCCGTATTTGCTGATGGCAGGCCAGGCACCGATTAACAGTGAGACCAGAATGCCTATCAGCAAGCCAAGCGTCAACAAGGCTGCGCCTTGTGCCGCCCAGCCGAAAAGCCTGTCGGCAATAGGGCTCCTGCGTACAGGGCTGGCGGGAGGAGGATTGGTCATGGCGCGTCCGGTCACTTTTGCCGGGTGGTCAAAAGCAGCCCGGCTTGCCGGAAGTGTAGAGGACACGTGTGGAAATCCCTGCAGTAAATTTCGGCTGGAAGAACCGTATGCAGCCGGGCTTACTTGAACGCTATAGCCTTGCCTGCGGTGTCCTTGATGTCAGCCCACGATTTTTCAACAGTGGTCTTCACTGCGGCAGGCATAGGCACGTAGTCCAGGTCGTCGGCAGTCTTGTCGCCGTTCTTGTAAGCCCATTCGAAGAACTTCAGCGAAGCACTGGCCTGTGCAGGCTTGTCCTGGGCTTTTTGCATCAGGATGAAGGTAGCGCCAGTGATAGGCCAGGAATCCTTGCCAGGCTGTTCTGTCAGGATCTGGTAGAAGCTCTTGGCCCAGTCTGCGCCGGCCGCTGCAGCCTTGAACGCGGAATCATCAGGCGACACGAAGTTGCCGGCAGCATTCTTCAGCACGGCAAAGGTCATCTTGTTTTGCTTGACATAGGCGTACTCGACGTAGCCGATGGAGTTCGGCAGGCGGCCCACAAATGCGGCCACACCCTCGTTGCCCTTGCCGCCGGCGCCTACAGGCCAGTTCACGGCAGTGCCTTCGCCAACCTTGCTTTTCCACTCGGCATTGACCTTGCTCAGGTAGTTCGTGAAGATGAAGCTGGTACCAGAACCGTCAGCGCGACGGACTTGTGCAATGTCGGCATCCGGCAGTGCGAGCGTCGGATTCAGCGCCTTGATCGCAGGATCGGTCCACTTGCTGATCTTGCCAAGGTAGATATCCCCGAGGACCTGGCCGTTCAGTTTGAGCTGGCCGGGAGCGATGCCCTTGATGTTGATCACAGGCACAACCCCACCGATCACCATGGGGAACTGGACCAGGTTCTTGGCCTTGAGTTCTTCGTCTTTCAGCGGTGCATCGGAAGCACCGAAGTCCACGGTTTTGGCTTCGATCTGCTTGATGCCTGCGCCTGAGCCGACGGATTGGTAGTTGATCTTGACGCCGGTGGCCTTGTTGTAGTCAGCGGCCCATTTGGAGTACAGCGGTGCCGGGAAACTGGCACCGGCACCGGTCACGTCCTGAGCGGCGGACAGCGTGGCAAAAGACAAGCTGGCAAGGCCGAGAACAACAGTCATCGAAAGTTTGAAACCAGATTTCATCAAAACACCTCTTGGGTTATGTAAAAAGCGAAGAAAAGTAACTGAAATAAAACACATACAAAAACGTATGCGATGGAGAGATGTAGTGACTGTAAAAAGCTTGTGTGACAGCCATATGACAGTTCAGACAACAAAAAAAAGCACGAAATGGCATCCATTCCGCCGGTCGGGGCAGGTTCGTCACAGAAGATTCACAAAACTGTCAGGGTGTGGTCATTGCCCTGTCACGCAAGCACCCTAGCCTTGCAGGCATGCATTCATCACCTACACACCCCAATCGTCGGCAACTGCTGCAAACCGCCGGTCTGGCTGTTACAAGTACCGCCCTGCCCGCCTGGTCGCAGCCCAGCAAGTCCGCCACTGCATACCGCAACTTGGTTGTCGCCCAGATTGTTGATTTCTCACAAGCCCAGCAAGATGTTTCCAAGGATTTCCTGATCGGCTCACGGGCAGCCTGGCAGGATATCAACCAGCGTGGCGGCATACGCGGCAGGCAGGTACAACACCTGGCCATTGAAACCGACGGCACGGCGGCCAGCCTGCGGACTGCCATCGAGTCGGTCAAGTCAAATCCGGCCTGCGTGGTGATGTGCGGGAGCGTCGGAGACCAGACCGCCGGCGAAGTAGTCGCGATGGTGCGCAAGGGAGGCCTGAGCATTGCCCATGTCGCGCCCTGGCTGCAGAACTCCAGCCTGGAAGTCGACGACAACACTTTTCCGATTTTTGCAGCGCGACAGGAGCAGATTGCCCACGCGCTCAAAACACTGTCCGTGATGGGTCTGCGTGAGTTGGGCGCCATTTACGGGACCGACCGCGACTACAGCGCATTTCACGTAGAAGTTGAGCGCATCTCCGCCAGCATGTCACTCAGCCTGCATTCCTTCCAGGGAGCCGGGCAATTGCGCGGACTTGGCCAGAAGCTAACACCCAGAACCCCGGCAGTGCTGCTGTTTGTGGGCGGTACACCCGAACTGGCCGAATTCACACAGGGACTGGAAAAGCAGACGCGCCAGCGTTACGTCGTCGCACTTGCCGACGTGAACCTGCAGATCATGCAGCAGATGGGTGCAGCACGAAACACGCCTGTCATCGCGACCCAGCCAGTGCCGATGGTGACCGCAAGCATGCCGGTAGTACGCAGCTACCGGGAAATCATGTCGCGGCTGTTTGACGAGCCGCCCACGTCACTGAGTCTGGCCGGCTTTATTGCGGCCCGCTATACGTTTGAAGTACTGAACGACATCGACGGCCAGCCAACCCGGCAGAACGTGCTGGCGGCCTTCCAGCGCCGCACGGCAATGGACGTGGGCGGTTTCAGGGTGAGCTTTAACACCCAACGGCGCAGCAGTACATATGTCACCCAAAGCATGATGACTGTTGACGGCCGGGTGATCGGTTAAACCATTCCAGGCAGATGCGAATACCGCGTGAATGCTATGCTGAAAGGTCACACAGAAAACCGGACATGCAAAATGGAACGTTACTGGCGGCTGTGGACCTGGGGTCCAACAGTTTCCGCCTCGAAATCGGCCGCTTCGACCACGGCCAGATCAACCGCACTGAATACCTCAAGGAAACAGTCCGTCAGGGCAATGGACTGGACGCGGACCGTAATCTGACGCTGGAGTCCATGCAACGTGGCTGGGATTGCCTCGCACGTTTCGGTGAACGGCTGGCTGGGTTCAAGAAAAGCCAGGTTCGGGCTGTCGCCACGCAAACGCTGCGCGAGGCGCGCAATCGGGATGAGTTCATCTCCAAAGCCCACAAAATCCTGGGCTTCCCGATAGACGTCATTCACGGCCGCGAAGAAGCACGCCTGATCTATCAGGGCGTAGCTCACATGCTGCCCCAGTCCGACGAACGACGGTTGGTCGTTGATATAGGCGGTCGCTCGACGGAAATGATTGTCGGCACGGGACTGGAAGCGCGGGACATGGAGTCATACCGCGTCGGCAGCGTCGCCTGGTCATTGAAATATTTCCCGGACGGCCAATTCAGCGCCCGGGCCTTCAACATGGCAGAGGTCGCGGCCAAGGCGGTGCTCGAAGACGCCATCAACACCTACAGCTCCGGCAACTGGGACGTTGTATACGGATCCTCCGGGACCATAGGCGCCGTCAGTGACGTTCTGACCGCGTCTGGCTGGCCTGGGATAGTGACGCGCGAAGGCCTGGACTGGCTGCTGGATCGCCTGATAAAGGCGCAAAGTGCCGACCGCCTGAAAATTGAGGGGATGAGGGATGACCGCCGTGCCGTAATAGGCGGAGGCGTCAGCGTATTACGCGCCGTCTTCGAGTTGCTGGAAATCGAAAAAATGTCGGCGGCGCAAGGCGCCCTGCGCCACGGCGTGCTCTATGACCTGCTGGACCGCGAAAAAGAACTTTCCGATCTACGCTCAACGAGCGTGCAACGCCTGGCGGGCCGCTTCAACGCGGATGCAGTACAGGCGGCACGGGTCAGCAAGGTCTCCAGGCATCTCTTTGCAATGGCGGTGGCCGGCCTTCAGCCTGCGGAATCAGAGCGTCTGCAGCGCAAGCTCGAATGGGCGGCACAGCTTCATGAGATAGGCAGCCAGATTTCACACAGCGATTACCACAAGCACGGCGCATACATACTCGACAACGCCGACGCAGCAGGATTTGCCTTGCCGGAGCTTCACCGCCTCAGCCTGCTGGTCTTGGGACACCGTGGCAAGCTGCGCAAACTGGAGGCCGACTTTGAAGATCGCCTGTTTATCCAGCAACTACTCTGCCTTCGCGTAGCTGTCATTCTTTGCCACGCAAGACGCGACCCCGACCTCAAGGGCTTGCAGCTTGATTGCGGGCCCGCGCCGGGAAAATTATTTGTATTGAACGGCCGGCCCGGCTGGTCAGATGCCTTTCCCCAGTCTGCCCACCTGCTTCGCGAGGAAGTGCTGGCCTGGCAAAAAACATCCTGGTCTCTGGTGCTTTCAGGCATTTGAAATGCCTGCGATAGACAGGTCGCATAAACGATATAAACTATATAAATCGTTTATCAATCCAGACCCCCAGGGAAATAAAAATGGCTACCGCAAAAAAAACAACTACCCCCCTTAAAACCGCTGCAAAAAAAGTATCGGTTGCGCCCGTTAAAAAGCTGGCCCCGGCAAAGCCAGGCCCAGGCTCCAAAAAGCAGGCGGCCAAGGCACCGCTGACCAAAACAGTGAAGGCAAAGCCTGTCAAGACTGTCAAACCTGCCAAAGTAGAAAAACCTAAAAAGCCAAAGCTGGTGCGTGACAGCTTCACCATCCCAAAGGCTGAATACCTGGTGCTCGACACCCTCAAACTGCGTGCCACCAAGCTGACCCGGCCGGCGAAGAAAAGCGAGTTGCTGCGGGCCGGCATCAAGGCACTGGCAGCCTTGTCCGATGCCGCGTTCCTGACTGCGCTTGAGCAGGTGCCCGCCATCAAGACCGGACGACCTGCTGGCAGCAAATAGGCAGCTTCCTGTAACTGGCGAGCTTGGCAGGCCGTGGTTCGCCAGTAGTGACCGGAACCTCACGCTGGAGAGGAATTACTCCTCGGCAGCAAACCCGGTACCCCTCACCACTCCAGCCCACTTTTCGACATCCGCTCGAGCCAATTGTGTAAAGGCAGCTGCCGATGCAAGAGGTGCCACCTCAAAACCGATTCGGCCAAAGGCTTCGGCCACTTCCGGGTCCTGCAGGACTTCCATCAGCGCGGCATTGAGCTTGTTGACCGTGGCTGCTGGCGTTGCGGCAGGCGCAAACATGCCCAGCCACGACTGCACAACGACATCCCTGTAGCCTGATTCGACCATGGTCGGCACGTCTGGCAGGAAGCGCGAGCGCGTTGCACCGGTGGTGGCCAGTACGCGCAGCTTGCCGGCCTTGACGTGCTGCAGGATCTCACCGACCGGGTTGACTGCCACCGGCACCTGGCCGCCCAGCAGGTCCTGCACGGCAGGTGCGCCGCCCTTGTAGGCGACATTGAGCAGTTCTGCGCCCGACGCTTTGGCCAGCATCATGCCGGCAAAGTGTGGTGTCGAGCCTGCCGGTGGTGTCGCATAGCTGGCCAGCTTGGGGTTGGCCTTGGCCCACTGCACAAATTCTGCCAGCGTCTTGATGCGCTCGGGCAGGCCCGGGCCTGCAGCCAGCGCCATCGAGGTCACACCGCAGTTGGCGACAGGTGCCAGGTCCTTGAGTTCGTAAGGCATCTTCTTGTAGATGCTGGGAAACAGCGTGATCGGGAAGTCCGGCGTGAACAGCAGCGTAGTGCCGTCTGCGTCGCCGTTCTTGACGGCTTCGACACCGATACGGCCCCCGGCACCGACCCGGTTGTCAACAATGATGGTCGGTGCGTAACGGTTGCGCAATTTGTCGGCCAGCAGGCGTGCCAATGCGTCAGTGGAGCCACCTGCGGGGATGGGCACGACCAGGCGAACGGGTTTGCCTGCAGGCTGTGAAAAAGCACCGGTGCCAACAGCCGATGCCATGCCGGCTGCGGTGAGTGAAATAACGTGACGGCGATTCAACATGATTGAGACCTTTCAGTGGGTTGGTATGGGGCGTGCGTGCCGGGCTGAATCAATCGACCTTCAGGCCCCATTCGCGGATGCGCTTGACCCAGACATCGCGCTCGGCATTCATCGCGGTGGTGAACTGCTCTGGCGAGCTGGACAACACTTCAACACCGATGCCGGCCAGTTTTTCTTTCACGTCGGGTGACTGCGATGCCCTGGCGAGTTCAGCCTGCAGCTGGTTGACGATGGCGCGCGGCGTACCGGCCGGGGCCATGAAACCAAACCAGACCGGGATATCGAAGCCAGCCATGCCGGTTTCGGCCAGCGTCGGCACATCAGGTGCGGCAGGCGAGCGTTTGGACGACGCCACACCGAGGGCGCGCATCTTGCCGGCCTTCACGTGCGGCATCACGACGACGGCCGGCTCGAATGCAAACTGCACTTCTCCGCGCATCAGGTCAACGATGGTGGGCGCGCTGCCCTTGTACATGATGGGCACGGCCTTGCCGCCGGTAGCGCTGAGCAATGCCTCGGCGCCAACGCGGGCGACCATGTTGCCCGAGCCATAGGAGTATTTGCCCGGCTCAGCCTTCATCATTGCGCCCAGTTCGGCCGCCGTTTTGGCCGGTGACGTGGGCGGCACGACCAGCGCCAGCGGCGCACTGGCGACCATGGCCACCGGTGAAAAGTCCTTGTTGCCGTCGTAAGGCAGCTTGCTGTAGAGCGCCGGGTTCATCGACAGCGCCGAGTTGATGGCGAGGATCAGCGTGTAGCCATCAGGCTGCGCGCGCGCCGTGGTTTCCATGCCGATGATGGTGTCCGCACCGGGGCGGTTGTCCAGCACCACGGGCTGGCCCAGCGCGTCGGTCAGCTTGACGGCATAGGCACGCGCAATGATGTCGGCCGCGCCGCCCGGCGGGAAAGGCACTATCAGCTTGATCGGCTTGTTCGGGTAAGCCTGCGCCAGCAACATGGGGGATGCGGCAAGTGCTGCCACAGTGATGAGGGTCTTGATCAGTTTTTTCATTTGTCTCCTGCTTCTTTCTTGCTTGTTTGCCTGTGATGCCATCGTTGATGGCCGGGTTGATGTCTCTGCCTGTCTCTGCCTGTCTCTCCAATAAAAAGGGGTGTACTAAACGCGTTTGGCGTCAGGCCGCGCCATGTAATCGCCATAACTCACCAGCCCGGCTGATTCACGGCGACTGATGGCCAGCGCGTCCAGCAGGCGCGATGCTTCTATCGTCAGCATGCGTGTCATGCCTTCGCTGTCGTTGTAGTGGCGATGCCAGACCCAGACCGGCGTGTAGATGAAGCTGCCGGTCTTCCAGCGCACGGTTTTCGGGCCAATCTCCGAGTGGCCTTCGCCCTCGATCACGTAATGGATGGTTTCGTGGGTATGGCGCTGCAGGTCGGATGTCCCGCCGGCCGGAATTTCCTGCAGGAATATCTCTATCGCCTTGGCGGGGATATGCGGCAGCACACCGATGCGGCCGGGGTTGTGCGTGATGTCTTCGCCTATCCAGTGCGCCTCTTCTGAATTGACGACCAGCGCCTCGGGCATGTCGCGCTCGGGGTCGTAGTTGGCCATCTTGCCCAGCTTGCCGAAGAACTCGGCCATCAATGCCTGTGGCGGCATTTGCTGCGGTGCTTTCGGTTCGGTCATGGCTTTGTCTCCGTCCTTTTTGATTTTTTCAAGCGCTGCCGCAATGCTGGTGTATCTAGAACGTGCCACGGTATTCACCCCCGTCTACCAGCCAGTTCTGGCCTGTGATGTTGCCGGTGTAGCTGCTGCACAAAAACGCGCAAATCGCGCCAAAGTCATCCGGCTCGCCGGGCCGTCCCGTGGGGGGCAAGGCGGCCGCGCCCATCTTTGCGATCAGGCCTTTCATGCGGTCGGTGTTGTGCGCGCCAGGCAGGATGTTGTTGATGGTCACGCCTTTGGGGGCAACGGTGCGCGAGAGTCCTGCAATAAAGCCGGTCAACCCTGCCCTTGCCCCATTCGACAGGCCCAGCACTTCAATCGGGTTCTTCACTGCACTGGAGGTGATGTTGACGATACGGCCCCAGCCGCGCGAGGTCATGCCATCAATCGTCGCCTTGATCAGCTCGATGGGGGCGAGCATGTTCATGTCCAGCGCCGCGATCCAGTCCGCACGTGACCAGCGCCTGAAGTCGCCCGGTGGTGGTCCGCCATTGTTGGTAATCAGGATGTCAGGCGACGGGCATGCAGTCAGCGCAGCCTGACGGCCTTCAGCCGTGCCGAGGTCGCAGGCGACCTGCGTCACGCTTGCGCCGGGCACCAGTTGCAGGATGTCGGCTGCGGCTGCTTCCAGCGATGCCGCATCGCGTCCGGTGATGGTCACACTGACGCCCTCACGCGCCAGCGCGAGCGCGCAGGCCTTGCCCAGCCCGCGGCTGGAGGCGCAGACAAGCGCCGTCTTGCCTTGCAGACCAAGGTTCATGTGGTGACCTCTTCAAGTGTGGTCGCCACGACGATGCCGAAGCCGGCATTCCAGTGTGCGATGGCCTCGTAATGGCGCAGCTCGCCGTGGTAGCGCCCGGTTGCAGACAGCGCAGCAAAAGCGGCTAGCCAGGTGCGGACTTCCTGCCCCCCCACACCGGCTTCACGGCCTATCGCGGCACTGCCCAGCGCCTCAAGCTTGTCTAAACGGCCGGCCAGCAAGGTGTCTACAAACCAGCGATCCCACTGCGGATTGAGTGGCAGCGCCTGGCCCTTGCCCTCCACCATCTGCCGGGCCGTGTCCACGTTGCGGCGCAGCTTGGCATCCATGCGTTCCGGTGGCGCGTTGTGGCCGGCTATCAGCAGTTCCTCCACCTCAGGCGGCGCGACACCGATTTGTGGAATCGGGGGGTCATGCGACAGGCCACCGGAGCCAATCACCAGCACACGTTTGCCCAAGGTGGCGAGATGGCTGCCGACGGCCTCACCGAGCTTGCGCACGCGCACCATCGACGGCAGCGGCGGCGCGGCGCAATTGATAAACACCGGAATCGTCGGGTAACGGCCAACGCCACCCGCGACCTGCTCCAGCGATTGCGCGAAGCCGTGATCGGCATTCATGCGATATGAGATTGCGGTATCCACACCCGCCTCCTGCACCGCCTCGGCCAGCGCCAGCGCTGTGGCCTCCGGCACGTTGTAAGAATGACCGGCTTTTGAAATGCCGAAGTCACCCATCGCCTGTGCGCGCAGCCCTATGCAAAAGGACGGCATCAGGTCATACAAAAAACCGGCGAAATGGTCGGGGCCAAAAATGACCACCAGTTCAGGGTCATAGTCGCGCACCTCCTGCGCCAGTTGCGCAAAGGTGTCGTGCACCGGGCCGGACACCGCAGGGCCGGGCTCCAGGTGCTCCATCAGCGGCGAGTGCGCCGCACAGATCAGCTTCAGGGTCATTGGGCCTGCCCTTAATTGCCGAGCAGAAAACCGGTGTGCAGTGCGTTGAACTCACCGGTTTTTTCCCACTGCGGCCAGTGCGCGCAGTCGCTCATCACCACCAGCCGCGCATCCGGAATGCAGCGTGCAAAACGCTCGCCAGTGGCAACCGGCGCTGTCGGGTCATGGTCTGTCCAGATCACCAGCGTCTTGGCCTTGATGCGGGCCAGCGATTCATCGGTCAGCACATTGCGCATGCGTGTTTCCATGAACTGCAGGCAAAGGATGTTCTCCATGGACTTCACGAAGCCCGGCTGGCGGTAGATGTTCTGGCGCAGTTCGACGAGGTCATTCGGAATTTGTGTCGGCTCGTGCACCAGCCATTCCAGGCGTTTGCGCACCGCTTCAAACGTGCCCTCTTTCACCGCGTTCATCGTCACCGAATACACCCGATCCATCACTTTCTCATCGGTGTTCAGGCCGCCTGCGGTGTTGAGCGCGAGACGATCTACTGCTGCCGGATGGTCAATCGCGAATTGCGCTGCGATCCAGCCACCCATGGACTCGCCATGCATGTGCGACTTGCTGATGCCCAGTGCGGCCATAAAGTCGACCAGATGTTTGACGTAGTGTTTGATCTCGTACGGATGGTCGGGCCTGGACGAGTAGCCGTGGCCCACCATGTCGAGCGCCAGCACCCGGAAGTGTTTGGCGTGCTCGAACACATTGCGGTTAAAGGTCTCGAGGTGGCCGCCGGTGCCGTGGATGAAGATAAGTGCCGGAGCGTCCAGGTTGCCGGCTTCAAGGTAACGCGTCCGGATACCGCCTGCATCGATAAATTTGATCGCAAACGAGCCGTTTGCCATTTCGGGCCAAAGTGACATGGATGTCTCCGTTTTTATGGGTTCAAGCCGGTCTGCGGATGTCGCTCGCCAACCGGAAAAGCACTGGAATACTAAAATTTTAGTTATGTTTTGGAAACCGTCAAGTAAAATTTCAGTCAACCCATGACATCCCTACGCAAACAAAAAGAAATCAGCCACAAACGCGCGGACTACGTCTACGCACAGCTGAAGCAGCAGCTCATCACCGGCCAGCTGCCAGCCGGAACACGGGTGGACGTCAACCAGTTGGTGCTGGAGATGGAAACCAGCCGCCAGCCGGTGCTGGCCGCCATCAACCGCCTGGCCAGTGAAGGCTTCTTCCGCGTTGTGCCGCAGGTCGGCTGCTGGGTGGCCACGGTAAAAGAGCAGGAAATCGTTGACTTCTTCCGCCTGTTTGCGCTGACCGAGGGCCTGTCATGCGAGCTGGCTGCACAACGCCGCACGGCTGCGGGTGTTGCCGCACTGCGCGCCATCCTGGCCGAGACTGCCCGCCTGCTGGAGACCGAAAGCGACCCCAAGGCGCTGGCACAGCAATTCTTCAAGCTGAACCGTGACTTTCACGGCCAGATTCACGACATGGCGATGTCCGATTTCGTCGGCGACCTCGCAGGCGGCATGTGGGACCGCTGCGACTTCTACCTCGCCAGCGCCGACCCGGGCATCCAGGGCGAGCGTGTGGTGGTGTCAGAGCGTGAGCACGAGGACGTGGTGGACGCGATAGAGGCTGGCGATGCAGCCACAGCCCGCCGCCTCATGGTCGAGCATCTTGAATCGTTTGGCGAAGCGGCAGTGAAACTGCTGGGTGTGGGGCAGAAACTGGCAGCGTAACGAGCGAGGCTTTCGCTTTTTGCTGCCCACTATATTCTTACGAAAAACGTAACAATACTTGTGGAAATAAATAGGACACGCCTAATTCATACGATGTCGGTATTAATTCACCGCGAGTTTTTGCTGGATTTGCTGTAGAAACCTTAAAAATGGCAAAAAAGTGCCATTTTTAGGTATCAAAATGGCCTGTAGCCCAATCTGGACTAGCGCGACCTGCTATTTAATTCATAGCAATCCATTTTCAACGCAGACACCGGTCATCGCTGGCACATGCCCGGCAGACAGTCAGGTCACCTGCTTCGCCGCCTGTGATGTCACCTTCAGGATGGACTCGGCCAGTTGTTCGGGCGAGCTGGGTTTGGGCACCACTTCAAAACCAGCGCCGGTGATGAAATCGAGCTGCTCCGCATAACCGGTCATCAGCAGCACCGGCAGCGACGGGAATGTCTCGCGGGCAAATTTCGCCAGTGCAATGCCATCCATCTCGCCGGGCATCACCACATCGGTCAGCAGCAATTGCGGCAATACGGTTTGGGCATTCAACCAGTCGCGGCCCGCGGCGCCGCGGTCCAGCCTGGTCACTGTGCACCCCATGTCCTCCAGTACGGCCTGCAGCGCCGCAGCGACATCGTCGTTGTCCTCGACCATCAACAGGCTTAGATTGAGTGCCACCCGCTCAGCAGGCTTCAGCACGCTGACAGCGGCCACAGGGGTCGTCACCGCCGGAAAGAACAGGCGCACCGTAGTGCCACTGCCGACCACACTTTCTATCGTCGCCGTGCCGCCTGCCCGCTCACACAAGCCGTAAATCTGCGACAGCCCCAGCCCTGTGCCCTCGCCTACCGGCTTGGTGGTGAAGAAGGGATCGAACACCTTGGCGATGATCGCCGGGTCCACGCCAGCTCCCGTGTCCGTCGCTGTGATCACCACCATTGGCGCCTTCATCAGCGGTGGCAAGCTGCCGTCGGCGTTGCGCGCATCCAGCGTGAAGCGTCCACCTGCCGGCATGGCGTCGCGGGAGTTGATCGCCAGGTTGAGCAGCGCCAGTTCCAGCTCGGCGGAGTCGACCATGATGGGCGCGGTGTCATCAGCAATATCAATCGCCAGCGCAATCTGCGAGCCGACCACCGGTCCCATCAGGTCCTTCAGCGGCGGCAGTTTCTCCTGCAGGCTGACCTGCTCGGCCACCAGAGCCTGCTTGCGCGAGAACGCCAGCAGCTGCCGCGTCAGCCGCGTGGCCGACTCTATCGCCCGGCCTATCGACGCCACCTGCGGCCCGTTGGCCTCGGGAAACTTGCGCTTGATCAGGTGCAGGTTGTTGCTGATGACCATCAGCGCGTTGTTGAAGTCATGCGCAACGCCACCTGTCAGCCGCCCCATGGCCTCCAGCTTCTGTGCCTGGAACAGCGCTTCCTCTACCCGGCGCCGGGCATGCGCCTCCTGGTTCAGGTCGTGTGCGTATTGAGTGGCATCGCGGGTACGGCGCAGCGACACACGCAGCGCATAGGCCAGGCCGGCAATCGGCAGCAGCGCAAATGCGGCCAGCCAGGCCATCTCGCGCAGCCACTGGCTGGTGATCTCGTCCAGGTCCTTGCCTATTCCGACATAGATCGGATAACCCGGAAGCTTGCTGTACATTAGCAGGCGCCTGCGGCCGTCCAGGCTGGAGATACCGATGGTCTTGGCCTCGACATCGCCGGCCCGCACCCTGGCCATTACCGAACTGGTCGAGCTCATGCGGTCAGGCGCATTCTGCAGCGGCGGCCAGCGCGACATGATCATGCCGTCTTCGCGAAACATGGTCAGCGCAATGCCGGACTCATCTGCCGACAGGTCCTTGTGGAAGTTCTCGAAATACGAGGGCAGCAGGCTGACCGAGACCACACCTTCAAAATCGCCATTCCTGTTGTAGCGGCCGCGGCTCATGTCGAACAGCCGCTCCTTGCTGATCTTGCCTATCAGCGGCTCCGAAATATAGAGGCCGCCCTTTTTGGCCTGGTGCCATTTGAAAAACAGGCGATCTGACGCGTCGCCAGCGGCGGGGGCCGGATAGGTACGGTCGCGCACCAGCATCTTGCCGTTGGCGTCAAGAACATACATGGACTGGATCTGCGCCCGGTTCTTCGAAATTGCCTGCAACTGCTCATGCAGCGCTTTTTCATTGGCAACAATGGTAGCCCGGTCGGCCTCGCCGACGATGTCTTCCATGCGCGAGACCAGCGCCTCATTGGTATCGAACACCTTGAGCGCATGCTCGCGGGCAATACGCAGCGAGCGGTCAATCCGGCGGTCAGCCTCAGCCTGCAGTTGCTGATAGCGGTAGTACCCGCCCCAGACATAAATCAGCAGCAGCACGCCGATGCAGAAAAGCGCAAAACGCCGAATCGACACAATGGCCGCAGCAGTCGGCGCTTTGGCGGCAGCGCTGGCAGAAAGCAGTGTCATGCGTTGTCGGGCTCCATTTTTTATACCGTCATCCGTGTTGTCCGGCGCTCATGGCCCGAGCTATCTGGCTTGAATGTGCGGATGAGCTACTTTAGTGAATTGGCGGTAACAGTCAATGCCGCCAGCCCTCGGATCGCTTCAGGAAAGCTCAGGTGCAACGAACTCCGCATAGTCGTAAAGCGCACCGAGAATCGCCTCTCCGCGTTCGTTGCTGCCGCCTTCGGTTTCCGCCAGCGCGTCTATTTCTGCAAACAGGGCGTCGACATTACGTGCCCCGCCCTCACCTTCCAGCAGGCGTGCAGCCCGGTGGGCTTCCCAGCGTTCTGCATCTTCGGGCGACAGCGTTTCCGCAAAATTTCTGGCGCGGTAGCGGAAGACGATTTCTTCCAGCCTGTCATCATCAAAACCTATGCGGGCATGGGCCAGCTCGGCAGGCGACAGCGCCTTGAGCTGGTTGAGCCGCCGGCGGTCGGTGTTGTTGACGAAGCCGCCGTAAAGGTCTTCATCCACATCAGGCACCGCTTCCTTGGGGCGCTGGAAAACCTCGGGCCAGATGGCGCTCATGTCGGGCAGGCCTGCGGCTTTTTCAGCATTGCGCAGCGCAGCTTCGATATCTACACCCCACTTCGCAGCCATCTCGTCAGTCAGCGTTTTCAGCTTGCGCACGACCATGGGCGACTTGTTGAGATGGACAGATTTGAGCGGCAGGCGCTGCACGCCTTCTGGCAGGTCGGCTGTCTTGCTGAACAGGCGCTGGCGCAGCGTGGCGGCATCCAGCAGCGGCAGTTCGCTGGGATCACAGGCCAGGTCCCAGGCCAGCAATTCATTCTTGTTGGACGGGTGAGTTGCCAGCGGCCACATCACGGCCATGCAGCCGCGCTCGGGCGGGAACATGCCGGACACATGCAAGAAGGGCTGCGCATTCTCCTGGGTGGCCGGCAGGCCGAGTTCCATCGCAACGCGGTCTTTCTTGTGCAGTCCGAGGCAGAAGTCAAACAGCTTGGGCTGCGCGGTCTTGATGAGCCGGGCCAGCGCAATCGTGGCGCGCACATCGGACAGCGCATCATGCGCAGCTTCGTGCAGCAAACCGTTGGCGCGAGCCAGGTCTTCAAGCTTGAAGCTGGGCCGCAGTGCAGTGCCATCCTGGCTGCGCTCATCGGGCTTGGTCGGCCAGATGATGCCCTCGGGCCGCAACGCGTAAGCCATGCGCACGACATACAGAATGTCCCAGCGGCCACAGTCGTTTTGCCACTCGCGCGCATAGGGGTCGATCAGGTTGCGCCAGAACATGAACCGTGTGACCTCATCGTCGAAACGTATCGTGTTGTAGCCCACGCCTATGGTGCCCGGCTGGGCCAGCAAGGATTCTATTTTTGCGGCGAATTCATGTTCGGGCAGGCCTCGTTCCAGGCACAACTGCGGAGTGATGCCGGTGATAAGGCAGGAGGCTGGGTCAGGCAGGTAATCATTGGCGGGCTTGCAGTAAATCATCACCGGCTCTCCGATCTCGTTCAGGTCGGCATCGGTGCGTATGCCGGCGAACTGGCAGGGCCGGTCACGACGGGTATTCAGGCCAAAGGTTTCGTAGTCGTGCCAGAGAAAGGTATGCGCTGCCATGTCGTTGTTGTTTTGGTAAGTCGGGAAATAGAAAAAAGGCCGGTAGCGCAATGCTACCGGCCTTTTTAGAAACAGCGCGCCTTGCCGGCTTAGCTGGCTTCTGCCTGCTCGGCTTCCGGCTTCGCCTTGCCTTCTTTTTTCGGCAACGGTGTAATGTCAAGCAGCACCTCGCCGCTCTCGACACCCTTTTCGTCAGTTGTGACCTTCATGTCCACCGTCAGGCGGCCACCATCAACCAGCTTGCCGAACAACAACTCGTCCGCCAGCGCCCGGCGAATCGTGTCCTGGATCAGGCGTTGCATTGGACGGGCGCCCATCAGAGGGTCGAAGCCCTTCTTTCCCAGGTACTTGCGCAGCGTGTCGGTAAAGGTGACCTCCACCTTCTTCTCGGCCAGTTGCGTTTCGAGTTGCAGCAGAAACTTGTCGACCACACGCAGGATGACGGTTTCATCCAGCGCCTTGAAGCTGACCGTTGCATCGAGGCGGTTGCGGAACTCGGGCGTGAACAGGCGCTTGATGTCTGCCATCTCATCACCGGACTCACGCGGGTTGGTGAAACCGATGGTCGCCTTGTTCATCGTCTCGGCACCGGCATTGGTGGTCATGACGATGATGACATTGCGGAAGTCAGCCTTGCGCCCGTTGTTGTCGGTCAGCGTGCCGTGGTCCATCACCTGCAGCAGCACGTTGAAGATGTCGGGGTGCGCCTTCTCGATTTCGTCGAGCAGCAGCACGCAATGCGGCTTCTTGGTGACGGCCTCGGTCAGCAGGCCGCCCTGGTCAAAACCGACATACCCGGGAGGCGCGCCAATCAGCCGGCTCACCGCATGGCGCTCCATGTACTCGGACATGTCAAAGCGGATCAGCTCGATGCCCATGATGTAGGCCAGCTGTTTGGCAGCCTCTGTCTTGCCGACGCCAGTAGGGCCGGAGAACAGGAAGGAGCCAATCGGCTTGTCGTCCTTGCCAAGGCCGGACCGGGCCATCTTGACGGCACCGGCCAGCACTTCGAGGGCCTTGTCCTGGCCGAACACCACACTCTTGAGGTCACGCTCCAGCGTTTGCAGCTTGCCGCGATCGTCGTTTGAGACATTCGCAGGCGGGATGCGGGCGATCTTGGCCACGATCTCTTCGACCTCGGCCTTGGTGATGGTCTTCTTGCGTTTGGAAGCAGGAAGGATGCGCTGGGCAGCGCCGGCTTCATCGATCACGTCAATCGCCTTGTCGGGCAGGTGGCGGTCATTGATGTACTTGGCGCTCAGTTCGGCCGCAGCCTGCAGCGCAGCCACGGCGTACTTCACGCTGTGGTGCTCTTCAAAGCGCGATTTCAGGCCCTTGAGGATCTCGACGGTTTCCTGCACGGTGGGCTCGACAACATCCACCTTCTGGAATCGGCGCGACAGCGCGGCGTCTTTTTCAAAGATGCCGCGGTATTCGGTGAAGGTGGTGGCGCCAATGCACTTGAGCTGACCGGAACTGAGGGCGGGCTTGAGCAGATTGGACGCATCAAGCGTGCCGCCAGAAGCCGCACCAGCGCCTATCAGCGTGTGGATTTCGTCAATGAACAGGATACCGTTGGGTTTGTCTTTCAAGGCCTTGAGCACACCCTTCAGGCGCTGCTCAAAATCACCACGATATTTGGTGCCTGCCAGCAAGGCGCCCATGTCCAGCGAAAAAACCTGCGCTTCGGCAAGGATTTCCGGCACGTCTTTCTGCGTGATGCGCCAGGCCAGGCCCTCGGCAATAGCGGTCTTGCCCACGCCAGCCTCACCAACCAGCAACGGGTTGTTCTTGCGGCGGCGGCACAGGATCTGGATCACGCGTTCAACCTCGTACTGACGGCCTATCAGTGGATCAATCTTGCCTTCCCTGGCGAGCTGGTTGAGGTTTTGTGTGTACTGCTCCAGCGGGGACGCTTTTTCATTCTTCTCGCCACCCTCTTCGTTCTCGGCTGCGCTCTCGCCAGTCTTGGTGGGCTCGGGCGGGTCGCTTTTCTTGATGCCGTGGGCGATGAAATTGACTACGTCCAGGCGCGTCACGCCCTGCTGGTGCAGGTAATACACGGCATGCGAGTCCTTCTCGCCAAAAATCGCAACCAGCACATTGGCGCCGGTAACTTCCTTCTTGCCATTGCCGGTGGACTGCACATGCATGATGGCGCGCTGGATCACACGCTGGAAACCCAGCGTGGGCTGCGTGTCCACGTCGTCGCTGCCGGCGACCTGCGGCGTGTTGTCCTTGATGAAGTTGGCCAGCGACTTGCGCAGGTCATCGACATTGGCGGAGCAAGCACGCAGTACTTCGGCAGCGCTGGGGTTGTCGAGCAGGGCGAGCAGGAGGTGCTCCACGGTGATGAATTCGTGGCGCTGCTGGCGGGCTTCGACAAATGCCATGTGCAAGCTGACTTCTAGTTCCTGGGCAATCATTGATTTTCCTTTCGGCTTGCTACGGTTGAAGAATAAAACTCAAAAACGGATGGTTTGAATATTGGCCGGATTTTTCATAATTCAATGGGCTCGCTGACACACTGCAGCGGGTGGCCGTTCTTGCGGGCAGCCTCGGTGACCTGGTCGACCTTGGTGGCGGCAACATCCCTCGAAAAAACACCGCAGACGCCTTTGCCATCCAGGTGGATCTTCAGCATGATCCCGGTCGCGGTTTCGCGGTCCTTGTTGAAAAATTCCTGGATTACAACCACCACAAATTCCATCGGCGTGTAATCGTCGTTCAGGAGAACCACCTGGTACATCTGCGGCGGCCTGGTCTTCTGGGTACGGCGCTCGAGGACAACCGAATCGCTTCCCCGGCCATCTTCAGGTTTGAATGCCGGCGTTTGTGGCTTTGCGGGAGTTTTGGGAGTCTTCGGAGGGGTAGCCATGAAAATCATTCTAGCGACTGGAAATCGCCTGTGTGACGGATAGGGGAATGCAGTCATGGTGGTGGCGGGAACACGACATTCAAGCACCAATCATTGACATTTTTAACGTTATGGGAATACCGGCACCTGAAATAAAAAGCCGCCGGGGATATCTCCTGCGGCGGCTGGAAACAGCAGCAAAACGCCTATTCCATGTTATCGATCATGACCCGACCAAAGCCGGAGCAACTGACCTGGGTTGCGCCTTCCATCAGCCGCGCAAAGTCATAGGTGACCTTTTTCGACGCAATCGACTTTTCCATCGCGCTGATGATCAGGTCGGCAGCTTCCGTCCAGCCGATATGGCGCAGCATCATTTCAGCGGAAAGGATTTCAGACCCGGGGTTGACGTAATCCTTGCCAGCATATTTTGGTGCAGTACCATGCGTGGCTTCAAAACAGGCAACCGTATCTGACATGTTGGCACCAGGCGCAATGCCCATACCGCCAACCTGCGCCGCCAGTGCATCGGAGATGTAGTCGCCGTTGAGGTTCAGTGTCGCCACGACTGAATACTCGGCCGGGCGCATCAGGATCTGCTGCAGGAACGCATCGGCAATGCTGTCCTTGATGACGATATCCTTGCCGGTTTTCGGGTTTTTCAACTTGCACCACGGGCCGCCGTCTATGGGCTGGGCGCCAAACTCCTTCTGCGCCAGGGCATAGGCCCAGTCACGGAAAGCGCCTTCCGTGAATTTCATGATGTTGCCCTTGTGCACTATGGTCACACTGGGTTTGTCATTGTCGATAGCGTACTGGATGGCCTTGCGTATCAGGCGCTCGGTTCCTTCGCTGGACACCGGTTTGATGCCGAAGCCCGAAGTTTCCGGAAAGCGGATTTTCTGAACGCCCAGTTCGTCATGCAGGAATCTGACCAGTTTTTTGGCTTGATCACTGCCCGCCGGAAATTCAATGCCAGCATAGATATCTTCCGAATTCTCGCGAAAGATCACCATATTGGTCTTCTCGGGTTCCTTCAGCGGTGAAGGCACACCCTTGAAGTACTGGATGGGGCGCAGGCAGACGTAAAGGTCAAGCTCCTGGCGCATAGTCACGTTCAGGCTGCGGATGCCGCCGCCAACCGGGGTCGTCAGCGGCCCTTTGATGGAGACCAGGTAGTCCTTGACGACTGCCAGCGTCTCCTGCGGCATCCACACATCGGGGCCGTAAATCCTGGTGGATTTTTCTCCGGCGTAGACTTCCATCCAGTGAATTTTTTTCTTGCCGCCGTAGGCTTTGGCCACCGCCGCATCAACCACCTTCAGCATCACCGGCGTGATGTCGGCGCCGGTGCCGTCACCCTCAATGAAGGGAATAACCGGTTCATCCGGGACGTTGAGCGAATTGTCGGCATTGACGGTGATTTTTTTACCTTGGGCTGGCACCTGAATGTGCTGGTACATGTATCGAGGTCTCCGGTGCTTTTTGATCGACAAAATAAAACCAGCGCGGCTGGCTTAGGTAAAAACCCTCAAATTTTAGCCGTAAACGACCTTTTAAGAAAAAAGAAGACGCTGCTGTCAACCGTTTGCAAACAGGCCTCGTTACGGTGAGGCCTCCGAAACTTTCGGGGTAATTTTTCCAATAACGTTATTTCCAGGAAACTCCCAAATGAACAAAATCCTCGCAACCCTGATCGCCGGTTTCTTCGCTGCTGGTGTGTACGCACAAGCTCCCGCTGCAGCTCCAGCTGCCAAGCCAGCTCCTGCTGCCGCCGCAGCTCCAGCAGCCGCCGCAGCTCCAGCAATGGCTGCTCCTGCTGCCAAGGCAGAAGTCAAGGCCGACGCAAAGCCAGCCAAGATGACCAAGGAAGAAAAAGCAGCGGCCAAGGCAGCCAAGAAGGAAAAAGCTGCTGCCATGAAGAAGGAAAAGATGGAAGCTGCTGCAGCCAAGAAGGCCGCCAAGACAGAAAAGAAGGCTGAAGCCAAGCCAATGGCAGCTGCCGCTCCTGCAGCAAAGTAATACTGAACCGCGGGAAGTAATTCCCGCACATCAGGTAAAGATGCCCGCCATGCGCGGGCATTTTTTATGTGCCTGGCTTATGCTTGCCTATCGATTTCAACCGTATCCACCCATGACCCAGACCTCCGGCTTTTTCCATAGACTGGTCGTAACCGCCTTTCTGCCTGCCACCCTCTTGCTTGCCTTGCCCGCACAGGCGCAGGATGGGCCCCAGATGAATCTTCAACGCGTGAAGATATCGGCAGGCATGCACCAGATTGATACACAGGTTGCACAGACACCCGAGCAACGCCAGATCGGATTGATGTTTCGCAAAGAGATGCCGCAATCAGAGGGCATGATTTTTGTGTTTGAGCAACCGGCCCAGCAGTGCTTCTGGATGAAAAACACCTTGCTTCCGCTCACGGCAGCTTTCATCGATGACGACGGCACCATCGCCAACCTGGAGGACATGAAGCCGCAGACAACCGATCCACATTGCTCCATCAGGCCGGTACGTTATGTACTGGAAATGAACAAGGGCTGGTTTGCCAAAAAAGGCATCAAGGCAGGCAGCAAGCTGGGTAGCCCGATGTTTCAGGCGCGGCGATAGAAGTCTGGATCAAGGCGCCCTCACCACACACAGGCAGAGAGTCTTAAAAAAATAAAAAAAAACGACCCGGACTTCCGTCCAGGTCGCATTCAGAAAAACACGTTGGCGGTCACATGGACCGCAACTAAGGGCCTACAGCTCAGGCCTTGAAAGACGCAAGAATCGCATTCAGGGTTTTGCTAGGTCGCATCACCACGTCGAGCTTGGCAGGGTCCGGCTGGTAATAACCGCCAATATCCATCGGCTTGCCCTGCACTACGGCCAGTTCATCCACGATAGCCTTCTCGCTGGCCGTCAACTGTTTCGCCAGAGGGGCAAATTGTGTGGCCAGTTCCGGAATCTCCGTCTGTTCGGCCAATTCCTGCGCCCAGTACATGGCCAGGTAAAACTGGCTGCCGCGATTATCGAGCTGGCCGGTTTTTGGCGACGGGTTCTTGTTGTTGTCCAGCAATTTGCCAGTAGCCGCATCCAGCGTTTTGGCCAGCAGCTTTGCTTTCGCGTTGCCGGTCTTGATGCCGAGATCTTCCAGCGATACAGCAAGTGCCAGGAATTCGCCCAGGGAGTCCCAGCGCAGATGGTTTTCCTCGACAAGTTGCTGCACATGCTTGGGCGCGGAGCCACCAGCACCTGTTTCGTACATGCCACCGCCAGCCATTAGCGGGACGATGGAGAGCATCTTGGCACTGGTGCCGAGCTCCATGATGGGGAACAGGTCGGTCAGGTAATCACGCAGGATGTTGCCCGTAGCGCTGATGGTGTCTTCACCCCGGATCACGCGCTCCAGCGTGTACCGCATCGCACGTACCTGGCTCATGATCTGGATGTCCAGGCCAGTCGTGTCATGCTCGTGCAGGTACATCCTGACCTTGGTGATAAGTTGCGCCTCGTGTGGACGGTAGGCATCCAGCCAGAAGACCACAGGCATTCCGGAGTTACGGGCCCGATTGACGGCCAGTTTCACCCAGTCGCGGATCGCGGCATCCTTGACCTGGCACATGCGCCAGATATCGCCCTGCTCGACGTCCTGGCTCAGCAGCACTTCGCCCGTTGCCAGATCAACAATGTTGGCCACGCCATCTTCCTGGATCTCGAAAGTCTTGTCGTGCGAGCCGTATTCCTCTGCCTGCTGCGCCATAAGGCCCACATTCGGCACCGTACCCATTGTCTTTGGATCAAAAGCGCCGTGCCATTTGCAGAAATTGATGATCTCCTGGTAGATACGCGCAAAGGTCGACTCAGGCATCACGGCTTTGACGTCTTTGAGGCGACCATCTGCGCCCCACATCTGGCCGGCATTGCGGATCATGGCGGGCATGGAGGCATCAACAATGATGTCGTTGGGCGAATGAAAGTTGGTGATGCCCTTGGCGGAGTCGACCATGGCCAGTTCAGGGCGGTGCTCGTGGCAGGCATGCAGGTCACGTTTGATTTCGTCCTGTTTGGATTGCGGCAGCGTCGCAATCTTGTCGTACAGGTTCACCATGCCGTTGTTAACGTTGACACCAAGCTCTTCAAATAGCTTGCCATGCTTTTCAAAGGCTTCCTTGTAAAAAATCCGTACGCAGTGACCGAACACGATGGGGTGCGAAACCTTCATCATGGTGGCCTTCACATGCAGTGAGAACATCACGCCAGTCTTGCGGGCATCCTCGATTTCCTTTTCGTAGAAATCCAGCAAGGCTTTCTTGCTCATGAACATGCTGTCAATGATTTCGCGGTCCAGCAGCGAAACCTTGGGTTTGAGCACAATGGTCTTCCCGCTTTTTGTCACCAATTCCATCTTCACATCACGCGCCCGGTCGAGCGTGATCGACTTTTCGCCGTGGTAGAAGTCGCCGTGATGCATGTGCGAGACGTGGCTACGCGATGCCTGGCTCCACTCGCCCATCGAATGCGGGTTTTTGCGTGCGTAGTTCTTGACTGCAGCAGGTGCACGGCGGTCGGAATTGCCTTCGCGCAGCACGGGGTTAACAGCGCTGCCGGTGCACCTTGAATAACGTGCACGAATGTCTTTTTCTTCGTCGGTCTTCGGATTTTCCGGGTAATCCGGAATCTTGTAGCCTTTGCCCTGCAATTCCTTGATACAGGCCATCAATTGCGCAACAGATGCGCTGATGTTGGGGAGCTTGATGATGTTGGCGTCAGGACGCAGCGTCAGTTTGCCAAGTTCAGAAAGATTATTGGGCATCCGTTGTGCCTCGGTCAGAAACTCCGGGAACTCGCCCAGAACACGGCCGGCTACCGAAATATCGCTGGTCTTGACATTGATGCCCACGGGAGCGGTGAAGGTTCGGATGATGGGCAAAAAGGCGCTGGTCGCAAGCAGCGGCGCCTCGTCGGTCAGCGTGTAGATGATGGTGGGTTGCTCGGTGCTCATCGCTTGTCTCCAGGAATTAATAGAGAAATACGCCGTCTGGGTCACAGCTCGGTCGCAGTGGTCAAATGTGGCCTGACCAAGTTTATGGGCGCAGGCGCTGGCTGCATTTTATGCAACGCAATTTTGCATTACGGGATTAAGGTCTTCCGAACAACTATTTTTTTTGGATATTTCTCAATTTGCCAACTTCACTGACTGCAGTTGTCTCAGAAATTTCAACGCCAGCCGGCAAACAAAAAAAGGGCCCGAAGATTGATCTTCGGGCCCTTTTTTTACCGTGCGCCTGAAAACGTTCAGGCGAAATTCTTGGCCACAAAATCCCAGTTCACCAGTTTGTCGAGGAAAGTCTCGACAAACTTCGGACGCAGGTTGCGGTAATCGATGTAATAAGCGTGTTCCCAGACGTCAACAGTCAACAGAGCCTTGTCAGCAGTGGTGAGCGGCGTGCCGGCGGCACCGGTATTGACGATGTCTACAGAGCCATCAGCCTTCTTGACCAGCCATGTCCAGCCGGAACCGAAGTTTCCAACAGCCGACTTGACGAAAGCTTCCTTGAAAGCAGCGTAAGAACCAAATTTGGCATTGATGGCATCGGCCAACGCGCCGGACGGCTCGCCACCGCCAGCAGGCTTCATGCAGCTCCAGAAAAAGGTGTGGTTCCAGATCTGCGCTGCGTTGTTGTATACGCCGCCACTGGACTTTTTGACGATTTCTTCAAGCGTCATGGACTCAAATTCAGTTCCCTTTTGCAGGTTGTTGAGGTTCACAACATAGGCATTGTGATGCTTGCCGTAGTGATACTCCAGCGTCTCCTGGCTGTAGTTGGGTGCCAGCGCATCAATTGCATAAGGCAGTGGGGGAAGTTTGTGTTCCATATTTTTCCTCGTGGTGGTTGAACAATTATCGCTGCATTGTAAAAACTAAATAAGACGTCTTGCAGAGACAGTCAAATCGACCTCGCCATCAACGAGGGTAGCTTTAAGCGCCTGCCCCGTCACCGGTTGCCGGGCGCTTGTGATCGTGCGGCCCTCGGTATCACTGAGCCATGCATACCCCCGGGTGAGTACGAGTTCAGGGCTCAGCAATTCAAGATGCCGCATGGCATTGTCAAGCCTCGCCGCATGCGACAGCAAGGCCAGGGACACAGCTTTCGGCAGGCGCGCGCCGGTCTGCTTGAGCATGCTTGCCATTTGTCCCAGCGTGGAAGCTCTGGCATGCCGCAGTTGCTGCGCCTGGGACGCGAGACGAGCCTGCTGGCGGGCTATAAAAAGCGAGGGCCGGCTAAAGCGCGAGGCAGCCATGTCAAGCCGCTGGCTGAACGAATCCAGTTGCCGGTCCAAACTGCCTTGCAGCCGGGTCATCTCGCTATCCAGAAGGGCAAGCCAGACCTCGCGCGGCTGGGCGCACAATTCTGCCGCCGCAGTCGGGGTAGGTGCGCGCAGGTCGGCGCAAAAATCGGCGATGCTGAAGTCTGTTTCATGGCCGACACCACTAATAACAGGCATAGGGGCGGCCACGATGGCACGTGCCAGTTGTTCGTCATTGAACGCCCACAGATCCTCAAGCGCGCCACCACCACGAACCAGCAGCAGCACATCAACCTCCCGCCTTACAGCGGCCACTTGAATCGCTTGCAGCAACTCTCCCGCAGCCTGAGTGCCCTGCACGCTCGCTGGATAGACGACAACGGGAATATGTGGCACCCGCCGCTGTAATGCGGTGAGAACGTCATGCAAGGCGGCTGCACCCAGCGACGTCACAACGCCGATGGCTTTTGGCATCAAAGGCAATGGCCTCTTGCGCAATGCTTCAAACAGCCCTTCCGCTTCAAGCCGGGCCTTCAATTTCAGAAACTGCTCGAACAGGGTTCCCTGCCCGGCCTTGCGCATGGCCTCAACCACCAGTTGCAGTTCACCCCTGGCGTCATAGATTCCCAATCGGCCACGTAGCTCGACCAGTTGCCCATCAGCAGGATTGAAATCGAGCAGAGAAGCAGCGCGACGGAACATCGCACAGCGAATCTGCCCTTGCTCGTCCTTCAGCGAAAAGTAACAGTGCCCACTGACCGCGCGGGAAAAACCTGAGATCTCGCCCTTGACAGCGACCGGGTTGAATTTAGCCTCCAGGCTGTCTGCAATCGCACGCAACAAGGACCCCACAGGCCAAACCCGTATTCCGGATACACCATTCATCTCTCGTCCGGTCGCAGCCGGATTGGCGGATGCCATCGCGTCAAACATGCTCAACCCCCTCATTTATCGCGGGTCAATACTCCACAGATGCCTGCTATACATAGCAGCAATGCCAGCGACCCCGCGGGAATGACCGGAAATCCGTGTAACTCATTGAATTTAAAGGCTTTAATAGTGCTCAAAATTTCATCGTTCTGTCATATCGCAGTTCTGGTGCGGCTTGGAGAGGCGCGCACTGCCACTTGCTCACAAAGTTATCCACAAGTTCTGTGAGTTAAGGCCTACAGAAGCCCATAGACCTGCCGCTTGTGATTCTGTGCCGTATCGGGCAAAAACAGAAGGGACGGTAAGCCATAATCCACTTCAAATTTACTCGCCGGGAGATGTGCGTTGTTTTCGATCATACAAGCCGCAGGTTGGCCAATTTGGCCTTTGATCGCCTGCTCGGTGCTGGCACTGGCGCTCGTCATTGAACGGTTCAGCAGCCTCAAGACACGCAAGGTGGCACCACCAAAACTGGTTGACGAAGCCATCACGGTATCGCGCTTAAGTGTCCCGTCCACCGACGTCGTTGCACAGCTGGAGCAAAACTCCCTGCTCGGCGAAATACTGGCTACCGGTTTCCGCGCCCTCAACACGAATCCCAAGCTGACCGAAGAGGATCTCCGCTCTTCCCTGGAAGGTGCTGGCCGCCAGGCTGCACACAAGCTGGAGCGCTATCTGGCAGCATTGGCCACAATCGCTTCAGCCGCCCCGCTG
Organism: Pseudomonadota bacterium; assembly: GCA_040388075.1. Lineage (GTDB taxonomy): Bacteria > Pseudomonadota > Gammaproteobacteria > Burkholderiales > Burkholderiaceae_C > Polaromonas. The sequence goes on along the minus strand of JAZKCN010000003.1, from coordinate 144,241 downwards.
CTCGGGCTTCTGGGCACAGTGATCGGCATGATTGAGATTTTCGGTTCTCAGGCAGGAACCGGGGCAGTAGGCTCCGCTTCCGGCGCCAACCCGGCGCAGTTGGCCCAGGGGATTTCGATTGCGCTCTACAACACGGCATTTGGCCTGATCGTGGCCATCCCATCTCTCATCTTCTGGCGCTATTTCAGGGCCAGGGTGGATGGCTACCTGCTGACCATGGAATTGGCCTCCGAACGGTTCGTGCGCCACCTGAATACGCTTCGCAAATGACAACTACGCTCCTGCAGCCCCGCATGGTCCAAGTCGGCCCGAGGTATTGCAAATCATGAATTTCCGCCAAGGCTCACGTGACGAACCGGAGATCAACCTGATCCCGTTTATCGATGTGCTTCTGGTGGTGCTGATATTCCTGATGCTGTCGACCACTTACAGCAAATTCACCGAGATGCAGATCAAGCTGCCGGTCGCTGACATTGACCAGCAGCGCGATTACCCGAAGGAAGTCATTGTTGCGGTCGCCAGCGATGGCCGTTACATGGTCAACAAGACACCGGTTGAAGGCCGAAGCCTGGAAATACTGGGTGCCGCACTTGTGCTGGCGGCCAAAGCCGGCAAGGAAAGTGTGATCATCATCAGCGCGGATGCCAGCGCCACCCATCAGGCCGTGATTGCCGTGATGGAAGCCGCCCGCCGCAATGGGTTTACGCAGATCACTTTTGCCACGCAAAGTGCTGCCCAGGCAGGCACCCGCTAGTTCACCCGCCCTGGCGCCCGCTGTGGAATATTCAGATAACGGCGATACACAAACGCTGAAGAAGACGTTGCAAAAGGCATGGGGAAGCCGCAGTTGGCTGGCATCCGCGCTATGGCCTGCTTCCCTCGTCTACGGTTCACTTGTAGCGGTACGCCGATTTTTACACAGCGCCGGTTTTTTCAGATCAGCACGGATGCCCGTGCCGGTCGTTGTTATTGGCAATGTGGCCGCCGGCGGCGGGGGAAAGACGCCACTGGTCATTGCCCTCGCCCTGCATCTACAAGGCAAAGGGATATCTGTAGGCGTGGTCTCCAGAGGTTATGGCCGGAAAGATGATGCGGCTGACCTGGTCGAGGTATTACGCACCACCGCCCTGGCGGAATCGGGCGATGAACCCGCGCTCATCCACAAGGCAACCGGTGTTCCGGTATTTGTCGCACGTGACCGGAGCCTGGCTGCGGCTTCGCTGTTACGGGCATACCCGTCAACCCGACTTTTACTCTGCGACGATGGCTTGCAGCACCTTGCACTGCAGCGCGACGTTGAAATCACCGTTATCGACAACAGTGGACTGGGAAATGGCTGGCTGCTACCAGCGGGGCCGCTGAGAGAGTCCTGGCCACGCCGCAGCGAGACTGCGGGGCTTGTGCTCCATACCGGGACAGCACCTGCTTTTGAGGGTTTCACTTCATCAAGAAGGTTGGCCGACCATGCACTTGCACAAGATGGCAGCAAAGTCGCACTCAACGAATTAAAAGGAACTCCGCTGGCAGCGCTGGCCGCTATCGCCCGGCCCGAAGCTTTTTTCAGCATGCTGCGCGCACGTGGCCTTGTCCTTGAGCACACCATAAGTCTGCCCGATCACCATGACTTTTCGGGAGAGGCATTTTCTGGTCTTGCAGGTACCACGTTACTCGTCACCGAAAAAGATGCGGTTAAATTATTCTCCCTGCCGTTGGCTACGAAGGCACAGGACGTCCGCGTTCTTGCCGTACCGCTGGAATTCGTCCCCGAGATGGCATTCATGCAGGCATTTGATGCATTGCTGACTCCGCTGCTTTCTCAATTACCATCAAGCCATGGAACCCAAACTGCTTGAACTGCTCGTCTGTCCGGTCACCAAAGGTCCGCTTGACTACGACCGCGAAAAAGAGGAACTTGTCTCGCGCAGTGCCCGCCTTGCCTACCCCGTCAGGGATGGCTTGCCAGTGATGCTTGAAAGTGAAGCCCGGGTGCTAAGCGATGAAGAGCTGGGATTGTGAGCCGGCGTCCCTCCTGAACTCCATCCGGTTTAGGCCTTACATCTCCTCGATAACGCGATGAAATTCACGGTCGTCATTCCTGCACGGCTGGCATCCACACGCCTGCCCAACAAACCCCTTGCCGATATTGGCGGTGTGCCTATGGTCGTGAGGGTCGCCCAGCGCGCTAAACAGAGTGCCGCCAGTCAGGTAGTTGTAGCGACAGACAGTTCGGAAGTCGCTGGCCAGTGTGGCCAGTTTGATGTTGCCGCAGTCATGACCAGCGACCATCATCCCAGTGGCAGCGACAGGCTGGCTGAAGCCTGCACCCTTCTTGGCCTGACCGACGACGCCATAGTCGTGAACGTCCAGGGCGATGAACCGCTAATAGAGCCTTCGTTGATAAACGCTGTCGCACATCTGCTGGCATCACGCCCGGAGTGCGCGATGAGCACTGCCGCCCATGCTATTGGCGATTTGGCAGATTTTCTGAATCCCAATGTGGTCAAGGTGGTGCTGGATTCACGGCAAACTGCTCTTTACTTCAGCCGCTCACCGATTCCTGCTGGCAGGGACTTTGCCGGGAAAGGCTGGTGGGGCCAGGACAGTTCATTGCCAGCGCCATTACGTCATGTCGGTATCTACGGCTACCGAGTCGGCTTCCTGAAGCAGTTCCCGAAACTAACGCAGGCGCCTATGGAAAAGCTTGAGTCACTCGAGCAACTGAGGGTGCTGTGGCACGGCGAAAGAATTGCCGTTCACTTGACCGAACAGGCGCCGGGACCGGGCGTGGACACGCCCGAGGACCTGGCGCGCGTGCGCAAGCTGTTTTAACGCATACCTGTGCCGCCCGGAGCCATGCCGGCCAGGGGCGCCGTAAGATTGCATCAAGGGGTGCGTGCTATCCTTGCAAGACGTTGATGCGCGGCCATTTATCCGGTGCCAGTTCCCGATATGCGCCGCCTTGCTGGCTTGCCTGCCGCCGCTAGCGCTGCAGGCGGGCCAGACACCTGAATTCAAAAAATACGAGGACATCCATGAGACTGATTCTGTTGGGCGCGCCCGGGGCGGGCAAAGGAACGCAAGCGACATTCATCTGCGAGAAGTACAACATCCCGCAAATCTCCACGGGCGATATGTTGCGGGCGGCTGTGAAGGCAGGCACACCCCTCGGTATTGAAGCAAAAAAAATCATGGACTCAGGTGGTCTGGTTAGCGATGACCTGATCATCAACCTGGTAAAGGAACGCATTGCACAGCCGGACTGCGCACAAGGTTTCCTGTTTGATGGATTTCCCCGCACCATCCCGCAAGCCGATGCCATGAAAAGCGCAGGCGTAAAGCTTGATTTCGTTCTGGAAATTGACGTTCCCTTTGAAGCCATCATCGAACGCATGAGCGGACGGCGATCCCACACCGCATCGGGCCGTACCTACCACGTCAAATACAACCCGCCCAAAATGGCTGGCAAGGACGACGTGACAGGAGAAGAGTTGATCCAGCGCGAAGACGACAAGGAGGAAACTGTACGCAAGCGTCTGGAGGTCTACAGCGCACAGACCCGTCCTTTGGTGGACTATTACTCGAGTTGGGCCAAAACCGATCCTGCTGCAGCCCCTGCCTATCGCGCCATCAGCGGCATGGGTAGCGTTGACGAGATCACGGCGCGGGCTTTTACCGCGCTGGCGAACTAAGCGCCTGTCGCCAACAGGTCCAGCATCAGTGCGATGCGGGCCTTTACCGGGCTAAGGCCCTCCCGGGCTTCAAAGACATCACCCGGCCTGGACATGACCCGGCCATTCGCGCACCGAGTCGACCTGACGATACGAACACCCGCTGTCCTGGCGTCCAGCAAGGCTTGTTCCAGTTTTTCGTGGACAGTGCCATTGCCGGTCCCGGCAACCACTATGCCTTTGACGCCAGAGGCTGCGATCGCTGCAACTGTAGAACCGCCTGCACCCGCGTGGCTCAAGACGATCTCGACCTCGGGCCAGAAGTCGCCGCCACCCCAAGCCATCAGCTTCTTGAGGATGCCCGATGAAGGCCCGGTGTTTTCCGTCCAGGGCCTTATCAGCCTGAGCCGGCCTTCTTCCACGTAGCCCACGGGTCCCACATCACCTGAACTGAAGGCATCGAGCTTATAGGTATGCATTTTTTGCACCTCCACAGCGCCGTGGACCATGCCCGCGCAAACAACGGTGACGCCATTCGCGCCATCGTTCCTGGCGACGGTCACCGCATCAAGCATGTTCTGCGGCCCGTCTGCCTGTAACGAACTGGCCGGGCGCATGGCACAGGTCAGGACGATAGGTTTGGTGGGTCCCAACACCGACTGCAGGAAAAACGCGGTCTCCTCGATAGTGTCGGTTCCGTGGGTCACCACCACACCCGCCACATCGGACCGCGTCAGAAACTCATGTGCCCGCAAGGCCAGCCGGCGCATCAGATCAAAATCCATGTCCTTGCTGTCCAGTTGGGCAAGTTGCTCTACCAGAATACCGCCCCCAGATACAAGCCCCGGTATCGCTGCCACCAATGCATCAATCGTTAGTTGCGCCGCCGTGTAGCCTACGTTGTCGCAGGCTCTGGAGGCGGTACCGGCGATGGTCCCGCCCGTACCAAGAATCACAATATTTTTGCTGGACATGGTTGCCTGGGCTTGCATTCGACAAAAAACTGTATAAAAATACAGCTACTGGTTATTCAAACAGTCACCAAGGTAAAAGTGACTTGCCAAAACCTTCGACTCTACTTGCTGCCGGTCCCTTCCAAGGAGTTTTAGCCATGAGTACTTTGAACAATTTTTCCGGCGCGCTTGCAGAAAGCCCCAAACTCACCGCGCGCCAGCAACAGATTCTGGAGCTCATTCAAAGTGCCATCGCACGTACAGGCGCACCTCCTACACGTGCAGAAATCGCCAGTGAGCTGGGTTTTCGCTCTGCCAATGCTGCTGAGGAGCACCTGCAGGCGCTAGCACGCAAAGGCGTCATCGAACTGGTAAGCGGCACGTCCCGGGGCATACGCCTGCGTAGCGACACCCTTCGCAGCTTGAACGAATCACGCGTCAAACAGTTTTCCCTGCCATTGCAAAGCCTGGCCCAGCTCGCCCTGCCTCTGGTGGGGCGGGTTGCTGCTGGCAGTCCCATCCTCGCGCAGGAACACGTTGAACAAACCTATTATTTCGAAAGCAGCCTCTTCCAGCGTCAACCGGATTACCTGCTCAAGGTACGCGGCATGAGCATGCGCGATGTAGGCATCATGGATGGCGACCTCCTGGCGGTGAAGCAGGCCAAGGAAGCCAAAAATGGGCAAATCGTTGTCGCACGAATCGGCGAAGAAGTCACCGTGAAGCGCTTCCGCCGTACAAAAAATACCATTGAGCTGCTGCCTGAAAACCCCGACTTTAAAACCATAGTTGTTGAGCCTGGTGAGCCTTTTGAACTGGAAGGCCTGGCGGTTGGCCTGATACGCAACACGATGCTGATGTAAACAGTTTCACGGCGATGCGCCAGGTGGCGGGCGTTTGGTCAAGTGATGGCCAACACCCTGGTGCAGCAGTCTTCGCGGCGTGATGCCGTTTCAATCCTGCCTGTAAAAGCTGACTTAAAGCCTCTTTATCAGGAGTTCATCATGGGAATGGCTATCTTTTCACCACAGGGTTCTCGCGCCCCTGCACTGGCAATGCTTCTTGCGCCACTGAACGCTTTTATTGCGCTATTCATGCCGGCTCAAACCAGAAGCACAAACAACCCGGCCTTTGCCCGCCCCGACGCCGCCAGGGCAGCAGGCAAAACGCCGCATGGACATCCGTTAGATGTTGCGCCTTGGCGCGGCGTGACCTCTACACCGGTGATTGCATCTTCGCGCCGGGCAAAAAAAGTCAGCCGACTGAAAATCGTCCGGGCGGTTGATCCGGGCGTGGCGCCGTCCTGTGCAGGCCGCATGGTGATTTCGGGTCGCATGGCAGATGTTTGCGCCGAGCTAGAGCGTTTGGCGCAAGGCGAAGCCAGCAAAAGCTGACAATTGCGCGCTCAACGCGTGTTAGACCACTGTGCCTGAAGCGGGCAAATCGGCGGTCCGCCCGGCTCTCCGATATGTTCGGCCATTAGCTTGAAGTCGCCCTCTACATTCATGTGTAAACGGGTGTTTGGCAGGGACCCTTTCCCGCTGTGGCTGAAAGACTTGCAGGCACAATACCGTGCATGAATATTGTGATCCTCGACGACTATCAGGATGCGGTGCGCAAGCTGGCCTGTGCTTCGAAACTTGATGCCTATCCCGCCAAGGTCTACACCAATACCGTCAAAGGTATTGGCCAGCTGTCCGTCCGCCTCAAGGACGCCGATGTGATTGTGCTGATCCGTGAGCGCACTCAACTGAACCGGCAGTTGATAGAAAAGCTGCCCAAACTCAAGATGATCGCCCAGACGGGACGAGTCGGGTCGCATGTCGATGTAGGCGCCTGCACGGAGCGTGGCGTGGTTGTCGCGGAAGGCATCGGCTCACCGGTAGCACCGGCCGAACTGGCCTGGGCGTTGATCATGGCGGCGATGCGGCGCATTCCCCACTATGTCGCCCATTTAAAGCACGGCGCATGGCAACAGGCAGGCCTGAAATCGGCGTCCATGCCGCCCAATTTCGGGCTGGGCACCGTGCTCAAGGGCAAGACACTGGGCATCTGGAGCTACGGCAAGATCGGGCAATTGCTGGCCGGCTACGGCCGGGCCTTCGGCATGCGCGTCATCATCTGGGGGCGTCAGCCATCGCTGGAACGTGCGCAGGCGGATGGCTTTGAAACTGCTTCCAGCAAAACCGAGTTCTTTGAACAATGTGATGTGCTGAGCCTGCATCTCAGGCTCAATGAAGAGACCCGCTCCATTGTTTCGCTGGAGGATCTGTCACGCATGAAGCCAACATCCCTCATCGTCAATACCTCGCGGGCGGAACTGATAGAGCCTGACGCACTGATAGCAGCATTGAACCGTGGAAGGCCTGGCATGGCTGCGGTTGATGTTTTTGAATCAGAGCCGATTTTGCAGGGGCACGCCCTGCTCCGCCTGGAAAACTGCATCTGCACGCCACATATCGGCTACGTCGAACAGGACAGCTACGAGATGTATTTTGGTGCCGCTTTTGACAATGTTGTGAACTTCATCAAGGGCACGCCGACAAATATTGTGAACCCCGGAGCGTTGCAGGTCAGGCGCTAGACCAGACTCGCCAACATGGTTTGCACATCACGTGTGCGAGCAGACGCAGGAGCCGGGTCGCCCAGGCACCATGGCGATCTCAGGGCTTGCGCTTTTTCGTTTTACCTTCGTCGTCCAGCGGCAACTCAAACGCATCGAACTCAATCGTGTTGTCCAGTCCCAGGCCTGGATCAGGTGGCCTGACTGCCGACGCAGATTTGGGGGGGTCTATGGCGATGTCAGCCGCAAACTGCTCGAAGAATTTCGAATCTGACTCTTCTTCCTGAGGCGGTGGTGGCAACGAAGCGACGCTGTCGCTTTCAAGTTCACTAAGGTCAAAGTCGATCCCCAGGTTTGGAGACGATGGCGGGATCACCGAGTCCAGGAAAGGCCGGGACATCTCCGGCTCACGCGCTGGTTCTGACACGCTGGCAGACAGCGGCTGTATCGATGTCGAGACGAACTTTGGCGCCCTCTCACCCTGGTCCTGGTCAAAACCGGATTCCGGCAGATCAAATTTGGGCAGAGGACTTCCCGAACCCGCCTCGGGATGAATAATCTCCCTCGCCACCGAGTACAGCATCAGCAATTCACGGTAGGCTTCCAGGTCGAACGCCTCGGAGCCTGCATCCGGCCGGCGGAAAATCGACTCTTCAATAATGTCCAGCACCTTGGGCGATGGCCAAAGTGCCTCGATACGGGACATGGCCACCTTGTAGGCCTCCAGGCCGGCACCAGCATCCTTGTCCTTGTACTGCTCAAACGCGGGGACTTTTGAGTTGAACAGCTGGTTAAAGCCTTGCCGCAGTTCTTCGTAGTCCTCCTGCCGCCCCAACTGGTGGTACAGGTTAAACAGGTCAAGATAAACCAGTGCACTGGTCTGCACGTTCTCGCTGATGTGCCCGCGCAGCACTTCAATCGCCTGCTCGGTCTGGCCCAGCGAAACAAAAAAGTCCGCCTGTTGCTGAACGTCGAAAAGCTCCTCTGCCTTCACCGCACGCGCAGGCTGCATCATGCTCATCGAGAAATCTGAATTGCCGCGTGACAGCGGTGGCAAGGAGTCCACATTGCCCAGTTGGGACATGTGCTTGACCTCGGTGAAGCTCGACTCGTTATTACCCAGATCCAGATCCAGACTGGATGGCGACTCGGCAGCTGTCTTCTGTTTCGCAGTTTTTTTAGGTTTACCTTCGTGCTGGCCTTCGTCGTCCCCGGATGACACGTCATCTATATTCGGTGCGCTGTTGGCCCAGCCTTTTTCAAGCGGTTCGTTCTTGCGCCACCACGGAATGTCATTTCCGCCGCCGCTGCGCTGCAGGAACCACCCACGCGCAAAGTAGGCCATCGCAGCCAGCGCGGCGAGCAACAAGGCCGCCAGTGCATAAACCAATCCGTTGGCATAACGCTCGGATTCGGCCTTCTTAACCTGGCCGTTCAAAGTTTCAATGGCCAGCTGGTTTTTCTGGCTCTGCGCCTGCAGGGCCTTGACCGAGGCCTCCAAGCCCTGCAACTTTTCTGTATCGCGCAGGATGTCTTGCGGTTGCGCGGTGATGGCGCGCCACAGTGCCGCAGCTGCCGAGCGCTCCTGCGGGCTTGCGGCAGGCGTGCTCAACATTTCTGACGAAGCCCGCAGGGTCGGATCACGCTCTATCGTGAGATCCAGCGGTTCCAGCTTCAGGCGTGCACTGCCCTTTGCTGCGGTTCTTGAATTGCCTGCATCCCGGGCACGCTGGCTCCTGCTGATTGCCGGAGCGACGGCTTCACCGGGCACCGCCGCGACAGGTGCCGGACGGGCTGGCCGGCTGGGTACCGCAGTTGCAGCAGTACCGGTTTCAGTCGAGGGATTTGGGGCATTGCGGTTACGTGCACGGCGTGCAGGTGCAGGTACCGCCTGTGCTGTCGTTTGCTGCGCTGCTGAAGGATCGGCATTGGCACTCGCCGCCGTAGCGGGAACTGCCTGCCGCGGCACAAACTGGGGAATCGCCGCTGGCATTGGGCCTGATGCCGCTTCAGAAATCAGGTCGGCCAGTACGACAAACCGTTTTTCTGATTTCTGCAGGCACCCAGCCCGCAGGTAAAAAGTCACGACCGGTTCATCGACCGGCGTTGTGGTGCGAACATGTATGACTGCATCCTGCCCGTTTGCAGAAGTTTTTTCTGCGGTCACGCGAACGCGTGAACGGTCAACCTTGGTGTCGGCGTAGAAGACATCGGCCTCAAGGCAAAGCAATGCGGGGTCGTCCTGTGCCTCAAAAATCGCCTGTACCGAAATATCGAGCGGACGGCCTATGACTGCTGCACCGCGATGCCGTCCAAGCGACATGGCTGCACTGCTGCCGGCGGCAAACAACATCAGGCATGCAATGACTACGGGGCTCTTTTTCACAGTGGCATATATGAGTTCACTGGCCTGATTTTGGCACAGCCGTTACAACAGTTGCGCTGCGTAATAATACTTTGCCATGAAACCACTTTACAAAACCGTAGGCGTCGTTGGCTCGGGTGCCATGGGACGCGGAATAGCCCAGATCGCCGCACAGGGCGGCAGTACCGTCAAACTCTTCGATCTCCAGCCAGAAGCAGCAGCCAAAGCCAAAGCCGCACTGCACGACCAATGGGACAAGCTGGTTGCCAAAAACAGGCTTGAAGCTGCCGTTGCAGACGGTCACAAAGCCCGTGTGCTGACACTCGGCACCCTGGCGGAGCTGGCTGACTGCGACCTGATCGTTGAAGCGGTGGTGGAGCGCCTGGATGTCAAGCAGTCGCTGTTTGCAGACCTCGAAAACCTGGTCTCCGCCGAAGCGGTTTTGGCCACCAACACCTCCTCCCTGTCCGTCACTGCGATTGCCGCAAAACTCAGGCACCCCGGGCGTTTTGCCGGCTACCACTTCTTCAACCCTGTGCCGCTGATGAAAGTGGTCGAGGTCATCGCCGGCCTGAAGACCAGCGCCGCCGTCTGCACCCAGTTGATGGACTACGCCCGCCAGATGGGCCACACCCCGGTGCTGGCGCAGGACACACCCGGCTTCATCGTCAACCACGCTGGACGCGGTTATGGCACCGAAGCGCTGCGCATCATCAGTGAAGGCATTGCCGATTTCGCCACCATAGACCGCATCCTGCGAGACCAGGTCGGCTTCAAGCTCGGCCCCTTCGAGCTCATGGACCTGACGGCACTGGATGTTTCGCACCCGGTGATGGAATCTGTCTACCGCCAGTACTACGACGAAGCCCGCTACCGCCCCAGCGTCATCACCGCGCAGCGCCTGGCCGGCGGCATGCTGGGCCGCAAGACCGGCGAAGGCTTTTATCGTTATGTAGACGGCACGCAGCAGGTCGCTGCAGAGCCGGCCGTACCGGTCGTGGCCGAGATGCCCCCGGTCTGGGTGTCACCTCGCGCAGCCCGCCGCGCCGAATTGCTGCAATTACTGAAAGACCTGGGCGCCAGGATAGAAACCGGCGCATCGGCTTCACCGCAAGCCCTGACGCTGGTCGCACCACTGGGCTTTGACATCACCACCGTCGCGGTCGTCGAGCGGCTGGACCCGGCGCGCACCATCGGCATCGACATGCTGATCGACGATGCCGCGACCAAACGCCGCGTGCTGGCCACCAACCCTGCCACCCGCAGCGACATGCGCGATGCCGCCCACGCCCTCTTCGCCCGCGACGGCAAAGCCGTCAGCGTGATCCGCGACAGCGGCGGTTTTGTCACGCAGCGCGTGGTGGCCACCATCGTCAACATCGCCAGCGACATCTGCCAGCAGGGCATTTGCAGCCCGAAAGACCTGGAGACTGCCGTTACGCTGGGCCTCGGTTACCCCATGGGCCCACTGGCTATGGGTGACCGCTACGGCCCGACCAATGTGCTGGAGGTGCTGTTCAACATGCAGACGGTCTATGGGGACCAGCGTTACCGGCCGTCGCCGTGGCTGCGGCGTCGTGGTGCTATTGGTCTGAGCCTAATGCACGAAGAGCATTGAACACCCCCGTCGGACGCTCACTTCGTGTAGCGCCTTCCCCCCTTGCCGGGGGCGGTGCCTGCGGCCCGGCTGAGCCGGTTCCGCGGCACCCGCTTGCAGTGGCACCTCTTTTAAAACTCTGGAAGTACGACTAAATGGCTGGCGCAATCAAAAGCACGAGTGAGGGGCAGACCCTCATATTGACCATCAGCAACCCCGAGTTCAGGAATGCACTCGGCCCGGAAATCTACAGTGCCGGGGTAGAAGCGCTGAATGCAGCCGAGAACAACCCTGACATCCGCAGCGTGGTCATCACCGGCGAAGGCAGCATGTTCTGCGCCGGCGGCAACCTGCAGCGCCTGCAGGCCAACCGGCGCGAGTTGCCGGAAGTCCAAGCGCAAAGCATTGATGCACTGCACAGCTGGATAGATTCCATCCGCACCTACCCGAAACCGGTGATCGCAGCCGTTGAAGGCGCGGCGGCCGGCGCCGGGTTTTCGCTGGCATTGGCCTGTGATTTCTGCGTCGCCGCCGATAACGCCGTGTTTGTGATGTCGTACAGCACGGTCGGCCTGTCGCCCGACGGCGGCGGCAGCTGGAGCCTGGCACGCGCCCTGCCCCGGCCCCTGGCCAGCGAACTGCTGATGGCCGGCGAGCGCATCGGTGCACAGCGCCTGTTTGATTTTGGCCTGGTCAACCGTGTGACGCCCTCAGGCTCTGCCCTGACCGAAGCATTGAAGCTGGCGGAAACCCTGAATGCCCGCGCGCCGAATGCGTTGGCCAGCATCAAGGAACTGATCAACGACGCGGCCACCAGTGCGCTGGGCGAGCAGTTATCAGGCGAAGGCAAACACTTTGTAGACAACCTGCATCATTCCAACGGTGGTGAAGGGATCAGCGCCTTTCTTGAAAAACGCACACCGCACTACCGCTAAATAACGCAGGCAACCGCATGGGTGCCGGGCACCGATGCGAAAACAAAAGCAAATTATTTGCGCGCCAGGTCAACCTTCAGTCACCCAAAAGACAGCCCATGGACGATCCGATTCTTACGATAGACGAACGCTCGGCAATCAACGATGGCCGGTGGTTTTCATCCCTTTCACCGTCCCTGAGACACGACATACTCCGATGCGCCTACGTCCAGCGTTACAAGGATGGCGACCTGATCGCTGCGCGCGGCGACCCGCCAGAGCAATGGATCGCCTGCGCCAAGGGTGCGGTGCGCGTCAGCTCGACCTCCATCTCCGGCAAGCAGATCACGCTGACCTATGTCGAACCGGGCATCTGGTTTGGTGATGTCGCGATCTTCGACGGCGACCGCCGCACACACGACGCCTACGCCCATGGCGAGACCACCATCCTGTGCGTGTCCAAAGCCGACTTCAAGAAAATCCTCGCCACCCATGCCGAGCTTTATGAAGCCATGCTGCGGCTGCAGGCCAGGCGCATACGCCAGCTCTTTGGCCTGGTTGAAGACCTCAACACCTTGCCCCTGCGCGCGCGCCTGGCCAAACAGTTGTTGCACCTTGCACGCAGCTACGGCGTGCCCAGCCTGTCTGACGGCAGTGAAGTGCGCATCAGCCTGCAGCTCGCGCAGGAAGAGCTGGCCCAGTTGCTGGGCGCCTCACGCCAGCGCGTCAACCAGGAACTCAAGGCCATGGAGCGCGAAGAAGCGATACGCATTGAGCCGGGCGGCCTCGTCGTCCGCAGCCGAGATGCCCTGCTGCGCATCTCGGAAACCGATCTCGAAAAATAGGCCCGCGACCCACACCCGAATAAACATCCGCACCAGCACCGGACCCGACACATGAGCAACTTTGACCACTTTGTCGGGACCCGCGCGGTTTCCGGCCAGCACCTGTTCGACACTGAAGCGCTGACCCGCTACCTCGACGCGCACCTTGAGGGCTTCAAGGGTCCACTCAGCGTCGAGATGTTCAACGGCGGCCAATCCAACCCGACTTACAAGCTGGTCACAGCGGGCCAGTCTTATGTGATGCGCGCCAAGCCCGGCCCGGTCGCCAAACTGCTGCCATCTGCGCATGCGGTCGAGCGCGAGTTCAAGGTCATGAAAGGCCTGCACGGCACGGACGTGCCGGTGGCCCGCATGTTTTGCCTTTGTGAGGACGAATCCATCATTGGCCGCGCCTTTTATGTGATGGAGTTCGTTGAGGGCCGTGTGCTGTGGGACCAGTCCCTGCCCGGCATGACCACCACCCAGCGCGGCGACATCTACAACGAGATGAACCGCGTGATCGCCGCCCTGCACACCGTGAAGTTTGCCGAACGGCGTCTCGCCGACTATGGCAAGCCCGGCAATTATTTCGAGCGCCAGATAGGCCGCTGGAGCAAACAATACGTCGCCTCCGTCACCACGCCCATCCCGGAGATGGACCAGCTGATGACCTGGTTGCCGGCCAACATGCCGGCCAGCGCGCGCGACGAAAGCATGGTTTCCATCGTGCATGGCGACTACCGGCTGGACAACCTGATGTTCCACCCCGTCGAGCCGCGCGTACTGGCGGTGCTGGATTGGGAACTCTCCACCCTGGGCCACCCCCTGGCCGACTTCAGCTACCACTGCATGGCGTGGCATATCCCGCCAGGTTCGTTTCGCGGCATAGGCGGCCTGGACCTGCCCAGCCTGGGCATTCCATCGGAGGCTGAGTACATACGGCTGTACTGCGAGCGCACCGGGCTCACCACGCCCGAAGCCTTAAAACCGGACTGGGACTTTTACCTCGCCTACAACCTGTTTCGCATCGCCGCCATCCTGCAGGGCATCGCCAAGCGGGTCGAGGCGGGTACCGCATCCAGCCCGCAAGCGAAGGCCTCGGCAGCCGGCGCACCGGTGCTGGCAAAGATGGCCTGGGACTTTGCCCAGAAAAGCGGCCGCTAAAGCTGAAGTGCGCGCCTCGTCAATTGTTAACATATATATTAACAATTGAGGGGGAATCCTCTTCCTGCTGATTTTTGAGCACCCAAACAGCCAAAAAATGCCTCAAAAATGGCATTTTTAACCATCAAATTGGCCTCTAGCCCAATGTGGACTAGCGCGACATGCTATCAATTAGATAGCGTCTGTTTTGCTGCTGGCAACCTTTGTTTTGCCTTTGAAAGGCGTCCCGGAGGCCCGTTCAAACAGTATGGCGAGCTTTTCGGCCATGGGGGTCAGTGGCATCGCGCTTCGGCGTATCAACACGATATCCGGGCCTTGAAGCTCCTCCTCGACAGGGATCTGTTGCAGTGAATCCCTGAAAACCGGGTTTTGTACCCACTGTTGCGGCAAGAAGGCCAGCGCATCGGTTGATGTCAGCAGCGCTACCACCGGCAGCGTCGTCAGGGTCTCTGTCACGGCCTTGGGCACCGGCAGCCCATGCACTGAAAACTGTTCGACAAATTCGGACTCCACTGGCTGCGTAATCCCGGTCATGATCCAGTCGGCGTCAGTCAGCTCACGCAGGCTGCGCGCCTTGGCCAGTGGATGGCCCTTGCGGCAAACGACAACGCGCGGGTTCCTGAACAGCAGCTCCAGCTTGTAGAAACGGTCCAGCTCACCAACCGGGCGCGGGCCGACATAAAAATCAAGGCTGCCGTTTTTCAGCAAGGGCTCCAGCCCGGGGAAAACGCCTTCGGTCAGGCTCAGGCGCGCCTCGGGAAACTCCTCCCGGAACGTGCCATAGACCTTGGGCAGCAGGTTCAGGAAGGCGACGCTGGACAGGCCTGCCCGCACCCTGCCCTCACTCTTGCCCTTGAGCTGGTCTATCTCCTGTCGGCCACGCTCCAGGTCCTGCAGGATGGAGCGCGCGCGGACCACAAACGACTGCCCAAAATGGTTCAGCGACACGCCCTTGCCATGACGCTCAAGCAGGGGCACACCAAGTTCTTTCTCCAGGTCGCGCAGGCCGCGCGTGATGGCCGGCTGCGCCAGCCCCTGCGCGCGCGCCGCGCCGCGAATGCTGTTGGCGTCCGCCACAGCGACCAGGTTTCTGAGGTGGTGCAGTTTCATGTTGCGACTTCCATGGATACGAAATTGATACCAAAAATGATACTTAACAGGTATCGAATCTATGATTTTGCACTCTTTTTGTTTCCACCGCCAAGGCCTACAGTCCGCCTGTCGGTATTACTAAAACTCTGGAGACAACATGAAAAAGACATTCGCAATCGCGGCCGCCGCAGGCATGAGCCTGGCATTGATGGCCAGTTCAGCGCTGGCACAAACCTTTCCTGCACAGCCCGTGCGCATCATCTCGCCCTTCCCTGCCGGCAGCGGCCCTGATGCCGTAGCCCGCATCGTCGGTGAGAAGCTCGCCGCGAGCCTGAAGCAGCCCATCGTGATTGACCCACGCCCGGGCGCCAATGGTTTCCTGGCTGCCAATGCCGTCAAGGCCGCCGCCCCCACCGGCTACGACCTGTTCCTGGCCGACATCGGCCACATGACCATCAACCCATCACTGTTCAAGAAACTGCCGTATGACGCCAAGGCCGATTTCGTGCCGGTCGGCGGCATTTACAGGGCATCCTTCTTTATTGCCGTCGGTGCCAACAGCCCGATCAAGACCCTCAAGGACCTGATTGCCGCTGCCGCGGTGCCCGGCCGCATCAGCTATGGCTCCAACGCCATCGGCAGCCCGCTGCACCTGGGTGCAGCGCAGCTCGAGGCAGCCACCAACACCAAGATGCTGCATGTTCCGTTCAAGGAAATCTCGCAGTTGTATGCCGCTGTCTCTACCGGGGAAGTCGACTGGGCGCTGGGCAGCATCGCCAGCGCCGGTCCGCTGCTGCGCGCGGGCAAGCTGCGCTTCCTTGCGGTTGCAGACACCACGCGTTCCGCCGCCATGCCCGATGTGCCTACCTTTGAGCAGGCCGGCGGCCCCGGTCCCCTCTCAGCCAACAGCTGGGTCTCCCTCATGGCGCCCAAGGGTACGCCGGCGGCCGTTGTGACGACACTGAACCGCAGCATCAACGACGCACTCAAACAGCCGGACGTGGTTGAAAAACTGGCGGGCTTCGGCTTCACGCCTTTTCTGTCCTCGCCCGCAGACCTGGCCAAAGTCATAGACAGCGACACGGTCCGGAATGCCGCGCTGGTCAAGCGCACCGGCGCAAGCGTAGATTAGGCCGCACAGGCCAGAAGAGAGATTGGAGATAGCGATGAAAACAACCGACGTAGCCATCATTGGCGGCGGCCCTGCAGGCCTGATGCTGGCCATAGAACTGGGCTGCCGCGGCATTGACTGCGTGGTACTTGAAGAAGACGTGGCGGCGCCGGATTTTCCGAAGGCCAATGCCACATCCTCACGCACCATGGAGCATTACCGCCGTCGGGGCTTTTCCAACAAAATCCGTTCGCTGGGCCTGGCGCCCGATCACCCGCAGGACGTGGTTTACAGCACCACGCTCTCTGGCCGGGAGTTGACCCGTTTTGCCATCCCCTCGCGCAACGAGGCACTGGCGCGAACATCTTTTGGCGACTATGGCGAAGAGTCCTGGCCAACGCCCGAGTTGCCGCACCGCAGCCAGCAGATGTTCATAGAGCCGGTGCTGCGCGAGCAGGCGCTGCAGTACCCGTCCGTCAAGCTGATGCTGGGCTGGCAGGCAGGCGCCATCGACATGGACGCCACTGGCGTCACAATTGAAACCCACCATACAGTCAGCAACGAAGAGATGCAGCTGCGTGCCCGCTACATCGTCGGCTGCGATGGCCCACGCAGCATGGTGCGCAAGAGTTGCGGCATTCGCTACAGCGGCCAGAGCGAAGAGGTGCGCGAGTTCTTCGGCGGTCAGATGCTGTCAGTGTTCTTCACGTCCGACTCGCTTTACGACGTACTCGGCAACAAACGCGCATGGCAATACTGGGCTGTCAATGCGGTGCAGCGCGGCTTGCTGATCGCCATCGACGGCATCAACAAATTCCTGTTCTGCCTGCAGATGAAACCCGACCAGGCACGCGAAACCGTGGACTATGAAACAGCGATGTTCAAGGCCATAGGCGCGACCTTCAACTACAAACTGATTGCGGTAGAGCCCTGGAACGCCGGTTTCACGCTGGTCGCCGATGCATTCTCCAAAGACCGCGCCTTCATTGCCGGCGACGCCGCCCACCTGTTCACGCCAACCGGTGGCATGGGCTACAACACCAGCGTGGACGACGCGGTGAACCTGGGCTGGAAGCTGGCCGCCGTGGTGCAGGGCTGGGCGGGTGAAAGCCTGCTCGACTCTTACGAAGCCGAACGCAAGCCTATTGGCCATCGCAACACGACGTTTGCCCGAGGCATGGCTGACAGCATCGGCAGCATCAAGGTGCCCCCCAATGTGGACGACAACGGGCCCGAAGCCGAAGAGATACGCAAAGACCTGGGAGCGGCACTGGCGCAACATGTGCGCAACGAGTTCAACATTCCCGGCCTGCAACTCGGGCTTCGCTACGAAGGCAGCCCCATCGTCGCCCGCGACAGCGAAGCGCCTACGCCTGACCAGCCCAACACCTATGTGCCGACGGCAAGGCCAGGCGCACGCACGCCGCACATCTGGCTGGACGGCCAGTCCATCTTCGACCTGTTCGGCCGCGACTTCACACTGCTGTGCTTCACGACTACCAGCGACGAAACGGCCAGGGCCGATGCAGCGCGCTGGAAAAAAGAAGCCGAAGCACTCGGCATGCCGCTAGACATCCTGTACTGCGGCAGCAGTGAAGCGCGCCAGCTTTATGGCGCCGACCGTGTGTTGATTCGCCCCGATCACCATGTAGCCTGGCGCGGCCAGGACACGGACATTCGCAACGTACTGGCGATGGCTTGTGGGCGTGCTGCTGCTGACAACGCAGTAGCAGCAATATCAAAAAAACCAAACCAGATGGAAAAGGCCTGCTGACATGACCCAAGACCTGCAACAGACCGTCGCGCAAGCGCGAAAAAGCCTGCGCCGGCCCGGCGAAAACATAAGTGCAGCGCCAGCAGCCACACCACGATTCGAGCTTTTCAATGCACCGAACTCCATCTGCTCACAAAAGGTACGCACGGTGCTGGCCCATCACAAGCTGCCTTACCGCTCACAGCATGTGGATATCTTCGAAGGCGAGACCTACCTGCCCGCCTATGTGCGGCTGAGGCTGATGGGCTGTGATGCACTGGGCGGCGACCTGATGACGGTTCACACGGGCAGCACGTCTGTTACCGCAGGCGGCTGCGATCCGGCCGTCGTGCCTTTACTGGTCGATTGGGAAACCCAACGTGTACTGGTCGACTCCAAACGCATCTGCTTTTACCTGGACCAGGTTGCCACAGAAGGCCTGTCCCTGCGCCCCGCCCCGCTTGAACGGCAAGTCGATGCAGAACTGGACGTGGTGGACAACCTGCCCAACTACCAGATGCTGGCCGGCAAACCACCGGGTGAAGACCACCGGCCCGAATCACGGCGAAAAAGCAATGGCGTCGGCTTTGCGATGGGAAAAGTCGAACGCTGCGACCGCTACCTGGCCGAGTTCAGCGACGATGCCGATCTGGTGCGGGCCTACGGAGCCAAACGATCAAAGGAGTTGACGGCGGCAAACCAGCTGTTCACGCCGGAGGCGATGAAAACCGCCTATGACACTGCAGAGGCTGGATGTGCTCACCTGGAGCACACGCTGAAGACCCGCGATACCGACTGGCTGTTCAGCGATGATGTAACCATGGCCGACCTTTACTGGGGGGTCGAATTGCTGCGCATGAAAAACATGGCCGTGGAATCGTTCTGGACGGGCGGCGCCAAGCCGGCCGTCGAGGCTTATGTCGGAAAAGTATCGACTATCCCGGCCATCCGCAGTGCCCTGATCGAGTGGCCCGGCGCCCTGTATTGACAGACCGCCTGCAGCTCGCTGCCCGTGGTCGTGCTGCAGGCGCCTGCAGCCCTTAAGGCGCAGGGGCAGGAACGGCCGAGCCCTGCACCATCAGCAACTGCCAGCCTGAGGGGCCATGCTCCCAGACCCCGAGGTAGGTGTTGATGACATTGCGCTGCATGCCGTCCTTGCCCGTGATCACCGCACGCATGGCGGCCCTGAGCAGGCCAACCGTGCCTATGACCTTTGCGGAGACATCGTTGAACTCCACAGTCTTGTATTGCAGGCTGCCGGCTTTCAGCTTGTCGATATAGCCCTGCTTGCTGTCTACACCACCTGTCGAGTGCACGTAAACCAGGCCATCGGCCAGCAGCAATTCGAGCTTCGGTATATCGTTTGCAACCATGGCCTGGCGGCGCGCTTCTTCTGCAGCCAGCAGGCTGCTCTCATTGTTGTTTGTCATTTAGAACCTTGTGGAGTCGGGAGCGATGGAATTGACCAGCACGCCGACTTTACCAACTTCAATCTCTACCGTGTCGCCCGGCTTCATCCAGACTGGCGGCACACGTTTGGCACCCACACCACCGGGCGTTCCCGTCACGATGACATCACCCGGCTGCAATGAGGTAAAGGCCGAGATGTATTCGATCAGCACCGGGATGCTGAAGATCATCGAGGCGGTGGTGGTCTTTTGCATGACCTCGCCGTTGAGGCGGGTCTCCAGCGAGAGCTCCTCGCCGTCGGCGATCTCGTCGCGCGTCACCATCCACGGGCCGAAGGCGCCAGTACCGCTGAAGTTTTTGCCTGCGGTGAATTGCAGCGTGTGTTTTTGCCAATCGCGCACCGAGCCATCGTTGTAGGCGCTGTAACCGGCGACGTGATTCCAGGCGTCGGCTTCCTTGATACGACGGCCTGCCTTGCCGATAACGACGGCAATCTCGCCTTCGTAATCGAGCTGGGTGGATTCAGCCGGCATCAATATCGGCTGCAAATGGCCAGCCTGCGACTCTGCAACACGCATGAACAGCAACGGGAATTTTGTCGGGTCCCGGCCTGTTTCAACGCGATGCTCTTCGTAGTTGTGACCCACACAAAAGATCTTGCCGGGCTCGGTGACGACAGGCAGGAAAGTTATATCGGCAAGCGGAATCGAAGCGCCGCCCGCGGCAGCGGCTTCTTTCAGTTTGCCCGCCTGCAGCGCGCTGAGCAACGTGGGGAACTGGCTGCTGGTGGCAGGGGTCACGGCATTGCCGTTGACGACACCCCATCCCGGTTTGTTCTGGTGGAGGAAGCTGATGACTTTCATGGCTGTCTTTCAATCTTTAGTTTGGGAGTTTCAGGAAACCAGGGTTGGCGAGGAGGATGAGGCGTAACTGGCCAATAGCTGCTTCACACGCACCCTGCTGGCGTCGCCGCGATTATCGACATAGGCCAGCACATAACGATCGGGGCGCAGCAGCAAGGCATCTGCGCCGGCGCTGCGCATGATATTTTCAAGCGTGCCGGTGAAATCCTGCACAAGCAGGTCGGGCGCCGCTGTCTCGCCCGGCTGCAGCAGGAAATCATCGCTTTTTGCAACCACTGCAATATGCCTGCAAGCCAGGCCTGCAGCGCGAAAGTTGCCAAGTACCTTTGCCGCTTCACTGCCTGCAAGCGTCAGCAAGGCAAAGCCTTCGCCCAGCTCGTCGTCAAGCAGCACATGCACACCGCCCGGCAACTCCACCATGGGCTGTGGCAACAACTGGCCAGCGGGCACGATGGCATCCGCAGCTTCACCTGCTGTGAAGAAGCCTGCGAAGAAGCGTGGCTTTGGCTTGAATTTGAGTTGCAGCACATAGTCACGCACCGGCCGGTAAACGCTGGCGACCTTGAGCGCGCCCTGGGTCAGCATCGCGGCGAACCTGGACTTGGGCTGCATAAACTGGCCTATGCGCACCGCCATCTGTATCAATGACCATGCATGCGGTTTGCGCTCTGGCTCGTAGGTGTCCAGCAGCGAAGCCGGCATCTGGCCCCTGACCACCGCCGCCAGTTTCCACGCCAGGTTGGCTGCGTCGCGCACGCCGCTGTTCATGCCCTGCCCCGCAAACGGCGGTGTCAGATGGGCCGCATCACCAGCAAGAAAAACCCGGCCCTTGCGCCAGCTTTCGGCGACCCGGGCATGGAAGGCATAAACCACCTTGCGCGTGATCTCCAGGCCCGCATCTTCAGGTTCCCGCGCACGAATCAGATCACGTACGACCGATTCCTGAATGATTTGTTCGGGGTCTTCACCCTCATGCAGCATGAATTCATAACGCAGGGTGCCCTGAGGCCCTGGCAGCCTGATCGCCGGCCGTACAGGATCGCAGTAGGTGCGCGTGTGGCGGAAAGGCGAAGTGCGGTTGAGCAAATCAACAATCAGCCACTTCTCGTCGTAGCTGCTGCCTGTGAGCTTGATGCCCAGTTGCTCACGCACCGGACTGCGGCCGCCGTCACAGGCAATCAGCCACTGGCAGCTGATGCGTTTTGTCTCGTCGCCATGGCGCAATTGCAGATGCACGGCTTCACCTGCCAGTCCTTCGTCACTAAAGGAAACCAGCTCATGTCCGAACCAGATGCCGGCATGGTCAAAGCGCTGCAAACCATCGCGCAACTGGCCCACCAGCACCTGCTGGCGAAAGGCATTGCGTTTGGGAAAGCCGTTTTCCATCGCACTCGGCTCTATCCGTGCAAACTCACGGTTGCGCCAGGAGAAGTAATGCACGCCGTAACCCTGTACCACGCTGGGCAGCACCTGCCGTATCAGACCGGTAGCCTGGACGGTGCGCAGGCTTTCATCATCTATCGTGACAGCACGCGGCTCACCGACTGTGTTGGTGCTGCGTTCGATCACCAGGGTCTTGATGCCCTGCACGCCCAGCAGGTTGGCCAGCATCAGGCCGGTAGGGCCGGCACCGACGATCACGACAGGGTAATGCGCGGCGTCATGCGACACAGCTGCCGGAGGTGACAGCGATTCAGCAGACAGGGGGGCGTTCATGCGTTCTCCGTTTTACGTTGGGCACGGGCTTTCTCGCGCTGGTCCTGCAGCCTGCCCTCAATGCGTCCGGCTGCGCTTTGCAACCGGCTCAGCGTGTTTTTGCGCAGGCTGTCTTTCATCAATGCCACCGGCATCACGACGCTGAGGCTGCCCAGCAAATGTTCGCCATCACGCAGGGGAACGGCAAAGCCCATCGCGTCAGGGTCGACCTCGCCTTCGGTAATGTAGTAACCGACGTCGCGTATGCTGCGCAGCACTTTAAGCAACTGCACAAAGTCGTCCGGCAAACCAGCCGCCACCAGCGTCTTGCGCTCGGCCATCCAGAGTTGTTTGAGCAGTGGTTGCGGCAGGCAGGCCAGGATTATTTTTGATGTCGCCCCGCGATACAGGGGCATGGCACGGCCTCGCTCATAACTGACAGACAGTGCCGGGTTGCGGCCATTGACCTGCTGTATGCACATCACCTTGTTGCCGTGAAACCGGCACAGCAAAATGGCGCCGCCGGTTTCAGCTGCAAGCCTGTCCAGCAATTCGCCGGACGCTTGAATCAGGGGATCTGCAAGACGTATCTGGCGGTCCAGTTCCACCACCTTGGGGCCCAGCACATAACCGCGATCCGCGACCCGCTCAATCAGTCCTGCTGCGGCCAGCTCACCAAGGTCTCGGTAGACACTGGCGCGTGAGACGGCCAGCTCCTGCATCAGCCATTCAGGCGTGATGACGGGTCGCCCTTCGGAGAAAAACCCGAGGATGCTGAGGGCGCGGTTGGTGCCGGGCATGGCGTCTATACCTGGAGCAGATCTGCTTCAGCTGCGCAGGAAAGCCATACCCCACAGGTTGAGCGTGCGCTCTTCGTGTGCCCACTGCCCTGCAGGCCGGTCAGGCTCGCAGTGCTCGATTTCGGCAGAGATTTCGGCGAGGTTGCCGTCCGGGTCCTTCACCATAAAAAACACATCATTGCCGGGACCGTGGCGGCCTATTCCCCAGACGATGGGCACCTTGATGGCTGCCATGTGGTCACCCCAGACACGCATGCTGTGCCAGTCAGGTGCTTCAAAAGACTGGTGGTCAAAACAGCTGACTGGCGCAAAAAACAGCGCCAGCGAATGGTGCAACTGGTCGGTGCGCAGAAAGCAGGCGCGCAAAACTCCCTCAGGGTCTTTCACCGCGTCGGAAAGCACAAAACCCAGCGTGTCCGTGTAAAAAGCCAGCATCTCCGGCAGCCTGGTGGTGCGCATGCCAAAGTGCTGCAGCGTTGCTGGTGGCAGTTCGCCTGAAGTGCCCTCGCCTTCGCCTGCTGCAGGCGGGGTAAAGACGATGATGTTGCCATCGGGGTCTTGCAGCGTCACTGCTTCCTTGTGGCCAGCCATCGCCTCGGGCACTGGTTGATGCCGTGCGTCTTTTACGCGCGCTACAAATGCCTTCCATGCGGCTTCAGTCTGCAGACCATAGTGCGCGTATTTCAACCGGCTGGCCTCGCCCTTGGACAGCTGCAGGGTACGGCCGGGTGCATGGCAGATATAGCCATCGCCTGCCGCTGTCTGTGTCATCTCATAGGTGCCGCTGTAAAAGCGCGCGGCCTGCAGCGGGTCAGGCGAGGTGATGTGAAGGCTCTGGAGTGAAGCTTGCAGTTCCATGGTGCGGCGTGTGTGATGAATCGGGAGCATCACTGTCGCCGCTGCCGCAAGCGCTGTCAATGAGAAATCTCAACATATGAGAATTCAAAGTTTTTTATCCAAGGTCCTGCAGGGCTCTCAAACGCTGATGTCGGTCACCAGACCGGTCAGCGCGGCCTCGCTCGCGGTCGTGAAAATTTTCATGGCGTGTTGCAGTGTGGGCAGATCTTCCGGTGTGTACTGCATGCGCAGATATGATTTTCCGCGCAGCACCATCAGCATGAAAGGCACCTGCTCATCCGGGGCGGGGACCGGCCAGGACATCAGCAGCTCGGCGACCTGTGCCGTCACCAGCTGCTGCGCCTGCTCTTTCTGGTCGGCCAGAACAGAATAGCGGTCCCAGAAACCCTCTGGAACGCCATCCCAGCCAGCTTCCGGATACATCGCCAGCCAGCGCATTTCCTCGGGCAGGCTTGGGTCGGCCGTCGTTTGCAGCGTGTCGGTGTACATCTGGTAGGCCTTCTTCTCAAGAGCCTCCTTGAGCGGCCGGTTCATGACGAGGACCGACGCGTCGTCATTGACCTTGATCTCACCGCGTGCGCGCAGTTCTTCGCCGCGTATGTAGTCGCGTGACGAACGGCCGCGCTCCAGTTTGAAAGGTTTGCCCGATATCTTGCCGGCGATGGCAAAACCTTTTCCCTCGCCAAAAGCTTCGTATGCAAAACCAAGTCCGACGGCCCATTGCCCGACAGCATCCAGCGGGTCTGCTGACCGCTGAACAGCGGACGTTTCAGGCTTGCCGGAACTGGTCAGGACTTTTTTGAGCCGGTCAAACATGGTTTGTGGTTTCTCTTAAAGGGCAGCGAACATCATAAAGTCAAAGGATAAAACCCGTGATCAAAGTTTACTGATGGCCAACCCCAAATGCTCACAAACGTGCACGTCATGCTGTAAGCGTGTGGCGTCGGGATGAGTAGGGACCGGCAGGCTTTTGCGGTCAATATCGGCACCGGCGAGTCAATCCGCATATCGACAAGGAACGTAACCCTGCTCGGAAAACCCCAGTAGAAAAAGAACTGTTCATGCCTTGGCAAAGCCGATTGACCGCAGAGACCCCATAACCATAAACATATAAATATCCACATAAATATCATTGGACGGTTAAGTATTGTCTGCATAACATCGCTATGAGAAATAGCTAACGGCCAGCCATGCGGAGAACCCGCATACCGGTGGTGAACACCCGAAAACACAGGAGACAACCATGCAGATACAAAGACGCAGACTTAATACAGCCGCCCTGCTCGCCATGTGCGCAGGAATCACACCGGCATTCGGCCAGACTCAAATCCCGCCAGGTCCCATCCGTTTTATCGTGCCCTACAGCCCGGGATCCGGCTCCGACACCATTGGCCGTACGGCGGGCCTGAAGCTCGGCGAGCGCCTGGACCGGCCAACGGTGGTCGACAACCGTCCCGGCGCATCCGGCATGCTGGGTACCGAAGCGGTAGTGCGCGCACCGGCCAATGGCTCCACGCTGTTGATCACCGCCAGCACCATCGTGATCAACCGCGCGCTCTATCCCAAGGCGAGTTTTGACCCGCTGAAGGATCTGACCCCCATCGTTTCTGCAGGTTCCACCCAGTTCCTGCTGGTCGCCAGCACGCAGTCGGGGTTCAGAACCATGGCTGACATGCTGCAAGCAGTACGCAAGTCACCCGGCAAGGTCAACTACGGATCGCCAGGCGTTGGCACCGTGCACCACCTGGCCATGGAGTTGTTCAAGATCCGGACCAGAACCAGCGTCTATCACGTTCCTTACAGCGGCGCCGGCCCGGCAGTGACAGGTATTCTTGGCGGTCAGGTCGAGGTGATGTTTCTGCCCCTCACGTTTGCAATGCCACATGTCAAAAGCGGCAAACTGATTGCCTTGGCAATTGGCAGCGACAAACGCCATCCGAGTGCACCCGATGTTCCGACCCTGACGGAAGCCGGCGTCAAGGATACGAATGTTTCATCCTGGTATGGCATTTACGGCCCGGCCGGCATGGCACCGGATCTGGTCACGAGGCTCAATGCCGACTTCAGGGAAATCCTGGCTGGTGACGATATGCGCCAGAAGTTTTTTGCGCAGGGCATCGACATTGACAGCAGCACGCCGGGCGAACTGAAAACGCTCGCTGAAAAAGATGCCGCACGCTGGGCCGATGTCATCAAACAGCAGCGCATTACCGCCGAATAAAAAATACTCGCGAACCCTTCAAAGGACCCAAAACATCATGGCAACGCCTTCCGTAATGATCGACATCTTCAACCACGTCATGCCGCCGCCCTATCTCGAGGAGATGAAAAAGCGCAGCAAGGAGCCAGGGATGATCAAACGCATGAGCGGCCTGCCCATGCTCTGGGACTTCGAGGCCAGGGCGCGCATGCTGGACCAGTTTCCTGGCGTGAAGCAGGTCCTGACGCTCTCCGCGCCTTCGCCGGAAATGCTGGCGGGGCCTGATGAATCGCCCGAACTTGCACGTATCGCCAACGATGGCATGGCAGAAGCCTGCGCCAGATGGCCGGACAAATACATTGCCTTCGTCGCCAGCCTGCCGATGAACAACCCCGAAGCTGCCATTGTTGAAATGGACAGGGCTATCGGTCAACTGGGCGCCAAGGGCTCACAAGTCCTGACCAACGTCAATGGCCGATCGCTGGACGCCCCGGAGTTCTTCCCGATATTCGAGCGCATGGCCAACCACTACAAACTGCCCATCTGGATGCACCCGCACCGCCCGGCGACCAAGGCCGACTACAGCGACGAAGAAAAATCCCGCTACGAAATCTGGCAGGTACTCGGCTGGCCTTTTGAGAGCAGCGTGGCGATGTCGCGAATGGTTTTCTCAGGCCTTTTCGACAAGCTGCCGGAGCTCAAGGTCATCACCCACCACTGCGGCGGCATGCTGCCCTACTTCAGCGGTCGCGCTGAAACATTGTGGGCACAACTCGGTTCGCGAAGCGCAGATGGCAGTGAAGCTGACGTGCTGAAGAACCTGAAGAAAAAACCCATCGAATATTTCAAGATGTTCTATGGTGACACCGTCTTGGGCGGCTCCACTGCAGCATTGAAGTGCGGACTGGATTTTTTCGGCGCCGACCATGTGGTGTTCGCCAGCGACTGCCCGTTTGACCCCGAAGGCGGCCCCATGTTCATACGCGAAGGACTGCGCTCCATACGTGAGGCCGGCCTGTCAGACAGCGATTACCAGAAAGTGTGCTGCGGCAATGCGTTTTCCCTGATGCGCCTGACTGAGAAGTAAACATCAGCCTGCAGTTTTATTTCCGGCCGGAAAATCGCGCTATCTTCAGGCTATAATATTTGACTTGTCGGAGTGTGGCGCAGTCTGGTAGCGCACCTGGTTTGGGACCAGGGGGTCCAAGGTTCGAATCCTTGTACTCCGACCAAAAACAAGCAAAAAAGCTCACTGACGTGGGCTTTTTTCGCATCTGCGTTTACATTCGTATTCGGCTTGGTATCCGTGATTCACGGCAATCCAGGCTTTCTGCCCGTAGCTCAGTTGGATAGAGCACCAGCCTTCTAAGCTGGTTGTCACAGGTTCGATTCCTGTCGGGCAGGCCACCGACGCGCGCTTGTATCTGCCGCCATGCGCCCCCTCACAAACGGCAGCGATCAGCCCGCCGCAAACAGTTTTTCAGCATTCCCCCGGTAGATCGCATGCCGTGTGGCGGCGTCCAGCGCAAATTCATCGAGCAGCCGGGTGAAATACAGGGACCTGTCGGTCCGGGCATGGGGCCAGTCGCTGCCAAACAGAATGCGGTCCGGTTTTGCAAAGGCCAACAAGGATGGCAAGGCGAAGGGGCTGCCCGACAGCGCCGTGTCGAAATAGAACCTCTGCAGGCGTTCAAGCCCATGCTCCTGCGTCCCGTCACCGCAGACGCGGGCAATCCGCTCTGCTGCAAACGGTACAAAACCACCCGCATGCGACAGGATGACGCGCAGCCCCGGCCAGCGGTCCAGGCAGCCTGATTTGGCGATGGCAATGGCGGCACGCGTGGTTTCCAGCAAAAAATCGGCGGCCGAAGGAATGATTCCCGGCACGGCCGGAAAAGAAGGCTCATTCGGGTGCACGAACACCACCGCGCTGCGCCTGCCCAGTTCCTCCATCAGCGGGGCCCACCGCTCATCCCCCAGATAAACCCCGTCCATGCTCGTCAGCAGGATGACGCCGCGCGCGCCCAGCACATCAAAGGCATAGGCCAGTTCAGAAAGCGCGCCGTCAAGATCAGGCAAGGTCAGGGTGGCAAAAAAACCAAATTGTTCCGGGTGCCGCGTGCACAGCGCAGCGCAATATTCATTGACTTCGCGCGTTCGTTCGCGCGCCTCACCGGCATCGCCAAAGTAGGTTCCGGGAGTCGACACCGACAGGACCGCCGATGCGATGCCGCAGCGCTCCATGAAGGCCAGCGCGGTTTCCTCGCTCCATTCGGGAATAGGCAGACCACCCGAACTCAGGCCCTTGCCGACCAGCCAGTCCCGGTAGGCCGGGGGGATGATGTGCTGGTGGGTGTCAATTCTGTTTGGATGTTCCACCGCATCATTCCCTGGCGAGCCCGACTTTTTGCACAGCGCTGGACCAGGTCTTTTTTTCATCCGCGTAGAAGCGTTTCGCATCCTGCACGCTGCCGCCGAGCGGGTAGGTTGCCGTCACCGCCAGCTTTTGCACCACCTCGGGCGCAGCCACGATTTCGTTGACCACGCGGTTGATCTCCCGCACCCTTGCCTGCGGCGTTCCCTTGGGGGCGGCCAACATGAACCAGCCCGAAACAACCAGGCCCGGCACGATATCTTTCGCCAGCGGTATCGACTCCAGACCTGGCAGCGCACGGTCAGCCGTGATGGCCAGGGGCCGGATGCGGCCAGAACGCATCAAAGGCTGTAGCTGGCCCAGCCCATCCACCGTCATCAAGGTGTCGCCGTTGACGATGGCCTGCACGCCCTGCCCGCTGCTACTCATGGACACCTGCCGAAAGGTCCCGCCCGTCAGCTGCCCCAACAGTTCACCCGTGAGGTGCGGAATCGACCCCCTGGCGGTGCTGCCCATCGCGATGGTGTCTGGCGCCTTCTTTCCCAGCTCCACAGCCTCTGCCAGCGTTTTGGGCCCCTTGGCGGGGTTGGCGGCAATCACCATGGGGGTGTTGGCGACCATGCCGATGATTTCAAAATCACGCGCCATGTCGTAATTGGCGGCGCGGTAGGTGAGCGGCGTAACCACTGCCATGGCGGCGTTGGCAAACAGCAGCGTGTTGCCGTCCGCTGGTGCAGATTTTGCGGCCATCGCTGCCACAATGCCGCCCGCGCCTGGCCTGGATTCGATAAGCACGTTCTGCCGGAGCCTGGTTTTGAGTTCTTCACCAATCAGGCGGGCAATCTGGTCAGGCGCACTGCCAGGTGCGGTCCCAACGATGATCGTCAGGGGCTTTTGTGTCACCAGAGGGGCCTGCGCCGCAACCGGCCCGGCCCCCAAGGCCACCCCTGCGAGCAACACAAAAAAGCGCGATCTTTTCAACAATCCGAAAGCAACTGGTACATGCATGATTTGTCTCCTGAAAACTATAGTCTGGAGGATTGCGCTCGGCCTGCCTATAGCGTGCACTGGATGCACTAAATCGCCCGGGTAAACCCGCCAAAAATTAGCCGCACAAATGCCTGTTGGGCTGAATCCGACAAGGATTCGGCGGCCCTTAAGTAAAAAGTACGAGGTCGAGATGACGCCGCCAGACGCCACCCGCAACCTCGACGTGCTGGCGGCTTTTTCAAGGCAGACGAACTTCTCCGTAGGCGGCCATTGCGAGAACGAAAGCGGCTGCCACCGCTCTTTGTTGCGGGAGTTGCTGCAGGAGCGCGGCGCGCAGATTGGCTAAGGCCTGAAGGCGCATCGGCGCCCTACCCCGAAATATGTAAAGTTGACTTTACATTCCGCTGATTCAGCAAACGCTGGGCATGCGCCGGGAGCATCTTTAATGCTTTAAAAGCCCTGAAAAGCCCGGTTTTTAGGCCGAAAAAGGCCTTCAGGCCAATAGATACGGGCGCGAGAAGCTACGAAATAGATAGCAAATCAGAGCAACTCGAGCCGGGGCCGGGTTACAGCTTGACGTATTCGTACTCGACCGGATTGGCATTGATGCCGCGATCCGGTGGCGCAATCCACGCCGCCATCTTGCCGGGCTCGGTCACCCGTTGCATCAGGCTTTTGACAAAACTGATGTCGTTAGGTGTTGGCAGCCACTGGTCTTTCTTTGCGTCGAAATCAGCCGCGCTGATGGGGTTGCCCTGGGGATCGGTATGAGCTGCGGACCACGCACCCACCTCGCGGCGAAAGCGGGTTGAAGGCAACGCAAACTCAAAATCGACGCCTGCACGCTTGATGCCCATGTTCCAGCGGGTCAGTCCAACGTTGCAATCCTTGACGTACTCGGTACGGGTGATTTCATTCATGCCGTTGCGGGTGGAGATGGTTTCGGTCTTCATGCCGCCCTTGCCGTCCGGCACCTGGATGCTCATCTCGCTTTCAAGCTCGACGTGGTCGGCAAACTTGGCCTCGTCCGGCCGGCCCTTGATGCCGTTGGCAAAGTAGTTGGCCGCATTGCTGGATGCCTCTGAACCGAACAGGTCCAGCGATGAAGTAAACCAGAAGTTCATGAATTTCTGGATGGTCGGCAAGTCAATCACGCCAGCCTTGCGCAGCGTGGCCGGGTCATGTGAATCCAGCTCTTTCATCACTTCGAGCGTGCGTTTGATGACGCGGCCGATGCCGGTCTCGCCGACAAACATGTGGTGCGCTTCTTCGGTCAGCATGAAGCGTGTGGTGCGCGCCAGCGGATCAAACGCGCTTTCCGCGAACGACTTGAGCTGGAACTTGCCATCACGGTCAGTGAAGTAAGTGAACATGAAAAAGCTCAACCAGTTGTCCATCGGCTCGTTGAAGGTGCCCAGGATGCGCGGCTTGTCGGTGTCGCCGCTGTGCCGCATCAGCAGCTCTTCAGCCTCTTCGCGGCCATCGCGGCCAAAGTGGGCATGCAACAGGTAGACCATGGCCCAGAGGTGGCGGCCTTCCTCGACGTTGACCTGGAACAGGTTGCGCAGGTCGTACAGCGACGGGGCGGTGTGACCCAGCAGGCGCTGCTGCTCGACCGATGCAGGCTCGGTGTCGCCTTGCGTGACGATCAGGCGGCGAAAGGTGGAGCGGTACTCGCCCGGCACTTCCTGCCAGACATCCTGGCCCATGTGGTCGCCAAAACCGATCTTGCGGCCCTGCTCCTGGTCAGCGAGGAAGATGCCCCAGCGGTAGTCAGGCATGGGGGTGTAGCCGTAGCTGGCCCAGCCGGATGCATCAACGCCGACGGCTGTGCGCAGATAGACTTCTTTCGCCTTGAAATCGCTGGGTCCCATCTCGTCCCACCAGTTCAGGAAGGCTGGTTGCCAGTGCTCCAGTGCACGCTGGAGCTGGCGGTTCTCGCCGAGGTGGACGTTGTTGGGGATGAGGGCTTGCAGGTCAATAGAGCTCATGATCAGGTCCTTGGTAAATTGTTTGTTCCCTCTCCCCCTGGGAGAGGGTTAGGGTGAGGGTTTGCGGCCCCAAAAGCGGCCACGTGGAGCCCTCACCCCTACCCTCTCCCCGAGGGAGAGGGAGTCAGAAAAATCAGATGCGCTTCCAGTCGAACTTGGCTTTCTTGCCTGTTCCAAATAATTTGAGTGCACCGTCTTCACCCACCGCATTCGGGCGAATGAAAATCCAGTTCTGCCACGCAGACAGGCGACCGAAGACACGCGTCTCCATGGTCTCCTTGCCGGGAAAGCGCAGCGAGGCTTCCATGCCGGTCATGGCATCTGGCGACAGCGATGCGCGCTCTTCCAGCATGATGCGGATCTCGTCTTCCCAGTCGATGTCGTCAGGTGTCAGCGTCACCAGGCCCAGCGCCAGCGCCTGGTCGGCGCGAAGGCTGCTGTCGCCGAGGTTCTTCAGCTGCGTGATGGTGGTCTCGTCTTCACAAAAGCGGGTCTGCAGGCGGGTCAGGCCGTTGACGGCCGGATACCAGCCGAAGTTGGCAGCCGTCAGTTGCAGGGCCGGTGCGGCATCGGGCGAATCCGGCAGGTCAAGCATGTAGATGCGGTCGCAGGCCAGGGCCAGCTCATAAAAGGTGCCGGCAAAACACGAACCCGAATCAACCAGCGCAATCAGCGAGCGGCTGGTGACGTCCAGGCGGGCCAGCGTGCGGCGCAGAGCGCCGGTGGTTTCCTTGACCAGCCAGTGGTCCTTCAGGTTGGCGAGTACCTGGTCCATCTTGACGACCAGGCCTGCGTCGCCCGATGTCTTGATGACCCAGGTGCCGGTTTCGAGCTCATTCGTGCGCAGATTGAGGATGGCGTCATCCAGTTCGCGCTGCAACTTGAGCGGGTACCAGTTCGCGCCTGCAGCTTCAATGGCTTCCGGCGTCGATTCAATCGCGACGGCCGGTGCCTTCACGGTGATGGTCGCGATGCGGCTGGTGCGATCAACCTTTGCATCAACCACGCTGTAGTGATAACCCGCAGCGTCGATCAGCGGCTTGAGCGCCGTCAGTTCAATGCCCTTGGTCGCTGTGCCACGCGTGGACTGCGCACGCAGCGCGTCGATTTCGGTCGACAGCAAGGCGCCGAATTGCTGTGGCTTGGCGTGGCTGTCGATGAGCTTCCAGTCTTTGGCACGGTCGGCGCGCACGCCTTCAGAGGTGGTGCAGAAAATATCGGCGAGGTCGCGGCGCACCTTGCGTTTGTCGGTCACGCGGGTCAGGCCGCCGGTGCCGGGCAACACGCCGAGCAAAGGCACCTCAGGCAGGCTGACGGTGGACGAGCGGTCGTCGACCATGATGATGCGGTCGCAGGCCAGGGCCAGCTCATAACCACCACCGGCACAGGCGCCGGTCACGGCGGCAATCGCTTTCAGGCCGTCATGGCGCGAAGAGTCTTCCAGGCCATTGCGGGTTTCATTCGTGAACTTGCAGAAGTTGACCTTCCAGCCGTGGGTAGACAGGCCCAGCATGTAGATGTTGGCACCGGAGCACCAGATTTTTTCCTTGCCTGACTCAAACACCACCACCTTGACGGCCGGGTGCTCGAAGCGGACGCGGTTGATCGCGTCGTGCAGTTCGATGTCCACGCCCAGGTCATAACTGTTGAGCTTGAGTTTGTAGCCAGGCTTGATGCCGCCGTCTTCATTGATGTCGAGCTTGAGTCGCGCGACATCGCCCTCCACGCTCAGCGTCCAGTGCTGGTACTTGGTGGGGTGCGTGGCAAAACTCACCATCTCGCGCTCCTGGCCTTCTATGGTTTGTTTGAACAGCAGCGGCTCTGTCATGGCATTCATGGTGTCTCCTTCGATGGGGTGGGTGCGGGAACGGCTCTTTTAAGGTCCGTCAAACTTTGCTTCAGGGTGCGCGCGGCGGTGTCGACCACCGCATCGGCGCGTGCGTAAAGGGCTTCACGGCTGGCGAGGATGCGGCGCAGGTCTTCCATCGCCTCGCTGGTCGCGCCCTTGGTCGTGGTGAAGGGACGCATGTCGCCCTGGGCCACGACGCGGGACATATGCTCTTCAGGGCTGGCCTTGAGCCAGACACAATAAAAACGGCTCTGCAGCAGATCAAAAGTCTCGCGTTCGCTGACGATACTGCCACCGGTGGTCATGACGACACCGTCAAGGTGGTCTTCTGCAATGCGAAACAGCGCGCGGCGTTCATAACGGCGGTAACCAGCCTGCCCATGCAGCAGCAGGATTTCATTCATGCTGGTACCGGCTTCGCGTTCAATCTCGCGATCCAGCTCAATAAAGGGAACGCCGCGTTCTGCCGCCAATTGCGAGCCCAGCGTGGACTTGCCGGCGCCACGCAGGCCAATCAGCGCAACACGCCGCTCACGGCCCAGCGAATCATCCAGGCCAAAAGTACTGCCGAGCAAACCATAAGCCTGATCGAGTTGCGTGTCATCCAGGCGGGACAGCAAGCCCTGCGCGCGCGCCAATGCCGGTCGCGGCGCATCCTGCAACAGTTCAAGAATGGAGATATTCAATGCACGGGCGGCAGCTTCAAGCGAGTTGATGGAGACATTGCCCCTGCCCGATTCCACATCGGCCAGAAAGCGCTCGCTGAGGCCGGAATCGGATGCCAGCGCCTTTCGGGTCATGCCGCGACGCGCACGCCAGGCGCGCACACGTGCGCCCAGTTCGCTCAGCGTGGCCTTTGATTCCTGGGGGGACATGGTTTCCAAAAAACACCGTGCTTTCACAAAGTTGGGGCCATTCGGTTTATTCTTTGCGTTTGGCTTGAATTGCAGTATACTTCCTATTAATTCGATGTCAAGCAGTTTATTGCATCTGTTTTCTGGAGACTCCCTGATGAAGCTCAAAGTACTGGTAGGCACCATGACCAGCACCTCCGACTACGTCGCGCAAGCGATACAGATGGATTGCGCCGATCTGGTGAGCGAGATTGAAGTCCTGATGATGGACAACCTTGACGCCAGCGTCTTTAGCGCAGAACACGCCAAAGATGCGATATACCTCATTTGCACATCCACCTATGGGTCGGGTGACGTTCCCGACAATGCCCGTGCCCTGTACGAGTCGCTGGGCTCGCAACCCCAGTTCTTGGGTCACGTTCGTTATGGCGTGCTGGCACTCGGTGACCGCACCTACATGCAGACCTTCTGCTTTGGCGGCAAGAAATTTGACGAACGCCTGCAAGACCTGGGTGCACAGCGGATTGGCGAGGTCTGGTGCCACGACGCCAGCAGCGGCACCATGCCCGAAACCGAAGGCACCGAATGGTGCCGGCAATGGCTCACAGAAGCGGTGCAGGCCGCAGCAAACAGTCCGGCAGCCGCCTGAGCAGACAACATCTTTACCACCCCGTGAACAGACCCTGAAAACGAATACGCAACGACAACTTATCAACCATAGATAACTTTCCCGGGACAGGTCATTCCCGGGACATCCGAAGATGCTGCAGATCAATAGCAGCAACGCAGCAAGCTGCCATGAAAAAAAGCAGCGCCACGAACAGGAACCGGAGACAAGAATGCAATTGAGCAAGGCCGACCACTCGACAAGCCCGCCCCTTGTGGATATTCCACGCGGCTACAACGCCGCGCATGACCTGCTGGAACGCAATACAGCGCGCGCCGCGAAACCGGCCTTCGTAGACGCCATCAGCGGCCAGCAAATGAGCTATGGCCAACTGGCAGAACAATCGCACCGCTTCGCCAACGCCCTGCGCGCGCAGGGGTTTGCCCCCGAAAGCCGTGTATTGATGGCCATGCTTGACACGCCTGACTGGCCAGTCGTTTTTCTCGGCTGCATTCTGGCTGGGGTGGTGCCCATAGCTGCGAATACGCTGCTGACCACGCCCGATTTTGAGTTCATGCTGAATGACTCCAGGGCTCAGGGCCTCGTGGTTTCAGCCGCCCTTCTGCCAGCCTTCGAGCCACTGTTGGGTAAAACGTCCACGCTGAAGACCGTTATCGTCTCCGGCGCAAACCCGGCCGGACAAGGCGCCCCCAATACATCATCGTTGACGCAGCTGATAGAAGCCAGCGCTGCTACACGCACAGTCGCCGGCACCTGCGCAGACGATGCCTGTTTCTGGCTTTACTCGAGCGGCTCGACTGGTACACCCAAGGGCACCGTTCACCTGCACAGCCATCTCGTGCAAACGGCCGAGCTTTATGGCCGGGGCGTGCTTGGCATCACCGAATCGGACGTTGTGTATTCGGCCGCCAAGCTGTTTTTTGCCTATGGCCTTGGCAACGCACTGACTTTCCCGATGAGCGTGGGCGCAACGACCGTGTTGTTGCCCGGCCGCCCTGCACCGCCGGATGTCTTCGGCATCCTGAAAAAATACCAGCCCACTATCTTCTATGGCGTTCCTACCCTGTACGCAGCACTACTGGCCGACCCTGCCAAACCGGCCAAAAACGAGTTGAAGCTGCGGGTCTGCACCAGCGCCGGTGAAGCGCTGCCGGCAGAGATTGGCAAAAAATGGACGGCCCACTACGGCTGCGAGATTCTGGACGGCATAGGTTCGACCGAGATGCTGCATATCTTCCTGAGCAACCGGCCTGGTCAAGTGCGCTATGGCACTACCGGCAAGGCAGTGCCGGGCTATGACCTGCGCATCGTCGGCGACGATGGCCGCGACTGCGGTGTCGGCGAAATAGGCGAGCTACAAATTAACGGCCCGAGTGCCGCGCTGATGTACTGGAACAACCGCAGCAAGACCAAACACACCTTCGCCGGTGAATGGACACGCAGCGGCGACAAGTACACCATGGACGCCGATGGCTACTACACCTATGGCGGGCGCAGTGACGACATGCTCAAGGTCGGCGGAATTTACGTCTCACCATTTGAAGTCGAGGCCTGCCTGATGACGCATGCCGCAGTGCTGGAGGTGGCCGTCATAGGCGCAATGGATGCCGACAAACTGGTCAAACCTAAAGCCTACGTGGTCTTCAAGTCCGGCCAGGCTGCAACAAGCGATGACCTGAAAGCCCACGTCAAACAACATCTGGCACCGTACAAGTACCCACGCTGGATTGAGTTTGTGAACGAACTGCCCAAAACGGCAACAGGCAAAATCCAGCGCTTCAAGCTCCGGCAGTCCGCCTGAAATCGTCTGATACTGCTTAAAAAGCAGTCCGAAACCACCTTTTAGGCACAGCAATTGCTTTAGACCTAAATAATTTAATCTTCAAGCTCGGGTTTTACACTAGGTTGGGCAGCATACAGGGGCTTTACCATTCGTTCTGATCAGTTTTCAGTCTCAACAAGGAGTTTTTTGATGACCTCTCGCCGCCTCGTTCTGTCCCGCAGCGCCGCCGTTATCGGCGCCGCCTCCACAGGCCTTTTGCTGCCCGAAATCGTGCGTGCGCAATCAAACAAGGTGCGCGTCGGCTTCATGCTGCCTTACACCGGCACTTTTGCCCAACTGGGCGTGGCCATTGAAAACGGCTTCCGCATGGCCATCAACGAGCAAGGCGGGAAGCTGGGTGGCCGCGAAATCGAATATTTCAAGGTTGACGATGAGTCCGAGCCTTCCAAGGGCATTGAAAACGCCACCAAGCTGGTACAGCGCGACAAGGTCGATGTGCTGGTCGGCACCGTTCACTCCGGTGTCCAGATGGGCATACAGAAAGTCGCCCGCGACAGCGGCGTGCTGAGCCTGATACCCAATGCCGGCGTACACGCGGCCACCCGCGCACTCTGCGCACCCAACGTCTTCCGCACCTCGTTCAGCAACTCACAACCTACGCGTGCACTGGGCAAAGCCATGTATGACCGCGGCGCAAAGACCGCCGTCTGGATCACCTGGAAATACGCGGCTGGCGACGAGTCTTTCGAAGGCTTCAAGGAAGGCTACACGGCAGCTGGCGGCAAGATCATCAAGGAACTCGGTCTGCCGTTCCCCAACGTGGAGTTCCAGGCATTGCTGACCGAAATCGCCGCACTCAAGCCCGACGCAGTGGCCTGCTTCTTTGCAGGCGGTGGCGCAGCCAAGTTCATCCGTGACTACGCAGCTGCCGGCCTGAAAGGCAAGATCCCGCTGTATGGCTCCGGCTTCCTGACCGAAGGCGTGCTGGATGCCGCAGGCCCCGCTGCCGACGGTATCGTCACCACCATGCATTACAGCGATTCGCTGCCCACGGTACGGAACGGCCAGTTCCGCCTCGGTTATGCCAAGGCGTTCAAGCAGCAGCCCGATGTGTATGCCGTGCAGGGCTATGACACTGGCCTGCTGCTCATCCAGG
Source organism: Pseudomonadota bacterium (assembly GCA_040388075.1). Classification (GTDB taxonomy): domain Bacteria; phylum Pseudomonadota; class Gammaproteobacteria; order Burkholderiales; family Burkholderiaceae_C; genus Polaromonas. The sequence goes on along the minus strand of JAZKCN010000003.1, from coordinate 106,786 downwards.
GCGCCAATGCGGTCAAGGGCGACCTGAACAACAAGCCTGCGCTCTACAAGGCCATGGAAAGCGCCACTATCGACAGCCCGCGCGGCAAGTGGACCATGAGCAAATCGCACAACCCGGTGCAGGACATCTACCTGCGCGTGGTTGAGAACAAGGAAAACAAGGTCATAGGCGTCGCAGCAAAAGCTCTGGCCGATTCCGGCGCTGGCTGCAGGATGTAGCGCCACGATGGTTTTTGGGGTCAGAGTCCAAACTCGCCGAGCCGCAGGCTCACCCCAAGGGCGCGGTGCGTTGCACCGCAGCGAAATTGGCGTCTGCCCCCAATAACCACCCGCCCATTGAGGGGGCTAATTTTCCTAGGGACGGCCCGTCGGAAAACTGCCTTCCTTATCGGCCAGCATAGCTCTCGTAAAGGGAGGTTTTCGGACCTCCCTTTTTTTTGAAACTGCCGTACTGGTACGGCACGTGCTTTAGACTCCTGTCCCTTACATCCCCACCCGACCCTGATGAATTTAGCCAACTTTCTTATCCAGTTGCTCAACAGCGCTCAGTACGGCCTGCTGTTGTTCATGCTGGCGGCCGGCCTGACGCTGATCTTCGGCATCATGGGCGTGGTCAACCTTGCCCATGGCAGTTTCTACATGCTGGGGGCTTACCTTGCGTGGTCACTGAGCAGCTACTTTGGCAGCCTGACACTGGCCATCCTTGGCGGTGCGGTGCTGTCCATCATTTTTGGCCTGGCGCTGGAATGGCTGCTGTTTCGCCACTTCTACCACCGGGATCACCTCGACCAGGTGTTGCTGACCTTCGGCCTGATCTACATCTTTGAAGAACTGCGCTCCATCCTGTGGGGTGACGATGTGCACGGCGTGACGATTCCCGACCTGCTCAGCGCATCGATTCCGCTGACCGAGAACCTGTCCTATCCGGTCTATCGCCTGTTCATGTCCGGCATTTGTGTCGCGCTGGCCATCGGCCTGTACCTGCTGATTTCAAAAACCCGGCTAGGCATGAAGATACGCGCCGGTGCGTTCAACCACGACATGGCTGAAGCACTGGGCATCAACATCAAGCTGATCCACGCCGTGGTGTTTGCGCTCGGCGTGGGCCTCGCATCAATCGCCGGCATGATTGCCTCACCGATTGCCAGCGTCTACCCGAACATGGGTTCGCAGGTGCTGATCATGTGTTTTGTGGTGGTCGTGATTGGCGGCATAGGCTCTGTGCGCGGCGCGCTGATCGCGGCTTTGCTGGTTGGCCTGGTCGATACCTTCGGCAAGGTGCTGCTGCCCTCGGTGGCCGGCATGCTGGTTTACATGTTGATGGCCGCTGTTTTGCTCTGGAAGCCCGAAGGCTTGTTTAAACAATGAGCACGGCAAAAGCAAACCTCGAAATCCTGCCCGTTGGTGTGCAGGTCGCGCTGGGCCTGGGCCTGATCGCGCTGGTCGCCTTCCCTTTTGTTGGCGCCGATTTCTACACACAGATGGTCACGCGCATGATGATCATGGCCATTTTTGCGATGAGCCTGGACCTGCTGCAAGGTGTCACCGGTCTGGTCTCGCTGGGCCATGCAGCCTACTTCGGCCTGGCTGGTTACGCACTGGCCTTCCTGACCCCGCAAGACCAGGCTGTCAGCCTGTGGTGGACATTGCCGGTTGCCGTGCTGGCTGCAGGTGCAGCCGCGCTCATCATCGGCTTTTTTGTGGTGCGCACGACCAGCATCTACTTCATCATGGTCACCATGGCCTTTGCGCAAATGGTTTTCTACCTGTTCTTTGACAACAAGATACTCGGTGGCTCTGACGGCCTGTACATCAACTTCAAGCCTTCCGCGGCCATCTTCGGCTGGGTACCGTTTGACCTGGACAACAAACTGACGCTTTATTACTTCACGCTGGTCGCCCTGCTGCTGGTCTATGCATTCCTGCGCCGCCTGCTCTGGAGCCCCTTTGGCCGCACGCTGGCCGGCATCCGGGTCAACGAGCACCGCATGCGGGCCATGGGCTACGGCAGCTTCGGCTACAAGCTCACAGCCTTCACGCTGGCCGGTGCACTGGCCGGGCTGGCCGGTTACCTGTGGGGCGTACAGACCGGCTACATCAATCCCGAGCTGATGGGTTTCCACATGAGCGCACACGTGATCATGATGGTCATCCTGGGTGGTATGGGCAACTTTGCCGGCGCGATTGTGGGTGCTTTCGGTTTTGAATACTTGCTGCATGTCTTCAAGGATCTCCCGCAGGTCGGCAACGTCAACCTCGGCAAACACTGGCAACTGTGGATGGGCCTGTTCATCGTGCTGCTGGTGACATTTGCGCCGCGCGGCATTCTCGGCATTGCTGAGAAGCTGATGAAACGCAAGGACAAGGCGGAGGCTGGTCATGAGTGAAATCCTGCTTTCAGCCAAGAACCTCGTCAAGCGCTTCGGTGGCCTGGCTGCCGTCAACGATGTATCCGTGGATTTGATGCGCAACCACATCCATGCAGTCATTGGCCCTAACGGCGCCGGCAAATCAACGCTGACCAACCTGTTGTCCGGCGACCTGCCGCCAACGTCAGGCTCCGTCACGCTGGGTACAACAGACATCACCGGCTGGACGCCCGAGAAGATTTCAGGCCAGGGCCTGGGCCGCAGCTACCAGAAGACCAATATCTTCCTGCCCTTCAGCGTCTGGGAGAACGTGCGCCTTGCCGCACAGTCGCGCCAGCCGTTTGCATCGCACTGGCTCAGGCGTGCCGGCAAGTTTGCATCCATCAACGAGCGCGCTGAAAAAGCGCTGGAACTGGCAGACCTCACGGCCCGCAAGAACAGCATCGCCGGCACCGTCAGCCACGGCGAGCAGCGCCAGCTTGAAATAGCGATGACGCTGGCCACCGAACCGCAGGTGCTACTGCTCGATGAACCACTGGCCGGCATGGGTGTGGCCGAAGCCGAACGTATGGTCACCCTGCTGCTGAATATCAAGAAGGACCACGGCATCTTGCTGGTCGAACATGACATGGATGCGGTCTTCACGCTGGCCGACAAACTGACCGTGATGGTCAACGGGCAGGTGATTGCCAGCGGCACTCCCGCAGAAATTCGTTCTGATGCAGGCGTACAGGCAGCCTACCTCGGCGAGGAACACACATGAGCGACTTGATGATCGACGCGAAAGGCGTCAACACCTATTACGGCGCCAGCCACATCCTGCGCGGCATTGATTTTTCAGTAGCCCGCGGCGAGACGATTGGGCTGATGGGCCGCAACGGCATGGGCAAAAGCACGCTGCTCAAAAGCATCATGGGCCTGGTCAAACCGCGTTCGGGCAGCATCACCATCACTGGCAAGCCGATGACGGGTGCAGCGCCTTACGAGATCGCGCGCATGGGTGTTGCCTATGTGCCTGAAGGACGCGGCATTTTCGGCAACCTGAGCGTGGTCGAGAACCTGAAAATGGCAGCACGCGCAGGCACCCACGGCCAGCGCGACTGGACTTACGAGCGCGTACTCGACACCTTCCCCCGCCTGAAAGAACGCCTGGGCCATGGCGGCCAGCAGTTGTCTGGCGGGGAGCAGCAGATGCTGACGATTGGCCGCGCACTGATGACCAACCCGGACCTGCTGATTCTTGACGAAGCCACGGAAGGCCTGGCACCCCTGATCGCCAAAGACATCTGGCGCATCTGCGCGCTGATACGCGAGACCGGCATCAGCAGCATCATCGTCGACAAGAACTGGAAACACGTCACCCAGATCACCGACCGCAATGTGATCCTGGTCAAGGGTGAAGTGGTGTTTAAAGGCAGCTCGGCCGAACTGCATTCAAAGCCTGAACTGCTTCAGCAATACCTGGGCGTCTGAGACCCGATACGCCGGGCAGGCTACAGCAACGGCCGCAGTTCCCGGGCCGCATCCAGCAGCAACGGCAACAGGTCGCGCTGCATAACGGCGGGCTCCAGCCGCTCGGGCGTGGTCACCACATTCAGGGCTGCCACCGTTGCACCACGCATATTGCGCAGCGGCACCGCCAGCGCAAACACACCCAGCTCGTGCTCCTGCCGCGCCACGCACCAGTCCTGGCTGCGCGCTTCGGTCACCAGTGCACGCAAGGTCTTGCTGTCAGTGATGGTGTGCGGTGTCAGGCGCGGCAGTTCATGCGACCTGACCCATCCGGAAAACTCCGCACGCGGCAAACAGGCCAGCAGCATGCGGCCCGTCGAGGTGGCATGCGCCGGCAGACGCGCGCCGAGATGCAGGCCATACGCCAGCACTTTGGGCGCCACCGGCTGTGGCTTGTCGGGGTAGCTGCTGCCTGCGCCCACGCTGCGTGCCACGATCACGACTTCGGTCTCGTCCAGTACCACGCCAGAAAATGACTGCTGCGTCTGCGCCGCCAGCCGGTTCAGGGTCGGTTGCAGCACACGCGGCAAACGCGCTGACGCCAGGTAGCTGCCCGAAAAGCGCAGCACCTTGGGCGAAAGCCAGTAGTAGCCATCCTCGCTTTCCAGGTAACCGAGATGCGCCAGCGTCAGCAGGTGGCGCCGCGCCGCTGCGCGGGTGATGCCGGCGCGCTGCGCAGCCAGCGTGGCATTGAGCCGCTGGCGTTCGGTGTCAAAACTCTCCAGCACCGCCATGCCCTTGGCCATGCCTTCTATCAGGTCTGCTTTTGCGATGTCCATGGTGCTTCTTCCCGCCTTGATCGTTGCGCGATTATCGCACTCACGATCTTTTAATCGCACAAGCATTGCGTTGCGTGCTTTCAATCCGACAAGCCGGCCGCTACGCTTGGTCATCAGCCCTTCTGTGGAGACAAACCATGCGCACCCAGGTAGCCATCATCGGCGCCGGCCCGTCCGGCCTCCTGCTCGGAGCCCTGCTCCACAAGGCAGGCATAGACAACATCATCATCGAGCGCCAGAGCGGCGACTACGTGCTTGGCCGCATCCGTGCCGGCATCCTTGAGCAGATCACGGTTGACCTTCTGAAGGAAGTCGGCGCCGGCGCGCGGCTACAGGCGGAAGGCATCGTCCACCGCGAGATAGACATCGGCTTCAAAAACCAGCGTCACACGATAGACGTGGAAGGCCTGACCGGCGGCAAGGTCGTCACCGCCTACGGCCAGACCGAACTCACCCGCGACCTGATGGACGCACGCGCAGCGGCAGGCCTGACAACGGTGTATGAAGCTGGCGACGTCAGCATCCATGACTTCGACAGCGCCAGCCCCAAAGTGCGCTACGTCAGGGATGGGCAAACCCATGAACTGGCCTGCGACTTCATCGCCGGCTGCGACGGCTTTCACGGGGTGTGCAGGGCCAGCGTACCGGCGGGCTCGATCACCGAATACGAGCGCACCTACCCTTTTGGCTGGCTGGGCATCCTGGCCGATGTGCCGCCGGTGTCGCCACACGCCATCGTTTATGCCAACAGCGAACGCGGCTTTGCGCTGTGTTCGATGCGCAGCCTGACGCGCAGCCGTTACTACGTGCAGTGCCCGATAGACGACCCGATTGAGAAGTGGAGCGACAACGCCTTCTGGGACGAGATCCGCCGCCGCGTTGATCCGGAACTGGCCGAACGCATGGTCACCGGCCCGTCGATTGAAAAAAGCATTGCCCCGCTGCGCAGTTTTGTCGCCGAGCCAATGCGCTTCGGCACGCTGTTCCTGGCCGGCGACGCGTCACACATCGTGCCGCCCACAGGCGCGAAGGGCCTGAACCTCGCAGCATCCGACGTGAAATACCTGTCGACGGCTTTCATCGAACACTACGGCGAAAAAAGCGATGCGGGCATAGACAGCTACTCTGAACGCTGCCTGCGCCGCATCTGGCGCGCCGAGCGCTTCGCGTGGTGGCTGACATCGCTGCTGCACCGCTTTCCCGATACCGGTGGCTTCGGCCAGAAGATCCAGGAAGCTGAACTCGAATATTTGGTCGGTTCGAAGGCAGCCTCGACATCACTGGCTGAAAACTACGTCGGCTTGCCGCTTTAGCGCTCAACACGGCGCTTGAGCTGCTGAACACGCCAAATGTTAAGTTATTTGTTAACATTTAAAGCTCTTCAGGTGAAAACCAGTCAAAAATACGCTTGCAGGGTCATTTTTGAGGCGAAAAATGCCATTTTTATCCATCAAAAAGGCCTGAAACCCAATCTGGACTAGCGCGACCTGCTAGCAAAAATATAGCAAGCACATATGCCCCAAGCCACCGGTAAAAAAGCCCCGCCCCGCCTGCGTCCGCTCAAGGGCGTGCGCATCCTCAGCCTGGCGCTCAACCTTCCTGGCCCGGCCGCGCTGATGCGCTGCAAGGCGATGGGCGCAAGCTGCGTGAAGCTGGAGCCGCCTGCACCGACAGGCGCCGCAACCGGTGTCACAGGTGACCCGATGAGCCAGTACGCCCCGGCAGCCTATGCCGACATGCACAGGGGCATACGCACCATCGCCGCAGACCTGAAAACACCTGCGGGCCAGACAGCGCTGCACCGCGAGCTGGCCAAAACCGACATCCTGATCACATCCTTCCGTCCATCGGCGATCGAGAAGCTGGGCCTGGGCTGGAAGCAGTTGCACAAGCGCTACCCCGCGCTGTCGCAGATCGCCATAGTCGGCAGCCCCGGTGCACGCGCCGAAGAGCCCGGCCATGACCTCACCTACCTGGCGGAGAACGACCTCGTCACCGGGTTGGACCTGCCCGCCACGTTGTACGCCGACATGGGCGGCTCACTGATGACCAGTGAAGCCGCGCTGCAGGCCACCCTGAGCCAGCGCGCTACAGGCAAAGGCGTGCTCGTCGAGATAGCCCTGTCCGATGCCGCGCGCTATGTCGCGCTGCCGCGGCACTGGGGACTAACCAGCCCCGAGGGTTTTGTTGGCGGTGCCCATGCGGGCTACGGTGTCTATGCCTGCAAGGACGGCCGCGTCGCAGTGGCCGCGCTGGAGCCGCATTTTGCAAAGCGGCTGTGCGAGGCGGCAGGCATTGGCGAGACCGGTGCAAGGACCATGTCAGCACCTGCCACCAAAGCCCTCATTGCCCAATGGCTTTCCGGAAAAACCCGCAAGGCACTGGACGCACTCGCGCAGGAAAAAGACATTCCGCTGCACACGCTGGCGCGCTGATCCAGGAGACGAATTCACGCCATGGCGTCTTTACATGCGCAAGTCCTTGCCTCATACAAGGTGTAACAAGGCAGCGATTGCAGCGCGTTAAGATGCTGCGATGCACAAAAAACTCATCATTGCTTTTGCGCTCTGCCTGCCTGTTATTGCAGTCCATGCACAGCCTTCGGCAGCAAAAAAACCACTGGTTGCCCGTGTCCTGAAACTGCAGCAACCCGGCATAGATGCCATGGCACGCGCGATGGCAGAACGGCCTGCGCTGGCCGTCATCGACCGCGCAGATCAGGTCATAGGCACCAGCGTGGCCGCCGACAAGCGCGAAGCCGTCGGCAAGCTGATACAGGCCGACGTGAAGAAGTACCTCGACGAAACCGTGCCCTTTGTGCGCGACCGTGCCATCAAGCTGGCACCGGGCACGATAGGCACCGTGCTGGAAGAAAAATTCAGCGAAGCCGAATTGAAGCAGCTCGCCGACTTCCTCGAATCGCCGGTCTACAACAAGTACCAGCAGATGGGCGGCGATATGCAAAAGGCCCTGCTTGAAAAGCTTCTGGCCGACACCAAGGGCACCGTCGAGCCGAAGATCACCGCGCTGGACCAGACCGTTGCCAAACGCCTGGGCATCACGGTGCCGGCTGCCGGCGTGGCACCTGCCAAATAACCTGCAGTCGTCCAAGACCCCAGAAAAACAAAACGGCCATCAGGCCGTTTTTTTATGGGTGCGGGCAGCTACCTGCCTCTATGAAATTTTCAGCGACTTATTCGGCGGCGTATTCGGCGGCTTAACGCGGCTTACGCGCGCCCGGCTTGCCTGCAGGTTTGCGTGAGCCGTTATCACGCGGCGGCAGGCCGGTGTGCTGCGTCAGGATGCGGCCCTTTACCGGTGATGCCGCCGGTGAGGTTTTCGTGACCGTGGTCGAGTTCTTGCGCCGCGCACTCTGGTAACTTCCATCGACCATGGGCTGGTAGGTGGGAATCAGGTGGTGTTTGCCGTTACCGATCAGGTCTGCACGACCCATGCTTTTAAGTGCCTCGCGCAGCAGCGGCCAATTGTTGGGATCGTGGTAACGTAAAAACGCCTTGTGCAGGCGGCGACGGCGCTCGCCGCGCACGATGTCCACCCTCTCGCTGTCACGCGTGATCTTGCGCAGCGGGTTCTTGTTGGTGTGGTACATCGCAGTGGCAGTGGCCATGGGCGACGGGTAGAAGGTCTGCACCTGGTCGGCCCTGAAGCCGTTCTTCTTCAACCAGATCGCCAGGTTCATCATGTCGTCATCGCTGGTGCCAGGGTGGGCGGCGATAAAGTACGGGATCAAAAACTGCTTCTTGCCGGCTTCAAGCGTGTACTTCTCGAACATCTGCTTGAACTTGTCGTAGCTGCCGATGCCGGGCTTCATCATCTTGGTGAGCGGCCCCTGCTCGGTGTGCTCGGGTGCGATCTTCAGGTAGCCGCCGACGTGGTGCGTGACCAGTTCCTTCACGTACTCCGGGCTTTGCACCGCCAGGTCGTAACGCAGGCCGGAGCTGATCAGGATTTTCTTCACGCCCTTCAGTGCCCGCGCGCGCCGGTACATCTTGATCAGCGGGTTGTGGTCGGTGTTCAGGTTGGAGCAGATGCCAGGGTAGACACACGAAGGCTTGCGGCAGGCCGATTCGATCTCGGGCGACTTGCAGCCGATGCGGTACATATTGGCGGTCGGGCCGCCCAGGTCGGAGATGGAACCGGTGAAACCCTTGACGGTGTCGCGTATGGCCTCGATCTCGCGAATCACGGAATCTTCAGACCGGCTCTGGATGATGCGGCCCTCATGCTCGGTGATCGAGCAGAAAGTACAACCGCCAAAACAGCCGCGCATGATGTTGACGGAAAAGCGGATCATCTCCCACGCCGGGATCTTGGTCGCATGGTCATGGCTGCCGTTTTCGTCGGCATACATTGGGTGAGGCGAACGGGCATACGGCAGGTCGAACACATAGTCCATCTCGGCCGTGGTCAGCGGAATGGGCGGCGGTGTGATCCACACATCGCGGGCCGTCGCGCCATCGCCATGGGCCTGCACCAGCGCACGCGCATTACCGGGGTTGGTCTCAAGGTGCAGCACGCGGTTGGCGTGGGCATAGAGGACTGCGTCACTTTTCACCTGCTCATACGACGGCAGGCGAATCACCGAACGGTCGCGCGGCGGGACTCGGATCTTTCCCTGCATGGAGGGCAAGGACGGATTGGGCACAAAAGTCAGCGGCTTGATAGCCGGATTGGCAGGTTTCACCGCAGCAAGAACAGGCGAGCCTGCAGCCTCGGCCTGAACAGCCACACCAGCCGCCTCGTCTTCGCGCGCGCATGTCGCACCCTGCTCTTTCGCGACGTCCGAAATCATCATGTACGGATTGACGTGCGCCTCTACCCTGCCCGGTGCATCAACGCTGGTCGAATCGATTTCAAACCAGCCCTGCGAAGTCTCGTCACCGCTGCGGCGAATGAAGGCCGTGCCGCGAATGTCGGTCATCGTGGCGACCGGTTCGCGTGCAGCCAGCCGGTGCGCAATCTCGACGATGGCACGTTCGGCATTGCCGTAGAGCAGCAAATCGCACTTGGCGTCAACCACGATGGAGCGGCGTACCTTGTCAGACCAGTAGTCGTAATGGGCAATCCGGCGCAAGGAGCCTTCAATGCCGCCCAGCACGATGGGTACGTCCTTGAAAGCTTCGCGGCAGCGCTGCGAGTACACGATGGCCGCGCGGTCCGGCCGCTTGCCGCCGATGTCGCCCGGTGTGTAGGCATCGTCGCTGCGTATCTTGTGGTCAGCCGTGTAGCGGTTGATCATCGAGTCCATGTTGCCGGCGGTCACGCCCCAGAACAGGTTGGGCTTGCCGAGCGCCTTGAAGGGCTCTGCACTTTGCCAGTCTGGCTGCGCAATGATGCCGACGCGAAAGCCCTGCGCTTCGAGCATGCGGCCTATGACTGCCATGCCGAAGCTGGGGTGGTCTACATAGGCGTCGCCGGTGACGATGATGACATCGCAGCTGTCCCAGCCGAGTGCCTCCATCTCCGCCCGGCTGGTGGGCAGGAATTTGGCCGTGCCGAAGCGGGCCGCCCAGTACTTGCGGTAACTGGTCAGCGGCTTTGCGGCACGCGCAAAAAAGGAGACGTCTAAGGGGGCGTTCATCTGGGCCTGAGATAACCCGCTATTGTAAGGTTTACCCTGATTTTTTCCTTATAAATCAAGGACAAAGCCCTACAAAGCAGCTCCAGAGTGGTTTAACTGCCTGATGGGAGTAACGAATAGCTCGCCTACGGCAAAAAAAGAGGCTGAGTTCCGGACAGGAAAACAGCCTCGATTGTTGGCCCACAAGTCAGGGCAAGTCGACACAAAAGTCAGTTGCGCACTGTCATCTGGCCGCGTATTTCACCTGGAGGATTGGCTGCCGTGTGGATGTTGGCGTACCACTTTCCGGCCAGCAGATCGGCCGCCTGCGCAGCGGTCAACGTGGCGCTGCCCTCCATCGGGCTGCTGATCGCGCCTGGCCAGCCCAAAGCAACACCGGCATTGGCGCCAATATCTGCCGGACCATGGAAATGCCCAGCGGTGGCCGGTCCGCTCAGGCCGGTGTAACTGACCTTCCAGCGCAGCAGGTTGGTTTCCTTGTTGAATACAGCGTCCACAGAGCCTGTACCGTTACCCGCTTTCGGTGGCACTTCATTGGCACCGCGCATCTGGGTGGACAACGCGACCATATTGGATGACGGGCTCATGGAGCCGCAAGCGGTCAGCGCGGCAAAACCGGCGATGGCCAGTGCAGAAAGGGAAAGACGTGCGTAATTGCGGCGTGTGATCATTCAGGACTCCATTCAAAAAAACCATTGTTGGATCTTGTGCAGCACACCAGTGCTAGGGCAAACCCGGCACGGTAGCCAGCCTTTTTGGCGCAGGACCTCGCCTGCATGTGTCTGAGGATAGTGATGCGATGCCAATGCCTTTGTAGGCAATCGCCTCGAATTGGCTGGCGGGCCACTTTTGCGATGGCGCTGGCCGCGACAGCAACCTATGATTATTTGAAAGCTCCCTGCCAACATTTTCAGGAGACTCAGGAGACGCCATGAAAACGCTGCTGCCCACCGCCCTCGCCTCGCTTGTATCGGTATTCCTTCTATGCGGCTGCCCCGATACCAAAATGCCCAAGGCGCCGCCCAAGATACCTGAGCCCAAAGCCTCCTTACTCAAAAACGTGAGCCCCCCCGACCTTCCTGGCGACATGGCGGGAATTGCATGAGGCAGGCCTTTTTTCTACCTGCGCTCACCCTGCTTCTGGCGGCTTGTGCAAACAGCGGATCCCAAAAGGATGCATCGACTACCGTGGACATCGCAGGCGGTGCCTACCGCGTCACGCAGCTGACGGCAGGCACCTTTACAGTCACCACGGTTTCGGGCAAGGAGAGCATCAACGGCAACACCCCCGGCAGGCAGGCCCTGCGGTCTGCGGTCGAAAAAACGTCGGGGTGCAAAGTCACCGACAGCGACTATTCCCAGCAAGGTTTGCAGTTCGATGCGCAGGTGGACTGTGGCAGCAGGCTGAAAAACTAGCGCGGCTAAACCGACGGACGTACGGCACGCACAGGCATAAAAAGAGGGGCAGCCCTCAGGCTACCCCCATTACGCCAAGCCTCGAGTGCCGGCATTAAAGCTTAAAACGGCCTTCTGATCAGTCTCCAGCACGCAGCGCATCGCGCAGCGCCTTGACCTGATCATGGTTGCGCTGTGCACCCTGGGCCTGGCGTTCAACCACGGCGCGAATCAATGCTGGCAGGTCCTGTTTCAGCGCCTTGCGATACTGTCCCAGAGCGGTGTCCTCACCGCGTTCGCACTCTTCAAGAATCGCCTTGTCGGTATGCCCGCTGAGCGCGCTTTTCACCGACACCCAACCCCGATGCAAGGCACCGGAAATTGTGCCGCCCTCATCTGCCTTGCCCCCTGAGCGCACTATCAGGGACTGCAGCTCAACTGCGGCTTCGCGGCAGTCGTCTGCTCGCCGGTTTAACAGGGTTTTGATGTCCTGCGCGACGGCATGTTCAGCGCTACTGCGGAAACCATACTCACCATTGCGGGAGGTTTCCAGCAGGTCGTTCAATACGTCGATGACATCGTCATTGACCGCTTCGTCTGCCGTACCAGATGAGCGCCTACCCAACCTGTCCCATGCTGCCCGGCTGGCGGTGCGGGCCTGCTCCCATGAAAGTGTCGAGCGCTCGCGACGCTCTTCCCAGTGGCGCGCCAGCTGCGTTTCCGTTTCACCGAAAACACCGCGGTATTCGTTGTAGCCATACATGCCAAGACGGTAGGCCGGACCATAGTCTTCATAGGTTCTTCCGGCTTCGTAATACGGCTCACGCATGTAGTTCTCGCGCCAGTAAGCTTCTTCAGCAGTCGGGTTAATCGCTTCACCAGCTTCCTTGCCGCCAATGCCCCCGGCTACAGCGCCTACAAGTCCACCAACCACTGCGCCCGCAGGGCCGGCAATCACACCTGCTGCAGCACCAAGTGCGGCCCCGCCAGCGGCGGCTCCCAGACCAGTACCGACAGGATGGGAGCCGGGTTCCTTGCTGATCGGGTCGAGATTGAAATCATCGTCCTTGCTGTGTTCTCTTGCCATGATGGGTCTCCTTGTTCAGGTTGAAAACTTCATCGTGACCGCGTCGCAATTGCGCTGCGGTCAGGCAAACGCAAGGGGAACTGTAGGAAATGACCGCGCCGCTTTCACCTGCGCGCAGAAGGGTTTTAACGTCGCGAATCAGGCATCAAGCTCAGGGTAATGCCTGAAGATGCCGTCCTCGTTAAACGCAATGCGCCGGTCGCTCGCGAAGTAAGCCGCCAGTTTGCGATGCCCTGCCACATGGGCGTGCAGCGCAGCAGTCAGAGGCGCCTTCTTTAATGCCCGCTTTGCGGCCTTCGGAAACGCATACAGCAGCCCGTCGATCAACTGGAACAGTGACAGGTCTGCATAACTCATGCGCCGACCCACCATGTACTGACTGCCGGCCGGATTGCGCGCAAGCACACTTTCAAACCATGCCAGGAATTTGGGGATGCGCTGCGCCCGAAAATCCGCTGCACGTTTGAGCGCCTCCGCCTTCTGCTCTTCGTAATACTGGCCTGAGGCGATCGGATGGTGCGTGTCGTGCGCTTCGGCCACCACGTCTGCAATCGTCAACTGCAACTGGTGCGTCCACAGGCGCTGCACCTCGCTCTTGCCGACCAAGCCAAGACGCGGCCCCAGATAGAGCAGGATGGCGGCGGTCTGCCCGACGATGACCTTGCCATGCACCAGGAAAGGCGGGGCAAACGGCGGCCGCTCGCCCTGCCCGCTGTTCAGGTAATGCTTCAGGCCGGCCATGCCCTTCTCGCTGGTCAGGTCCTCGCCTTCACTGGTGCTGCCGCGCGCAACATCCACATAGTCGGCGCCCGCCGCCTCCAGCGCAAGGCGCACAAATTCGCCCCGGCCCTGTATCGTGGGCCAGTAGTGCAGTTCATATCTGGCAGCCATGCCTGCGCCCTGCTTCAGGCAAACATTTCGGTGTCGACCTCGACCGTGCCCTGTGCGTTGTAGCGTGAGCCGACCACGGTCTTTTCATTGATGATGTCTTCGACTTTTGCGACCACGGCAGGGCTGAGACTGATCGCACTCGCGGCGAGGTCCTCATGCAGATGGTCAACACTGGTGGTGCCGGGAATCGGCACGATGTGCGGCGCTTTTTGCAGCAGCCAGGCCAGTGCCAGTTGGGCAGGTGTACACCCTGCTTCGGCAGCGACCGCGTTGTAGGCAGGCATCAGCTTCATGTTCGCGGCATACGTCTCAGGCGTAAAACGCGGCATCGCGCGGCGTATGTCTTTGGCATCCAGATTGGTGACATCGGTCAGGCCGGAAAGGAAACCACGACCCACCGGGCTGAAGGCCACAAAGGTCGTATCCAGTTCACGACAGGCATCAAGAGCAGCGATTTCGGGGTTGCGGGTCCACAGCGAATACTCCGTCTGTAGCGCTGCAATCGGGTGCACGGCGTGCGCCTTGCGCAGAGTGGCTGCCGATACCTCCGACAAACCAATGCTGCGGATATGGCCCTTCTTAACCAGGTCGGCCAGTGCGCCCACGCTGTCCTCAATCGGCACCTTCTTGTCCCAGCGGTGCAGGTAATACAGGTCTATCACATCGGTCTTCAGGCGGCGCAGGCTGGCCTCGCAGCTTTTCGTGATGGTTTCGGGCCTGCCATCAATCACACGTACCAGCTTGCCGTCACCGGCCACATCAACGCCGGACATGCCGCATTTGCTGGCCAGCGTGAATTTGCTGCGGTGCTTTGACAGCACATTCCCGACCAGCGTTTCGTTGTTGCCAAAGCCATACAGCGTCGCGGTATCGAACAGCGTGACACCGGCATCGAGTGCGGCCAGCAGCACGCGTTCGCCCTGCTCTGCCGATGGCGGAACGCCATAAGCATGGCTCAGGTTCATGCAGCCCAGGCCGATTTCGCTGACCGTGAACTGGCCGAGTTTCCTTGTCTTCATGAGTGTGTATTCCTTGGGTGTTTTTGGCATGCAATAAAAAAGGCGGCCCCGTCGCATTGCACGCCGGGCATCCGCCTATTTTGCTTGGAATTGAAGAATTTTTCTGTCAGTGAATTTCCAGTCCGGCCAGTGCTCAGCCGTTGAGCTGCTGCTCCAGGTCATGCAGCACCTGGTAGCACGGCAGCACCTTGGCCACGCTGCTGTTGGGCTCGCGGCCTTCACGGATCGCGGCAAAAAACTCGCGATCCTGCAACTCGATGCCGTTCATGCTCACATCGACCTTGCTGACATCAATCTTTTCATCCTTGCCGTTGAACAGGTCGTCGTAGCGCGCCAGGTAGGTCGCGGTATCGCCGATGTAACGGAAGAAGGTGCCCAGCGGGCCATCGTTGTTGAAGCTCAGTGACAGCGTGCAGATCGCACCGTTGGCGGCTTTGAGCTGGATGCTCATGTCCATCGCGATACCCAGCACAGGGTGTATCGGGCCCTGGATGGCATTGGCCTTCACGATGGGGCTGCCGCACTGGTAGGCGAACAGGTCTACCGTGTGGGCAGCGTGGTGCCACAGCAGGTGGTCGGTCCATGAACGGGCCTGGCCCATCGCATTCATGTTGGTGCGGCGAAAGAAATAGGTCTGCACATCCAGCTGCTGGATGTTGAACTTGCCGGCCGTGATTTCCTTGTGCACGTACTGGTGGCTGGGGTTGAAGCGGCGGGTATGGCCGCACATGGCGACCAGGCCACTGGTCTTGGCCATGTCCACCACGGCCTGTGCCCCCTTCAGCGTGTCTGCCAGCGGTATTTCGACCTGCACATGTTTACCGGCTTTCAGGCAGGCCATGGTCTGGTCGGCATGCATCTGTGTCGGCGTGCAGAGGATGACGGCGTCAACCTCCTTCAGTGCCAGGCTGTCATTGAGGTCGGTGGTGACATGCTTGATGCCGTATTTGTCCGCGACTTCTTTTGTCTTTTCCAGGTCTCGGCTGACCAGCGAGACGACTTCAACACCGTCGATGTTCTTGATGCCGTCCAGGTGCTTGATGCCGAAGGCACCGGCGCCGGCAAGTGCTACTTTAATTGTCATAACTTGGGTCCTTTATTAGTTCAAGACTGCCGTGGAACCGGCTTTGCCGGGCCGCCAGCAGTGCCCCCTGTAGGGGGAAGCGCCGAAGGCGCACAGGGGGGTGTCAGCCATTTTCAAGAATCAGGTTGCCGACCGCCGTGTTGGAAGCAGGCACATGGTAGAAGCGGTGCTTCACAGTGGGTGGCGGGCCGCCGTTCAGGTCCGACATGGCGCCGCGTGCGGTCAGCCACATCACCAGCTCGATCCCTTCGCTGCCAGCTTCACGTACATAGTTGATGTGCGGCACGGCAGCCTGCGCTTCAGGGTCCTTGATCATCAGGTCCATGAAGGCAGCGTCGAAGTCCTTGTTGATCAGGCCGGCGCGTGCTCCCTGCAACTGGTGGCTCATGCCGCCCGTTCCCCAGATCTGCACATTGAGATCCTTGTCAAATGACTCCACGGCCTTGCGAATCGCCTTGCCGAGGTTCAGGCAGCGCTTGCCCGAAGGAACGGGGTACTGGACCACGTTGATGGCCACAGGAATGACCGGGCATGGCCACGCTTCGGGCTGGCCGCACATCAGCGTCAGCGGAACCGTCAGGCCATGATCCACGTCCATCTTGTTGACGATGGTCAGGTCGAAGTCGTCCTGAATGACCGACTGCACGATGTGCGACGCCAGCTCGGGATGACCTACCACCTTGGGCACCGGCCGCGGGCCCCAGCCTTCGTCGGCCACGGCGTATTCAGCCGCGCAGCCAACAGCAAAGGTCGGAATCATCTCAAGACTGAACGCTGTCGCGTGGTCGTTAAAGACCAGGATGATGACGTCGGGTTTGTTGTCCTTGAGCCATTGCTTGGGGTACTCATAACCCTTGAACACCGGCTGCCAGTAGGGCTCATTGGTTTTGCCCAGGTCAACGGCAGCGCCGATGGCAGGCACGTGCGATGTAAAAACGCTTGCGGTAATTTTTGCCATGTCAGGCCTTCTTTTCTGTACGTGGTTTGCCCTGGGGCTGGCGGTGAGCCTGCGCTGTGCCGTCCTCACCGATGACGCGATTGCCTTCGACGGAGCGGCCGCCCGCGACCATCATGTCGCGATACTCTTCTTCCGTCATGCCGGTCATGCTGCCCGCCATCTGCTGGAAGCTCTTGCCGTGGGTAGAGCCCAGCTTGGCGAGAAAGTAGATGTTGCCGCCCAACGAGATGGCCTTGTTCAGGTCCTGCGTCAGCACTGCCTGCTTCTGATCTTCAGACATCGGCCACTCATCGACATACGCTCGTTCGTTGGCCTTGAAGCGTTCGCGGTTTTCAGGCTTCATCAGGGACATGCAGAACTGGTTCAACCAATAGCCGGCACGCGACTGGTCCATGTCGAACATGGTGGTGCCGGGCACATCAAGGTAAGGTTTTTGAAGGGACATAGAGACTCCTGTAGAGCCGCCTCAAAGGAGGCGAACGCCCCCTCGGGGGGCAGCGAATGAATATGAGCGTGGGGGCCGCATGTCTAGCTCCAGTACAGGCGGGTCGGGTTATCGACCAGCAGTTTTTGTTGCAATTCGGGCGTGGGCGCAATGTGCGGGATGAAATCGACCAGCAAGCCATCATCGGGCATGTGGTCCTTCAGGTTCGGGTGCGGCCAGTCGGTTCCCCAGATCA
The DNA here is from genome assembly GCA_040388075.1 of Pseudomonadota bacterium. Taxonomy (GTDB): domain Bacteria; phylum Pseudomonadota; class Gammaproteobacteria; order Burkholderiales; family Burkholderiaceae_C; genus Polaromonas. The sequence goes on along the minus strand of JAZKCN010000003.1, from coordinate 89,411 downwards.
CACGGTCCGGGAATTCATCAACGATTCGTTTTGCAAACGGCAGCACATCGCGGTAAGCATTCTGCTCGCCATTGAGCGCAGGCGGGCCGCTGACCGTCAGGCGTTCCGGGCAGGTCACCTTGCTCCAGACATTGGGGTGCTGGCGCATGAACTTCACGAAAAGCTCGAACTCCGGTCCATCGACAGGCTTGCTCACATCGGGACGACCCATGTGGTCCACCACCACCGTCGTCGGCAGCGCGGTGAAAAAGTCCCACAGCTCGGGCAGGTCTACCGCCTCGAAATAAATCACCACATGCCAGCCGAGTGGCTTGATGCGGTTGGCGATTTCGAGCAGTTCGTCCTTCGGCGTGAAATCCACCAGCCGTTTGACGAAGTTGAAACGCACGCCGCGCACACCGGCTGCATGCATGTCTTGCAGTTCCTGGTCGCTCACCGAACGCTTGACGGTGGCGATGCCCCGCGCCCTGCCATTGCTTTTTGCCAGCACATCCAGCATGGCCGTGTTATCGGCGCCGTGGCAGGTCGCCTGCACCACTACGTTTTTGTCGAAGCCCAGATGGTCACGCAGCGCATGCAGCTGTTCGCGGGACGCATCACAAGGCGTGTATTTGCGCTCGGGTGCATAGGCAAACTGTTCGCCGGGCCCGAACACGTGGCAGTGGGCATCGATGGCGCCCGCAGGCAGTTTGAATTCTGGTTTGCTGGGACCGGTGTACCAGTCCAGCCAGCCGGGCGTTTTGGTGAAGCCACCGCTTGTGGGTTTGCTCATCTTTTTATCTTCTTCAGTCAATGTATTTCAAGCCGGCCTTTTCAAGCGGCTCACGCATGTTGTACATGTCCAGGCCCAGCACGCCAGCGGCGAGCTTCTTGCGCTTCTCGCCTTCATTGGCTTCACGTGCTTCGGCCGCATCGGCGACCTTTTGCGCCCATTCGGCAGGCACGACCACAACACCGTCGTCATCGGCAACGATGGCATCGCCGGGATTGACGTTGACACCTGCGCACACAACCGGGATGTTGACCGAACCCAGCGTCGCCTTGATGGTGCCCTTCGCGCTGATGCCCTTGCTCCAGACAGGGAAACCCATGGACGTGAGTTCTTTCACGTCGCGCACGCCGGCGTCTATGACCAGCGCCTTCGCACCGCGTGCCTGGAAAGACGTGGCCAGCAGGTCGCCGAAAAAGCCGTCGCAGTTGTCTGCAGTGACGGCGGCCACAACGATGTCGCCCGGCTGTATTTGTTCTGCCGCCACATGCATCATCCAGTTGTCGCCGGGGTGCAGCAGCACGGTGACGGCCGTACCAGAGGTCAGCGCGCCGGCGTAGATGGGCCGCATATATGGCTTCATCAGGCCGACACGGCCCATGGCCTCATGCACGGTGGCCGACCCGAAGCGGCCCAGTTTGTCGACCGCAGCCTTGTCGGCGCGGATGATGTTTCGTTTGACGATGCCCAGTTCGGTCATTTTTTATTCCTGTAAGTTGTCGGCGGCGAAGTGGCTCAGGGCCTCAGTGGCCCTTGGCCTTCAGTTGCGCATCGAGGCGCGGGAAGACGCGGCGCACATTGCCTTCGTAAATCTGGTGACGGTCGTCAGCGCTGAGGATTTTTGAAGCCTCGATGTAGCGCTTGGTGTCGTCGTAGTAGTTGCCGGTTTCCGGATCGATGCCGCGCACGGCGCCAATCATTTCGGAGGCAAACAGCACGTTCTTCACCGGGATCACCGTGTTCAGCAAATCGATGCCGGGCTGGTGGTAGACGCAGGTGTCAAAGAAGATGTTGTTGAGCAGGTGTTCCTGAAGCAACGGTTTTTTCAGTTCCTGCGCCAGGCCGCGGAAGCGTCCCCAGTGGTAAGGCACCGCGCCGCCGCCGTGTGGAATCAAAAACTTCAGCGTCGGGAAATCCTTGAACAAATCGCTGGTCAGGCACTGCATGAAAGCCGTGGTGTCGGCGTTCAGGTAATGCGCGCCGGTGGTGTGGAAGGCATGATTGCAGCTGGTCGACACGTGGATCATCGCGGGGATGTCGTACTCGACCATCTTCTCGTAAATCGGGTACCAGTGGCGGTCCGACAACGGTGGAGAGGTCCAGTGGCCGCCCGATGGATCGGGGTTCAGGTTGATGCCGACGTTGCCGTATTGCTCGACACACTTGACCAGCTCGGGGATGCAGGTCTTCGGGTCCACGCCCGGCGACTGCGGCAGCATCGCCACCGGCACGAAGTTGTCGGGGAAAAGCTGGCTGACGCGGTAGCACAGCTCGTTGCAGATTGCCGCCCAGGTCGACGACACATGAAAGTCTCCGATGTGGTGCGCCATGAAGCTGGCGCGCGGGCTGAACAGCGTGATGTCGCTGCCACGCTCTTTCATCAGCTTGAGCTGGTTGGTCTCAATCGACTCACGCAGCTCGTCGTCGCTGATTTTCAGGTCGCTGGCTTTGGGCATGCTCGCCGGGTCCTTGATGCCGGCAATCTGCTGGTTGCGCCAGGTCTCCAGCGCCTTGGGGGCCGTGGTGTAGTGACCGTGGCAATCGATGATCAGTGACATGTTTGCTCCTCTAATTGAATGGTGTTCTGACTCAGGCCGCAGCCATGCCGTGTTTTGTCTTGATGGCAGCGGCATCAGGCGATGCCATGAACGCGAACAGGCGGCCCAGCGCTTCGCCCTGGGTTGACACCGTACAGGTCGCGGCCGAAAAAATCGTGTCAATGGCAACAGCGGCCGGCATGCTGCCGATCACCGTGATGCCGTCCAGGTGCATGAGTTCGCTGAACTGCTGGAAACCCAGCGCCACCTCACCCTGCGCCACCAGCTTGCCCACCGGCACACCGGGAGGCGCCTGCACGATGCGCGGCCTGATGGCCTCAAGAATGCCCCAGCGTTCAAACTGTTTGACCAGCGCCGTGCCGCTCGGGCCGGTGGAGTAACCAATGGTCGGCGCGGCTTCAATTGCACTTCGCAGTGCCGCTTCGCTGCTGATGTCAGGTGCCGGCGCACCCGCCCTGACTGCAATCGCCACACTGGAGAGAACGAGGTCCGTGCGACTGCCGGCGACGGCATGGCCGCCCGCCATCAGTTTGTCGATGGCATCGGACGCCAGCACCACGCCGTCAAAGGCTTCGCCGGCCTGCACGCGTTTTGCCGCATCAACGCCACCGACCGATTCGATGACGACTTCAATACCCGAAGTTTTTTGCCAGCCGGCCGCCAGTTCGGCGAGCACCTGGCGCGTGGCCATTGAAGAGATCAGTTTCAGCATAAGGGGGTTGCAGTAATTGCTTTATTCCAGGAACGCGACCAGCGCATTTATGGTAGCTACCGGACGCTCCATCAGCACCATGTGACCGGCATCATCGACTATTTTGAGCTGCGAATGTGGCACCAGTGCCTGCATGGCTTCATGCTGCGCCACATTGGCCCAAGCGTCCTGCCGGCCGCAGAGGAGCAGGCAGGGCATCTTCAGGCCAGCCAGGACCTGACTGCCATCCGGTCGTCTCAACAAGGCATTTTGCTGGCGGGCAAAACGGCTGGCTGTCTTGCGTTCGAACATCGCCACGATCGACTCGATCAGCGCCACGTCACCCAGCCGGTCAGGGTGCACCATGCCCTTGACCCACTCAGCGGCCATTGCCCGCACACCGTCTTTTTCAGCGATCGCCAGCAGGGCCATGCGCCCTGCCTTCTCGGTCTCGCCCTGTTCGCCGGGTGCACGCGGCAGGTATCCGGTATCCATCACCACGATTTTTCGCACCCGTTCAGGCGCCATGCGTGCCACCTCCAGCGCGACACGCCCACCCATCGAATGGCCTGCCAGCACAAATGCAGGCGGTGCCACGGCCAGCGCGGCCTCGGCCATGGCCGTGATGCTGTCGGCATCGCCATAGTCAACGACACGGCAGTCCAGTTGGCCGGGCGCCTGGCTCAGCGGCTCCCAAAAACTGTGGTCACACATCAGGCCGGGAAGCAACAGCGTTGGTATTTTTGACACCCGGTGATTTTGAATCCATAGATACCTAATGAAAAGGCACAGCTTGAGCTAGCAGTTAGAACAAACATGTATATCGGTGAAAATGTTATAGCAATAAAATAGTTGCATGGATCTCAAGCAACTGGAGTATTTCGTCCGCGTCGCCGAGTTGGGGAGTTTCACGCGCGCCTCGATTGCGCTGGACATCGCCCAACCCGCGCTCAGCCGGCAGATACGCCTGCTTGAAGTGGAGCTTCGGCAAAGTCTCCTGACCCGCAACGGCCGCGGCGCGCTACCCACCGAAGCGGGTAACCTGCTGCTAAAGCATGGCCGAGGCATCCTGCACCAGGTGGAAGTGGCCCGTGAGGAGCTGGGCGCGGTCCGCGGTGCACTGGCCGGGCGGGTGTCGATGGGGCTGCCACCCAGCCTGTCACGGCTGATCACGGTGCCGCTGACCCGTGCCTTCAAGCAGGAGCTGCCGCAGGCCTATTTGACGCTGACCGAAGGCTTTTCGGTGGTGATGTATGACGGCCTGCGCGTCGGCAACCTCGACATGGCTGTGCTCTACAACCCCGAGCACTCGCCCGAAGTCGAGATGACCACGCTGCATTCGGAAGAGCTGGTGCTGATTTCGAAAAAAGAAAATGTCCCCGAAAGCGCTACAGCGAGCGCCGGAAAAACAGCCAAGGCTGCAGCAACTCGAGTACCACGCGAACGCGAGCCGATCAGCCTGTCGCAGGTCGCCGCGCTGCCGCTGATACTGCCCAGCCGCCCGAATGCCTTCCGCATCCTGATTGAAAGCGAGATGGTGGCGATAGGCCGCAAACCGCAGATCTCGCTGGAGGTGGACGGCCTTAACGCCATCCTCAGCCTGGTGCGCGAGGGCCTGGGCCATGCGGTGCTGCCCAGCTACACACTGAGCAACTACGACGACACCGACCAGTTCACACTGCGCAGCATCCATTCGCCGCGCATCATGAGCCAGCTGATGCTGGTGCGATCAGCGCGCCGCCCCAGCACCGAGACCCAGAAAAAGGCCATTGAAGTAGTGCAGCGTGTGCTGTCTGAAGCCATGAAGCCCTATGCCTGAAACTTGCCCATAGCTGATATACCGCAAACAAACTAGCCCGCAGGCCGGGCACTGACGACACTGGCAGCCTGCCAAAACCACAGATTCCAGAGGCACCTATCGTGAAACCATCCATCGCAGCCATCCTGCTGGCTACCAGCGTCCTCGCTGCGCCGCTGTCAGGCGCCCAGACACCGGCCTACCCTTCCCGTCCGATACACATCGTCGTGCCCTTCACGCCCGGCGGCAGCACCGATATCCTGGCGCGCTCCATCGCGCAGGAGCTGACCAAAGCCTGGGGCCAGCCAGTCATCGTCGACAACATTCCCGGTGCCGGAGGCAGCGTGGGCGCGGACAAGGTAGCCAAGGCGCCGGCCGATGGCTACACGCTGCTGATGGGCCACATCGGCACGCTCGCCGTCAACCCGTCGCTCTACCCCAACCTGCCCTACGACGCGGTCAAAAGTTTTGCGCCAGTAGCCTGGGTCGCCCGTGTACCCAATGTGCTGGTGGTCCACCCGTCGGTGCCTGCAAGGTCGGTGAAAGAACTGGTCGCCTACGCAAAAGCCAATCCCGGCAAGCTGAACTACGGCTCGGGCGGCAACGGCAGCGCAGCCAACCTGGCGACCGAATACTTCAAACTGCAGACCGGCGCCTCGATAGTCCACATACCCTACCGCGGTACCGCTCCCGCCGTGACGGACCTGATGGGCGGGCAGATACAGGTGCTGTTCACCGGCGCGCCCGCCGTGCTGGGGCAAATCAAAAACAACCAGTTGCGCGCCCTCGCCGTCTCATCGCCCAGACGGCTGGACGCGCTGCCCGATCTGCCCACCGTGGCCGAGGTGGGCTACAAGTATTTCGAGGCCGACCAGTGGTATGGCATCGTGGCACCGGCAGGCACACCGCGCGAGATCGTGCTGAAGCTCAATGCGCAGATCAACCAGTCGCTGGGCTCACAGGAACTGAAGACCCGCATGACCAGCGAAGGCGCCATAGCCACACCGACTACACCTGAAGCTTTCGGCCAGCTCATAGTGCGCGAAATCGCCCGCTGGAAACCGGTCATACAGTCGGGCCGGGTCAAGTCGGATTAGGCCGAAAATGGCAGGCTGCTGGTCAGCGCGATACTGCCCGCAGTCTGTAAAAAACAATCGCAACACAACAACAGGAAAATCGTTTCAATGAGTTCTTTACCCTTCGGGCTCGCTGGCATCATGGGATGGCCGGTCGCGCATTCGCGCTCACCAGCCATCCACAACTACTGGATCAAAAAGTACGGGCTGAACGGCGCCTATGTGCAACTGCCGGTGGCGCCGGGCAAGCTGGCGCAGGCTGTACCGGGCCTGGCTGCACTGGGTTTCAAGGGCTGCAACATCACGCTGCCGCACAAGGTCGATGCGCTGAAGCTGGTCGATGACGTCGATGCGATGGCCAGACGCATGGGTGCGATGAACACCATCGTGGTCCAGCCCGATGGCTCATTAAAGGGGTTCAACAACGACGGTTTCGGCTACATCCAGAGCCTGCTTGACGCCCAGCCCGACTGGCGCGCCGATGCAGGCCCGATCGCAGTGCTGGGTGCCGGCGGTGCCGCGCGCGCCGTGGTGCTGAGCCTGGCGGACAGGGGCGCAAAAGAGATCCGCCTGCTCAACCGCACCTTTGACAAGGCGCAGGCATTGGCAGCCGAGTTCGGCTCGCCGGTCAAGGCCCTGCCCTGGGAGGAACGCCATGCAGCGCTGGCCGATGTGGCCTTGCTGGTCAACACCACCAGTCAGGGCATGCACGGCCAGCCCGACCTGGAACTGAACCTCGATGCGCTGCCCGGACACGCGCTGGTCTCCGACGTGATCTACGTGCCACTTGAAACCCCGCTGCTACTGGCGGCGCGCCAGCGCGGCAATCCTACCGTCAACGGTCTGGGCATGCTGCTCAACCAGGCGCGCCCGGCCTTCAACGCGTGGTTTGGCGTGATGCCGGAGATCACACCAGAGCTGACACAGGCGCTGATCGCCACCTTGTAAGCCAGGCCCGCGTTGGACGCCACCTCTGGGCAACGCCGCAGCGCCTGTTCGGCTTCGGCACCCCCGCCTGAGCCGGCAACGGCAACCGGCAACTGCAGATTGCTACAAAATAAATAGCATGTCGCGCTAGTCCACATTGGGCTGGGGGCCAATTTGATACTCAAAAAAGCCCTTTTTTTCCCTGTTTCTGGCTTTTCAGGTGCTTTTTTGCGCGTTCAGAAGCCAAAGGCTTGCAATTATTGATCTATACATCAATAATTCGCCTCTCGCAGCCTTTTATTGATATATACATCAAAATGCCAACACTTCAAGAACTCGGCCAGGCCGTTGCCAAACGCCGTAAATCGCTGGGCCTGCGCCAGGGCCCGATTGCAGCCCTGGCAGGCATCAGCCCCGAAACCCTGTCGCGCTTTGAACGCGGCCATGTCGCCGAATTCGGCACACGCAAACTGCTGGTGGTGATGGAAGCCGTTGGCATTGAGCTGCAGTTGCTGACTCCCCCGGACGACGACGCACCGCTGCCTTGAGCAAGGTCAGCCCGTAAGGGCAAGGTAAACAAACAGGCCATCCAGCGGCCTGCCTTGCTCCGTGCGAATCGGGTGGTCCACCACCTTCAGCACGGTGAAGCCGTAGCGCTGCGACAGGCTGCGTATGTAGCGCTGTGAATGCGCATAACGCTGGCCCGCTGTCAGCACATAACCGGCGCCATCATCCGCATCAGCACCACTGCTCTCCAGCGAAAAGCAGAACAGCCCGCCCGCCTGAAGCACACGCTGCACACCGGCAAACACCGCCTCCAGCGCACCGACGTAGATAAACACATCGGCCGATAGCACCAGCCCGTAACGCTGGTCCGTGCCTTGCAGGTACTCGGCCAGGTCGGCCTGCACCAGCGCGCTGTAGGCACCGGTTTTGCGGGCCTTGTCCAGCATCGCTGAAGAGAGGTCCACCCCGTCGATGCGGCCCGCCCTGCCCGTGAGCAGCGGTCCGCACAGGCCGGTGCCGCAACCCAGGTCCAGCGCCGCATCGACATGCGGTGGGCCGATGCCGTCCATGTTGTCGACCAGCACGCTGTGCGCGCGGTAGCCCAGCACATCGACCAGGTGCTTGTCGAACTCGCCAGCGTAGTCGTCAAACAGGGCTTCCACATATTTGCGTGGCGCGGTTGCCGGTGCATCGCCGCTGCCGGTCAGTGACGCCAGGAAGTAGCTGTTCAGTTCTGCATCGCCGCCCAGTGCCAGCGCCTTCCTGAAGGCTTCAGCAGCTTCTTCACGGCGGCCCAGGTCTTTCAGGATGCCGCCGCGCTTGCTCCATGCAGCGTGATCCTGTGCGTTCAGCGCCAGCAAACGGTCGAAGGCGTCCAGTGCTTCACCATGCCGGTTCAGCCGGTGGCAAAGCTCACCGCAAAGGTTCAGGCCGTCGGTGCTGTCAGGCTCAAGCGCGAGCATGCGGGTGCAGGAGTCGAGTGCGTCATCGGCACGGTCCAGTTGTTTGAGCAGCAGCGTACGCTGGTAAAGCGCCGGTGCGCTCGCCGGGTTCAATTCCAGCACTCGGTTCTGGCAGGCCAGCGCTTCTGCATGGCGGCGCATTGCGGCCAGCGCCTCACCACGGTGAGACCATGCGTCGGTGTGGGCATCATCTGCCTTCAGCGCTTCGTCCAGCACCTTCAATGCAGCCTCATGCTGCCCCAGCCGGTTCAGCGTGGCACCCAGATTGCCCAAGGTGGAAACACGCCCCGGCAGCAGCGCCAGTGAGGTCTCGAATGCATCGCGTGCCTCGTCAAAGCGTCCGGCTTCGTAGTAGCCGGTGCCTGCCAGGAAAGCGCGTTTGGCTTCATCGAAATTCGTTGGGGTGCTACTCATGGGCAACAGTTATACATCCACCCTTCATCGACCAAAGCCACAACGACGCGAAACCATTTGTCGCATGCCCCCGGCTTCGCCCGTTGCCAAACGATGTCAATCAGTCGACTGAATCCAGGATTTTCCTTTCTCCCACATACGGCACTCCTTTATCGATTGTTCTGGACTCATGACTAACTATTTCATTAATTTGAGGGGAGAAGAGAATTTTCTGCAAAACCCCTCCAGAACCACCGCACCGCGGATTGAACCAAGTCCCTTCGCGAGCTATTTCAAAAGTCGTCAAGGTCGTCGGTATCCCTCTAATCTTTACAACGACCTGCGGCCCCGCACTAACCGTCACGTCATACTCACTTTTTCCCCGCCCGCAACGGGATCTATTGATCCAGACAACCTCTTTCCACTTGTCTCCGATAGAAAACTTCTCCGGAATTACGTCAACAGCTTCGTCTTTGGCAAAGACATACCTGTTTCTTTGCAAAATACCAAAAAGCCTGCTTTTCCGAAGAGTCACGCCGTTTGACTCTGCATTTGAATTCTCCTTTGCATAGATATAGAGGCGTTCGCCTGTAGGCGCATCAACCTTCACCGTTGCAGACTCTGCCGTTTCCCCGCCATCAACAAAGCCCTGCCCCAAAGCTACAAGAGCGACGATCTTCCACTTCAGCACATCATCACTTTTAATCTGCTCAACAGCCTGCGCAAATCCAATGCCAGACCCCGAAACAAACAAAACTACAGCGCAGATGGTTTTAAGAAACGCATTCATCTCCAGCCTCCCACCCTGTAAGGGGCAATAGTTTTATCGACACATCTGGCACATATAAACACAAAAAGGCCCTTGACGGGCCTTTTTGTGATGTTCAGCGTCGTGAGCGCCGACGCGTCTATCTGCAGGTTTATTCGGCCTGTATGCCGAACTCCTTGATGACCTTGGCGTAGCGGTTGTGGTCAAACGCGTTCAGCTTGCCCAGCGTTGCCGGCTCGCCGCCCACAGGTACCAGTGCCAGCGTGACCATCTTGGCCTGCACGTCAGGCATCTTCAGGATGTCGTTCATGTTCAGGTTCAGCGTGCGCACCACATCGGCAGGCATGCCCTTGGGGCCCATCAGGCCTTGCCATGCACCGACGTTGACGTCTGCCACACCGGCCTCAGCCAGCGTGGGCACATTGGGCTGCAACGGCGAGCGTTTCGGGTCGGCAACAGCGATGTTCACCAGCTTGCCCGACGTGATGTGCGGCAGCACCGGGCCGAGCGTGGTCCAGAACATCGGCACATGGCCGCCGACCAGGTCAACCACTGCAGGGCCGCTACCGCGGTAAGGCACTTGCGCGATCTTCACCGCAGCGGCCTTGTTGAAGGTTTCGCCGAGGATGTGCATCGGCGAGCCGCTGCCCGGGCTGGCGTAACCCTTGAGCTTGCCGGCCCTGGCCGAGTCCACAAGCTGCTTCACGTTGGTGATGCCGGTTTCCTTGTTGACGACCAGGAACAGCGACTGGCTGCCTGCCTGGATGATGGGCGTGAAGTCGGTCAGCACGTCGTAGGCGGCGCCCGAGCCTGACTTCAGCACCAGCGTGGCGATGGAGATGGTGTTCGGCGTGAACAGCAGCGTGTAGCCGTCTGCAGGCGCCTTGGCCACATAGGCATTGCCGATGGTGCCGCTGGCGCCTGGCTTGTTGTCAACCACCACGGAGACGCCGAGTTTGGTCGACAGCTTTTCGGCATACATGCGCGCCAGGGCATCGGTGTCGCCGCCTGGCGGGTAGGACACGATGATGGTGATGGGCTTGCTCGGGTAGAGCTGCGCCATGGCGGGAGCCGCGGCAAAGGTGGCGGTGATGGCGGCCATCACACCCAGCAGGGTGAGGGCACGGCGGCGAACGTTTTGCATGAAGACTCCTTGAAGTGGGGAAACAACTGACGAATAAAAATACAACGAAAGGGCAACGACGAAAACAACAACAAAAACTAGACAGACCTTGCAGAGTCGACCATCGCGTAGGCAACGATCTCAATTTTCATGCCAGGCACCACCAGCGCAACACCTGCGCTGGAACGGTTGGGGTAAGGCGCGCTGAAATATTCGCGGTAGATGCTGTCGATGACGGGCATGTCCGCCACATCGGTCATGTAGATCAACACCTGCGCCACATCGGCCAGCGTGCCGCCTGCGGCCTCCAGCGCCATCTGCAGGTTGTCCAGTGTCAGGCGTGTCTGCGCTTCAATCGTGCCGGTATCAATCGTGCCGTCCTTGCGCACCGGGCCATGCGCGGTGAACAGCATGCCGGCCGATTTCACGGCCCATGAAAACGGTTGTTTCAACGGCGGCAAACCTATGTCGATGACTTCCTTCACAGAGCGGCCTCCATCGTTTTTGTGGCTTGCGTTTCACCCATGAATTCAGCCAGTTTGAGGTACCACGGATGGTGCGCATCACGCAGCGAAGTGTGCGCAGAAAAATGATCCTGCCCCGCCATGATGCGCAACTCGACGGGTACCTGCTGCAGCTTCAGCAACTGCTGGATGCGCAGGTTGGATTTCTGCACACGCTCGCTGTCATGCTCGCCATGGCTCAGGTAAAACGGCACCCGGTTGCCGCCGGTCCAGCAGATCGGACTCATCACGGCGTCGAGCGACGGGTCTTGCAGCACCATGCTGTAAACCCGGTCTTCCAGGCTGCCGGCTGCGGGCGCCGGGTGGTAAAGGTCCATGATGCCGCTGATCGGCAGGCAGCCCTTCACCGCCGTTGGCGGCACGCCAAAACGGGCACGGTCCGCAGCGCGCAGCGCCACCAGTGACGCCAGGTGCGCACCCGCCGAATGGCCGCTCAGGTAAAGGCGATCAGGGTCACCGCCCTGCCCGTCTATGTGCTGGCAGACATGGCCCAGCATCTCCAGGCTGTCTTCAAAAGCGGCGGGCAGTTTCGCCTCGCCCACCAGCCGGTAGGAAGGCGACACCATCACGCAGCCCCGTGCGGTGATGTGCGGCGCCATGAAAGCGTTGTAGTCGGCGTAGCCATTGGTCCAGCCACCGCCATGCCACATCACCACGACAGGTGCGTTGTCTGCATTGGCCGGGCTGTAGACGTCATAACGCTGCAGCCGGTGGCTGCCGTAGGCGATGTTTTTCTGTACCGTCACGCCGGGCATGGGCTCGCGCGCCCAGGTCATCACCTGACGGGCATAGTCTTCAGCAGCCTTGAAAGGCATGGGGATCTGGCCGTCCGGATCGGCTTCGGAATACGTCAACATCGGGCCATCGTAAAAATATAAATTTTTCATGTCAATATAAATTTTAAAAATTCCTTAAACTGTTTCACCTATGGTCAAAACAGCAGAAATTGCCGACAAAACCCTTGCTGACCGTGCGCTGCGCCTGCTGCGCGACGACATCCTCGCGGTCAAGCTGGCACCGGATACCCGGCTGCGCATTGCCGAACTGCAAAAGCGCTACGACCTCGGCATCAGCCCGCTGCGCGAGGCCCTGCTCAGGCTGATCAGCGAAGGTCTGGTGATTGCAGAAGGCCAGCGCGGCTTTGCGGTGGCCTCGGTGTCACTGGAAGAACTGCAGGACCTGACACGCGCCCGTATCCGAATCGAAAGCCTGCTGGTGTCTGAAGCCATAGCGATGGGCGACGCCGACTGGGAGGCCGGTGTGGTGGGCGCCTTCCACCGCCTGTCACGCGCCTCATTGCCCGGAGACCACCACGACGAAGCCGCAACAGCCCACTGGGAAAGCTGCCACCGCGCCTTCCACGATGCACTGGTTGCCGGCTGCGGTTCACCGTGGCTGCTGCGCATGCACGCCCAGCTGGTAGACCACTCCAGACGCTACCGCCGCATACGGCTGTTCCATTCGGTACCGGCGACACAGCTGGTGCGCACGGTGAATGACGAACACGAAGACTTGATGAAGGCGATGCTGGATCGCAACTCAACCCGTGCAGTCGAGCTGGTGCAGAGCCATTTGAACAATACCGCTACGGCGGTGAGTGCGTTCTGGAAGCCTGGCGAAGCCCAGAAGGCTTGAGAAAGGTGCCACCCGGACAAAAAAACTGCCCGGCTTAATCAGCCTTGGGTTCCCATTTGACAAGCTCTTCAATCCGGTTGCTCCAGAGCCTGCTGCCGTCCCAATCCTTTAACTCGGCCCTGATCCTTTGTTTAGCGGCCGGTGCGTACCACATGACTCGCTCAACGCGACCCGACCTCCCGGTGTCGTTGCGGGTCCACCAGCCCGAGTACCTGATGCGAAAGGCCTCGAACTCGCCTGCTTCGACCCTGATTTTTTCAAAGGCTTCTACCTCTGCCTTGTACTCGTTCGTGGTCCGATCCCCAAACTCCCTGACGTTGAATTTTTTGCCGACTGCCAGGGGAAACTGAAACCAATCGTCATTCGGCTGCGAGTTGTCATAACGTTGGCCAACGCTGTTGGGCTCCGCCGGGTCTATCTTGAAGTACTCAAGAACTCCTGCTCGCTTCTGGTCGTAGCGCGCCACAAATTTGGGATTGTTGCTGCCGGGTCTCTGAGTTTCCCCATACATCCATGCAGACCCTGCGCGGACATCCCTAACATGAAACATGTACGTGTAGGGTTCCAGCCTGTTGCCCTTGTCGTCGATGCGAAACGTCCACTTGTTGCCGACCTCCAACGTCGGAGGTGCATCCATGGTCTGAGCCGAAACCACGGTAACCAAAAACGCAAATGCCAGCACGCCACAACCTTTACCGGATGCAGGTAGAAAGTAAGAAATCATGGAGTTCACCTATCCTGGTTTCTGGTTTCTGGTTTTTTCTTTTCTGCCGCTAACCCGTGGACTGCTCAGTTGATTTTTGCCAGCGTCGTCGATCCCTTGATGACTTTGGTATTGCGGTCTTCTGAATCGGCTGCCGTGCGATAGATGACCGTTCCGATACTGTATGAATAGAAACACTCTTTTGTCGACATGTTCCAGTCAAAAAGTCGGCCTTCCGTACAGGTCTTGCCGTTCTCGTCGACGACCCATCTTCCAGATGTACTGCTTTTTACATTTCGCGCGACCGACATAACACTGCCGGAAAAAGTGCCATCGGCCTTGAAATCGATATTCACTTCGGTCTGACCAGAAGCACTCAGGCCGGTCGCTTTTGAGTCGGATACATAGGCAACCACCTGGGCTTTTTGCAGCTTCGCGCCGCCGGCATCCAACACCTCTCCGACCGTGCCTTGCGCATAAGCTGACATTAGAGCCATGGCCGAAAAACCCGCAGCGATTTTCCCGATTGTGGAAGTCATGTGTGGTCCCCCTGATGTAATTGATTGTGTTCAAACAGTGTTACAGGTTGGGGAAATTTCGGCAATGGTGCAATCCATGCAACGAGGCTTGCCGGGTCCGGATAGCCACAACAGCCTCATCGGCGTCGCGCCGTCACTTCTCCATCCGCAGCGAAATCACCCCCTGAAACGGCGCATCTGCTGCCGCCGTTGTGCTCAGCACCCATCTCGCAAACGGTTTTTTATCGCGCAGGATCACCCAGCTCGTTGTGTCGAGGCCATCCTTGCTGACTGGCGGTGAGGTCAGTGCCTGATAGCCGCTGTCGACCGGGGGCAGCCAGGCGCTGGCTTCTTTTTGCAGGGCCTTGTCGCTGACGCGGCGCACGTAAACGCTGCACACACCCTCACCGTCAAGCGCGAGCGCGAACTGGCCGCCGTTTTTCAGTTGCACGCTCCATGCGGTGCCGCCCGTCGGGCCGGTAAAACGTGAGGCGTCGTTTGCCGGCAGCACGGCAAAACCCATCGCTGCTGCCTCGGTGCGGACCAGCGCCGGCTGTGCACCGGTGCGCATGCACAGGCGCAGGAACATGCCCATCGCCGATTCGGCATGGACCTGCTCTGGCGTGCGGTTTACGGCGGGGGTTGGCTGCGCGGCGACCAGGGTGCAGCAGGCGGCAAGACAGGCGATGAGCAGGTGTTTCATGGGAGGTGCGCTTGGGTTGCGATGGGCTCAGGCAGATCGTGCCAGCCTCACGCTGCGACTATACCGGGTGCGCGGTATCGCTATCAAATCAGTAGCATGTCGCGCTAGTCCTCATTGGGCTGGAGGCCTTTTTGATACCTGAAAATGGCCTTTTCAAGGCATTTTTAGCGGTTTTTGGCGCCTCGGGGCATTGCCGGAGCCAATAACTGTTACAAAAAATATATTCAATTACCTGAAACGATAAAAAATAAAGGCTGATTCTTACGAAAATCGCAAGAATCAGCCTTTACAGCCAAGCGGCAATTTCGCGTCAGGACTTCGCAGCAGGCCTGACAGCCAGCAGTTTGTCTGCATATTCGTGCCACGCGGCATCCTTGCCCACGTCCTTGAACACCCCTGCTTTGGCCTGGTCGGCGACCCACTGCTGCTTGTCGGCAATCGATGCAGTCATGAAGGGCTCAAAGCCTGCCTCACGCACGGTGTTGGCGGACTCGCGCATCTCTTCTGCGCGGCGCTGTCCATGCTGCACCACGCGGCTGAAAAAATAGGCGCCGGTCTTTTGCCAGTCCATGTTGGGAAAGGTTTCTTCCAGCGTCGGGATCACGTAGTCCTCGACACCGTAGGCGCGCGCGGTGGCGTAGCTTTCGATGACCAGTGCTTCCATGCCCTTGATCATCACGCTGCGGCACATCTTGATGGCACTGGCCACACCCAGCTTCTCGCTGACAGCCTTCGCATCCATGCCCCAGGCGCCCAGCAGCAGTGCCAGCTCCCCTGCATGTTCACCACCCAGCAGCAGCGGCACCCTGATGCCGTAGGGCGGCACCGAGGTCATCACGCCGGCCTCGACATACCGTGCGCCTGCGGCCTCTATCAGGGCCGCGCTGCGCTGCTTGGTACCTGGTGAAGCGGAGTTGAGATCAAGGTAGACACTGCCGGGCCTCATGTACCTGGCGGCCTCTTCAGAGACAGCCAGACTTTGCGAGGCCGTGACGGCGGCAATCACCAGGTCGCAGGCTTCGCACAGGGCTTTTGACGACATCTGCGCAGTGACGCCGGCTTCTTCGGCATGCGCCAGCTCAGCGGTGGCGATATCGGTATCACCGGCAAATTTGCGGTCCCAGGCGTGAACGCCTTCAACCCCATCCTTGCCCTGGATACCAGCGCTGAATATCTTGCCGACTTCGCCGTAGCCAATCAGCCCGACTGTCCTGAATTTCATCGTTGTCGGCTCCGCCGCTTGTTGCGTCGCTCTTATTGCGTCGGTATCTTGGCCGCGGCGATCACACCGGACCAGCGTTTCGTTTCGCTGGCGAGCAGGTCCGTCAGCTGTGCTGCCGTGCTCGGGCTGGCTTCGATGTTCAGGTCCAGCAGGGACTTCTTCACTTCAGGTGAATTGACAGCGGCGTTGATTTCCTTGTTCAGGCGGTCGAGCACCGGCTTTGGTGTTTTCGAAGGCGCGGCCAGTGCGTTCCACGAGGCCACATTGAAGTTGGCCAGACCGCTTTGCGCGACGGTCGGGACGTCCTTCAAAACAACGGAGCGCTTGGCACCCATCACACCCAGCGCCTGCACGGCACCGGACTGGATCTGCGGCAGCATCGGGCTCAGGATTTCAACCGCTGCATCCAGCTGGCCGCCGCGCAGTGCGGTGATGACGGCCGGCGTGCCGTTGAAGGGCACGACCTGCGCCTGGATGTTGGCGCTGCTCTTGAACAGTTCAGCTGCCAGGTTCTGCGTGCTGCCAATGTTGATGGTGCCGATGTTCAATTTGCCGGGGTTGGCCCTGGCAGCAGCCAGCAGGTCACCTAGGGTTTTGTACGGGGAGTTTTGCGGCACGACCACGGCGATATCGAAGTAACCCAGCGTGGAGATCGGTGCGAAGTCTTTCAGCGTGTCGAAAGGCAGGCTCTTGAACAGGCCGGCGCTGACGGCAGTGCCGTTGGACATCAACAGCAGCGTGTGGCCGTCCGGCTCTGCCTTGGCAACCGTGTCACCAGCCACCACGCCACCGGCGCCGGGCTTGTTTTCAATGACGACGGCCTGGCCCATGTTTTCGGCCATTTTTTTGGCGACGACACGTGCAGTCAGGTCGGCCACGCCGCCTGCGCCGAAAGGCACAACGATGCGGATGGCTTTGGAAGACAGCGGCTGGGCCGTGGCGGTGGAAGCAAGGCCCAGAGCAGTTACAGCGGCTACGGCGCCAACGAGGGTGTGCAGAACGGTGCGGCGAAAGGTAGGTGTCATGTCGGTGATCCGGATGGGGCGCCAGTGTGGCGCGTGTATTAAAAAAGGCAGACTGAACTATCTATAAATCAGGGCCGCGCCGCAAGCGGAGCAACCCACAACGTGTTATTTCATTTTGCTATATCACTGAAGATATTTGCTGGTTTTTAGCTGGCTGACGGATTCGTGTTGTATTCAGGCGGTGGCGGCAATCTGCCGCAGCGCCTGCTCAAACACCTCTGCAGGCTGGCCGCCAGAGATCAGATGCCTTTCATTGATGATGACGGCGGGCACCGAGCTGATGCCCTGCTGCTGGTAGAACTGTTCGCGTGCCCGCACCTCGCCGGCGTACTCGTCCGATGCCAGGATCTCTTTGGCGCGGGCCAGATCAAGCCCTACCTCGCCGGCCACACGCGCCAGCACCTCATGCGAGCCAGGGCTCTGGCCATCGGTGAAATAGGCCTTGAACAACGCCTGTTTCAGCGCTTTCTGTTGATCGGCGCTGACGGTCTCTGCCCAGTGCAGCAGGCGGTGCGCATCGAAGGTGTTGTAGATGCGGCTGCGGCCACCACCCGGCTCATCAGGACCGCTGAACTTGAAGCCAACCTGCGCACCACGCTGGCGGATGTTCTCGCGGTTTGCATTGGCCTGCTCGGCGCTGATGCCGTACTTCTGCGTGATGTGTTCGGTGATGTCCTGACCTTCCGGGACCATCTTGGGGTTCAGTTCGAAAGGCTGGAAGTGCATGTTGACGGCGATATCTCCCTGCACGCGGTCCAGCGCCTCGTTCAGCGATGCCAGACCAACGGCGCACCAGGGGCAGGAAACGTCGGATACGAAATCTATCTTGAGCTGTTTGGTCATGAAAGTCCTTTGGAATGGCCGGTCGGCTTGTTTGTTTGGGGTTGCTCTGAGCAATTTTCACCTGATGCCGAATGCCCTGCTTTGCAAGGCCTTTCGGCAAAACCGGGGCAGAACCGGCCGGTTTCAAGAAACTGTCACACAAGCTTTCTAAGCTCTGACACGCGTCCACGCGCTGACCCTCCACGATTCTCACGATATTTCCCTGGAATAAAAATGACCAACAAATCCCTGCCCGAAGCGGCTGGCTCTGCCCTCCCTGTCAATCCATCGCGCCGCGACATGCTGCGTTTCATCAGCGCGGCACCGATGCTGCCGCTGACCGGCGGGCTCGCTTCAGCCGCCCTGCTGGCAGGTTGCGCTACCGCTTTCGGCACCCCCGGTGCCTATGCCTCATCGAGCTTTACCGGCATGGCAGCCCCTTCGCTGGCGAACCCTGCGGCGATGTCGACGACGACGGTGGCGTCCAGCCTCAAGGTCGCCTTTAGCGGCGGCGCTTCGCAGGACTACAAGCTGGCCTACCACCCGTTTTTCATCACCGGTGACATGGTGCCCAACGGCAAGGGCGGCCAGGTGCTGGCGGGTGGTTACTACAACATCACGAACCAGCCCATCATGGACAACTCGGTGCCGGCCAGAGCCAGGCAGTTTTTCTCGGACAGCCCGGACGGCACGTCGCTGTTTGCCGCACACAACTCGACCGTCAAAGGCATCAAGGGCAAGGCCGTTTATGCGGTCGTGCAGTTTGAATACACCACCCGCGACCAGTCCGGCGCAGACGCCTACGGCCTGCTGCCCTCACCCATCGCCGTGCTGACGCTGGACCAGGACCAGACCACCGGCAAACTCACCCTGGTGCAGTACCACAACGTCGACACCTCGTCGGTCAACGGCCTGTGGATTACCTGCGGCTCCAGCCTGTCGCCGTGGAACACCCATTTGTCGAGCGAAGAGTACGAACCCGACGCACCTTTTGCGCTGGAAGACAAGCGCTTCCAGACCTACAGCAAAAACCTGTTCGGCGCCCCTGACGTGGCCAACCCCTACCACTACGGCCACCTGCCTGAAGTGACCGTCAACGCCGACGGCACCGGCAGCATCAAAAAGCACTTCAACATGGGCCGCATCTCGCACGAGCTGGTGCAGGTGATGCCGGACAACCGCACCGTACTGATGGGCGACGACGCCACCAACAGCGGGCTGTTTGTGTTTGTCGCCGACAAGGAAAAAGACCTGTCCGCCGGAACGCTCTATGTGGGCAAATTGGGCACCGGCTTTTCGATTGACCCGGCAGCCCCGGGTGCAGGCATCAGCTGGATCAAACTGGGCCACGCAAAAAGCGACGAGATCGAGAAGATGGCCGACAAACTCAAGCCGTCCGACATCATGGACGTGCGCAAGACTGACCCGAACGACGCCAGCTTCAGCCGGATTTTCTACAACGGCAACCCGAACTGGATCAAGCTCAGGCCGGGTATGGAAAAAGCCGCAGCCTTCCTGGAAACACACCGCTATGCCTACCTGATGGGCGGTAGCATGGGCTTTTCAAAGATGGAAGGCACCACCGTCAATGCAAAGGACAAGATCGCCTACTCGGCACTGCAGAACATGCAGGATTCGATGGTCAAAACCGGCAAGGGCTGGAACGCGGCCAGCGGCATCGCGCTGGACAAGGCATTGATCGCTGGCGGCGTCATGGCGCACACGCTGGCCGGCGGCCAGAAAGACACGGCGGGCAATGCCATCAACAGCGAATGGATGCCGGTGCAGATGAAGGCGCTGCTGGTCGGCGAAGACATCGCATCGGATGCGCTGGGCAACCTGGCCAACCCGGAAAAAATCTCCAATCCGGACAACCTGAAGTTCTCGGAAAAACTGCGCACCCTGTTTATCGGCGAGGACAGCAGCACCCACGTGAACAATTTTGTCTGGGCCTACAACGTCGACACCAGACAGCTGTCGCGGCTGATGTCCATGCCGGCCGGCGCGGAGGCCACCGGCCTGCATGTAGCCGACGACGTCAATGGCTGGACCTACATCACGAGCAACTTCCAGCACGCCGGCGACTGGATCCCGGCGCTGCACGGCAAGGTGCGCAGCACGGTCGAGCCTCTGGTCAGGGCGAACTACAAGGACAGGTTCGGTTCGGCTGTCGGTTATTTGACGGCGGATGCGGTCGGCATCAGGCTTTCGGCCACCTGAAAGCTTTTTAGAGTAGGCCGGGGCTGACAGCTATCGGGGCTTCTACCCGATAGCCTGGCGCCACTGACCACTTGATAGTCAGGACACAACTTCAAGGAGTAAACAGTGTCCTTTGCCCTCTACATGATCGGTTTTGTAATTTTCCTCGGCGGTGTGATCTGGGCCGCAGTGGTAGCTGGTGTACCGCACCTCTACATTGGTATAGCCACGCTCATCCTGCTCGGCATCGGCATCTTCAGTGCTGTGGGGCGTACACGCAGCAAGGACCCGTCCTGACCTCCTGCTTCGTGCTCTCCCATAATTTCGCCGTTCGCAGTGATACTTGACACAGTCAACAATTTAATTGACGATGGCCAGCATGCCATCGTCAATTTCTGCCAGTCCGCCTCTCCCTGATACGCCCGATGTGTCGCATGTGCAGGCGATTCGTGGCTTCAACCGTTTTTATACACAGCGCATTGGCGTGCTCAGCGCCTCCTTCGGCAGTGACCTGTCCTTGACAGAGGCGCGCGTGTTGTATGAACTGGCCTATCGCGACCAGCCCACGGCAGCTGAGCTTGGCCGCGACCTCGCGCTCGATCCTGGTTACCTCAGCCGCATCCTGAGGCGTTTTGAAAGCAAGGGCTGGCTGGAACGCACACCCTCCCCGGCGGATGCGCGGCAAAGCCTGATACGCCTGAGCGAGCAGGGCCAGGCCGTTTTCAGGCCACTGGAAAACCAGTCAAACGCCTCCGCCGCAGCCGTATTGGAAAAACTGCCGCCTGCCAGCCAGCAGCAACTGGTAACGGCGATGGCCAGTGTTCAGCGTCTGATGAGCCCTGGCGGCCAGCCAGCCCCGACCCGCACCATCTTGCTGCGTGACCCAAAGCCCGGCGACATGGGCTGGGTGGTGCAGCAGCACGCCGAGATCTATGCCCGTGAATACGGCTGGAACAACGAGTTCGAAGCGCTGGTGGCAGACCTGA
This sequence comes from Pseudomonadota bacterium, assembly GCA_040388075.1. Taxonomy (GTDB): domain Bacteria; phylum Pseudomonadota; class Gammaproteobacteria; order Burkholderiales; family Burkholderiaceae_C; genus Polaromonas. The sequence goes on along the minus strand of JAZKCN010000003.1, from coordinate 68,281 downwards.
CTGCCAGGTTCATCAACAACTTTCGGCCGGATGCCGAAAAGTGCTGGATAGCGGAACTTGACGGCACACGCGTCGGCTCGGTCTTTGCGGCCCGCAAATCAGCCACCATCTGCCAGCTGCGCATGCTGATACTGACACCCGGGGCTCGCGGCCTTGGCCTTGGCCTGCGCCTGACCGACGAATGCATTGCCTTTGCAAGAAGCAAGGGCTACAAAAAGATCACGCTGTGGACCAACAGCTGCCTGGACGCGGCACGGGCCATATATGCCAAACGCGGCTTTGTACTGATCAACAGTGAGCCCTGCCAAAGCTTTGGCAAGGACCTGGTCAGTGAGACTTGGGAGCTGAAGCTGGAACCAGTACCTGCCAATAGCAGCCTCTTTTAAAGCGGGCAGTGGTTTGAAACGGCCGATACAGGATCGGGCCGCAGGCGATAATTAAAAAATGCTGTCCCCGCCTGCGGAAGATCATCCGCACCCTCAGTCCCCCACCGACCTGTTTGTTTCCTTTACATGGCTGGCCCTGCAGGGCTTTGGCGGTGTGCTGGCCATTGCACAGCGTGAGCTGGTCGAGAAAAAACGCTGGATGACACGCGAGGAATTTGTTGAAGAGTGGGCCGTGGCCCAAATCATGCCCGGCCCCAACATCGTCAACCTCGCCATCGTGATCGGCAGCCGCTACTTCGGCCTGAAAGGTGCGCTTGCATCACTGGCTGGAATTCTGGGTGTTCCGCTGATTGTTGTGCTGCTGCTTGGCATCTTCTACACCCACGTTTCCGGGCAGCCGGGCGCTGCCGGCGCACTGCGCGGCATGGGGGCGGTAGCGGCGGGCCTGATAGCCGCCACCGGCTTCAAGATGTTTGCGGCTCTGCGCAGCAATGTGCTGGGCATGCGGGTATGCAGCGCCTTTGGCATCGCGTGTTTCATCGCGGTTGCCCTGTTCAGGCTGCCCTTGCTGTGGGTATTGCTGGCGCTGGGTGTTCCGGCCTGCATGCTGGCTTACCGTGCGTTTAAACGCGCACCTCAAGCTGGTACCGGACAGCCATGAACCAGGCATTGCACCTTGTTTTTACGCTGCAGGACTGGTTTACGCTGTTCTTCCACTACCTGTCGCTGTCGCTGCTGTCGGTTGGGGGCGCCATCAGCACCGCGCCCGACATGCACCGCTTCCTGGTCGATGAGCGGCAGTGGCTGACCGATGCGCAATTCAATGCGTCCATCGCCATCGCGCAGGCAGCACCCGGCCCCAACGTGCTGTTCATCGCGCTGATGGGCTGGAATGTCGGCCTCAATGCCGGCGGCATGCTCAGCGGCCTGGCCGGTGTAACGCTGACCATGTTGGGCATCATGATTCCCAGCAGTGTGCTGACTTATTCAACCGCACAATGGGGCCAGCGCAACCGGAATTTGCGCGTCGTGCGAGCCTTCAAGCAGGGCATGGCCCCTATCGTGGTAGCGCTGTTGATTGCCACCAGCTGGGTGCTTGCAACCGCCAATACCCACGGGATGAGCGGATGGCAACAAAGCTGGCCCACCTGGCTGGTCACAGCAGTGGCAGCGTTAATCGTCTGGCGTACCCGGCTGCATTTGCTGTGGCTGCTGGGCGCAGGCGCATTGCTTGGCTGGTTCGGTTTTATCTAATATGTAACGAGCGCAATACCTTCGCATTACCGGAAAAATAGCACGCGGTGTTTCACCTGTTTCGCCACAAAATAGTAGCCTTTAGATACAATTCTTGTGAAGAATTACACCCTTTGGGGTAGAGGAACATGCAGTGGCTGAACTCCAGTTAGAAGCCGTCGAATCCAAAGTACCGTTGTTCGACGTGGTGGTCAGAATGCCCTCCGGTGGCAGGATTGAAGATATCCAGCGGCAGGCTGCAACCACCAGCCTGCCAGCTGATCGCATAGAGCGCCTGATCAAGGTGTTGCGCAGTTCGCCAAACGCCAAGGTTGGTGCAGCGGTACCACTGGAGCGCGCCGAGCAGGAAAAAGAACTGTTCACCAAAACCGGCCTGATAGTTGAAATTACGCCACTGCTGTCCATACAGACGGCAACGGCCGGCAGCTGGGACGGACTGGAATCCTGCCCCGCCTGCGGCAAGCGCGTGACAATGACGGCCACGCGGCAGTGCCCGTCCTGCGGCGTCTACGTCGACAAGCTGACCGACGACTACCTGCTGAAGAAAAAAATCATGCAGCAGGAGCGCGGTGCAATCGAGTTCCAGCAGGCACGCTCTGCCAAAAATACAGACAAAAGCTCGCGCGATTCAGTTGAAGCGGCGCTGCGCGCCAAGATACGTGCCGAGGTGCAAAAAGAATTCGGCATCAAGGGCGAAGGCAAAAGCGGCAAGATGGGAACCATCATCAAGGGCGTCGTCGTCCTCGGGGTGGTCGGCCTGGCCTTTTTTGGCGGTCGCGGCTTCACGCTTGATGGCCTGCAACTGCCGTGGAAGAAAAATGATGCAGCGGCCACCAATGCGGCGATGTCGGCAGACAGCCTGAAATCCAGCTCGGCTGCAGGTGCTGCGGGTGCCGCCGCTGCGGGTGCTGCTGCAGCTGGCGGCGGTGAAGGCGGCGCACCAACCGGTGATGCCGATATTGATGACCCGCTGATTCAGGCCGCTGGCGGCAAACGTATAGGCGGCAAGGGCATATCGATAGAACAGGCCGTGGCTGCAGCGCAGACGCTCGGAAAATCCGTCGGCAATACAACGGCCGAGCGGCATATCAATGGCGCTGGCGGCGTAGCCGGTGCAGGCGGTGGCGCTGGCGGCGCCGCTGTGGCGGGTGCGGGCGGCGGTGCAGCAGGTGCGGCGGCGGCCTCGGGTGGCGGTACGGCAGCTGTTCCCAAACAGACCAAGCAGGTGCTGACAGCAGTTTTTGCGACGGTACTGGCAGAAATGGGCCAGGGTGCACGTTCGCGCGAGGTGCTCAAGTCGCTGGCGTCATCGGTTGATGCGGCAGCCGACACCGAAGAAGCGAAGGCATTCCGCGGCGCATCGCTGCGGGCGCAGGCATGGGGCATACAGCGCATGGATGGCGGCCTTGCAAGGGGCGCTGCGGATGACCTCAAGGGCAAGGTAATGGCAGTATCCAGCCCGGTGGAGCGCACGCAGCTGCTCGGTGAAGTAGCCGTGATCCTGAGCCGCAACCCGCAACTTGCGCAGGAAGTGCCGCGCATGTTCCTCACATTGGGCGCGGAATCGCTCAAAGCGGTGCCCTCGGGCCAGACCAATGCGACGCTGGGTGATCTGGCGGTATCGATGGCACAGGTCTTCTCCAATGAAACTGCGGCCCGCGCCAGGGCTGGTGCATGGAACAAGGCGCAAGCCAGTGCAGCCCAGATAGAAGGCCTGATCAAACAGGCGCCGGATGCCTGGGCGCAGTCCCGTTTGCAGGCCGTCGATCACGTCGTACAACTGGCACTGGGCAACAACGACAAAGCCGGGCAGGCGCTGACCAGCGCACTGTCGCAGGTCGGCAAGAGCAACCCGCCACTGGAACAGGCGACACGACTGCGGGCGATCGCTCGACTGGGCGATTCCGCAGCGGAAGAATCATTCCAGGCGATGACGGCCAGCCTGCAGGCGCAACTCGATTCCAAGTCAGGGATGGAAAAGGCGCAGGCGCTGACACAACTCTCTTTGCTCTACGCCAATGCGGGCCTGCCGGCAAAGGCCGCGCAGTACCGTGAAATGGCACAGAACACAGCTGGCCTGAGCGCTACGGACAGCACACTGGTCAGCACGGACCTGATCGTCAGGGGCGACCTGGCGATGGCCAGGGTGCTGCAGAGCGTGGGCCGCTACGCCGAGGCAGAAGCCCTCGTGCAAAAGGTGGGCGGCTACCTGTTCTAGGCTTTTCAGGCAAAGCCGGGTTCAGCCCGGCTTTACCCGCTGCCGCTGGCGCAGCGCCTCGTACAGGCAAACGCCGCTCGCGACTGACACGTTCAGGCTCTCCACTGCGCCGTGCATCGGGATGCGGACCAGTTCATCGCAGGTCTTGCGAGTCAGCTGGCGCATGCCATCGCCTTCCGCACCCAGCACCAGTGCAACCGGGCCTTTGAGATCTACGTCGTAAATGGTTTTTTCAGCGTCATCGCTGGTGCCTATGCACCAGATGTTGCGCTCTTTCAGTTCGCCCAAAGTACGCGCGAGATTGGTCACCATGAAATAAGGCATGGTTTCGGCGGCGCCGCTGGCCACCTTGGCCACGGTCGCATTGATGCCGGCCGCATGGTCCTTGGGGGCAATGACCGCATGCGCACCGGCACCGTCGGCTACACGCAGGCAGGCACCAAGATTGTGTGGATCAGTCACGCCATCCAGCACAAGCAGCAACGGTTGCGCCTCACCCGTCTCTTCCAGTTGTTCCAGCAATTCGTCCAGCGACTTGACCTGTGCCAGCGGGTCCACCCGGGCCACCACGCCCTGATGGCCGTGGCTGCCGCACATCTTGGCCAGCCGCAGGCCGTCGGACTCGATGAGCCGCACACCCGCTTCCCGGGCCCTGTCGGTGAACTGGCGCATGCGCGCATCGCGACGCGCAACATCGTAAAAAACCTCAAAAACAGACTGCGGCGCGGTTTTCAGCCGCACGCCGACGGCATGAAAGCCAAAAAGCACTTTGGGGGAAGAAGACATGCGGCAATTATCACTGCACAAGCACCTGCGCTCGCATGACATCTATGCGGTGCTGGATCCGCAATCGGCACCGGCCGCGCACCCTGCTGCAGATACAACACGCGCCTTTGAGAACGCTGTGCGGCAACGCCAGCCAGCCACAACCGGCCTGCCGTCCCGTGTCGCGTTTTGCCGAGTCCCAACCTGCGCCGATACCACTGCAAAAGCTGACGCAGAATCAGCTGGCGGAACTTGAGAAACTGCTGAGCCAGTCGATAGGCGAGATGGCCAGGATGATCATCAAGAAAGCCGCACGTCACCTGTCGACGGCAGCACTGATGCCCGCGCTGGCGACCCATAGTGACCGGCCCGAAGAACGCAGCCGCTTCAAGGCAGCGGTGCAAAAACTGCTCTTCGCCCAGCGCGGGCTAGGCCACGCGTGGGCCGCTAGCCGGCAACGACCTGCCCGGCCTCTATAGTGATGCGCCGTTCGCAGCGCGAAGCAATGGCCCTGTCGTGCGTCACCAGCACCAGCGTGGTACCCAGTTCCTGGTTCAGCTCGAACATCAGCGCCATGATTTTTTCACCGGTGGCGAAATCCAGGCTGCCGGTCGGTTCATCGGCCAGCAACACGGCCGGCTGCACGACGAAAGCCCGGGCCAGCGCGACCCGTTGCTGCTCCCCGCCAGACAGCACTTTGGGGTAGTGGCCCAGCCGCTCACCCAGGCCCACCCGTTTAAGCATCTCTGCGGCCTGCGCGCGCGCATTGGCCGCGCCCGACAGCTCCAGCGGCAGCATGACGTTCTCAAGCGCCGACAGATTGCCCATTAGCTGGAAGCTCTGGAACACAAAACCAATCTTTTGCGCCCTCAGCGCAGCGCGGTCATCCTCGTTCATGCCGAAAAGGTTTTGCCCCGCGAGGTGAACTGTTCCCTGTGTCGGTGTATCCAACCCTGCAATGATGGACAGCAAGGTGCTTTTACCGGAGCCGGACGCGCCCACGATCGCGGCGGTTTCCCTTGGAGCCAGCGAAAAATCGATATCACGCAAAATGGTCAGGGTGCCGGTGGAATCGGTCACGGACTTGAAAACGTGATCAACGGAAATAATTGAAGGACTGGCTTCGCCCTTATTCACGCTATTTGAAGAAACCACAGGTTCAGACATGTCCACCTTATCGATCAACTGGAAACTCAGTCACGGCAACTTTACCAAGCTTGTTGCCCGGTTGCGGGCAGTAGCGGCAAGACCCCTCGCCCTGCTGCTTGCAGGCTCCTTGCTGGCTCTGGTGGCGTTTGCCGGGCCAGTTCAGGCCCAGGCACCTGCCGATACCGTCCTTGTAGTTGGTGACTCGCTCAGTGCCGAATACGGCCTCAAACGCGGCACCGGCTGGGTACCGCTGCTTGAAAAGCAGCTGGTGCAAGAGAGAAAATCCGTCAAGGTAGTCAATGCCAGCATCAGCGGCGACACGACATCCGGTGGCCGCTCGCGTTTGCCGGCGCTTTTGACGCAGCACAAACCCAGCGTGGTGGTGGTCGAGCTGGGTGGCAATGATGCGCTGCGCGGGCTGCCGCTCGACATGACCGAAGCCAATATCGCGGCCATGGTGCAGGCCTCGAAAAAGGCCGGTGCGAAGGTGCTGATCGTCGGCATGCAGGTGCCGCCCAACTATGGCGGCGCCTACGCAGCTACCTTCTCGGGCCTGTTCACCAAAGTGGCCAAAGCAGAGAAGGTGGCTCTGGTGCCCTTCTTCCTCAAGGGCATTGCCGATGTGGATGACTCAGCCAGCCACTTCCAGGCGGACCGCATTCACCCGAATGAACAATCACAGGCCAGGATGCTGGCCAACGTCTGGCCAGAACTGAAAAAACTGCTGAAATAGAAACGCAGCGGCAACCATAAAAAAAGCCCCTGTCGGCATCAAACCGACAGGGGCTTTTTCGTGTCGACTTAAGGGGTCAGGTGGCAGGCTCGACTGGCGGTGTACCGGGCTGAGCCTCTCCTTCTGCTGGCTCCGCGCCTTCTTCGCTGCCGTCTTCCGGCTCGTCAGGCTTGCCTTCAGCCTTGCGCTTGAGTTTTTCTTCTTTCTTGCGCTTTTTTGCGAGCTCTTTCTGGCGTTTTTCGTACGAGTAATTGGGAGTTGCCACAGACTGCTTTCGTGAATGTTTCGGCCAGCCGGAGACGGGCCCTTAAGCCTTACTGTACTGCATCGCTGCAAGGCCCTGCGCGAGGTCGGCCTGCAGGTCTGAAACTGCCTCCAGCCCAACGGAAAACCGCACCAGACCACCCTTGTAGCGCCAGCCCGTCGTGCGGATGGCGGGAATGTCATACGGCGCGCACAGGCTCATCGGTCCGGCCCAGCTGTAACCCAGTTTGAAGAGCTTCAGGCTGTCGCAAAAACCGTCGATCTGTGCCTGGCTGTAGTCGGGTTTGAACACGATGCTCATCAGGCAGGCGGCGGCCGAACAATCACGCTTCCAGGCGTCGTGACCGGGCGAGCCGGGCAGCGCCGGATGCAGCACGGCCTCCAGTTGCGGCTGGCCCTGCAGCCAGAGCGCCAGCGCACGGGTGGCACTGTCCTGCGCGGCATAACGCAGCGCGACAGAATTCAGGCCGCGCAGCACCAGCTCTGCGTCATTGCCGGAAACACCGAAACCGCTGCGCATGTGGCAGAAATGAACCAGGTGATGCAAGGCCTGGTTGTTGGTGACCACGGAACCCATCAGCACGTCAGCGCCGCCGCTGGGGTATTTAGTCAGCGCATGGGCGGAGATGTCTATCCCCAGCGTAAATGCATTGAATGCGATGCCGGCACCCCAGGTGTTGTCGAGCGCCGTGACTGTGCCCTGCGGATGCGCATTCTTGTGGGCCTTCACGGCGGCCACCAGTTGCGGCAGGTCGGGAAATTCCAGCGTGATGGAGCCCGGGGCTTCGAGCCAGACCAGCCGGGTCTTTGGCCCCAGTTTTGCGGCCAGGTCTGCCGGGTTCATCGCGTCGTAAAAACGATGGCTGATTCCCCAGGCGGCGAGTTCGCCCTCGGCAAAGGCCTTGTTCGGGCCATAGGCGTTGTCCGGAATCAGCAGCTCGTCACCGGCCTTCAACAGCGCCATGCCCACCAGCACCACCGCCGCCAGTCCGCTGGGCACCAGCGTGCAGTACTTGCCGCCCTCCAACGTGGCGATGCGCTCTTCCAGCGTGAAGGTGGTCGGTGTGCCGTGCAGACCATAGGTATAGCCGGTCTTGTGTTTCCAGTCGCGTGCACGCAAGGCGGCCACGCTGGGGAATACGACGGTGGACGCCTTGTGAACTGCAGGCGGAACCGCCTCGAAACCGGCAGGCGGTTTGTAGGCGTGGTGTATCAGGTCGGTGGGCAGGCTGGAAGATGAATCGCTCATGCAGGCGATGTTAACGGCCCCGGGAAAATGGGAGAGCACATGAGCTGGGAAGTGAGGGCACCGCTGGACGCTCCTGGACACCGTTGCAGCAGGTTTCGACGCGCAAACGGATAGATATCGGAACGCTTGAGGTCAGCAGATTTGCTATATTTTAGATAGCAATTCCCGCTAGTCCAGATTAGGTTTCAGGCACTTTTGACATCTAAAAAAGGTGTTTTGAGAGCTTTTTTGACTTTTTTGGAGCCTCAAAATCGGCCGCGCCCGTTTTCAGGACGGTCAAAACAGCTGTTATAGCTAAATTAGCTATTTTCAGGCGTCGTATCTATATCTTCCACTTGGCCATCAACTGCGCCGGCGACAGCGAGTCGTAGCCCTCGAACGGCTGGTGAATCCACGGGTTGGTCGGCAAGAGTTCCACCGAATAATCGGGCTGGAAGGTGGAGACGCCCTTGGTCCAGATCACGGCGCTGCGCAGCTCGGTGATGGGTTTGTAGTTGTTACGCAGCTGGTTGATCACTGCGTTCAGCGTGTGGCCGGAGTCGGCCAGGTCATCGACCAGCAATACCTTGCCGGCGATTTCACCTTTTGGTGTGGTGATGAAACGGGCAATGTCGAGGTTGCCCTGAACGGTACCGGCATCGGCGCGGTAAGAGCTGGTGGACATGATGGCCAGCGGCTTGTCGAAGATGCGCGACAGGATGTCGCCGGGGCGCATTCCGCCGCGCGCCAGGCACAGGATGGTGTCGAACTTCCACTCCGACTGGTGGATCTTGATCGCCAGCTTCTCGATCAGGTTGTGGTACTCGTCATAGCTGACGTAGAGATGCTTGCCGTCTTCAGTCAACATGAGTTTGCTCCTGGTTAAGCCAGATACGGGTGCTGCAGCATGATGGTGTGGTCGCGGTCGGGGCTGGTCGAAACCATCGCAATCGGCACACCGGTTACCTGTTCAATTCGTTGCAGGTACAGGCGCGCATTGACGGGCAGCTCGTCGTAGTCGGTCACGCCAACCGTGCTGTCGCTCCAGCCTTCCAGCTTTTCATAGACCGGCTTGCAGCGCTCGATTTCGTCTGCGCCCATCGGCAGGATATCGGTCATCTCGCCATCCAGCTCGTAGCCGGTACACAGCAGCAGCTCGTCCAGACCATCCAGCACGTCGAGCTTGGTGATGCACAGACCAGTCAGGCCGTTGACCTGCGCCGAGCGCTTGAGCAGCGCCGCATCAAACCAGCCACAGCGCCGGCTGCGGCCGGTGGTTACGCCCTTTTCAGCGCCCACCGTGCTCATGTGGTAGCCCGGCGTGCCCGGGGTTTCCCAGTCGAGCTCGGTCGGGAAGGGACCGCCACCAACACGTGTGCAATAGGCCTTGGTGATGCCCAGGATGTAGTGCAGCATGCCCGGCCCCACACCTGCGCCCGCAGACGCGTTGCCCGCCACGCAGTTGCTGGAGGTGACATAGGGATAGGTGCCATGGTCCACATCCAGCAGCGTGCCCTGCGCGCCTTCGAACAGCAGGTTGGCGCCAGCCTTGTGGGCGTCGTTCAGTTCACGCGAAACGTCGGCCATCATCGGCTTGAGCAACTCGGCGTGGCGCATGGCTTCGCTGTAGACCGAATCGAAGTCGATGGCCGGTGCGTTGAGGAAGTTGGTCAGCACGAAGTTGTGAAGATCCAGCAGATCACGCAGCTTGGCAGCAAAACGCTCGGGGTATTTCAGGTCCTGCACACGCAACGCGCGGCGGGCAATCTTGTCTTCGTAGGCAGGGCCAATGCCGCGGCCCGTGGTGCCAATTTTGGTGGTGCCACCCTTTTCACGAAAGGCTTCGCGCGCCACATCGAGGGCGGCATGGAAAGGCAATATCAACGGACAGGCCTCGCTGATTCGCAGGCGCGAGCGCACTTCAACACCGGCTTTTTCCAGCCCTTCAATTTCTTCAAACAGCTTGCCGGCCGACAGCACCACGCCATTGCCGATGTAGCACTTGACGCCCGGGCGCATGATGCCGCTGGGAATCAGATGCAGCGCCGTCTTGACGCCGTTGATGACCAGCGTGTGGCCCGCGTTGTGGCCGCCCTGGAAGCGCACCACGCCCTGCGACAGCTCGGTCAGCCAGTCGACCAGCTTGCCTTTGCCTTCATCGCCCCACTGGGTACCCACGACCACGACGTTGCGTCCCGCTGTCGCGGCTAGTTTGTTTGTCATCTTCAATTCTCGTTAAGGGTTCTTGGGGATAGGCCGTCTGATCGGGCCTGCTCAAAGCGTTTTGCCCAGCGGCTGGACAAGCCACTTGCCGGCGACCTGGACCAGCTCACGGTCACAGTCAAATTCATTCACTTCATGTTCGTGACCGGGCAGTACACAAGCCACGGTATCGCCTGCCGCGCGCAAGCCTGCGATGGCAGCGCGCAGGTCGGCATCTCCTGCCCACGGTGCCCGCACGGCTGCCTTTAAAGGCCTGGGTGGAAGCGCGCTGACGAGTTCTTTCAAATCCAGGCTGAAGCCCGCGGCCGGACGGTTGCGGCCAAAAACGGCGCCTACCTCGTCATAACGGCCGCCGCGCACAAGCTCGGCGCCCTGCCCGTAGATGGCAAACCGGGTCCCGCTGTAATAGGCATAACCACGGAGGTCGGCCAGATCAAAGCTGACTTTCACATCGATACTTGCAACATGCGAAGCCAGCCATTTAAGGTCCTTGAGCGCCTCGGCAACGCCCGGCAAAGGTTTGAGCACCTTCGCAGCTTCCGCCAGCACTGTCTCATCGCCGTAGAGCTGCAGCAAGGCTTTCAGGCCTTCACGCGCCGGCAGGGAGATATCGCCGCCGAGGCTGGCCGTCAGGCTGTCGAGCTCACTTGTGTCCTTCGCCGCCAGCGCAGCATGTATCCGCGCCAGCATCCTGGGCGCAATCATGGCGCCGGCCAGCAGGCTGTTTACCAGGCGCACATCGGCCATGTCCACGGAGAGTGATTTGACGCCCGCAGCCTTCAGGCCTTCGAGTGCCAGCAATTGGGCTTCGAGGTCGGCTTCCAGGCCAGCGTGGCCATATATTTCAGCACCGAACTGCAACGGTTCGCGCGTGGCGTGCGGACGATCTGCACGCGTATGCAAAACAGGACCGCAATAGCAAAGCCGGGCCACGCCATTGCGGTTAAGCAGATGCGCATCAATACGTGCAACCTGTGGAGTAGTGTCAGCGCGCAACCCCAGTGTGCGGCCAGACAGCTGATCTACCAGTTTGAATGTCTGCAGTTCCAGGGCTTCACCAGTGCCGGTGAGCAACGACTCCAGATGCTCGAGCAACGGTGGCATGACCAGCTCGTAACCGTAGCTGCGGGCAGTGTCGAGCAAAAGTCGGCGCAGTTCCTCAATGTGACGCGCCTCGGAGGGCAGGACATCGGCAATTTGATCCGGCAATTGCCATGATGACGACCAGGCGGGCATGTATTTATAGGGCGCTGTTAAAAACAGGATTTTACCGGGCTTGCCCGCGGTTTTCGGGCGAGGGGGGAATCAATGCACCAGCGGGCTGGGATATTCGAAGCGGATGCTGAGGTCCATGCGGACCCAGGTCACTGCAGGAGCAATACCAGGGCCACGCCCGTCAGACCTGCCAGGATGCTGAACAGGCCAAAAAAACGGATCTGCCCATCGTTCATGCGCAGGACCTGCTCAAACATCCTGCGCCAGCCGCCGGGTGACAGGAAGGGCAGCAGACCTTCGAGCACCAGCACCAAAGCCAGTGCCAGCCAAAGGCTGTTGCCATTCACGAAATGACTTACTTCTTGGCCGCAGGCGCAGTGCCTGAACCAGAGCCTCGCATCGCCTTGAAGAAATCAGACGATGGGTCAAGCACCATCACGTCGCTCTTCTTGTTGAAGCTGGCTTTGTAGGCATCCAGGCTGCGGTAGAACTGCGCAAACTGCGCGTCACGTCCAAAAGATTCCGAATAAGCCCGGGCCGCTTCAGCATCGCCCTCACCCTTGACCTTCTGCGCTTCGCGGTAGGCATTGGCAATCGTCACTTCACGCTGCCTGTCGGCATCAGCGCGAATTTTTTCACCTTCGGCTGCTCCGGTCGAGCGCAACTCGTTGGCGACCCGCTGGCGCTCTGCCACCATTCGTTTGTAGACCGAGTCGGTGATCGCCTCGACATAGTCCACACGGGTAATGCGCACATCAACAATATCAACACCCCAAGGCTTGGCGCCCTGCACAGCCTGCAACACTTCGCGCTTCACATCGGCCATCAGCGCCTCACGCTTGGAGGACAGCAAGTCCTTCACAGTGCGCTTGTTGATCTCTTCCTGGAAGGCATTTCGCACCACGCGGTTGAGCTGGCTGGCGCCAGCTTTTTCATCGAGGCCGACATTGCGGATGTATTCGGTGGGCTGCGTGACGCGCCATCGCACATACCAGTCGATTACCACCCGCTGTTTCTCGGCCGTCAGCATTGCTTCGGCATCGACGCTGTCCAGCGTCAGCAGCCGCTTATCGATGTACGACACGTTCTGGAAAGGCGGAGGCATCTTGAAATGCAGGCCGGGTTCGGTCACCACATCCTTGATCTGGCCAAGCGCATAAACCACGCCGAACTGGCGCTGGTCAACCACAAACAGCATGGAACTTGCCAGTGCCAGCAGCACCAGCAGCGACGTCGCTATAAATCCAACTCTATTCACTTTTGTCTTCCTTAGCGTGTGTCACGGTCGCGTGTACGGGAGGCATCGCGCGAGCGTGCATCAAGTGTCGAGGCAGGCGCCGGCACCACTGATGTTGTCGGCAAGGCAGTACTGCCAGCACCAAGTGTGGCATCTGCAGGCGCTGCAACCGTGCCCTGCCCCGTCATCTGCATGATCTTGTCCAGCGGCAGATACAACAGATTGGAACCCTGGCGCGACTCGACCATTACCTTGGTGACGTTGGAGTAGACCTGCTGCATCGTGTCTATGTACATGCGGTCACGCGTGACCTGCGGGGCTTTCTGGTATTCAGCCAGCACCGAACGGAAGCGCTGGGCATCACCCTGGGCCTGGGCGACGATACGCGCCTTGTAGGCATCGGATTCTTCTTTCAGGCGGGACGCAGAACCTACAGCACGAGGGATCACGTCATTGGCGTAGGCCTGTGCCTCGTTCTTCGCACGTTCGCGCTCCTGACCGGCCTTGAGCACATCATCAAACGCGGCCTGAACCTGCTCAGGCGGCCGCACACCGCTTTGCTGCAGGTTGATGCCAACAACCTCGACGCCAACCTTGTAGCGGTCCAGAATGGTTTGCATCAGCGTACGCACACGGGGTGCGATCTGGTCGCGCTCCTCAGCTAGCGCTGAATCCATCTTCATCTTGCCTACGACTTCACGCACCGCGGTTTCAGCAGCCTGCACCACGGCATTGGCCGGGTCTTTACTCTCAAACAGGTAGGCGCGTGCATCGCTCAGACGATATTGCACGGCGAACTTGATTTCAACAATGTTCTCGTCTTCCGTCAGCATCGCCGACTCGCGCAGACCGGTGGCCTTGATCACAGAGTCGCGGCCCACATCGACGGACCGGATCTGGGTGACCACCACCATCTCATGACGCTGTATCGGATAAGGAAGCCTCCAGTTAAAGCCGGCTCCAACCGTGGAGTTGTACTTGCCAAACTGGGTAATAACGGCCTGCTGACCTTCCTGCACAATAAAAAAGCCGGTACCCAGCCAGATAAGCACAGCAACGCCAGCGATCAGGCCCACGCCGATGCCGGCGCTCTTCATGTCCGGCTGGAAGCTACCACCACCGCTGCCATTACCGCCCCCACCACCTGAGCGCGAGCGGCCAGCAGCATTTCCCTTTCCACCGAACAGACCACCAAGCTTGCGATTGAAGTCGCGCCACAACTCGTCAAGGTCAGGTGGTCCCTGATTGGGGCCCTGACCCTGTGGACGTCTTTCCGGGGCTGAAGGAGGCGGTGGTGGAGGTGACCCTTCCTGTGTAGGCTTGGAACCCGACTCATCCGCGTCCGCATCCGGCTTGTCGTCGTTACGGCCCCAGCGTGGATCATTCAGGTTGAACATGCCCAAAACGCGCTGTTTCAACCGGCCGGGAAAAGATACCAGGGTCTGCATCGCAGGGTTCAGATTCATTGGATCGAGCTCGTTTTTTTCATGACTTCGACATTGTGCCTAATTCGGCAAGCTCTCAGGCAACGACCTCAGAGGGCAGCGGGGTATCGCCAGCCGGCTGAGCGCTTGCATGAGCAACCAGCAACTCGCGCAACAATGCCAGGCCTTCGCCTGTATTGGCACTTACAAACACCCTTTCCACCCGCTTGACTGAGTCGGAAAAGGCATCCCTGACTTCGAACATATCACTCAGGTGCAGCGGCCTGCGCGATATTTCAATAGCGTCGAGCTTGTTAAACACAAGAATTTGCGGAACATCAGCTGCGCCAATTTCCTCAAGCACGCGCTGGACTTGCTCTATCTGCTCGAGGTGATTAGGGTTTGCCCCGTCAATAACATGCAACAGAAGGTCTGCGTCAGCAGCTTCCTGGAGGGTCGCTGCAAACGCATCGACCAATCCGTGGGGCAGGTCACGGATAAACCCCACGGTATCCGACAGCGATACCGAACGTTGTGCATCGCCGAGGTATAGCTGGCGGGTTGTGGTGTCCAGTGTGGCGAACAACTGGTCAGCCGCATAAGCACGGGCTTTGACCAGCGCGTTGAACAGCGTCGATTTGCCAGCATTGGTGTAGCCCACCAACGAGATGGAAAAGGAATTACGCCGCTCGCGCTGCCGACGCTGCGTCTGGCGCTGCTTCTTCACCTTGTTCAGGCGCTCCTTGGTGCGTTTGATGGCCTCGCCAATCATCCGTTTGTCGAGCTCTATCTGCTTTTCACCCGGCCCGCCACGCACACCTGCACCGCCAGTCTGGCGCTCCAGGTGGGACCAACGCCTGACCAGCCGTGTCGACAGGTATTGAAGACGCGCAAGCTCTACCTGCAGTTTTCCCTCATGGCTACGGGCGCGCTGGGCGAAAATTTCCAGTATCAGAAGCGTTCTATCGTTGACGGGCAACTCGATATGGCGCTCAAGGTTGCGCTGCTGCGCTGGACTAAGGGCCTGGTCAAACAGAATTTCAGTTGCACCCACACTTTGGGCAAGCATCTTGATCTCGTCGGCCTTGCCGCTGCCTATAAACAGCGCCGCATCAGGCGCCCTCCGTTTACAGGTAATGCGTTCAATGGGTTGCAGCCCTGCAGTCTGCGCAAGCAGTCCCAACTCGTCAAGAGTGGGGTCAAAATTGGGAAACCCCAAATCGACGCCGACCAGAATGGCCAGCGGTTTAATCTGGGGTTTGCCGTGGCCGGTGGAGTCCCCGGAACTCAGCTGGCGGGGCTTTCTTCAGAATCGGCAGCCGCGAAATTCACAGCACGCCCTGGAACGATAGTAGAGATGGCGTGTTTGTATACCATCTGGGTAACCGTATTGCGCAGCAGGACCACATATTGATCGAAAGACTCGATCTGGCCCTGCAATTTAATCCCGTTGACGAGATAAATTGAAACAGGAACGTGCTCTCTACGCAAGGTATTGAGAAACGGGTCCTGGAGTAACTGACCTTTGTTATTGCTCACGATATTTTCCGTGTTCAAGAGTTAATGGATCTTGACAATACCACAGGGAAACTACCAATGACTGTAGTCCTAGTCTGATTCCTTATCCTTGTAGGGGTTCTGTGAAGTTTTCATCTGTATTCGCATCGGCGTACCGGTCAGCTCGAACTCTTTCCTGAAACGGCCCTCCAGATAACGCTTATAGGATTCGCTGACATGCTCCAGCGAATTGCCGTGAATGATGATGATGGGTGGGTTCATGCCGCCCTGATGCGCATACCGCAATTTCGGACGAAACACCCCTGAGCGCTGCGGCTGCTGGAACTGCACAGCCTCCAGCAACAGACGAGTCAGAACAGGCGTGGACATCTTGCGGTTGGCAGAGGCATGTGCCTGGATAATGGACTTCCACACCGGCCCCAATCCCTGCCGCTTGATGGCGGATATCTGGTGAATTGACGCAAATCTCAGGAAGGCAAGTCGCGTCTCAATCGAGCGTGCAAGCATTTCACGCTGGTAGGCATCCACGGCATCCCATTTATTGACGGCGAGCACCACAGCACGTCCACTTTCAAGGATGTAGCCCGCAATATGGGCGTCCTGGTCGGTCACGCCCTGAGTGGCGTCGAGCAGCAGCAACACGACATTGGCGTTCTCAATAGCCTGCAGCGTCTTGACCACGGAGAACTTCTCGATAGCCTCGAAGACCTTACCCTTGCGACGCAGTCCAGCTGTGTCTATCAATTCAAACTTCTGGCCATCACGTTCGAACGGAACCGAAATAGCATCGCGCGTGGTACCGGGCATGTCAAAGGCGACCAGCCGTTCTTCACCCAGCCAGGTATTGATCAGTGTCGATTTGCCGACGTTAGGGCGACCAGCGACAGCAAGGCGAATGATGGACGGGTCTTGCGTCTCTGCATCCTCATCGGCTTCCGGCAGATCAAGTAGCGCCAGCGCGCTATCGACCAGCGTTCGCATGCCCTGGCCATGCGCGGCAGACACGGCCAGCACCTCACCAAAACCCAATTCGAAAAATTCCGAAAGCTGCACGCCTTCGGTCATGCCTTCAGCCTTGTTCGCCGTCAACAGCGACGGCTTGCCCAGCTTGCGCAGGTACTTCGCGATGTCGTGGTCCTGCGCGTTCACGCCTGCCCGGGCATCAACGACAAAGATGACAACGTCGGCTTCAGCCACAGCCTGACGGGTCTGCTTGGCCATCTCTTTATAGATGCCGCTTTGCGCGTCAGGTTCAAAACCGCCGGTGTCGATGACTATGTATTCGTGGGAACCCAGCTTGCCGTTGCCATAGTGCCGATCACGGGTTAACCCCGCGAAGTCCGCGACGATGGCGTCGCGTGTCTTGGTCAGGCGGTTAAAAAGCGTCGATTTACCAACATTGGGGCGGCCCACCAGGGCGATTACGGGTTTCATCGAAGCAATTCATGCGACCACAAAGGTCATTGGTTATTCGGGAATAAACCCATATACCCCGCCATTGCGTGTCACCGCAATCAGGGTATTTGCAGCAAGCACCGGTGATGCAGCGATCGCCGATCCGTCGGTGTTCAGGCGGTTAAGGGCTGCGCCGTTTTCACGCGACAGCAGGTGTATGAGGCCGGATGCATCGCCAATAGCAATAGAACGCCCAACCACCAGTGGGGCTGTCAGGTGACGGTAACGCAGATTGTCGGTAGTCCAGGCCCGTTCACCGTCACTGCGACTCCACGCCAGGACCGTGCCATCGGACTCAGTACCAAAAAGAAAACGCTCATCACCATGGATTCCCTGCGCGCCATTGGCAGGTTTGGACCAGACCAGATTGCCACGCGCTGTATTGACGCAGCCAACACTGGCCTGGAATGCACGGGCACAGACAATATCGCCCTCACGGCTGACCCGACCCACAAGATCAACCAGGCGTTCTACGTCGTTAATTCCGCGGGGGGATGCAATGGGCGCTTCCCAGCGAACGCTGCCACTTGAAGGATTCAGGCCAGCCAGACGACCGGCAAGCCCAACCACCAGCGTGTCGCCCACGGCCAAAATCACGCCCGATTGACGCAGTACCAAAGGTTCATTGGGGCGCTGCTGCGTCCACAATTTCCGTCCGGTCTGCCCGTCAAAAGCATTGACGGAACGATCAGCTGCCAGAACAAACACTCTGCCACCGGCCACAAACGGGGACGTATAAGCCTGGGCACTGAGCTTCTGGCGCCAGATTTCTCGCCCGCCCTGTATGGCAACAACATCATTGGCCTGGGTGACGACGGCCGCCACCACGCCATCGCTGCCAACGCCAGCTGCAATAGCAGTGCCAACATTGGTACGCCACAGGTCACCACCCGTCCGCACATCGATTGCCGCTACTGTTCCATCGTTGGCGGCGACCACAGCAGTAGTTCCAGATACGTTTACGTCGAGCGGAAACGTGACAGGACCAAGACGGCTGACCCACGCCTGCCGGGCAGAAACCTGGCCGCTCACAGCCTGCAACGAGGCTGGCTGCAATTTGCCTGAACTGCCTTCAAAAATGGAACATCCCGACAGCAGCACTGCGAGTATCACAACCAGCGGCGCCTGAAATGGACGTCCCGCAAGCCTTAGTGACGGATGATTCATTTTTTCACCTCAGTGTTCGCAGTAGCAACTGCCGTACTGGACGCCGGATCAATGCCCAGCGCATTAAGTTTCACTTCCACCAGCCGGCGGTATTCCGAACGCTCATCGAGGCCTTTGTACGCTGACAGATACTCTGCCTTGGCCTCGCTTTTTTTGCCTTGCGCAGCCAGGATATCGCCACGCCTGTCTGCCGCAAGCGCCACAAAATCCTTGGGGAAAGAACCTGTAGCCAGCTTCAGGGCTTCGTCATAAGCTTTCGTTTCCATCAGGAGGGCAGCAAGGCGCAATTTGGCGATGGACTGATAGCCCTCGTCGGAAGACTTGTCAGCGACCCATGTCAGCGCGGCCCTGGACGCATCCACATTGCCTTTGTCGTTGTAGGCTTTGGCAGCGAGCAAGCCG
Source organism: Pseudomonadota bacterium (assembly GCA_040388075.1). Classification (GTDB taxonomy): domain Bacteria; phylum Pseudomonadota; class Gammaproteobacteria; order Burkholderiales; family Burkholderiaceae_C; genus Polaromonas. The sequence continues at coordinate 49,643 of JAZKCN010000003.1, read as the reverse complement.
GCCTGCCCGGCATACACGGTTCCAGCAAAACGGTCCTTCATGTCGGCCAGCGAACGGTCTACGCGCGGCATGTCACCGGAAAGCACGGCACGCTCGACCTCGTCATACATCACGCTGGCCTGCGATGACTGTCGCCCTTGCCAGTATTGGTAGCCGTTCCAGGCGGCTACAGCGCCGAACACAAGAATCAGGGCCCAAGTGATGATGTCGCCGTATTGCTTCCAGAAGTGCTTGAGTTCATCAAGCTGCTCCTGTTCTTCAAGGTCAAGATGTTTTGCCATAAAAATGTCCGGGTGCGGGTAGGGTCGGCAACACTGCCGGTGAAATTGTGTTGATTGTAGGGGCGGCACCAGGCCGGTTAAGTGCTCAGCTTCTCAAGGTGTGCGCCCATCCCGCGACATCGTCTAGCGGCTGCAAAGCCTGCACCTGTTCAGGCCCCGCCTTTTCTCCACGTAGAGGCTTCACGGAAACACATCCCTGATCCAGTTCGGCCTGCCCGAAAATCAGCGCGAATTTCGCTCCGCTGCTATCCGCCTTCTTGAACTGGGACTTCATGCTGCCCATACCATCTACCGTCGCGGCAGCATGCATCTGTACGCTGATGCCCTCAAGACGCAGGGCCTGGAGCGCCTTCATCACAAGCGGCATTGCCTCTGCGTCGGGAACCACGGCGTAGACATCCGGTACCAGCTCGGGAATCTCTGCGCCCTGCTCCTTGATCAATTCAAGTACACGCTCGACACCCAGCGCCCATCCCACAGCAGGCGCAGCCTTGCCACCAGTCTGCTCCATCAGGTAATCGTAGCGGCCACCGGCACAAATGGTGCCTTGCGCGCCCAGTCGGTCCGTCACGAACTCGAACACAGTGAGGTTGTAATAGTCAAGCCCACGCACCAGCCGATGGTTGACTGTCCACGGTACCCCGTTGGCGTCGAGGATAGCCTTCAGCCTCTCAAAGTGAGTCAGCGACTGCGGACCCAGAAACTCAAGCAGCCGAGGAGCACTGTCCACAACGGTTCTCATGGCCGGGTTTTTTGTGTCCAGAATACGCAGCGGATTGCTGTGAAGCCGGCGCCTGGCCTCCTCGTCGAGCAGGTCTGCGTGTTGTTCCAGATGTTCAATCAGCTTGATGCGGTGCAGCGCACGCTCTTCCGGCTGGCCAAGGCTGTTGATTTCCAGCCGCCAGTCAATCAACCCCAGTTCCTTCCAGAGCGCAGCCGCCAGCAAAATCAGTTCAGCATCTGCTTCTGCACCGGCAAAACCCAGTGCCTCAGCGCCTATCTGGTGGAACTGCCGGTAGCGGCCTCGTTGCGGACGCTCGCGCCTGAACATTGGTCCCATGTAATAAAGGCGTTTGCCACCTTCATAAAGCAGGTTGTGCTCGGTGACCGCACGAACGACACTTGCTGTGTTTTCCGGCCGCATTGTCAGGTGTTCGCTGTCGCCGTTCTTGTCCGGGCGGTCGGCAAAAGAGTACATCTCCTTCTCGACAATATCGGTGACCTCACCAATACCGCGCACAAAAAGCTGCGTGTGCTCAAGAATGGGCGTACGGATGTTGCGATAGGCGTAACACGCCATCAGCGCACGTACCTTTCCCTCCAGCCACTCCCAGCGCGCCGATTCGGGCGGCAATATGTCATTCATGCCTTTGACGGCATTCAATTTTTCAGCCATTTATTTTCTTCAGGCGGCTTCAACGACGACAGCCGTGCCAAACCGTTTTTTGATGTAGTTTTCAACAATCACCTGGAACTCCTGCGCGATGCCCTCGCCGCGCAGGGTGACAGCTTTTTCGCCATCGATGTAGACCGGCGCAGCAGGCGCCTCACCAGATCCGGGTAGGCTAATGCCGATGTCAGCATGCTTGCTTTCACCCGGGCCGTTGACGATGCAGCCCATGACGGCCACCTTCATCTTTTCAACGCCAGGGTATTGCTCCCGCCAGATCGGCATCTGCGCACGCAGGAAGTCGTCAATCTGCTGCGTCAGTTCCTGGAAGGTTGTGCTCGTCGTGCGTCCACAACCTGGGCATGCCGTTACGCTGGGCATAAAGCTGCGCAAACCCAATGCCTGCAATATCTCGGAGGCGACGACCACCTCCTGCGTACGCGCCTCACCCGGGGCAGGCGTTAGCGATACGCGTATGGTGTCCCCGATACCTTCCTGCAACAGAACCGACAGCGCTACCGCAGAAGCCACCGTACCTTTGGTACCCATACCGGCCTCCGTCAGGCCAAGGTGTAAAGCGTAGTCACTGCGCCTGTCAAGTTCGCGATAAACGGAAATGAGGTCCTGCACGCCGCTCACCTTGCATGAAAGGATGATCTGGTTGCGGTTCAAGCCCATTTTTTCTGCCAGCAGCGCGGAATCTATGGCCGACGTGATCAATGCCTCGTACATCACCTGCTTGGCATCCCAGGGATTGGAACGGGCACTGTTTTCGTCCATCAGGCTGGCCAGCAGTTCCTGATCCAGGCTACCCCAGTTGACACCTATGCGCACAGCCTTATCCCAGCGAATGGCGGCCTCTATCATCTGACCGAACTGCTTGTCGTGCTTGTCACCCTTGCCAACATTACCGGGGTTGACACGGTACTTGGATAGCGCCTGGGCGCATGCAGGGTAATCGGTCAACAAGCGATGGCCGTTGTAGTGGAAGTCTCCGATCAGCGGCACATCGATGCCCATGCGGTCCAGTTGCTCGCGCACATAAGGCACAGCCTGTGCGGCCTCTGGCGTATTGACGGTCAGCCGGACCATTTCTGATCCGGCAAGCGCCAGTTCCTTCACTTGTATTGCCGTGCCAATGGCGTCTACCGTATCGGTATTTGTCATGGACTGCACCCTGACCGGCGCATCACCGCCAACCGTAACTATGCGTGAGCCCCAGACAACAGTTGCCTGACGTGAATGACGGCCGCGAGGCACGGCTACTGCGATCGGTAATGACACTACTTCACCTCAAAACGTGCGACATTGTCCTTGGCGACGGTGGCGAGATCGAACGTCTTGCCACGAATCTGCACCTGTGTTGCATCAACGCGCCCCACAACAGCGGACATCGGTAACACGCCAGTTGCACCCGCTACTTCGCCGGCGGCAAGAATGCGGCGCAGCACCACTTGTCCCTTGGCGTCCGTCACTTCAACCCAGGACTCGCTTTTTGCCGTGAACACCACAATCCCATTGGAAGGGACGGCCACAACTGCGCTAGCCGGTCGGGCAGGAGCGGCAACAGCACTCGCATCAGGTCGTGCCGACGCGGCTGGCGCACTCGCGGGACGTAAAGTTGAAGCAAGCGCTGAGCTCGGAGCCAACGCACGGGAAGGTTGCGGAACTTCGGAGAGTACAACCGACGCGGTGGAGGCTGCAGCTAAAGAAGGTCCAGATACCGCAGTCTTCAGCGCCGGCACGCTTGCATCAATAACGGGCACGGGTTCACGAACCACCTCAGGCATTCTTGGTGCCTCCATGTTTCGCACCTCGACAGCCGTCACGTTATTTTCCGTTTTTTCGGGGCTCGCTGTTCCAGTCCTTGAGTCTGTCCCGGCCACACGATCTCCCGGGCCAGCCTTCAGCGCGGGCATGAAGATCAACACCAACGCTGCCAGCAGAAATACAAGACCCCAAAGAACAGCCGGTCGCGACACCTGCGTCCAGATAGACGGGCTGGGGCCGTCACTCGGAGCCCGGAATGGTGCATTAATGCCTAAGCCTTGATAGTTCAATTTTGGGCTGCTGGTCTGGGGCAAGAGCTGCAACACAGGGCTTGCGTCGATTTTGAGGGTACGGCATACGCTTGATGCCAGCGCACGTACAAACACGGCGTCAGGCAAAAGGTCAAAGCGGTCCGCTTCCAGCGCCTCCAGTTTTTTGACAGGCACCTTCAACGACACCGCTAACGCCGCAATATGCAGGCCGGCAGCTTCACGCGCCTGGCGGAGTAATGTGCCCGGTGTTATTTCCGCCATTTTGGGACTCGCCTGGCTGTTCTCGACGCTGCCGCCAAGGTCGCTCGAGGCCGGATCTCCTGAAGCCGGCACGTCAAGATCACTCATTAAATGCACCCCTCTCGTAAGCTGCAGCTTCCCTCGACTGGCCATATCTACGCCTCAACTGGTCACCCAACTGGGAAACCACCTCGCGGTTGTTGAGCCGTTGTTCTATTTTCATTCCGAGCCACAGCGTTTCGGCATTCGCCAATTCGCTGTTGTTCAACCTGCGAATGTAGAACTGCGCGCGCACAAACTCGCCACGCTGGTACAGCAGGTTGGCGAGGTTGTAAGCTGTGAGTGGATTACCGGCATCCATCTGATACGAGCGGGTGAAACTCTCTTCTGCCTCGGCAGGCTGACCGGCCTTGATCTGACAGACGCCCTGGGTCATCAGACTTTTCGCCTGTCCACCGTACGAGGGATTAGACACGGCCTGAGCAAACATCTGCGTTGACTCGCGATAGCGCGATTGCTGGCACAGGAACCATCCGTAGTTATGCGCCACATCACCACTACGAGGGCTCAACGTCAACGCACGGCGAAAGCTGTCTTCTGCCATAGGGTTGTCGTTGAGTCGCATGTAGACCAGCCCACGCAGATTAAAGGCATCGGCAAAACCGGGGTCAATTACCAGCGCCTGCTTCAGTTCATCAAGGGCGACAGTGGTCTGCCCTTCCTCAAAATAGCCGCTTGCGAGTTCCAGCCGTAGCCGGGCCCGTCTGCGCGTGGCGGGTTCATCGGACTCGGTCACCATGTCTGCATTACCGTCGCTTGCACTGCGTACCCCCGGATTGCCGGCACAGCCTGCGAGCAGAACGGCGCCCCCGCAAGCCAGGAAAAGTGCAATGTGAAAAACCTTCATGACACCAACCCTTTGTCCATCACGACTTTTATCCCGGCAAGCATACCCTGCCGCTGCGATGCCATTCGCTCGCGGGCACCGGTACGGTCCTGCACATCGCCAGCAAGCTGTCCGCATGCGGCATCAATATCGTCACCCCGAGTCTTTCGGACGGTGGTCACAATGCCCGCGTCCAACAGGACTTTTGCAAACGCAGTGACCTGCGGCATCGCAGAACGCTTAAGACCGGATGCCGGAAACGGATTGAAAGGAATCAGGTTGAACTTGCACGACAGGCCCTTGTCCGCGTATTCCTTCGTAAGGGCTACCAGCTGTGCAGAGTGTTCAGGCTGGTCGTTTACCCCGTCCAACATGCAATACTCAAAAGTGATGAAGTCCCGGGGCGCATGGGCCTGGTAACGCGTGCAGGCGTCAAGAAGCTCGGCGATCGGGTATTTTTTATTCAGGGGAACCAGATGGTTGCGCAGTGAATCTTCAGGCGCATGTAATGAAACGGCCAGAGCGACCGGGCAATCCTGCGCCAGACGGTCAATCATGGGCACCACCCCGGATGTCGAAACCGTGACACGCCGGCGTGAAAGACCATAACCGTGATCATCGAGCATCACACGCAGGGCAGGCAACAGTTGCGAGTAATTCTGCAGCGGTTCGCCCATGCCCATCATCACCACATTTGAGATGACACGGTCTGCCGTATTGAATTGCTTGCGCAAGGAGTGTTCCGCAAACCACAACTGCGCCAGTATCTCTGCAGTGGTCAGGTTACGGCTGAATCCCTGATGTCCGGTAGAACAAAACCGGCAGCCAACAGCACACCCCGCTTGCGATGAAATGCAAAGCGTCCCACGATCCGATTCCGGGATAAAGACCGTTTCGACTACATCCCCGGCCCCAACATCAAAAAGCCATTTGACCGTGCCGTCAGCAGAATCGTGACGTGAAACGACCTTCAGGCCTTCAATACGCGCAGATGCAGGGAGTTTTTCACGTAGCGATTTAGCGAGATCGGTCATCTCGGAAAACCCGGATGCGCCGCGCTGGTGAATCCAGCGGAACAACTGTGTTGCCCGAAAGCGTTTTTCGCCTAATTGCTCGCAAAATGCGGCCAACCCTTCCAGATCGTAGTCAAGCAGGTTGGCGGTCATGGCTGTAGATGCGGAGACAGGCCGCCCCAGGCTTGCGGCAATCCTTTACAGGAACAGCAATACCCGGGTTTTGTCATACTCAGCGCGAATAGATATTCATGCCCGGGAAGAAGAAGCTGATCTCCACCTTGGCAGTGTCTGCCGCGTCGGAGCCATGCACGGCATTGGCATCAATGCTCTCTGCAAAATCAGCACGAATGGTGCCAGCATCGGCCTTCTTGGGGTCTGTAGCACCCATCAGCTCTCGATTCTTCAGGATGGCGTTCTCGCCTTCCAGCGCCTGAATCATCACCGGCCCCGAAATCATGAACTCGACCAGATCCTTGAAAAATGGACGCTCCTTGTGCACGGCGTAAAAAGCCTCGGCTTCGCCACGCGACAGATGTGCGAGCTTCGCAGCAACAACCTTCAGGCCAGCCGCTTCAAAGCGCGCGTAAATTTGCCCAATCACGTTTTTTGCCACTGCGTCCGGCTTGATGATTGAGAGGGTGCGTTCGATAGCCATTTTGTTTTCCTTAACCTTGTTAACCTGGGAGTTTCCCGGAAATTTTCGAGATATTCAAAAATTGAATACAGCCTCTGATTTTAACCCGCTACACCATCTTCAAAGGTAGCGAAAGCATATTTACCGTGGGGCATTGCGGCTTTCCAAGCCTGCTACAGCATCAGGGCAGTTCGTCAACGGCTGTTGCCGCCACCGCCGCCGCGATTGCCACCGCCCCGGCCCCTGCCACCACCTGGACCACCATTTCCGCTACGGCGGGGCTGCTGCCCACCGCCATTGCCTCCACCACCCTGACGCCGGGGCCCCTGTGCCTGTCGCTGGCGGGTGAAGGTATCTGCGCCTATGTAACCGAATGAGGTCTTCATCGGGTCAGGCTGCGCCGCGCCCCCTTTATCGCCCCTGTCTGAGCGTTCATCCCTGCGTTTCTGGCCCTGTGCTGGATTGGCGCGAGGCGGACGGCCGAAACCTGAAGGCTGTTGCGGCATCGCACGGGCGCCGGCACCGGGATTGCCGCTCTGGCCGCGCCCACGGCGTCTTTTACTGCCCGCGCCTGTACGCACACCTTCATCATGAGTGAGGTTGGGCGGCTGTATATCGTCCGCGTCACTATCCTGGTTATCAATATCGAACTGGGTGGAATCCGCAAGTGGCTGGTCCGGTGGATTGTTAAACCGTTGCTCGCGTGCGGCTGGGGAGTTATTGCTCCCCGTTCGCTCATTGCGCCCATTGCGCCCATTACGCCTGGGGCCCCGGTCACGGCGTCCCTCGTTCCTGCCCTCGTCATTGCGGGCTGGCTGGGAGCCCGGGTCGGAGCGCTCTTCCTGCCGGAAATCACTGCGATTGGCCACGCTGGTCAAAGCCTGGATATCGCGTTCATCGAGTTCCACAAACGCGCCACGCTTGAGGCCGCGCGGCAACACCATCGCACCGTAGCGTATGCGTATCAACCGGCTGACGGCATGGCCGACTGCCTCGAACATGCGCCGGACTTCACGGTTGCGGCCCTCTGAAATGGTGACCTTGTACCAGCAGTTGGCGCCCTCGCCTCCACCCGCCTCTATCGAGCCGAAAAAGGCATTTCCATCATCAAGCATGACACCATCGAGCAGCCGCTTTTTCTCTTCACTACTGAGTGCTCCCAGAACCCGCACGGCGTATTCGCGTTCCAGCCCGAAGCGCGGGTGCATCAGCTTGTTGGCAAGTTCACCGGAACTGGTCAGCAACAACAGGCCTTCGGTATTCAGGTCCAGACGACCGACCGACTGCCATTTACCCTGAAACAGCTTGGGCAAGCGTCTGAAAACCGTCGGGCGGTTTTGCGGATCGTCGTGCGTGACGACTTCCCCGCTGGGCTTGTGGTACGCAATCACACGGGCTGGCGGTGGGTCTATCCGCACCCTTATCGGCTTGCCGTTGACCTTGACGGTGTCGCCAAACTGTATCCGCTGGCCGATATGGGCAGGCTCGCCGTTTACGGAAATACGGCCCTCAAGAATAAGTTGCTCCATCTCCAGCCGCGAACCGAGCCCGGCCTGCGCCAGTATCTTGTGCAGCTTGGGCGTTTCCGGCTGCGGTGACAACACCCGCTTGGGCAGTTCAACCGCCGGATCAGCCTCATCTTCATCGAAGCGGCCCGTGACAACTTCATCAAAACGCGCGGCAGCGACAGCCGCCTTGCCTTGTAACGGCAGGGCCGGGGCAGCCAGAGGCGTGGGTTCGGGCTTGTCCTGAACATCCGATGGCTGCTTTACTGCTGCTTCAGGCGGTGGCGTTTTTTCAATAGCCTGCGCAGCTTCTGGCACATGCTCCAGGGGAGCCGGTAAATCCTGGTTATCTGTTGGGTTCATGTTTTTTACGTTCATGCCTCGGATTCACCGGCCGGCGGGATGTCCGGTCCGGCAACATCCTTGTTCACATCTACATCTGCTGGCTGCTGCGCTGGTTCTTCCTGCAAGGTGTCGAGAGACGCAGACGCGAGCTCCTGTATCTCCACTTCATCCAAAGCCTCCACAGCTATCACAGCTGCGCCGCCATCTGGCTCTGTCGTTCCGGCCATGCCAAATTCGATCTGTTCCAGCATCGCCGCCTGCCCCGCGCTGGTGTCCATCGCAGGCAACTGGTCCAGCGAGTCCAGGCCCAGGTCATCGAGAAACTGCTTGGTCGTGGCATACAGCGCAGGTCGTCCCACCGTTTCGCGATGTCCTATCACTTCCACCCAGCCACGGTCTTCAAGCTGCTTGAGGATCAGGCTGTTAATCGTGACGCCGCGAATGTCCTCCATGTCGCCGCGCGTCACCGGCTGGCGATAGGCAATGATGGCCAGCGTCTCCAGGGTGGCTCGGGTATAACGCGGCGGCTTTTCGGGGTGCAACCGGTCAAGGTACTCCCGCATTTGCGGCCGGCTCTGGAAACGCCAGCCCGTGGCCACATGCACCAGTTCAACACCGCGCCCGGTCCAGTCGTTCTGCAACTCTTCCAGCGCAAGCCTGATGCTGTCAGACGTGAGCGCCCCATTGAACAAAACCCCCATCTCTCGGAGCGGCAAAGGCTGCTGGGCGCAAATAAGTGCCGTCTCGAGGACGCGCTTCGCATCCGTCGTATTCATGTTTCTTGTTTCCGAAAAAGTCGGGTAGGCGCCGGTAGGCGCGACTCACATGGAGCGCATTACCTGTGAGATGCCACTGTCCCAGTGGTCACGGTACTGCGTAAGGCTTCAACTTACTGCGGATGATTGTATCGCAGCCCCAAGCCGGCAAGGGCGGCCTGAAGGTCATCCGGCAACGCTGCGTTGAAGTCCAGCCTTTGTCCGGTCACCGGGTGCGGAAATGCCAGCCGCCAGGCGTGCAGCGCCTGGCGCGCCAGGCCTGCTGCCGACTTGCCGCCGTAAAGCTCATCAGCCACCAGCGGATGGCCGAGCGAGGCCATGTGCACCCTGATCTGGTGCGTACGGCCTGTATGCAGTTTGCAGCGCACCAGGCAATAACTGTCGCCACCGTCAAGCAGGGAAATATCAGTAGTAGCGGTTTTCCCCGGGTTTCTATCCAGGTCGACCGTGGCCATCCGCAGGCGGTTCTTCGGGTCCCGCCCTATCGGCAGGTCTACCTGTCGGGTCACGGGGCCTTTCCAGGCCCCATTGCCCAGGGCAATGTACTGCCTGCTGACAGTACGCGCTGCGATCATTTTTACCAACTGGTCCATGGCCTGCCGCGTGCGGGCCACCACCATCAATCCGCTGGTGTCCTTGTCCAGCCGGTGCACGATGCCGGCGCGCGGGAGCAATGCAGCGTCCCGGTTGCGTGCCAGCAAGCCATTGAGGAGTGTGCCGCTCCAGTTGCCGGGCGCCGGATGCACCACCAGCCCGGCAGGCTTGTTGACGACCAGCAGGTACTCGTCTTCATAAACGACGTCGAGCGCCATCGCCTCAGCCTTGAAGGCCTGGCTTTGCGGCGTAGGCCGCAACTCGATACGAAGTTCGTCACCGGCCTTAACCCCCAGAGATGACTTGACCGCCGTGACACCGTTCAGTTGCACCAGCCCTGCCGCGATCAGTTGCTGCAGGTAACTCCGCGAAAATTCAGGGACAACGGCCGCCAGCGTGCCGTCCAGGCGTTTGCCGTGAAACTCCGCCGCGACTGTCAATTGCCGCAGTTCAATCCCCGCATCAACCTCTGATTCATCGCCGACAGGCTCCGCCGACTCTGCGAGGGCAGCGCTCGATATAATCGATTGGCTTTGTTCAGAATCAGTCATCTTTAGGGGTCGGTCGCAATGTTTTCCACCAAATTATCGGTTGTTCCCACTGCATCGCCGCTTATCGCAGCCTTGGTGTGCTTTGTGATGGCTGGTTGCGCCAGCAAACCCATAGACCAGACCTCGACGTGGAGCCCCAACCGGATCTACGCCGAAGCCAAGGAAGAGGCCAATTCCGGGGCTTACGACAAAGCGATTCCGCTTTACGAAAAACTCGAAGGCCGCGCTGCCGGTACTCCATTGGCCCAGCAGGCACAGCTTGAAAAAGCCTACGCCCAATACAAGGGCGGCGAACAGGCGCAGGCTGTTGCCACACTCGACCGCTTTATCAAGCTGCATCCTGCCAGTCCAGCCCTTGACTATGCGCTCTACCTCAAGGGTCTCGTCACCTTCAATGACAACCTGGGCATTTTTGGCTCGATTTCCCGCCAGGACCTGGCCGAACGTGACCAGAAAGCCGCCAAGGAATCCTTTGAAGCCTTCCGCGAGCTGGTGACCCGCTTCCCCGAATCCCGCTACACACCGGATGCCCGGCTACGCATGACCTACACGGTCAACTCGCTTGCGCAATCAGAGGTCCACGTCGCACGCTACTACTACTCCCGCGGTGCCTATGTGGCGGCCGTTAATCGCGCACAGACCGCGATCAGCGATTACCGCGATGTACCGGCGCTTGAAGAAGCAACCTACATCCTCTACAAATCCTATGACGCGCTGGGCATGGCCCAACTCAGGGATGATGCCAAACGTGTACTCGAAAAGACCTACCCTCAAAGCCAGTTCATGACCAAAGGCTTCAAGGCTGTTGATACGCCCTGGTACCAGTTCTGGTAAATAGATCCAGCGCTTGTAGCAATTCATGGTCTGAACTGAGCCTGCGCATAGGCGGCAAGGCCCTGACCAGCCGCTTGCCGTAACCCATGAGGCTGGTGCGCGTGTCACAAATCACCAGTGCCCCCTGGTCGGTCTCCCGGCGTATCAGCCGCCCCGCCCCCTGCTTTAACGCCACGGCCGCTTCCGGCAGAAAATAGTCATTAAAAGAGCTTCGGCCCTCGGCTTCCAGCGCGCGGGAGCGCGCCTCTGCCATCGGATCATTGGGCGGTGGAAAAGGCAGCTTGTCGATCACCACCAGTTGCAACGCCTCGCCGGGTACATCAATACCCTCCCAGAAAGACGCCGATGCCACCAGCACACATGGCCGCTGCCCATCCGCATCGCCCTGCCTGAAGCGGTCTATCAATACACGTTTGGGCATCGCTCCCTGCACCAGTACCTCGATATGACCCACCTCGCCGAAAGCCTCCGTCAGCGAATCCCCAATCACGCGCAGCGCCTTCAGCGTCGTAGTGAGGACCAGCGTGCGGCCGCCCAGCCGGCCCGCCCAGCGAAAAACAGATTTCGCCACGGCAAGCGAATGCGAAGGATCCGCCGGCTTCGGGAAGTCAACCGGCACATACAGAGCTGCCTGCTGCGCATAGTCAAACGGGCTGCTGACACGCAACACACGCGCATCGTCCAGTCCGCAAGGCTGCGTGAACCAGCCCAGCTTCTCGTCGTCGCCCAGTGTTGCAGACGTGAATATCCAGGACTTCTCCCCACCACCTGGAGCACCCAGCAGCCTGGTCTTTACTGCCTCGGCAATATTGAGCGGTGACTCCACCAGCCGCAACTGCGCGCCCACATCGACCCAGCGGACCAGCCCGGGCTGGCAGTCAGTGACAAAAGCGCCCGCCCGCTCCGCCAGTGCTGATGCCCGCTCGTGCAGGCGCACAAAATCGGCGGCGATTTCACTGACGGTATCGAGTGCCTTGCAGGCCACAAGCAGCGATGCGTGTACTTCATCCAGTGCCACCACCCAGGCTTTGGCATCAACACTGTCGGGCGCCGCACTGGTCCAGCGCAGTTTGGTCCCCGGGTATTGCCGACCCACACAAAGCCGCAGTTCGCGCGCCGCATTCTCGCAGCTACCCACGACTTTTTGCCATTCCACCAGGCCGCGCGCAAACTGCAGGCCGGCACCCAGCAGGTCGCGGCAAAAATCCAGCAACTGCCCGGTCGACAGGTTCTTGCCCAGAAACTGCACCCCCGTCTCGTTGAGCTGGTGCGCCTCGTCGAATATGGCGATGCGCACCGATGGCAGCAACTCCGCCACACCGGACTCGCGGACTGCCAGGTCGGCAAAAAACAGGTGATGGTTGATGACCACCACATCCGCAGCCAGCGCCTCACGGCGGGCCAGGTTGACATGGCAGGCGCGGAACTGCGGGCATTGCGCGCCCAGGCAGTTTTCGCGGGTGGAAGTAACCAGAGGTATCAGCGGCGAACGTTCATCAAGCCCAGGCAGTTCCGCCAGGTCGCCCGCACGGGTCACCTGCGACCACTGCTCGATTTTGGCCAGTGAGCGGGCAGCCCCGCTATCTGCCAGCGCCGGGTCATGGCGCGCCAGTTCCATTCGGTGCAGGCAGAGATAACTGGCCCGACCCTTGAGCAACGCAGTACGCAGCGGCACGCCCAGCGCCTCCAGCAGACCCGGCAGGTCACGGCCAAAAAGCTGGTCCTGCAGGGCCTTCGTCGCGGTCGAAACCAGCACCCGCTCACCACTCAGCAATGCAGGTACCAGATAAGAAAAGGTTTTACCGACACCGGTACTGGCTTCCACCACGAGTACCTGCGACAACTCGATGGCGCGTGCCACGGCCAGCGCCATCTCTGTCTGGCCGCTGCGCGCAACAAAATGGTCGGTTGTGCGCGACAGCACGCCGCCGGGGGCAAAAGCCTCCTGGACTTCAAGCTCGAGATTCATCAGGCGGGTTCGGGTGGGTCAAGCGACAGCTGGAGCTTCGATATCTGGTCCCGCAGCAGCAAACGGCGCTTTTTCAGGCGGCGCAACATAAGCTCGTCTATCGGCGTTGAATGGGCCGTGACATCGACCAGTGCATCGAGGTCGGCATGCTCTATACGGAGTTCTATCAGCCGGCGTTCCGGTGAATGTAAATTTAAGAAGTCCAAGGTATTTATCGGCGCATGCATGGCGGTGGGCCGCTTGCTCGATAATACGAGGATTACGAAGATAAATCGAGTCTTGGCGATTCGAACAACTGCAAGATGTCCAAAGGTTATCGAATCACAGCTTCCACAGGTATCCACAAGGGAGACCGGGAGTACCAGCAGGATCAGGTCGCACTGATCAGTCACCCGCGCATATCCGGTTGCATACTGGGCATCGTTGCCGACGGCATGGGTGGCCGCAGCGGCGGGCGCAAGGCTTCCGACCAGGTCATGATGACCGCCAAGCAGCTGTTCGAGCGTTACGCGCCAGACAGCGACGACGCACAGGCGATGCTCAAGCAGATCATTGAAGAAGCGCACATCGTCATCAAGCTGACTGCCATTTCCGCCGAGCAGGAGCCGCACAGCACGCTGGCGGCCTTCCTCATCAACCCTGCCGGCGACTGCCACTGGGTGCATGCTGGTGATTCGCGCATCTACCACTTTCACGGCAGCAAGCTGATCCATCGCACCAAGGACCATTCCTATGTGCAGACACTGGTCGACAAGGGTGAGATCACCGACGAAGAAGCCAATGTCCACCCGCAGTCCAACATCCTTATGGGATGCCTCGGCACTGAAGAGGCGCCGCCCATCACCTATCACTTCATCCAGCAACTACAGCCTGAAGATGTGCTGATTGCCTGCAGCGATGGTGTCTGGCACTACTTCAGCGCCAGCGAGATGGGCTCTGCGCTGTCCATGCTGTCGCCACGCGAAGCCACCGAGTTCCTGATCCAGAAAGCGCGTTCACGCGCCCGGGGCGGCGGCGACAACCTGTCGCTGGCGATTGTAAAGTTCGAGCCACTCGCCTGATAAGCCCTCCGCACTGCAAAACAGGCAGTGCGGACAACGCTCCAGACCGCCAAACCGCCGATTCAGCGCCGCGTTTCTTCCTCGATCCGTTTGAGCAACTCCGCCAGTGGTGCCTTTTTGGCCACGCCAGGCCGACCGCCGACAAAACCGGCCATGTCTTCGGCTTCCTGCGGAGACACCAGTGACGTCAGGTAGATGAACGGAATTTTGGCCGTTGCCGGGTCTTCCGCCAGCGCCGAGGCCACATCGCCACCGCTGAAGTCGGGCATGTCGATGTCGCACAGGATGACGTCAGGCTTCTCGCGCTTGGCCAGCGCTACGGCCGTGCGCGGTTGCGTCGTACTGGCGAGCTGGTAGTTCTTGGCCAGCTTGGTGACCAGGTAGGTGACGATGGCTTCATCGTCATCGATCAGCAGGATTTTTTTTCTTTCGTCGATCACTGTTTACTCCGTTTTTTCAGTCTGTTATCTGTTCCAGGGCCACGCTACAACCATCACTGCTCCGTCTCGCCCCTGACGATTGTGGCCGTCTGCAAATGCTTGCGCAAGTCGTTGACCAGCGATGCTGCGAGCGACAGTTCAATGCCCGCATGGCCGGTTTCCAGCCCCTTGCACACGTCTGCCGCCCATTGAAAACCATACAGGCCCAGGCTGCCACCCAGCTGGTGCGCCCTGCGCCGTAGGCCCTCGCGGTCACCGGCAGCAATATCTGCGCCCATCTCGTCGAGCAGCTTGTGCCGTGACGGCAAGAACCCGGGCAGCAGATCAAACACATCGGAGTCCACCAGGATGGTCGTTGGTGCCCCGGAACCATCGGCGTCAGGTTTGACTGTCGGCGCAACCGGCTGATTCGAATGAACGGCCTGCCTTGAAGACGACACAAAATCCAGCAGGGTCTGCTGTATCAGGTCGCGCGTCACCGGCTTGCTGAGGTAATGGTCAAAACCTGCGGCCATGCAGCGTGCGCGGGTTTCCTCATCGTCGTGCGACGACAGCACCACCACGTAGCCACGCGGGCGGCCCAGCGCGACCTCCTGCTGCCGCAGCAGGCCTATCGCCTCCAGCCCGCCCATCACCGGCATGTCCAGGTCCATGAACATGATGTCCGGCGCTTCTTCCTCCACCATCTCCAGCGCCACCCGGCCGTTGAAAGCGGTGGTTACGCGCAACGGCGGCGACGGCAGGAAGCGGCGCACGATCAGCAGGTTGTACTCGTCGTCGTCAACCAGCAGCACCCTGAGCGGCGGCAGGTCGTCCAGCAGGCGGGGCTGCCGTGCGCGGCGCTCCATGGCGTGCCGTGCTGTAGGCGGCACCTTGCCCGCAGGCGCTGCGCGCAGGATCACGCGCAAAGTCGTGCCTTCTGCTGCCGAGGTCTGCATGGTCACATCGCCATCCTGCGTGCGCGCCATCATGCGGGCCGAATAGGTGCCCAGGCCGGTGCCGCTGGCCTTGCCTGCGGTGGTGTACTTGGTAAAGAACTTCTCTCGCACCGTCACCGGCACCATGCCATCGTTATGTATGCCCAATACGATATGGGCCGCGCTGTCTGCCGCGCTTACCGTCTTTTCGTCCTGTTGCAAGGTCACCGTGACAGTTGCGCCCTCTGGCGACGCTTCAACCGCGTTCTTCAGCAGGTTGGCCACCAGCGAATAACACAGCAGTTCTTCAGCCCAGGCGCAGGCCTGCACCGCGCCCGACACCAGCTTGAGCTGCACGTTCCTCGATGCCGCCAGGCCGCGTATGTCCACCGCCACCTTGTCGACCAGGTCCACCATGTCTACCGCATCCGGCCTGAAGATGTAGCTGCCCTGCTCCATCTTGTACAGGTCCAGCGACAGGTTGACCATGCTCAGGATGCGGTAGCCGGCCCGCTCCACAATGCCCAGCAGTTCATCGGCTTCGGCGCTCAGGCGCCGCTCTTCGCGCAGCAGGCGCGGCACCGCAATGATGCTGTTCAGCGGCGTCTTGATGTCGTGCCGCGCGATGCGTTCGACCTCCTCGCGCAGCCGCACGTTCTCCATCAGCGCCTCGTTTTGCGTTTCCAGTTGTGAGGCCTGCTCGGCAATCTGGTCATGCGACGCATGCAGCGCCTGATCCTGTGCACGCCGTTCGGTAATGTCGGTCAGCGAGGCGATGAAGCGTGTTGCATAACCTTTCTGGTCGCGCACAGACACACCCATGCCCTGCACCCAGACATAGCCGCCATCGGCGCAGCGCAGCCGGTATTCAATCGCCTGGTGAAACTCCTCCGCACCGGCCGGCCCCTTGCCCTTGATGTGGTCGGCGAAGGCCTGGTGCACACGCGCCGCATCCTCGGGGTGGATGATCTCGAAGTAATCGGGCCAGGACGAGGTATCGGTATCGGCGCTGTAGCCCAGCAGTTCGCGCAGTCGCGGTGAATAAAACGCGGTGCGTGTCTTGCCGTCCCAGTCGACGATACCTGCCTTGGCCGCACGCACCACCAGTGCAATCCGACGCTGCTCGGTCGCCAGCGCCTGCTCCATCTCGTAGCGCTCGGTCACGTCCGCGCTGGCAACCACCACACCCACCGGCTCACCGCGCGCACTGGTCATCACCGTGCGGGTCTGCGTGAATCGTTTGCCATTCGACGCCACATCCAGCGTCAACGGCGGGCTGTCGGCCCCGCGCTGCAGTGATTCGTGGTCCAGCCGCTCCACCTCTGAGGCCTCGGCCTCTTCACGCAGCTCACGCACCGTGCGGCCCATCACCTGGTCGCGCCGCAGCGCGTAGTACTGCTCCCATGTACGGTTGGCAAACACATAACGGCCTTCGATGTCACGCATGGCCAGTGCCACCGGCACCGAGTCGACCAGGTCATTGATGAAACGCACCCGGTCTTCCAGTTGCCCGGCCTGCGCAGCAATCTGGTCGTGTGATGCACGCAGTGCTTCCTGCTGCTCACGGCGCTCGGTGATGTCGATGATGAAGGCGATCCAGCGCACCACAAAACCCCTGGCATCGCGCACCGCCATGCCGCCAACCTCGCACCAGACATACGAACCATCGGCGCGCAGCAGGCGGTACTCTTCTGAAGAATAGAACTCGCCGAACGGGCCTTCAGGCCCCTTGCCCTTGATGAAGGGCACCCAGCGCCCAATGATGCGGTCGCGGTCATCGGGGTGAATCATCACCTTGAAATAATCAGGCCAGTCCCCTGTCTCTGCATCCGGCGCGTAGCCGCGAATCTCGCGAAAGCGGGGCGAGTAATAGGTCTCGTGCGTAGCGCCCTCCCAGTCGACGATACCGACCCGCGAGCCACGCACCACCAGGTCCAGCCGCCGCCGTTCTGTCGCCAGCAACTCCTGCTGTTCGCGGAACACCGTGATGTCCAGGTAAGAGGTGATGATGCGGCGCGTGCGCCCGTCATCGCCTATCTGCGAGACGCTTTCCGCATGAATCCACAGATAGCTGCCATCGGCCGTGCGCAGCCGGCCCACCATGGGCGGCGCCGGTATCGTGTCACCGGGCTGGCCGGTGAATTCAACCATCTCGCGGAACTGCGCGCGCGCACGTTCACGGTCATCCTCATGCATGAACATGAAGACCGTGGGCCAGCCCGAGGTATCGGTGCCTGCCGTATAACCCATCATTTCAAGGTAGCGGTCCGAGTAGGTCATGGTCTCGGTGGCCGCATCCCAGTCGCTGAAACCCGCCTTGGTGGTGCGCACCAGCAGTTGCAGGCGGTCACGCTCTATCGACAGCACCTGCTCGGCCAGCCGCTTCTGGTTGACCTGCTCGGTCATCTGCTGCTCCAGACGTTTGGCGTCACTGATGTCTATGAAGGAGCAGATAAAACGCAGCGTCCATCCATTGGTATCGCGCAGGCCCATGCCCTCTGCATGCACCCACACATAGTCACCATTCAAATGGCGCATGCGATAGACCAGGTTCTTGTGGTTATGCACTGCACTTTTGGTGCTGCGGTTGCGCAACTCACTGGCAAAACTCTGGCGCACGCGGTCGCTGTCTTGCGGGTGTATCAATTCGAAAAAACCCGGGATCTCCGGCTGCACCGCTTCGGACGGGTAACCCATGATCTCGCGGTAGCGGTCTGAATAGGTAATCACACCTGAGGTCGTGTCCCAGTCCAGCAGGCCGGCCTTGGTCACGCGCACCAGCAGGTCGCTGCGCTCGCGCTGCTCGATGTACCGCAACTCTTCGGATGCCAACGCACGCGCCATGCGCCGCGCGAGCATGTAACCCGGCGCCAGCGCAAAAGCCAGCAGCCCATAAGGCAGCCAGTAACTGGCCAGCAAATGCCTGAAAAAAATCCAGTCATGGGCCACACATATCACCACCACCGCAAAGCCGCCCAGCAAAACCGGCGCGCTGCCCTTGCCGTGCGTACGGATCGCCGCCTTGACCAGCACCCAGGTGATGTAGCTCCCCACCGTCACGGCCATAAAACCCAGCGCTGGCACGGACAGCGTGAAGACACTGCCTGGCGTCAGTATCGACAGCAGGGCGCCAGCAGCGCCCAGCCAGCTGACTGCGGCAATCTGCCAGTTGCCGAACTCACGCGGGTAGGCAGCATGCACATAACGTGCAAACATGGTCAGGCCACCGTAAAAGCTGAGGAACATCAGGCACAGATACCAGTCCCAGCCCAGCGGCCCCAGTATCGGCAGCGCCGCACGCTCGCCCGACATCGATACAAACACGCAGCAAGACACGCAGAACAGGCCGAAGTACAACGGTGCAGGTTCCTTGGGCCGCCACAGGAAGAACAATATCGGCAGCACACTCAACAATGCCAGCCCACCGAAGGCGCCCATGTCCCGCACCAGCCCGGCCTCGCGGCGCTGCTGCATCTGGCCACTGTCACCCAGCTGTATGCCGCGCACCAGTCCGCCGCGGCGGTGGTCGAAGTTGGACACATGCGCCACCACGTTCAGCGGGCACACCGCGTCGCCCACCGGCACATATTGCTGCGCCACTGCGGGGTCGGAGCTGTCATCATCCACACCCGGCTTGCCCTGGCGCGCAACCTCGCGCCCGTTGATGAACATGCGCACCGAGCTGTGCTGCACCGGGAAAGCCATCGTCAACCCCACAGCACTGGCGCAACTGACCTGCAGCCGGTAGCTTGCATAACCGTTGGCGCCCAGCGTCTGGCCGTCGACCACGCTACCGGCCCAGGCGGCAGGCAGGTCAGCAAACTGTGTGGGCGCACCCAGGGCAGCTGAAGCGCCCGGAGGGACGGCGGGGTCTATGAACTTCTGCCAATAGAAGCCCCACTCGCCGCCCAGAAACACAGGCCCATCACGTTTGAAGTTCCACTGCCGCAAATCAATCTCGCCCGCTTTCGCTTCAGGCGCAGCGACCTCGCGGGCTACGGCCGGCCCGTTCAGGGCCACCAGCGTGGCAAGCAGCACCAGTAGTTGTGTGAGCAGCGTGCGCAGGGTCAGGGGCATGGAAATGAGGATAGACGATTTGCCCCGCCCCACCGCGCAGAGGAGATGACGGCGCACCGCGGCGAATCGTGGCTGTTGCCTGCCCGACACAAACGTTGGCAAGTCTTGTTTTGCGGCGGTAACTGCAGCCGTGATTGCAGTGCCCCCTAGATCATCGACGAAAACATTCTTTTGCTACTAAATAGATAGCATGTCGCGCCCGTCCATATTGGTCTGGAGGCCTAAATGATGCTTAAAAATGGCTTCGAGAGCCTTTAAAACAGCTGTTTTGGGCGGTCTGGCAAGCCAAAAGCCGTTCTCAAGGGAAAAACCGGATGCCAAAATCCCGATAAATGGGATAAATTCCTGTTTATCGGGATATCACTGCGCGTTGCATCCCAGTCAACATAAGGACGGGCATGGAGAAAGAAGACATCACGCTGAGGATTGAAAGCGGCATTGCCTGGGTCGGCATCGAGCGTGGCACCAACAAAAATGCGCTGACCCAGCGCATGGTGCTGCGGCTGACAGACATCGCGCGGCAGCTCTCGGCAGATGCAGCCGTCCGCTGTGTCATCCTTTTCGGCACACCCGAAATCTTCTCGGCCGGCATAGACCTGAAAGACCCCGAAAAATGGGCCAATGAACAACTGCCGTTTGCGGAAAAACGGCAAATCGCTCGTCGCGGCCCTGCGCTATGCAAGGCATGGGAAGAGATGCCGCAACTGACCTTCGCGGCCATCGAAGGCATCAACGTCGGCGGCGGTGTCGCCCTCACACTGGCCTGCGACTTCCGCATCCAGGCTGAAGACGCGCACCTGCTGATGCCCGAGGTCGCCATCGGCATTCCGCTCGCCTGGCAAAGCATTCCGCGGCTGGTGCGGCTGATCGGACCGGCGCGCGCCAAGCGCTGCCTGCTCTGGGGCGAAAGGATCAGCGCGGCCATGGCGCATGAATGGGGCCTGGCCGACGAGATCACGCCTTCAGGCAAGGCCATGGCCCGTGCCGAAGATCTGGCAAAAAAGATCGCTGCCATGCCCTTCCCCGCAGTGGCGATGACCAAGGAGTCCGTCAACGCCTCGGCCAATGCACTCAACCACATGGCCTCCTTCATGGACGCCGACCAGAGCATGCTGACCATGCTTTCCGGCGAGATGAAACGCAAACCCTGATTTGTCCTTTTCTGATTTACCCAACTCGATACACACAGGAGACAACAATGAACCATTCGAACTTCAAAAGGCGCGCCCTCGCCTGCCTCATCAGCTCGGCCTTTCTCGGTGCAGCCAGCATGCCACTGCTGGCCCAGGAAGCCTGGCCAACCAAACCGATCCGCGTGATCGTGCCTTTCACCGCCGGTGGCGGCACTGATCAGCTGGCGCGCATCATCCAGGAGCCCATGCAGCGCCGGCTCGGCCAGCCGCTCATCATCGACAACCGCGCAGGCGGCGGCACCATCATCGGCACCAAGGCCGTGATCGCCTCGCCGGCCGATGGCTACACGCTGCTGATGACGACCAACGCATCTTTCTCGGTCATTCCGCAGATTACGCAGCCCGTGCCCTATGTCGTGGCCGACTCGCTGGAAATGATTGCCCATGTGGGTGACTCGCCCATGGTGTTCACGGTGAATACCACCATGCCCACCACCTTCCAGCAGTTTCAGGCCATGGCCAAACAAAAGCCGGGCCAGCTCAACTTTGGCTCATCCGGCCTCGGCACCGCCACGCACCTGGCCGGGGAAGTGCTGCTCAAGGACACCGACATGAAGATGGTCCACGTGCCGTTCAAGGGCGGTGCCGATGCCTCCAACGCACTGGCGGGTGGCCATATCAATTCGATGGTTGACGGGCTGAACCTCGCCGTGCCGCTGATCAAGTCCGGCCGGGTCGTGCCGCTGGTGGTGCTGCAACCGGAGCGCTCGTCCTTCCTGCCCAACACGCCCAGCCTGAAGGAAGTCGGCTTTCCCAATGCCAGCCTGAGCGCCATCTCCTTCCTGCTCGCCGCACCCAAGGGCACGCCGCCGCAAATCGTGGCCCGCGTAGCCACGGCGGTTGAAGAGTCGCTGAAAGAGAAAAAAGTCATCGACTCGATGGCCGCACTGCAAACCATTCCAGTCGGTACCGGCCCCGCGGCCACGACGGACTTCGTGCGCAGGCAGACAGCCACCTACGGAAAAATCATCACGGACAACAAGATCCAGATGCAGAACTGAAGCTGCAGATGACGGAGATGACGCAATCGTTTGAAGGCAAACGCTGGGATGAAATCGTCGCGGTGCATGCGGCGCAGTTTCCAGACCGGCCTGCCCTGGCTTACCAGGACCATGTGCTGGACTATGCGGGTTTCCTGGCCGAGGTCAACGCCTGCGCCGAACAGCTGGTGCGACTGGGTCTGGGGCGCGGCGACCGCATTGCGCTGATGTCGCCAGCCCGGCCTGAAGCCATGATCACCTTCATGGCCGCCGCACGCGTGGGCGCTGTCTGGCTGGGCCTGAACCCGCGCTACACGCCACGCGAAATCAGCTATGTGCTGGGCAGCGCCAAACCCCGGCTCGTCATCAGCATAGAGAGCTATGAAGGCCGACCCTACGGCGATGAGCTCACCGCAGCGCTGCAGGCGCCCGGCCTTGAGCATTGCGCCCTGGTGCGCTTCGATGCAGGCAGGCCCGATGCCGAAGCACTGCAGCAGGCGCTGCGCGATGCATTGCCCCACACGGCCGCCGGTACACCGCCGCCCGCCACGGTTGAAGACGATGTCTGCATGCTGGTCTACACCTCGGGCACCAGCGGCAAACCCAAAGGCGTGCTGCTGCGGCAAAGGGATTTGATCTTCCGCTCGGCCATGCAAAGCCGCACTTTCAGCGTCAGCGACTACCCGCGCTCCATCAACTTCGCGCCCATCAACCACATAGGCGGCATGCACTTTCGTGGCCTGTCGCACATCATTGCTGCGGGCACGCTGGTCTACCAGGACCGCTACCGCACGTCCGAAATCCAGCACCTGATGACAAAACACCGCATCAACGTGCTGATGCTCGGGTCGACCATGCTGCAGATGCTGCTCGAGGAACCCGGCTTTGACCGCGAGACCCTGCGCCAGGCCGAGTGGTTCATCTTCTCTGGCGCGGCCATGCCCATGCCCCTGCTCAGGGACTTGCAGCAGCGCTGCCCGCGCATAGGCGCAACCTACGGCCTGACCGAGTCCTGTGGCTCCGTCTGCTACACCCTCACGCCCGACTCGCTTGAGATGATGGCATCCAGCATAGGACGGCCGCAGCCCAACGGCGAGGCACGTGTGGCAGGTCCGCAGGGCGAGGCGCTCCCGCCCGGCCAGGAAGGTGAACTACAGGTACGCGGCGAGCATTGCATGGCCGCCTACCTCGACAACGAAGCCGCCACACGCGCGGCCTTCACGCCCGACGGCTGGCTCAAGACCGGCGACCTTGCGCAGATGCACGATGACGGCAGCATCAAACTGGCCGGACGCATGAGCGAGATGTACAAGTCCGGTGGCTACAACGTCTACCCGCGCGAAGTCGAACTCGTGCTGGAAGAACACCCCGATGTGGCGATGGCCGCAGTGATTGCGGTCGACGACATGCGTTACCAGCAGGTCGGCCACGCCTTTGTCATCGCCAAGGGCGGCCACGAGATCGACGAGGCCGCGCTGGACCAGTGGTGCCGCGACCGGCTGGCCAACTACAAGCGGCCCAAGCGCCTGTTTGTGCGACAGTCGCTACCCATGCTGTCCATCGGCAAGGTCGACAAGAACCTGCTGCGCACCGCTGCCAGCAACCCCGCCAACACAGCCACCGCCTGACCATGCCCAGAACCGCCAGCGCCATCACGCCCAGCCCCCTCGCTCGCTACCACCAGGTGTTGCTGGCGGTCTCGAAGAATCCGGGCGGCGTGAGCATGCACGAGCTGATGGCCGACACGCAGTTGCCACGCAGCAGCGCGCACCGCATTGCAGCCTCGCTGTGCAGCCTTGGGTATCTTGAAACCAACGACGCCGGGCACTACGCCTTTGGCCCGGTCTTCAACGAACTGATCCGCTACAGCCTCACTGCCGACAACCGCCTGCAGGCCTTCCAGCCCGCGCTGCAGTACCTGGCAACCGAGCTCAACGAAACTGCTTTCTTCGCGCGTTTTATCGGCGGTTCAGTCGACCTTGCGCATGCCGTGACGCCGGCTTTTGCAGAGCGCTCCTACATCTATCCCGGCACCGGCAACCGACCGCTCGACACCTGCTCATCGAGCAAGGCCATCCTCGCCTACGCCGATCCGGAGATGGTGCGCCAGATGTTCGACGAAGGCAGCCTGCCGCTCAGCGGCGAGGACGCGCTGCAGGTTTTTCAGGACACCTTGCGCCAGGCCAGCATGGACGGCTATGCCATCTGCGACGGCGAAATCGACGAAGGTGTCTACAGCATCGCCTGCCCGGTGCCTGCAGGTGCGGTGCTTGGCCTGTTCAGCATTGGCGTGGTCGGCCCCAGCAGCCGCATGAGGTCGACAGGCGTTGATCGCCTGCTGGAGGTGGTGCAAAAAGCCGCAGGCATGGCAGCCAGGCAACTGGCCAGCTATACCCCTCGTCCGCTGGCATGAAACCGCGGGCCGGCGTTCTTGCACTGACTGTTCTTGCCATGCTGGCCTTCGCCGGCAACTCGCTGCTGTGCCGCCTTGCGCTGAAGACTACCGGGATTGACGCCGCCAGCTTCACCGCACTGCGGCTGGTGTCGGGCGCGCTGGTGCTCTACGCCATCGTGCGACAGCGCGGCACCACCGGCACGGGCAGCTGGCTGTCAGCTCTGGCGCTGTTTGTATATGCCGCAGCTTTTTCACTGGCCTACATCCAGCTTTCTGCCGCCACCGGCGCGCTCATCCTTTTTGGCGTCGTGCAGTTCACCATGGCCGCTCATGGTTTTGCCAAAGGCGAACGCCTGGGTGCAAGGCAGGCGCTGGGCTGGGTGATCGCCATTGGCGGGCTTGTCGTGCTGCTGATGCCAGGCCTGCTCGCGCCATCGCCGCAAGGCGCCGCACTGATGACAGCAGCAGGCATCGCATGGGGAATCTATTCGCTACGCGGCAAATCCGCCGGTGACCCGGTGCGCGAAACCGCCGGCAACTTCATCAAGTCCGTCCCCTATGCGCTACTGCTGATGGCCGCTGCGGCGGGCCTGCACGCGCCCATCACCTGGGACGGCGCAGGGATTGCCTATGCGCTGGTATCGGGTGCGCTGACCTCGGGTGTCGGTTATGTGATCTGGTACGCCGCCGTGAAGCACCTGCGCGCCACCAGCGCTGCATCGGTGCAGCTCAGCGTACCCGCCATCGCCGCAGTGGGCGGCGTCGCGCTGCTGGGCGAACCCATCAGCTGGACGCTTGCGCTGAGTTGCGCCGCCATCCTGGGCGGCGTGGCGTTGTCGGTACTGTCTCGCAGGCCGGGTTGAAATCGATGCTGCGTGCAAGCAGCGCTGATGCAAAACCTTAATCGGGTTCGATTTTTGCGGCCAGCGCTGCGGCTTTCAGGCGTGCGCGTTCGGAGCGGATGAAGTCACCCAGCTGTGCGGGCGTGCCACCCGGTTCAAAGGTGACGAGTTCACGCATTCTTGCCTGAACCTCAGGCTCGGCCAGCACCGCGTTGAGTTCGCGGTTCAACTTGTTCACGATCTCCTGCGGCACGCCAGTGGGAGCCATCACGGCGTACCAGCCGTAAGAAGCAAAACCGGGCACGGTCTCGGCAACAACAGGCACGTCCGGCAGCGCGGCAAGGCGTTTTGGCGAGGTGATGGCGAGCACACGGATGCGCGGGTCTTTCAGGTTGGGAATGGCCGCCAGCGCATCGCTGAACACCATGACCTGCCCACCCATGGTGTCACGCAGCGCGTCCGGCGAGCCCTTGTAGTAGGCATGCAGGAACTGCACGTTACCCTGCTGTGCGAGCGACGCAATGGTCAGGTGCGCAGCGCTTTTTGACGTCGTGCCAACCGAGACCGCATTGGGTTTTGTCTTTGCCAACGCCAGCAATTCACCAATGCTCTTTGCAGGAGACTCCGGATTCACGGCTATCACCATAGGCGTGACACCCAGGCTCACGACCGGGACAAAATCCTTCTCGGGGTCATAGGGAAGTGTTTTGTATAAAAACTGGTTCATGGCCAAAGCCGAACCCAGTCCCAGAAAAAAGTTGTAGCCATCTGCAGGTGACCGTGCAGCGGCCACCGTGCCTGGTATGCCACCGGCGCCGGGACGGTTGTCGATCACGACGGGCTGTCCCAGCCGTTTTGACAACCTGTCGGTGACCAGCCTCAGGATCACGTCCGGTCCCGAGCCCGGTGCCGAACCGACAAAAAACTTCACCGGCTTGGTGGGCCAGTCCTGCGCTTGCGCTTGCGCGCCCATTGCCAGGCACGCGCCCGCCAGCAGCAAAAAACTTCTCCTGAATCGAAACAAACCGTCCATGATCATCTCCGTTAATTTTGTTAAATGTTGCTAGCGGCGCGAGGCCGCCGAAGGGTCGGCGCCCAGGTTTTTGAGGTGCGGCCATTCCCGGCGGTCCAGCAGTTCAATCTCGACGCCGTCCGGGCCTTCGATAAAGGCGACAGTGGTGGCCGAATTGATGTCCTTGGGCTCCATCAAAAATTTGACCCCCCGCCCCTTGAGCGTTTCGCACAGCTGGCTGAAGCCGGACGCCACACGAAACCCGAAGTGCTCGGTGCCCCACTTCTTGTCGGACTCTCCGCCGTTCACGCGCTCGCCCGTTCGCTCACCCCGGATGATCAGCAGCGATTCGCTGCCGATGGACAGGTAGATCTGCGGAGCGCCCGCCACTTCAACCTGTTTGACCACCTTGCAGCCCAGGTTTTCTTCGTACCACCTGGCGGTGTTGACAGGGTTTCGGCTCAGCAGGTGGACATGGTCAAGCGCAATGCTGGGTGGGCTCATGGCCGGGCTCACTCTACTTTTGCGCCGGAGTCTTTGACCAGTTTGACCCACATCGGGAACTCGCGCGCAATGTGTTTTGCAAGGTCGTCAGGTGTGCCCGGCACCGGGAAGATGCCCCGCGCAACCATGCTTTCGCTGGTAGTCTTGTCTTCCAGCGCCTGGCGAAAGGCTGCGTTGACCTTGTCCACCACGGCCTTGGGCGTGCCTGCCGGCGCGTAGATCCCGTCAGAAGCTTCCATTTCCAGGCCCGCATAACCGGCCTCGGAAATGCTGGGCACATCGGGGGCCATCGGCATCCTCTGCTTCGACAGGACCGCCAGGCCCTTGAGGCGCCCCGCACGAACCTGCGGAAGAACGTTGATGACGGTATCGATGGTGAACTCTGTCTCGCCTGCTATGACGGCCGTCAGGGCCGGCGCAGCACCCTTGTACGGAACGTGCGTCACATCGGTCTGCGTGATGTTCTTGAACATCACGCCAGCCAGGTGGGATGTCAAACCATTGCCAGCTGAAGCAAAGCTCACCTTGCCGGGATTGGCCTTGATGTAGGCCACCAGTTCCCTGACATTGTTTGCCGGCACCTTGGGGTTGATCACCAGCATGAAAGGAACGCTGGTCAGCCGTGCAACCGGAACGAAATCCTTGAAGGGATCGAAGCCGGGTTTCTCATAAAGCCCATGGTTGATGCCATGCGTGCCGCTGTGGCCGTACAGCAGCGTGTAGCCATCGGCAGTCGACCGGGCGGCCTCTACCGCGCCCACATTGCCGCCGGCGCCGGGCTTGTTGTAGATGACGATGGGTTGCCCGAGGTTGTCGGCCGCCTTGGGCGCAACGGAACGCGCAATGGCGTCGGCCCCGCCCCCCGCCACAAAAGGCACAATCAGGCGGATGGGGTGATCAGGGTACTGGGCGAAAACGCTGCCTGCAAAAAATACGGCAGCACCCGCCAGGGCACGCGAAAGCAAAAGACCGGCTAGCCCGGCTTTGACCAATTTCATGCTTGTCTCCGTTATGGTGTTGTCCAACCCGCAGGCTGTGCCTGCGTTCCATGCAAATTATGATGTTCGGACACCGGAAACGGCATCATCCAAACTGCACTGCAGCGTTCCGCGAATGAAACAATCCAGGCCCATGCCATGAAGCGTTACGACCCCAGCGACATGCTGGTATTTGCCAAGGTCGCCGACCTGCTCAGCATCAGCGGCGCAGCGCGCGCGCTGTCGATCTCCAAGGCCTCGGTCAGCCGGACCATCACACGCCTTGAAGAGGCGCTCAGTACCAGGCTTCTGGAGCGCTCGTCACGCCACGTCAACATCACCGAAGTCGGCCGGACCTTTCTGGTGTATTGCCAGCGGGTGCGCGAAGAAGTCGAGGCTGCAGAGGCGGCTGTGGGTGAGCTCCAGGCATCGGTCAAAGGGCTGATCCGTGTGGCTGTGCCGCTGGTCTTTGGCCGTTCTGTGGTTGGGCCGGCCCTGCCCCGTTTCATGCTGGCACACCCGGATGTGCAGATGGAGCTTCAGGTCACCGACCGCACGATAGATCCCATCGAGGAAGGCTTTGACCTGGTGGTGCGCATCGGCCAGCAACCCGACTCATCGCTGCTGACACGGGAACTCGGCCGCGCGCCATATGCCGCATTCGCCAGCGCGGCCTACCTCTCGCAGCATGAGCCGATCACACACCCCGACCAGATTGCAAAACATGCGGTCATCGACCTCTTCAACAGCGCCGAAAAAAAAGACTGGGTGTTTGAACGCAATGGCAAACAAATCAGCGTGCCTGTTTTACCGCGACTGGATCTGAATGAAGCGGTCATCAGGCGCGACGTGGCCATCGCCGGCGTCGGAATAGCGCTTGTCCCCAGCTGGATGTGCAGGGAAGCGGTCAGGGACGGCAGGCTGGTGCCCATATGCCCGGACTGGACCTCCACACGCATCAACGTGATCTCTGCCTTGTGGCCAAGCCGCAGAAACACCTTGCCAAGGCTGCGCGCGTTTGTCGACTTCCTGACAGAAATAGTCCCGCAGGAATTCGGCCTGGAACGCCCTCAGGCGGCGATAAAGGACAGGTAGTAGGCCGTCGCCTCCGGGTCGCTTTTCATCTCGATGACTGATGGCCCCACGCCATCCCTTGCGGCGACAAGTGCTTTTTGCAGTTCGGCCGTCGTATCTGCACGATAGCTGCGGATGCCCAGAGATTTCGCCAGCCCGGCATAGTCAATCTGTGGCTCGCAAACCCAGCCGAAGTCCTTCACATCCTGCTCGGTCCAGCCCCGGTTTTTCTTCGCACCGTAAGCCACGTCGTGCCAGCCGCCATTCGACAGCACAACAATCACCACAGGCGTGGCCCATTGGGCGGCGGCGTACAGCGTGGTGCTGGTGAACATGAAGCCCCCGTCGCCCACCACGGCCACGACACGTTTGTCGGGCGCACCAATCTGCATGCCGATAGCCGCTGGCGTACCCCAGCCCTGCGCGCTGGCTCTTGCCGATATGCCAAAGTAACGCCTGGGGTTGGCAAATTCAGCCATGTCCAGGATGTAGGCGGTGCCGGTCGTCGAGTGATCCAGAAAGATCGCGTCATCACCGAAAGTATTGGCAATTTCCTTGATGAGCACAGGCAACCGCACCGGCCCTTCAGGCTTGCCGGCATCATTGATCTCTACGGCCAGCCGCTCACGGTAGGCTTCGATGTAGGTCTTGCTTTTTGAAACCCATTGCGGCTTTTGGGGCGGCTTTCCGGCCTCTTTCAGCGCGCGCAGCAGCGCATGGAGCGACGACTTCGGGTGCCCGACAAGCCCGACGTCCGCCCATATCTGTTTTGCGAAATTCATCGCGTCGGTCGTCAGGAAGATGACTTTCGCATGGGCAGGCGGCAGCAGGGGCGCGCCGCTGCCACCAGTCAGTTCCGCACCAACCACAAACACCACATCGGCTTCTTTCAGCAGGGTTGAGTTTCCGGAGAAACGGCCCGCAAACAATCTGTGCGTATTGGGAAACCCCATGTAGGCGACATAAGGCTCGCCAAATACTGGTGCGTCGAGCAGTTCTGCAATGGTGACCAGTTCATCAACTGCGTCGTGCTGGGCAACGTCCCCGCCCGAAACAATCACGGGGGTCTTTGCAGACATCAACAGCCTTGCTGCAGCTTCAATGCCCGCCGGGTCGGCTACCGTCGCATTAAAAATGTTCAGGCGGTCGGGGCGCGCCATCAGCATCTCGTCAATGATGGACTCTTCA
The DNA here is from genome assembly GCA_040388075.1 of Pseudomonadota bacterium. GTDB lineage: Bacteria > Pseudomonadota > Gammaproteobacteria > Burkholderiales > Burkholderiaceae_C > Polaromonas. The sequence continues at coordinate 19,920 of JAZKCN010000003.1, read as the reverse complement.
ACCTCTTCCGTATAAAGATCAAGGGGAAACGCCAGGTGCACAGGCCCCATGGGTGGCATCCTCGACAGGATGACTGCCCGTGCGATGGCCTCCGGAATCCGGTCCACGCTGGGTACTTCCCAATCCCATTTTGTGAATTGCCGGGTGGCCTCGGTGATGTCGCGCGGAACAGATGCATACCCATCGCTTCTCTCAAGGCGGCGGCTCGTCGTTGTCGTGGTGAATAGCATCGGGCTGCGGTCTGCCCATGCCGTTGTCACGCCCATCATCGCCAGCGCAGTGCCCGAGGCATGGTAAACATTGACGAAGGCCGGTTTACCCGTGACACGCCCATAGCCGTCCGCCATCAGGGCGACCGCTGTTTCGTTGGGAGCGGTGTTGTAGCTGAATTCAGACCGGTGTTTTTTCAGCGCCTGTATCAGCGGGTGAATCCCGAATCCGGGCACATTGAAGACCTGCGTCACGCCATTGGCCAGCAAGGCACGGGCGATCACTTCGGCGCCAGTAATTTTCATCTTTCTTCCTTTGTCCATGTTTTAAAGGCCACCGGCCACATCAAGAACCGAACCGGTCACGTAAGAGGCACCATCGGACAGCATGAACATCACGGCAGCTGCAACTTCATCAGGCTTGCCCATTCTGGACATCGGTACCTGTGCCATCAGCTGTTTCAGCCTGTCCTCGCCATGGCCGCCATGGACTTCGGTGTCGATGACGCCGCAGCGCACCACATTCACACGGATGCCTTCACTCGCGAGTTCTTTCGACAATCCGAGCGACATGGTTTCAATCGCGGCTTTTGATGACGCGTAATGAACCCAAACGCCGGGCGAGCCAATGCGGCTGGCGCCTGACGAGATGTTGACGATGGCACCGCCCGCCCCACCGGCAGATTTCGACATGCGGCGTGCGGCTTCCCTGGCGCACAGGAATGAGCCAAAAACATTGGTGTGAAACACCTGCTCCAGTTGCTGCCTCTCCAGGTCAAGCAACCTCGCGCGCCCCCCGTTGGTCGCTGCGTTGTTGACCAGCGCGGTCAGGCCGCCGAATTCGCGATCCGTGGTTTCAAAAATCCTCTCGACGTCCGCTTCTACAGAAACATCCGCCTTCACCAGAATGCCGCGTCCGCCGTGGCTGGTGATCTCATGCAATGTTTCTTCCGCTGCGGCGGTATTGCTTTGATAGACCAGGACCACCGCCCTGCCATCCCTGGCAGCGTGTACGGCAATTCTTGAGCCTATGCCCCGACCGGCGCCCGTGACCACGATGGCTCCTTTGCCAGAACCCGAAGATTGCATGTTTGTCTCCCCCGTTTCAGATCTTTATGACGGGAGCCGTTGCTGCGCGGCCTCCCCTCAAACCTTGGCGACTGTAGGGGAAGGGCTATGGAAAAGCGAGGGCCAAAGCGGTAACTGACCGTTCCAGAAGTGAAACGGGTTGCCGGCTAGGCCGCAGGCGCAATGGCATCAGGCCGGCGCCAGGCCAGCGAGGTGACGACACCACGCAGCACCGCATATAGCGCCCACAACAGCAGCAACGGGATGATCAGCGTCTGCAACAGGAAGATCACGATCAGCCTGACGATGTGTTCCGTCACCCGCTCGGCGGCCAGCCTTATCTCCTCAAAACGCGCCTTCACATCAGCGGTTTTGGCCAGCCACTCCTTTGCACGCTCCAGGATGCCAGTACTCTCTGGTGCGGGCTGCGGGTTCAGTTTGTCGGCTTGCCCTGCGGCGCCGTCGATCGCCTGCTGCGTCGCCGTGTAGTCGGCCGCCAGAAACTTCTGCCACAGCACATCGGTACCCAGCACTGCAATCGGGATGGCAAAACGCACCATCAGCAGAACAATCAGAATGCGCGACAACCAGACTGGTGAGCGCTGCCGTTTGAAATACAGCCAGGCCCAGCCAGCGGCCGTCACCGTCAACGCCAGCGACACCGGCCAGTAAGCGCCAATTGCAATCGCGGCCTTCATCACCCCAAACGCCACACCGGCCATCAGCATGAAGTCGGAAAAGTTTTTCACCAGCTCATTGACCGGCGCCAGCAGTTGTCCCGGCGTCAGGCTGACACCGACACCAAGCGGCTGCGCCGAGAACTGCGTGCCCTGCACGACAGACAGCACGCCATGCAGCGCACGCGCCGTGGCAAAGCTGACCAGCGCACGTTTGAGGCCCGCATCAACCTGCGCGGTCGCCGGTGTATCCATAGGCGCCAGCCATGCGCAGGCGACTGCAATGGCAAGGCAGATAGCTGCGGCGATCTGGCAGGTGAATTTCATGGCGGCATCCTTTGCAAGCAATGCACGATTACATCATTTCAAATGCATCTGCCATACCCGCGGCAAAGGCTTCAGGTTTGCAACTCTTGCCGAAGCGCCCTCGCCTTCGCAATCTCATGCCGCAACTGGTCAAAGCCGGTCGCCGGTACGGTTTCCTGGTGGCGGTCTGCGGTTTCTTCCAGGCGCCCGACCAGCGTTTCAGCGCTGGCCTCGCTGTGCGGGATGAAGATGCCCTGCGTCATCGTGATATGGGCCTGCTCAAAACTGCCGGCACCGGCCAGCAATATCGTGCGGGTCGGTGCGTCTTCGGTCACCAGCGCCACCAGCGCCGGACTGACGGATGAAGGCTCCAGCATGGCCAGCTCTTCAGCGGGCAGCAGCGTCTCGGTCATCGCTGTCGCCGCCGTGGGTGCCAGGCAGTTGACGCGCACGTTGTTTCGCTCGCCTTCGATGGCCAGCGTCTGCATCAGGCCGACCAGCGCCATCTTGGCGGCGCCGTAGTTGGCCTGGCCGAAGTTGCCGTACAGGCCTGACGATGAAGTCGTCATCACGATGCGGCCGTAGTTCTGCTCGCGCATGCGGTTCCACACGGCGTGCGTGCAATGCACGGCACCCATCAGGTGCACGTCCATCACCAGCCTGAAATCATCCAGACCCATCTTGGCGAAACTCTTGTCGCGCAGGATGCCCGCGTTGTTCACCAGTATGTCGATGCGGCCCCACTTGGCGACCGTCTCTGCCACCATGGCTTCGACCTGCGCCACATTGGTCACGTCGGTGTCGCAGGCCATCGCCTCGCCGCCCATGGCCTGTATCTTTTTGACGGTGGCCTCCGCCGAAGAGCCGGGTTTGCAGGCCCCGATGTCGCTGACCACCACCTTGGCGCCATGGCGTGCCAGTTCAAGCGCATGCGAAGCGCCCAGTCCGCGGCCGGCGCCGGTAACGATGGCGACCCGGTCTTGCAGAAGTTTTGTCATGAAGCGTGTTTCCTTTGGATGAGATACCCGATTTTAGGGAGCAACAGCAGGCTGAAGCGGCCTGCTTGTCACCTACCGGACGACGGGCCGCGAGGCCTTCCCGCGCCTTTCCTTTATCAGGCCATGCGGGCCACACCAGCGCGGTCCATCGCCGCGATGGCATCGGCATCCAGGCCAGCTTCGACCAGCAAAGACCGGGTGCTTTGCCCCAGCGTTTCTGCACCGGCTGCGCTGGCCTGCCCGTCCTGCGAGAAGCTGAAGCCCAGGCCCCTGGTGCGTACCTGTTGCGTCGCCTGATCAAAGCGGTAGTCAGGCAGACCGACAGCGCTGGTCTCGTCAACCTCACGCAAAAACTCGCCCAGCCTGCGTACCCGCGCCGACGGCACACCGGCTGCATTCAGGCGCGTTTCCAGGTCTGCCGCACTGCGTTTTTCAAAAGCGGTGCGCAGGCGTTCCAGCACATAATCCAGGTCGCGTGGCACCACAAAACCGCCGGGTGTGTTGAAGGCTTCGAGATCCAGCGCTCGCGCGTCCTCACACAGCTCTTCCATATCCAGCACGGCCGCCATCTTGCGGAACTGCGCCGGCGTGTTGGCCGCCACCGACAGCCAGCCGTCGGTGCAGTGGTAGGTGTCTGCAGCCGGGCTGCCGGTGTAGCCCCGATTGCCGATGCGCTGCGGCTCCACACCATTAGTCAGGAAGGCGGCGGCATTCGGGTACATCAGCATCAACGACGCCTGCACCATCGACGCATCGATGTACTGGCCCACGCCGTCACGCGAGCGGCGGTGCAGCGACGACACAATCGACAGCGCGCCCAGCATGCCGACGGCCACATCGATCACCGGAAAGCCGACTTTCTGCGGCGGTGCGTCCGGCCTGTCGCCCGACATCATCATCATGCCGGTCAGGGCCTGCACCACATGGTCATAGGCACCACGGCCTGACCATTCGCCCTCCTGCCCGTAACCGGAGATCGAGCAATACACCATGTCCGGCTTCAGTGCCTTGATGGATTCGTAGTCCAGCCCGTACTTGGCTACCACGCCGGGGCGGAAGTTCTCGATAAACACGTCAGCCGTCAGCGCCAGCGAACGCACCACCGCAGCACCTTCCGGCGTGCGTATGTCCAGAGCCAGCGAACGCTTGCCGGCATTGCAGGCGACAAACCCTGTGGGGGTGTCGCCCTCGCTGGCCGACTTGCCCTTGCGCATCACCTCGCCGCCTTGCGGTGGTTCTACCTTGATGACTTCCGCGCCCATCTGGGCCAGGTAAAAAGAGGCCAGCGGCCCGGCGATGACGTGCGACAGGTCGAGGACGCGCACGCCCTCCAGTGGTTTTGACATGGGCGAATCTTTGCTGTCAGGTGGCCGTCACGCCGGTGAGCCGGGTGATCTCGGTCCACTTGCGGAATTCGTTGCGCACAAAAGCGGCGTCGGCCTGCGGGCTGTCGCTTTGCATCACCATATTGCCCGATGCCTCGAACATCTGCTTCACGGCAGGATCAGCCAGCGCACGTGAGGTGGATGCATACAGTTTGCTGACTGCCTCGGCCGGCGATTTGGCGGGCAGCCAGAGGCCGAACCAGAACTCCTGCACCGTCAGTTCGCTGCGCATCACAGAGTTCAGCGTCGGCACGCCCGGCAGCTCTTTCAGCGGCGCGGCGCTGGTCACGGCCAGCGCACGCAGCTTGCCGCCCTTGACCTGCGGGATGGCGGTGCCGGCAATCGCGAACGCAAAGTCAGTGTCGCCACGCATCAGCGACAGCGGGATCTCGACCGAGCCCTTGAGCGGTACATGCGTGGCACGCCCGCCGCTCAGCGACATCAGCGTTGCGCCACCGAAATGCGCGCCCGAGCCGATGCCGCCCGAGCTGTAGTTCATCTTGCCAGGGCTGGCCTTCACTGCGGCGAGCAGTTCTTCGACCGACTTGTACGGCGAGTTGGCGGCCACCACCAGCACGGTGGGCGAGGTACCAATCACCGTGACAGGGATGAAGTCAGTGACCGGTTCGAACTTCAGCGAAGGCTGCAGGATTTTCTGGATCAGGTGCGAGTTCGAACCCATCAAGGTCGTGTAGCCATCGGCAGGTGCCGTCGCCACAAACTGCGCGGCCAGCACACCGCCCGCACCGACCTTGTTCTCGACCACCACGGCCTGGCCCAGTGCCTCACCCAGCCTGGGGCCAAACTGGCGCGCCAGCACATCAGGGCCACCACCGGCCGCATACGGCACGATGATGCGCACCGGCTTGTTCGGGTAGGGGTCCGCAGCGCGGGCGCCCCCGGAAGCCAGCAGGGCAGCAGAAAACGTGCTGAGGCAGAAAGATCGACGGTCCATGAATGTCTCCTGTATGGGTATGGGGTCGAGCATAGGCCGCGCAATGAATATCCAAAAGTGATATCTTTTTATCTGGTGAACACTTATGGTTATGCCCCATGCCCATCCAGACAATCCCTTCCAGACAAGCGCCACGCCCGGACAGCGACGCACGCGATACCGAGCACTTGGTGTCACGGCTGCGCTTTCGCCACCTGCGGCTGATCACCGAACTGCAGCGCGGCGGCAGCCTGCGCGCCGCCGCCGAGGTCCTGAACCTGACCCAGCCCGCACTCAGCAAGGCGCTGGCAGAAATTGAAAGCGCGTTCGGGTTTGCGCTGTTCACACGCACCACACGCGGCCTGACACCCACAGCGCAAGGGGCAGTGGCGCTGCGCGGTGCCACGCTGCTGCTGGAAGAACTGGCCCACCTGCGCCGGGAGGCCGCCGCCGGCGAGCAGGCCATCGCCAGCCTGCGCATAGGCGCCCCGCCATTCGTCGCACAGGGCTACCTGCCGCCCATCCTCAAACAACTGGCCACCCGCGACCCGCCCGTGCGCGTGCAGTTGCTGGAAGAACGTGTGCCGGTGTTGATGGAAGCCTTGTTGCAGGGCGAGGTCGATGCGCTGCTCAGCAGCTATCCGATGCAGACACCCGAACCGGGCGCCCCAGCGCTGCATTACGAAAAACTGTTTGAGGTCGAGTTCAGCGTCATCGCACCGGCCAGTCACCCGCTGACCCGCGCACGCCAGGTCAGCTGGCAACGGCTGGCACAAGAGTTGTGGGTCATGCCCGCCCGAACATCAATGGCGCGCAGGGTGATTGAAGACTGCTTCATGCGCTCGGGCGTGGTGCCGCCAGTGCCCATGATCGAATCCACCAGCCCGGTCACCAATATCGAACTGGTCGCTACCGGTGCAGGCATCAGCATTGCGCCCGAGCTGGCAGTGCAGCGCCATTACAGAAGTGCCAACCTGGTCAAGCGCATCAAGGTCGCGCCCGCTATTCAGCCCGGGCCGGTGGCATTGATCTACCGTGCCGCAGTCGCCAATCCACGGGTCGATATTTTCAGGCAGGCGCTCGGCCTGGCGTAAGCGCACTGCAGCTTCCTGAAACCAGCCCACGCAAAAAGAATTGGGGTGCCGCACAGCGCCATCCATCGATAAAACCCACTTGACAGCATATTATTAATAATAAACAATCGATCAAATTTCTGAATAAATTAACCGCCATGCCCCCGTCTCCCACTGCAAAACCACCTGCCGATGTTTTGCCGTCAGGCTCTGAAAAGGCCTCGCCGGCCTTCTCGGGCAGTGACTTTCATGCAGCAGGCGCCCTGACGGCTGTCCTGCGCAAAAGAATCATCTCGGGCGAGTACAAGCTGGGCCAGCGCATCATCGAGCGCGACCTGCGCGAAGAATTCCCTTTCTCCAACGGCCCCATTCGTGAAGCCCTGCAGCAACTGGTCTCGGAAGGACTGGCCGAGCGCGAGCACTTCAAGGGCGTGCGTGTCGTCAACCTGAACGAGCAAGGCATTGCCGACCTGTTCATGGTGCGGCTGGCCCTGCTTGAAGGTGCGGCCGAACAGGCCGCCCGGCGCTTTGACCCGGCGTCCCTGCCCAATGTCGAACGCCTGAAGCAGGACCTGCGTGAAGTCATCAAAAAGGCCAAACGGGGCGAACAGGGTGAATGGGTGAGCGGCAGGTTTTCGTCGTGGCTGCTCGAAACCGCCGACAACCGCCTGCTGCGCGAGATCTGGGTCAAGAACATGCAGCTGACCCTGGTCTACGTCAATTCATTTACCAAAAGCCCGCGCGTCAAAAGCCTGGAGCTCAACTTCGAAGTCATTGACGCGATCTGCGCACATGACGTGCAGGCCGCCCGCCGGGCTGTGCGAAAAATGACCAGACAAACCCTGACCGATATCGGCGTCAAGGTCGACATCTTTGACGACTCTTGAGGCGTACTTTTCTCCATCACACATAAGCCGGACTGCACCTCCGGCCGCTTGCAAAATCCCATCATCGAAAGAAGACAACCATGCAAAAAATCATTGACTGCCATCTGCACGCCCACTGGCCCAGCAAGTACGCCTACAACGCCCCCACCGGCAGCCGCATTCGCGAAGACCAGCTGTCGCTGGGCGCTGAAGGCCTCGACAGCGCGCTGACATACAACGGCGTGCACCATGCACTCATCATCCAGCCCGGCGCCTACGGGTATGACAACAGCGCCATGCTGGCCAAGATCGCGGCCTCCGGCAAACGCTACAAGGGCATCGCCAACCTGCCGGTCGAGACCACCGCTGAAGAAATCCGCAAGCTCAAAACACAGGGCGTGATGGGCGTGCGCCTGAGCCAGATTCACGGCAACACCGGCCTGTTCGATGTTCCGGGCATGGACGCCTTCCTCAAACGCTGCGCAGAGCAGGACTTTTTTGTCGAGGTTTTTGTGCCGATGGCGCAATGGATCACCCTCGGCCCCCTGCTTCAAAAATCCGGCGCGCGCGTCATCATCGAACACTTCGGCTGGCCCATTCTCGAAGAAGGTTTGCCGCAAACCGGCCTGGCCGAGATGCAGAAATTTGCGCGCGACACCAAAGCCGTCATCAAGATCAGCGCCGCCTTCCGCGTCGGCATCAGCGGCCCGCCCTACGCCGACCTGCAGCCTTGGGCCGCGATGGCGCTTGATACCTTTGGCCCCGAGCGCTGCATGTGGGGCTCTGACTGGCCCTTCCTGAACACCGACACCGGCCCGCGCAAAAAAGCTGTCGCGCTGCCCGTGGCTTACCGCAATGAACTCGATGCGGTGCGCTCGTGGCTGGCCGATGAAAAAGTGAGTGATCAGGTTCTTTACAAAACGCCTGCCGCCCTTTTCGGTTTTGAAGACTGACCACGCAACACTGGCAACAAAAAAGGCGAACCGAGATGTACGACAAATCCGACCCACGCGCCACCCTGTCATCCAACCCTGCGCCGACGACAGCCCCGCTGGATGCGGCCACGCCTTTCGGCACCGCCTCCTGCATCCACTTCAAGCAGGACAAGCCTGCCGTTGAAGACCCGCTGTACACCCAGTGGATAGGCCGCGGCCACAACTTCATGGTTTGCTACGTCGAAGCCAAGGCCGGCGCAAGGATTGTCCGCAAGACGCAGCCCGATGAATTTGTCATCCTGTCCTACCAGCACAGCACCGAGCTGCGCGTTGAGTCCGGGCATGGTTCTGAAGACATCCCCGGCTACTCGGTCGTTGTGGTGCCCGCAGGCAACAGCACGGTTGAAGTCAAGACCGCCGGCAGCTTCTTTATCCTCTACACCACGCAGAGCAAGGATCTGGCCGCCAAGGCCTCCAACGCAGCCGCCTATGCAGACCCGCGCCACCATGTCGCGCCGTGGGCGCCCTGGCCAGCACCGGTCGATGGCCCCAAAGTACGTCGCTACAGCATGGAAGTCGCCAACGAGCCTGGCCGCTTCGGCCGCATCTGGCGCTGCTCCACCTTCATGGTCAACCTCTTTGTCGAGACTGCTCCGCGTGATGTCGAGAAGGTCTCGCCGCACTACCACGACGACTTCGAGCAGGGCTCGCTGCTGATGACCGGCACCATGAGCCACCACGTCCGCTGGCCCTGGACCACCAACATGCGCAACTGGCTGCCAGACAAGCACATGGACTGCGGCAGCCCGTCGCTGGCCGTCATCCCGCCACCGGCCATTCATACCTCGAACGGCACGGGAACCGAGCTGCGCCTGATGGTCGACGTGTTCTGCCCACCTCGTATCGACTTCTCGCAAAAGCCGGGCTGGGTGCTCAACGCTGCTGACTACCCAATGCCGTCTGGGCAGACGGCCGGGGCTTAAAAGTCACTCGAAGGAAACTGCGCCGAACTCGGCGCAGCTGACAATCAGGCAAGTGTGACGGGCAGCGCGGCTCAACGCCCGTCCCATTGCCCCTGCTCACTGACGAGCACCCTCTTGCCCTGCCGCACTTCCAGCAGGCCATCTTCCGTCACGGTGTAGATCGTCCGCCCGTTGCGAAACTCCCACCCCAGGAAGCGCGCAGGCGTCACACCATCAGCGCCCAGGGGGGGAGTGTTCTGCGCGTGAGGTTCAACGCGCAGGTCTTTTTTGCTCACGCCGATGTGCAGGTGGATCAACTCAGCTAAAACTCAGCCTATGGTTACAGGTTACTCGACGACTATGCCCCAACTTGTTTTACCCAATCTCGAATATTCACACCAAGTCGATCAATATCTTCCCGCTCAAGCATTCCACTATGCATGATGACATTTCGAGATCGTTCGACGACATCAAAAATGCCTGATGCCCAAGTAAGAGAGCCAACAAGATCTTCAAAATCTATCCAATTGTTCTGCATTGTGTTCTTTAGATCACCGAACGTTGTGTAATTGATTGGGTCCTGTCCGCGTTGAGAATGCCACCTCGCGTTTTGCTCTTCTTCCATTCTCTTCATCGCTCGTTCTCGCACACCATTAGAGAAGCCCTTTTCCCACCAATCCTCCATGTACTTATCTCGCAGTACTTTGGTCACCAACTCTCTCACGCCACTTTCAAATGCGGCTATGGCGGTATAAACGATGGCCATTATTCTTGCGTTAGAGACGTGAATTGTGTCCAAAGATTCGAGAGAAATTGCTTTCACGATTTCTTCATCCCGCATCTGCAACAACAGTTTGCTTTTTCTACCCTGCCCGTCCAAGGCCTCCTCGGCCAAAACGCCTCTGAAAGCAAAGTTATAGAGTTGTGAGATAGCCGAGTTCATGTCAAATGCCTTCTGAGTGATTCAAAAAGAGCGTCGTAAACTTTCGGATCCCTAGATTCGGGCAGAACTAGTTCGATGTTGTAAACCAGTCCCCCAATAGACAAGCCCTTTGCGCTAGGTGGTGATAAGCGAGGTGAATTGGGGTCTTCCAATACTTCGGGAGAAATTGCCTCTTTAACTTCCTCCGATACTCGAGGTGCCTCAAAATCACTATGGCTACACAAAGCGCCGAAAGTCGCCGCCATTTTTTCAAGAACCCCTTCCGAATATTGTCCTTGTGTGAGTGTTTTTAGCTTGTTAGTGACCTCAATTCTGCTCAATTTATTTGCTTGCTTATTGACTCTAAAAAGATCGGCATAGGCTTCTCGCACCGCTTCGGCCATAACTGAAGCAGATCGAGTTTGATCAAGATAGTCAAAGTATCTTTGAGTTGGCCTACCATCATCAGCCAGAAATCCCAACGATTTCAAGACGGCAATCATCAATCGATCAGTCGCATTCGCATACCCCAAAGACTCAAGAAATCTGGTTGTAAATCTTTCTGGCGCCTGAGCCCCAACAATTGAGTTCAGAATCCCGCTGAGATTTTTCATCGACGTTAGATACGAAGTGGGCAGTGACATTCGTGACTCCAGAGAAGTTAAAAGAAACTAAAAAACGAATACAGTTGTTTGGTTTTCTGGCTACACAGAGAGAGCTTGACGCTCAACTAAAAAGCGCCTCAAACCCATCCAGCGGCTCAAACACCTTGTTGTGATACCGCAACCGCAGCGGGCCAGGCATGGCCCTCTCCTTCACCGGGTGCTCCACATCGCCGGGGTAGCAGATCACCCGGCTGCCGTCGAGCTGGAATGAATGCGGCAGGATGATGCGGGGGGTGCGGCTTCGTGCGTCGGTCATGGCGGCTGCTACGGTGGCGAAGCGGGAGATGTGGGCCAGCGACATGATTTGTGGGGGTGCCATTTCTATCAGGCCATCGCGCTGCTGCTCCAGCGCTTGGCGGGGTTTGAGCCAGACACTCTCTGTCGCTTCAAAGTTGTCGTGCGTGGCGACTTGCCCTGCCGGTGCGGCGGCTACAAAAAAGCGGGTGTCGAAACGCCGGTTCATCACGGTGGGGTTTGCAGGTGTTATCCAGCGGGACCAGGGGGCGAGGCTGCTGGTTTGCAGGCGCAGATTCATCTCGGCCAGCACGGCGTCGAATGATTTTCCGGCGCGCAGCAAGGCGGTGGCCTGCGTGGCGTGCGCGTGTGTTGCGCCTTCGGCAAACAGGATGCCGGACTCTTCAAACACCTCGCGAACGGCGGCGATGTACATGCCGGCTGCAGACAGCGCGTCGATGTCGGACTCGTTCAGTGCGCGGTGCAGATCATCAAGCGGCTGGTCGAGGTGGGTGGCGGTGTCGAGCTCTGCATCGAGCCTGTCGACCTTGCCGCCGGGAAATACAAAGGCACCGCCCAGCACGTTGGACTTGACGCTGCGGCGGATCAAAAAAACCTCCAGGCCATCAGCGCCATCGCGCAGCATGATGACGGTGGCGGCCGGGCGCGGTGCGTCCGTGAGGACTTCGTGGGTGAGTTCCATGGATGTAGGGGCTTGCCTGGTTGCTTGTTATCAAACGCCGCCGCCAACTGACGCTGGCCGGGCTGTCGTTTGATTATGGCTCTGCCCCTGAAGCTGCCCGTGTGCACAGGGCAGCAGGCGATGTGCTACCAAATTTGTAGCATGTCGTGCTAGTCCAGATTGGGTTTCAGGCCTTTTTGATAGTCAAAATCGGCCTTTTTTGACTGTTTTTGGGCTTTTGCAGGCCTTCCGGGTGTTACCGGAAGGCCTGAAAGCCGCCAATGTAAAGTCTACTTTACATTTCAGGATTCACAACACGCACACGCGCGCCAGCCTAGCCGTAAGTGGACAGTGCCATCTCTTGCTGCGAATACACCGGCAGCAGGCGGGCATCGTCAGGTATGGGCGGCAGCTGTGCGTGCCAGGCCTCCCATGCGGTCTTCAACTCCTGCAGTTTTTCGGGCTCGCGCCAGCGCAGGTTGGCGCGCTCGCGTACATCGGTGGCGATGTTGAACAGGTATTCGATGCCGTCCATCGAGAGGAACTTCCAGTCGCCACGGATGATGGCTTTTTGCTGGCGGTGCTTCATGCGCCAGCACAGGTCGCCGGCGCGGCTCCAGCCGATATCTTCAAATGCGGGGCTCAGGTCAACGCCGTCCAGCAGGTAGCGGCTGTCGGCCTGCACGCCTGCGGCTGCCAGCAATGTGGCGGCCCAGTCCATCGTCAGGCTGGGCGTGTTGTGCACCTGCCCTGCCCGGATCTTCTGCGGCCACTTCGCAATCAGCGGCACGCGTATGCCGCCTTCGAGCAGGTCCATCTTCTGGCCCATCAGCGGCCAGTTGTTCGAAAAACGCTCGCCGCCGTTGTCGCTGGTGAAGACGACGAGCGTGTTGTCTTCGACGCCCTTGTACTTCAGCGCCTGCAGGATCTGGCCAATGCCTTCGTCCATGTGGTGAATCATGCGCTGATAAATGGGGACGGAGCCGCCGTCTATGTGCTCACCCTTGTCGGCAGTGTGCAGCGACTCCTGCCTGTCGTCACGCGTGAGCCACGGCCAGTGCGGCGCGGTGTAGTGGACGCTGATGAAGAACGGTTTGTCGGCAGCGGTGTTTTCAATGAAGCTGACGGCACGCTCGCTGATGAGGTCGGTGAAATAGCCGTCCACGTCGGTCTTTTCCTCGTTGTGCCAGAGGTCGGCATTGCCGCGTATATCGGTGTGCGCAAAGTAATCCAGGCCGCCGCTGTGGCAGCCGAAAAACTCGTCATAGCCGGACAGGCGCGGGCCATACAGCGGCGGTTTGCCAAGGTGCCATTTGCCGAACAGCGCAGTCTGGTAACCGGCGGCCTTGAGCAGCGAGGGCAAGGTCGGGTGCTCGACCGGCAGCCCCAGACCCTTGCTGTCGGGATGGCCCAGCGGCTCTTCGGCAGCGCCCCGCAGGCGGTATTGCCAGCGGCCGGTGATCAGCGCAAAACGCGTTGGCGAGCACAGGGCCGAATTGGCATAGCCGTGCGTGAAGCGCATGCCCTGCCTGGCCATCGCATCGAGGTTGGGCGATACGTCGATGGACTCGTTGTAGACATCACGGGCACCGGTGCACCCGAGGTCTGCATAACCGAGGTCATCGGCAAGAATGAAAACCAGGTTGGGTCTGTTGGCCATCACGCGCTTTCCGTTTTCTCAGTCGGCGCGCACGTTGGCGACCTGCGCAATGCGGCCCATCTTTATCGTGTCGCTGGCAATCAGGTTGGCGAATTCCTGCGGCGAACCGGCTACAGGCTCTGCACCGAGCGTTGCAAAAACAGTTTTCAGTTCCTCCGCCGCCAGCGCCTTGCGCAAGGCAGCATTGAGCCGCTCTATGACTTCACGCGGTGTGCCGGTCTTCACCACAATGCCCTGCCAGTCGCGGATCATGAAGTCGGGGTAGCCGGCCTCGGCCATGGTGGGTACGTCTTTCAATGCTGCAACCCGGTGCGGCCCGGTGACTGCCAGCGCCTTCAGGCGGCCGGACTGGATGTGCCCCACCACCGGGCCGGTGCCGGAAAACATGAACTGCACCTGCCCGCCCATCAGGTCGCCAATGGCCTGCGGAAAGGCGAGGTAAGGCACGTGCGTGGCCTGGGTATTGGTCTGCTGCTTGAACAACTCGCCCGCCATCTGCGCCGGTGAACCAATGCCACCGGATGCGAAGTTGATCTGCCCTGGTTTGGCCTTCAGGTGCCCTTCCAGGTCCTTGACTGATTGCACCGGGAGGCTGGGGTTGGTGACCAGCACGTTGTATGAGAAAAGGGTCTGGCCTACCGGTGCAAAATCGCGCTTCAGGTCAAAGCTGGACTGGCGAAAAATCGTCGGGGTCAGCGTCATGCCCATGTAGAGCATGAACATGGTGTAGCCGTCGGCAGGCTGCCTGGCTACATCGGCCGCACCCACGATGCCGCCGGCACCGATCTTGTTTTCGACCACCACGGTCTGGCCGAGTTCGGCCGACATGCGAATGGCTACCACCCGGGCCAGCACATCGACCGGGTTGCCTGCAGAGGTGGGGACGACGAGCCGTATCGGCTTGGTCGGGAAGGCCTGTGCGGAAACCGCAAACGGGATGAGTGCCGATACGGATACGGCTATTGGAAGCAGAACGCTACGCAGATGTTTCATGAATGTCTCCTGGTTTTTATGAGAATGGGGATAGGCGCCAAAGCTATTTTTCATGGCCGCCAGCTGTGAGTAATAGGTGTCGGGTCGCAGGTTATTGCGGATCAAAAATCCACGCCATGCTTTCAAGGGTTTGCTCCGGCGATTTGGATCGGAGGAAATCGTTGCGCAGGTCGGCGCTGGCATCCGACGCATGGAAGACATGGCCGTACAGCCGTGCCGTCAGCTGCACGCGGGTGGTCCTCAGGTAACGCCTGTCCTGGTAGCGCTGGAAGGCTTTTTCAATATTGCCTTCGGAAGCCGCAACTTCATCGGCCAGGCAAACGGCATCTTCCATTGCCATACAGGCGCCCTGCGCGAGGTATTGAAGCATGGGGTGCGCGGCATCACCAAGCAACGTGATGCGTCCTTTCGACCACGTTTTGATGGGCTCGCGGTCACGCAGCACATACATGCGCCAGTCGGTAATCGATTCAATGAACTTGCGGACCTCGGGGTGGGTGTTGCGGATGCGCTCACGCAGTTCATCCGGGTCACCAAAGGCGTCCCAGCCCTCGTCGAATTTGTCGCTGTGGAACACGACGCTGACGTTGTAGAAGCGGTCTTCACGCATGGGCCACAGCACCATGTGCATCTTGGGGCCCAGCCACAGGGCCATGGAGTTGTGGCGCAACGCCTGCGGTACATCGTCAATCGGCACGATGGAGCGGTAGCAGATATGCCCGGCAGTGCGCGGCTCGCCATCGCCAGCAATGGTGCGGCGGACCAGTGACCACAGGCCATCGGCACCCACCAGGCCAGCGCCCTGCCGCTGGGAGCCATCGGCCAGGCGTATCGAGACGCCCTTGCCGCTGTCTTCAAATGACTCGATCTTGGCGGCGGTGTGCAGCTTGATCAACGGCGACTTCTCGCAGGTCTGCAGAAGCACCTTGTGCAGGTCTGCCCGGTGCATCAGGCCGTAGGGGAAACCAAAACGCTTGCGAAAGTTCTCGCCCACCGGCAGGCTGACGATGTCCTGCGCGGTCGCAGCATCCTTGACCAGCATGGCGTCGGGAAAGGTGGCCAGTTTGGTGATTTGCGGTGCCAGCCCCAGGGTTTCAAAAATGCGGAAGGCGTTGGGGCCGACCTGCAGCCCGGCGCCGACTTCCTTGAACTGTTCGGCCTGCTCAAAAACCTCGGAAGCCTGGCCGCGCCGCGCCAGCGCGATGGCTGTGGTCAGGCCGCCTATGCCGCCGCCCGAAACCAGCAGGGGTTCATTGCGAAAAGATGGTGATGTCATTGGTCTTGTCTCCTTGGGGCACGACTGTAGGCTTAAACAAACCATCACAGAAGGTATGATTCAGGCATAAGGCATGTCATAAAGACATGATCGAGACAACCCATGCGAAGTGACGACATCACCCTGGCGCAATTGCGCGCGCTGCTGGCCGTGCGGCAGGAAGGCAGCATGACGGCTGCTTCAGTGAAGCTGGGCGTGACCCAGCCGGTATTGACCCGCAGCCTGCAGCAACTTGAGCGCCAGATGGGCGTGACGCTGCTGCGGCGCAGTTCGCGCGGAGCCGTGCTGAACGAATATGGCGAGGCGCTGGTGGCGAGGGCCAGGGTGGTGGACCAGGAACTCAAGCGCGCGTTTGACGAGATCGGCCAGATGCAGGGCAGGCTCAGCGGCAGCGTGACGATTGCCTGCTCACACATCCCGATGATGCTGTTTGTGCCCGAGGCGATAGGCCAGTTGCAGCAGAACTTCCCCGATGTGGAAGTCCGCATCATCGAGGGGGTGTACCCGCAGGTGCTGGAAGAATTCCGCCAGGGCGTGCTGGATTTTGCGATAGGCCCGGTGCCTGAACGCGGGCTGGGCCGCGACTACAAGGCAGCGCGCATGTTAAAGGCCGACATGGCGATCGCCGTCAGGAAGGGGCACTCACACGCCAAGGCAAAATCGCTTGCCGAACTGAAAGACCTGCGCTGGATGATTGCCGGCCCGATGGAAGGCCCGGGCGGGCTGGTGAAGGAGGTATTTGCGGAGAACGGCATCCAGCAGCCCGCCACCCCGATTTACCTGGACACGGTCTGGGCCGCGATGGAAGTGGTCAAGCACAGCAACCTGGTGGCGCTGATCCCGAAGATGCTGGTGGAACTGGCCAGCGACGAAATCGACATCATTACCGTTGCTGAAAACATAGAGCCGATACGGATAGATGTGATCACCGCCAAGATGGCCATACTGACACCCGCCGCACGCGCCCTGCTCTCGGCTGTCAGGGCCAGCGCCATGAGCTGGCAGAACCGTGCCGATGGTGCGGCCTCGCGCCAGGTAGCGGCGTAAGACCGGCGTAGCGCCGCGCGGCTAGTAATCGCCGCTGCCGCCGTTGGCCAGGCTTTCGAATTTGGTGATGCGGTTCAGGAAGGCGAGCTTGACAGTGCCAGTGGGGCCGTTACGCTGCTTGCTGATGATGACCTCGGCCACACCGGGTTCCTTGCAGGCTTCCTTGGTGTAGTACTCGTCGCGGTAGATGAACATGATGATGTCGGCATCCTGCTCGATCGCGCCGGACTCGCGCAGGTCGCTCATCATCGGGCGCTTGTCGGTGCGTGACTCAACGCCACGGCTGAGCTGCGACAGCGCAATCACCGGGCATTGCAGCTCTTTGGCCAGCATCTTCAGGCCGCGCGAGATTTCGCCGACTGCGGTGGCGCGGTTCTCGTCTGCCATCCCGCCCGACACGCTCATCAGCTGCAGGTAATCGACAACGATCAAACCCAGCTTGCCGCACTGGCGCGCGAGGCGGCGGGCGTTGGCGCGCAGCTCGCTGACCGTCAGGCCAGGGGTCTCGTCGATGTGCAGAGAAACGCTGCGCAGTTTTTCAATCGCTTCGGTCAGGCGCGGCCACTCTTCATCGGTCAGCGCGCCGGTGCGCAGGTGGGTCTGGTCGATACGGCCAATCGAGCCAACGATACGCACGGCGAGTTGGGATGCGCCCATTTCCATCGAGAACACGGCAACAGGCAGGCCGGCCTCGATGGCGACGTTCTCGGCGATATTGATGGCAAGTGCGGTCTTGCCCATGGAAGGCCGCGCGGCCAGCACGATCAGGTCACCTGCCTGGAAGCCGGAAGTCATGCGGTCGAGGTCGTAGAAGCCGGTCGGAACACCGGTCACGTCCTGCGGGTTGTCGGCCATCTCGGTCACGCGGTCGAGCAGGCTGACGACCAGCGTGTCCATGCTCTGGAAGCCTTCCTTCATGCGCGAACCCTGCTCGCCTATCTTGAAGATCTTCTGCTCGGCTTCGTCGAGGATGGTGGCAACGTCCTTGCCCTGCGGGCTGAAGGCATTGGTGGAGATCTCGTCGCTGGCAGAGACCAGCTTGCGCAGGATGGAGCGCTCGCGCACGATCTCGGCGTAGCGGCGTATGTTGCTGGCGCTGGGCACGTATTGCGCCAGCGAGTTCAGGTAGCCGAGGCCGCCGGTTTCTTCGGCCTTGCCCTGGTTTTGCAGGTGCTCGTAGACGGTGATGACGTCGGCCGGCTTGCTGGCGTTGATCAGCGCGCCAACAGCGGCAAAAATCAGTTTGTGTTCGGCGCGGTAGAAATCAGTATCGACCAGCAGGTCGCCAACGCGGTCCCAGGCACCGTTGTCGAGCAGCAGGCCACCCAGCACGCTGGATTCGCCCTCTATCGAATGCGGCGGAATGCGCAACTGGGCAATCTGCCGGTCAGGGCTGTAACCGGGGTCATCAAAGGTGGAAAGTACGGCGGACATGGGTTTCCTGAAGGGTCTCAAATGCTATGCCGGTTTCAGCGATGGTCCTGTGCACAAAGTTGTGAATATCCGTTGGAAATTCGGTGTAAATGCAACCTGAAGCTGTGCACAGCGTGTAAGGCGCGCTGAAATTAAAAAAGCCGCTCAGCGAGCGGCTTTTCAGGGGGTAAAAACGCTGATTAAGCGGTTTCGCCCAGCACGGTGACAGTGATGTCAACCAGCACATCGGTGTGCAGTGCGACGCTGACGGGGTGATCGCCAGTAACTTTCAGCGGGCCGTTAGGCATGCGGATCTGCGACTTGGCAACTGCGAAACCTTGTTTGCCGAGTTCGGCAGCGATGTCGTGGTTGGTGACCGAACCGAACAGGCGGCCGTCAACGCCGGCTTTCTGCGTCAGCTTGATGGTGGTGCCGCCGAGCTTTTCGCCCTGGGCTTGCGATTCGGCCAGCTTGGCAGCGGCTGCTTTTTCGAGTTCGGCGCGCTTGGCTTCGAACTCGGCCTTGTTGGCTTCGGTGGCGCGGCGTGCGCGGCCCGAAGGAATCAGGAAATTGCGTGCGTAGCCGTCCTTGACCTTGACGATTTCGCCGAGGTTTCCGAGGTTAACGACTTTGTCGAGCAGGATGATTTGCATGGTCGTTACTCCTTACAGGGTGCGGTGCTGGTCGCTGTAAGGCAGCATCGCGAGGAAGCGAGCGCGCTTGACAGCGGTGTTGATCTGGCGCTGGAAGATCGCGCGCGTGCCGGTCAGGCGTGCGGGGATGATCTTGCCGTTTTCAGAGACGAAGTCACGCAGGGTGTCGATGTCTTTGTAGTCGATTTCTTCGACGCCGGCAGCGGTGAAGCGGCAAAAGCGCTTGCGCTTGAACAGCAGTGATTGTGTGTTGCGCTTTGGGCGCTTGTCTTTGTTGAAACGTTTTGGTCCGGGCATGATGGACTCCTTAAATTTGGGTTATCGCTTGGATATGGAAAACAATGCTTTTGCTTGTACGTGCGTTGATCAGGAACCCGGTGAACAGTTGGGGTTTGCCTAATTCGAGCCGGCCTGTGGTTTCTGCCAATGCCCCGAAAGCGACTGCCCTGACTGTCAGTTTGACCTGCCTTGTGACGCCTGCCTCTTCAACTTCGGACTCGTGTTCGAGAACAAGATTGAGGGCCGGTATGCCGGCTGGCGTGTAGCGAAGGGGACTTGCCTCTGCGATGCACGCGGTCAATTTGACCTGGTTCAATGATTGATCAGTTGTTGCCGGCGTACTCTGCCTGTTGGGTCTTGCGCGCTTCTTCGCGCTCGACGTTGCGCATCATCAGCGAAGGGCCGGTTTCGGCTTTCTTCTTGACAACGGTGAGGTGGCGCAGGACGGCATCGTTGAACTTGAACGCGTGCTCAATTTCTTCCATGACTTCCTTGGTGGCTTCAATGTTGATGCACAGGTAGTGGGCTTTTGCGAGTTTCTGGATCAGGTACACCAGCTGGCGGCGGCCCCAATCTTCAACACGATGCACTTTTCCACCGCCGGCGGTGATCATGCCCTTGTAACGTTCCAGCATGGCTGGGACTTGCTCGCTTTGATCCGGGTGGATCAGCAAGACGATCTC
>JAZKCN010000002.1:0-214661 GCA_040388075.1 Pseudomonadota bacterium | reverse complement strand
TAGCACCGAGCCGTGGGGGCGACCCCCGGCCCAGATTAATGGCGGTCACACCGCATCACCGAAAGGTGGTGCGGCGCACAGAATCCGGCTTATCGGCGGGCTTCACACTTTACAGGCAGGCGTCGCGCGGGCACGGGATGAGGCCGGGCGGCGGCCTCATCCCTAGGGACCTTATTCTTCGACGAATGCCACTTCGCGCGTCTTCCGGACCGCTGGCAGCAGCACAATCAGCAGCAGCACGACGCAGGCAATCAGCAGACCTGCAGAGATGGGGCGCGTGACGAAGGTACTCCAGTCGCCCCGCGACAGCAGCAAAGCCCGGCGCAAATTTTCTTCCATCATGGGGCCGAGGATAAGTCCCAGCAGCAGGGGGGCGGGCTCCGCCTTCAGCTTGTTGAAGATATAGCCCACCACACCGAAGAAACCCACCACCCAGATGTCCCAGGTGTTGTTGTTGGTCGAGTAGACGCCAATCGCACAGAACAGCACGATGGCCGGGAACAGGAAGCGGTAGGGCACTGTGAGCAGCTTGATCCAGATGCCGATCAGCGGCAGGTTCAGGATCACCAGCATGGCGTTGCCAATCCACATCGAGGCGATCAGCCCCCAGAACAGCTCCGGGTTGCTGGTCATGACCTGTGGCCCCGGCTGTATGTTGTGGATCGTCATGGCGCCGACCATCAGCGCCATCACCACGTTCGACGGGATGCCCAGCGTGAGCAGGGGGATGAACGAAGCCTGTGCACCTGCATTGTTGGCCGCTTCAGGGCCGGCCACCCCGCGGATATTGCCCTGGCCAAAAGGCACTTCGCCAGGGCGGGCCTTCATCTTTTTCTCGATGGTGTAAGCCGCAAAGGCCGACAGCAGTGCGCCGCCGCCGGGCAGGATACCCAGCGCGCAGCCCAGTGCCGTGCCACGCAGAACGGCCGGCGTCATGTCGCGGAAATCCTGCTTCGTCGGGAACAGTCCCTGCACCTTGACGGCAAACACTTCGCGCTGGTCCTCGCGTTGTGCCAGGTTGGCGATGATTTCGCCGTAGCCGAAGACGCCCATGGCGATGGCCACAAAACCAATGCCATCTGTCAACTCGGGTACGTCAAAGCTGAAACGGGCCACACCGGAGTTCACATCCGTGCCGACCAGGCCGAGCAGCAAACCCAGCAGGATCATGCCAACAGCCTTGAGCAGGGAGCCCGAGGCCAGCACGACCGCGCCGATCAGGCCAAGCACCATCAAAGCAAAATATTCAGCTGGTCCGAACTTGAAGGCGAGCTCTGTCAGCGCAGGCGCAAAGGCGGCGATCATCACTGTGCCGACGCAGCCTGCAAAAAACGAACCGAGTCCAGCCGCCGCCAGTGCGGGCCCGGCCCTGCCTTTTTTGGCCATCTGGTGGCCGTCGATACAGGTTACGACCGATGAGGACTCCCCGGGCAGGTTGACCAGTATGGCGGTGGTGGAGCCGCCATACTGCGAGCCGTAATAAATGCCGGCCAGCATGATGAGGGCAGATACCGGTGGCAACGCGTAGGTGGCGGGCAGCAGCATCGCTATGGTGGCTGCGGGGCCGATGCCCGGCAACACGCCGATCAGCGTGCCCAGCAGGCAGCCGACAAATGCGTAAAGGAGGTTGATCGGCGTAAAGGCAACGCCGAATCCCATGGAGAGGTGCGAAAGTATTTCCATATCGTCCTCAGCCTGTGATGAAATCCGGCCACACCGGGAATTGCAGTTTTAACGCCAGGACAAATACAAGATAGCTGCCAATCGCCAGGACTGTGGCGAGCAGGAGTGTGGGGCGGAACTTCCACTCCGCCTGGGCCATGCTGGCGATGAAGGTCAGGGCGTAGATCGCCACAATCATTCCGAATGCAGGAAGGCTGACCGCCGGCAGCCCCGCCAGCAGCAGGCCAAATACGACATTGGCGGTGATGACATACACCAGGGGTCTCCAGGCCCATGTGCCGATTTTTTCCGGCTCCGGGCTGTGGCCGACGGCCTTGAGGGCCACTGCCACCCCCACCAGCGCCATCAGTACGCCCAGTATGAGCGGAAAGTAGCCCGGTCCCATGCGTGCGGCATCACCGACGCTGTAATTGGTTGCACCCCACGCGAAGGCAATGCCCACCGCAACGAACATGACGCCGCAATAAAAATCCGGCTGGCTTTTGATTTTCAATTTGTCTCCTTGTTGATGTACCCAGAAAAAAGCCATCCCCACCCCCGGTCATTGGGGTTTCAGGTTTTTGCAGGGAGTGCCTGAATTCAGGCCCCGGTCCGCAGCCGGCGGAGACGTTCGGGAAGGCGCGCTTCCCGAACGTCCCCTCGGCACAGCAGGACGGTTTTTATGGATACGCAGAGGATAGGTTGGCGATTACTTCGCGTAAATTCGTTTTTTTGGTATAAATAATTCGAAAAAATCGAATAGTTGACCCATCCCTGCGAGTTTTCCTGCGTGCTCAACTTCAAACACCTTCACTATTTCTGGGTTGCTGCGCGCGCAGGGGGCATCATGCGGGCAAGCGAGCAATTGAGCACCACGCCCCAGACGCTTTCAGGGCAGATCAAGCTGCTGGAAGCCAGGCTGGGCAAGCGCCTTTTCCGTAAAAGTGGCCGCCAGCTCGAACTCACCGAGATGGGCAGCATCGCCCTGGGTTACGCGGACCAGATATTTGGCCTGGGTGCGGAGCTTGAAAACGCCATGCAGTTGTCAATCGGGGGGGAGAAGATTCTGGAGTTTCGCGTGGGCGTTGCGGAGTCCGTCCCGAAATCCGTGGTTTACCGCCTGCTGGAGTCCGCCATGGCCGTGCCTGAGCCGGTGCGGCTCATCTGCAACGAGGGCAAGTTTCCCGATCTGCTTGCGCAATTGGGGCTGATGCGCCTCGATCTCGTTCTGGCCGATGAGCCTCTGACGGGACCGTTCAGCGTGAAGGCTTTCAACCACGCCCTGGGCAGTTCACCCATGAGCTTTTTCTGTGCGCCCGCACTCCGCAAAACACTTCAAGGCGCATTTCCGGAATGCCTGAATGACGCGCCGCTCCTGCTCCAGGGCAGATCGTCGTCTGTGCGCCGGCCCCTGGAGGCATGGCTGGCAAAACACAAGGTGCACCCCCGCATCGTTGGCGAATTTGACGACCTGGCGCTCATGAAAGCATTTGGCGGCGAGGGCCGGGGTGTGTTCATGTCGGCCAGCGTGCTGGACGAGGAAACCATCAGGCAATACGGTGTGGAGGTGATCGGCCGGACCGAAGATGTGGTCAAGAGTTTTTATGCCGTTTCTGTGGAACGGCGCATCTCGCACCCCTGTGTCGCCGCCATGACGCAGGCCGCAGGCGGAAAATTGCTCGTGCGCTGAGAGCTGCGGGCACGCTCACCGTCGGGCAGGGTGATCTGCCTGAGCGCTGCGTGCCGTCAGCCGGGTATATGTTTCACTCTGGCAGTTTGTGGACGCGCCGCCAGAGCTGAAAGGCCATGAAGCCCACGACGGCGATGTTGGCCAGCAGCACGCCCGCGTTGATCAGCCCGGGCCGGTGCACCAGGTGCGCCACTTCAAGCGGTATGTAAAGCGCACCCGATAGCGCGGCCAGCCACTCTGCCCAGACTTTTTCCTTCCACAGCCCGTAAGCTTCGAGCCAGCGTACAGTGATGTAGGCCACGGCTACGGGCGCCATGGTGCGCAGGTTGACGGCGCCCAGCAGGTCGGCGTAATGCAGCAGCAACTCGGGGTAATGCATCTGCGGATCGAGGCGAAAATGCCAGAGCAACGCCATCGCAAGGCGGTGCACGTCGTGATGCAGCAGCTCCAGCAACCCCAGTGAGGCCAGCAGCGCGGCCAGACCCTTGACGGCCTCAAACAGGGCAATGGCATGCAGTGCGCGCCGCCTGCCGTCGGGGTGCTCCCTGTGCTCCGTTGCAACTGCCATCAGTGGTCAGCCAGGTGCAGGGCCTGTATGCGTTCCACATGGGCCAGCAGCGAGCGTTTGGCGATGGGCCAGATGCGCTCATGCACGTCGTCATAGGCCAGTGGCACCCAGTCATCCAGCGTGCCTTCAGGGTTGGCGCGCATGACGGCCAGCACCTTGGCCTCGCGCTTTAGCCTGTGCTCCCTGAGTTGCGCGATTGCCCCCTTCGCATCGCCCAGCACATAACCATGCGCCGGCAGGATGAATTCAATGCCGTAGTCGTCGCAGGCGGCGCTCAGTGCTTCGAGTGAATCAAGGTAGGCTGTCATTGCGCCGTCTGGCGGGTTGACGATGGTGGTGCTGCCGTTGAGCACATGGTCGCCGCTCAGCAGCAGGCCGTCTTCGACCAGCACCAGGCAGACATGGTTGGCCGCGTGGCCGGGTGTGTGGATGGCCTTGAGGGTGTGCGTGACAGCGCCGTCAGGCCCGTTTCCAGACAGCGCCAGCTGCGCATGGTGTTCAAGCAGCAGGTCGGGTGTGAACTGGCTGTCAGCGCGCGCGGTGGGCAATGAGGGCAGGCCGTAAATCGGTGGCTTCGGCTTGCCGCCGGCCTCAACCAGTGCCTGCAGCGGTTTGGCCCCGGGTGAATGGTCGGGGTGGGAGTGTGTACAGACAATCTGCCGGATATCGCCGCCTGCCGCATCATGCAGACGTTGCAGGTGGTCGATGTCGAGCGGGCCCGGGTCGATGGCGATGTAGCCGGTGTTGACGTCGCCGACCAGGTAGCTGTTGGTACCCGGCCCGGTCATCACGCCGGGGTTGGGCGCGGTGAGCCGCATGACGTTTTTCAGCAGCGCCACAGGTTTGTCGGTCTGCCAGTCCAGGTGGTGCAGCATCTGGCCATCGGGGCAGACCAGGGCCAGTTCACCGAAAGGTGATTCGTGCTCCATGTAGCGGGCTTCTTGGCCGTTCAGCAAGCCGGCGCGCGGGCAGGATGTCCAGAGCGGCTGCTCGGAAGCACATGCCGTCAGAACGGCCTGCACACTGGCGTAGTGCTGCAGGCGCTCAAGCGTGCGGATGGTCGGAAAGATGATGAAGAAGTCGCCCGCCTTGTGTTTTGCCAGCGCGTCGGCAGGTCGTACCCAGACCGGCTCGAACTGTTCGGCTTCATCGGCAACGGGCTCCTGTCCGTGGGGCATGCGCGCCACGAGAAACGGCACATCAAAACGGCGCGGCAGGTCGCGGTCGGTGATCCAGTGCGCGAGCACAAACACCTCGTCGCCGGCCAGAGTGAGCCCTTGGGCCCGACATTGCGCTGCGAACGGCACTTTTCTGTCGAGCGCTGCAACATCGGCTGTCGTCGCATGGCGGCCATCGGCATGGCGCGCCAGCAGTACGCCCAGTTCTTCAAAACTCTCGCGGATGGCGGCGATGGCCTGCGTCAGGTGCAGGTCGCTCTGGCCTGTCCTGCGTGTCGATTGTGAATGGGCTGTTGCATCGGCAGCATCGATGCCGCCGCCCGGGAACACATAGGCCCCGGGCGCAAAGCTCGCCGTCATGGATCGCCGCGTCATCAGCACTTCAATGCCCTGCGCCGAATCGCGCAGCAGCAGGACGGTGGCAGCGTTGCGAAGCTCTGCGGGTTTGCGCTGAGGGTAAAGGAGTTGGTTTGTTCTTACCATTCAATAATTAAATCACGGAGACCGTCATGCTGAAAAAACGTCAATTACTGGTGGGCTTTCTCGCCCTGGCTGCCGCGGCAGGTGTCTGGGCTCAAAGCGGCCCTGCCTGGCCTACGCGCAGCCCCATCAAACTGGTGGCGGTCTTTCCCCCCGGCGGCTCGGTAGACCAGGTCGCGCGCATCCTGGCGCAGCCGCTGCAGGCCCAACTGGGGCAAAGCGTGATTGTTGAAAACAAGGGCGGCGCGTCCGGCTCCATCGGTGCTGCTGCGGTGGCGGCAAGCCCGGCGGACGGCTACACCTTTGCGGTGGTGTTTGACACGCACGGCGTGAATCCGGCCTTGATCCCCAACCTGCCTTTTGACAGCAAGAAGGACTTGCCGCCCGTCATTCTGGTCGGTACCTCGCCCATGGTGCTGGCCACCTTTGCCGGCAGTGAATACAAGACTTTTGCCGACGTGGTGGCGGCCGCCAAGGCGAAGAAAAACGTCAGCTACGGCACGATTGGCTCGGGCAGCCTGGGCCATGTGGCGATGGAGTTGCTCGGCAAGAGCGGCGGCATCCAGTGGACGCATGTGCCCTACAAGGGCGGCGGCCCACTCATGAATGACGCCGTTGCCGGCCATGTGCCGCTGTCGATTGGATCGGTGTTTGTGACCAAGCCGCACATCGACAGCAAACGCCTGCGCCCGCTGGCCGTGACCACCTCAAAACGCAGCCCCAACCTGCCCGATGTGCCGACCATGGCCGAGAGCGGTTATCCGGGCTTTGAGGCGCCCGCATGGTGGGCCGTGCTGGCACCGGCCAAAACGCCGCCCGAGATCGTCAAACGCATGAATGAGGAAATCAACAAGGCCCTGAAGAACCCCGATATCGCCAGCAAGCTGGCCGCGCAGGGGATTGATGTGGTAGGAGGAACGCCTGAATCGGCAAAAACTTTTGTCGACCGCCAGATGGATATCTGGGCCAAGGTTGTCAAGGACAACAACATCAAGGCCGATTAGACGTAGAGAGCCCCCACGCCGGTTATTGGCATCTGACCCCAATAACCGGCTGCCCCCGAGGGGGCTGGCCTTGCTTGGGGCGGCCCTGCGCTTCGGCCGGCTACTCCTCTGGCGTCACGCCCAGCGCCACCAGCAGACGCGCAACCATGTTGTAAGTCGCGATGGCGGTGGTGAGCTCAACAATTTCTGTCGTGTCGAAATGCTGCTTCAGTGCGGCGAATACATCGTCGCCGACCTTGACGTCGAGCGTCATCTGCGCGGCGTATTGAATCACCAGCTTCTCAATATCACCGAGCGCGGGGCTTGCTGGCAAAACGCGTGGGTTGTCTTTCAGCGTCGCCTGCAGCGCATCAAGTTCGGTCTGTGAGCCGCCTGCCGTGATGAAGTCCGGCGCATGATGGTGGTATTCATAGTGCGCACCGGTGAGCAGGGCCACAGTGCAGATGCCCAGCTCACGCAGCTTGCGGCTGGTCGGCAGTTCGGTCCGCACGGCCTTGAGGTAGACGTTCCAGCCGCGCGCGACAGGCTCACTCCAGAGCAGGGCCTTGTCAAGGTTGATGAGCGTTCCGCCGCGTCGGGCCAGGATGGCCTTGACCAGTTCGTCGGGTTGGGGTTTGAGGTCGCTGGACCAGTCGGGAATTCGCATGTATGACAGGCCTCAGGTGATTTCAAGAGCGACAAGAAAGCGCGCCACCATGTTGTAGGTGGCAATGGCGCCGGTGAGCTCGACGATCTCGGTGGTGTCCATGTGTTTTTTGAGTTCGGCAAACACGGTGTCCTGTACCTTCACGTCCAGTGTCATTTGCGCAGCGTACTGGATGACGATTTTTTCAATCGCGCCCAGCGTGGTGCTGGCAGCAGGCGCGCGCGGGTTATCGGCAAAGGCTGCCTTCAGCGCATCGAGCTCAGCCTGTGTGCCGCCCTGCGCGAGGAATTCTTTCGAGTGCGCCTGGTATTCAAAATCAGCGCCGGTCAGCAGCGAGACGGCAGAAATTGCCAGCTCGCGCAGCTTCTTGCTGCCGCCCATGTCCATGCGCACGGCCTTGACAAAAACATTCCAGCCTCGCGTGAAGGGTTCGCTCCACAGCAGGCCGCGGTCCAGCGGCAGCAGCTTGCCGCCGCGGCGTTGAAGTACGGCCTGCACAAGGTCTTCAGGCTGGGCTTTGAGTTCGGGGGTCCATTCGGGCAGTCTCATGTCGTTGTTGTGGTGAAGTTGGCAGGACATCAAGGGTACAACAAGCGCCGGCTACAGGGCCGATAATTGCTACATGCGAATCCGCTTTACAAAAATGCAGGGCGCGGGCAACGACTTTGTCATGCTCGACGAGACCCAGGGCCTACTCGGCCTGACGACGGCGCACTACCGCTTTCTGGCGGACCGCCACTTCGGTGTGGGCGCTGATCAGATCCTGTCGGTGCGGCCATCGCCCGGTGCGGGCATTGATTTTGAGTACGTGATCCACAACGCCGATGGCGGCGAGGTGGAGCAGTGCGGCAACGGCTCGCGCTGCTTTTTGCAGTTCGTGCGCGAACAGGGCCTGACAGACAAGGACGCCGTCGTTGTCAAGACCCTGAGCGGCGTGATCGAGCCGCGCATGCAGGCAGATGGCCGTGTGCGTGTCGACATGGGCGCGCCGGTGTTCGAGTTGCCGCAGGTGCCATTTGACGCAGCCGGCGCAGCGCCCGTGGCGTCCGGCGCCTGGCAGATGTGGCCGCTGGTGCTGGAGGGGCAGTCCGCACCGGTGATGGCGGCTGTGCTGTCCATGGGCAATCCGCATGCGGTACAGGTCGTGGTGGATGCCGAGGCTGCGCCCGTGCTTGAAACCGGACCGCTGATTGAAAACCATGTGCGCTTTCCGAAACGCGTGAATGCCGGTTTCATGCAGATTGTTTCGCGCAGCTGCATCAGGCTGCGTGTGTATGAACGTGGGGCTGGCGAAACCCTGGCCTGCGGCACAGGGGCCTGCGCGGCGGTTGTGGCGGGCATCCGGCTCGGGCTGCTGGACACACGCGTCGATGTGCAGACCCATGGCGGCCAGCTGACGATTGAGTGGTCTGGCGAGCTCCATGCGCCGGTCATGATGACGGGGCCTGCCACGACTGTTTTTCAATCTGAAATCACCATACCTGATCACATCTAGCCTAGACAGCCGAAAGACGGGACAATAAAACAATGAATCCAACCGACCACTCCATCACCGAAGACGACATCGCCAACTTCCTGGCCAACACCCCTGACTTTTTTGAGCGCCACGCCGAGTTGCTGGCCACCGTGCAGCTGTCCAGCGGCCATGGCGGCCGTGCGGTCAGCCTGCAGGAGCGTCAGGCCGGCCTGCTGCGCGACAAGATCAAGGGGCTGGAGTCGAAAGTGGTCGAGATGATCCGCCACGGCCAGGAAAACGTGGCGATTGCCGAAAAGCTGCAGCGCTGCACGCGCAACCTGCTGCTCACCGCCCATGCCCGCGACCTGCCCGAAACCATCGTGAGCGAGCTGAAAAAGCAGTTCGCCGTGCCGCAGGCGGCCATCAAGGTCTGGACGGTGAACGGCATTTTTTCAGGCGAATCGTTCAGCAGCGGCATCAGCGACGATGCACGCGCTTTTGCATCCTCATTGACCGCGCCTTATTGCGGCGTCAACTCCGGTTTTGAGGCCGCCACCTGGCTGCCGGAACCTGCTGCCGCGATGTCGCTGGCGCTGGTTCCCCTGCGCGCTGAAGCGGGCCAGGAAGCCTTTGGCATGCTGGTGCTGGCATCGCCTGACCCCGAGCGCTTCCAGAACGACATGGGTACGGAGTTTCTTGCGCAGATTGGCGACCTCGCCGGCGCCGCGCTGACCCGTTTGCTGCCGCAGGTCGCAGCCGAATAAGCCTCACGATGACCAGCGCCGCCGGCCGGAATTCCGCAGCGCAAGTCGCGGACAACGCGCTCGCTGCGATTCCTGATGCGGATCCGCTGGTTGAGCGTTACCTTGAGCATGTGCGCGTCGAAAAACGCCTCGCGCAGCGCACCACAGAACTCTATTCACTCGATTTGCAAAAGCTGCAGGCCAACTGCCTGCAGGCCGGCGTTGCGCTGACCGCCGTACAAAACATGCACATGCGGCGCTGGGTTGCGCAGATGCATGCCGGCGGCCGCAGTGCGCGCGGCATTGCGCTCATCCTCTCGGGCTGGCGCGGTTTTTACACCTGGCTGGGCCGCGAGGGGCTGGTGGCCAGCAACCCTGTGCAGGATGTGCGCTCCCCCAAGGCGGCCAAACCCTTGCCCAAGGCGCTGAGCGTGGATGAAGCCGTGCAGCTGGCGGACTACCAGGGTCCGCGTGATGGTGCCAATCCGCTGATTGAAGCACGCGACCGCTGCATCACCGAGCTGCTTTACGGCTGCGGCCTGCGTATTGGCGAGTTGACCGGGCTGGACGTGCAGGCCAGCGCACAGGCGCGTGGCTGGGTAGACATGGATGCTGCCGAGGCCCACGTTCTGGGCAAGGGCAGCAAGCGCCGCAGCGTGCCAGTCGGCAGCAAGGCGATGGAGGCCTTGCGCGCCTGGATGACCGCGCGACACGGCTGGGCCCGGGATGATGCGGCGCTGTTCATCAACCCGCGTGGTGGCCGCCTGAGCCCGCAGCACATCCGCGTGCAGCTCAAAAAACGCTCCTTCAATGCCGGCCTGGCGACGCCGGTGCATCCGCACATGCTGCGGCATTCATTTGCCAGCCATGTGCTGCAGTCCAGTGGTGATTTGCGTGCCGTGCAGGAGCTGCTGGGCCACGCCAACATCACCACAACACAGGTGTACACGCGGCTGGATTTCCAGCATCTGGCCAAGGTGTATGACGCTGCCCATCCCCGGGCAACGCGCGCCCCGAGCCCGTCGCGGCCATCGGGCAAAGCGCCCAAACCCTAGGCGGAGGTGACCTGGCTCTCGGGCCGCGGACGGGATCTGCGGCGCGGTGGGGGTGTGGTCTCGCCCAGCATGAAGACCGCTCTTTTGTCTTCACTCGATGCGGAAGCGAGTTTTTCTTCGAGCGCTGTCAGTACGCCCTGCGCGTTGGACCCCTGGTGCGGGACCAGTGCATAGCCGATTTTGACCTGCGCGATGCAGTCCACATGCATGCCCTTGTACGGCATCAGGCAGCGCGCCACGATGCGCGGGCCCAGCGTGGCGGCGTCTTCGGCGCTGAACGGGCCTTCGACCAGCATGCCGAAGCGCCGCTCGGACAGGCGCGCCGCACTGTCGATTTCGCGTGCGGTCGACAGCAGTCGCTCGGCGACGCGCAAGGGCAGGTCTTCTGCCGCCTTGCGGCCAAAGTCGCGTTGTATCTGGTCGCTGTTGACGATGTCGATGATCATCACGGCGCTCTGGTGCTTGAGCCTTTCGGAGCGCGCAATCATGCGCACCAGGCGCTCGGCAAACACATGGCCGTTGATCAGGCCCGTCGCCGGGTCCACGCGGTCCAGGCCGTGAATGCGGCGTGTGTTCTCGCGCCTGTGCTGGCTGCGCAGCATCAGGATGACCATCACGATGGGCAGTTCGATGGCCACGCCGATCTGTGCGCCGTGCAGCGTCATGAAGCTGATGGGAACCAGGCCGGCGTTGCGTGCCATCAGCCATGCGCCAGCGATCACAACCGGCGACAGACCAATCATCAGCCAGGGTGCAAACCGGTCGCCACGCTTCCACGCCCAGGCCATGGCATAGATCGCCAATACCTGGGGCAGGAACACATACGAAGTGAAAACTCCCAGCCGCCGCTCCTGCGGAACCAGTGTCACCACCACAGCCATGACAACACCGAGCACAGCCACTGCGCTCAGCGCCCGGTGCAGGCGCAGGGACCGCTCGGGCAGCGAAATGGCTGCCGATACAAACATCAGCGTGCTGGCCAGCTCCAGCGTCGGCAGCACGGATGTGGACACGTCGTTCCACCAGGCGGTGTTGGGCCAGAGGTGCAGCCCTGCAATGCCGGTCAGCGTGGCCTGGGTCAGGGCCATCAGCGTGACCGACAGGGCATACCAGCCATAGGCATGATCGCGCAGCGAAATGGCGCTGATGCCCGAAACAATGGCGGCCAGGCCGGTCAGGCCAAAAAAGATGCCCAGGATCAGCGAGACGCGCTGCTCGGAATGGTTGAGAAAACTCTCGCTGACGAACTGCAGGGGGGCGCTGAAGCGGTGGCCGTTTTCGAGGCGCAGCAGGTACTGGCTGGGCGCTTCCGCCGAAACGGCGATCGGCAGCAACGGATGGCGGTGCGGCACCGGCCATTTGCTGACCGGCACCAGGTCGCCGGCTTTTTGCTCGTTCCACTGACCGGACACGTCCAGCGTATAGAGCGAAGCCCTGTTGATCGATGAATACGGAATTTCAAGGTACCACCGTTCCGCATCCGGCGCGGGCGGCACGGTAAAGCGCATCCACAGGACGTTGCCGGCCATGGGCTTGTAGATGGCTTGCCGGTCTGTCGGCTGCCAGTTGATTCCGGTGGTTGTCGCGACTTCGGGGGCCGTGAGCTTTGCGCTGGTGTCTATCCAGTAGTCACCCCAGTCTTCCAGGGCCACCGGCTGGTTCCTGGCGTCCAGGTCAAGCACGCTGCGTGACAAGGCCGACGGGCTTGCAAATGCTGCCATCAAGCCCAGCGCAAGCATCATTGCCCGCATCTGCATGGAGATGTACTTAAAAATCATTAACCCGTCATTGTCGCAAAGTTTTGATGTTTGCCGCAAGCGGCCGCCTCTGGCCTTCCTGCCGCTTTGTCCAAGCCCGGCGACGCACGCGACAATAGCGGCATGAAGACGATACGACTCAAGCCGGCCAAGGAAAAATCACTGCTGCGGCGCCACCCCTGGATTTTTGACGGCGCGATTGCCAAAGGCGGCGGCGATGCCGGCGAGACCGTCAGGGTCGAAAGCCATGAGGGCGCATTTCTCGGCTGGGCCGCGTTCAGCCCTGAATCGAAGATCCGCGCGCGGGTCTGGAGTTTTGATGAAACGCAGCGCATTGACGATGACTTTTTTGCAGCGCGCATCAAAAGCGCGGTGGCGGCACGGCACTTGTTTGACATCCAGAGCGACGGCATGCGCCTGGTGCATGGCGAGTCGGATGGTTTGCCCGGCCTCGTGGTCGACCGTTATGGCGACACGCTGGTCGCGCAATTTTCAAGCTGCGGCACCGAACGCTGGAAGGACGTGATTGTCAGGGCGCTGCTGGCTGAAACCGGCTTGACGCGCCTGTACGAGCGGTCAGATGCCAGTGTCCGCTCCCTCGAAGGCTTGCCCGAGGCCACAGGATGGCTTGCGGGTTCAGGCAGCACCGCCATCACCCTGACAGAACACGACTGGAAGCTCAGCCTGGACATCGCCGAAGGCCACAAGACCGGCTTTTACCTGGACCAGCGCGACAGCCGCCACAAGTTTGCGCAATATACAAAGCGCAGGCAGTTCCAGCGTGTGCTGAACTGCTATTGCTACACGGGCGGTTTTACTGTCGCGGCCCTTAGCGGCGGAGCTGCGCACGTCACGTCGATTGATTCCTCCGGCCCCGCGATCGAACGCGCCGCCGCGAACGTGGCGCTCAATGGTTTTGACGCCAGCCGCACCACCATGATGGACGCCGACGTGAATGCGTCACTGCGGCAATTCATTGCCGAAGGCAAAACCTTTGACGCCATCGTGCTGGACCCACCCAAGTTTGCGCCCACTGCTGCGCATGCAGAGCGCGCCGCCCGTGCCTACAAGGACATCAACCGGCTGGCGCTCACCCTGCTTGAGCCGGGCGGCGTGCTGTTCACCTATTCGTGTTCGGGCGGTATCAGCGCCGACCTGTTCCACAAGATCGTGGCCTCCGCGGGCATGGATTCCCACGTTGACGCCTTTATCAGTGAGCGCATGGGCGGCGCGCCGGATCACCCGATGACCGTGACCTTTCCTGAAGGTGAATACCTCAAGGGCCTGGTGCTGGTGCGCAAGCTGTCCTGAGCGCTCTGACGGCGCTTTCAGCGTACTTTTGAAATAAATTTAACGTATACATTAAAAATTTAACGTATACGGCAAAATTTTTTGACTTGAAAAAAATCTGGGCGTTTTTGCGACCTGGAAAGCCAAAAAACGGCCAAAAATGCCTGTTTTTAGGCATCAAATTGGCATTCAGACCAATAAATACGGGCGTAAGCAGCTATTTATTTAATAGCAAGTAGTTCGACGGGTGCGGCCATGGCTGCCAAGCAAGCACGCCTGACGCAGGTATTGCCCGGCGCGCAACGCGCCTTGAGCCTGACCGCTAAACTCCTTGCTTCGCCGCCACCTCCCCAGCCCTGTCCGGCCGGGCCCGGCTTGCGGCTTTACCCCAGTTTTTCAGTTTTTAGGCAGACACCATGAGCTTGATTCCCGTCACCATCCTCACCGGCTTTCTCGGTTCCGGCAAAACGACGCTGCTAAAGCGCATCCTCACCGAAGCCCACGGCCAGAAAATTGCCGTGATTGAAAACGAGTTCGGTGAGGAAAACATCGACAACGACATCCTCGTCAACGACGTCGAGGAAAACATCATCCAGATGAACAATGGCTGCATCTGCTGCTCCATCCGCGAAGACCTGCGCGACACGCTGCAGCTGCTGGCGGCCAAAAAGCGCAAGGGTGAGCTGGTTTTTGACCGTGTGGTGATTGAAACCACGGGCCTTGCCGATCCCGGCCCCGTCGCGCAGACCTTCTTCATGGACGAGGAAATCGCCGAGCAGTACCTGCTGGACTCCATCCTGACGCTGGTCGATGCCAAACACGCCGCCGGCCAGCTCAATGACCGCCAGGAAGCCCGCCGCCAGGTCGGTTTTGCCGACCAGATCTTTATCAGCAAGTCGGACCTGGTGGCTGCGGACGAGGTGGACGCCCTGATGCACCGCCTGCGGCACATGAACCCGCGCGCCCCGCAAAAGACCGTGCATTTCGGCGAAGTGGCGATCAAGGACGTGTTTGACCTGCGCGGCTTCAACCTGAACTCCAAACTCGAGATCGATCCCGAGTTCCTCAAGGAAGACGATCACGCAGGCCACGATCATGCGGGCCATGACCACGAACATGGCGAGCATTGCGACCATCCTTCCCATGCCCAAGAAGGCCACGGCCACCATCACCACCATGACGACGACGTGAAGAGTTTTGTCTTCCGCTCCGACAAGGCCTTCAGCGCCGCCAAGCTTGAAGACTTCCTGGGCGCCATTGTCAACATCTACGGCCCGCGCATGCTGCGCTATAAGGGCGTACTCAATATGGAAGGCACGGACCGCAAGGTGATCTTCCAGGGCGTGCACCAGCTCATGGGCAGCGACCTCGGCCCGGCCTGGGGTGCTGACGAAAAGCGCAACAGCAAGATGGTCTTCATCGGCATCGATCTGCCCAAGGATATTTTGATTCAGGGCCTGGAGCAGTGCCTGGTTTGAGTTAGGCTGTCCGCACTTTGTCAAAAATGTGCTGAAAAACGCTGGAAAGCGTGGTGGAGCTTCATGTTTGTATCGATTCCCCAACGGTTTGTTTCAAGACGCTCACGGCCTACGGGCCAGCCGCTACAATCGCGCGCCGACTGCAATACCCGGGCTTGCTCCCAGAGCGTCTTAACGGGGTTGAAGCCAGGTTTTCTTTAGAAGCGATAAAAGCGTCATAGCGGCATCCGAGGAGACATCGAGTGAAAGCACCTGCGAAACCTGTCAAGCCAGCGAATAAGTCCAAAACACCGGCCAAAGCCGCTGCCAAACCTGTTGTGAAAGCCGTCGTGAAACCAAAAGCTTCAAGCAAGCCTGCTTCCAAAACACTGGTGAAAGCTGCGGCCAAACCCGTGGCCAAGCCCGCTGCGAAGTCCGACAGCAGGAAACCTGCGCCAAAACCCGTCCCGAAAGCTGCTGTGAAAAAACCGGTTCCCAAAGCCAAACCGGTCGCCGTCAAGGCCACGCCGGCACCCAAAAAAGCGGCCCCGGCAAAAGCTGTCAAGCCAGCGGCCAAAGCTGTAGCGCCCGTCAAAACGGTGAAGCCGGTCAAAGCCGTTGCCCCGGCCCCGGCCCCGGCACCTGCCCCGGTCGCCGCGCCTGTGGTTCGCCCGCCTGAAAAATCGTCGCAGCTCCCGCCCCCCCCGCCGCTCAAGCCGGGGCGCAGGAGTTCTGCCCGTGCACACACACAAATGCCTCCCCCCGCACCCATGGTGCCTACCCATGCGCCAGACGCAGCAAAAGCCAGCTACTCAACAATGACCGAACGCGTGATCGCGCCGCCACCCCATGTGGCCGCCAAAAAAG
Organism: Pseudomonadota bacterium; assembly: GCA_040388075.1. Taxonomy (GTDB): domain Bacteria; phylum Pseudomonadota; class Gammaproteobacteria; order Burkholderiales; family Burkholderiaceae_C; genus Polaromonas. The sequence goes on along the minus strand of JAZKCN010000002.1, from coordinate 198,808 downwards.
ACCCCAAGCTTGCCAATAACTGGAAGACGAAATCCGGCGAAGAACTGACCGACGACGAAGTCAAGGCCATGCCCGACACCGAGTACATGAACGACAAGCAGATGGCGTTCTTTCGCCACAAGCTGTCCGTCCTCAAGCAGGACATCCACAACAGCGCTGGTGAGACGACCGAGCATCTGCGCGAAGACACCGTGGTGGTGCCTGACCCGGCCGACCGCGCCACGATTGAAGAAGAACACGCGCTTGAACTCCGCACCCGTGACCGGGAACGGAAATTGCTCAAGAAAATCGAACAGTCGATTGCGCGCATTGACTCGGGCGACTATGGTTATTGCGACGAAACCGGCGAGCCGATTGGCGTGGGCCGGCTGATTGCCCGTCCAACCGCCAACCTGTCACTTGAAGCGCAGCAGCGCCGCGAACTCAAACAGAAAATGTTTGGTGATTAACGCCGGGCAAACCTTCCTTTCATAAAAGGCCTTCGAAGCGCGTCCCATGTCCAAAGAAGACACCTCCGCGGGTTTGCTCTCCAAGGTAGTGAAGTTCGTCCGCAATCCTGCGACGAGCTGGTCTGACCTCGACAACAAGGAAACAGACCGCGACGAGGCCCTGAGCAAGCAGCTGCTCAAGGAAATGATCGAGCGCAAGCGGCGTAATGATTTCGTGCGCAAGCGCGAGTTCGACATGCTGCGCAAGATGCGCAAGCGGGAAGCCATGGTCGGTCAGGACCCGGGCGCACGCCCATCGTTTTTCCAGAGCAGCATGCCGTCCAAGCCGGACGATCGCGCCAACACGCTGAAGAAGATCGACGAGATCGAGGCCCAGATGTCCATGCAGTGGTGGAAGACCAAGCAGGGCGGCAACTCATCCACCGACTCCGTCAACAGCTCCTCGTATCCGCCGAGCAAGTCCCCCGCACCGGGCACAAATCCCCTGGCGCGCCCGTCCCCGCCGGCTTCTTTACCGCCCAACTCGGTGCCTGTCGGTTATGCCACGACCGAACCCGCCAGCCTTCAAATGCTGGCGCAACTGGCTGCCCAGAAAGCGGCCATGCCAGGTGCGCCGCCACCCGTAGCGCCGGCCGCACGTGCGGTGCTTGAGCCGCTTGATTTCTCGCCTTCTCCGCAGCCGGCGGCCCAGCGCCCCATGGTTGCCAATGCGCCGGTTAAAGCTGCAAAATTCGGCGGCCTGGCGGGTGTCGGTGTCAGTGATGAAGACGCTCCCAGCGGTTTCACGCCTTCGCGCATGATGGCGGTTGACGTCGCAGAGGTCTCCCATGACGCTGAACTCGAAGAGGCGTCCATTCGTTTTGCCAACGGGGATGATGCGGGTGCGGAGTCGGGGATCATGGAGATGATTTCGCCGGGCGGTTCGCGCGTTGCCCATCCCGAGACCTGGATGGCTTTGTTTGACCTTTATCGCGCGACGGGACAACACGAAAAATTTGAAACTGCGGCCATCCAGTTTTTGCAGATGTTTGACCGCTCTGCGCCGCAATGGTTTTCCATGCCTGACATGGTCACGCAGATGGCTTATCCCGGTGCGCAGCTGGCGGTCAGCGAACAGGCCGCTGATTGGGTATGCCCGTCGGCCATGGGTCTGCAGACGATTGCCGCCCTGAAGGCCGCCCTTGAGAAATCGCCCATGCCCTGGCGGCTGGACTGGAGCAACCTCAAAACCATTGATCCGCTGGCCGTCACGCCCCTGTCAAAGGTCTTTGCGGGCTGGGCCTCACAACCTGTGCAACTGCGCTTTATGGGTGATGCACAGTTGCAGCAGGTCCTGCAGCGCGCCACACCATCGGGCCAGCAGGAGACCGCGCAGGACTGGTGGAAGTTACGCATGGAAGCGCTGCGCGTGACACACAGGCCAGACGAGTTCGAACTGGCCGCGCTCGATTTTTGCGTTACCTATGAGGTCTCTCCGCCGTCGTGGGAAAGCGCGCGCTGCGAATACAAGTCCATTGAGAAGGACGGCAGTGCCGTGGCCGGTCAGACCATCATTGGCGATGCCTACCGCGATTCCTCCCCGTCCCTGCTGAGCGTGATGGAAGGCGATACACAGATGGATGGATTGAGCTCCCAGATGAGCGCCATGGCGGTATCCATCGAACTGTCGGGCCAGGTTATCGGTGATGCTGTTGGCGCTCTCGATCAACTGGACGCAAAGCTGCTGGGCGCCGACATCATGGTCATCACCTGCGCCAGATTGATACGCGTTGATTTTTCTGCTGCGGGCACCCTGCTGAACTGGGTTTCTGCGCGCCAGTCCGAAGGCCGCAGCGTGCATTTTTCAGAGGTGAACCGGCTCGTCGCCGCCTTCTTCAACGTGATCGGCATCACTGAACACGCCAGAGTCTCCACACGCGTGGATTGAGTTTTTGCGGCGTGCAATGCGCCCAAAAAATGCGCCTTCACACCGGCCCTACCGGTTTGGCCGAATGCCTGCCAAAAAGTCGCCCAGGCATGCGTTAACCCTGATGGAAATCCCCTGACCCTTAAAGAACTACTTTCATTGCACGCGCTAAGTGCTTAATTTAGAACGTCTTTTGAATTTCAAAAGACTTCCAGAGGCGCTTCTAAGTCCTTGATTTCATTGAAAAAATTTGTTTCAAAGCACTTGCGCCGCAAATCTTTCCTGATAAAGTGGGAGGAAGTGCAATTTAGTGGTGAAAAGTGCTTTCTAAAGGTTTTTAACGGTGTTTCAGGGCGCATCTTTTGTAACTCTCGATACCAAGGGTCGGCTGTCTGTGCCGACCCGGCATCGTGACGTCCTGAGCGCCACCAGTGCAAGCCAGCTGACCATGACCAAGCATCCGCACGGGTGCCTGATGATTTTCCCCCGCAGCGAGTGGGAAAAATTCCGTGACCGTATTGCCTCGCTGCCCATGCAGGCCCAGTGGTGGAAACGCATCTTCCTCGGCAACGCGATGGATGTCGACATGGATGCCACAGGCCGCGTACTGGTGTCGCCCGAGCTGCGCTCTGCCGCAGGCATCAGCAAGGACACGGTGCTCCTCGGGATGGGGAATTACTTCGAGTTGTGGGACGCCGCCACATACTCCGCCCAGGAAGCCGAGCAGATGAAGGGTGAAATGCCCGACGTCTTCAAGGACTTTTCGTTCTGAAAGATGACGGTGCAGGAAACATGGACACACCGCACCGTCTTGTTGAACGAAGCCATAGCATCGCTTCACATCAAGCCGGATGGACATTACATCGACGCGACCTTTGGGCGTGGCGGCCATTCACGGCTGATCCTGTCGCAGCTCTCCGCAGAGGGAAGGCTGACGGCCTTCGACAAGGACCCGGAGGCCATCGCCGAGGCGAAAACCATCACGGATCCGCGTTTTGCGATTCGCCACGAGGGATTCAACCAGCTTGGCGAATTGCCCGCATCCAGTGCAATGGGTCTGCTGATGGATCTGGGCATCAGCTCACCGCAAATCGACAACCCTGCGCGCGGGTTTTCATTCCGTTCGGACGGGCCCCTGGACATGCGCATGGACACCACGCGCGGACAGAGTGTGGCCGACTGGCTGGCAGACGCATCAATCGAAAGCATGACGGAGGTGATTCGTGACTATGGTGAAGAACGGTTTGCTGGGCAGATTGCAAAGGCGATTGATCGTCGCCGACAGGAACGGGGCCCTCTTCGAGGCACCGCTGAGCTGGCCGAAGTCGTGGCTGGCGCGGTCAAAACCCGCGAGCCGGGCAAGGACCCTGCAACGCGCACATTTCAGGCTCTTCGGATTTTCATCAACGCCGAACTTGAAGAGCTTCAACAAGCGTTAGCCGCATCGCTGAGAGTTTTGCAAACGGGAGGCCGATTGGTGGTGATCAGTTTTCATTCACTCGAAGACCGCATCGTCAAGCAATTCATTGCCGAGCACTCGAAAGAAGTGTTTGATCGCCGTGCGCCATTTGCTGCGCCAAAGCAGATGCGGCTCAAGGCGCTTGGCCGCATCAGGCCTTCTGAAGATGAGGTCGCAGGCAACCCGCGCTCGCGCAGCGCCGTCATGCGTGTGGCCGAGCGTACGGAGACGGCCACATGACCCGGCTCAATGTGGTGTTGCTGGCCGCAGTGCTTGCGAGTGCGCTCTATCTGGTGCGCATGCAGTACGAGTCACGTCGTCTGTATGTCGAGCTTGAAAAAGCCGCTGCGCAAAGCCGTAACCTCGAAGCCGAAAACGAACGCCTGCAGGTTGAAAAACGCGCCCAGGCGACACCGCTGCGTGTCGAAAAGCTCGCCAAGGAAAACCTGCAGATGCGCACGGCAACGCCTGCCATCACCCAGTATGCGACGGACAGCAGCGCTCCCAAAACGGCTGCATCCGCGCCTGTCGCTGATAAAAAAAGTGCTGTTTCGGCAGGCAAGGGCAAGGAGACGCCATGAGTAAAAGCGTGCTCTACACCTCAAGCCCGTTGCTGGCCAGCAAGACGCCTGTATGGCGCAGCAAACTCATCGTGGCTGGTATCGCTGTGGCGTTTACCGGCCTTGCGGCGCGTGCCGCCTATGTGCAGGTGTTCGGCAATGATTTTTTCCAGCGTCAGGGTGAGGTGCGATTTGCCCGCACGCTGGAGTTGCCCGCCAACCGCGGCCGCATTCTTGACCGCAACGGACTGATCCTCGCGTCGAGTGTGCCGGCCCCCAGTATCTGGGCCATTCCCGAAGATGTGGAGGCAACGAAACCGCAACTGGCCGAACTGGCCAAATTGCTGGAGATGCCGCTGGCCGACCTGAACAAAAAACTTGGCAACGAAGACAAGACATTTGTCTGGGTCAAGCGTCAGGTTGACGAACCGATCGCCCGAAAAATTGCGGCGCTGGGCATCAAGGGCATTTACCAGCGCAAGGAATACAAGCGCCAGTACCCCGAGGGTGAAACGGCTGCGCACGTTGTCGGCTTTACCAATGTCGAAGACCGCGGGCAGGAGGGCATTGAGCTGGCCTTCAACAAGGAACTGTCCGGCCGTGCCGGCTCACGCCGCGTGATCAAGGACAGGCTGGGCCGCGTGGTCGAGGATGTGGGCGAGCAGGTGCCCCCGCTCGAAGGCAAGGACATCCAGCTCAGCATTGACAGCAAGGTGCAGTTTGTCGCTTACCAGAAGCTTCGCGATGCGGTCACGCAGCGCAGGGCCAAAGGCGGTAGTGTGGTGGTGCTGGACACCATCACGGGTGAAGTACTGGCCCTGGCCAACTATCCGAGCTACGTTCCGGACAAGCGGCAAAATCTGACTGGCGAGCAGTTGCGGAACAGGGCGTTGACAGACACCTTCGAGCCCGGCTCGACCATGAAGCCCATCACGGTCGGCATGGCGCTGGAGGCTGGCCGTGTCACGCCGCATACGGTGATCGAAACCTCGCCTGGCCGTTACAGCATCGGTGGCTTCACCATCAGCGATACGCACAACTACGGGACGCTGTCCGTAGAGGGCGTGATCCAGAAATCCAGCAATGTCGGTGCGCTCAAGATCGCACAAAAAATGACGCCGCACGAGATGTGGGACACCTACACCGCGCTGGGCTATGGCCAGAAGCCTCAGATCCAGTTCCCGGGTGCAGTGACCGGCAGGCTCAGGCCCTGGAAGACATGGCGTCCGGTCGAGCAGGCCACCATGGCCTATGGCTACGGTTTGTCGGCATCGCTGTTCCAGATGGCGCACTCCTACACCTCGTTTGCGCATGACGGCCAGATCATTCCCGTGACCATGCTCAAGAGCAGTGAGCCAGCTGTGGGTGTCAAGGTCTTCTCTGCCGAAAATGCCAAGGCTGTGCGCCGCATGCTGCAGATGGCGGCTGCACCCGGTGGTACGGGGCCACTCGCACAAACAGTGGGCTATTCGGTCGGTGGCAAGTCAGGCACGGCGCACAAGCAGGTCGGCAAGGGCTACGCCAGCAACAAGTACCGCGCCTGGTTCACTGGCATGGCGCCCATCGAGTCGCCGCGCATCATCGTTGCCGTCATGATCGACGAGCCCAGTGACGGCAACTACTTTGGGGGCATCGCCGCCGCACCTGTTTTCAGTGAAGTGGTGCAACAGACGCTCCGCATGATGGGCGTGCAGCCCGACATGTCGGTCAAGCCGCAAATCGTCACCCAGTCCGTGGTGGAGTCGTTTTGAGCACCCGACTCAATACCCCTATTGAAGCTGCTGACTGGCTGCGTGCGCGCGTGACCGGCCACCTGTGGACGGATAGCCGCAAGGTGGGTGCGGGGGATGGTTTTATCGCATGGCCAGGCGCGGCCACGGATGCGCGGCAATATGTGGCAGACGTGTTGGCGGCGGGCGCGGAGGCCTGCATTGTTGAAGATGAAGGCTCGGCCAGTTTCAATTTTGCGAGCGAAAAAATCGCGGTCTATGTGGGTCTGAAGTCCGCCGCTGCCCCCATAGCCGCCGCGTATTTTGAAGAGCCCAGCAAACAGCTGCAACTGGTTGCCGTGACCGGAACGAACGGTAAAACCTCGACGGCCTGGTGGTTGGCACAGGCGCTCGGCAAGACCGGCAGCCGCTGCGGTGTTGTCGGCACGCTGGGTATAGGCGAGCCTGGTGCGATGGTCTTCAATGGCCTGACCACACCCGACCCTGTCTTGTTGCAGCAGCAACTCAGGCGTTTTGTGGATGAGGGTTTTGCAGCGTGTGCGCTCGAAGCCTCGTCCATCGGCATTGCCGAACAGCGCCTGGATGCCACATGGATCAAGGTTGCGATATTTACCAATTTCACGCTGGACCACCTCGATTACCACGGCTCGATGGATGCTTACTGGCAGGCCAAGAAAAAGCTTTTCAGCTGGACTGGCCTTGAGGCTGTCGTTCTCAATCTTGACGATGACCACGGCCATGAGCTGGACGGTTTGTTGTCGGGCACGGGTGTGGATGTCTGGACGGTTTCGATTGGCGGCCTCGCAAGAATCAGGGCTGAACAGGTAGAGCATGGTTCACGGGGCCTGTCCTTTGACCTCGTCGAAGGCGCAGACAGGCAGCGCGTTTCAACCGCCATGGTGGGGCTGTACAACGTCTCCAACCTGCTGGGCGTTGTGGCTGCCATGCGCGCCCTGGGCATCACGCTGAAAGACGCTGCGCATGCGTGCGAGGACCTGGCCCCAGTGCCCGGTCGCCTCGAGACGCTGGCTGTCGAGGGTATGCCGCTTGTTGCCATCGACTACGCCCATACACCGGACGCGCTTGAAAAGGTGTTGACCGCCTTGCAGCCGCTTGCGCGCAACAGGAAGGGCAGGCTCTGGTGCCTCTTTGGTTGCGGGGGCGACAGGGATGCGGGCAAGCGACCGCTGATGGCAGCCGTTGCGCAAAAAAATGCAGATCAGATTTTGGTGACCAGCGACAACCCCAGAAATGAAAACCCGGCGGCGATCATCAGCCAGATATTGCTGGGCCTGACCCACAGCGATACGGTCTATGTGGAAGCTGATCGTGCGGTGGCCATCAGTCAGGCCATCAGGGAAGCCAAAGCTGAAGATGTGATCCTGATTGCCGGCAAGGGGCACGAAAACTACCAGGAAGTCAAAGGGATCAAACACCCCTTTTCGGATCGTACCCATGCAGAAACTGCACTGGCTGCCAGACAGCTGGCCTTGGGGGGCGCCTCATGATGACCTTGCAGCAAGCGCTTGGCTGGATCGGCAGCGGCGTGCTGGTCGGCAATGCGGATGCTCTGGTGCAACGCGTGCACACCGATACCCGAACCCTGCGCGAGGGTGACCTGTTTGTTGCGCTCAAGGGCGAGCGTTTCGACGCCAATGAATTTTTGACAGACGCCAAAAAGCAGGGTGCACTTGCGGCTATTGCGCACGGCAAACTCGCTGCTGCGGGGCTGGAGGGTATTGAGGTCACCGATTCAAGACTGGCCTTGGGCCGGCTCGCCGCTGGCTGGCGTTCGCAGTTTGATCTGCCATTGATTGCCGTCACCGGCAGCAATGGCAAAACCACCGTCACGCAAATGATTGCGTCCATTCTTCGCGCATGGAAGCAGGGCGATGCGTTCTCAACCGAGGGCAACCTCAACAACGACATCGGTGTGCCGCTCACCTTGTTGCGTCTGAAGCAGCATCACACCGCTGGCGTGGTTGAGCTGGGCATGAATCACCCTGGTGAGATTTCCTATCTGGCGGATATTGCCCGTCCATCGGTCGCGCTGGTCAACAACGCCCAGCGCGAGCACCTTGAATTCATGGCGACGGTGGAAGCGGTGGCTGCCGAAAACGGTTCTGTCATCACCGCGCTTGATGCAGGTGGTGTTGCTGTGTTCCCCGCAGATGACACCTACACATCGCTCTGGAAGTCTCTTGCCGGGTCGCGCAAGGTCGTGACTTTTGCGGAATCTGGCGCTGCAGATGTGACCGGTACAGCAAACTGGTCGGGCAGTTCATGGCAAGTCCAGGCGCAGACGCCGTCGGGTCCCGTCGCGTTTGCCCTGCAGATCGCCGGTCGGCACAACGTCAAAAATGCGCTGGCTGCCACGGCATGCGCGCTGGCTGCGGGCGTCCCGCTGGCAAGTATTGCGGCGGGGCTGACGGCATTCGAACCGGTCAAGGGCCGGTCGCGCGCGGCGCTTGTCAATCTGGGGACAAAGACCATCAATCTGGTGGACGACACCTATAACGCCAATCCGGATTCCATGCGCGCCGCCATCGACGTGCTGGCGGAACTGCCGGGGCCACGATTGCTGATCATGGGTGATATGGGCGAAGTCGGCAACCAGGGACCCGAGTTTCACCAGGAGGCTGGCCGATATGCGCGCGAGCGTGGCATCGACAAGCTGTTCGCCCTGGGCGAGCAGTCGGCGCTGGCCTGTAGCAGCTTCGGACCGGGTCGCCATTTCCCCGACATTGATTCATTGAACCAGGCTGTATTGGCCGGGCTTCCCGGGCTTGGCAGCGTGCTGGTCAAGGGCTCCCGCTTCATGAAGATGGAGCGCGCCGTGCAGGCCATCACCTCGCACACACAACAACACCTAGAGGGAGAGCGTCATGCTGCTTAGCCTGGCCCAGTGGCTTCAAACCATGTCCCCCGAGTTCGGTTTTTTCCGGGTCTTCCAGTACCTGACCCTGCGCGCCGTGATGGCTGCCGTCACGGCTTTGCTGATCGGCCTGATCGCTGGCCCGTTTGTGATCCGCCGCCTGGTCTCGCTCAAGATAGGCCAGCCAATACGCGAATACGCCATGCAGACGCATCTGAGCAAGAGCGGCACACCGACCATGGGCGGCGTCCTCATCCTGCTGGCGATTGGCATCGCCACTTTGCTCTGGGCCGACCTGTCCAACCGTTTTGTCTGGATCGTTCTTCTTGTGATGCTGGGTTTTGGCGCCATCGGCTGGGCTGATGACTGGCGCAAGGTCGTGCACAAGGATCCCGAGGGCATGGCCTCACGTGAGAAATACCTGTGGCAATCCGTGATTGGCCTGGTGGCAGCGCTCTATCTCGTGTTCAGCATTTCAGAGAGCTCGAATCTGCGCGTGATAGGCCTGTTTGTCAGCTGGGTACAGTCCGGTTTTGATGTGAATCTGCCTCCCAAGGCGGGCCTGCTTGTGCCTTTCATCAAGGAAGTCAGCTACCCGCTGGGCGTATTCGGTTTTGTCATCCTGACCTATCTTGTGATTGTGGGCTCCAGCAATGCGGTCAACCTGACCGATGGGCTTGATGGCCTGGCCATCATGCCGGTGGTGATGGTGGGGTCTGCGCTGGGTGTATTTGCGTATGTCACCGGCAGTTCGGTCTATTCGAAGTACCTGCTTTTTCCCTACATCCCGGGTTCCGGGGAGCTGCTGATTTTTTGTTCAGCCATGGCGGGTGCAGGTCTCGCGTTCCTGTGGTTCAACACCCACCCCGCACAGGTCTTTATGGGGGACGTCGGTGCCCTTGCCCTGGGTGCGGCGCTGGGCACGGTCGCAGTCATCGTGCGACAGGAAATCGTGCTGGCCATCATGGGTGGCATTTTTGTGGTTGAAGCCCTGTCCGTGATGCTGCAGGTGCTGTATTTCAAATACACCAAAAAGCGTTACGGCACGGGCAGGCGCATCCTGAAGATGGCGCCCCTGCATCACCACTTTGAAAAGAGTGGCTGGAAAGAGACCCAGGTGGTCGTGCGCTTCTGGATCATCACCATGCTGCTCTGCCTCATCGGTCTTTCAACCCTCAAGCTGAGATGAAACACCTGGACCAGAAAAACATTCTTGTGCTTGGCCTGGGCGCCTCGGGGCTGGCCCTGGCGCGCTGGTGCGTGCGTCATGGTGCCCGTGTGACGGTTGCAGATACCCGGCCTGCGCCGCCGCAACTTGAAACCCTGAAAAGCAGCTTGCCGCAAGTGACCTTCGTGCATTCGGAAATGAACGAGGCGCTGTTTGCAAGTGCGCCGTTCGACATGGTGCTCAAGAGCCCGGGTTTGTCGCCCGCCTCCATTGCCGGTGTCATCAACGCGGCAGAAGCCAGGGGCACTGCTCGCGGCAACGAGCTCAGCCTGTTTGCGCATGCACTGGCAGAACTGAAGCGGGACCGCGCTTATTCGCCGCAGGTGATCGCGATTACCGGTACCAACGGCAAGACAACCGTCACGTCGCTGGCCGCGCAACTGGTGCAGCGGGCCAGCAAGACGGTTGCCGTGGCGGGCAATATCGGCCCTACGCTGCTCGACACCCTGGCTGAAAAGCTCGATGCTGCGTTGCAGGCGCAAGCCAAGACTGCAGAAAAAGAGGCGCAAGAGGCTGAAGACAAAAAGCAGGCAGAGGCAGTAGAACAAAACCCTGTGGTGCCTGCCCGTGCAGCGTTGCTCGCCACTACGGACGAAGAAGAGACCCTTGATGAGTCCGTTGAGCCAGGTCATGCCGCCGAATCAGACAAAGCAGAAGAAGCACTGGAGGGGGATGAGCCTGCGCTGGTACCTGTGCCTGAGCTTGTGACTGCCTTGCCCCCGCCCTTGCCTGTATTGCCAGCCTTGCCCCAGGTCTGGGTGCTGGAGTTGTCGAGTTTTCAACTGGACGGTGTGACTAATTTTGAGCCGACCGTGGCCACGGTGCTCAATATCAGCCAGGACCATCTCGACTGGCATGAAACCCTCGCTGCCTACACCCAGGCCAAGAACCGCATCTACGGTAACGGGCTGATGTTGCTCAATCGCGATGACCCGGCCGTGATGTCGGCACTGCCCAAGCCACTGCCTCAAGTCAAAGGCAAGCAGCCCCCGCCGCGACCTTACATCACCTTCGGGAGCAACAGCCCGGAACGTCCCGGCGACTATGGCATTGAAACGGTCAATGGCATGGCCTGGCTGGTGCGTGCAACTGAAGCCGACGAAACCTTCAAACGCCGCAAGGACGAAGAAGTGGCGCTGTTTATCCAGCGCCTCATGCCCATGGATGCCCTGCGCATTCGCGGCAGGCACAACGCCACCAATGCACTGGCCGCGCTGGGCCTTGCCGTTGCAGCGGGCTGTAACCTGGCACCCATGCTGCACGGCCTGCGCGAATACCGCGGTGAACCCCACCGCGTGGAGTCGGTCGCTGTGATTCGCGATATTGAATATTTCGACGACAGCAAGGGCACGAACGTCGGTGCTACGGTGGCTGCTCTGGCGGGGCTGGGCGAAGACCGCAAGCTGGTCGTCATCCTGGGGGGCGAGGGCAAGGGCCAGGATTTCATGCCGCTGGCCGAACCGGTTGCCCGTTACGCCAGGGCCGTGGTGCTGATCGGGCGTGACGGCCCCGCCATACGCGCAGCGCTTGAAGATACGTTCGTGCCGCTCCTGGATGCTGCATCAATGGAGGAAGCCGTCGGCGTGGCTGCGCAGCAGGCCAAAACCGGCGATGCCGTTCTGATGTCGCCCGCCTGTGCCAGTTTTGACATGTTCGACAACTATGAACACCGTGCGAAGGTTTTTCGGGACGCCGTGCAGGCGCTGGCACTTGAAGAGGGGGTCACGCTGTGACCGTCGCCGAGCGTTTCTCTGGCTGGTTTTCCGGTTTTGGCAAGGCTGCATCAGATGTGTTGCCGGTGCGGCTCGGCATCCAGAGCCTGTCACGTACGCCCTCAACGCCCGTGCGGCTGGCAGGTTTTGACAAGGCCTTGGTCTGGGTCATCGTGGCCCTGCTCATGTGGGGCCTGGTGATGGTGTATTCGGCTTCGGTGGCGATGCCGGACAACCCCCGGTTTTCCCGTTATGCGCACACCCATTTCCTCACGCGTCACCTGTTCTCGCTGGTCGTGGCGTTTGTGGTGGCAGTGCTTGCCTTTCAGGTACCCATCACCACCTGGGAAAGAATTGCCCCGTGGCTGTTTGTGTTGTCGTTGATCATGCTGGTGCTGGTGCTGGTGCCGGGCGTGGGCAAGGTGGTTTACGGAGCGCGGCGCTGGTTGCCACTGGGCATCATGAATTTTCAGCCTTCAGAGCTGGCCAAGTTCGCGGTCCTTCTGTATGCGTCCGACTACATGGTGCGCAAGATGGACGTCAAGGAAAAATTCTGGCGTGCCGTGCTTCCGATGGGTGTCGCGGTGGGCGTGGTGGGCATCCTGTTACTGGCCGAACCTGATATGGGCGCGTTCATGGTGATTGCCGTGATTGCCATGGGTATCCTGTTTCTGGGCGGTGTCAACGCCCGCATGTTTTTCCTGATTGCCACGGTTCTGGCTGGCGCGTTCTGCGTGATGATCGCGTTTAACGATTACCGCCGCGCGCGTATTTTTGCCTACCTTGATCCCTGGAGCGACACCAATGCCGTGGGCAAGGGGTACCAGCTCACACATTCCCTGATCGCCTTTGGCCGCGGCGAGTTTTTTGGTGTCGGGCTGGGCGGCAGTGTTGAAAAATTGCACTGGCTGCCTGAAGCACACACCGACTTCCTGATGGCGGTCATTGGTGAAGAGTTTGGCTTTGTCGGCGTGCTCGTGGTGATTGGACTCTTCATGTGGTTGACGCGCCGCATCATGCATATCGGCCGCCAGTCGATCGCCCTGGATCGCCTCTTTGCCGGTCTGGTCGCACAGGGTGTCGGCATCTGGATGGGTTTCCAGACCTTCATCAATATCGGTGTGAACCTCGGTGCGCTGCCGACCAAGGGCCTGACCTTGCCGCTCATGAGTTATGGCGGCTCGGCCATTTTGATGAACCTTGTATCGCTGGCGGTGGTGCTGCGGATTGACTACGAGAATCGATTGCTGATGCGTGGAGGCCGCACATGACACAGCACTGTGCGCTCATCATGGCCGGTGGTACCGGCGGCCATATTTTCCCCGGACTCGCAGTCGCCCAGGCACTGCGTGACAAGGGCTGGCGCGTGCACTGGCTGGGCGGCAAGGGCAGTCCTGATCATCCGAGCATGGAAAGCCAGCTCGTGCCACCACGCGGCTTTGCATTTGAGACTATCGATTTTTCCGGCGTACGCGGCAAGGGTCTGACGACCCTGGCCTTCTTGCCGCTGCGCCTGCTCAAGGCTTTCTGGCAGAGTATTCAGGTCATACGCAAGGTCAAGCCCGACGTGGTTGTGGGGCTGGGTGGCTACATCGCCTTTCCAGCCGGCATGATGAGTGTGTTGCTGGGCAGGCCCCTGGTGCTGCATGAGCAGAACTCGGTACCTGGCATGGTCAACCGCATACTGGCAACGGTTGCAGACAAGGTGTTCACCGCCTTTCCCCACGTGCTGAAAAACGCCGAGTGGGTGGGCAATCCATTGCGCCCCGCATTCACTGCACAAGCCGATCCGGCCACGCGTTTTGCTGGCCGGGGCGGCCCGTTGCAACTGCTGGTCGTTGGCGGCAGCCTGGGTGCGCGGGGCCTGAACACCGTTGTTCCAAAAGCGCTGGCACTCATTGAGCCGTCGGAGCGCCCTGTTGTGACACACCAGAGTGGCGCCAAACAGATCGAAGAGTTGCGTACCAACTATGAGGCCGCAGGTGTCACCGCGACGCTGACCCCGTTTATTGACGATACGGCTGCAGCATTTGCCAGGGCGGATCTTGTGATTTGCCGCGCAGGCGCGAGCACCGTCACCGAAATTGCTGCGATTGGTGCAGCGGCGCTGTTTGTACCTTTCCCTGCGGCGGTCGATGACCACCAGACAACGAATGCGAAATTCCTGGTGGAGCAGGGCGGTGGCTGGATGGAGCAACAACGCGACCTCACCGCGGAAAAACTGGCGAACTTCCTGAAAAACATACAGCGCGCCGCGCTTGTTGAAAAAGCCGTACGGGCGAAAGAAATGCAAAAGACCGAGGCCACGGTGCGCATGGTCGCCGTGTGTGAGGAGCTCGCGACATGAAACACGCCATCAAGAATATTCATTTCATCGGCCTGGGCGGCTCCGGCATGTCCGGCATTGCGGAGGTGCTGCACAACCTCGGTTATGTGATCTCCGGCTCCGACCTTTCCGACAGCCCGACGCTCAAGCGCCTGGCCTCACTTGGTATCAAGACCCATGTGGGGCATGCGGCTGAAAATCTGGACAGTGTTGACGCGGTGGTGACGTCCACCGCCGTGCAGGCTGACAACCCTGAAGTGCTGGCCGCGCGTGCAAAACGTATTCCTGTCGTGCCGCGCGCCCTGATGCTGGCAGAGCTGATGCGCCTCAAACAGGGCATCGCGATAGCGGGCACACACGGCAAGACCACCACCACCAGTCTGGTCGCCAGCATCCTGGCCGAAGGCGGTCTCGATCCAACCTTTGTGATCGGTGGCCGTCTCAACAGCGCAGGTGCCAATGCCAAGCTGGGTGCAGGCGACTACATCGTCGTCGAGGCAGACGAGTCGGATGCGTCCTTCCTCAACCTGCTGCCTGTCATGGCGGTGGTGACCAACATCGATGCCGACCACATGGAAACCTATGGCCATGATTTCGGCAATCTGAAAAAAGCGTTTGTAGATTTCCTGCACCGCATGCCGTTTTACGGCACGGCGATTTTGTGTATCGACGACCCGGCCGTGCGCGAGATCGTGCCCCAGGTCTCCTGCCCCATCACCAGTTATGGTTTTGGCGAAGACGCCCAGGTGCGGGCCGTCAACGTGCGGCCAGTCGGTGCGCAAATGCACTTCACCGCACAGCGCCGTAACGGCGTGACCTTGCCCGACCTCGACATCGAACTCAATCTCGCAGGCGAACACAATGTGCTCAATGCACTGTCGGCGATTGCTGTTGCTGTCGAGCTGAATGTGCCGGATGAAGCCGTGCAGAAGGCATTGTCTGACTTCAGGGGTGTGGGACGCCGCTTCCAGAGTTATGGCGACATGCGTGCCAGCGATGGCGGGCAGTTCACGGTGATCGAAGACTACGGCCACCATCCGGTCGAGATGGCCGCTACGCTGGCCGCCGCGCGCGGTGCCTTTCCCGGCCGCCGGCTCGTGCTGGCTTTCCAGCCACACAGGTATACCCGTACGCGTGATTGTTTTGAGGACTTCGTGAAAGTGATCGGTGAGGCCGACCTGGTGCTGCTGTCTGAGGTGTATGCCGCCGGCGAAGCCCCGATCGTTGCAGCCGATGGACGCTCCCTGGCGCGCGCCATCCGTGTCGCTGGAAAAGTCGAGCCTGTCTTTGTAGACGACATCGATGCCATGCCACAGGCCATTTATGACAATGCACGCGGTGGCGACGTCATCATGTGCATGGGCGCAGGCTCCATTGGTGCCGTGCCTGCCAGGGTGGTGGACATCGTCTGGGCCGAGGAGGGCAAGGCATGAGCCCCACGACCAATACTTCATCGATGTTTGGTAAGGTCGCTGTGCTGATGGGCGGGATGTCCGCCGAGCGCGAGATTTCACTGATGTCAGGTACTGGTGTGTTACAGGCCCTCAAGTCGCGCGGCGTTGATGCGCACGCGTTCGATCCTTCACTTCGCGACATTGGCGAATTGAAAGCTGAAGGTTTTGACCGCTGCTTCATTGCGCTGCACGGCCGCTTTGGCGAAGACGGCACCGTACAGGGTGCGCTGGAGTTGCTCGGTATTCCCTACACAGGTTCCGGCGTGATGGCATCCAGCATAGCCATCGACAAGGTGATGACCAAACGTGTGCTGCTGGCCGAGGGCCTGCCCACGCCGAAGTATGTGCTGCTTCGGCGCGGTGCGTACAGCGCGGCTGAAGTTGATGCGGTGCCGGTGACACTTGGTTTGCCGCTGATCGTGAAACCCGCACGCGAAGGTTCGTCGATAGGCCTGACAAAGGTCGTTGACAAGTCAGGTATGGCAGCAGCGGTGGAGCAGGCCGCCAAGCTTGATGCAGACATCCTTTGCGAGCAGTTCGTTGCGGGCGATGAAGTCACCTGCCCGGTGCTGGGCAGCGGCGCTGACGCTCGTGCGCTGCCAGTCATACGCATCGTCGCGCCTGAAGGCAATTACGACTACCAGAACAAATATTTCACCGACACCACGCAGTACATCGTGCCCTGCGGTTTACCGGCAGGCGAAGAGGCTGCCATCCAGGATATCGTGGTCAAGGCCTACCGCACGCTCAACTGCCGCGGCTGGGCACGTGCCGATGTGATGATAGACCGGGCCACACGCCAACCCTGCCTGCTGGAGATCAATACCTCCCCTGGCATGACGGGGCATTCGCTGGTGCCCATGTCGGCGCGCGCCGCAGGCCTTTCCTACGAAGACCTGTGTGTTGAATTGCTCAGGACTGCAGCGCTTGACTACAAACGGGAGGTCGCAGCTTGAGCCGCCGCGCGCCACAGCCCATCCAGCTACCGGCCGATATCAGGTTTATGAACGGCCTGTCGGCCCTGTTCATCCTGGCTTTTGTGGCCATGGTGCTGGCCATCGCTGCGGCGTGGCTGGTACGCCAGCCCCTGTTCAACCTGGGTGCCATCAGCGTCCAGGGTGACCTGGTGCACAACAACGCCGTCACCCTGCGCGCCAATGTGGCGCCGCGCCTGGCAGGCAACTTCTTCACGGTGGATCTGGGTCGCACGCGTGCGGTGTTTGAGTCCGTGCCCTGGGTACGCAGGGCAGTCGTCAAGCGCCAGTTCCCCAACCGCCTCAAGGTGGTGCTGCAGGAGCACCAGCCGATGGCCTATTGGGGCCCTGAAGGTGACTCGCGGCTGGTCAACAGTTTTGGTGAGGTGTTTGAGGCCAACCAGGGTGAGGTCGAGTCTGACGAGCTGCCGCAGCTGGCCGGCCCGCAAGGCCAGTCCGTTCTTGTGCTCCAGGCCTACCAGATGCTGTCGCCCCTGTTTGAAAAACTCGACACCGCTGTGACCCGCGTTGAACTCACCGGCCAGGGCAGCTGGCGCGCACGCCTCGACAGCGGTGCGGCCCTTGAACTGGGTCATGGCTCGCTGGATGAAATCCAGGCACGTGCCCAGCGTTTTATTTCGACATTCAACCAGGTCTCTGCCAAATACGGCAGCGACTTCGAATCAGCCGACCTGCGCTACGGCAACGGTTATGCCATCCGGTTAAGAGGGGTCACCACTGTCAACCCGGGTGACAAAGAGGACAGGAAAGTCAAAAGGTAACGATATGGCCAAAGAATACAAAGATCTGGTTGTGGGTCTGGACATTGGTACCAGCAAGGTCATGGTGGTGGTCGCCGAAGTCCTGCCCGGCGGCGAGCTCAAGCTGGCCGGGCTGGGCATTGCTGCCAGCAACGGGCTCAAGCGCGGTGTGGTGGTCAATATCGATGCCACGGTGCAGAGCATCCAGCAGGCGTTGAAAGAAGCCGAGCTGATGGCCGACTGCAAGATTGCGCGTGTCTACACCGGCATCACCGGCAGCCACATACGCGGCATCAACTCCAGCGGCATGGTGGCGGTGAAAGACAAGGAAGTCACGCAGGCCGATGTGGCGCGCGTGATTGAAACCGCCAAAGCCATCAACATCTCCACCGACCAGCGTTTGCTGCTGGTTGAGCCGCAGGAGTTTGTGATTGACGGTCAGGATGTGCGTGAGCCCATTGGCATGAGCGGCATACGGCTTGAAGCCAAGGTGCACATCGTGACCGGTGCGCAAAGCGCGGCAGAAAACATCATCAAGTGTGTGCGCCGCTGCGGGCTGGAAGTGGACCAGCTCATGCTGAACCCGCTGGCGTCCAGCCTGGCCGTGCTGACGCAGGACGAGCAGGAGCTCGGCGTCGCGCTTGTCGATATCGGTGCAGGCACGACCGACGTGGCCATCTTCACTGGCGGTGCGATTCGTCATACCGCCGTCATACCGATTGCCGGCGACCTGATCACCAGCGATATCGCCATGGCGCTTCGCACGCCGACCAAGGACGCCGAAGACATCAAGGTTGAAAGCGGTTATGCCAAGCAGCTGCTGGCCGACCCTGACACGCAGGTTGAAGTGCCCGGCCTGGGCGACCGCGCCCCGCGCATGCTCAGCAAGCAGGCGCTGGCCGGTGTGATCGAGCCGCGCATTGAAGAAATTTATTCGCTGGTTCAGCAGGTGATTCGTGAATCGGGTTACGAAGAAGTGCTGTCGTCCGGCATCGTCATCACCGGCGGCAGCGCCGTGATGCCGGGCATGGTCGAGCTGGGTGAAGACATCTTTTTGAAGCCGGTGCGGCGCGGCATACCGCGTTACTCCAGCGCGCTGTCGGACATGGTCGCACAGGCGCGTGCGGCCACCGTCATGGGCCTGCTGGAAGAAGCGCGCATGGCGCGCATGCGGGGCTACAAGGTCTCGCAAAAGGCGGGCAGCGTGCACAACGCGTTCGGCAAGGTCAAAGACTGGTTCGTAGGCAACTTTTAAATGGGGCATCGCATGAAACACCATTCAGCTTTGATTCGGGCGGCCCCACGATGTACGCGGTCAGGAGGCGCAGATCCCCCTTCATGAAAACACGTCAAGACCCACAACAAACATCCATAAATTTTTGGCAACTGCAAATTACTGAAACGGAGGCTCCCCATGAGCATCGAAATGATTGAAATCGAAGAGTTCAACCAGGGCACACAGATCAAGGTGATTGGTGTCGGCGGCGGCGGCGGCAATGCTGTCGGCCACATGATTGACTGCGGCGTCCAGGGCGTCGAGTTCATCTGCGCCAACACTGACGCGCAGGCGCTCAGCCGCGGCAGCGCGCACAAGACCATCCAGCTGGGCGGCAGCGGTCTGGGCGCCGGCAGCAAGCCTGACAAGGGCCGTGACGCAGCCGAGCTGGCAGTGGACGACATCCGCAGCGCCATCGCCGGCGCGCACATGCTGTTCATCACGGCCGGCATGGGCGGCGGCACCGGTACTGGTGCTGCACCCGTGATTGCACGTGTGGCGAAAGAAATGGGCATCCTCACCGTCGGTGTGGTGACCAAGCCTTTCGAGTTTGAAGGCGGCCGCCGCATGACCAACGCCGACCTCGGCTTGGCCGAACTCGAAGCCAACGTTGATTCGCTGATCGTGGTGCTCAACGAGAAACTGCTCGAAGTGCTGGGTGATGATGTGACGCAGGACGAGGCTTTTGCCCACGCCAACGACGTGCTGAAAAACGCGGTCGGCGGCATTGCCGAAATCATCAATGTGCCCGGCCATGTGAACGTCGACTTTGAAGACGTGCGCACCGTGATGGGCGAGCCCGGCAAGGCCATGATGGGCACCGCCCGCGCCAATGGCCCTGACCGTGCCCGCATCGCGGCAGAGCAGGCTGTGGCCTGCCCGCTGCTGGAAGGCATAGACCTGTCCGGCGCCAAGGGTGTGCTGGTGCTGATCACTGCAGCCAAGGGCTCGCTCAAGCTGAACGAATCCAAACTGTCGATGAACACCATCCGTGCCTACGCATCGCCCGACGCGCATGTGATCTACGGCACAGCGTACGACGACGAGCTGGGCGACGACATCCGCGTCACCGTGGTGGCCACAGGCCTGTCGCGCCAGGGCGCACGCCGCACGGCCCCGCCGCTGCAGGTACTGCGCACCGGCACCGACAACGTGCCGTTCAACGTGCCCACGCTGAATGCTGTTGCTGGCGGTGGAAATATTTCCCAGCCTTCCGTTGGTTCTGCCCAGCCTGACTACGGCAACATGGCTGTGCCCAGCGTCTGGCGTACCAACCGCACGCAGGCGGCTGCCAAGGTTGACGCGCTGGCGTCTGGCGGCATGGACGACTTCGAGATCCCGGCCTTCCTGCGCAAGCAGGCCGATTAACGGATGCAAAGCTGCTGCGCGACTCAATCTTGAAGCTGCGGTGCGCGCCGTACCCGTGTACGGCTGCGCTCCTCGTTTCAACCTTGAGCCGCTCGCTACGCGTTTCATTCCGTTAATCCCTCCCTGTGAAGAGGGTTAGCCTTAAATTAAAATGAGAGCATGCTCGCCCAAAGAACCCTCAAGTCCCTGACCAAAGCGGTAGGCGTTGGCCTGCACAGCGGCCAGCGGGTAGAGCTGACCCTGAGGCCGGCTGCGCCTGATACCGGTATCGTTTTCAGGCGGGTTGATTTGCCGCAGCCGGTGGACATCCCGATTTCTGCACTGGCGGTGACGGATACGCGGCTGGCGTCGACCATCTCGACAGGCCATGCCAAGGTGCACACCGTCGAGCACCTGATGTCGGCCTGTGCCGGTCTGGGCATAGACAACCTGTACGTGGACATCACCGCGGAAGAAGTGCCCATTCTTGATGGCTCTGCGTCTTCTTTCGTGTTTCTGCTGCAGTCCGCCGGCATTGCGCTGCAGAAGGCGCCCAAACGTTTTGTGCGGATCATCAAGCCGGTGGAAGTGCGTGAAGGCGAGGGCGCCTCGACCAAGTGGGCGCGCCTGAGTCCTTATGACGGCTACAAGCTCAGTTTTGAAATCGACTTCGACCACCCGGCGGTTGACTCCACCGGCCAGCGTGTCGAGTTCGACATGGGCACCGGTTCGTACACCCGCGATATCGCCAGGGCCCGCACCTTCGGGTTCACCAAGGACGTCGAGATGATGCGTGCCAACGGCCTGGCGCTCGGTGGCGGCCTGGACAACGCCATCGTGATGGACGACTACAAGGTGCTCAACAGCGACGGTCTGCGTTACAACGACGAGTTCGTCAAACACAAGATCCTCGACGCGATGGGCGACCTGCACTTGCTGGGCAAGCCTTTGCTGGCGGCCTACAGCGCCTTCCGCTCCGGCCACGCGATGAACAACAAGCTCTTGCGTGAACTGCTGTCGCGCAGCGATGCCTACGAGGTCGTCACCTTTGAAGACGAAAAGCGTGCGCCGCAAGGTTTTGCCACGCTGGCGCGGGCCTGGTAGGCCCGACCTCACACCATGCTGCTGTTCCGCTGGCTCATCTTTTTGCTGCTGCTTGCAGCCATTGTTTCCTTCATGTTTTATGCCGGCACCGGCCAGGCGCGTTTCAAGCGCACGGGCCTCGTCATCCTGAAATGGACAGTGCTCGCCGGGCTGGGCTTTTTCGCCGTGCTGGTGCTGGAGCGCATCGTCTGAGGCAAAAACGCGCCGCTATTTATTTAATAGCAGGTGGCGCTAGTCCACAAAGGGTTTGAGGCCTAAATGATGGTTAAAAAAGGTCAAAAACAGCTGTTTTGATCTTTTTTTCGCTTGTCGGAGCCGTCAGGCAGCCTGAAACAGCCCAAATTTTCTGTAATGCCTCAAATTTAATGCATTAGAGTCTTAATGCATTAAATTTGAAGCATTACAGGGTGCCGCTATTTGCGTGACAGGGCAGCCGCCAGAATGCCTGCCGAGCGCCCTGCGTGCGCATGCGTGATGGCCAGGCCCAGTGCATCGGCGGCATCCTTGCCCGGGAGGGCCGGCAGCTTGAGCAAGCGCATCACCATCTGCTGTACCTCGGCCTTGCCCGCCTTGCCGTAACCGGCGACCGACTGCTTGAGCTGCAGCGCCGTGTATTCGGCGACAGGAAGGTTGGCGCTCACCAGCGCGGTGACGCAGGCGCCGCGTGCCTGGCCCAGCATCAGTGTGGACTGCGGGTTGACGTTGACGAAGACGATTTCGACAGATGAGCAGTCGGGCTGGTAACGTTCTACGACTTCGCGCACACCATCGAACAGCACCTTCAGGCGCGCGGGCAGGTTGCGGGTGTCCAGGTGTTTGGTGGTGATGGTGCCGCTGGCGACATAACGCAGGTCCTGGCCTTCTACATCGACCACACCAAAGCCAGCAACCTGAAGGCCCGGGTCAATACCAAGAATGCGCATCTGGTCAGCTACCCGAATCTAGACGCCGAAGTACCAGCGCACCGAATGAAAGAACACCGGTGCGGCAAAACACAGGGCATCGACCCTGTCGAGCAGGCCGCTGGCGCCGGTGACACCTATGCCGCGCTTGCCCCAGTTGGGGATGCCGCGGTCACGCTTGAGCGCCTTCATCACCAGGTGGCCCAGCGAGCCCGCCACGCAGGCGATGAAAGCCATCGCCACGGCCTGCGCCGGCTTGAATGGCGTCAGCCCTGCCATCACACCGCCCAGCAGGCTGCCCGCCACCACGGCGATCAGCCAGCTGCTCCAGTTAAAACTCTTGCTGACACCGGGGGCACTCGGCGGGCGCTTGAGGCGGCGGCCGACGAGGTGCTGCACGATCATGCAGGTCTGCACCACCAGCACCAGGAAAAAAACCAGGAAGGCATTTTTGCCCTGGTACTGCGGAAAGTTCAGCAACAGCAGGGCCGGCACATGGCTGCTGCCGTAGATGCAGACCATGATGCCCCACTGCAGCTTGGCATTGCGTTCGAGAAAGCGCTGTGTATCGCCGGCCAGTGCACTGACGACAGGCAGGAGCAAAAACACATACACCGGTATGAACACCGTGAACAGGTTGAACGAGCGCGTGATCACCATGGCGAACTGCACCGGCAGCACGACAAAGAACGCCAGCACCAGGCTGCGGTGGTCGCCCTTGCGCGTAGGCGACAGTGTGATGAATTCGCGCAGCGCAAAAAACGAAACCAGCCCGAACAGCACGGTGGCCACCGTCTCGCCCAGTGCCCAGCCTATCCAGAACACGGTGGACATGGCCCATGAGGTACGCAGCAGGCGGCTGAACTCGCGCAGCCGCTGGGTGTAGACGTCGTCTTCGCGCGTGTCGCGCAGCGCCATCACAAACGCTGCGATGCTGATGAGGGTCAGCAGGCCGAAGACGACAACAAACAGCAGGGCGACCTGGTGTGATGCGGAGAGGTTGCGCAAAAAGCTGTTCATCAGGATTCCCGAAGCGCCAGCACGGCTTCACGCGCACGCGTCAGGAAGTGGCCGCGCTCTTCATCCGCGCCCAGTGCAATCGGCGCACCGAAGGTGACCGAACACAGGATGGGCACCGGCACGACCTCGCCCTTGGGCATCACACGCTGCACGTTGTTGATCCAGGCCGGTACCAGCACTACATCGGGAAACTTCGTTGCGAGGTTGTACAGGCCGGATTTAAAACTCTGCGGCTCTTCCTGGTTGCCACGCGTGCCTTCGGGGAACAGGATGATGGAGTCGCCGTTGGTCAGCGCTTCTATCAGCGGCTCCAGCGGGTCCTGGTCGCCGGTCTTGGCGCGGTCCACATAAATGGCGTTGAACACCGCAGTGGTCACCCACTGCTTGAAGGCGGTCTTGGTCCAGTAGTCCTTGGCGGCAATCGGCCGGGTGATGCTGCGCAACTCTTCAGGCAGTGCGGCCCACATCAGCAGCAGGTCGGCATGGCTCTGGTGGTTGGCGAAATAAATCCGCTGCTCGGCCTTGGGGGGGCAGCCCTGCCAGCGTGCCTGTGCACCGGTGAGCACACGGATCAGCCCCAGTAAAAACAAACCCATCAACTTTGCCAGCATGGGGGCAATGATAAGCGGGGCCTGTGACGCGAACGCTGGTGTATTACCCGGGGACGGCGGTGTGCCTGCTGCTACGGCAGCTCGACACCACCCATGCGCGCGGCGATGGTGCCGGCGCGAGAGGAGAGGTAACCCGAGCCGGGACGGGTCTCGAAATATTTGGGCCGCGGCAGCATCACGGCCAGTCTCGCGGCCTCATACGCGCTGAGGCTGGCGGCAGGTTTTCGGTAGTAATGCTGGGCAGCTGCTTCTGCGCCAAAGATACCTTCACCCCATTCGACATTGTTCAGGTAGATCTCGAGGATGCGCTCCTTGCCCAGCAGCATCTCCAGCATCAGTGTGAGCACCAGTTCCTGGCCCTTGCGCAGCAGCGTGCGTTCACCCGACAGGAAAAGGTTCTTTGCCAGTTGCTGCGTGATGGTCGAGCCGCCGACTATCTTGGGCGCCCGGGCCGGTGCCAGTTGCGCCTTGCCGGAAGCCCCCGGTCTGGCGGCAGACTTTTGCACGCGCTGCTCGGCTTTCGCATTTTTGTCCCAGGCTTTTTCAAGCGCTTCAATATCGACGCCATCGTGAAGGGCAAAACCGGCGTCTTCAGAGGCGATGACGGCGCGCTTGAGGTTGTCCGATATTTTGTCGTAGGGCACCCACTGCTGGCGCCACTTCAGGCTGCCGGTGGTCGTGGCAACGCGGTATGTCTCGGAGCGCTGGAAGGCGGTGGACTCGGGGTTGATGACGACCATCATGGCAATCCGCGCCACAAAATACAGCTGCAGCGCCAGCCCTGCAATCACGATGAGCCCCAGCAATCGCAGCGCGGCTTTCATGCGGCAATGCCTTTGATGATGCAGGGTGTGGTGAAGCGCGTTGCCATGGTGTCAGCGGCTGGTGATTTTTGTTTCAAGCGTCTCGTCCTTGGTGAACTTGAAGCGCGACACCACCACGATCTGGTCGGCGCGTTTACGCATCGCGCTGCTGAAGCGCTCGAACGGGCCGGTACCGCGAACTATGCTTTGTGCCCGCCTGTCCAGTGTCAGGTTGCCGGAAGTCTCGACCACTTCGGTAGACAGGATACGCCCGTCATGGTTGACCGTGACGATCATGGTCAGCTCGCCGTACAGCTTTTTGCCGGCCAGCTCGGGGAAGTTGCTGGTGCCCTTGTCTTCTATGCGCCTGCGCAGGCCATCGTAGTAAGTGGCATACACCTCTTCGCGGGTCGACGGGCTGATGTAGCGTTTTTTCGGCCTGGCGTTTTCTTCGTTGATGCGCTTTTCAATCTCGGCCAGTATCTTGATCAGCGCCCGGCGTTTTTCCTCGCGCTGTGCCTGCGCCGGATCATTGGCTGGCAGGTTGGGATCAGGCGGCGGCATCGTGGCCAGTTCCTTTTTTATCTGCGCCAGCAACTGGGTTTGCTGCTGCTGCATCGATTCGACCTTGCGCTGCGCTTCTTCGGCCGCGTCGCCCATTTCGGTCAATGCCGATGGCGGCAGCGGTGAGGTGGCCCGGCCTTTTTCAAGCTCGCCGCCGCCGGCCAGCGAGGCCTGTGCGATGGCTCTGGCGACCTCGGGCTTTTCATTGGACCTGGCGTTGACGAGGATGACCTCCAGTGGCGTGTCCTGGAACACGCGGTTGAACCCCTCGGGGTCGACAAAACGCGTCGTCAGCACCACTGCGTGAACCAGGACGGACGCTCCCAGGGCAATTTGCAGTGTGCTGAATGATTTCACAGGGGCCAATTATCCGCTCCCATCGGCTCAACCGCCCCTGCCCGGATGACAAAACGCCAGCTGTGGTGCCTCAGGATGCAGAAGAAACAACACCGGCGGCGTCTGCCGCAGGCTCGTGCACGTCGACGGCAATCGAGATGGGTCCGGAGGCCAGGCTTTCCTCGTCGTCGTCACCATCGTCGCCTTCTGCTGCTGCCCCCGCATCGGCGGCAACATCCAGCCGCTCGATCACGGTGCCGTTCAGGTCCAGCGTGATTTCATCGATCTCGCCCAGCCGTACCCGAACCCGCGCGCCGCGCGGCAAACCCTGCGCGCCTGCTGCGGGCAATACCAGCGGCAACTCGTCGGCACGCACCAGGTTGTCCTTGAAGGCGGTGGCGGTCAGCTCGGTGATGCCGTTTTGCTGCAGGTATTTCAGTGTCCAGTAACGTTCAATGCCGGACTGGAAACCGTTGTAGGCGCTGTAGGCCGCATCGAAACCCGAGATGATGGAAAACAGTTCCGCATCCTTGGGTTTGAACGGTGCCACCAAGGCCGCTGTCGGCCCGTTCTTGGCGCAGGCAATGATTTGCCACTGGTTGACCAGGTCGGTGTAGCGGCGCAGCGGCGAGGTGCTCCAGGCATAGCTTTTGACACCCAGGCCGGCATGCGGCAGCGCCTTGGTGCCCATGCGCACCTTGACGCCCGGCGCCAGGCTGGCCTGACTGCGGTAAATGCCGGGCACACCGAGTTCGGCCATCCACTGCCCCCAGCTGCTGTTGGCCAGGATCATCGCTTCGGACACGATCAGATCAAGCGGTGCGCCGCGCTGGCGTGTCGTGATGCTGACGGCTTCACTGCCTGCTGGTTCGTTGCCGGAAAGGTTGTCCAGCCGGAAGTTGTAGTCTGGCCGGTTGAAATTTTCGGGTTTGCCGCGCGCTATCTCGCGCTGTGCCTTCAGGTGCTTGGCCAGCTTGTGCAAAAACACCAGCTCCGCAGCCCACTCAATGCCCGCCGGTGGCGCTGCGGTTTGCGCCGCTTCAAAAAACGCTTCGGTGAACGTGCTGTCCAGCACATCGTGGCGCAGGTTGCTTTCAATCGGCACCTGCTCGAGCTTTGTTTCCGAAGACTGGATTCCGAAGCTGGCCTCGTCCATCGTCACATACAGCGACACGGCAGGGCAGTTGCGGCCTGCCTGCAGTGTGTAGTTCTGCACCACCTCATCGGGCAGCATGGTCAGCTTGTAGCCGGGCATGTAGACGGTGGACAAGCGCGAGCGGCCGACGTTGTCGACCGGACTGCCGGGCAAAACCGCCAGGCCGGGCGCGGCAATGTGAATGCCCAGCGTGACGGTGCCCGTGCCCAGGCCTTGCACCGACAGTGCATCGTCGATTTCGGTCGTCTGCGAGTCGTCTATAGAGAAGGCCCGCACATCGGCGAGCGGCAGGGCTTCCTTGTGCGCGGGTGCCTGCAGCGCAGGGAAGCCCGTGCCTTTGGGGAAGTTCTCGAACAGGAAACGCCGCCAGTGGAACTGGTAGGCCGAGGTGATGGCGCCTGCC
The DNA here is from genome assembly GCA_040388075.1 of Pseudomonadota bacterium. Lineage (GTDB taxonomy): Bacteria > Pseudomonadota > Gammaproteobacteria > Burkholderiales > Burkholderiaceae_C > Polaromonas. The sequence goes on along the minus strand of JAZKCN010000002.1, from coordinate 171,852 downwards.
TTTTGCAGCAGGTCGAGCGGCGCGGTGTGGGTGTTGCGAGAGGCCTCGACCACGGCCTTGTATTCGGCGCTGTTCTTGTCCGGCTTGAACAGGATTTTGTACAGCTGTTCGCGTATCGGTGCCGGGCATTCGCCCTTGGCCAGATCTTCGGCCCAGGCGGTGATTTGCAGGGCGAGCTGTTTTTTCTTTTCAATCGCAGCCAGTGCAAGTTGCAATATTTCTGCGGGGGCCTTTTTAAAGCGGCCCTTGCCGGCACGTCGGAAGTAGTGTGGTGCTTCAAACAGCCGGAACAACGCGGCCACCTGCTGCTCCTGCGTGGCAGGTTTGCCGTCGGCACTGAAGTAGTCACGCGCCAGATCGGCAAAGCCGAACTCTTCTTCGCTGGCAAATTCCCAGGCCAGCTCGAGTTCTATGTCTTCACTGAGTTTCTGCCCGGCGGCCATCAGCTCGGCCGGGGCCGGCTTTTCAAATTTCAGCAGCGCGTTGGCGGCCTTGACCTTTACGCGCTTGCCAGAGTCCAGCTCGACCTGCAGGGAGCTGTCGGCCTCGGACAAAATGCGGCCTGCCAGGAACTTGCCGGTCTCTTCAAACAATACAAACAAAACGATGGCCTTTAAATGGTGAAGGAAGAGTGTAATCAGCCACCCTGACGGGCCAGTGCCAGGAAATCGAGTATGGCCGGCAGGTGCTCGTCGAAGTCGCTGAGCGCATGGTCACTGCCTTCCAGTAGCCGTATCTGCGCGCCCTTGTAGCGGGCCGTCATCTCGCGCCAGTCCAGCACCTCGTCGCCCTTTGCAATGACAGCTAAATAGTTGTCTGGCGTTGCCAGCGGGCCGGCCTGCAGTGCCTTGAGTTCGTCCACAAACTCCGGTCTGAAAAAGAAGGTTTCGGCTGGGTCGTGCCACGAGGTCTGCTCGCCGATGTACTTCGCCAGGTCTCGCGCCGGATCCACGGCCGGGTTCAGCAGCACGGCGCGGCATTTTTTCTGCTCTGCTACCCAGGTCGCATAAAAACCGCCCAGTGACGAGCCGATCACCGCCATGCTGGCGGGCCAGCCGGCAATGCCTTGCAGGATGTCATGCATCGCCTGCGCCGGTGAAGGTGGCAACTGCGGGCACCACCAGGTCACGCCGGGGTAGCGCTGCGCAACAAGCGCCGCCATTTTTTGCGATTTGACGGACTGTGGCGATGAACGGAAGCCGTGCAGATAAAGCAGGTGGGTGGTTGTCATGGTGTGCGGGTGTCTGCGGCCATTTTCCCATCCCTGTGACCGGGTCACAGGCGGTGCGCTCGCCAAGCTGGCGGATAATCGCCGCCATGGCTGCCGTTTTTGACAAACCCTCGCTTTTCCAGCGCACGATGCCGCTGTTTCAGGGTTTCGACGGCCCGCTGGCTTTTGCGGTTTTCATGCTGGCCTGCGCGGGCTTGCTGATCATGTATTCGTCCGGCTACGACCACGGCACGCGGTTTGTCGACCATGGCCGCAACATGATGATTGCCGGTGCCATCATGTTCATGGTGGCGCAGGTGCCGCCGCAGCGCCTGATGGCCTTTGCCGTGCCGCTTTACATCCTGGGCGTGACCCTGCTGATTGCGGTTGCGGTGTTCGGCATCACGAAAAAGGGCGCACGCCGCTGGCTCAACGTGGGCGTGGTGATCCAGCCGAGCGAAATCCTGAAGATCGCGATGCCGCTGATGCTGGCCTGGTGGTTCCAGAAGCGCGAAGGGCAGTTGCGGCCGCTGGACTTCATCGTGGCCGGTGCGTTGTTGCTGGTGCCGGTCGGCCTGATCATGAAGCAGCCCGACCTTGGCACCTCGCTGCTGGTCCTGGCCGCAGGCCTTGCCGTGATATTTTTTGCCGGGCTGAGCTGGAAGCTGATTACTCCGCCGGTACTTGTAGCGCTGGTGGGGATTTTTCTCATCGTCTGGTTCGAGCCGCGCCTGTGTGCTGACGGCGTGCGCTGGCCGGTGCTGCACGATTACCAGCAGCAGCGCATCTGCACGCTGCTGGACCCGTCGCGAGACCCGCTGGGCAAGGGTTTTCACATCATCCAGGGGATGATTGCCATCGGCTCGGGTGGTTTGCTGGGCAAGGGTTTTATGGCGGGCACGCAGACCCATCTTGAGTTCATTCCCGAACGCACCACCGACTTCATCTTCGCCGCGTTTTCCGAAGAGTTTGGCCTGGCCGGCAACCTGATGCTGATTGGCGCCTTTATCTTCCTGATACTGCGCGGCCTGGCGATTGCGATGGAAGCCCCGACGCTGTTTGCGCGCCTGCTGGCCGGTGCGGTGACGATGATTTTTTTCACCTATGCATTCGTCAATATGGGCATGGTCAGCGGCATCCTGCCTGTCGTCGGCGTGCCGCTTCCGTTTATCAGTTATGGCGGCACCGCCATGGTGACGCTGGGGCTGGCAGTGGGAATTCTGATGTCGATTGCGAAAGCGAAACGTCTGGTCCAGTCCTGAATCAGGGATACCCTTTTTCAGCGCGTCATGATGTCAGACTGCCTACAATGGGCCGATGACCTCACTTCGCTCTGCTCCCGGCTCGAAACTCAACGCGTCTACGACGTCGTCCACCGTCAAGCCGACGGCCGCCTCCACATCCGAGCGGCTGGAGATTGCGCAAAACCTGCTGCTCAAGCCCTTCGGCCTGACGGAGGCGCACTTGAGCCGCGCACTGGGTGAAATCACCTCGCACGGCGCAGACGATGCCGACCTGTATTTCCAGTACACGCGCAGCGAAGGCTGGAGCCTGGAAGAGGGCATCGTCAAGACGGGCTCGTTCAGCATTGACCAGGGCGTCGGTGTGCGTGCTGTCAGCGGTGAAAAAACCGCCTTTGCCTACTCCGACGATATTTCCGATGCGTCGCTGCTGGACGCAGCACGCACGGTGCGCAGCATTTCCGCCGCCAGCAAATCCGGGCGCATCAAGACGCCGGGCCGCAAGGTGGCCAGCAGCCGTTCGCTCTACCAGGACCTCGATCCGATTGCCACGCTGGACAGCACCGCCAAGGTCAAGCTGCTGGAGAAAGTTGAAAAACTCGCCAAGGCCAAAGACCCGCGCATCGTGCAGGTTATGGCGGGGCTGGCCAGTGAATATGACGTGGTGATGGTGGCGCGCGCCGATGGCACGCTGGCCGCCGATGTGCGTCCGCTGGTGCGCCTGAGCGTGACCGTGATCGCCGAGAAAAAAGTCGCTGGTAAAGTCCGCCGCGAGATGGGTTCCGGCGGCGGCGGCGGGCGGTTTGGCCTGGCTTATTTTGACGACGCGCAGATTGCCGAATACGTGGCCGATGCCGTCAAGGCTGCGCTCACCAACCTCGAAGCGCGCCCGGCACCAGCCGGTGAAATGACCGTTGTTCTTGGTTCGGGCTGGCCCGGCATCCTGCTGCATGAAGCTATTGGCCACGGGCTGGAAGGTGATTTCAACCGCAAGGGCTCCAGTGCCTTCGCAGGAAAGATTGGCCAGCGCGTCGCAGCCAAAGGCGTGACGGTGCTGGACGACGGCACGATTGCCGACCGCCGCGGCTCGCTCAACGTTGACGACGAAGGTAATGCCAGCCAGCGCAATGTGCTGATCGAGGACGGCATCCTGAAGGGCTACATTCAGGACTCGCTCAACGCGCGCCTGATGAAGGTCAAGCCCACCGGCAACGGCCGCCGCGAAAGCTATGCCCATGTGCCTATGCCGCGCATGACCAATACCTACATGCTGGGTGGCGACAAGGATCCGCTGGAAATCGTCGCCAGCATCAAGAAGGGCCTGTACGCGACCAACTTCGGCGGCGGTCAGGTGGACATCACCTCCGGCAAGTTTGTGTTCTCGGCCAGCGAAGCTTTCTGGGTCGAGAACGGCAAGATTCTGTACCCGGTCAAGGGCGCGACGATTGTCGGCAACGGCCCCGATGCGCTGACCCGCGTGACCATGATGGGCAATGACATGCAGCTCGACAGCGGCGTTGGCACCTGCGGCAAGGAAGGCCAGAGCGTGCCGGTAGGCGTCGGCCAGCCGACACTGCGCATCGATGGCCTGACGGTGGGCGGCACGGCCTGAGCAGGCCTGCCTTTTAACCACCTTTTTTGAGCTGTGCTACATTTCAGGCCATGCACTCCGCAACGTTTTATTTTGGTTACTTTTGGTTCTCAACCGCCTCCGGCCGTCGAGAGACTTTCGCGTAACCTCAAAAAACGCAACAAGATTCTCAAAACCGCCGGACCCCCGGCGGTTTTTTTTTGCCCCTTACGTTTTTGTTATTTGAATGTTTTTGACCTGATCAGCGAACCAACGATATCTAAAAAAGGAAGACTGCGATGAATGCCAAAGCCACCTCCGCCAGCGACAACAGCTGGTATGCAACCGCCGAACGGACAAGCCAGACCGACGACGAACGCATCAAGGACATCACCGTGCTACCCCCTCCCGAGCATTTGATCCGCTTCTTCCCGATTCGCGGCACGGCCGTCGAGTCGCTGATCAGCAAGACCCGCAAGACCATTCACAACATCATTGCCGGTGAGGACGACCGCCTGCTGGTGGTGATTGGCCCCTGCTCCATCCACGACCCGGGTGCTGCACTGGACTACGCACGCCGCCTGATGGAGCAGCGCAAAAAGTACGCCGGTACGCTGGAAATTGTGATGCGTGTGTATTTCGAAAAACCACGCACCACCGTCGGCTGGAAGGGCCTTATCAACGATCCGTACCTCGACGAGAGCTACCGCATCGACGAAGGCCTGCGTATTGCACGCCAGCTGCTCATTGATATCAACCGCCTGGGCCTGCCGGCGGGGAGTGAATTTCTGGACGTGATCTCGCCGCAGTACATCGGCGACCTGATCGCTTGGGGCGCGATTGGCGCGCGCACGACGGAAAGCCAGGTGCACCGCGAACTGGCCTCCGGCATCTCTGCGCCCATCGGTTTCAAGAACGGCACCGATGGCAACATCCGCATCGCCACAGACGCCATCCAGGCTGCGGCGCGCGGCCACCACTTTTTGTCGGTGCACAAGAACGGCCAGGTCGCCATCGTGCAGACCAACGGCAACCCGGACTGCCACGTCATCCTGCGCGGCGGCAAGGCGCCCAACTATGACGCAGCCAGTGTGACTGCCGCCTGCAAGGAACTGGCGGCAGCCAAACTGCCGGCCACGCTGATGGTCGACTGCAGCCACGCCAACAGCTCCAAGCAGCATGAAAAGCAGGTCGAGGTTGCACGTGACATCGCCGGCCAGATTGCCAGCGGCTCGACGCAGGTCTTCGGCCTGATGGTGGAAAGCCACCTCAATCCCGGCGCGCAGAAGTTCACGCCTGGCAAGGACGACGCCAGCAAACTGGAATACGGCAAGAGCATCACCGATGCCTGCCTGTCCTGGGGTGACTCGCTGTCCGTGCTGGACACACTGTCGGAAGCTGTACTGGCCCGCCGCGCAAAAAAATAGGCATGGCAGCGCGTGAGGCCTTTCGCGGGTTTCCGCGAATTGCCCGCATGGCAGCCGCGCGCGCACGATGGAGGCCACAGCATCTTTCGTGAGGAACAGGCCATGCGAAGCGAAGTCAGTGTGACGTTCAAGGGCGTAACGCCAGTGCGCATAGATCTGGAGGAAGTCCAGCCCATGCCGCACGATGTAGCGCGCTGGTGGCTGGACGACCAGTTCACGCAAATGGGTTGCGAGCCTTTGCGCCCGACCGGCAAGCTGCTGACCGCTGACAAGGTGGTGGTGGTCGCCGAGGCCGCCGGTCCGGCCAAATTTGCTGAACCCAAATGGTCACAGGAGTTTGCCCGCGCGGCCAGCGCCGCTTTGGGCAAACCGGTGGTGCATGTGGATGTCGCCAGCCTTGGGATCAGCTACTAAGTGACCGCAACGCCCGCAGGGAGTGTTGTCGGCCGCTACGTTTTTAATAGCAGGTCCCGCTAGTCCACATTGGGCTGTAGCCCTTTTGGGTACCTAAAACAGGCCTTTTCAGGCCATTTTTGAGCTATTTTTGGCCTTGCGGCGGGGATTTTCAGTAGCGAAAGCCAAATTGTTAACTTATATATTAACAATTGACGGCTTTCGACCTTCCGGGTGTCAGCTTGTCAGTGCGGCCAGCAACTTGCCATGAATACCGCCAAACCCGCCATTGCTCATGCATAGCAAATGGTCGCCGGGCCGGGCTGCTGATTTCACCTGGCCAATCAATTCTTCAATGCTGTCCGCGACCTGCGCACGCTGGCCCATGGGCGAGAGCGCGGCGCGGGCGTCCCAGTCGAGGCCGCCGGCATGGCAAAAAGCGAGATCGGCTTTATCGAGGCTGCCGGGCAATTGCGCCGTCATGGTGCCGAGCTTCATCGTGTTGCTGCGCGGTTCGAAGATGGCGAATATGCGGTCGGCCTTTTTGCCTGCGGCATTGAGCTGCCGGCGCAGGCCATCTACCGTGGTTGCAATGGCCGTCGGGTGGTGGGCGAAGTCGTCATAGACGGTGATCTCGCCGCCTGCGGACTTGATGACACCGCGCACTTCCATGCGGCGTTTGACGTTTTCAAAGCTGGCCAGCGCGTCGGCTGCAGCCTGCGGCGCAACGCCAACGTGTTCTGCCGCCGCTAGCGCCGCCAGTGCATTGAGCTGGTTGTGAACGCCGCTGACAGCCCATTGCACACGGGCCACCGGCTTGCCAGCCTTCAATACCGTGAAGTCATGGGGCTCGCCATCGGCTGTGAACCCGTTGTTATTGGCTGGGCTGCTACCGAAGAGTACCTGCTCACTCCAGCAGCCTTTGGCCAGCACGCGCTGCAGGCTGGCCTCCTGTGCATTGACCACAACCCGGCCTTCTGAGGGCACGGTGCGCACCAGGTGATGGAACTGCCTTTCGATCGCGGCGAGGTCATCGAAGATATCGGCGTGGTCGAACTCAAGGTTGTTCAGGATGGCGGTGCGCGGTCGGTAATGAACGAATTTGCTGCGCTTGTCGAAGAAGGCAGTGTCGTATTCGTCGGCCTCGATAACGAAGGTGTTGCCTTCACCGAGCCGCGCCGACACGCCGAAGTTCAGCGGCACACCGCCAACGAGAAAGCCCGGCTTTAGCCCTGCGCTCTCGAGAATCCAGCTCAGCATCGCGGTCGTCGTGGTCTTGCCGTGCGTGCCGGCGACGGCCAGCACATGGCGGGGGCCGGTCGCGTGGTGGGTGGGGTGATGCAGCACGTGGCCGGACAGCCACTGCGGGCCACTGGTGTACGGCTTGCCACTGTTCAATATGGCTTCCATCAATGGATATTTGGCAGACCCGTCGGGCAAGCACGCGCGGGACACCACGTTGCCAATCACAAATACATCCGGATCAAAGGCCATCTGGTCGGCGCTGTAACCCTCAATCAGCTCGATACCCAGGGCGCGGAGCTGGTCGCTCATGGGTGGGTAGACGCCGGTGTCGCAGCCCGTCACCCTGTGGCCGGCTTCTCGCGCCAGTGCTGCCAGACCACCCATGAAGGTGCCGCAAATCCCCAATATGTGTATGTGCATGCCGGATATTTTATGGGTCACCAGTGCACGACCCCCTGTGGCCTAAACTCTTCTTTTGCCTGCCATCAACCGCCCAGCCGTGAACACCCTTCAATCCGAAATTGCCGCAACCGCAGCCGCGCTGGTCGTTGAAGAAGGCCTGGAGTACGGCCAGGCCAAGCGCCGCGCCGTCAAGCAGATGGCATTGCCGCAGCGCACCGAGTTGCCGGGCAACGACCTCGTCGAAGATGCCGTGCTGGAATACATTGCGATTTTTTGCGCTGATACGCAGCCGGTCGAGCTGGCCGCCCTGCGCGAGCTGGCGCTTGTCTGGATGCAGCGCATGAAAGACTTCCGGCCCTACTTGGCCGGTGCGGTCTGGCACGGCACGGCAACCCGGCTGTCGGATATTTACATCCAGCTGTTTTGTGATGACCCTAAATCTGCCGAAATCGCGCTGATCGAACACAACGTGGACTATGAGCCGCGCACCGTCAGGGGCTTTACCTGCGGTGATGTCGAAGCGCTGAGCCTGAGCAGCCTGTGCAAGGCATTGAGTGAAAACGTGGGCGTGCACTTGATGGTCTATGACCACGACGACCTGCGAGGCGCCCTGAAACCGGACGCCAAAGGCCGCACGCCGCGTGGCGACATTGCTGCCGTGCAAAAATTGCTGGCGATGCAGCAGCCTCCCGTCCAGGACAAACCTTTATGAACCGCAGAAACATGCTTTATGGTGGCGCCGCAGCCGTGGCCGCCGTTGCGGGTGCAGGTGTGGCCTGGTGGAAGATACGGCCACATGACGTGGTAATGCCGGCGGCTTCCGCAGGCCCCGCCGATCCGTTCTGGAACCTCAGTTTCGATACGCCCGATGGTCAACCGCTGGCGATGAACAGCTTTCGCGGCAAGCCATTGCTGGTGAACTTCTGGGGAACCTGGTGTCCACCCTGCATTGAAGAACTGCCCTTGCTGGACAGCTTTTACAAGGCCAACACCGCTAAAGGGTGGCAGGTGCTGGGGCTGGCTGTCGACCAGCCTAGCGCGGTCCGCAAGTGGCTGCAGGCCAAACCTCTGGCATTTGCAGTTGCCATGGCTGGACTCGATGGCACCCAGTTAAGCAAATCCATGGGTAATAGTTCAGGCAGCATGCCGTTCACTGTGGTGTTCGACGCAGCCGGGCAATTGCGGCATCGCAAGACCGGCAAGGTGACGCCGGAAGAACTTAACTTCTGGGTGGCAAGCTAATATTCGTAGTTGCAGAGGATTTGGCTGGCTATTTTCATTAAATTACGTTAAATGTAATTTAAAAGGCGTCAAAATCAATTTCCCCGGAAATCATTCAAAATCTGGATTTTGCTGTTTTACATCCGCTCGCATGATGTAAACTCTGCGCTTTCCCGCCTGCCCTGCAGGCCAGTCATCGGTGAAGTTGCTGTTGGTTGTGGCGCTTTGATTGCTTTAAAGGGTAAAAGCTGAAAATAAGCGAAAGATAAAGAGGGATGGCCTTGTGCCGGCCTTCTGTTCGCAGTCTCATCACTTCTGAAGTGATCTGCAAATCTAAAAAACGCCGTGTTTGGCCCTGTTGCCTTGATTACACCGGCATCTACCGTTGTTGGAGACTCCATGGATTTAAGAAAACTCAAGACCCTGATTGACCTCGTCTCAGAGTCCAATGTGTCTGAACTCGAAATCACCGAAGCCGAAGGCAAGGTCCGCATCGTCAAATCCAGCGGCGCTCCCTTGGTGATGCAACAGCCGGCAATGGCCATGGTAGCAGCACCCGTGGCAGCGCCCGCAGCCGGCTCGCCGGTCGCCCCCGCTGCAGAACCGCCTGTCGCACCTGCTGGCCACGCCGTCAAATCGCCGATGGTGGGAACGTTTTACCGCTCGTCGGCGCCAGGCGCCAAGGCTTATGTCGAAGTCGGCAGCGTGGTCAAGGAAGGCGAGACCATCTGCATCATTGAGGCGATGAAGATCCTCAACGAGATCGAAGCCGACAAATCCGGCACAGTTACCAAGATACTGTGCGAGAACGGCCAGGCCGTGGAGTATGGACAGCCGCTGTTCACCATCGAGTGATGGCGGGGTGACCAGACGATGTTTAAAAAAATACTGATCGCCAATCGCGGCGAGATCGCGCTCAGAATCCAGCGCGCCTGCCGTGAGCTTGGCGTCAAGGCCGTGATGGTCTATTCCGAGGCTGACCGCGACGCCAAATATATAAGGCTGGCTGACGAGTCGGTCTGCATAGGCCCTGCGCCCTCCAAAGACAGCTACCTCAACATGCCGGCCATCATCTCGGCGGCGGAAGTCACCGATGCCGAAGCGATTCATCCCGGCTACGGGTTCCTGAGCGAGAACGCCGATTTTGCCGAGCGTGTCGAAAAAAGCGGTTTTAAGTTCATCGGACCGACGCCGGACTCCATACGCATCATGGGCGACAAGGTCTCGGCCAAGCAGACCATGATCAAGGCGGGCGTGCCCTGCGTGCCTGGATCCGAGGGTGCATTGCCCGACGACGCGGCCACGATCAAGCGCACGGCCAAGCAGGTTGGCTACCCGGTCATCATCAAGGCGGCCGGCGGCGGCGGCGGCCGCGGCATGCGTGTGGTGCACACCGAGGCGGCGCTGCTGCACGCGGTGCAGACCACCAAGGCCGAAGCCGGCGCGGCCTTCGGCAACCCGGAGGTTTACATGGAGAAATTCCTGCAGAACCCCCGGCACATTGAAATCCAGATACTGGCCGATCAACACAAGAACGCGGTCTGGCTCGGTGAGCGCGACTGCTCGATGCAACGTCGCCACCAAAAGGTCATTGAAGAAGCGCCTGCACCCGGCATTCCGCGCAAACTGATTGAAAAAATCGGCGACCGCTGTGTGGCGGCTGTCAAGAAGATAGGATATCGCGGCGCGGGTACCTTCGAGTTTCTCTACGAAAACGGCGAGTTTTATTTCATCGAGATGAACACCCGCGTGCAGGTCGAGCATCCGGTGACGGAGTGGATCACCGGCATAGACATCGTGCGTACCCAGATCATGGTGGCCGCAGGTGAAAAGCTGCCCTTCCTGCAGCGCGACGTGCAGCTCAAGGGCCATGCGATCGAATGCCGCATCAATGCGGAAGATCCCTACAAGTTCACGCCCTCGCCGGGCCGCATCACGACCTGGCATACACCGGGCGGGCCTGGCGTACGGGTGGATTCGCATATCTATGCCAACTATTTTGTGCCGCCGAATTACGACTCGATGATAGGCAAGATCATTGTGCATGGCGACACCCGCGAGCAGGCTTTGGCCCGCATGCGCACAGCACTGGCTGAGACGGTGGTGGAAGGTATCAACACCAACATCCCGCTGCACCGCGAGTTGATGGTGGACGCCAAGTTCACTGATGGCGGCACGAACATCCATTACCTTGAAGAGTGGCTCTCCAAGCGTGACCGCTGACCATCCCGGGCCGGTAAAGGTTCGCCGCGCCGGGCCGCCCCAAGCAAGCACGGCCCCCTTGGGTGGCAGAGAGCTACACGAAGTGAGTGAACGTGGGGGATCACAGCATGTTTGAACTGGTCTTGCTCGTTCCTGCCGATGGTGTTGAAGCTATCAGTGATGCGCTGGATGCGCTGGACGCACTGAGCGTTTCCGTTGAAGACGCCGATGCTGAAACACCAGCCGAGCGGGCCCTGTTCGGCGAGCCCGGCATGCCGCCACCGAAAGACGGCTGGGACCGTTCCCGCATCGTGTCACTGTTTGCCACCGAAGCGCTTGCGCGCGAGGCCGGCGAGCTGTTGCAGGCGCAGGATTTTTTTGCGGGCTGTGCTTTGGTCGCCATCAGCCCGGTACCCGAGCAGGACTGGGTACGGTTGACCCAATCCCAGTTTGCGCCGGTTGACATCACACCCGAGTTCTGGATTGTGCCGACCTGGCACGAGCCACCTGCGCAGGCGAAGCAACTGATACGGCTGGACCCGGGCCTGGCTTTCGGGACCGGTACGCACCCGACCACACGCATGTGCCTTCGCTGGATCGCGGCCAATGGAGCCCCCACGCTTGTCGCTGCGCGTACTGCGCTGCCCCCCGAGGAGGCTAATTTTTCTAGGGGCGGCCCGTCGAAAAATTCTTCCGAGGTTGTCGGAAAATCGCTGGGACGTGTTCTCGATTACGGTTGTGGTTCGGGAATCCTGGCCATTGGTGCGGCCAAATTTGGTGCACTTGATATTGATGCCGTGGACATCGACGAGGCCGCTGTTCAGTCGAGCCGCGCCAATGCTGAAGCCAATCATGTCACCCTCAACGCAGGTTTGCCCGACAAGGCGGTGGGCGTCTACCAGACTGTGCTGGCCAACATTCTTGCCACGCCACTGAAAGTGCTCGCACCGCTGCTCTGTTCGCATGTCGCACAAGGCGGAAACCTTGTGCTGGCCGGCATTCTTGATCGCCAGGCCGACGAGCTGAAGGCTGCTTATGCGCCATGGTGCGCACTGGAAGTTGCAGATACCGAAGACGGCTGGATATTGATGACCGCGCGTATCTGAAAAGCACCCGCTGCTTGGCGTTTCAATGCCATTTCGGGAGCCGCCAACCCCTACAATACAGCGCTAGATGAGCCTCATCACGCGCTGCCCTGCATGCGGCACGATGTTCAAAGTCGTGGCCGATCAACTCAAAGTCTCACAAGGCTGGGTGCGATGCGGGCATTGCTCCGAAGTTTTCGACGCGTCGCTGCATCTGCAGGCTACGCCAGCCTCTTCATCACCCCCTGAACCGGCTTTACAGCAGCCCTACCCTCAGGGCTATGCGCAGCAGCCTGGGTCATTTGACCAGGGCCTGCCGACAACAACTTCCGAAGATAACTATCTACAGCCTGAACCTGCAGGCCAGCAGGATGAGTCCTGGACCCCGGGTGTATTTTTTGTCGAGCCCTCAGCCCAGCAACCTTCGCCTGCGGCCGCTGAGATTTCCCGCCAGGAGGCAAATGCCTATGGCCCTGGTGATGCGTCGCCAGTGATGCACCAGAACCTGCACTTCGATGAGTCTCCGGTGCGTGATGCCGACGAATACGGGGAAGCCGTGCGTGTCATGGCTGCAGAAGCCCGCGCCGTTGATGGCGATGAAAATCATTCGACGCCGTTGTACATGGAAGATTCCGTCAGGGGTGATCTGGGTAGCGATCCGGAAGCTCCGCATGACGTGTCGTTTGTTCGTGATGCCAGGCGCAAGGCCTTGTGGCGCAGGCCTGTCGTCCGTGCCGTGCTGGTGATGTGCAGTGTGCTCCTCGGATTTGCATTGCTGCTGCAGGTGCTGGTGCAGCAACGTGACCAGGTCGCCGCGTTGCGGCCAGACCTGAAGCCCGTGCTGCAAACGTTGTGTGAGCAACTGCATTGCGATGTCGGGCCGGTGCGAAAGATAGAGTCCGTCGTGATCGACAGTTCTTCTTTCAACAGGATGGATGCGGACTCGTTTCGCCTGAGTTTTTCACTGAAAAATACGGGCGGCACTCCTGTGGCCATGCCTTCGCTGGAAGTAACGCTGACCGACATGCAGGAGCAGGCCGTCATACGGCGCGTGCTGACGCCGGCTCAGTTCGGTGCGCCGGGTGCGATGCTCGCGTCGGGCTCCGACTTTACGGGCTTTGTTGTGATGCAGATTCTGGCTGCAGAAGCGGCAAATTCTGCCGGTGGATCATCGGTGTCCGGTGGCAATTCCCCTCGCGTTGCCGGCTACCGCCTGCTTGCTTTTTATCCCTGATTTTTAAAACGAGAAAACAATGCCTGCTGTAATTTGTGGTTCCCTGGCCTTTGACACCATCATGACCTTCGAGGGAAAATTCTCGGAGCAAATCCTGCCTGACCAGTTGCACATCCTGAATGTGTCTTTTCTGGTGCCGGCGCTGCGACGCGAGTTCGGCGGTTGCGCCGGCAATATTGCCTATGCGCTGAAACAGCTGGGTGGTACGCCACTTCCAATGGCAACAGTCGGTAGCGACGGCGCCGAATACGCTGCCCGCATGCAGGGCCTGGGCATCAGCACCGAGTTTGTTCGCGAGGTTGCCGATGCGTACACAGCACAGGCGATGATCATGACCGACCGTGACAACAACCAGATCACGGCCTTTCATCCCGGCGCGATGATGCAGGCGCACATCACGCGCATTGAGGCGCGCAGCGATATCAAACTGGGTATTGTTTCGCCAGATGGTCGCGATGCCATGCTGCAGCACGCCGAGCAGTTCAAGGAGGCAGGTATCCCGTTTGTATTTGATCCGGGTCAGGGCTTGCCAATGTTTGACGGCAAGGACCTGGCGCATTTTGTCGAGTTGGCTACCTGGGTTACGGTTAACGATTACGAAGCCAAGCTGCTCAGCGACCGTACGGGTATGTCGATTGCAGAACTCTCCAAACGCGTTGAAGGCCTGATCGTGACGCTGGGTGCAGAGGGTTCCGAAGTCTGGATTGGCGGCGAAAAAACACTGGTGGCCCCCGTCCAGGCCAAAGAGGTCGTGGATCCAACGGGTTGTGGCGATGCCTTCCGTGGCGCGTTGCTGTTTGGCCTGGAGCAAGGTTGGTCACTGGTCAAATGCGCTGAACTGGGGAACCGCGTCGGCGCGCTCAAGATTGCGCACCGTGGCGGCCAGAACTATACGCTTGACGGCATCAAATAAGCTGCTTGGCCTCTGTCTGATTGCGCTGCAACGGCGCAATCAGTTTTTGCCAGTCGGCGCCCGCAGTCGTTTCGATTGAGAGGCCAAACTGCTTTCTGCGGGAAGTCTGACCGCGTACAAGCTTCAGGGTGTTGCGGCCTATGCCGAGTTGCGAGGCCAGCCATCTGAGCAGTGCGTCGTTGGCCTTGCCGTCCACAGGCGGCGCTTTTAATCTGAGTTTGAGTGCGATGTGGCCGTTCCTGGCGTCGCTGGTCTGCAGGCCATCGACCTGCGTTTTACGCGCATTCGGCACGACATGAATATCAATGATGACACCATCGTTTGCGTCTGCACGTACGAATGGAAACAGCACGTCTGTAATGCCCGTGACTCCGGAGGCCCGTACGGTTTTGGCGGGGGACATGATTGCAGGCGCCATAAAAAAAGCCCAGCATCGAGGACGCTGGGCTTTTAAGCAGAAGTACCTTACTGCTTACGGCTTGCTGGCAGTTGGAAACGGCCAGGCAGCTTGCGGGTTCAGAGTAGTCTGAGCCGCAGGGGCAGCCGGTGCAGCGGGTGCTTTGGCAGCGGGTTTCTTCGCGGCTTTCTTCGCAGCAGGCTTTTTCGCGGCTTTCTTCGCAGCGGGTTTCTTCGCTACTTTCTTGGCAGCAGCCTTTTTCTTGGCAGGAGCCTTTTTCGCTACCTTCTTGGCAGCGACTTTTTTAGCCGGAGCCTTTTTAGCAGGAGCCTTCTTAGCAGGAGCCTTCTTAGCTGCAGCTTTTTTGGCCGGAGCCTTTTTAGCTGCTACTTTCTTGGCCGGAGCTTTCTTCGCAGGGGCTTTTTTAGCCGCTACTTTTTTCGCAGGGGCTTTCTTCGCCGCTACTTTTTTTGCCGGTGCTTTTTTAGCGGCCATTTTTTTTGCCGCAGGTTTTTTCGCAGTTGCCATAGTTTTCTCCTTGATCACATTGCAAAGAGCACTTCACGTTTGGAGTACGCAAAGCGATTCACGGCGTTGGGCCTGCGGATAAACCGGGCCCAGCGCCGCGAACACAGGAGCAATACCCAATGCGCGCTTCTACGGCGCTGTCACTGGTCATTGCAATTCTTGAAATCATGTTGTTCTGGTATCGCCTTAAATTATCTGATTCAACGTGTCAGTCCCAGGACAGGGCACCGCCCGACTGGTATTCAATGACACGCGTCTCGAAGAAGTTACGTTCCTTCTTCAGGTCGATCATTTCACTCATCCATGGGAACGGATTCTCTTCGTTCGGGAACAATGTTTCAAGTCCAATCTGTGTGGCACGGCGATTGGCGATGTAGCGGAGGTAACCCTTGAACATCGATGCGTTGAGTCCCAGCACGCCGCGCGGCATGGTGTCTTCTGCATAACGGTATTCAAGTTCGACGGCTTTGAGGAACAGGGCCTTGATCTCGGCCTTGAACTCTGCCGTCCAGAGATGCGGGTTTTCAAGCTTGAGCTGGTTGATCAGGTCGATGCCGAAGTTGCAGTGCATGGACTCGTCGCGCAGGATGTACTGGTACTGCTCGGCAGCGCCCGTCATCTTGTTCTGGCGGCCCAGCGCAAGAATTTGCGTGAAGCCGACATAGAAGAACAGGCCTTCCATCAGACAGGCAAAAACGATCAGCGACTTCAGCAGCGTCTGGTCGGCTTCCGGCGTACCGGTCTTGAACAGCGGGTCGGAAATGGCTTCGATGAAAGGAATGAGGAACTGGTCCTTGTCCCTGATCGACTGCACTTCGTTATATGCATTGAAGATTTCAGCTTCGTCCAGCCCCAGTGATTCGGTGATGTACTGGTAGGCGTGGGTGTGGATGGCCTCTTCAAAAGCCTGGCGCAACAGGAACTGGCGGCACTCGGGCGCCGTGATGTGGCGGTAGGTGCCCAGCACGATGTTGTTGGCCGCCAGCGAATCAGCGGTGACGAAGAATCCGAGGTTGCGCTTGACCAGGCGGCGCTCGTCTTCAGTCAGCCCGTTGGGGTCTTTCCAGAGCGCGATGTCGCGTGTCATGTTCACTTCCTGCGGCATCCAGTGATTGGCGCAGGTGGCGAGGTATTTTTCCCAGGCCCATTTGTACTTGAACGGCACCAGCTGGTTGACGTCGGTCTGACCATTGATGATGCGTTTGTCAGAAGCCTTGACGCGCTTGTGGGCTGCAGGCGCTGCCGTTGCAACTGGTGACGCGCTCGTTGTCGGCGCAAGGAAGGCGCCGTCATTGAGCATGCGCACCTGAGCTTGTGCTTGCGGCGATATGGAGGAAGAAGAAAGAGGCGGAAGTTCCATCGAACGGCTTTCTGGTGAGCCGCCGGCAAGATGATTTTGCGATGATGGTTTGACTTCTTCGTCCCAGGTCAACATAGAGGTTTCCAATACTTTGGGATTATGAAAGCAGCGATACAAAATGAAAAGTGTTCATTCACATCGCTACAAAATTGTGTTGCTCAATTACATCGTTTGATGTGATGCGTGATGTCATCAGAACGATGTGAGAGAGCTTCACTACACGGTTTGTTTTTATTGGCAGGCCTCGCAACCTGGATCGTCGATCGCACAGAACTTGATGTCGGTTGCCGGTGTTGCATCCATCTGCGCCTGTGCTGCAGCCGCTGCTGCATCGAGTGCGCTCATACCTGACGGCGCAGTTGCCGTACTCGAAGCAACCGAGTTCATCTTGCCTGCAGTCACGGTAGATTTCTCGGCGTGTGTTGCGCTCTGAGTGCGCAGGTAGTAAGTCGTCTTCAAGCCGCGCAGCCATGCCAGCTTGTAAGTCTCATCCAGTTTCTTGCCCGAAGCGCCGGCCATGTAGATATTGAGCGACTGTGCCTGGTCAATCCATTTCTGGCGGCGTGATGCGGCTTCGACAATCCACTGCGTCTCGACTTCAAACGCGGTGGCGTAAAGCGCCTTCACGTCCTGTGGCACACGGTCGATAGGGCGCAGCGAGCCGTCGAAGTGTTTCAGGTCAACGACCATCACGTCATCCCACAGGCCCAGGCGCTTCAGGTCACGGACGAGGTAGTGGTTGATGACGGTGAACTCGCCGGACAGGTTGGACTTGACCGAGAGGTTGCCGAAGCAGGGCTCGATGCAGGCGTCCACGCCGATGATGTTCGAGATGGTGGCGGTCGGTGCAATCGCCACGCAGTTGGAATTGCGCATGCCGTCCCGGGCGATCTTCTTGCGCAGGGCTTCCCAGTCCAGGCTGGAAGAGCGGTCGACCTCGACGTAACCGCCGCGCTGCTCGGCCAGCATGTCCAGCGTATCCAGCGGCAGGATCCCCTGGTCCCAGAGCGAACCCTTGTAGCTGGCGTACTTGCCGCGCTCTTTGGCCAGTTCGGTCGATGCCCAGTAGGCGTGGTAGCAGACGGCTTCCATCGACTTGTCGGCGAACTCGACGGCTTCCTGCGATGCGTAAGGAACGCGCAGCTCGTACAGGCAGTCCTGGAATCCCATGATGCCCAGACCCACGGGGCGGTGGCGCATGTTGGAGTCGCGGGCCTTCTTGACGGCGTAGTAGTTGATGTCGATCACGTTGTCCAGCATGCGCATGGCTGTGGTGATGGTCTTGCGCAGTTTCTCGTGGTCAACGGCGCCATCTTTCAAATGCTGGACAAGGTTGACGGAGCCG
This sequence comes from Pseudomonadota bacterium, assembly GCA_040388075.1. Classification (GTDB taxonomy): domain Bacteria; phylum Pseudomonadota; class Gammaproteobacteria; order Burkholderiales; family Burkholderiaceae_C; genus Polaromonas. The sequence continues at coordinate 154,079 of JAZKCN010000002.1, read as the reverse complement.
AGGTTGCAGACCGCGGTTTCGGTTTCGCTGGTATTGAGCGTGATCTCGGTGCACAGATTGGACGAATGCACGACGCCAGTGTGCTGCTGTGGTGAGCGGATGTTGCAGGCGTCCTTGTAGGTGATCCAAGGATGGCCGGTTTCAAACAGCATCGACAGCATCTTGCGCCACATGTCGGTCGCCTGCACCTTGCGGGCCGGCTTGATCTCGCCGCGATCAGCTTTGGCTTCGTAAGCGGTGTAGAGGGCTTCGAATTCCTTGCCGAACTTGTCGTGCAGGTCTGGCGTATCGGATGGCGAGAACAGCGTCCAGCTGCCTTTTTCCATCACGCGGCGCATGAACAGGTCGGGAATCCAGTTGGCGGTGTTCATGTCGTGCGTGCGGCGGCGGTCATCGCCGGTGTTCTTGCGCAACTCCAGGAACTCTTCAATATCCAGATGCCAGGTTTCAAGGTAGGCGCAGACGGCGCCCTTGCGTTTGCCGCCCTGGTTGACGGCTACGGCCGTGTCGTTGACAACCTTCAGGAAGGGAACAACGCCTTGCGATTCGCCGTTGGTGCCCTTGATATGGGCACCCAGTGCGCGCACCGGCGTCCAGTCGTTGCCGAGGCCGCCTGCGAATTTGGACAGCAGCGCGTTTTCCTTGATGGCGTCGTAAATGCCGCCCAGGTCGTCGGCCACGGTGGTCAGGTAGCAGGACGACAGTTGCGAGCGCAGCGTGCCGGCATTGAACAGCGTTGGCGTGCTGGACATGAAGTCGAACGAGGACAGGATTTCGTAGAACTCGATGGCGCGCTCTTCGCGGTTGATCTCGTTGAGCGACAGGCCCATCGCCACGCGCATGAAGAAAGCCTGTGGCAGCTCGATGCGCTGCTTGCGCACATGCAGAAAGTAGCGGTCGAACAGTGTCTGCAGGCCGAGGTAATCGAATTTCAGGTCGCGCTCTGGTTTGAGTGCTGCGCCCAGCCGCTCCAGGTCGAACTGCTGCAGTTTCTCGTCCAGCAGTTCGTGTTGAACGCCCTTGGCGATGAACTTGGGGAAGTACTCGGCATAGCGGGTATGCATCTGTTCCTGCGTGACTTCCTCGCCAAGGATTTCACGGCGGATGGTGTGCATCAACAGGCGCGCGGTGGCATAGGTGTAGTCGGGATCTTTTTCAATCAGCGTACGGGCTGCCAGGATGGACGCCTTGTAGACCTCGTCGATGGGCACGCCGTCATACAGGTTGCGCATGGTCTCTGCAACGATGGGGTCCGGCTTGACGTCTGCGCCGAGGTTGGCGCAGGATGCCTCGATCAGCGCCTGCAGGTTGCGCACATCCAGTGCCACCTTGTTGCCGCGGTCGGTGACATGTATCAACGTGGCGACAGGTGCATCGGCCTGCGGCTGGCGGGCACGCTCCTGCGTGCGCTTTTCGCGGTACAGCACATAAGCCCTGGCGATTTCGTGGTGGCCGCCGCGCATCAGGCCCAGCTCGACCTGGTCCTGCACGTCTTCTATATGGAAGGTGCCGCCGCCCGGACGCGAACGCATCAGCGCGCGCATCACGGCCTGGGTCAGTTCGTCCACGGTTTCGCGCACACTGGCCGAAGCCGCGCCCTGGGTGCCATGCACCGCCAGGAAGGCCTTCATCATCGCGACCGCGATCTTGTTCGGCTCGAACGGGACCACCGCACCATTGCGGCGGATGATCTGGTAGTTGCTGAAGGGATTGGTCTGGGCCTGGCTGTCGCTGCTGTGTGGGGGAAGTGCCGGCACGCTGGTGGCGACTGATACTGTGCTTTGAACTGTTTGCATTAAATCTTCCTCTTGACTTGTTCTTGATGGGCGCTGGGGCGCTTTTTAACTGGGCGCCAGATACGCTATTTATTTCCGCTTGCGTGACGTTCTTCTTCGGTCTTGTTCCAGACCTTTGTGCCTCTTGCAGGCCCTCGTTTAAAGGTTGCTGTCATGGTTGCGAAAGTTTGCCATGCTCAGTGATTCACCGGCCTGATCACTTCAATTTCACGTCAAACTTGATTGGGCCTTACACACTATACCTAGGGTCTAAGGTGAATTCAAGCACTACAGGTAGCGTTTTAAGGTGTATTTTTTTGCCGAAACCTTTTCTTACGATTTGACCTGCTTCAGGGCACGGATGGGGTAGGTGAAAGACGCTGGTGCAGTGCGCAAAGCGCATCCCGGATGAGCTCGCGCGAACACTTCCAGCATCCATGCGGCCTGCGGAGGTTTTCATCCCTGCAGCGCAGGCATCAGGGAGGCTTTGGCGAGAACGGCCAAAGGTGTTTTGCGGCGCACCATGCGCGGGCGCGGTGCGCCTTGTGGTCAGGACGCTGCGGGAAAGTACTGATCCGGTGCGGACAGGCTGTGCTGTAGCCGTACCCAGTTAAAGCCTGGTCCCGGATCCTGCTTGCGTCCTGCGGCGATATGTTCGTGGCCGGCGACGTGCGCAATCGGGTAGTGCGCCATGATGCTGGCGCAAATGCCGGCCAGCGTTTCGTATTGCGCTGCTTCGAAGGTCTTGCCCTCCAGACCTTCGAGCTCTATGCCAATGGAGTCATCATTGCAGTTGGACCTGCCGCGGTAGCTCGATTGCCCGGCATGCCAGGCGCGGTCATCGCAACTCACAAACTGCCAGAGTTCACCGCTGCGAGTGATAAAAAAATGTGAAGACACCTGCAGGCCGCGTATCTGCTGGAAGTAGGGGTGTTCCTCCCAGTTCAGCTGGTTCGTGAAGAGGCGCTGCACATTGCCGTTGCCAAATTCCCCAGGGGGCAGGCTGATGGAGTGAATTACCACCAGATCTGTCGCCGCACCTGCCGGGCGCGAACCAAAGTTGGGTGATGCCAGCGCCCTGGCGCAGCGGTACCAGCCCTTGTCCCACAGCGCGTGTGCAGGGCTGGTTTCAGGCACGGTTGGTGTCACTGTCGATTGCGTCTGCCGGGTCAACGCCTGTATCGCCGTCGGGCATGGCAATGTTCAGGCGTGCAATCCGGTAACGGATCTGGCGCAGGCTCAGGCCCAGTTTTGCTGCAGCAGCAGTCCGGTTGAAACGGGTCTCCTGCAGCACCTTGCACAGAATGGCGCGCTCCTGCGTGTCCAGGTAGTCCTGCAGGTTTTGCGGCACGGCCAGCGGCACTGCCGCCACAAAGGCCGCCGGATCAGCGCTGCCATCCACCGCGGGATCTATATGAAGCTCGTCGCCTTCGCTCAATGCCACTGCACGATGCAGTATGTTTTCCAGTTCACGCACATTGCCTTGGAAAGGATGTGCCTTCAGCTGATCGAGCACAGCGGGTGTCAGTGCCGGTAGGCCAATGCCGGATTCCCGGCAGATGCGTTCCAGCAGCGCTGAACAGAGCTGGGGCAGGTCTTCGCGGCGTTCGCGCAAGGGCGGCACGCTGATCACGATCACGTTGAGCCGGTAATAAAGGTCCTGTCGGAAACGCCCGGCGCCGACCTCCCCACCCAGTTCCTTGTGCGTGGCGCTGACGATGCGCACATCGACTGTGTCTTCCTGGGCGGAGCCCAGCGGCCTGACCACCCTTTCCTGGATGGCGCGCAGCAGCTTGGACTGCATCGCGATGGGCAGGTCGCCGATCTCGTCCAGGAACAGCGTGCCACCCTGCGCCGCCTGGAAGTAACCCTGGCGGTCCTGCGCAGATCCTGTGTATGCACCTTTGCGTGCGCCAAAAAATTCGGCTTCCAGCAGATTTTCGGGAATGGCTCCGCAGTTAACGGCGACAAAGGGGCCGCTGGCGCGATGGCTGCAGCCATGCACTGCGCGTGCCACCAGTTCCTTGCCAGTGCCGGATTCTCCCTGTATGAGGACAGGTGCCATGCTGCCGGCCACCTTCTGCACCCGGGACTTGACCGCCTGCATCAAGGGCGATCGGCCGACCAGCTTTTCCAGCACGGCGGGTTGCGCGCCTGGTGGTACCACTGCGGCAGCGTCGTTCCTGTGTTTCGGCGGAACACCTGCTCCGGCGCCAGCAGCCGCGCGTGAGCCCTGCACAGCCGATGCCACCACATTGCGGAACTGCTTCAGGTCTACCGGCTTGGTCAGGTAGTCGAAGGCGCCGGCCTTCAATGCTTCTACGGCGTTTTCTGCGGAGCCGTGTGCAGTGATCACCACGCAGCGTTCGGTGCGCTGCTGGTTCACGATGTCGCGCAGCAGCTCCAGGCCCAAACCGTCGGGCAGGCGCATGTCGGTGATGACGGCATCAAACTGCCCGGTTTCCAGCTGGCTGCGCGCCTGTGCCAGGTCGCCAGCTGCTTCAACGCGGTAACCCTCGCGCAGAAGCGTGAGTTCATACAGTGTGCGCAGGTCCGGCTCGTCATCGATGACCAGGATGCGCGCCGGTGCTTGCTGGCTGGGGATTGTCGGTTGCGGCATCGTCTTCAGGCGGGAAAGCTTTCCATATCAGGCAAACCGGGGCGGGCGGCATTTTGTACGACCCGAAACAGCACAAAAAACTCGTTGCCCTCAACGTCCTGGCGTGTTGCGCGCTGGTAGCCGATCACCGCGCCATAACGTTCGCAAAGCTCCCTGCAAATATACAGGCCCAGGCCGCTGGATCGGCTTTCCGAAGAAAAGAAAGGCTCGAACAGGTGCGCTTCCACGGTTTTCTCCAGTGGCGGTCCGTCACTCCAGATGGTGAACCTGGCCTGGTCCGCTGCTGTCCTTTGTGCGCCGACCTCAATGGCGCCGGGACGCGTGCTGGCATAACGCAAGGCGTTGTCCAGCAGGTTGATCATCAATCTGCGCAAATGTTCGGGGTCAAAAATCACCGGTGTCTGGTGGTTGCCCAGATTAATGCCAACCCGGCCTGCTGATCCGGTCTGATGAGTCCAGTCCTGGCTGACGCGCAGTGCCGCATCTTCCAGCAGCAGTTTGGCGCCGGTTTGTTCCGGCCCGGCCACCTGGGCCCGCGAAATATTGAGGACGTCGTCGACGATTTTTGCCAGCCGCTGTGCATTCTGGCTGACCATCGCGGTCAACTGCCGGTGGGCCGGATCCTGCAGGTCTTCCTCAAGCAGTGCGTTGGCTTGCGAGATCGCGGCCAGCGGATTGCGGATTTCATGGGCGACCGCAGCAGACATGCGACCCATCGCCGCCATTTTTTCGGTACGCACCCGGGCTTCCATTTCGCGCAGGTCTTCCAGAAACATCACACACAGGCTTTCATGCCGGCTGTCCTGCGAAGCTGCCAGCCGCGTGCGCACGTGTAGCCTGCGGGCATTGCGACCGAAGTTCTCCAGGCTGACGTCTGCTTCCTGTGGTTTGCCAAGCGCGAATGTGCTGCGCATGATGCTTGCCAGCGGCTGCCACGCACTCTCGTTGGCCAGTACAAACGGTGCAGGCCGGATCGCATCGCCCGCTGCAAGCAGGCGCATCGAGGCCGGGTTGGCCGAGCGCACGATGCCGTTGCCGTCTATCACCAGCACACCATCGACCAAAGTTTCGACCACCAGTTCATTGACCTGGGTCTGCATGCGCGCCACCGACTGGCTGGCTTCTGCACGCTGTTCTTCGCGTGCCAGCCGCAGCGCCAGCTGGTTGGCCAGCAGTGCCACCGCAAAAAATCCGAAACCGCTCAGGCCTGATTGCAGGAAGCGCGATGGCAACTCGCCCATCGATTGCAGTGATATCCACCAGGCATCGGCCAGCAACAGGATAGTCACACTGGCCGCCGTGCCCAGCGCCAGCAGTAAAGGCCCCAGTACCGACGCCAGCAGCACCGGCAGTGCAAAAAGCGGCGTGTAGTTGATGCCGCTTGATTGCAGGAAGTTGAGTGTCGAAAAGGCGATGACGTCCACACCCACTGTATAGACCCACTGTGCGTCAAATGTCTTGCCTGGGGGGCGTGGCCGGGCGAGGGCGCGAACCATCACAGTTGCACACAGGTAGGCAATGCATACGCCTATGGACCAGCCGTTGGCGACATTGCCGAGCGCAAAAATCGAGGCCTGCAGCGCCAACAGCACGGCGGCAATCGTGACACGGGCCGACATGAAGGCGCGCCACAGCCGCCCGAAAGAGCCTACCTCCGATTCAGCTTCCCAGGCAGCCTCCATGCCGTCCATCGGGCCGAACCAGGAGCTGGCTGGCTCAGCCATCGCCTGCCTGCTGCCTGTGCGCCGGGCTGCAGTAGACGCCGCCTGGACCTGACAGGGCTTCGCTTTGCGGCAGGTGTACCTGGCAAACCTTGCAGGCGACTATTTCCGTTGTTGCGATGGGCGTCGCAGCGCGCGGTTCTGGCGGCTCAGCATCAGCGTCATCGTTGCCTAAACGGCGTTTGTTTTTCAGCAGCCAGAGCACGCCCAGCACGATGGCAAGTATCAGCAAATATTTCATGGCTTAAATGCGCTTGAGCACGACTTCCAGCACAAAACGCGAACCAGCATAGCCGAGCAGCAGCAGGCCCGAACCGAGGTAAAGCACACGCACCGCCTTGCGCCCGCGCCAGCCCAGTCGTGCCCGGCCAATCAGCAGGCCGGCAAAGACCAGCCAGGCCAGCACCGAGAACACGGTCTTGTGGCTCCACTTCCACGCAAGGCCCGGGCCGTACAGCTGTTCGGCAAACAGCCAGCCTACTAACAGCGTGGCTGACAGCAGTACAAAACCGGCTTCGACAAAACGGAAGGTCAGCCGCTCCAGCGTCATCAGCGGAACACCGGCATCGTTTTGCGATGCCAGGCGCATTGAACGTTCGGAACGGGTCATCAGCCAGCCGTGCACCACAGCAGCGGCGAACAGGCCATACGATGCAATGCCCAGTGCCCAGTGCAGCGGCAGCCAGGGCGAGGCGACCATGTGGTAAGTCGTGCCGGGGAAGAAAACCGACAGCAGCATGGCCGCGCTGCCCAGTCCGGCCAGCGCCCAGTGCGCCTGGAGCTGGGGGAAGAGCCGGCTTTCGATGGCATAGACCGTCAGCACCAGCCATACCGTCATCGACAGCGCAGGCGCAAAACCGAATTGCGGCGGCTCGCCCAGCAGGCCGTGTGCCAGCGCCAGTGCATGAAACAGCCAGGCCGTAAACAGCATGGTGCGCAGGGTAGCGGCTGACAGCCGCGACGCAGCCAGCGCCAGCACGGCGTAGCTGACGGTCGCTGCCGTTGCTGCGGCCATGCCCCACCATGCACTCAAAGCTAAAATCATGGCTACAGTTTAGCCTTAGCATCCGCTTTGCAGTGCCTGCGCCCGCGGCCCGAAGCGTCTTTTATTTCCCCAACTTTCCAACACTCCACACACCTGGAGTCCCCTATGGCCTCAGCCCTTACAGACAAACTCTCACGCCTCGTCAAGGAAATGCGCGGCCAGGCCCGCATTACCGAAGCCAATGTGCAGGACATGCTGCGCGAGGTCCGCATGGCCTTGCTGGAGGCCGACGTGGCGCTGCCGGTGGTGCGCGACTTCATTGCCCGCGTGAAAGAAAAGGCGCTCGGCCAGGAGGTGATGGGCTCGCTGAACCCGGGCCAGGTGCTGGTCAGCATCGTCAACAAAGAGCTTGCAGCCACCATGGGCGAAGGCGTCAGCGACATCAACCTGGCAGCCCAGCCGCCGGCGGTGATTTTGATGGCCGGCCTGCAGGGCGCGGGTAAAACGACAACGACTGCCAAGCTGGCCAAACACCTGATTGAAAAGCGCAAAAAGAAGGTGCTGACCGTGTCCGGCGACGTTTACCGCCCGGCAGCCATCGAGCAGCTCAAGACCGTGACGGCGCAGGCTGGCGCCGAATGGTTCCCAAGCACGCCGGACCAGAAACCGGTCGACATCGCCCGCGCTGCCATTGACTATGCAAAACGCCACTTCTTTGATGTGCTGCTGGTCGACACGGCCGGACGTCTGGCGATTGACGAAGCGCTGATGGCCGAGATCAAGGAACTGCATGCGGTGCTGAACCCGGTCGAGACGCTGTTTGTCGTCGATGCGATGCAGGGCCAGGATGCGGTCAACACGGCCAAAGCGTTCAAGGAAGCGCTGCCGCTGACCGGCATCATCCTGACCAAGACCGATGGTGATTCGCGCGGCGGTGCGGCGTTGTCGGTGCGCCAAGTCACGGGCGCGCCCATCAAGTTCTCCGGTACCAGTGAAAAGATCGACGGGCTGGAGGTGTTCGACGCCGAACGCCATGCCGGCCGCATCCTGGGCATGGGCGACATTGTGGCGCTGGTCGAACAGGTCACCGCCGGTGTCGACGTCGCCGCAGCGCAGAAGCTGGCGGCCAAACTCAAGTCCGGCGACGGCTTTGACCTGAATGATTTTTTGAGCCAGCTGCAGCAGATGAAAAACATGGGCGGGCTGTCCAGTCTGCTCGACAAGCTGCCGTCGCAAATGGCGGCCAAGGCCGGGCAGGTCGACATGGACAAGGCCGAGAAGGACATGAAACGCAAGGAAGGCATCATCCTGAGCATGACGCCGCTGGAGCGCCGCAAGCCCGAGCTGATCAAGGCCACCCGCAAGCGCCGCATTGCTGCGGGCTCAGGTGTTCATGTGCAGGAGGTCAACCGCCTGCTCAACGAGTTTGAGCAGATGCAGGGGATGATGAAAAAGCTCAAGGGCGGCGGCATGATGAAGATGATGAAACGCATGGGCGGCATGAAGGGCATGCCGAAGTTCTGATGCCGCCTGCAGATTCAATTGTTAACATATATGTTAACTTTTGAGGTTCAATCAGGCAGAAAGCTCCCAAAACGGTTCCAAAACACCTTTTTGAAGCCAAAAAAGCCTGTTTTTGAGCATTAAATCGGGCTCCAGACCAATGTGGACTAGCGCGACCTGCTATTAAATTGGTAGCGTTCAATTTGCGCTTGTTCATGCTCTCTGCTCCCTGTTGTTCTGTTCCGCATGTCCTGAAACGCAGGGGCAAAAAAAAGCCGGCTTGTTGCCGGCTTTTTTCTTGTGGACTGTATGGGTGTCAGGCCGCCAGCAGCAGCGGCTTGGCCCGCTTGCTGGCATGCAGCCAGGCGCGGCGCAGGACTGCGGGTGAACGAGTTTCTTCCGGGATCAGCAGGAAGTTCTGTGCACGCATCGCACGGCCCACGCCCACCTTGCTGGTCAGCACCGTCATCGGTATGGCCAGCAGCAGCGGCAGGCCGACCGGCAGCAACCAGACCAGCGCACGGGCGTCGATGAAGAAAATGCCGACGGCCAGCAGCACGATCAGGCCGCTCATCGGTGCCAGTTGGCGCAGCGCGTGGCGCCATGGCACGGCAGCCGCTTCACGCGGGGGCGACTTCCATTCCAGCTTCAGGCCGGTCAGTGCGACCACCACAAACAGCGAGTGGGCCAGCATGCGCACCGGCGCCTGCAACAGCGCAATCAGTGTCTCCAGCAGTGCGCTGCCGAGCAGGCTGGCGATGCCGCCATAAGACTGTTGCTGGCGGTTGATCAGGATGGCGGCGATGCCGAGGATGCGCGGCAAAAACAGCATGCACAGCGTCCAGGCCCAGAGTGCCATCAGCTCACCGGGAACCAGTTCCCAGTCGGCAATCATCGGCGAGCCGGACAGCCACAGCGCGGTGCCCAGCGTCATGAAACACAGCCACAGCGGTGCTGACAGGTAGGCCATCGCGCCGGTGCCGAACATCGAGCGGTGCACCGGATGAATGCCGGGTTCTGCGATCAGGCGCGAGTTCTGCAGGTTGCCCTGGCACCAGCGGCGGTCACGCTGCAGTTCGGCCAGCAAATCAGGCGGCTGCTGTTCGTAGCTCCCCACCAGGTCGGCCACCAGCCAGACATGGAAACCTGCGCGGCGCATCAGCGCCGCTTCAACAAAGTCATGCGACATGATGCTGCCCGACATGCCGCCCGTGCCCTTGATATGGGCCAGCGCACAGTGCTGCATGAAAGGCTCGATGCGGATGATGGCGTTGTGGCCCCAGTAGTGCGACTCGCCCATCTGCCAGAACTGCATGCCCAGCGTGAACAGGCGGCCGGTGACGCGCGAGGCGAACTGCTGCGCGCGGGCGTGCAATGTGACGTGGCCAATCGCCTGCGTCGCGGTCTGGATGATGCCGGCGGTCGGGTTGGCTTCCATCAGCTTGACCATGGAGACCAGGCAGTCGCCGCTCATCACACTGTCGGCGTCCAGCACGACCATGTAGCGGTAGTCCTTGCCCCAGCGGCGGCAGAAGTCGGCCACATTGCCGGCCTTGCGGTCGGTGCGGCGTTTGCGCAGGCGGTAGTAGACCTCTATCTGCGGCTGTTCGGGGTGGCCTGCCAGCTCGGTGCGCAGTTCTTCCCACGCGGCACGCTCGGCCCGGATGATGGACTTGTCATTGCTGTCGGACAGCACAAACACGTCGAAGGCGCGGACGTGGCTGGTGCCTGATACCGACTCACAGGTGGCTCGCAGGCCGGCAAACACGGTGCGCACATCTTCATTGCAGATCGGCATGATGATGGCGGTGCGGGTGGCCGGGTCCAGCGTGTGGTGCTGTACCTTCTTGCTGGAAAGCGAGTGTGCATCGCCGAACAGCGTGACATAAAAGCCCATCATCGCGGTCATGAAGCCGGTGACGACCCAGGCTGACAGCAGCGCAAACAGCGCGATCTGGCCGTACTGCAGCCAGGCGTTGTCGTAGTCCGGCTGCATGTCTATGAACAGGCGCGTGGCGATGATGGTGCTGACCAGCGTCAGCAGCGTGAAGGTGGTGCGGCGGCGTATCGCAGCGTATTGCCAGGGCTGCAGTTTTTGCGCCTGTAATTGTTTGCCCGATGGTGCGGGGGTCGCCGGGCTCATCATCGCGACCAGCGGCCGCAGCGCCACGGCGCCCATGCTGCGCCAGAAACCGCGCCATGGCCTGGGGGCCATCGAGCCGCGGTTGACCGGCGGTGCGGTGACCGAATTCGGATGACGCTCTTCGCGCAGGGCGCTCCGGCCGTTTCGTGGGTTCAGGGTGTGATCAGGTTGGTCCATGTTTCGCTTACAGAGTGTTCGTTGTGCTGGAGAAAGGCGCGCAGCTCGACTGGCTGCGCCGGGTTGATGCGTTGCACGCGCAGGCTCATGCGCCATGCGCCGGTGGCGGGGTTGCGCCAGGCCAGGCTTTCAAGCACGCGGCCATTGCCGTCAGTGCTGGCGACTGCCCTGACGGGCGCGCCTTCGGGCAATGTGTCGAGTGCGGGACCGGCAAAGTCGATGACAAACTGGACTTGCTGTGCCAGCGTTTGTGCATCCAGCTTTGAGTAGCCGGTGCCGCGGCGCGATTGCGTGACCCAGCCGTTCGGAGGAAGCTGCTGGGTCTTGCCCTGCCATGCCAGTTGCCAGGCGAGTTCAATGCTTTCGCCGGGCTGTGGTGATTTTTCGGGCACCCAGTAGGCGACCGTGTTGTCGTGTGTTTCGTCCGGTGTGTTGAACTGCAGCAGCTCGACGCGGCCCGGGCCCCAGTCACCGACTGGCGTGAGCCAGGCGCTGGGGCGCAGTTCGTAGCGGGCTTCGGTGTCTTCGTAGCTTTTGAAGTCGCGGTCGCGCTGCATCAAGCCGAAACCCCTGGGCGACTTCATCGCAAACGAGGTGACCAGCGTGGAGGCAGGGTTTTGCAACGGTCGCCACAGCCATTCACCATCACCGGTGACCATCATCAGGCCGTCGGAGTCATGCACCTCTGGGCGGAAGTCGGTAGCGCGCGGCTGGTTCTCGCCAAAGAAAAACATGCTGGTCAGGGGCGCAATGCCCAGGGTCCTGACCGGCTCGGCACCGGCACGCATGAAGATCCGGGCGCGCACATCAACCGTGGTTTGTTCGCCGGCCCTGACCTCAAAGCGGTAGGCGCCCGTCATGCGCTGTGAATCGAGCAGTGCATAAACAACCAGCGGCGCCGTGTTTGCGCCGGCGGCTGCATTGGCGGCCGGCTTTTCCAGCCAGAAATCGGTGAAGCGCGGAAACTCTTCGGCGCCCGGCCCGGTGGGGTCGACGGCCAGGCCGCGTGCCGACAGGCCGTAGCGCTGGCCGGCACCCACGGCGCGGAAATAGCTGGCGCCCAGGAAGGCGATCAGCTCGTCCTTGTAGTTCGGTGAGTTCAGCGGCGTGTGGACACGGAAACCGGCAAAACCCAGATCACCCCAGGTCTGCGGCTGCAGGCGGTTTTTGCCGAAGCTGAAATCTGCCTGGTTGTACGGCATTGAGGTCGTACCGCTGGCCGTCACTTCGGAGATACGAACGGTGTCGCCATGTGGCCCGACATGGAAAAAATTGACCTCGTAGGGCAGCGCATCGGCACGCCACAGTGCCTTGTCGGTATTGAAGCGAATGTCGCGGTAACCGTCGTAATCCAGCGCTGCCAGTTCGGCGGGAACCGGTTGGCCCACCGGCTGGAGAGGCGCCTGGGCACGTGCTTTCGCCAGTGTGGCGACGTCGTCCAGTGTCCAGGCTTGTGCGCTGAAAGCGAATGCTGCGAGCAAAAGGCCTGCCAGGCCAGCCCATGTCCGCGCTGTTTTGCCTGGCTGTACGCCTGCTGGCCGGGCGGTGTTTACAGACAGAAAAAGGGTGGGCATCCCATCACTAGGGCAAACCCTGTGCCAACTTGAAAAAATTCAATTAAATCAATGACTTAAAAGGAAATTCTCGAGTGACAAACTGTATCCTCTCCCAAACACGCTGCAATCAGGGTATTTTTGTCGTCATTTGGCGACAATTAGGTGTAGGACAAGCGCTTTATGCTTATAGATCAACGACTTGCAGCGTCGCTGGTTAGCGACGAGAAATCAGGGATTACCCGAGGTTTCCGGCTTGAAGTGCCCGGGCGTGAGACCGTGTTTTTGCATCAGGCGGTAGAACTCTGTGCGGTTGCGGTCTGCCAGCCTGGCTGCATCGGCCACATTTCCGTCGGCCAGCTTGAGCAGATCGACCAGATAACCGCGTTCGAAACGCTGGCGCGCGTCGGCCAGCGTCAGTATCTGGACGCTGGGCACACGCAGGGCGCGCTGTATCAGCGTCAGCGGGATCAGTGGTGTGGTGGCCAATGCGCAGACCTGCTCGACCACGTTGTAGAGCTGACGCACATTGCCGGGCCAGGCTGCGGTGGCCAGGGCCTTGAGCGCCTCAGGTGCAAAACCGCTGAGTCGTTTGCTGTACTTGGCCGCGAGCTTGACGAGGAAATGGTTGGCCAGCAGCGGGATGTCCTCACGCCGTTCGGACAACGGCGGCAAGGTCAGCGTGACGACGTTCAGGCGGTAATAGAGGTCGGTCCGGAACTGCCCGTCAGCCATGGCGGCGTCGAGGTCCTTGTGGGTTGAGGAAAGGATGCGCACGTCCACAGGTATCGACTGGCTGGAACCCAGCGGCCTGACCACACGCTCCTGCAGAACACGCAACAGCTTGACCTGCAGCGCCAGCGGCATATCGCCGATTTCATCGAGTAGCAGGGTGCCGCCCTGCGCGGCCTGGAAGAGGCCCTTGTGGTTGGCCACTGCGTCGGTGAAGGCGCCCTTCATGTGGCCAAACAGTTCCGACTCCAGCAGCGCTTCGGGAATGGCGCCGCAGTTAACGGCAATAAAGGGGTGGGTGGCACGTGCGCTGGCACGGTGGATGGCCTGCGCCAGCATCTCCTTGCCGGTTCCGCTTTCGCCGCGCAGCAGCACACTGGCATCGGATTGCGCGATCAGACGCGCTTCGGCCAGGGTTTCAGCCATGCGGCTGGATCGGCTGATGATGTCGGCCTGCCAGCTTTCGGATCTGCCGCTGTGCACGGGCGCCGCAGGTGCGCTAAGCGCCAGCGCCTGTGCGATCTTGTCCAGCAGGGCCTTGCCGTCAAATGGTTTTGTGAGGTAAGTGAAGACACCGCGCTCGGTGGCTTCGATGGCATCGGGAATGGTGCCGTGCGCGGTCAGCAGGATCACCGGCAGCGAAGGGTGGCGTGCGCGTATGTCGCCGAACAGTGCCAGACCGTCACGGCCCGGCAGGCGTACATCGCTGAGCACCAGTTGCGGCCGCTCGATGTCGAGCTGGTTCAGTGCGGCTTCGGCCGACGTTGCGGTACTGACCTTGTAGCCCGCCGCGTTCAGCCGCATCGTCAGCAGGCGCAGCATGTCTGCATCGTCATCGACCACCAGCAGGTGTGCGCCCGGCTGGTTCATTGGGTGGTTGTCCGGCTGCGGTTGCGGGATGACGTGGGCGGCGCGCTGACCCCCGGCCGTGGGGTCAGGCTGCGCTCGATTTCCTTGAGCGCTTCCAGCTTGTCATTGGTCTGGTCCAGCCGCCGCTGCGCATCGCGCAATTGCAGCCCCTGGCGGTCCAGCTGGTCTTCAACACGCCTTTGCTCCGCGAAGCGTGCAGCGAGCAGTCGGGCCAGCGGGTGCAGCGTGGCGCTCGCGGGGTTGGCCAGCACACGCTGCAGCATCTCCTGCGCGCGGACCATGTCATAAAGCTGGCGCGTTTGTATGAGGGCGATGGCCAGGCGTAACTGGTCTTCCGCTGTGGCGGCTTCGCCCAGCCGGGAAATTTCCTGTGCCAGTTCCGGTCCCTGCAGGGGGCGTACCCTGTCCGCATAGGCCAGCATCGCGGCGAGGTTGTCAGGCACGCGTGCTGGTGAAGGCGGAGGTGAGGCCTGCGCGACTGGTGGCAGTTCGACCGGCACCGGCATGGTGGCGGCAGGGGCAGGTGCCGATAAAGGAGCGGCGCAGCCGGCCAGCCCGCCGACCACCATGGCGAGGCTTAGCCATTGGGACAGGCCACAGTCTGCGCGGCTGGAATTTCTAATGTCTGGACGCATGGGGAAGTTCAATCCTGAAGTGTGCACCAGGCTCTCCGGGCAGCAGCTCAATCCGCCCGCCGTGGGCAGAAATATATTCGTGAACGATGGACAGGCCAATGCCGCTGCCGCGCATCGCATCGGCCGGCTGGCGCTCACCGCGGAAAAACGGTTCGAACACACGTTTTTGGTCAGCATCGGCGATGCCGGGCCCCTGGTCAATGATGTCCATGCGCACACTGTCCGCCAGCTGGCTGAGCTTGATCTGCAGCAAACCGCCGGCAGGTGAAAAGCGGATCGCGTTGGAAATCAGGTTGGCCAGTGCGGTGCCGATTTTTTCGGCATCGACTTCCATCTGTACGGCCTTGCCTTCAACATGCACCTGCAGGTTGCGGGCCTTCCATTGGAGGCGCTGTGCCTCGACCTGTGCCTCTACCAGTTGAACAAGGTCCGTTTTTTCGCGGCGCAACTGGCGCGCTTCAAAAGCCGCCGCATTAAAACGCAGAAGGTCTTCTATCTGGCCCTGCAACAGGCCCGTGTTGTGACGCAGGATTTTGGCGACTTCCCGCTGGTTGTCTGTGAGTTCGCCTGCGACACCGTCTTCGAGCAGGGAGACGCCTTCGCGCAGCGAGGCCAGCGGCGTTTTCAGTTCGTGCGAGATGTGCCTCAGAAAGCGTGACTTGTCAGCATCCAGTTCCACCAGCCGCAGGCGCAGCCAGTCCAGCCGCTGGCCGACCAGTTGCAGGTCGGCGGGTCCCTGGATCGAAATGGATTCCTCCAGCCGGTTTTCGCCCAGGCCGATGATGGCCGTTTCCAGACGCTTCAAGGGCCGGGTCAGCCAGATGCCGAAAGCCAGCGCGAGCACCAGCGCCAGGCCCAGTGCCGATACAACCTGCCGGGCCAGTGAGGCGCGGCTGCTCTCCAGCGTTTGCTGCAGGCTGCGGTTTTGCGTTTCTATGGTTTGCCTAACCTGCTGTGCAATGGCCGTGCTGACGACATCCAGCTCACGGAATTCGCGTGCCACCTGCTGTTCGCGCTCCAGCGCGTTGTCTGCACCGCCCGAAAGAAGCGATGTGATGGCCTGCATGCGGGCCTTCCATTGCCCCACCAGGGTGCCCGGCACCCCCTGGCTGGTCAGGCGATCCAGCACTACCACGGCGTCACGCGATGCGGTGGTGAAGCGCTCGCGCAGCACGCGGTCGTCCAGCACGATGGCCTGGCGCGAACTGCGCTCCATCGATATGCTGCGCTCTGTTAATGACTGCGCGGCGGCGCTCAGTTCAAGTGCGCGGGCTGCGCCCTGCCGGCTTTCGGTGGTCAGGGTCTCCAGCGTGAACAGGGCCCTTAGGGAAGCCGCGCCCAGCAGGGCCGCGATCAGCAGGAATGCAATCACCAGCAGCTGGCGAAACGATATCCGCGATAACACCATGCCTGTATTTATTCCAGCTGCTTTCCGGGCCGCATGCTCAAGCTGGCAGGGCAGCATCCTGCGCTTCGAGCTGCACGACTTCGCCGCGCAGTGAGCGTTGGGGGGCCTCGGTGATACGCACATCGACCAGTTGCCCGATCAGGCGATCGGGGCCGTTAAAGACGACCGCACGGTTGCATTCGGTACGGCCAAACAGCGCATCCGTCGTTTTGCGTGCGGCACCTTCGACCAGCACGCGCTGAACAGTGCCCAGACGGCTGGCACTGATGGCGCGTACGTTGTCGTCTATGGCTGCCTGCAGCCGCTGCAGCCGCTTGAGCTTGACTTCATGCGGTGTGTCGTCGGCCAGATTGGCCGCCGGTGTGCCGGGGCGCGGGCTGTAGATGAAACTGAAGGAGGTGTCGTAGCCAACATCGTCTATCAGCTTCATCAGCTTGTTGAAGTCGTCTTCGGTCTCGCCCGGGAAGCCGACGATGAAATCGCTGCTCATCGACAGGTCGGGGCGTATCGCCCGCAGCTTGCGGATGGTGCTTTTGTATTCCATGGCGGTGTAGCCGCGCTTCATCGCCATCAGAATGCGGTCGGAGCCATGCTGAACCGGCAGATGGAGGTGGTTGACCAGCTTGGGCAGCTTGGCGTACGCATCGATCAGGCTTTGCGTGAATTCATTCGGATGGCTGGTGACGTAGCGAATGCGTTCAATGCCGGGGATGTCCGAGACGTATTCCAGAAGCGTGGCGAAATCGGCAATCTCTGCCGCTCCACCCATGGTGCCGCGATAGGCGTTGACATTCTGGCCCAGCAGGGTCACCTCCTTGATGCCCTGGTCGGCCAGGCCTGCGACTTCAACCAGTACGTCTTCAAAAGGCCGTGAAACTTCTTCGCCGCGGGTGTAGGGCACCACACAGTAGCTGCAGTACTTGGAGCAGCCTTCCATGATGCTGACAAACGCGCTGGCGCCTTCGACACGGGCTGGCGGCAGGTGATCGAATTTTTCGATCTCGGGGAAGCTGATATCCACCTGCGGCTTGTTAAGCCGAGCGCGCTTTTCAAGCATGTCCGGCAGGCGGTGCAGGGTTTGCGGGCCGAAGACCACATCTACATAAGGCGCGCGCTGGATGATGGCCGCCCCTTCCTGGCTGGCGACACAGCCGCCAACGCCGATCAGTACGCCTTTTTCCTTCAGGTGCTTGACGCGGCCCAGGTCGCTGAATACCTTCTCCTGTGCTTTTTCACGCACCGAACAGGTATTGAACAGGATCAGGTCTGCCTGTTCCATGTCCTGCGTCGGTTCATAGCCCTGTGCCGCATGGAGCACGTCGGACATCTTGCCCGAGTCGTACTCGTTCATCTGGCAGCCGAAGGTTTTGATAAATACTTTTTTGCTCATGATGCTGCCCCTTTATTGCTGCCTGTAGGAAGGCAACTGGTTGTAGGGCGTATTGCCATCGTCGGTCGGTGGCGTTGTATCAAACATGGAGCGGATGTTGCTCAGGATGCCGCCGCCGTCCTCACCAGGCATTTTCTGGCGAGCCTCTTCCGGATTGAGTACCCAGACCTGGTGGACCAGGCCGATGTTGTCGCGTGTATACCGGATGGGAAGTTTCTGGCCCGCCAGCGTGCCCGACAGCACCAGGTTGTTATTGGCATCGCGAATGCGCACACCGGGAGACATGCGGTCTTCCTTGCCATCGACAGTCACCGTTGGTGGCACAAGAATCACCAGCTCGCTGCGCTTGGCTTCTTTCGGAAACTGGCGGACATTGGGTTTGACCTCGTCGGCCTGCTGCGCGGCGACGGGTAGTGAAAAGGGCGCTGCGGCCACAAAGGCCAGCAGGCCGCCAAAAAAGGCATTGGTGCAGCGGTTCATGGTTTTGTCCAGAGGCTGTGAAGTGATAAAGCCCCAGGGTTTTCGGCCTGGGGCTTTGGGATTTGGTGGTGATAGGTGGACTTGAACCACCGACATCAGCATTATGAATGCTGCGCTCTAACCAACTGAGCTATATCACCGTCAGCCGAATATTATAGCGAAACCTGGAACGCCGGAGTTGGCAGGGGTTGCCAAAGAAGCATGTCCCGCGGGCTGCAATAAATGGGGTTTGGCGGTTTAGCGGTGGGTGAAGGCCGGTTTACGCTTGTTGACGAAAGCATCCATGCCTTCCTTCTGGTCGCTGGTCGCAAACATCGAGTGAAACATCCGGCGTTCAAACATCATGCCGTCACTGAGCGAGCTTTCAAAGGCGCGGTTGACAGATTCCTTGGCCGCCATCACGGCCAGTTGGCCATAGGCGCAGACCATCAGCGCAGCGCCCAGCGCTTCCTCCATCAGCTTGTCAGCCGGCACCACGCGGCTTACCAGGCCGGAGCGTTCGGCTTCGGCTGCGTCCATCATGCGGCCAGTCAATGCCAGGTCCATCGCTTTGGCCTTGCCGACTGCACGCGGCAGGCGCTGGGTGCCACCGGCGCCGGGGATGATGCCCAGCTTGATTTCAGGCTGGCCAAATTTTGCGTTGTCGGCAGCAATGATGAAATCGCACATCATCGCCAGCTCACAGCCGCCGCCCAGTGCGAAGCCGCTGACCGCAGCGATCACCGGTTTGCGTATGGCGCGTATCTGTTCCCAGTTGCGGGTGATGAAATCCTTGCCATAGGCATCGGCAAAACCGTATTGCGCCATCGCAGTGATGTCGGCACCGGCTGCAAAGGCTTTTTCGCTGCCGGTCAGGATGATGCAGCCAATACTGTCATCGGCGTCAAAGGCTTTCAGGGCACTGCCCAGTTCATCCATCAACTGGTCATTCAGGGCGTTCAGCTGTTTGGGACGGTTCAGGGTGACGACGCCGACCTTGCGGCTGTCTGGGCCCTGGGTTGAGGTCAGGATGGTTTCGTAAGTCATGCAGGTCTCCTTTTTGCAGTTTGTGATCATGCCATGGCGATAGTCGCAAGGCGGCAATCACCTAGGATCCAGTCTTCGGGCAGCACAGAGCTGGCGGATTGAACCGGCTCAGGCCGCCGCGGTGCTTGCAGGGGAATCTGCTGCGAGCCAGAGATCGACTTTGGCTGCATCCTGCACCGCGAGCCGCCAGGTGGTCAGCGCGGGCGGCATAGGTAGTTCCAAGCGCAGCAGGCGTTTGTCGCGTGACACCAGTGCGATCATTTTCCTGGCGACGCCTGCATAAAGTGTCAGGTCATCGAGTTTGTGCATGCGCCAGCCGGCAGACGAGGGCTTGTCTTGTGATGCTTTTCCGGCCGGCTCTACGCCCAGCCATTCGTCGCCTGCTGCAAAGCCGGCTTTTTCAGCGACTCCTCCGCGCAGCACAGCACGTACCTGCAAACCATCGTTTTCGCTGACACGCATGCCCAGGCGGTGCGCAAGTTGTGCCGGATCCTCGAAAACCGACACCCCATGCGCCTCCAGCAGTTGTTTGAGCGGCAGTTCATCCCTGCCATGAACCCAGGCAAGCATCTCTTTTACAAATGGGCGTTGGCCCAGCAGTTGCAGGGCCTCTGAAAAATCTTCCTCCCGCATGGGGCCCGCAGCGCAGGTTTGCCACAGTGTGCGCATCACGTTGTCCAGCGTGGCTGTTGGCGCATTGCCCTCCAGCCGCAGGGTCAGGTCAAAACACAGCGCAACCAGGGAGCCTTTGGTGTAGTAACTGACCGTGGCGTTTGGCGTATTTTCATCTTGCCGGTAATACTTGACCCAGGCGTCGAAGCTCGATTCGGCGACAGATTGCACCAGCCGTCCCGGTGTCTGCATGACCTGGTTGATGGTTTTGTTGAGCAGGCGTAGGTAGCCGGTGTTGTCCAGCAGGCCACAGCGCCTGAGGAAAAGGTCGTCGTAATAGCTGGTAAAGCCCTCAAAAAACCAGAGCAGTTTTGTGTAGTTTTCACAGCCGTAGTCGTAGCCGGAGAATTCCGCCGGCCGCAGTCGTTTGACATTCCAGGTATGGAAATATTCGTGACTGATGAGGCCGCGAAGGGTTGTGTAGCCTTCTGATACCTTCAGGGTCCTGGTTTCGCCGGGCAGAGGCAGGCGCGGCAGGTCCTGGCGTTTGCAGATCAGCGCCGTCGAATTTCGGTGTTCGAGGCCGCCATAGCCGTCATCGACGGCATTGAGCATGAACAGGTAGTTTTTGAAAGGTGGTTTTTTGTTGCCGTGCCAGAAGCGGATTTGTGCTTCACAAATCTTCCGGGCGTCTTCCAGCAACTGTTTTCCGTCGAATGAGGGCAGGGCACCAGCGACTACAAAACGATGCGGTATGCCGCAAGCCTTGAAGCTGCCGCTCCAGAACGCCCCCATTTCCACCGGGCAGTCGACCAGCTCGTCGTAGTTTCTGGCCTTGTAGCTGCCAAAGCCCCTGCGGTTGATCTTTTGCGGCTCCAGTCCTGTGGCTGCTGACCAATTATTTGCGAAGACCGGTTCTGGCAGTTCAAGCAGGTGCACCGAGTTTTCAAGTCCCTCAACCTTCAGGCACA
This sequence comes from Pseudomonadota bacterium, assembly GCA_040388075.1. Classification (GTDB taxonomy): domain Bacteria; phylum Pseudomonadota; class Gammaproteobacteria; order Burkholderiales; family Burkholderiaceae_C; genus Polaromonas. Next base: position 133,478 of record JAZKCN010000002.1, on the reverse strand, counting down.
GACTGGTGCCGTTGAAAAAACCGCGGCTTGTATCCAGCCAGGCGGTGCGGACCGAGTTGTCGTTGGCGTAGACCTGGTAATGCAATACCAGCGGTTTCTCAGGCGCACAGGCAACCTGCCAGCTGTTCTTATCCAGTTGCTCCAGCGAAATGCCGGAACGGCCACCCTGGCTAGCCTTCAATCCGGCGAGATTTTTGGAAAATTCGCGAATCAGGTAGCTGCCAGGAATCCAGACAGGGAGTGACACCTTCTGTAATGCGGACGGATGATCGATAGTCAGCGTGACATGAAAAAGATGCGCATGGGGGTCGCCTATTTCAACGTGGTAGCGGATGGCCGGTGCTATCGGCGATGCGTGCGTGGCAGCTTTTCTGGAAATGGTACGGGGCATAGGTTTAAAGAATACCCCAGAGCCACCCGGCGGCCCCCCGCCGTCGGCCTACTTGGCGTCGGCCAGGAATTTCTCTACCTGTTGTGAACTGATTGCGCCAGGCACACGTGAGCCGTCTGCAAAAAACAGGGTTGGCGTTCCTGTGATCTTGTACTTACGGCCAAATTCGATGTTGCGGTCCAGCGCAGCGGTGTCGCAGGTGGCTTTCGGGGCCGGCTGGTCACGCACCATCAGGTCCTGCCAGACCTTTCCCCTGTCTTTTGCACACCAGATGTTTTTTGACTTGTCGGTGGAGTCTGCACCCAGTATGGGATACAGGAACATGTGAATGGTCACGTCGTTAACTTTTTGCAGGTCGCGCTCAAAACGCTTGCAATAACCGCAGTTGGGGTCTTCAAATACCACCAGCTTGCGTTTCCCGTTACCACGCACAATCGTGAAGGCATCTTTCAGTGGCAGCGTGTTGATGTCGATGGCGCTGAGTTTTTCAACCCGTTCTTCTGTCAGGTTGCGTTTGGCTTTTGTGTCAATCAGATTGCCCTGCACCAGAAAATTGCCTTCGGCATCGGTATAAAAAATGTCGCTGTCATTGACGCGGACTTCAAAAAGGCCGTTCATCGGGGTTTTGCTGACCTCATCAATTTTGGAGAACGCGGGCAGGCGCTCGGCCAGATTCTTCCGTATCGCGGCTTCCTGGGGCAACGGCGGCGCAGCCCAGCCCGGAGAGGACAGGATTGACATCAGCAGGCCGAGGGCCCAGGATTTTCTGGATAAGTTCATGCTCAATTCCTGACTTGCAAAATTTATAAACCCGCCGCCTGCCGCACCACCCAGGCTTTCAAGGGCCCGCTTCGAGCAAAACTTCTCAGTCCCCAGTGCCGCAATGCCTGCCATCGAACGTCCGTCTGTGCGAACACACCGTGGAGTCCGTCCGTTACTGCACCCATCGCCGCCACATCGGCTTTTCGCGCCCGTTCGTACCTGCGCAGCAGCTTTTCATCGCCCAGACCGCGCCAGTATTCGCGTTTTGCGATCACTTCGGCAAGTTCTGCTACATCTGCCAACCCAAGATTCAGGCCCTGCCCGGCAAGCGGATGCACGGTGTGCGCCGCATCTCCTGCCAAAGCCCAACCCGGGCCTACCCAGCGTCCGGCACTGGAAAGAGCCAGTGGCCAGCTGAGGCGCTTGCTTGCCAGTGTTAATTGGCCCGGCCTGTCGCCACAGTCGGCCTGAACCGCTGCCGAAAACTCTTGCGGAGATAGCTTGAGCAGGGTATTGGCTCGCTCTACAGAGACTGACCAGACCAGCGCCACAGAGTTCCCGTCAGCGCCGGATATTGGCAGAAGTGCCAGGATTTCCCCATTTTTAAACCATTGCCGGGCAATCCCCCGGTGCGGCTGGCCGGATTCAAGGCGTGCTGCAATCGCTTTTTGCGGGTAGGGTTTGACAGTCCAATGGGCGCCGAACTCGCCGCGGCTGTCGCTTTGCTGGCCCTCGCAAACGACCTGCAGGGTCGCCTTGACGGGCTCTGTCACAGTTTCAATTTGGGGCTGGAAACGGACGGCCTGAACCAATTGTTGTTCAAGGGCCGGAACATCGGCTATCCAGGCGAGTGTGGATTGGACTTCGACGGCGGGTGTGAAGTCGAGCTCATTGCCATCATCGCCCCATACTTCCATTTTCGAGACTGGTGTAATGGACAACCCTTCAGGCCATACCCGCAAACCTTCGAGCAGTTGCCGGGACGCGTGGTTGAGTGCATAGGCACGTATGTCTTCACCCGCCGCAACTGCAGGCTTGACGACCAGCGCGATGCGAAGCCGCTCGCGGGCCAGCAGCAATGCCAGCGTGCGGCCGACTACACCGCCGCCGCGAATACAGACATCAAAGTGTTGGGACATGCATCATTTTAAGAGGCTGGCGCAAAATCGCATGCATGGCCCCAAACCCCCGGTATTCCCTTACCGGTATTCAAGGAAGAAATTTTGTGAGTGACTTGCCCAACGAAGAATTCAGCGCAGATATCACGGCCCTGGTATCTCGCCTGTTTGTTTACCCGGTCAAATCCTGCGCAGCTGTGGAAGTGCAGGAGGCCATCATGACCGAAACCGGGCTGGAGTTTGACCGTGCCTGGATGGTTGTGGATGCAAATGGCGAGTTCCTGACCCAGCGTGAATTACCGCGCATGGCTCTTGTGAGGCCGCAATTAAAACACTATGAAATGGTGCTTCGTGCGCCTGGCATGCTGGCGCTGCATGTCCGGCTCAACGAAGTTGAAGAGCCGGTGAAGGTGAAGGTATGGAACGACACGGTGAAGGCATATGACATGGGGGCCATAGCCGCCCAGTGGTTTACAGATTTTCTGGGCGTGACAGCGCGGCTGGTCCGCTTTGATCCGGAGCAGAAACGGCCGAGCAGCGGTAAATGGACGGGCGATGTGGAAGCGCTGAATCAGTTTAGCGACGGATTCCCCGTGCTTGTCGTCAGCCAGGCTTCGCTGGACCAGTTCAATGAAAAGCTTGCAGCCGCAGGCAGCGAGCCGGTGGGTATCGAGCGTTTTCGCCCCAATATCGTCCTGGGTAACGCTGCGCATGAGCTGTCTCCCCATGACGAGGACAGGCTCGGGGTGTTGCGCATATCGACCGGGCAAGGGCTTGTGCAGTTGAGGCCTTCCAGGCCCTGCGCACGCTGCCCGATACCCAATATAGATCCGGAAACTGCGCATTCCAGTCCCGAGGTGGGCGACATGCTGCAGAGCTATCGCCAGGACGACCGTGTCGGCGGCGCGATCACATTCGGCATGAATGCGATCCTGCTCGATGGCGTGGACCAGGTCGTGAGGGTGGGACAGACCGTTGAGGCCGGGTACAGCTTTTGACGGGCGCGCTGGCTGGTAGTGTTCCAGGTCTTTGAAGGTGTCACTGGCTTTGTCGTTTGGGCTTCCAGAAGACGAATGGGCCATCGTCTACGGGGCACCATGTGCTGCATCGGGTCTGCCAGCGCAGCAGCTATCTCTGCATCACTGCCCGGGCATTCGTTCAGCAACACGGCAGCGACATGGAACTGAAGCACGATTTCCGGCTCTAATCCTTTTAGCGGCATGAGGTCCATCATGGGAGTCTGATAGTCGAAATTGACGGCTTTCGGGCGTAGTCCACGCCGCAGGCCAACTGAAGGGTCATGAGCAGCACGAGCGCCGCGCTGCTGCCGGGGCGGCTGTGCATTGTGTTGGTTGTCGCGACGCACGCTACCCACAAATACAGGCCAGGCCGCGCATCGAATACACTTTGAAACCTGTTTTTGAAGGTTTGTCATGAGTTTGAAGTGCGGCATTGTAGGTTTGCCTAACGTCGGAAAATCCACCTTGTTCAATGCGTTGACCAAGGCCGGGATTGCTGCCGAAAACTACCCTTTTTGTACCATTGAACCGAATGTGGGTGTTGTCGAGCTACCGGACCCCAGATTGACGCAATTGTCCGACATCGTCAGGCCAGAACGAATAGTCCCGGCCATTGTCGAGTTCGTTGATATTGCCGGCTTGGTCGCTGGCGCGAGCACGGGCGAAGGTCTTGGCAACAAGTTTCTCGCGCACATTCGCGAGACAGACGCCATTGTCAACGTGGTGCGTTGCTTTGAAGACGATAACGTCATTCATGTGGCTGGCAAGGTCGACCCTATTTCGGACATCGAGGTCATACAGACCGAACTCTGCCTTGCTGATTTGTCTGCCGTTGAAAAAGGCCTGCATCGAGTCACCAAGACGGCGCGTTCCGGTGACAAGGAGTCCATCAAGTTGGTGGCAATCCTTGAAAAATGTCAGGCGGCGCTGAACGATGCCAAGCCAGTCCGTACGCTGGACTTCAGCAAGGAAGAGTTGCCGCTACTGCAACAGTTTTTTCTGATCACTGCCAAGCCGGCCATGTTTGTAGCCAATGTGGCAGAAGATGGCTTTGAGAACAATCCATTCCTGGATCGTCTCAGGGCCTACGCTGAAACGCAAAAAGCCCCAGTGGTCGCCATCAGTGCGAAGCTGGAAGCGGAAATGTCCGAAATGAGCGACGAGGACAGGCAGATGTTTCTCGAAGAGCTGGGGCAGACCGAACCCGGGCTGAACCGGCTGATACGCGCGGCCTACAAGTTGCTGGGCCTTCAAACCTATTTCACCGCAGGTGTGAAAGAGGTTCGCGCGTGGACCATTCACATCGGCGATACCGGGCCGCAGGCTGCTGGCGTTATTCACACCGATTTTGAGAAAGGCTACATCCGCGCACAGACCATTGCCTTTGACGACTACATCGCCTTCAAGGGCGAGCAGGGCGCCAAGGATGCAGGCAAGATGCGTGCGGAGGGCAAGGAGTACATCGTCAAGGATGGCGATGTGATGAACTTCCTGTTCAGTTCCTGAAGCTGGTTTCGCGTCTCGGCATCTGTTGCCGGGGGCGTTTCCCGGTGAGATTTGGGCTGTGTATTTTTGCCAGCTTTTGAATGTGACTCGTTTTTCCAATGACTGAACCCGTCCGGCTTTCCAAACGCGTTGCCGAAATGTTGCCTTGTTCGCGCCGTGAGGCAGAGCAGTACATAGAGGGTGGCTGGGTCATGGTCGATGGGATGGTCGTGGAAGAACCCCAGTTTCGCGTGGCCAACCAACGTGTTGAAGTCTCGGGCGATGCCAGCCTGCTGGACCTGTCGCCTGTCACGATGCTGATGAACAAGAGTGCGGGTGTTGATGCATCTGGTGCTGATTTGTTGTCCGCTGGCAATCAATCTGGTGATGACAGGTCCGGTATACGGGTTCTTCGCAAACACATTCGCGCGGTAGAGCTTGTTACTCCGTTAGTAACGCCTGCCAGCGGGCTGATCGTGTTCAGCGAAGACTGGCGCGTGGTGCGCAAGCTGCGTGAAGATGCTTCCGTGATGGAGCATGAAGTGATCGTGGATGTAAGCGGCACCATCAAGCCCGGCGGGCTGGAGCGCCTGAATCGTATTGATCATGGTTTCACCTTCGACCGCGTGCTGCTGCCGCCGGCGAAAGTCAGCTGGCAGAGTGAAGGTCGTTTGCGCTTTGCGCTCAAAGACGAACGGCCAGGGCAGATCGCCTATTTTTGCGAGAGCGTTGGGCTTCGAGTGGACGGCATGAAGCGCCTGCGCATAGGGCGGGTTTCGTTGAGCCAGCTGACTGCGGGCTGCTGGCGCTATCTGTTGCCGCACGAGAAATTTTGAGGTCAGGCTGCGAGCTTGCCGAGTACGCCTGGGAATGCCCATATCAGGCTACCTGTCATCAAAAAGTAACGCAGGAATTTGCCTATGGCCATATAAGCCAGGCATGGCCAGAATGAAAATTTAAGCCAACCTGCTACTGCGCACAAAGGATCACCTACAACAGGCAGCCAGGCCAGCAAACAGGCCTTTGGTCCCAGCTTCTCAAGCCATCGTACGGCGCGACCATGATGTGACGAGTGCTGGTATTTATCGACAACTTTATGTGCTCCATAGCCTATCCACCAGTCAAGCGCGCCACCCAGTGTGTTTCCCGCGGTAGCGACCAGCACGGCTGGCCAGAACATGGCTGGATTGATCTTGACCAGACCGAAAACGACAGGCTCCGAACCCAGCGGCAGAAGGGTTGCCGAAATAAAGGACACCACAAAAACCGTACTCAGGCCGTACTCTGGCAATGCCAGCAGCTCTGTCAGGTGTTGTATCCAGGCTTCCATTCGGGTTTCAGTATAGGCATCCAGAGTGAGAGCGGATGTAAGGAAGGTGCTTACAGAATAGTGGGTGTCTTGCCTGACGCATTCCAGTTGCTGAAATTTTAGGCAGCTACAATCGTGCCTTCTTTTTGAGCAAGATCACCAGATATTCAATGAACATCGGCCCATACGCTTTGGCAAACAATGTGTTTGTCGCGCCCATGGCGGGCGTGACTGACAGGCCGTTTCGCATGTTGTGCAAGGCGCTTGGTGCGGGCTATGCGGTCAGTGAGATGGTGACTTCACGAAGGGACCTGTGGGACACACTCAAGACATCACGCAGGGCTAACCATGACGGAGAGGCCGAGCCCATTTCGGTTCAAATTGCAGGCACCGACGCACAGATGATGGCTGATGCTGCCGCCTACAACATTGACCGCGGCGCACAGATTATCGATATCAACATGGGCTGCCCTGCTAAAAAGGTCTGCAACAAATGGGCCGGCTCGGCGCTGATGCAGGATGAAACGCTTGCGCTCCAGATTGTTGAGGCGGTTGTTGCGACCTGCGCCCCCCGCAATGTACCGGTGACGTTGAAGATGCGCACCGGTTGGGCGCAGACGCACAGGAATGCACTGGCGATTGCGCGCGCAGTTGAAATTGCCGGCGTACAGATGGTCACGATACACGGTCGTACGCGTGAGCAGGGTTACAAGGGCCTGGCAGAGTACGACACGATTGCGGAGGTCAAGGTTGCGTTGCGTATACCTGTGGTTGCCAATGGTGATATAGACAGCGCTGAAAAAGCCCGTGATGTGCTGGCGTACACCGGTGCAGATGCCGTGATGCTGGGCCGTGCGGCCCAGGGGCGTCCGTGGATATTCAGGGAGGTGGTGCATTTCCTGGCAACCGGCGCGCACCTTGCTTCGCCGCTAATTGGCGAGGCCAAGCGCCTGCTGCTGGAGCATTTGCTTGACCACCTTGTGCTGTATGGAGAGTTCACCGGTGTCCGCAGCGCACGCAAACATATTGGCTGGTATGTCAAAAGCCTGCCGGGTGGCGAAGCCTTTCGCGCACAGATGAACCTGATTGAAGACGGCGAAGCGCAGTTTCTTGCCGTCAGTAATTTTTTTGACAGTCTGGGCGAGCGCATGGACCGTATCCCGCCAGCGTTGTCCGCACAAACAGCTACGGCAGCACGGCTGGAACAGAACAAAAACATTGAGGAAGTTGCTGCAACATGAGCAAAAAACAGATAGAAGACTGCGTGCGTAGCAGCCTTGAGGGATATTTCAGGGATTTGCGGGGAACCGAACCTGACGGCATGTACGACATGATGGTGAGAGTGGTAGAGAAACCACTGCTTGAAGTCGTGATGCAGCACGCTGAACAAAACCAGTCCCGGGCAGCGGAGTGGCTGGGGCTGAATCGCAACACACTGCGCAAGAAACTGCTGGAACACAAACTACTGAAGTAAGCAGTTTTCACGATGCACGGCATCGGCCACCGACCAATTTAAAAAACAGAATCTTAAAAATCCCATGAACGCCTTGATCTCCGTCTCCGACAAAACCGGCATCCTCGATTTCGCAAAAGCGCTGCACACCCTCAAAGTAAAGCTTCTTTCGACTGGGGGCACGGCCAAATTACTGGCCGATGCGGGCTTGCCTGTAACCGAGGTTGCCGACCACACCGGGTTTCCGGAAATGCTGGATGGCCGGGTCAAGACCCTGCATCCTAAAGTGCATGGCGGCCTGCTCGCCCGTCGTGACCTGCCTGAACACATGGCTGCGCTGAAGGCGCATGACATCGCGACGATAGACCTGCTGGTGGTTAATCTTTACCCCTTTGAAGCGACCGTGGCCAAACCCGGCTGCACGCTGGAAGACGCTATCGAGAACATCGATATCGGGGGGCCTGCCATGGTGCGATCAGCGGCCAAGAACTGGAAGGACGTAGGCGTGATTACCGATGCATCGCAATATGCAGGTGTGATCGCAGAGCTGGAGACCAGTGGCAAGCTGACCGACAAGACGAAGTTTGCATTGTCGGTAGCTGCTTTCAATCGCATCAGCCAGTACGACGGCGCCATCAGCGACTATCTTTCGGGCATCCAGGAAGATGGTGCGCACAACATGTTCCCCGGACAGGCCAATGGTCGTTTTGTGAAGGTGCAGGATTTGCGTTACGGGGAAAACGCACACCAGCAGGCGGCCCTTTACCGTGACCTTTACCCGGCTCCCGGGTCATTGGTGACGGCCAGGCAGCTTCAGGGAAAAGAACTTTCATACAACAATATCGCCGATGCCGATGCGGCTTGGGAATGCGTCAAGAGTTTCAGTGAGGCAGCCTGTGTCATCGTCAAACATGCCAATCCTTGCGGCGTAGCTGTAGGTTCAGATGCAATGGAAGCCTATGGCAAAGCTTTCAAGACTGATCCGACATCGGCGTTTGGCGGAATTATTGCCCTCAACTGCACGCTGGACGAACTCGCCGCCCAGCAGATATCGAAGCAGTTTGTGGAAGTGTTGATGGCGCCCGCTTTCACACCTGGGGCGCTGGAAATTTTCAAATCCAAAGTGAATGTCCGCATCCTGCAGATTGACTTGCCGCCTGGTGGCGACTCCGCCTGGAAGCAGGGCCGCAACATGATGGATGTCAAGCGCGTGGGCTCCGGCTTGTTGATGCAGACTGCCGATAACCACGAACTCGCACTGGCCGACCTGAAAGTGGTCAGCAAGTTGCAGCCGACGCCCGGTCAATTGCAGGATCTGCTATTTGCCTGGAAGGTGGCAAAGTATGTCAAATCGAACGCCATCGTCTTTTGCTTGGGTGGCATGACGCTGGGCGTTGGCGCTGGCCAGATGAGCCGCATCGACTCCGCGCGTATCGCCTCCATCAAGGCGGCAAATGCGGGACTGATATTAGACGGGGCCGCGGTCGCCAGTGACGCCTTCTTCCCGTTTCGCGATGGCCTGGATGTCGTGGTGGACGCTGGAGCGACCTGCGTTATCCAGCCAGGCGGCAGCATGCGCGATGATGAAGTGATTGCCGCAGCCGATGAGCGCGGCGTGGTGATGGTGCTGAGTGGCGTTCGACACTTCAGGCACTGAAGTCCTGCGAGAGCATCGGGCGGACTGTGTACCGCCTTGCACCTGAAAGATGCGGCTCAGCTCAAATCAACGGGCCGCAAAAAAATGCGCAGCCGCCCCAACAGTCATCTGAATATCGTCGTTGCAGTGCGCGGCGCTGACGAATCCTGCTTCGTAAAGGGCTGGGGCGTAGTACACCCCGGCATCCAGCATGGCATGGAAAAAAGCGTTGAAGGTCGCGCCATCGGTTCGCATCACCGTGCCATAGTTCTGCGGTAGCTCGGGAAGCAGAAAAAAGCCAAACATACCGCCTTCGCTATCAGTGCAAAATGGCACGCCTGCTTTGTCGGCGACTGCTTTTAGGCCAGACATCAGGGTGCGGGTTTTTTCGCCGAGTGACTCATAAAACCCCGGCTTTTGCACTTCACGCAAAGTGGCCAGACCACAAGCCGTCGCCACCGGATTACCTGACAGGGTTCCAGCCTGGTAGACCGGTCCCTGCGGTGCCAGTTGTTCCATCACGGCCCGCGTGCCCCCGAATGCCGCCAACGGCATGCCGCCGCCGATTACTTTGCCAAGTACGGTCATATCCGGCTTGAAGCCAGAAATACTTTTTGCATATACCTGCTGTGCGCCGCCCAGACCCACGCGAAACCCCGTCATGACTTCGTCAAATACGAGCAGCGCGCCGTATTGCGTGCACAGTTCGCGGCAGCGCTTCATGAAAGGCACGCTGGCGCGGACAAAATTCATGTTGCCGGCAATCGGCTCGATGATGAGACAGGCCAGACTGCTACCGTGAAGCGAGAAGGCTTCCTCTAGCTGCACAAGGTTGTTGTATTCCAGGACCAGTGTGTGCTGCACCACCTCTGGCGGTACGCCTGCACTGGTGGGGTTGCCGAAGGTTGCCAGGCCCGATCCAGCCTTTACGAGTAATGAGTCGGCATGGCCGTGGTAGCAGCCTTCGAACTTGATGATCTTGCTGCGTCCCGTTGCTCCGCGGGCCAGGCGTAGCGCGCTCATCGCGGCCTCTGTACCCGAACTGACAAGCCTCACCATGTCGATGGACGGAACAAGCCGCACGATTTCTTCGGCCAACTCCACCTCACGCTCAGTGGGGGCACCAAAAGAGAAGCCGTCGAGAAGCGCCTTTTGCACAGACTCAACGACCGCAGGATTGCCATGTCCCAGAATCATGGGGCCCCATGATCCTATGTAGTCGATGTAACGCTTGCCGTCGGCATCCCAGAAATACGCGCCCTGGGCACGCTGCACGAACCGGGGCGTCCCGCCTACTGCACGGAATGCGCGGACCGGGGAATTCACGCCGCCGGGGATCAGCTTCTTCGCACGCTCAAAAAGCTGTTCGTTGCGAGACTCTGGAAAGTGGGGGTGACTATCAGTGCTTGGTTGTTCCATTGGGCGGCAAATCAAAAAAAGACTTCGATGCAGGGTCGGCTTCTACAGATGGCTCGGGTTCCTCTTCCTGGCGATCTCCATCCGTTTCATCCACCTCACCTTGTGCCCAGAACAGGCGGTCGGGCACGATATGCCCCATGCCGGGATGGAAGCCTGCATCAAGACTTTGATCCAGATAAGTCAGGGCTTCGGATGTTGCTGCCTGAAGATCATGGCCGTTGGCCAGTAGTGAGGCCAGCGCCGCGGACAGCGTGTCGCCTGCACCGGCAAAAATGGCGTCGAAACGTTCAAACTTTTCGCTGTAAAGGACCGCTTGCGGTGTGGCGAGGACATTGTCTATAAACTGTTCGGGAAGAGGAATTCCGGTTACAAGCGTGTAGGGCACACCCAATTCCGCTGCCGCCTTTGCTATATCTTTGGCAGACGGATTCCGGTCGCCGGTCCAATCGGGCAAAAGCCAGCGCCACAAACTGCTGTGATTTCCGACGAGGACGGTGGTTTGCGGCAGCATCAACTCCCTGAAGGCATCCAGATAGCTGTCTATCTGTGCTTCGTCCCACCAGGACAGGTTGGGCATATACGCAATGAGGGGTACGTCTGCGTAGTCAGAAGCTAGCTCTGCAATGGCGCTGATATTTTCGGGATTGCCGACAAAACCGACCTTGATCGCGCTCGCTGGCATGTCTTCCAGTGCTGTTCTCGCTTGTTCGGTCACGGCTTCTTCATCAAATGAGAAGTGATCAAATATTTCTGCGGTATCCCGAACATAACAACCGGTGACCACGGCCAGTACGTGACCACCTGCTGAGGAGATTGCCGTTATGTCTGCAGTCAACCCACCCGCACCGCTGGGGTCACTGGCGTTGAAGGTCATGATGCATGTCGGCGCGTCTTCGCTACCGTCGGACTGTATGTGCCGGCTGTCAATGGATGGTGGGTTGGGGTTTGCCATAGGCTGCGATTTTGCCCTGTGCGCGAATATGCAACGCTGCCTCTATACAATTGTTGCATTCTATTCGAAGGCAACTTAAGCTGTGACTCAAACAATGACCTGGATGTGCTTGATTTGTGGGTGGATTTACGACGAAGAGACCGGCGCTCCCGAGCACGGCATTGCAGCTGGAACTCCTTGGGCGCAAGTGCCCATGAACTGGACTTGCCCCGAGTGCGGTGCCCGCAAGGAAGACTTCGAAATGGTGCAAATCTGACCGATTCGATTTGTCGCGACAACTGCATGCCGTACCGGGATTAGCAATGCTGCAAACAGAGGAGTAGAGACAGTGAGCACTACCAGTTCCGGACTCAAGGTCTTGGTTATTGACGACAGCAATACCATTCGGCGCAGTGCCGAGATATTCCTGAAGCAGGGTGGGCATGAGGTGCTCTTGGCAGAGGATGGCTTTGATGCCCTCGCCAAGGTCAACGACTACCAGCCCCACCTGATTTTTTGCGATATTCTCATGCCGCGCCTTGATGGTTATCAGACCTGCGCGATTATCAAGCGTAACGCCAGATTTTCAGATGTCCCGATCGTCATGCTGTCGTCCAAGGACGGTGTGTTCGACAAAGCCAGGGGCCGCATGGTGGGTTCGCAGGACTATCTCACCAAACCATTTACAAAAGACCAGCTGCTACAGACCGTTCAGGAACTGGGTAGCGCCAAACAAGGAGTAGCGTGATGGCCATTCAAAAAATACTGATAGTTGATGATTCCAAGACGGAGTTGATGTTTCTGACCGACTTGCTGGTAAAGAATGGGTTTGCGGTGAAGACCGCCGAGAACGCGGAAGATGCCTTTCGTCGTCTCGCGGAAGAGAAACCTGATCTCATCCTGATGGACGTCGTGATGCCCGGGCAAAATGGCTTTCAGCTGACCCGTGCTATCACCCGTGACCCTCTTTACTCGGAGATTCCCATTTTTATGTGTACCAGCAAAAACCAGGAAACGGACCGGGTCTGGGGGATGCGCCAAGGCGCTCGTGACTACATCACCAAACCGGTCGACGCTGAGGAATTGATGGCAAAAATCAAGGCCTTGGGCTGAACTGCTTACTGAAATTCAACCATGGCTAACAGGCAAGCCCTCAGAGAACTCCAGAGCCGCCTGGCAGACAGGTTGCAGATCGCTCGAACGCAAGGTGTCGCCCCGTCATGGCTTGCCGTTGAGGCGGGCGGCAGGAACTACCTGTTTCCTATGGGGCAGGCCGGTGAAATTTTCCCGCTTGGCGCGACGCAGGCCGTGCCTTATACGCAGTCATGGTTCCTGGGTGTTGCCAATTTGCGGGGCGGACTTTTTGGAGTGGTTGACCTTGCCGCTTACGTTACCGGCAACCTCACTGTGCCTAAGGCAGAAATAGCGCGCAAGGATTCCCGCCTGGTGGCGCTCAATGCTGCCCTTGAGGTGAATTGTGCCTTGTTGATTGATCGTCTTGCCGGCCTCAGAAACCAGGAGGCATTCAGCGATTTTGCAGAAAAGGCGCCGGATGCGCCTGAGTTTTTCGGCAATCAGTATGTGGACCAGGATGGTGCATCCTGGCAGGAAATCAACCTGCAGGCCCTTGCCCAGCAAGCCCAGTTTTTGACTATTGGCGCGTAGCGCATCGTTTTCCCCGGAAGGCTTCCCATGTCCGTTATTGAAAAAATCCAGAACCTGTTTAAAACAAAGTCCGCGCAGCCGGATGACAGCATGGACCTTGCCTCAGTTGGCATTCCCGCAGACCCGTTGGCTGCAGGTGCCATGGACCAGACTGCGGCAGTTGTCGTCAAGACGCCTGAAGCCACTGCGCACGATTTTCCGCCTAACAGGATGGAGAGTGCGGAAGAGTCCGCAGCGCTTGAGAATCCGGATTTGCTGACGCTTCCCATCCTCGGACGCAGAGGCATCGCCCAGCATCAGCGGATATTGCTGATATTGCTGGGTCTATCGGTGCTGGTGCTGGCGCTGGTTGCTTACCGTGCGCTGTCGCAAGCCGATACGGTTGCGCAGCAGGTGGCTGCGACCGGCCAGTCGTTGATGCAGTCGCAGCGTCTTGCGAAGTCTGTGTCGCAGGCATTGGTCGGAAGCGCGCAGGCATTCCCCGATGTGAAGGAAAGCTCGGATGTGATGGCAAAAACCGTACGTGGCCTGAAGGCCGGTGACGAGAGCCTGCGCGTCGAAGCCGTGAACGCCGATCTGCAACCCGACGTAGAAAAGATCACGCCGCTGATGGAGCGTGCAGAAAAAAATGCGGCGACCGTGATGGGGCAAAAAGACATCCTGACGCAGGTGGGTAACGCGCTGCGCACAATTAACCGCCAGTCCTCTGACCTGTTGGAGATCGCCGAGACTGTGTCTTCCCTGAAGCTGCAGCAGAATGCCGCTCCCGCTGAAATTTCTGCGTCGGGCCAGTTGGTGATGTTGACGCAGCGTATCGGTAAATCCGCCAATGAATTTCTGACCATGGAAGGCGTGAGCCCCGAGGCCGTGTTCCTGCTCGGCAAGGACCTGAACTCCTTCAAGGAAATTGCCCAGGGCCTCCAGGAAGGCAGCCCCGAGTTAAGGCTGGCCGGCGCGAAGGATCCACAAACCCGTGAGCGCCTCGACGAATTAATGGCCCTGTACGAGCAGACCCGTGTGCAGGCTGGCGCCATTCTTGGCAACTTGCAAGGTCTGGTGTCGGCGCGTGAGGCGCAGGCCTCCATCATTGCGGACAGCGAGCCACTTCGCCGCAACCTTGAAGACCTGCAAGGTAAGCTGTCGTCACAGTCCGGGCTGAGCCTGGGCTCAATCACGGCCCTTGTGGTGGTGTCGCTATTTGGTCTGCTTTGTGCCGGTGGGCTTGTCAGGGTTCAAACTGTAGATAACCGCCAGCGCCTTTCCCTGGCCGAGCAACGGCAGCTTGAAGCACGGGGACAGGAACAGGATGCAAAACGCGTCAACGATGCCAATCAGGCAGCCATTTTGCGTTTGATGAATGAATTGCAGACAGTTGCTGAAGGCGACCTGACGCAGGAAGCTACGGTGACCGAAGATATTACTGGCGCCATCGCCGACTCGGTGAACTACACGGTGGAAGAGTTGCGGCAACTGGTGGGTAACGTACAGAACACGGCTACCCGTGTTGCACAGACGACTGCGCAGGTTGAAAGTACCTCCACCGAACTTCTTGCCGCATCAACCGAGCAACTTCGTGAGATTCGTGAAACCGGCCAGTCTGTGCTGGACATGGCATCACGAATCAACGAGGTGTCTGCGCAGGCGCAGGAGTCATCCCAGGTTGCGCGTCAGTCTCTGACAGCTGCGGAGTCTGGCTTGCAGGCTGTGCAGGATGCCATCGGTGGTATGAACTCCATCCGTGACCAGATTCAGGAAACCTCCAAGCGGATCAAGCGACTGGGTGAATCGTCGCAGGAGATTGGCGAAATTACCGAACTGATCTCGGATATTACCGAACAGACCAACGTACTGGCGCTTAACGCGGCGATCCAGGCCGCATCTGCTGGTGAAGCTGGGCGGGGCTTCTCGGTGGTTGCTGAAGAAGTTCAGCGACTGGCTGAACGCTCTGCAGATGCAACACGCCAGATTTCGGCGCTGGTGAAAGCCATTCAGACCGACACACAGGACGCTGTGGCCGCTATGGAACGTTCCACTCAGGGTGTGGTGGAAGGAGCCAAACTGTCTGATAACGCGGGTACCGCGCTGACCGAAATTGACTATGTGTCACGGCGGCTGGCTGACCTGATTGAGCAGATTTCAAACTCGGCATCTCGTGAAGCCGAGTCTGCCAACGTGGTGGCTGGCAACATTCAGCACATTTTTGCGGTGACCGAGCAGACCGGAGAAGGCACGCGTTCGACGGCGCAACAGGTGCGTGATCTATCCCGCATGGCCGAAGAATTGCGGCAGTCGGTTTCACGTTTCAAGATTGCCTGATATTCGCGGTAGCCTGGTGCCCTTTTGTACCTGGCGGTGAACTACGTCTCTGAATCGGCCCGTTATTTATGCAACTCAATGCCCCGAACCCTGCAAGCGCTGACCTGGATCTGGCGGTCAATGATCTAGGCCCACTCGCGTGGGTGCTTGAGGAGTTGCGCAAGTCCCTGGATGGTTCGGCAAAGGCCCTCAAGCGTTTCGTCCGGGATGCAGAGGCGGCAAGGGGGTCCGACCTTGCGGATGTCGATGCCAGCCAGTTGCGGATTGCCCGGCAGCAATTGCACCAGGCCGTTGGCGCGCTGGAAATGGTGGGGCTGGCGGCACCGGCGCTGGTGTTGCGTGCAATGGAGGCCGCTGTACAGAAGTTTGTTCAGCAGCCTGAGCATTGCACCCAGGATTCGGCAGCCAGGATAGAACGCGCCAGCTTTGCCTTGACTGAATACCTTGAAGGGGTTTTGGCCGACAAACCTATATCCCCCGTCTCGTTATTTCCACAATACAGGGACGTGCAGGAACTGATACGGGCAGACCGCATTCATCCTGCTGATCTCTGGCCGCAAGAATGGCGCTGGCTCGAGCCTGAATTCGAAATCCCGATGGAACCCTTGCTATATGGGCCTGCAGCACGTGCTGCTCTTGACCAGTCCGTACTGCAAATCATGAAGGGCAAAGCTCCTCAGGCGGCTCGAAGCCTGATGGAGCAGAGCCTGGCCTTCGCTGCAGGACAGGCTGCGCGTCAACCCCGTATTTTCTGGAAAATTGCAGCTGCCTATTTTGAAGCGCTGGTCCACGACCTGCTGCCTTCGGATATTTATGTGCGCCGTGCGGCATCGCGCATTCTGTTGCAATACGCATCGCTGGCCAAAGGTGATGACGCCATATCGGACAGGCTTGCACAGGACCTGCTTTTCTTCTGTTCGCAGGCTGTTGCCGCGCGTGCCAGCGATACACCCGTCCTTTCGGCGGTTCGCGCCGTTTATGGGCTGGCACGTTTCAAGCCGGTCGATTACGAGGCCATCCAGTTTGGCCGTTTCGACCCCGCCTTGCTGGCGCAGGCGCGCAAGCGTATTGTTTCCGCCAAGGAAACCTGGTCATCGCTGTCTGCCGGTGATGCAGGAAAATTCAAGGTTGTCGTTGACCAGTTCAGCCTGGTATCAGATTCCCTTACCAAGCTGCATCCTCCGAGTGAGTCACTTGCACAGGTCCTGCTTCGTGCCATTGAAGCGACGGCAAAGTCGGGTCAGGCACCTGCAATCGGGCTTGCAATGGAGGTAGCAACCTCAGTGCTCTACCTTGAGGCAGCTTTTGAAGACCTCGACCCCAATGACCCGCAATTGGCGGTACGTACCAAACATCTGGCAGAACGCCTTGAGGCAGTGAAGAGCGGAGGTGAGCCGCAACCGCTCGAACCCTGGATGGAAGAACTGTACCGGCGTGTCAGCGATAAGCAGACCATGGGTAGCGTGGTCGGTGAATTGCGGACATCGCTGGGTGAGCTTGAGAAGTCGCTGGATCTGTTCTTCCGCAATCCACAGGACAAAACCGTTTTGCGTGAGGTTCCCGGGCAACTCTCGCAGATGCGTGGTGTGTTGTCGGTGCTGGGCCTCGACCAGGCTTCGCAAGCCGTGTTGAGGATGCGTGACAGCGTTGAACAGATGCTGGTAACCGAAATCGACGAGCAGCGCGCGCGCGCAGCAGGTACCTTCGACCAGTTGGGTAACAACCTCGGTGCGCTCAGCTTCCTGATCGACATGCTGAATTACCAGCCTGCGCTGGCGAAGAAGCTTTTTGTGTACGACGACGTGAAGGGCGAACTAAGCCCGCTGATGGGCCGCACGCAAAAGCCGAGTGACGCTTCAACGGTGAGCACCAGCAGCGAGTTGTTGTCCGAAGAAGTCATTTCACTGGTCAAGCATGCCGATGCCGGTGTGTCTGGCGATGAACTCACGTTCGAACTGGATACGCTGGCCACCCATGCGGCGCTGGCAGGCAAGCCGGAACTTGCGAAGAATGCGCATGAAGCTGCCGTGGCCGTTGCCGGACACAACGCAGAAGCAACTGCAAGCGCGCTGAGCACGCTGGCCTTCTCGGTCGCACCGGCGGTTACCGAGCCTGCAAGCCAGCCGCAGGATGCCGATTTCGAAGAAAACGACCTACGTGATATTTTCCTGGACGAGGCTCGCGAGGTGGCTGCCAACGGTCAGGTTGCCATCACTTCGCTCGCCACAGATCCAGCTGATATCGGGCAACTGACAATCCTCCGGCGAGTCTTTCACACGCTCAAGGGCAGCTCACGGATGGTGGGCCTGAATGAATTTGGCGAAGCCGCATGGTCGATGGAGCAACTGTTCAATGGCTGGCTGGCAGATCAGAAGCCGGCCAGTGATCAGTTACGCTCCCTGTCGACTGACGTGCTCGCAGGTTTCTCGCGCTGGATAGAAGATATAGCGGGCAATCGTGACAGCCACTGGACGGCTTCGGCTTTCCGCGCCAGTGCCGATGCCATGCGTGCTGATGGCAGTGTTGTTGCATTGCTGGTACCCAGAGCTGAATTACCGGCAAGTGTCCCCAATGTTATTGCCACAGTTGAGTCTGACAAGGTGGTGTTGCCGGTGCCTGCCGAGCCTGCATCGCCAGTTGCCGAAAGCGAATCAGCAAGTGCGGTTACCGAGATGGACTTTGATATCTTCTTTGGAGCAGAGACGACTGCTGAACCGGTTGCAACTGCTGTCAGCGATGCCGCCCCCGAGGAAATCCAGGGTATCGATTTCGAAAGCCTGTCGGCGCTCTCCGGTTTGCCAGGAGGCGAGGCACCAACGCCAGTAGCCGGTAAGTCGGTCGAAGTGATTGATGTTCCTGAATTGTCTTTCGAGCTGGAGGTACCGGTGGCCGAGACGACTACCAAGGTCGACGGCAAAGCGGTGGAAGCGTTTGAATTCTCTGTCGATGATTTTGTGTTGCCCGATGTTGTGGAACCTGAAGCCAGAAAGGCGGAGCCACAGGTCGTAGAGCCAGTCGAAACTGTCCATGGTCTGACGGACCTTGAACTGCCGGACATATCCGCAGTACCGGAGGCGGCGTCTCCTGCGGCCTCGTTCACGGGGAATGACGAACAGGTGAAGGTGATTGGCACACTGCGCATCGGCATTCCGCTGTACAACGTTTACCTCAATGAAGCCGACGAATGGTCCAGGCGGCTGGTGACGGAAATTTCCGAGTGGGCTCTTGAACTGGAGCGCCCGGTTGGTGATTCGACGGTGGCACTGGCCCACTCTCTCGCCGGCAGTTCCGCTACCGTTGGTTTTGAGGCGCTCTCGGAAATCGCCCGCGTGTTTGAACATGTGCTGCAGCAATCGCAACTGCACCACAGCCACGCTGCTGCGGTGGATTACGCCAGCCTGTTCGTTGATGCCGCCGAAGATATACGCCGGTTACTGCACCAGTTTGCGGCCGGCTTCCTGAAAGAGCCTGATGCGGGGTTGATGGTCCGTCTGCAGGAACTGGAGTTTTTCGATCCGGTTTCTATACTGCCTGTTGACTCGGGCTTTTCGGTAGAGATCAAGGCGCCTGCCGGTGACTCGGCGTTCGACGGGCTTTCGCTTGAAGGGTCCAGTGCTTCCGGGCGGCTCGGTGCGCCGCAGCAAGCTGTGCCTGTAGCCCCAGTTGACTTTCCCAAAGTCGCGCCGGTTGCGCCGCTACAGGCTTCTGCTGCAGCGTTTAGCGCCGACACAGCGTTCGCGCAGGAGTCCCATGACGACATCGATGCGGTGGATGCAATCGATGCCGAGCTCTTCCCGATCTTTGATGAGGAAGCTGCAGAACTGATGCCCCAGCTGGGCGCCGCTCTGCGCCAATGGTCGGCCAGGCCAGACAACGCCGGCGCACGCATGGAAGTGCTGCGCGCGCTGCACACGTTAAAGGGCAGTGCCCGCCTTGCCGGTGCTTTGCGCCTGGGTGAAATGGCCCACCACATTGAGTCCGAAATTGAATTCCTCGGCTCTGATTCAGCCGCCGACCAGGATTTCGAGCCGCTCCTGACGCGTTTTGATGCGATGGAGCATGCGCTAGATGCATTGCGCAAGGGCGATGAGCCAGTGGTCGAAGTGGAACCCGCACGCCCGGTCACGAGCGCTGCAGAAAAGCCGGTTTCGGAGCCGTCGATAGAAATCCCCAAAACGGCCGCGGTTCCGGCTTCAGCGCGTGGTTTGATTCCGGCTCCACAGGCCATGATCATGCAGCCATTGCGGCAGGCCGCTTCGGCATCCATACGTGTGCGCTCGCAATTGCTGGACCGCATGGTTAACCAGGCGGGTGAGGTGATGATCACGCGTTCGCGGCTCGAAGTGGAGCTTGGACAATTGCGCGGCTCGCTCGCCGATATGAGCGGCAACTTGAACCGCTTGCGCCAGCAGCTGCGCGATATCGAAGTGCAGGCCGAGAGCCAGATGCAGTCGCGCCTGGCGCAGGCCAAGGAAGCCCAGGCCGGTTTTGACCCGCTGGAATTTGACCGCTTCACACGCGTGCAGGAACTGACCCGCATGATGGCGGAATCGGTCAACGACGTTGCAACCGTTCAGCGTACCTTGCAGCGAACTGTTGAGGCGACTGAAGACGACCTGATTGCCCAGGCCCGGCAAACACGTGAGTTGCAGCGCGATTTGCTGCGTACCCGCATGGTTGAGTTTGAGGGCATTGCCGACCGGCTGTACCGTGTGGTCCGCCTGGCCTCCAAGGAAACCGGCAAACAGGTCAAACTGGACCTGCTGGGAGGCACCATTGAAATGGACCGCGGCATGCTGGACCGCATGACACCGGCCTTTGAGCACTTGTTGCGAAACTGTGTGGCGCACGGCATTGAAAGTCCCGCGTTACGCGCGGCAGCGGGCAAGGAAGCGGCTGGACTGATTACCGTCAATCTGCGCCAGGAAGGCAATGACGTATCGGTGGATTTCAGCGATGACGGGGCTGGCCTTGACCTCAAGCGCATCCGTGAAAAGGCGCTCAGCCTGGGGTTGGTGCGAGCCGACCAGTCGTTGAGTGATGACGATGCTGCCAACCTGATCTTCATGCCCGGGTTCTCCACTGCGTCGCAGGTGACCGAACTGGCAGGCCGCGGCATAGGCATGGATGTCGTCCGTTCCGAAGTCAACGCAGTCGGTGGCCGAATCGAGACTTCCACGGTCAGTGGCAAAGGTACCCACTTCAAGCTGGTACTGCCGCTGACGACTGCGGTGACGCAGGTCGTAATGGTGCGTGCAGGTAACCTTTCCGTCGGCGTACCTGCCAACGTGGTGGAAACCGTTCGCCGCGTCACAGCCAAAGAACTCCAGCAGGCCTACAACACCGGGGCCATCGACGTGGCCGGTGAATCAGTACCCTTCTTCTGGTCGGGCGCGCTGCTGCAATCCTCGCATAACAGCAGCGACCCACAGGGGAAGACAACGCCTGTGGTCATTTTCCGAAGCGCGGCGCAGCGTATCGCACTGCATGTCGATGAAGTTCTGGGCAACCAGGAAGTTGTGGTGAAAAATCTGGGACCACAACTGTCACGTTTGCCGGGCCTTGCCGGCATGTCGGTGCTGGCTTCCGGCGCTGTGGTGCTGATCTACAACCCTGTCGCGCTGGCATCGGTTTACGGGCAGCAGGCGCGTGCGCTCAGCTCGGACAAGGCAGAGCCGCACATGCTGGAGTCGCTGTCGGCCGATGCACCCAAGCTGCCATCGATGGTGCAGGCAACGCCGCTGATCCCGCTAATCCTCGTGGTCGACGATTCGATCACCGTCCGCCGGGTGACGCAGCGCCTGTTGCAGCGTGAAGGTTACCGCGTCGCCATGGCGGCCGATGGCCTGCAGGCGCTGGAGCGGCTGCAGGAGGAGCGGCCGTCCGTTGTGTTGTCGGACATCGAAATGCCGCGCATGGACGGCTTTGACCTGGCTCGCAACATCCGGGCGGACGTGCGCCTGAGCAGCCTGCCGATTGTGATGATCACGTCGCGTATTGCCGAAAAGCACCGCGAGCACGCCCGCGAACTGGGCGTCGACCATTACCTCGGCAAGCCTTACTCTGAAGAAGAGCTGATGAGCCTGGTGCGCCACTACTGCAATACCGCAGTCGCTGCGCCGGCTTAAGTTAAAAGCCGCAGCTGGTCCAGCGGCGCGGTACTATTTTTTGACCACTGCGTAGCGCTGCAAGGTGAGTGCACGTGCCTCGTCATGTTGTACCACTGGTAGCGGATAGTCCTTGCCAAGAACCACGCCTGCGGCCTGCAACTCCATCGGTTGGGCCAGCCATGGCGCGTGTATCGCCGGGCGAGCCAGTCCTCCCAGCGTCGGCAGGTAGCGGCGAATGAACTTCCCGTCCGCATCAAATTTTTCGCTCTGGCTGACGGGGTTGAATATCCTGAAATAGGGCTGTGCGTCGCAGCCGCTGCTGGACGCCCATTGCCAGCCGCCGTTGTTCGAAGCCAAATCGAAGTCGTTGAGTTTTTCCGCGAAGTAACGTTCACCCCAGCGCCAGTCCAGCCCCAGGTCTTTCGTCAGGAAGCTCGCAACCACCATGCGCAGCCGGTTGTGCATGTAGCCGGTCTGGTTGATCTGCGCCATCGCAGCATCCACCAGCGGGTAGCCGGTGCGGCCTTCACACCAAGCCTCAAAAAGCGCCTGTGCGGCGGGGCCTTTGTCCCAGCTGATCAGGTCGTATTCCGGCTTGAAGGCTTCGGTGGCTGCATGCGGAAAGTTGCTCAATATTTGTGCATAAAAGTCGCGCCATATCAGCTCGCTGAGCCACACAGCAGCGCCTTCGCTGTTTTTCTTCTGGTGTTCCCACGCGGCTGCGGCAAGCCGGCGTATCGACACCGTGCCGAAGCGCAGGTGTATACCCAGATAGCTGGGGCCCTTCACTGCGGGGAAATTGCGCGTATCGCCATAGTCCTTCATGCGTGGCAGGAAATCCGCAAAAAGCTGTTCCCCACCACTGCCGCCGGTGGGTATCTTCAGTTTTTTCAGGTTGGTTTCGGTGAAGCCAATCGCTTTTAACGAGGGCATTGCACCGCTATGACCTGCCGGTACTGGTGCAAAGGCAGCTGCATATTTTTCAACCGGGTAGGGCGACAGGTAAAAACTGTCCACCTTTTTCAACCAGGCGTTTTTATAAGGCGTAAAAACGCTGTAGGGCTTGCCTGCCAGCGTGACGACTTCCATGTCTTCAAAAATCACGTGATCCTTGAAACTGTGGAAAGCAATACCGCTCTTTTCGAGCCGCACCTGCACCCGCGTGTCGCGCTCCCTGGCCTGCGGTTCGTAGTCATGATTGGTAAATACGGCATTGACCGATAGCTGGGCCGCAAGTTTCGGTAATGCCTCGCCAGCACGGTCATGCAGTGCGACCAGTCCGGCATTTGCAACCTTGTGCCGGCCCGCCATTGCACGTAAAGCCTCGTCAAGCTCTGCCACCGATTCGCGAATGAATTCCACCCGCCTGTCGGCCCTAGGCAAGCTGTCCAGGATGTCCTTGTCGAACACAAAAACACAAAACACCTGCCGGCAGGATTTCAGTGCGTGATGCAGGGCTGCGTTGTCATCGGGGCGCAGGTCGCGCCTGAACCACATCAGGCCGGTGTCGTATTTTTTCTCCATGGGGCATGTTACAGAAGCGGCAGGCCGGGTCATCTGCGCGGGCTTTCCGGCCAGTCGCGTAAAATCGCGCCATGGCACTAGATTCCTCACCGATCAACCTGACGCACCACTTCCTGATAGCGATGCCCGGTTTGAATGATGAGGCCTTTGCCAAAAGTGTCGTCTACATGTGCGAACACTCCGATCGCGGTGCCCTCGGCCTGATCATCAACAAGCCCAGCGACATCAACCTGAAGAAGCTGTTCGACAAGGTTGAATTGCCCCTGCACCGGGAAGACCTGACCCTGGCGCCGGTATTCCAGGGCGGCCCGGTGCAGACCGAGCGTGGTTTTGTGCTGCACGAGTCGATGATGCCGGGCAACGAGTCGGTCTATGCATCGACGATGACCATCCCCGGCGGGCTTGAGATGACCACCTCCAAGGACGTTCTCGAAGCACTCTCCACTGGCAACGGTCCGCGCCGTATTTTTGTCTCGCTCGGTTATTCCTCCTGGGGCGAAGGCCAGCTTGAATCCGAGCTGTCAGACAACAGCTGGCTTACCGTTGCGGCTGATCCGGCCGTCATCTTCGATACCCCTGTCGAGGAACGCTACGACAAGGCGTTGCTGCTGCTGGGCCTGCAAAGCTGGATGCTGTCCCCCGAGGCTGGCCACGCATGAGCCTGGCGGCTACGCCACCCCCGGCCGCTGGCCTGCAAACCTTTCTGGCTTTTGATTTCGGCATAAAACGCACTGGTGTAGCTTCCGGCAATGTGCTGACACGCACGGCGACACCACAGTCCACCATTGCTGCTGTTGGCGATATCCGGTTTTCAGCAATTGAAGCCCGTATCAGGGAATGGCAGCCTGATGCGCTGGTAGTCGGCATTCCCTTCCATCCGGATGGCGCCAGCCACGAAAATACCGCGCGTGCCCAGAAGTTTGCAAGGCAGTTGCGCGGCCGGTTTGCCCTGCAGGTATTTGAGGTTGATGAGCGTTACAGCACAACAGAAGCACTGGCTGCCGGAGCAGCAGATGCGGACGCGGCGTCTGCCTGCATAATTCTGGAGCAGTTTTTAAGGAGTCTTCCATGAGCAGCCTGACGCTAGACGCAGAAGCGCTATACCGCGAATTGCATCGCAGCATGCAGCAACTGATGGCGACTTATGACGAGCTGCCCCTGCTTGTCGGCGTTGCCTCAGGTGGCGCATGGCTGGCCCAGCGTCTGCAGAGCGACCTGAGCCTGCCGGGCGAGCCGGGCACGCTGTCATCGTCCATGCACAGGGATGATTTTTCCAGCCGTGGCCTCGCGTCCAGCGCGCAGACCATGCTGCCCTTTGACGTCAATGGCGCGCATCTGGTGGTGGTCGATGACGTTCTGTACACCGGCCGCACGATACGCGCAGTGCTTAACGAACTGTTCGACTATGGCCGCCCAGCCAGCGTCAAGCTGGTGGTGCTGGTAGACCGCGGTGGCCGCGAGCTTCCGGTGCAACCCGACCTGGCCATTGCACGGGTCGCGCTGCCCGCATCACAAAGCCTGGAACTGGCGCGGCTCGATGACGGCCAGTTCAGCTTCAAGGTGCAGGACCGCGACGGCGGGGCCGGGCAAGAAACCGAAACAGCATAAAGCCGGAAACAGGCAGGAGTCCAAAAAGTGTTGTACCGACGAAACCCGCAACTTAACAAGAACGGCGAGCTGATCCATCTTCTGTCGATAGAAGGCCTGCCCAGGGCCATCCTGACGCAAATCCTCGATACCGCCGGCAACTTCGTCAGCATCAGCGACCGCGAGGTCAAAAAAGTCCCGTTGCTGCGCGGCAAGACGGTGTTCAACCTCTTCTTCGAAAATTCCACCCGCACCCGTACCACCTTTGACATTGCGGCTACCCGCCTGTCGGCAGACGTCATCAATCTCGACATCGCACGGTCATCTGCATCGAAGGGGGAGTCGCTGCTCGACACCATCGCCAACCTGAGCGCGATGGCGGCCGACCTGTTTGTGGTGCGCCATAGCGAATCCGGCGCGCCCTACCTGATTGCCCAGCACGTGGCGCCGCATGTGCATGTCATCAATGCAGGCGACGGCCGTCATGCGCACCCCACCCAGGGGCTGCTGGACATGTACACGATCCGCCACTACAAAAAAGACTTCAGCAACCTGACGGTCGCCATCGTCGGTGACGTGCTGCACTCGCGCGTGGCGCGTTCCGACATCCATGCGCTGACCACGCTGGGCTGCCCCGAAGTTCGTGTAGTCGGCCCCAAGACACTGGTGCCAGCCGACATGGCGCAAATGGGCGTGCGTGTCTGCAACACGCTGGAAGAGGGCATCAAGGGCGCAGACGTCATCATCATGCTGCGCCTGCAGAACGAACGCATGTCCGGTGCGCTGCTGCCCAGCAGCCAGGAGTTCTTCAAGAGCTTTGGCCTGACCACCGAAAAACTGCGGCTGGCCAAACCCGATGCCATCGTGATGCATCCCGGGCCCATCAACCGAGGCGTCGAGATCGATTCGGCGGTTGTCGATGGCGCACAAAGTGTCATCCTGCCCCAGGTTACCTTCGGCATCGCAGTCCGCATGGCAGTCATGGGCATAGTGGCAGGGAACGAAGCATGAAGGATATAGCCCCCACGCTCGTCACTGCGTGTACGTCGCTGCCCCCCGAGGGGGCTGGCCTTTGCTTGGGGCGGCCCTGCGCTGCGGCCTTGACCCCTACGCTTTCCACTTCGTGTAATACGCTGCCCCCCGGGGGAACTGGCCTTGCTTGGGGCGGCCCTGCGCTGCGGCCGCTGGCCACGTCCTTGTGCGCAGAAAGAACGACCCTATGAAAGTACTGATTCAAAATGGCCGCGTGATCGACCCGGCGTCCGGGTTTGACAAGGTGTGCGCCGTCGCGGTTGCCGGCGGCCGCATTGTCGGGCTGGACGCCACGCCTGCTGATTTTTTGCCGGGCAAGATCATTGATGCCACGGGCTGCATTGTCATGCCCGGCCTGATCGATCTGTCTGTACGGTTGCGCGAACCCGGATACGAGCATGAAGGCATGCTGGAAAGCGAACTGGCCGCTGCGGTGGCAGGTGGTGTCACCAGTGTGGTGTGCCCACCTGATACTGACCCGGTGCTTGACGAACCCGGCCTGGTCGAGATGCTGAAGTTCCGCGCCGAAAAGCTCCACCAGTCGCGTGTGTTCCCGCTGGGCGCGCTGACGCGCGGGCTCAAGGGCGAGACCCTGACCGAGATGGTCGAACTCAGCGAAGCCGGCTGCGTCGGCTTTAGCCAGGCCGAGATTCCACTCGGCAATACGCAGGTCATGATGCGCGCGCTGCAATATGCGTCCAGTTTTGGGTACAGCGTCTGGCTGCGCCCGCAGGAAATCCATCTCGGCAAGGGCGTTGCTGCAAGCGGCCCGCTGGCCACACGTCTGGGCCTGAGCGGTGTGCCTGTGGCAGCCGAAACAATCGCGCTGCACACCGTGATCGAACTGGTGCGCTCCACCGGTGCGCGTGTCCACTTCTGCCGCATCAGCAGCGCGGCGGGGGTGGCGCTGGTTGCTGCCGCCAAGGCGCAGGGCTTGCCCGTCACCTGTGACATCAGCATCAACAGCCTGCATTTGACGGATGCCGACATCGGCTACTTCGACAGCCGTGCCCGGCTGGATCCGCCCTTGCGGCAGCAGCGCGACCGCGATGCCCTGCGCCAGGGCCTGGCTGATGGAACTGTCGATGTGCTGGTGTCCGATCACACGCCGGTCGATGAAGATGCCAAGACACTTCCGTTTGCAGAGGCCGAGCCAGGGGCCACCGGGCTTGAGTTGCTCTTGTCGCTGGCCTGCAAATGGGCTGCCGACAGCGCAGGTGCAGTAAATCTCATACGTGCGCTGGCGGTGCTGACCAGTGAACCTGCGCGCGTGCTCGGTACTGCGCTGGGTTCGCTGCAGGCGAGCGCGGGCCAGCTTGTCAAGGGCGGCGTTGCGGATATCTGCGTGTTTGACCCGGCCGCCGAATGGACGGTAGAGCCCGGCGCGCTACGCAGCCAGGGCAAACACACGCCGTTTTCCGGTTACCAGTTGCCCGGCCGCGTGCGCTGCACCCTGGTTGGCGGCCAGGTCGCCTACCAGCTCAAGGCCGACAAGGCAGAGGCCTGAGCTTGGGCCACCTGAGGGCCGCCGGCAAGCTTGCGCGTGCGCTGCTGCATATCGCAACCGGTTTCCTCACCATATTGCTGGTTTTTCCCCGCGTGCCGCAGGCTGAGCGCCAGGCCCGCATACAGGCGTGGTCCGCAAGGATGCTGCAATGCATAGGCATAGAACTGCGTGTCAGCGGCAATGCGGCTACGCAAGGTCCGCTGCTGCTGGTCGCCAACCATATCTCGTGGCTGGACATCACCGCGCTGCACGCCGCACGCTTCTGCCGTTTTGTGTCCAAGGCAGATATCAAGGCATGGCCGGTGATAGGCACGCTGGCGGTTGGTGTCGGCACGCTTTTTATCGAGCGCGAATCCCGGCGCGATGCGATGCGTGTGGTGCACCTGATGACGGAGCGCCTGCGCGAGGGCGACGTGATAGGTGTGTTTCCCGAAGGCACTACCAGCGATGGCGTGGGGCTGTTGCCATTCCATGCCAACCTGCTGCAGGCTGCCATTTCCGCCGAAGTGCCGGTCCAGCCGGTAGCCATACAGTTTCTGGACAAAACCAACGGCCAGCGCAGCCCGGCCCCCTGTTATATCGATGACGACACTTTGCTGGGTTCGGTCTGGCGCACCCTGCGCGCGACCGGCATCGTCGTGGTTATCACCTTTGGCGAGCCGCAGCTTGCTTCCGGCCGCGACAGGCGCGAATGGGCGCATGCCCTGCGCGATGACGTCGGCGCCCTGCGTCAGGCCTGACCTTTCAGGCAGAGCCAGGCAACGGTCAGGGTTTGGCCTTGATGTAGCGGTATTCCTGCGTCAGCCCGCCAAAACCATAGGCCTCGGCCCTGACGTCGTGGATGTAGATGTAACTCTCGTCGTGCAGCCTGCCCAGCAGTTCTTCAAATGCCCTGAATGATTCGGCGATGTACTGCGCTTTCTCGTCCTTGGTGTTGGTGCCGTCCACCACCTTGATATCGAAGTAAAAGCTGTTCCTGTCCTGCGCGGCCAGTGAGGCGCCGCCAACAATCCAGTGTTCAGGTGCGGTGTAGTCGATGGCAATCGACGTGAGTTCGCGCTTTTTTCGCAGTATGCGGGTGGTCAGCTCCAGCAGCATGTCAGAGATCTGCAGGCTTAGTTCAGCGCTGGCAGGACGGCTGACCTTGACGTTGAGTATGGGCATTCTGTATTTCCTCTAATGGTTAGCTATGCAACTATAATCTTAAAAAAAGGGATCAAAAACGATTGGATTTTTTATTTCAGCGCGTTTGAAACGCTGCGGACGCGGGCTACGGTTTCATCAAAATTGTCCTTTCCTATGTTTTGCTGGATGCGGCGTGTAACGTTGCCACTGGCCTTGTTGATGGCTGCATGCATGGCCTGGGCGCTGGCGGTCGGGTAAACCGCCCAGTGCCGAGCGTCGCTCTCTATGCTTTGGCGCTCTATCAGGCCGAGCGCCTGCAGGCCATCCAGCAGCCGGGTGGCGGTCGGCCTGGAGATGGTCAGCTCGTTGGCAATCTCATGCTGCAGCATGCCGGGCTGCTTCAGCACCAGCCTGAGCATGAAGCCCTGGGACGGGGTAACGCCGAAAGGCTTGAATGCGATGGTCCATTCCTTGTCCACAAGACGGGCCAGCGCGGTGGTATTGAAGTAAAGGCAGTGATCAAACATGGCATCATCATAGCAAAACAAATTAGGTATGCAACTATATAGCGGCGAGCCATCACAGATAGTAAAGATGTAGGCAGCAACCTACGGCCTTCGCTTACAGGGGACTACTGCCCCAGATCGCCAGCGGAAGTAAGGTTTGTTGACACCGTTGCTCCGTTCGAAAACCAGTCCGGTTTTGCAGGGCGCGGACAGTTGAATTCAGGAGATACATCATGAACAAGGACACCGTTGAAGGTAACTGGCTGCAGTTCAAGGGCAAGGTCAAGGAGCAGTGGGGCAAGCTGACAGATGATGACCTGGACGTCATTGCCGGCAAGCGTGACCAGTTGCTGGGCAAGATTCAGGAGCGCCATGGCATCACCCGCGAAGAAGCTGAAAAGCAGGTTGTCGAATGGCATGCCAAAAACCCGACCAACTTTTTTGAACGCTATTAAGCCGTTAAGGGGGACATTGACATGAAACACCAATTGATGGCGCTGAGCGTTGCATTGAGTTGTGCGTTTGCAGGCTCTGCCCTGGCCTTGACCAAGGAAGAGTACAAGGCTGGAAACGACCGGATTTCCGCCGACTACAAACTCGCCAAAAACAAATGCGACAGCTTCAAGGCCAACGCAAAAGACATCTGCATGGCGGAAGCCAGGGGCGCCGAGAAGGTTGCGAAAGCGGAGCTGGAGTCACAGTACAAGCCTTCCAACCGCAGCACCGAAAAGGTCGCGCTGGCAAAAGCCGATGCAGCTTATGGTCTTGCAAAGGAAAAATGCGATGACCTTGCAGGCAACCCCAAGGACGTCTGCGAAAAGGACGCGAAGGCGGCGCATGTGAAGGCGAAGGAAGATGCCAAGGTCGCAAAGACCTCGGCTGACGTCAGCACCTCAACCAGCACCAAGGTAGCAGACGCCAACCGTGACGCCAACAAGGAAAAACGTGAAGCCGATTACAAGGCCGCACGCGAGCGTTGCGACGCGCTGGCCGGGCCTGCGAAGGACACCTGCCAAAACGACGCCAAAGCAAAATTTGGCATGAAGTAGGTCTCTGGCGCTGCTTCAGAAATCCCGGATGCACGATCGGTGCACCGGGATTTTTTATGCCTGCAAGAGACCGCGCCCGACTCACTGCACCCTTAAAATACGTACTCCCGCAGGCGAGTCATGCCGGCGCGGCAGCAAAAGGTCAGCATGCTTGTTCAGGATGGTTTGCCCCCGCAGGAGCGCAGGCGGGCAGTGTGGGTGATTGTTCTCGGGATCCTGGTCACCGCGCTGGATGGCACCATCGTCAACTTGGCTTTGCCCGACATCAGCCGTGAGCTGAATGCCACGGCATCGCAGTCGATCTGGATCATCAACGCCTACCAGATCGCGATACTCGCGCTGTTGCTGCCAGTGGCGACGCTGGGCGATGTCATTGGCTACCGGCGGGTCTATCTTGGCGGCATGGCCATATTTACCGTGGCCTCGCTGGTCTGCACTTTTGCCGATTCGCTGCTGACCCTGGCACTGGCGCGCGGCCTGCAGGGCCTGGGTGCGGCCGGCATCATGAGCGTCAACTCGGCGCTGGTGCGGCTGACCTATCCAAAAGGCATGTTGGGGCGGGGCATTGCCTTCAACTCCATGGTGGTGGCGGTTGGCACAGTGGCCGGACCTTCCATCGCTGCGGCCATCCTGTCGGTAGGCTCATGGCCGTGGCTGTTTGCCATCAACCTGCCGATAGGCATTTTTTGTGTGCTGCTGGGCCGGCGTGCGCTGCCCCACAACAACAGCTTTGCTGACGGCTCGCGTATCTCGCGGCTGGATGTGGTGCTCAACATCCTGATGTTCACATTGATCGTGCTCGGGATAGACGGCCTGGGCGTACGCACCGAAGGGCCGGGCGGCATGGTGCGCAACGTGCCCGTGTGGCTTGCTGCCGGTGAGCTGCTGCTGGGCCTGATGATTGGCGTTTTCTACGTCCGCAGGCAGCTGAAGCAGCCGCTGCCACTGTTTCCGCTTGACCTGCTGCGCATACCGGCATTTGCACTGTCCATGGGTTGTTCGATAGGTGCTTTCTGCGCGCAGATGCTGGCCTATGTTGGCCTGCCATTCCTGTTGCTCGGCATCTACGGCCGCTCGCACCTGGAGGCCGGGTTGCTGCTGACGGCGTGGCCGGTGGGCATTCTTGTGATGGCCCCGGTGGTGGGTCGTTTGATAGGTCGCTACTCGGGCGGCGTGCTTGGCGGCGCCGGCCTCGGTTTTCTGGCTCTCGGTCTGGTCTTGCTGGCGCTGTTGCCTGCGCAGCCTTCCAATGCCGATATCGTCTGGCGCATGGTCCTGTGTGGCATGGGCTTCGGCGCCTTCCAGTCGCCCAACAACCACATCATTCTGACCTCGTCACCCGCCAGCCGCGCAGGTGGTGCGGGCGGCATGCTGGGTACCGCACGTCTGACGGGGCAGACCACAGGCGCGGTACTGCTGGCCGTTATCTTTGGCATCTTCGACCCGCACGACGGGCAGGGGCCTTTGATTGCGCTTTGGCTGGCAGCCGGCTTTGCAGCTATCGCAGGCGCCTGCAGCGTGCTGCGCGTCAAGCACCTGTGACCTTGCGATAACTCAGGCTTTGGTTCGGGCTTTGGGTTTGAAGCCCATCAGCTTCATCGCAGCACCCAGTGGTTTTGCAGACGCTGCCCAGGCAGACCAGGGTTTGTTACCGGTGGCGATACGGCCTGCAACGCTGTCCACCGTCCAGTGCGCGCCGCCCGTCAGTTCCGGCAATTCATCCCATGCAACAGGTACCGACACGCCCATGCCCGGCCTCGCGCGAGCCGACCAGGCGCTGACCGTTGTTGCGCCAAAGCCATTGCGCAGGTAGTCGGCAAAGATTTTTCCGACCCGATTCTTCGGCCCGCTTTTGGCCACGAACAGCTGCGGAATTGTCTTGGCGAGGTGCGTGACGATGTGGTGTGAAAAGTCCTTCACCTCGTCCCAGCCGTACTGGCGCTTCAAGGGCACGACCACATGCAGGCCCTTGCCACCGCTGGTTTTCAGGAATGGCACCAGCCCCAGCTCTTCAATCAGCGTGCGTACAAGCAGCGCAGCCTCCTGCATCCTGGGCCACGGCACGCCCTCACCCGGGTCCAGGTCAAAAGTCATGCGGTCAGGCTTGCCGATGTTTGATGCGACGGCATTCCATGTGTGGAACTCCAGCGTGTTCATCTGCGCGGCCGACAGCAGGCCGGTCAGGCTGTGCACTTCAAGCAGCGGGTCGTGGCCGGGGTCCAGTGCCGGGTCCAGCAGCCTGACACCTGCCAGTTCATCTGCCTTGGCATGCTTCTGGAAGAACAACTCACCGCCCACACCCGCAGGCGCGCGTACCAGCGATACCGGCCGGCCCTTCAGGTGCGGCAGCATCAGCTCCGCGACACGCGCATAGTGCTGCACCACATCCAGCTTGGTCAGCCCGCTCTTTTTGTCGATGACACGTTCGGGATGCGTCACCCGCAACGACTTTGGCAGCGATTCGGGCGGCGGCGTTGCGACAGTCTTTTTCGCCGGTGCTGTTTTTTTGGCTGCAGGCTTCAGTGTGGATGGCTTCACAACTTTCTCCCGTGTGATGGCCTGCGGCTTCTTGTCTTTGCGCAGGCCGCGAAAGACGGCATGCCGCACGCGGTTGGTATTTGTCCACTCGGCGAATGAAATCTCCGCCAGCAGTGTTGGCTTGACCCAGTGCGGCTTGCCTTCAACTACTGTCTGGCTGTCAAACGGGCGGGTAGCGGTTTCGAGTTTGTCCAGTTGCACCCGCAGGTCGGCCAGTGTTTTCTCATTAAAGCCGCTGCCCACATTGCCAGCGTATTGCAGTTGGCCTTTGGCATCGTGTATGCCGAGCACCAGTGCGCCCAGCCCGTTGCGCGAGCCTTTGGGTTCGGTGAAGCCGCAGATCACAAACTCCTGCCGCTGGCCGCATTTGAGCTTGATCCAGTCCGGGGAGCGGCGCGACTGGTAGGGGGCATCTGCACGCTTGCCAATCAAGCCCTCGAAGCCCAGCTTGCAGGCCGAAGCGACCAGGTCTTTCGATGGCGCGTCAAAGGCATCACTGAACTTCAGGCTGGGCGATTTGTTCTTTGCCATGATGGCCTGCAACAGCGCGCGCCGTTCTGCCAGTGGTACGTCACGCAAATCATGGCCCGCATAAAAGGGCAGGTCGAACACGTAATAAACAATGGCACCAGCATTCGCGGCCGGCGCGGCGCCTTTGCGGCCACGGCTTTCAAACGCGCCCTGCAACAACTGGAAATCCGGTATGCCGTTCTTGTCGGGCACCACGATTTCGCCATCGAGCCAGGCTGTGTCCAGCTTCAGCGCCTGCAGCGCTTTTGCCAGTTGCGGCATCTTGTCCGTCCAGTCATGGCCGTTGCGTGTCAGGCAATTTACCTTGCTGCCGCTGATCCGTGTCATCAGCCGGTAGCCATCGAACTTCAGTTCATACAGCCAGTCGCCCGATGGCGCTGTGTCCACCAATGTTGCCAGTTGCGGCGCCAGCTTTAATGGCAGCTTCGCCTTGACTGCGGCAGCGGGCAGGCTGTCTTTCCCAGCCGCAGTTTTTGCCGGAGTTCTGGCAGCTTTCGATGCGGCTTTTTTGGTCGCCGGCCTGGCCCTGGTACCCGGTCCGCTGATCACGCTGTCAGGCAGTGCTTCGGTGATGTCGTAGTGCGCAGCGGGGCGTTCCTCATCGTCATGCTCCTTGATCAGCAGCCACGGCGCCTGCTTTTCGTCCTTGCCCTTCATGCGCACCAGCGTCCACTTGCCGCGCAATTTTTCGCCGTGGATTTCAAACTTCAGCTTGCCGACCTTGAAGCCTTTGGCAGCATCTTCCAGTGGCAGCCATGTGCCGCGGTCCCAGACGATGACATCGCCAGCTCCGTACTGCTTCGCCGGGATCGTGCCTTCGAAGCCGCCATAGGACAGTGGGTGGTCTTCTACCTGCACCGCCATGCGCTTGACCTTGGGATCCAGGCTGGGACCCTTGGGCACAGCCCAGCTTTTCAGCGTGCCTTCAAACTCCAGCCTGAAGTCGTAGTGCAGCCGGCTGGCCCAGTGTTTCTGCACCACATAGGCCAGCGCTTTCGCATTGGCCTTGCCGCCGCCGGCAGGCTCGGCGGTGATGTCGAAATTGCGCTTTTGCCGGTACAGCGCCAGCGGGTCGTCTTTGGCCATGGACTGTCAGCGTGGCTTTATGCTGCCTTGCGGCGTGGTGCGGCTGTCTTGTGCGCGGCGCTGCGGGCCTTGGTGATCTTTGTGGTTTTGGCAGGTGTTTTTGCCGCAGCCTTCGTTGTCTTTTTTGCCGGTGCACTGGCGCCCGGCTTTTTCAGGCTGCGCTTGAGCAGCTCGGTCAGGTCGATGATCTGCGCACCGCCGGATTTGCTGTCGCTTTCCTCCACATGCTCCAGCGGTGTCACGGTCTCGGTCTTGCCGGCCTTTACCCGCTGGTGCACCAGCTTCATGATGGCGTCCTTGAACTCGTCCTTGTAGTTCTCGGGGTCCCACTTCGCGCTCATGTCTTTCACCAGTTGCTCGGCCATCTTCATTTCGCCTTCGCGAATGCCTGCCCCCTTGATGCCAGCAGCCGGCAGCTCCAGGTTGGTCCAGGGGCGTATCTCGTCGCCCCAGCGCAGCAGGTTCAACACCATGCCGTTGCCGGAAGGTATCAGCGCGGCCAGATGCTGTTTGGTCTGTATGACCACGCGCGCCACGCCCACCTTGCCGGTCTTCAGCAGCGTTTCGCGCAGCAGCGCATAGACCTTGGCGCCCTTGTTGATGGGTGCGACGTAGTAGGGCCGCTCCAGGTAGACGAAGGGAATATCCGCTGCATCGACAAACGATTCAATCTCTATCGTCTGCGTGGTCTTGGGGTAGGCGTCGGCAATTTCCTTTTCACTCAGGATTACATACTCGCCCTGCTCATAGGCAATGCCCTTGACGATGTTTTCCTTGGTGATTTCCTTGCCGGTCTTTTTGTTGATGCGTTTGTAGCCGACCGGGTCCATGCTGCGTTTGTCCAGCCAGTCAAAGTCCAGCCCCTGCTCGGAGGTGGCCGAGTGCAGCCCTACCGGTATGTGCACCAGCCCGAAGGTGATGGCCCCTTTCCAGAGCGTGCGTGAAGATGCTTCTGCCATGGTTGCCCCTGTGTTTGTCAGCTTCCACCAGAGCGCATGGGCGCCCGGCTGGTCAATGTATCAAGCTGTCAAAGGTACAGAAGGCCGCAGCAGCCGTCAGTAGGACAAGGCAAAACCCGGCTGTCAGAGCCGGGCGTTGGGGCGGTGCACCAGTCCACTATGTAAAGTGGACTTTACATTGAGGGGGTTTTGACGGTTTGGCGCAGGGCCAGGGACGCTTGGAATGCGTTTTTTGAGCTAAAAATGGCCTGATTTACCCATCAAAAAGGCCCTCAGCCCAATATGGACTAGCGTGACATGCTATCAAAAGAGTAGCATGCCGCTTTCTATGCCGCAGCCCGATTACTCTTCAGCCGTAAAGCCCGAAGCCTTCACAATCGGCGCCCAGCGCTCCATGTCAGCCTTGATGACGGCTGCAAAACTGGCAGGCGTGCTTTGCACGGTTTCCATGCCTATGCCGGCGTAGCCGTCCTTGATGTCCTGGCGTTGCAGCACGGCGTTGATCGTGGCTGACGTTTTTGCAATCGTCGCGGCCGGTGTCTTGCCCGGTGCCAGCACGCCCAGCCAGGATTCGACGACCATGTCTTTCAGGCCGGCTTCGACGAGCGTAGGCGCATCGGGCATGAAGCGGCTGCGCTGCGCGCCTGTGGTGGCCAGCACGCGAACGCGGCCGGTCTTCATGTGCGGCAGCACCTCGCCAATCGGGTTGATGCTGATGGGTACCTGGCCGCCCATCACGTCCTGCAGCGCCAGCGCGCCACCCTTGTAAGGCACATGCAGCAACTCGGCGCCTATGGCGCGCGACAGCATGATGCCGCCGAAGTGTGAAGCGCTACCGGCCGACGTCGATGCAAAGGCTGCCTGTTTCGGGTTGGCCTTGGCCCAGGCCACGAACTGCTGCAGGTTGGTCACGCTGGCAGGCAGGCCGGGGCCGGCCACCAGTGCGTAGCCGGTCTTGGAGCAGAGCGCGACCGGCGCGAAGTCCTGTTGCGGTGCATAGCTGAGCTTTTTGAAGCTGTAGGGGAAGATGGTCATCACGAAGTCGGGCGTGAACAGCAGGGTCATGCCGTCGGCTTCGCTGGCCTGCACGTACTCGGCGCCGAGACGGCCCGAGGCACCGGCGCGGTTCTCTACGATCAGGCCGGCCGGGTATTCGGGCCGCATTTTTTCGGCCGTCATGCGGGCAACCGCGTCGGTGCCGCCGCCAGCCGGAAAGGGCACGATCAGCCGGGCGACCTTGTTGTTTGCCTGCGCAAAAACGGATGTCGGAAATGTCAGGGGAAGAACCAGGCCGGCGGCTGCGCCAGCCAGTAGTTTGCGTCGGATCATGAAGAACCTTTCTGTGTTGGAGTAGTTATGGGGTATCGATGGCCCACCGGTGCCGGCAGGCCCGAGGCTTCAGCAGAAGCCTTGAATGCAAAGAGTCTCAGGCTGCCAGTTCGATCAGGTCCTGGTTGATGTGCTTGATCACGCCGTCAAACAGTGGCGTCACATTGGCAGCAAACCAGGTGCGGAACTCCTGACGGTAGGGCTTGTCCAGTGCGGCATTTAGCGCTGCCTCGTCCTTGAACCAGAACTCCAGCGTTGCATAAATCGCGGGTGCACCTTCTTCGTGGTCCTGGCCCAGCAGCAG
This sequence comes from Pseudomonadota bacterium, assembly GCA_040388075.1. Taxonomy (GTDB): domain Bacteria; phylum Pseudomonadota; class Gammaproteobacteria; order Burkholderiales; family Burkholderiaceae_C; genus Polaromonas. Next base: position 96,787 of record JAZKCN010000002.1, on the reverse strand, counting down.
CCTGGCCGACTGCAGGCCGTCGAAGCCCTTGTACATCGGCAGCGCGGCGCGCAGTGCCTTCTGCAATTCGGCATCCTTGCCGGGTTTGGGCTGGCCTATCAGGTAGGCGCATCGCATGAACATGTGTCTGTTTTCCTTTTGTTAAAAATCGGGAACGCCCTCGAAGTCGTTCCCTGTCACGATCCTGCTGGCGCTTTCAGCCCAGCCACTGCGACAGCTTCGCGCCTGCGCCTTCGATGGCCGGCCCCTTGAGGTCCGGTATGTTCAGGCCCTCTGCGTAGATGAACTGGATGTCGGTAATGCCGATCAGGTTCAGGAAGTTGGTCACGTGGGGGGTCTGCGTGTCCTTGGTCGTACCGGCATACAGGCCGCCGCGTGTCGCCAGGATGTAGCACTTCTTGCCGGCAGGCAGCAGGCCCTTGGGGCCGGTTGGCGTGTACATGAAGGTCACACCCACCCGCGCGATGTGGTCAAACCAGGACTTCATGCCGGCTGGCATGCCGAAGTTGTACATAGGCAGGCCAATCACGATGACATCTGCCTGGCGAAGCTCCTCGACCAGCGAGTCCGAATACTCGAGCAGCTTTTTCTGCTCCGGTGTGCGGTCTGCGGCTGGCACGCGGGATGCCATGAAGGCCGGTACTTCCAGGTAGTGCGGAGGGTTGACCCCGGTGTCGCGCGCGATGACTTTTGTGCCCGGGTTTTTCTCCAGCCAGGAAGCAACAAAGCGCTCTACCAGCTGGGTCGATTGCCCCTGGGGGCCGAAGATGCTGTTGGTGAGCTTGAACAGTGTGGTCATGAGTGCTGTCCTGCTTTCTTCAGACGCCAGGCCTGTAAAGGTTCATGCGCGCGCCAATGCGTTTTTTCCAGTCGGTGCTCATCTCGAAGCCGGGCTGTTCGACGGCCATGCCCTTGGTCTGCTCGTAGATAGCTTCGTTCGACAGGGTCAGGTCCAGCGGGATCAGGAAGGGCTGCGGGAAGTACCACTCGGTGTCGACAAACAGTTCCAGGTTGTTGCCATCGGGGTCGTGGCAGTAGATGCTCCAGGCGATGCCGTGGTTGGCCGGGAAGACGCTCTGGATGTTTTCCTTCTCCAGGATTTTCTGTAGCTTGCGCAGGCTGTCGAGTGAGCCGACGCGAAAGGAAATCTGGTTGATCACGCTGCCGAACTGTGCGTTGAACGGGTTGGGTGGAATGTTGTCAGGCTTGCCCGAGACCAGTACCAGCTGGTGGTGATCACCGGGGTCGCGTGACAGGAAGATCAGGTCCATGCCGACGGCGTGGCCCCGGTCGGTGACGGTGAAGCCCATCACGCGGGTGTAGAAGTCCTCCATCTTCGCCATGTCTTTCACGGCAAAACCCATGTGGCTGAACATCAGGTTGGGCGCGTCATTACCGGCGGCTGCGCTGGCGGTCGTGGTCTCTGGTTTGGTGGCTACGCTGCTTGTCATGGAGTCTCCTTTTTAATCAACAAAAATCACAGTGGTAAAACATCTTCAATGTACAAGGGCTTGCGCTGGCACCAGTTGTGCACGCAAATCCGTCTTCAGCACCTTGCCGTAGCTGTTCTTCGGCAGCGCCTGTACATAGCGGTAGATTTTGGGCCGCTTGAAACGGGCAATGGCCTGCAGGCAGCAGGCTTCCAGCTCTTTATCGCAGGGCAGGCTACCGCTTGTCAATACGACAAACGCTACTGGCACCTCGCCCCATTCGGCGTCAAACTGGCCAACCACCGCCACCTCCGATACCGCAGGGTGCGTCAGCAGCACTTCTTCTATCTCGCGCGGGTAGACATTGGAGCCGCCGGTGATGATCAGGTCCTTGGACCTGTCCTTCAGTGTCAGGAAGCCGTGGCCGTCCATGCAACCGGTGTCGCCGGTGTACAGCCAGCCGTTTTTTAATGTGTCGGCGCTGGCTTCTGGCTTGTTCCAGTAGCCCGGCATCACGGTGTCGCCGCGCACCACGATTTCGCCGATCACACCGGCCTCCACCGCTTCACCGCTGTCATTGACCACACGCACTTCCACCAGCGCCTGCGCCACGCCGACCGACGCGATGCGCTGCTCCCAGTCTGGATGGGTGTTGTCAATCAATTGCGTGCGCGAAAGGGCGGTGATGGTCATCGGGCTTTCGCCCTGGCCGTAGATTTGTGCAAAGCACGGCCCCATCACGTCGAGTGCCTGCTTCATGTCTTCTGCATACATCGGCCCGCCGCCGTAGACGATGGTCTTGAAGCCGCTGACATCGGCCTTCGCGGCGCTGATGTGGTCAACCAGCCGCTTGACCATGGTGGGCGCCGCAAAAAAGCACAGCCTGCCCACATCGCGCGCCAGCGCCACAAGCTCTGCCGGCTCAAAACCGCCAGAGGCCGGCACGACATGGCGTGCACCACGCAGCGTGAAAGCGTAGTTGTACAGGCCCGCGCCGTGCGACATGGGCGCGGCATAAACCATCGCGTCGTCTTCGGCCACTTCATCGACATCGGTGAAATAGCAGGCCGTCATCGCCAGCAGGTTGCGGTGCGTCTGCATCACGCCCTTGGGGCGGCCGGTCGTGCCCGAGGTGTAGAACAGTGAAGCCACATCGTCGGGGCTGCGGTCCTGCATGGTCATCGGCTGGTGCTGCACTGCCAGCGCATAAGTGCCGGATGCGAAGTTGATCACGTGCACACCGGCGCCGGTCACGGTTGCCGCATCAGCCGCCAGCGCCTGCGACACCAGCAGCACCTGCGCGCCCGAGTCCTTCAGCACGTAGTCCAGCTCTTTTACATGCAGTTTGTAGTTGACTGGCACCGCAATCGCACCGGCCCACAGGATGGCATTCATGGCCTCCAGGTACTCGGGGCAGTTGGCTGAAAAAATTGCCACGCGGTCGCCGGGTTTGACGCCGCATTGCTGTGTCAGGTAGCCTGCCAATGATGCCGCACGCTGCGCCAGCGCACGGTAGTCCAGCAGCAGTTGCGCGCCTTCGTACACGGCGGGGCGGTCCGGGAAGACCTCCGCAGACCGGCGCAGCAACTGGGCAATGTTCACTGGCGGCGCTCCAGGATGCTGACGTAGCTGGCCACGGCCGCACCACCCATGTTGAAGACGCCGGCCATCGTCGCACCGGGGATCTGCATGTCACCGGCCTTGCCGCAGAGCTGCATCGCCGATATCGCATGCATGGAGACACCGGTTGCACCTATCGGGTGGCCCTTGGACTTCAGCCCGCCCGATGCATTGACCGGCAGCCTGCCGCCCTTCATCACCGTGCCGTCATTGATCACGCGTGCGCCTTGGCCTGCAGGTGCCAGGCCCATCGCCTCGTAGCTCAGCAGTTCGGCAATCGTGAAGCAGTCATGCACTTCGGCAAATGACAGGTCGTTGATGGTGCTGCCTGCCTGCTGCAGCGCGGCCTGCCAGGCGCGACGCGGGCCTTCAAAGTCCACCGTGCGGCGCCCCTTGATCGGCAGGTAGTCATTGACCTGGACCCGCGAGCGGATGGCCACGGCCTGTGCAAAATCCTTGGCGGCATCGTCGCTGGCCAGTATCAGCGCGGCTGCGCCGTCCGACACCAGCGAGCAATCGGTCTTGCGCAGCGGCCCGGCAATGATGGGGTTCTTGTCGGACACGGTGTTGCAGAAGTCAAAACCCAGGTCGCGCCGCATGTGCGCCCACGGGTTGACGGCGCCGTTGGCGTGGTTTTTGGCGGCGATGCGCGCCAGCGTTTCAGAATGGTTGCCGTAGCTCTTGAAGTAGTCTTCAGCCACCTCGCCGAAGATGCCTGGAAAGCCACCGGGAGGCGAGCCGGTCTCGCCGGAATAACCACAGTCGCCGAGGATGCGCGTGACATCCGCACCGCTGACATCGGTCATCTTCTCGGCGCCCACCACCAGCGCAATCTTTGCCCGGCCCGATTCAATCGCATCGCAGGCCGCGTAGATGGCGGCCGAGCCTGAAGCGCAGGCGTTTTCCAGCCGGGTCGCGGGCTTCCAGCGCAGGCCGGCATCAGCGCCAAAAGCCAGTGACGAGGCAAAGATGTCAGGCGCAAAACCGCCGTTCAGGTTGCCCAGCCAGGTGCCGTCTACCTCACGCCCGGTGATGCCCGCATGTGCCAGCGCCTCGGCGGCGGCTTTCACGATCAGGTCTTCCAGGCGCATGGCGTCGAATTTGCCGAAGGGGAGATGGCCCCAACCCACGATGGATACGGTCAAAAAAAGCTCCTGCGCTATGTATAGTCAGAGGCAGGACTTTAGGCCTGTGGAAACGATTCGAACAGGCGTCAAAATACGCTAGGGTTTCCCTGTAGTTCCGCGTCAAAAACAACCGTTTAACCAGTTCCCGAAAGACATGACTCCCTCCAAGTACAACGATGATGACCTGTTGCTGGTGTTCGACATCGCACCCGTCGGACTCATGGTCAGCCGCAACCGCGTGATCCAGTCGTACAACCAGACCTTCTGCGACATCTACGGCTACGGCCCCGAAGCCCTGCGCGGCGAATCCTTGGAGCGCATCTACCCGTCGCAGCAGGAGTTCCAGCACACTGGCGAACGCGCCTTCGCCGCGATGCATGCCACAGGCACCTACGCCGACGACCGCATCATGCGCAAGGCCAACGGGCAGCTGTTCTGGTGCCACGTGACAGGCCGGACCACCGACCGCGAGAACCCGTTCGATGTCGCGGTATGGGTTTTCGAAGACATTTCCTCCGCCCGCCCCGTCACCACAGAACTGACCACCCGCGAACGCGAGATCGCCCAGTTCCTCGTCAATGGCAAAAGCAGCAAACAGATCGCCATAGAACTCGGCATTGGTTTTCGCACCATCGAATCCCACCGGGCCAGGCTGATGCGCAAGTTTGGTGTGTCCAGCAGCAGCGAGCTGATTACCAAGCTTGTGGGGCGGAGTTAAAGCCCTGCCGGGCGTGGTGGTGTAAATGTAAAGTGGACTTTACATTGAGTTTGCTTGCGATGCTTGGGAGGTCGCCAGGAAGCCTGAAAACCCGCCAAAAAGCCCAAAAAAGGCCTGTTTCAGGTATCAAAAAGGCCTGCAGGCCAATCTGGACTAGCGCCACCTGCTACTAAAAGCGTAGCGCCTCGCTTCAGCCAGGGCCTGCAGCCTTCAACCCCTCACCAGTTGGTAGCGATGTATTTTGCTTCGCAGAATTCCAGAATGCCTTCATGCGCGCCCTCGCGGCCGAGGCCGCTTTGTTTGACGCCACCGAACGGGGCTGCGGGGTCCGAGACGAGGCCGCGGTTGAGGGCGACCATGCCGCTTTCTATCTGTTCGCTGACGCGCAGGCCGCGGGCCATGTCTTTGGTGTAGACGTAGGCGACCAGGCCGTACTCGGTGGCGTTGGCCATGTCGATGGCTTCTTCTTCGGTGTCGAAGACGACCAGTGGTGCGACGGGGCCGAAGATTTCTTCGTCCAGCATTTTTGAATCACGCGGCACATCGGCCAGCACGGTGGGTGTGTAGAAGTAACCTTTGCCCTCGGGCCGGGTGCCGCCTGTCAGCACGCGTGCGCCGCGGCCGACGGCGTCGTCGACCAGATCGCTGACCTTGTTGACGGCTTTGGTCGTGATGAGCGGGCCGCAGCCGGTGGCGGCATCAAGGCCGCTGCCGACCTTGATGGCGCCCATGCGGTCTGCCAGCTTTTTGGCGAAGCTGTCATACACACCGCGCTGCACATAGAAGCGGTTGGCTGCAGTGCAGGCCTCGCCGCCGTTGCGCATCTTGGCGATCATCGCGCCTTCGATGGCGGCATCAATATCGGCATCGTCAAACACCACAAAGGGCGCGTTGCCGCCGAGCTCCATCGAGCATGAAATGACCTGACCGGCTGCGCTGCGCAGCAGGCCGCGGCCGACGTTGGTAGAGCCGGTGAACGACAGCTTGCGCACGCGCGCGTCGGCCAGCATGGCGTCGATGACAGGGCCGGGCTGTGATGTGGTGACGATGTTGACGACACCATTCGGCACGCCGGCTTCGGCCATCAGCGCGGCCATCGCAAAGGCCGTCAGCGGTGTTTCTGAAGCGGGCTTGAGCACGCAGGTGCAGCCGGCTGCGAGTGCGGGCGCGATCTTGCGGGTCGCCATCGCGGCGGGGAAGTTCCACGGCGTGATCAGCACGGCCACGCCTATCGGCTGGTACTGCACCAGGATGCGGTTGGCGCCGCCGGGCGCCGTGCCGAGCTGGCCGTTGAGGCGCACGGCTTCTTCGGAGAACCAGCGGAAGAACTCGGCCGCGTAAGCCACTTCACCACGTGCATCGGCCAGCGATTTACCATTCTCATAAGAGATCAGCTGGGCCAAGTATTCCTTGTCGCGCATCATCAACTCGAAACAGCGGCGCAGCATTTCGGCGCGTTCGCGGCCGGGGATGCGTGCAAACGATTTGCCGGCGCGGCTGGCGGCGGCTACGGCTTCAAGGCCGTCTTCGACACTGGCATCGGCCACTTCTGCAATCCGTTTTTCGGTGGAAGGGTCGATCACTTCCAGGCGGCGGTCGGCGCTGGCATGGCGCCATTGGCCATTGATGAAAAGCTGGGTAGGGGGAATGCGGGGTGTCGTGGTCATGGCTGCTGGAAAAAAGTTGGACGGAAGGTGCTCAGGGTAGCGTGAATCACGCCGTGGCCGGCATGCGGCCCTGGTGAGCGGACTCGGTGATCAGTGTCATCGCGGCTTCGTCGAGCAGGCGCGGGTTGTTGTTGACGAGCCGCGCCGCCAGCATGGACTGGCTGGCCACATGCGCCAGGTCCTTGCCCGCCAGGCCGATGTCGTTCAGCGTGGCCGGTATGCCTATCCTGCTGAACAGCTTGCGAACAGCCTCGACGGCAGCGTCGGCGAGCTTTTCTTCGTCATGGCCTTCCACGCCCATCGCACTGGCGATCTGCGCGAACTCCTGTGTGCAGGCGGGGCGGTTGAAGGCCATCACATAAGGCATCAACACGGCCACGCCTATGCCGTGCGCGGTGTGGGTCAAGGCGCCCACCGGGTACTGGATGGCGTGCGCGGCGGCGGTGCCTGCAGTGCCGAATGCCATGCCGGCATGCAGTGCGGCCATCATCACGCCGGCGCGCGCGCGTCTGTCGCTGCCGTCGGCCACGGCGGCGGGCAGGTGTTTGGCCAGCAGCGAGATGGCCGACAGGGCGTGCACATCGGTCAGTGCGTTCTTGCCGACGAAGACGCGGCCCGTGGCGAGGTCAGGCGCTGCCTCGCGCCGGATGGCGGTGAAGGCTTCGATCGCGTGCGTCATCGCATCGGCGCCCGAGCAGGCGGTCAGCATGGGCGGGCAGCTGTGTGTCAGTTCGGGGTCGCAGATGGCGGTGTGTGGAATCAGGTGCGGGCTGGAGACACCGACCTTCAGGTCGCGCCTGTCATCGGCCACGACGGCAACGGCGGTGACTTCAGAGCCGGTGCCCGAGGTGGTGGGTATCGCTATCAGCGGCATGATGGGGCCGGGCACCTTCAGCTCGCCGTAGTAGTCAGACAGGTCGCCGCCGTGCGTCAACAGGATGCCGACCAGCTTGGCCATGTCCATGCAGCTACCGCCGCCTATGCCTATCAGCACATCGGGCGCGAAGGCGCGGGCCTTGTCGGTGCATTCAAAAACGCCTGCGATGGGCAGCTCGGCCTGGGTGCGGTCATAGACCATGGTTTCCAGGCCCGAGGCCTGCAGGTCGGTGACCATGGCCTTGAACATCGCGTCGGCGGCAAGGCGCTCGTCGGTGCAGATCAGGGCGCGTTTGCCCAGGCTGCGGGCAACGGTTCCCAGTGCATGGCGCTGGCCATCGCCGAAGAGGATGGCCCGCGGCGAGCGCAGAAACCCGGCATCAACTGACATAGATAGGACTTTCTTGTAGGGGAATAAAAGCTGGAATAAAAATCGTATCGTATCGTATTTTATTTATCAATCAATTAGGGTAAATCCGATACGATATTTTATTCCATGACCTTAAAGTCCAGCCCATGACCTCCGGCAAGACCGCGCCCCAGACCGCCCAGACAGACCTCAGCCCGCCTGCAGATGCAGAAGAGCTGGAGCTGCAATTGCGCTCGCGCCGCTCGGTGGGTGACGATATTTATGAGGTGCTGCTGTCGCGGCTGATCTCGCTGAAGATTCCGCCCGGAGCCCGTATATCGATAGACAAGCTGGCCCGCGAACTGGGCGCATCGCAGACGCCGATACGCGCGGCCCTGATCCGGCTGGAGGCCGAGGGCCTGATCGTCAAGCAGCACCTGATTGGCTACAACGCAACCGCCATGCCGTCGGCACAGCACTTTCACGAGATGTTCCAGATGCGGCTGCTGCTGGAGCCGCATGCCGCCGCGCAGGCTGCCACACGCCTGAGCGCGAACGAGCGCGAAGACCTGCGCAGCCTGGTCAACACCATGTTCGAGCCATCAAAGGACGATGAAAAACTGGCCTACGGCAAGTTTGCCCACTGGGACGCGCACTTTCACAGGCTGATTGCAATCTCGGGTGGCGGGCAGGTGATGGCCGAAGTGCTGGACCGCCTGCATACCCACATGCATTTGTTCCGCGTGCTGTTTCATTCACGCGTGACTGAAGAAGCCATCAAGGAACACGAAGAGCTGCTGGAGGCGCTGATCACCGGCAAGGCCGACCGCGCCCGCAGCGCAATGAAGCGCCACATACAGCTGTCATTCAAACGCATCTCGCCGGTCATCGAGGCGTTTGGCGACAGCGGCACCCTGCGCCGCGAACTGGCCGCACGGCGCCCGGACTGAAGCCCTCAACCGAACCACTTTCACTTACAGGAGACACACATGAAACGCAGAGAACTCACCATCGCATTGGGCGGCCTGGCAGCAGGCCTGGCCGGGCTGGGCGCAGGCAGCGCGTTGGCGCAGGCTCCTGCAGCCTACCCGGCCAAGCCCATCACGCTGGTGGCTTCGTTTGCAGGCATGACGGACCAGATGGGCCGGGTGCTGGGCGAGGCTATCAACGCGAAGAACGGCACCCCGGTGGTGGTCGAAACCAAGGCCGGCGCCAGCGGCATCATCGCGGCTGAATACGTGCTCAAGCAGCCGGCCGATGGTTATGTGCTGTTTCACACCACCAACACCACGCACGCCGCCAACCAGTCGCTGTTCAAGACGCTGCCTTACGACTACGTGAAAGACTTCATTCCCGTCACCGGTGTGCTGCGCGGTGGCCTGATGCTGGTGGTCAGCAGCGCTTCACCTGTCAAGACGGTAGGCGATCTGACGGCGCTGGCCAAAAAGCAGCCCGGCAAGCTGTCCTTTGGCTGGGGTGCATCGGCCGTGCGGGTGGCTGTAGAGCAGTACCGCCAGATGGAATCGCTGGACTTTGTGTCCGTGCCCTACAAGACCAATGGGCAGGCGGTGGTCGACCTGATAGGCGGCCGGCTCGACTTCATGGTGCTGGACGCGCTGACGGCTGCCCCGCAGATCAGCAGCGGCCGCATGCGTGCGGTTGCCGTCACCAGCGAAAAACGGATGTCCGGTTTCCCCAATGTGCCGACGATGCAGGAGTCCGGCTTGCCCGGTTATTCGATGACTTTCTGGCAAGGCATTTACGCGCCCAAGGGAACGCCCGACGCCGTGGTCAAACGCGCCGCTGCACTGCTGACCGAAGCCATCAACAGCCCGGCGGCGCAGAAGTTCATGAACACCGTCAGCGTCGAGCCTTTTCCGCTGTCTGGCGAGGAGTTGATGAAGTTCCAGCAGGCCGAAGCCGTCAAGTGGAAAGCCATCATCTCGGCCGCCGGAATCCAGCCTGAATAAGCCCAGGCAAGCCTGAATAAACCGGCCTCATTCTTTTACCCGCAACCCGAAACGAATTCATGCGCAAAGTCATCGTCACCTGTGCCGTCACCGGCTCCATCCATACGCCCTCGATGTCGAAGTACATCCCGGTCACGCCACAAGAGATCGCCGACGCGGCCATTGAGGCGCATGCCGCCGGCGCATCCATCGTGCACCTGCATGCGCGTGACCCGAAGGATGGCCGGCCATCGCAGGACGTAGAGCTGTTCAAGCAGTTCCTGCCGCAGATCAAGAGCGCCTGCGATGTGGTGGTCAACCTGACCACCGGCGGTGCGTCGACGATGAGCATCCAGGAAAGGCTCAGGCCCGCGCTGGAGATGAAACCCGAAGTCGCCTCGCTGAACATGGGCAGCATGAATTTCGGCCTGTATGAAATGCTGGGTCGCTACAAGGACTTCAAGCACGACTGGGAAAAGCCTTACCTCGCCGAGAGTGATGACCGCGTGTTCAAGAACACCTTCAAGGACATCGCCTACATCCTCGAATCCTGCAGCGACAACGGCACCCGTTTCGAGATCGAGTGCTACGACATCGGCCACCTGTACACGGCGGCACACTTCCTGGACCGCGGCCTGATCAAGGCGCCGATGATGATTCAGTCGGTGTTTGGCATACGTGGCGGCATTGGCGCCGATGTGGAAGACCTGATGCACATGAAGCGCACCGCAGACCGCCTCTTCGGCAGCGACTATGTGTGGTCGGTGCTGGGATCGGGGAGTTCGCAGATGCGGCTGGCGACGGCGTCTGTCGTGGTCGGCGGCAATGCCCGCGTCGGCCTCGAAGACAGCCTGTGGGACGGCCCGGGCAAGCTGGCCGAGAGCAATGCGATACAGGTCAAGCGCCTGGTTAGCGTCATCGAGGCGCTGTCACTCGAAGTAGCCACACCGGCCGATGCGCGTGCGGCACTCAAGCTCAAGGGCAAGGACAACGTCGCGTTCTGAACACGCGGACTTCTGACAACAGTCTTTGAAAGAAAGCAAAACCCATGTACGACAAATCCGATCTCCGCTCCTCGCTGTCAACAGCAGCACCGGCCATTGCATCTGCTGCCGTCGCAGACCCCAGCAAAAACTACGGCACCGCGTCCTGCATCCACTTCAAGCAGGACAAGCCTGCCGTTGAAGACCCGCTGTACACCCAGTGGATAGGCCGCGGCCATAACTTCATGGTTTGCTACGTCGAAGCCAAGGCCGGCGCAAGGATTGTCCGCAAGGCGCAGCCTGACGAATTTGTCATCCTGTCCTACCAGCACAGCACCGAGCTGCGCGTTGAGTCCGAGCATGGCTCTGAAGACATCCCCGGCTATTCGGTCGTTGTGGTGCCCGCAGGCAGCAGCACGGTTGAGGTCAAGACCGCCGGTAGCTTCTTTATCCTCTACACCACGCAGAGCAAAGACCTCGCAGCCAAGGCCTCCAATGCGGCAGCCTATGCAGACCCGCGCCACCATGTCGCGCCGTGGGCGCCCTGGCCAGCACCGGTCGATGGCCCCAAAGTACGTCGCTACAGCATGGAAGTCGCCAACGAGCCTGGCCGCTTCGGCCGCATCTGGCGCTGCTCCACCTTCATGGTCAACCTCTTTGTCGAGACTGCTCCGCGTGATGTCGAGAAGGTCTCGCCGCACTACCACGACGACTTCGAGCAGGGCTCGCTGCTGATGACCGGCACCATGAGCCACCACGTCCGCTGGCCCTGGACCACCAACATGCGCAACTGGCTGCCCGACGAGCACATGGACTGCGGCAGCCCGTCGCTGGCCGTGATCCCGCCACCGGCCATCCACACCTCCAACGGTACGGGAACCGAGTTGCGCCTGATGGTCGACGTGTTCTGCCCACCACGCATCGACTTCTCGCAAAAGCCGGGCTGGGTGCTCAACGCTGCTGAATACCCGATGCCGTCTGAACAGGCCGTCGCTGTTTAACCGTCACTCCACGATCCAAACACAACCATGCATCAATCACAAGGCCCCAAAGCCGCAGCCTTCCGCGACCGTGTCCTGAGGAAAGACACCGTCTACGGTACCTTCATCAAGACCTCGACCACCCACAGCATCGAGATCATCGGCGGTGCCGGTTACGACTTTGTGCTCATTGATGCAGAGCACGCCCCCTTTGACCGCGTCACCACCGACACCTGCATCCTGGCAGCCCGCGCTGCAGGTGCTGCACCGCTGGTGCGCGTGGCATCGCCCAACGACATCCTGGGCGCGCTGGATGATGGCGCCTTTGGTGTGATGGTGCCGCACATCACGTCTGCCAAAACTGCGAAAGATTTCGTCGACCTGTGCCGCTATTCGGGCAAACGCGGCTTCTCGAATTCACCGCGTGCCGGTGACTACGGCGTACGCACGACCTGGGAGCACATCGACGCTTCTGACAAGGAGGTGCTGCTGCTGGGAATGATCGAAGACCCGGAGGCGGTGGAGAAGGTGGACGAGATCGTGGCGGTTGAAGGACTGGATGCAGTCTTCATCGGCCGGGGTGACCTGACGGCGGCTTACCGGGACAGGGAAGCGGGCGCGCCGAAAGTGAAATCCGCGACGCTGAAGATCATCGAGGCCTGCAAGCGGGTCAACAAACCGTGTTTTCTGCTGACAGCCAATGCGAAGGAAGCGGCGGAATATGCGGCGCTGGGCGTCAGCGGTTTTGTCACGGGTTCTGACCAGGGATTCATGCGGACTGCGGCGACTGCGACGCTGAAAGACTACCAGGCAGCGCTGGAAAAGAAATAGCCCAAAGACATCGTCAAAAGATAACCATGAACAAAAGTTTTTTATACGCGACCTGCATCGCCCTGTGCATGTCGGTCATGCCCGTGGCAGCGCAGGAAGTATTCCCAAGCAAGCCTATCAAGATCATCGTGCCGCTGGGCGCTGGCGGCTCCTCGGATCTGGGCGCGAGACTGGTTGCCCGCAAGCTCTCCGAAGAACTGAAGCAGGCGGTCGTTGTTGAAAACCGGTCCGGCGGCAACCAGGTCATCGGGATCGGTGCTGTCAAAGCCGCACCTGCTGACGGCTACACCTTGCTGTGGACAACCAGCGGCATTTTTGCCGCTGCGGTCACCAACAAAAATGTGCCCTTCGACGGCTTGAAAGACTTTGACCCCATCACCCTGGGCGGGCGTACCAATGCGGTGGTTATCGTCCATAACTCGGTGCCGGTTACCGACCTGAAGACCTTTGTCGACTATGCAAAAGCGAACCCGGGCAAGCTCAATTTTGCATCGACGGGTGGCTCGGTCACCTTGCTGATCCAGTACTTCATGCAGACCGTCGGCATCGACATGCCTGTGATTGCGTACAAAAGCCAGCCTGCCAGCATGAATGATTTTCTCAGTGGCCAGGTCCAGGTCATGATCGACCGGCCAAGCGTCTACAAGGCGCAGATCGCCGGCCATGGCAGGGCTGTTGCGGTTACCGGCGCGACGAGGGACAGGGACATTCCGGACGTGCCCACCGTTGCAGAGAAGGGCTACAAGGGCTTCGACATCGACACCTGGCAGGCCATGTTCATCAAGTCAGGAACACCGCCAGACCGCCTCGCAAAAATCAGGAGCGCCATGGCCCGCGTCATGGCAGACCCTGAGGTGCGCAAACAGTTTCTGGACATCGGCGTAGAGCCAGCGGGTTCCGGTGCCGAAGAACTGGCCGCCCTGAGCCGCAGCGATGCCGCCCGCTGGAAAGCGGTTGCCGCAAAATCAAAATTCCAGCCCGAGTAGTTCGGGCCGGCAGCCGCTTTTTACGCATCTACCTTTTTTTTTGATGGAACTACCGCCCATGGTCAACGACGACACCCTGAAACTTAACGCCCTGCTATCGCTGCAACTGTCTGAATACTGGAACGAGATCGATGTCAATGGTGGCAAGAACGCCCACAGTTACTACACCGACGATGCCGAATTTCACGGCCAGGCTGCGTCCTACCTGGGCAAGCCGAAGATCCAGCAGTTCTACGACTGGCGCATCGCGCAGGGCCCGCGCCTGTCGGTCCACAGCTTCACCAACTTCAGGGCCTGGTTCACCGGTGCAGACACGGCGGAAGCCACCAACTACCTGTGCCTGTATGCGGCCAACGGCGTGCGCATCCTGCCGACGCACGCACCGATCACGATTTCCCTGGCGACGGACCGCTACAAGCGTGCGGCAGACGGCCGCTGGCTCTGCACCTACCGCCGCTTCGAGCACTGGTTTGAAGGCGGTGCGCCTATCACCAACCCCAACCTGGATGGCAAGGCCTGAATTGCAGCGCGGCACAGGCCACCGCAATTTTTAATCCGTGCCTGAACAGCAGCCAAATTTTTCTCAAGGTAAACACATGTCTGAAGTCATCATCATCACCGGCGCCAGCAGCGGCATTGGCGCGGCCACGGCCCGCATTCTTGGGGCGCAGGGCGCGAGCATCGTCATCAATTACGTCAGCTCGAAGGCGCTGGCCGAGGGTGTAGTCGCCGAAGTCAAGGCGCTGGGCGGCAAAGCCATCGCGGTGCAGGCCGACATGGGCAAGGAAGCCGACATCGTTCGCCTCTATGCAGAAACCGACAAGGCCTTTGGCCCGGTCACTGGTGTCGTCAACAACGCGGGCGTCAATTCGCCAACGCATACAAAAATGGTGGACTACACGTTTGAAGAGGTCATGCGGGTGCTGGGTGTCAACGCTGCCGGCGTGTTGATTTCATGCCGCGAGGCGGTCAAGCGCATGTCGACAAAAACCGGCGGCAAGGGTGGCTCCATCGTCAATGTGTCGTCCATCGGTGCGCTCACTGGTTCACCGGGACGCTTCATCCACTACGCAGGTTCGAAAGCGGCCGTTGACACCATGTCCATGGGCATGGGGGTCGAACTGGCGCGTGAAGGCATTCGCGTCAACTCTATTCGTCCCGGCATGGTGGACACCCCCATGCATGGCAAGACCGGCCAGGGCGACCGCGTTGCCGAAGCCGGCGCCGCGACCCCGCTGGGCCGTGCAGGCCGTCCTGAAGAAGTGGCTGAAACCATCGTCTGGTTCCTGTCCGACAAGGCATCGCTGGTGACAGGCGCCTGCCTCAACGTGATGGGCGCGCAGCGATAGATCGCCGCAAAGGACAGCCATGACGCAAGTGATTCAAAACGCCAGAACAGGCACCCCGCCCAGGGGTGAGTGGCGCACCAGCAACCCCGGCCTCAGCCGGTTGTTGCTCAAGGGCGCAGTCGATCTGCATTGCCACAGCGGCCCCTCGGTGATGCCGCGTTACTTCGACCACTACGAGGCCATGCAGGAGGCCTCGGAAGCCGGCGTGCGCGCGCTGCTCATCAAGGACCATTACTACTCGGCCACCCCGGTGACGGAATTGCTCAACAAGCACTTCAGCCACATGAAGGTCACGCTGTTGTCGGGCGTGCCGCTGAACAACCAGGCGGGCGGCCTGAACATCTATGCGGTGGAGCACGGCATCGCTCTCGGCGCAAAGCTGGTGTGGATGCCCACGTTCTCGGCGAAGAACCACATCGAGCACCACAAGAACGGCGCCACACCCGGCTTTCCTTATTCGAAAAAACCCATGAAGGCAGCCACGCCGCTGACCGTGCTGGACGCCGCAGGCAAGCTGCTGCCCGAGGTGTTTGCCATCCTTGATGCGATTGCCGAGCACGATGTGGTGTTGTCATCGGGCCATCTGCACATCAGCGAGATCTGGCCGCTGTTCGACGAAGCAAAACGTCGCGGCGTGAAACGCCTGCTTTGCAACCACCCGACTTATGTGATCGATGCCACGCTGGAAGACATCACTCGTCTCGCGGGCATGGGTGTGGCCATCGAGCATTCGATGTGTATGTTTTCAGAACTGGCGAAGTGGCGGATTTACGAACCCGCAACGCTCGACAGCCTGATAAAGGCCGCGGGGGTGGACAGCACCATCCTCGGCTCCGACCTCGGCCAGGTGGGCAACCCCCGACTTGTCGACGGTTTCCTCGACGTGATCGAAACCTGTCTCGATCTCGGCTACAGCGAAGCCGACGTTCGCAAGATGGTGTCGACCAACGCCGCCACGCTGGTCGGGCTTTGAGACCCGGTGGCACCAAGAGACACACGCAGACAACAACCCGAAGACCTTTTCCACAACAGGAGACATCGAACATGAAAGAAAAACTGAACGTATTTTTTCGCGCTTGCGCATTGACGGCCGTATGCCTGCTTGCCACGCAGGCGATGGCGCAGGGCTACCCGAACAGGCCGGTCAAACTTGTGGTGCCTTACCCACCGGGCGGCCCCGTAGACGGTGTGGCCCGTGGCGCAGCGGACCGGCTGTCCAAGATCTGGAACCAGCCCGTGGTGGTTGAAAACAAGGTCGGGGCCAATGAAGTGATCGCGGCCGACTTTGTCGCCAAGGGTCCCACCGACGGCTACACCATCCTCTTCGGGGCCGACCCGACTTTTGCGACCAACCAGTTCCTCTTCAAGAAACTGCCTTATGACCCGGTCAGGGATCTCGTGCCCGTCAGCCGTATCGCCATCGTGAACATGGGCATCATCGTGAGCGGCGCCTTCCCGCCCAACAACCTGAAAGAGTTCGTGTCGCTGGTCAAGGCCAACCCCGGCAAGTTCAACTACTCCGCAGGCGCCGGGACTGCAGCGCATGTCCAGTTCGATGCCTTCCTGCGCCAGCAGGGCCTGGAGATGACCCACATCGCCTACAAGGGAACCGCTTCTGCATTGCAGGACATCCTGAGCGGCCAGATACAGGCCACCATGGGCGGCATCACCGTGGCCAAACCCCACCTTGCGTCAGGAAAAATGAAGCTGCTGGCTGTCAACGGCAAACAGCGCACCAAATCCCTGCCCGATGTGCCGACCTATGCTGAAGCGGGTTTCCCCAATACCCAGGCTTTCTTCTACGTTGGCTTTGCCGTCCCGAAAGGCACGCCCAAAAACATCATCGACGCAATTGCCACTGCCAACCGCAAGGTGGCAGCCGACGCTGAATTCATCGAGAAGTCGCTCGATCCGTTTGGCTATGAAGCGGTCAGCGAAACCCCTGAGCAATTCGCCAGGTTCCTGGTCGAGGACCGCAAGGTCGCGGAAAAACGCATTCGCGAAGCGGGTGCGCGCCTGGAAAACTGAAGCCTCAAACCGTACGCATCTGGATGCGCGTGACGCATCCTTGCCGGTCGCTGCCCGGAAATTTATGAGGGCTGTCCGGGCCAGCCTTTTTGGCTACTCATGTCCCTATCGTCAATAAAAACCACCCGTAACCGGAGACAACCATGACAACGAAGACATTCATCAAATCCCTGCTGCTCGGCACAGCCTGTCTGCTGTCGTCACAGGCAATGGCGCAGGCCTTTCCGAACAAGCCCGTCAAACTGATCGTGCCCTACTCTGCCGGCGGCCCGGTTGATGGTGTGGCGCGTGGTTACGCAGAACGCCTGTCGAAAGAATGGGGTCAGCCCGTGCTGGTCGACAACCGCGCAGGCGCCAATGAGGTGATTGCCGCAGAGCTGGTGGCGAAGTCACCTGCCGACGGTTACACGGTGCTCTGGGGTGCCGACCCGACGTTCTCCACCAATCAGTTCCTGTTCAAGAAACTGCCCTACAACCCACTGACCGACCTGGTTCCGGTCAGCCGTGTGACCTTCGTCAACATGGCACTCATCGTCGACGGCAAGCTGCCCGTCAACAACATGAAGGAGTTCGTCGCGCTGATCAAGGCCAACCCTGGCAAGTACAACTACGGATCGGCAGGCACGGGTAGCGCGGTTCACGTGCACTTCGATGCCTTCCTGCGGCAGGAAGGCCTGGACATGCCCCACATCGCCTACAAGGGCATTGCTCCAGCGGTGCAGGACATGCTGGGTGGGCAGGTGCAGGCCATGATGGCCGGCATCACCGCAGCCACGCCCTATCTGGCCAACGGCAAGATGAAGATCCTCGCCATCAACGGCAGCAAGCGCGCCAAGATGGTCCCGAACGTGCCGACCTTTGCGGAAGCTGGTTTTCCCAATACCCAGTCCTACTTCTTCATCGGCCTGACCGTGCCAAAGGGCACACCCAAGCCTGTGATCGACGCGATGGTCAACGCCAACCGCAAGGTGCTGGCCGATCCGGCCTTCGTCGAAAAAACCCTGGACCCGTTTGCCTTTGAACCACAAGCAGAAACGCCGGAACAATTCGCAACCTTCCTGGTGACCGACCGCAAGCTGGCCGAAAAGAAGGTGCGCGAAGCCGGCGCAAGGCTGGACAACTGATCCCCTTGTGCGATAGCCGGCAGCTTTTCCAGGGCTGCCGTGTCTGTCACACCACCAGGTCTTTTTCGACTTCCTGGGTTTTCCGCCTGGCCATTGCCAGGTTCATTCTGGACTTCCGCTGTCTAGTCGGGTTGCAGTCGGTGGCATTCGCAAAAAATCCGTTTCATGAGAATCGGTTGATTGGAGATTTGCCGCCCAGCATCTCCTTTGCAATGATTGTTCTTTGCATCTCGGACGAGCCTTCGGTGATGGTGCGGCTTCTGGCATCCCGGTACATCAGTTCGAGAGGAAGTTCCCTGGAAAGGCCCAGCCCGCCGTGGATCTGAATCGCCCTGTCGACAATTCGCATGTAGACGTCATCGGCGTAAAGTTTGACCTGGGATGCTTCTGCGTGGAAGTTCAGGCCCTGATCCGCTTTCCAGGCAGCGTGATAAGTCATCAGGCGTGCTGCATGAAGCTCTACTGCCGAGTCGGCGATCATCCATTGAATGGCCTGCCTGTTCGATAGTGCTTGGCCAAACGTATGTCGCTGCTTTGCATAATCGATGGCCATGCCCAACGCACGCTCGGCCCTTCCGATCGCTTTGGGGCCGTGGATTAACCGGCCAACGTCCAGAAAACTCCTTGCAAGTTCCCACCCCTGACCCGGAGAACCCACCATCTGGCTTTCGTGCACCAGAACGTTGTCCAGCACCAGTTCCCACGGACGGTCAGGTGACATGAGCTCAAAATTTTGCCCCAGGCGCATGCCTGGTGTGTCTCGATCAATAAGAAAGCAGGAGACTGCTGCCCCTTTTTGCCCATCGCCGGTGCGTGCAAAAAGTTGAACGAAGTCGGCCTTGTCTGCGCCGGTGATGAAAATCTTGTTTCCGTTGATCCGGTAGTTGTCCCCTTCGCGCACGGCCGTTGTCCTCATTTGCGAGGGATCGGAACCGCCGTTAGGTTCCGTCAGCGCAAAGCAGGTTCGCTTCTCGCCGCGCACAACCGGAAGAAGATACTTCTGTTTTTGTTCGGCATTGCAACTAAACAGAACCGAACCGAGGTACGGTGTGAAAACAGTCGGCGCGCGGAACGAAGGAACGGTGCATCGCGCAAGTTCCTCCATCACCACACACATGCCGAGATAGCCGACGCCGCCGCCACCCACATCCTCGGGCAGGTCAAAAGCCCAGAATCCGAGTGCCTTCGCCTTGTCCTGCAGGGTCTTTCTCAAATCATCAGGTATATCCGGATCGTTCGCATACCGGCTTTCGTACGGCATGAGCTCTTCGTCTACAAAACGTCGTACAGATTCACGCAGCATCCGCAGTTCTTCGGGGATCTCAAAATTCATGGGTTTTCGGCCTCCATATTCAGTCATTCAATGTCTTGGCTGGTCAATCCTACCGAACCCCGGCACCCCGGCACCCCGACACCCCGGCGGTATGTTCGCGCCGAGAGGGGGGGGGGGCATGAAGTTGACTTGCTTGCAGTTTTGCCCCAGATGGCCGCGATCGGCAGGCAACTGAGGGGACTGGGAATTTTTAATCTGCCAATTGATATCCCGAAATTCGAGGTGCGCCTGTTCTGGCATGAAAGAAGTCACCAGGATCCAGCCAATAAATGGATGAGACGGGTTATTTGTAACCTCTTTGTGGATCAGCCGGTAGATACAAGTGATCAGTGATACGTCTGCGTCGTTGATGCCGACACGCGCGTAATGCCGCCGGTTGTTTGTGGCGATGTGGCCTGCATGCGAATACTGGTGCGGCCAAAGGGAATCGAACCCCTATCTGCCCCTTAGGAGGGGGCCGTTCTATCCATTGAACTATGGCCGCAGCACCCGCCGTTGCAGCGGGGAAAGGGTGATTGTATTCGGTGGCGATTGGGCTTGCGGCAGCCCTAGTCGTACTGGAATGTATAGATCAGGTCGACCGCACTTTGCTGGCCGGCCTGGGCGCGTACCGTGAAGCGCTGCGACAGGTCATAGAACACAAACAGGGTGCCCAGGGCGCCCGAGATGCTGCGTTCATAGGCGGCGTAGAAGTTACGCGAGAAGCGTTTACCCAGTGTGACAGCGCCTTCAGTCGTGGTGCCGTCGGTGTTGTTGGCCGCGCCGCGGTATGACAACTCATCCAGGCCCAGCGATGCGGCCAGCCCGCCCGACATGCTGCCGCTCTTGCTGCCAAGCAATGCCAGCGCGGCCTGCTGCAGCAGGGCGGCTTCTGCGCCACCCGATGCAGCTGCACGGCCCACCACCAGCCATGAAAGTTTCTCGGCGTCGGGAAGTTCGGGTTGTGCGTACAGGCGCACGCGGGGCAGCAGGGCGGTGCCGGTGATCTGCACGCCGACGCGTTGCGTGAGGTTGGGGCGTATCGCCAGTATGTCGAGTGCGGGGTTGTCTATGGGACCACTGAAGCGCAGCATGCCCTGCTCGACATCAAGGCGCTGGCCATAGGCCCGGTACTGGCCGCCAAAGGTGTTGACGGTGCCGACCAGACGCGGTTCGGTGATGGAATCGCCAGTCAGTGCCAGCGTGCCGCGTATGCGGGTGTCCATGCCCTTGCCCTGCACCCGGAAGTCCTGGCCCAGATCGATGTTGACGGCGATCTTCAATGCACGGGCATCGGCTGATGTGGCTGGCCTGGCTGCTCTTGGTGCATTCGCTTCTGCCGGGGCTTTTTGACCGGCGGCTGCGCCCGAGGCGCTGCGCACCACGACGTCATCGCCAAGTTGCGGTGTACCTTCATCAGGCAGCAGGATGCGGGCCTGGTCGACCTTCAGGTTGCCGGTGAACTGCGCCAGCTTGCCATCGAGTTTTGCCTGCAGGTCACCCGAGAGCGTGACCTGCCTGTCGGTACGTATGCTGGCGCGCAGTTTGTCGAGCTTTGCATCGAGTTGCGCCTGCGGCTTGCCGTCCACCCAGGCCGCTTCGCCCTGTGCAGTGAGTGTGCCGCCCGTGTTGTTGGTGCCCGCGCCCTGCAGTGTGAATTCGCTGATGCGCATGCGTGTGCCGTCCAGCTGTGCGCGCAGGCGGCCATTGCCAAACTCGATGCCATCCACCACGGATCGCAGCGCCAGATCATTGGCCGTCAGGTCACCCGCGAATTGCGGCAGGCCGCGTGTTCCGCTGATGGCGACATCGGCACCCAGGGTGCCGCGCAAACGCCAGCCCGGCGGTGCCAGCACCGACCAGACGCCTATGCGCGGAAGCTGCGCCCGTAACTGCCCGCGTAGCGGTGCATCTGCAGGCCAGGCCCAGCCGCCTGCCGGATCGCGTGACAGCCGTGTGCTTAACTGGCCGTCTGCGGAACCGGCGCGTTCGCTGTCCCAGCGCAGCGCGAGGTTGAGCGCATCGCCGCTACCGTCAGTGTTTGTGTCAAGTGTGAGGCGCGCTTCCTTCACACCGGCCGCGACACGGGTTGCCGCGCCGCCTGCTACTTCGCCCTGTACCGTGATGTCGCCACTGGCGCGCGCGAGGCTGGCCTTGACGCTGAGTTTGTCGCCCAGCGTGGCGTCCCATGCGCCATCAAAGACGAGGTTGCCCGTCAGTCCTGCTCCCGCCATCTGCGGGCCGGCAAACAGTTCTATCCATGCCAATGGCAGGCCTGTGATCTTGCCAGCCGTTAGCAGCTCTTTGCCGCGCCATCGCACGGGCTGCCACTGGATGACAGCCTGTGAAGCTGCAACGTTGGTACGTGTCGGTGCAATCAGCACGGCTTCACCAGCGCTGGTTTCAAGGGTGCTGCCTGTTGATGCCGGTGTCCAGCGCAGGTTGAAGCTGTTGCGAGTCGCCAGTCGCCATGTACCTTCGCCCAGAGCCGGATCTTCTGCCGAGACGTTGAACTGTTTGATGACGGCCTGCCATGCCGCGGTGTCCCAGCCCTGCGTCGCGTCTTGCCTGCCTGAAGTGATGCGTCCGCCATCGGCTGCCAGCTGCATGTTGTAGCGGCGTTGATCGGCCTCCAGCCTGCCGTTGACGGCAATCTGCGCCTGGCTGAGTTTGCCGGCGACGGAGGCCTGCACATTGCGGAACTTGAGGGTGGCGGGCGGTGCTGCGGTCGTTGTGTTCACGAACGTTGTAGAGGTAGATAGGGCAACGCTGGCCGGCATCACTGCGGCGCCCGGCGTGCGCCAGTCGAGCGAAGGCACGTCAAGTCTGGCCTGCAGTGCCGGGTCTTGCCAGCCGCCTTGCCAGTTCAGGTTAAGGTCTGCCTTGCCCGCTGCCGATGCCCGCATCCAGGCTGCTGGTATGCCCGGCAGGCGCTGCAGCCAGCGCAGGGCCTGTTGTGCGTCGCGTGCATCGATTTTCAGCGTGCCTGCGCCACTGGCCGGGCGCAGCTCGCCCTGCAACTGCGCATCAATGCCGGGTGCCGCGAGTTTGAGTTGTGCGTTGCCGCCGCGCGCTGCGGCTTGTGCTTGCAGTGTGCCGGCCAGTTCCGCATCGTCAGTGCGAATGCGCAGTGCAGACAGCAACAAGGTGCCGCCAGCCTGGGCTGCGTTCCAGCTGCCGGTAGCCGTGGCGTCGCGCAAACGTAGTTGCGCCAGCGGATTGGTCTTCGCAGCCGCGCCGCCTGCTGATTGAACCCCGGCATCAAATGAAATCAGCGGCCCCAGGCTACGCGCAGTCGCCTTGCCATCCAGCGGCAGGGCCGCCAGCTGTGTGTGAAGCAGCGCAGGGTTGATGCGCTGCAGTGTGGCTTGCAGTGCCCAGTCCTGCTTGATGGTGGCGCTAGTGGATGTGGATTTGGAGGTGGGCGTGCTGGATGGCGGCGTGCCCAGCCACTCGCCGCTGGCGAGCAACTCACCGCCACCGACACCGGCCTTCAGTGTGCGTATCACCGCTGCGCCATTGCGCCATTCACCCTGAGCCTGCAGGTTTTCCAACGGCAAGCGCTTTTTGTCCCAGGGGCCTGGGAGTTCGTTGGTGATTTTTGTGTTCAGTACCCACGCTGCAGTTGTCACGCTGGTCGTTGTTGCCGATGGTCGCACGCTGGCCTGGCCTGTCAATGCGGTTTGTGGTGCATCGGGCCACAAAGCCGCGATGTTCAACGAGCGGAAGCTGGCATCTGCCTCGGTCACGGGTTGCGCCGCCCATGCGGTGATGCGTGCCGTGGCGGTTGCGTGAGGTGCATTGGCCGTGATTTTCCTGGTGGTCGTGGTGGCCTGCATCTGCATGGCGGCCCTGACTGCCAGTTCCACCAGCGGGCCTTTGGCGCTGGCCGTGAAGGATAGCGGCAATGTGCTGGTACGACCGGGCACCGGCGCATCCAGCGTGCCCGAGAACAATGCATCCAGCTGCAACGGTTGCAGCGAGCCCAGCGTGGCTTTGCCCTCGTAGTGGCCGCTGGCGAATTGCGCATGGCCCAACTTCAGTTCATGGCTCAGGCCGGTATACAGGTAGTTGCCAGAAATGCCTTTGACTTCCCATGCAGGTGGGCCGGCCCATTGCAGTACACCGATTGCAAAATCATCAAGGGCGATGCGTAGCGGCAGGTCCAGCGCCACAGGTGGCAGCAGCGGTGTGGTCGATGGCGCGCGCTGGTCGTCAATCCGTACGCTGCTGGCGCCAAAACGGTTGAGTTTGAGTGTGCCCTGCAGCAATGAAAACGGTTGCCATGACAACGTCACGTTGCTGGCCTCAACTGTCATGCCATCTTTTTGCCACAGCAGGCGTTTGACTTCACCGCCCTTGCGCAGCGAACCGGCGGCCCCTTCAGATCGCAGTGGCTGGTATTGCGCGACCCAGCGCAGGCCGGTGGCCAGCGAACCGTCTGTGCCTGCCCAAACCCACAGCGCAGTGGTGGCCAGCACGGCCAGCAGTACAGTCGAAACGAGAACAGCAGCAAGTGCCTTGAGCCATCGCCGTTGCCGGACGGGTGGTGACGATTCTTCTGCCTGCATCAGAAAACAAACCCCACGTTGACGTGCAGCCGCAGGGCCTTGACCTTGACACCATAGGCGAGGTCAATCTGCAGCGGGCCTATCGGGCTGCGCCAGCGCAGGCCTGTGCCTATGCCAACCGATGGCTTCATGTCCTTTGGGGTGTCGGCCACGGCGCCTGCGTCCATGAAGACGGTGTGTTCCCACTCCGTCGGCAGGCCGTCTTTTTTGATCGGGCGCTGCCACTCGACGCTTCCGACCGCCATGTAGCGCCCGGGGCCGACCACGCCGCCCGCCAGCGGGATGCCAATGGTGCGGTAGCCGTAACCGCGAACGGTGCTGTCGCCGCCCGTGCGGAACAGCTGCGTGCTGGGTACGCGGGCACTGTCGGCTGCAACAACGGCACCAGCTTCTGCGCGTGTGGCGATGCGGCTTTCGGCAAATGACTTGATGCCGAGCCAGCGGCCAACCGCACGTGCAAAGGGTTGCCGCTTGCCGCCCAGCGTGACGCCGCCACCGGCTTCAAAACCCAGGCCGTAGCCTTTGCTGGGGAAGGGCAGGCTGTCGAAGTAGCGGCCGGTCCAGACGTAGTTGCCGCTCAATGCCGAACCGTCGCCAATTTCTTCGGGCAGCAGCGCGGTACCGGTGGCGCTTTGTGCGCGGGCGCGGTCGTACTGTGCGTAGACGTTGCGGTCTATGCCATCGCCGGATTGTGTGCGGCCGAAGCGCAGGCGTTGCGAGCGCGTGATCAGCCGGTCGTCCTTGACCTGCTCGGTGCGGCCCAGCGCAACCCAGCGCCAGTTATCGGTATCGGGTATCGATGTCCATTCGGTTTGCGCAAACGGGGACTTGCGCTCCAACTGCAGTTTGGTGACTGCCCGCCAGTTGGTGAAGGGCACGCGGTTATGGGTGTGCTCCAGCGAGACACGCGGGCCGTTGTCGGTGCTGGCGCCGACGCCCAGCACGACTTTCTGCAAGCGGGTCTCGCGCACCTGTACCTGCACCGGCGCTGCAGCCGGGTCGCTTTCAGGGTCTACAAAGATATAAGCCGAATCGAAATATCCGCTCGAAGCCAGCCGCAACTGCGCATCGGCCAGCTGCTTCTGGTCATAGACAGCGCCTTCACTGAGGCGCGCCAGCCGGGGCACCAGCACCGGGTCGTAGCGCTCCACGCCGGTGACCTGCATCGGCCCCAGTTTGTAGAGCGGACCGGAATCCAGCTTCAGCGTCAGCCGCGCAGCCTGCGTCTCGGCGTCGATGTCCGCCAGGCTATCGGCCAGTTTGCCCGCCGGATAGCGGCGCGCCACCAGCTCGCGCAGCGCCTGTGTCTTGGCACCGTCCCAGGCGTCCTGCGTGAAGCGCTGGCCAGCGGGCAGCCGCCAGTCACGGCGTATCTCGTTGCGCTGGGCAATCGCGTCGCGTTCGGTCGATGTGGCAATGTCGCCGCCGAAGTCAATCGTTACCTGCTGCGAGCGGGTCAGGGGCCCGGGTTGCACCGCCACCACGATAGTTGGGTGCTGGTTTGCGGCGCCTTCGCGTGTGATGTTGATGACGGGGCTGAAATAGCCAAGCGTGCCGACGAGGTTGCGCACGTTGCGTTCCGCCAGCACCACCAGGCGCGCCAGCTCCGCCTCGTCCAGGTCGGTGACGGCACGGTAACGTTGCAGTTCGATGTGTTTGTCGAGCAGGTCTTTTATTTCGGCCGGTGCGCGCACCACGATGTCGAAGGCTGTGACCTCGGGTGTAGCGCTGGTCGGGCCTGTCGCGCCTTCCGGTGTAGGCGGCGCCTGCACGCTGGCCGGTGGGGGTTCCGGCGGCGGCGCGGTTTGCGTGACGCCCGAGGCCGGTGTGCTGACCGCCGTCATCGATGTCGAGGCCGGGGCCGTGTTCTGCAGCACCGCTTGCGGGGCGGAAAGTGTGGGCGTGACTGAGGGTGGCGAAGAGACCTGGGCTCTGGCCGGCGTCATGCATAAACAGAAGGAGGCAAGTGCCGCGAGACAGGCGGTCTGGATCACCGGGGCAGTTTACTTGAGCGTTGTGATGCCGGCCCGTAGGAGGCCAGCGCGATTTCAGCTTTTGCCCGCAGCGGCGAAACGTTTATTTGGACAGCATGCGCATGGCTTCCTCCAGACCCTTGATGGTCAGGGGGTACATGCGCTGGTTCACCAGTTGCTGGATCACGCCAATGCTCTGCCGGTACTGCCAGACCCCTTGCGGCTCGGGGTTGATCCAGGCGAACTTGGGGAAGGCGTTGGTCAGCCGCTGCATCCATTCGGCGCCGGCTTCCTCGTTGTTGTACTCAACGCTGCCGCCGGGCTGCAGGATTTCATAGGGGCTCATGGTCGCGTCGCCTATGAAGATCAGCTTGTAGTCCTTGTTGTACTTGCGGATGATGTCCCAGGTGGCAAACTTTTCGCTGAAGCGGCGGCGGTTGTTCTTCCACATGAAGTCATAGACGCAGTTATGGAAGTAATAGAACTCCAGGTGCTTGAACTCGGTTTTGACGGCCGAGAACATCTCTTCCACGCGGGCGATGTGTTCGTCCATGGTGCCGCCGACATCCATCAGCAGCAGCACTTTCACGTTGTTGTGGCGTTCGGGCACCATCTTGATGTCCAGCCAGCCCGCATTGGCCGCGGTGGACTTGATGGTGTCGTCGAGATCCAGCTCCTCGATGTGGCCTTCGCGCGCAAACTTGCGCAGGCGGCGCAGCGCGACCTTGATGTTGCGCGTGCCCAGCTCCTGCGTGTCGTCATAGTCCTTGTAGGCGCGCTGGTCCCATACTTTCACCGCGCTTTTGTTGCGGCTTTTTTCCTGGCCAATGCGTATGCCTTGCGGGTTGAACCCGTTGGCGCCGAAGGGTGATGTACCGCCCGTGCCTATCCACTTGCTGCCGCCTTCGTGGCGCTCTTTCTGCTCTTCAAAACGCTTTTTCAGCGTTTCCATCAACTCGTCCCAGCCCATCTTCTCGATCTTCGCTTTTTCCTCGGGGCTGAGTTCCAGCTCCAGGTTTTTGCGCAGCCACTCGAGCGGCACATCCTTGGTGAAGTCGACGATCATCTCCACACCCTTGAAGTAGGCCGCAAAGGCGCGGTCAAACTTGTCGTAGTGTTTCTCGTCCTTTACCAGCACCGTGCGGCTGAGGTAGTAGAAGTCATCAATCTTGTACGCGCCATCGCCAATCTCGCCCGCCGCGTCGGGCTTGCCACTGTTGGGGCCGACGACGCCAGCCTCCAGCGCTTCGAGCAGCATCAGGTATTCCTTGACGGACACTGGTAGCTTGGCCGAGCGCAGGGTGTAGAAGAAGTCGATGAGCATTTTTTCTCCCCGCTACAAAAGACGAGTGCGCAGCGCCGGGCCGCCCCAAGCAAGCAGCGCCCCCTCGGGGGGCAGGGAGGACACGTCAGTGCCGAGCGTGGGGGCAAGTGTATTCAGCGCCGGGCCGCCCCAAGCAAGCAGCGCCCCCTCGGGGGGCAGGGAGGACACGTCAGTGCCGAGCGTGGGGGCAAGTGTATTCAGCGCCGGACCGCCCCTGGCAAGCAACACCGCCTTGTGGGGCAGCGTATTACCCGAAGTGAAAGGCGTGGAGGTCATGGCTATCGAGGCTTGTTGAGCTGAAAACGCAAATGCGCCTTCACCGTCGGCCACTCGCTGGCGATGATGCTGAAGACCACGGTGTCGCGCAGCGTGCCGTTGGCCGTCAGCTGGTGGTTGCGGAGCACGCCGTCCTGTTTGGCGCCGAGGCGGGCGATGGCGGCGCGGCTGTCGAAGTTGAACCAGTGGGTACGAAACTCGACCGCGATGCAGTTCAGGGTTTCAAACGCATGCTTGAGCATGATCAGTTTGGCTTCGGTGTTGATGCCGGTGCGCTGTGCGCTTTTGCCGAACCAGGTGTGGCCGATTTCAAGCCGGCGGTTTTTTGCGTCGACATTGAAATAACGGGTCGACCCTACCACCTTGCTATCCGACTTCCGGCGTATGACAAAGGGCAGGCCGCTGCCGTCTTCGCGCATCTTCAGCGCCTGGTCTATATAGCCAAAAACTGCAGCGGCGTCACCGACATGGGTGTACCAGAGCTTCCACAGCTCGCCGTCCTTGGCCGCTTCCAGCAGTTCGTCTGCATGCTCGGGCTGCAGGGGTTCCAGTACCACCCAGTTGCGGCCGGTCAGGGTAACGGGTTCCAGAAAGCTCATGTTGACCTGCGTTCCTTACTCTTCTGCCTTGGCCTGATTGCGCTTGCGCCAGCGCCGTGCTGCCTGCAGCCCCAGGCCACCACCCAGGCCGACCAGCACGATGGCCACGAGGGTCCTGTTGCCGTAGCCGGCAGCAAAAAGATCCAGACCCAGCAGCCGTCCTATCCAGTAGCCGAGCAGCGCGCCACCGAGAAAACCGATGGCATCCGACAGGCCTTCAACAAGCAGGGATTTGGTGTTGGGCTGGTTCATTGATTTGTCTCTCTGTGCTCTTGGGCTTTGTGCGGGAGTGCGTCTGCGTGCGGTTCAACGATTATTGCGCTGCATGAACACCAGTTTTTCGAAAAGGGTTACGTCCTGTTCGTTCTTCAGCAACGCACCCACCAGCGGCGGCACGGCGACCTTGTCGTCCTTGCTCTGCAGCGCTTCCAGCGGGATGTCTTCGGCGACCAGCAGCTTGAGCCAGTCCAGCAGTTCGCTGGTTGATGGTTTCTTCTTCAGGCCCGGCAGGTTGCGCACGTCGTAAAAAGTTTTCATCGCTGCGGCCAGCAGTTCCTTTTTAAGGCCGGGGAAATGCACGTCCACGATCTGGCGCATGGTGTCGGCATCCGGGAACTTGATGTAGTGGAAAAAGCAGCGGCGCAAAAAGGCGTCGGGCAGTTCTTTCTCATTGTTCGAGGTGATGAACACCAGCGGCCTGTGCTTGGCCTTGATCAGCTCGCGCGTCTCATAGACATAGAACTCCATGCGGTCGATTTCGCGCAGCAGGTCGTTCGGGAACTCGATGTCGGCCTTGTCGATTTCGTCGATCAGCAGCGCGACCGGTGTTTCGGAGGTAAAGGCCTGCCACAGCACGCCCTTGACGATGTAGTTGTGGATGTCCTTGACCTTGTCGCCGCCATCGACGGTGCTGAGCTGCGAATCACGCAGCCGGGACACCGCGTCATATTCATACAGGCCCTGCTGCGCCTTGGTGGTCGACTTGATGTGCCACTGCAACAGCGGCATGTTCAACGCCGAGGCGACTTCCTCGGCCAGCATGGTCTTGCCGGTGCCGGGTTCGCCCTTGACCAGCAGCGGCTTCTTGAGGGTGGCAGAGGCGTTGACCGCCAGCATCAGGTCCTGGGTGGCGACGTAGTTTTGGGAACCTTGGAATTTCATGTTCTTGACGAGTTTCTTGGCTGTTTGCGGGTGTACGGGGTGCGTGGCAGGCCCTAATCTGTCGTGTTTCGGTCGGTAAGGGCTTTGGCTGGGCGCGCCCAGATATAATCACAGGCTGTTTATAACAACAATCCCCCATCTGAATCCCACTGATTGTGCGCGCAAAATGAACAAGCTTTTTACTACGATATTCGCTGTGGCTGTCGCATTTGCGACGGCCTCGGGCCAGGCCCAGGAAATCAAGGGCAACGCCAAGGCGGGTGAAACCAAAAATGCCATGTGTATTGGCTGCCACGGCATCCAGGGGTACCAGTCGTCCTTTCCCGAGATCTACAAGGTTCCGATGATCTCCGGCCAGAGCGCCACCTATATCTCGAACGCACTGCACGCCTACAAAAAGGGCGAGCGCAAATACCCCACCATGCGCGGCATCGCCGAAAGCCTGACCGACCAGGACATTGCCGACCTTTCCGCGTACTACAGCGCCAGTGGTGTTGCTGCAAATGCTGCTGCACTGCCTGCCGCTCCATCGAAACAGCCCAGCCCTGCAGTCCAGGCCCTGCTGAACAAGGCCAATTGCGTGTCTTGCCACGGCGCCAATTTCAGCAAGCCGATTGACCCTAGCTATCCAAAAATTGCAGGCCAGCACGCCGATTACCTGTTTGTAGCGCTGAAAGCCTACAAGGTGGATCCGAGCAATGCCAAGGTCGGCCGCAGCAACGCCATCATGGCCGGTATGGCCAAGCAGTACACCAACGCCGAACTGAAGGCGCTGTCCGGCTACCTCTCGTCGCTGGAAGGCGACCTGAAGACCGTGCCCGAAAGCCGCTTTCGTTAAGAAGCTGCGAGCTTTCACCTGCAAAAAAGCCGCTGAAACAGCGGCTTTTTTATTTTCTGAAGATTAGTGGTGGCCTCTAACACAGAGATGCCTTCGCAAGCACGCGTAGCGGACCACTTTGCGGGCAGGGCGCTACACCCAGTGAGCAACCGCGGGGGCTAGTCCTTTGTTGCGCGGCGCTGCACGCAGTCGATGTAGGCGGCGCCATCTGGTGGTCGGCCTGAGCGCTGGCTCTCCCACACCATCTGGCCGAGGCAGTCCATGGTTTCGTGGTGGGCATCGTGCAGCGAATCGCGCCTGGCCGTCAGCAGTTCCACCGCCTGACGGATGCCGCGCGGCTGGTCTATCGAGCATTGTTCACTGATCGACAAATGCATGGACAGGTGCAGGAAAGGGTTGGTCTTGCCGCCTTCCACGTCATACATCTTTTCCAGTGCGGAATCGGCGTCTTCAAAGTCGGCGTGGTATTCAGGGTGCTCGGCAATCCACTGGCTTGCTATGGTTTCAATAGCTTCCATGGGCTGACCCGCCCTGCTTTTGGCATGGACAGAGCAGAAGAAGCGGCGGACATCGGCTTGTGACGGCGTGAACATGCCGGAAGGTTATCACGCAGTGTTTTCCCGTTGCAGCGCTGGTGTTTTGTATCAGGCGCTTCCTTGACGCGGCTGCCCGGCAGAGTCCTACAGACGGTTTTGAGAGTGATCTCTACATTACGGCTCAGGTGACGTGGTTCCGGGCCACGCCACTGAAAAAGTTCTAATTTATTAACTGACCCCGGCGAGGAGTGATTGACATGAACGCAGCAAAAATTGCAGGCATCGTACTGGTGGTGATCGGCCTGGCCGGCTTCTTCACCGGTGGTTTCAGCTTTACCAAAGACAAGACCGCTGCCAAGGTCGGCCCCATAGAGCTGACCGTGAAGGAGCGTGAGTCAATCAACATTCCACAGTGGCTCAGCATTGGTGCTGTGGCCTTGGGCGCCATCGTCCTGGTCGCCGGTTTCCGTAAATCCTGAGCTGACAACCCCCACGTTCACGCACTGCGTGTCGCTCTCCGCCCTCGAGGGGGCGCTGCGCCCGCGGTCTGGCGAAGGCAGTCCCGCGGCGCCCGCTTGCGAAGGCACCGGGTTGCCATTTCCTGCTTGATTAAGCCCGTTGAACAGCCAGCATGCGGGAGATCTCTTTCGCCGCTGACAGCAGTGGCGGCAGCATTGTCTCCTGCATTGTTTTTGCGCTGGTTCGGTTGGCCTGGCCACTGATATTAAGGCCTGCCACCACCTGACCCGCGCGATTGGTGAGGGGTGCCGACATCGACACCAACCCCTCTTCAAGCTCCTGATTCACCAGCGACCAGCCCTGCTTTCGCACTTGCGCGATTCTGGCTGTCAGCTCTTTCATGTCTGTCACCGTGTAGCGGGTCCGGCTGGTAATGTCGGCGGCTTCAAGCCGCTCCGGCAGTTCTGCTTCGGGCAGCGCTGCAAGCAACACCCGTCCCAATGAAGTGCAATACGCCGGCAGGCGTGAGCCGACGCCCAGGCTGATGCTCATGATCTTGTGCGTCGGTATGCGCATCACGTAAACGATGTCGGTGCCTTCCAGCGCGGCGATGGAGCAGGACTCCTTGACCGTTGCCACCAGCGCCTCCATCACGGGCTCAGCCAGGTTCCACATCGGCATTGACGACAGATAGGCAAAACCGAGATCGAGGATGCGAGGTGTCAGGCTGAAAAGCTTTCCATCGGCCACCACGTAACCCAGCGCCTGCAGCGTCAGCAGGATGCGGCGTGCGCCGGCCCGGGTCAGGCCGCTGCGTTCTGCCACTTCCGTCAGCGTCTGGCTGGGCGCGTCGGCGCTGAAAGAGCGTATGACCTCCAGGCCGCGCGCAAACGACTGCACATAACCGTCGCCCGGTTTGAGGTCTGCGATGCGCTTGGACGCGGCGTTTGCCATGGGGTACAAAATCTCCTAAAATTCATTATACGAACTATTGTTCTTATGTCGAACTTTTTAGTGATTCGGCTGCCGGGCTTCAAGCTGTCGGGCAGGTGACTGGAGACAACCCAAAATGATCAATAAGATAGCCCGCTCGGTGGCCGATGCGCTCGCCGACGTCAAGGACGGCTCGACCGTGCTGATTGGTGGCTTCGGCACTGCCGGCATCCCGATAGAACTGATTGACGGCCTGATTGCGCAGGGCGCCAAAGACCTGACCCTCGTCAACAACAACGCTGGCAATGGCGAGGCGGGGCTGGCAGCGCTGCTGAAGGCCGGGCAGGTGCGCAAGGTGATCTGCAGCTTCCCGCGCCAGGCCGACAGCTATGTGTTTGACGGCCTGTACCGCAGCGGCAAGGTCGAACTTGAACTGGTACCCCAAGGCAACCTGGCCGAGCGCATACGCGCCGCCGGTGCGGGTGTCGGCGCCTTCTTCTCGCCGACCGGCTACGGCACCGACCTTGCCAAAAATGCCGACGGCTCGCCGAAGGAAACCCGCGAGATCAATGGCAAACACTATGTGCTGGAGATGCCCATCCACGGCGATGTGGCACTGATTCGTGCAGAGCGTGGCGATCGCTGGGGCAACCTGACCTACCGCATGGCGGCGCGCAATTTCGGCCCGGTGATGGCGATGGCTGCAAAGAAAACGGTGGCCACCGTGCATGAGGTGGTTGAGCTGGGCGGGCTGGACCCCGAAGCGGTGGTGACCCCGGGCATCTTCGTCAGCCAGATCGTGAAAATCGACCGCGTGGCCACCCAGTCGGGTGGCGCCAAAAAAGCAGCGTAAATCTTTGGAACGACACACCATGACCTACCAGAAACGCACCAAAGACCAGCTCGCAGCACGTGTTGCCCAGGACATTCCTGAAGGCGCAACCGTCAACCTCGGCATAGGCCAGCCCACGCTGGTGGCCAACCACATCCCGTCCAGCCGCGAAGTGCTACTGCACAGCGAAAACGGCATCCTCGGCATGGGCCCTGCGCCTGCTGAAGGGCAGGAAGACTACGACCTGATCAATGCCGGCAAACAGCCGGTGACGCTGCTCAAGGGCGGCGCCTTCTTTCACCATGCCGACAGCTTCGCCATGATGCGTGGCGGCCACCTCGACATCTGCGTGCTGGGCGCCTTCCAGATTTCCGCTACCGGCGACTTGGCCAACTGGAGCACCGGCGAACCCGGCTCCATCCCTGCCGTGGGCGGTGCGATGGATCTCGCCATTGGCGCCAAGCAGACCTGGGTCATGATGGACCTGCTGACAAAAAAGGGTGAGAGCAAGGTCGTCGACAAATGCACCTATCCGCTGACCGGCATCGGCTGCGTCAAACGCATTTATTCAGACCTCGCCACGCTGGCCTGCACGCCCGACGGCCTCAAACTTATCGACAAGGTCGATGGCCTGGAGCATGCCGAGCTCGAGAAGCTGGTCGGCCTGCCAATAGCTGTCTGACCCAAATTTTCCATTTCAATTTCTGCATTAACCGGAGACCCTCATGAACCAGGCATTTATCTGCGACGCAGTGCGCACCCCTTTTGGCCGTTACGGCGGCGCGCTCAGCAGCGTGCGCACCGATGACCTCGGCGCCGTGCCGCTGAAGGCACTGATGGCCCGCAACCCCAATGTCGACTGGCTGGCCGTGACCGATGTGATTTACGGCAACGTCAACCAGGCCGGTGAAGACAACCGCAACGTCGCCCACATGGCGACCCTGCTGGCAGGCCTGCCGATTGAAATGCCCGGCGCCACCATCAACCGCCTGTGCGGCTCCGGCATGGATGCCGTGGGCACCGCTGCGCGCGCCATCAAGTCCGGCGAAGCATCGCTGATGATTGCCGGCGGTGTTGAAAGCATGAGCCGTGCACCGTACGTGATGGGCAAGGCCGACAGCCCTTTCAGCCGCAATGTGCAGATGTATGACACCACCATCGGCTGGCGTTTCATCAACAAGCTGATGAAGGAAAAGTACGGTGTCGACGCCATGCCCGAGACGGCAGAAAACGTCGCCACCGATTACAAGATCAGCCGCGAAGACCAGGACAAAATGGCCCTCGCCAGCCAGCTCAAGGCCGTCGCCGCGCAGAAGGCCGGCTTCTTTGATTCGGAAATCGTGCCGGTCACCATTGCGCAAAAGAAGGGCGACGCCGTCGTCGTCAGCAAGGACGAGCACCCACGCGAAACCACGATGGAAACGCTGGCCAAACTCAAGGGTGTTGTGCGCCCTGACGGCACCGTGACGGCAGGCAATGCCTCCGGCGTCAACGACGGCGCCTGCGCCATGCTGATTGGCAACGAAGAAGCCGCAAAGAAAAACGGCCTCACGCCGCGCGCCCGCATCGTCGGCATGGCCACCGTCGGTGTGGCACCGCGCATCATGGGCATTGGCCCCGCACCCGCCACGCAAAAAGTACTGGCGTTGACCGGCCTCAAGCTCGAGCAGATGGATGTCATCGAACTGAACGAAGCGTTCGCTGCGCAAGGCCTGGCCGTGCTGCGTGAACTGGGCCTGCAGGACAACGACCCGCGCGTGAACCCCAATGGCGGTGCGATCGCACTCGGCCACCCACTGGGCGCATCGGGCGCACGCCTGGTCACAACCGCCGTCAACCAGCTGCACAAGACCAACGGCCGCTACGCGCTGTGCACGATGTGCATTGGCGTGGGCCAGGGCATTGCACTCATCATCGAGCGCGTCTGATTCGCTGATCACCTGACCGCAACCGGGGCACTGGCCATGAAAAGTTTTGTTTACAACGGCCAGCCCTCGCGTGTGGTGTTCGGTGCCGGCAGCCTGCAGCACCTGCTGCGCGAGATTGAGTTCCTCGGCGCCACCAAGGCGCTCGTGCTGTCCACGCCCGAACAGCGCAAATCAGCCGAGATGGTTGCCGACCTGCTGGGCGCACGCGCTGCCGGTGTGTTCGACCGTGCGGTGATGCACGTGCCGATTGAGACCGCACGCGAAGCCCGGGAGGTCGCCAACCGTCTGGGTGCCGACTGCGCGGTGGCGATAGGCGGCGGCTCCACCACCGGTCTCGGCAAGGCGATTGCGCTGGATTCCGGTTTGCCCATACTCGCGATTCCCACGACCTATGCCGGCTCCGAGATGACGCCGATTTACGGCATCACCGAAGCGGGCATCAAGAAGACCGGCAAGGACGCCCGCGTGTTGCCGCGCACCACGATTTACGACCCCGAACTCAGCGTCGGCCTGCCAGTCGGCATGAGCATCACCAGCGGCATCAACGCGATTGCCCATGCCGCCGAAGGCCTGTACGCCACCGACAGCAACCCGGTGATGGACCTGATGGCCAAAGAGGGCATAGCGGCGATGGGCCGCGCCTTGCCCGCCATCAGGAAGGCGCCCAATGACATGCAGGCCCGAAGCGACGCGCTCTACGGCACCTGGCTGTGCGGCATGGTGCTGGGCAACGTCGGCATGGCGCTGCACCACAAGCTGTGCCACACACTGGGCGGCAGCTTCAACCTGCCGCATGCCGAAACGCACACCATCGTCTTGCCGCATGCACTGGCCTACAACGCCGCCGCGGCGCCACAGGCGATGCAGATGGTGGCCGATGCACTGGGCAGCAACAACGCCGCCCAGGCTGTGTACGACCTCGCCAAAAACAACGGCGCACCGGTTGCCTTGAAAGACATCGGCATGAAGGAAGCGGACCTCGACAAGGCCTGCGATATCGCGATGCAAAACCAGTACGCCAATCCGCGCCCGCTGGAGCGCACGGCAATACGCCAGCTGTTCCAGGATGCGTTTGACGGGATGCGGCCGGGCTGATTGAATGACCGCAGCCTTGAGGCCCGCCCACTAGTGCGCTGATGCCTGGATTTGACGTGCTACCAAATCAGTAGCAGGTGGCGCTAGTCCACATTGGGTTGCAGGCCTTTTTGATGGTCAAAAATGGCTTTTTTTGGGCTTTTCAGAGCTTCAGGACGCCATCGCGGCGCATTCCGAACCCA
The DNA here is from genome assembly GCA_040388075.1 of Pseudomonadota bacterium. GTDB lineage: Bacteria > Pseudomonadota > Gammaproteobacteria > Burkholderiales > Burkholderiaceae_C > Polaromonas. The sequence goes on along the minus strand of JAZKCN010000002.1, from coordinate 60,751 downwards.
TTAAAGCAAGTCGATGTAAAGTAGACTTTACATTTCGAGGTTGCTGCATTTTGTCGCTCAAGGCAGGCCTGTTGCAGGTTCTGCATCTCCACGCCTCTTTGTCAGGGGCGCGAGGACTATCTAATTGCGTGCCGTGAAAACGAGCTCGCGCTCCTTGAACTGATCGTCGGCGACCAGCTGCACTGTCTTGCTTAGCAACTCAAGGTTGTCGAGTTTGATCAGTGTCTGGTAGGCCAGTGCAGCCAGCTCTGAAATGTTCTTGACGATACGCGCGTCTTCAGCATCGAAAGTTTTTGCCGATTGTGAGATGACCCACACCGTCCCCGCTACCCGGCCTTCAACGTGAAACGGGACCAGCAGGACTTCACGAATCGGAGGCTGCACCTGGGCGGCGGTTTTATACGCGTCTCCAGGATTCACCATCAACAGCGTCGAGTCGGTTTCGAGCACACAGCCGCAAGGGCTTTCTTCATGAAGAACCACGCTGCCGAGATACTTCTCGAATAGTCCAACAGCCGCTTGCCACAGAAAAATCTGCTTGCCCTGATCACGCCCTGACAAGCTGACGCCAGCAGAGTCGGCATTGGTCAGCGTCCTGACTGCATCCGAAAGCTTCTTTAACACCGTACCCGGTGTTTCCCGCAGTGCCTTGATGACCTCAGTGGTGGCTTCGACTTCAGACTTGTAGTCGGGCGTGCGTGACGGCCGCTCTGCCAGAAGACGATTGGCAATGACCTTGTGGACCGGCGCGGGGACTTCGGCGAGATCGACAGCGAATGTTTCCATGGGGCACCTTCGAGTTGGCGAATGAACAGAAAAACCTGGCCGGCTTCCTTGGTACGAACCGCTGTTGTCTATGGCTATTCATCCGATATGTATTGTAGGTAATTTCCTACAATTACGCATTGGCAAGCGCCCTCGTGACACTTTCTTCGCCTACCTGACAAAAAAGTGCCGGCTTGAAGCCAGCACAACTTTCCCTTGTAAGCAGCGGTGGGAAACTGGTCCACTGCAACTTGAGATCACGCTTCTGTCCTCCATGCTTTTGTAGGAAACAGGCAGACTTTGCGTGTGATTTACACACCCGGAACTTGAGTGCCACGCCAGTGCCGCAATCTGCTGCGCATGGCAAACACCGTTACCCATGGACTCGACCTTGAGCTGCTGCGCGAACTGGCAGCGTTGCCCCTGCCCGTCACCATCACTGAACAAGCCAGGGTCATGGACATCAAGGCCTTGCGCGAGGCTGGCTTGTTGTTGACCCTGGTCTACAAGGTCAGCAAAAAAATCGACAGCGCGAGGGTGCTGGCATTAACCCCGGCGGGCCGCCAGGTTCTGGCCGATGCAGCCTTCGCAGCATTCACGGCGAACGACGGTAGCGTCAAACACTGGATCCCGCGGGACCCGCGCAAGGTTTGATCTTGCGTCAGCTTCAGTGGGCGGCTGCGGGGATGCACTCCTTTGACGGGTTATCGCGACAGGAGCTTTGCCAGCTCTGATGCATCTGGATGTTTCCCAAATTCTGGCCCGCAGTGTCAAAAAAATCCTACATTCGCGTTCGAAAATTGACATAGGAAAGCGCGAAACCGCTGGCTAAAGTACCTCCATAAAAATACAGGAGGTGATCTTATGAAGAGCGAAAAGCTCGGGAGGCTGGAGTTTGCCATTGCGCAGGAGCTGGCCGATATCGAGAACGAATCCCGCTGCAGTCAGCTGCTCAACCAGATTGCAGCGTATGAGTTGGGCGAGGGAAAACGCCCCGGAATCGATGATTTTCTGACCTGGCGCTATACGGCCGACATGCGACACGGCTACCCGGAAACTGACGAGGCTGCGGTGCGCCCGCGCGCCAGGCGCACGAGCGACAAATCGGCGGAACGGCTCGTGATCGAGCAGAAGTCGCGTACGGCGCTTGAGACGCCGCCTAATCCGTCAGCCCGAAAAGATTCGCCTTTCAGGGCGGTGGAATGGGAGACCCCGGCAACCCGCAAGGCGCGCAAGGACGGTGCAGACGGTTAGCCAAATACGCGGGGAAATGTAGCTCGGGGCCTTGGCCGCCAGCCTTCACGCCACCCGCGCAGCCTGCTGAATATCCGTCACCTCCAGAATCGGCCGCACATAGCCATGGCGCGCCACGCTCAGCATGGCCTGCCCGACTTCTACCGAGGTCACCATGGACTGCGGCCTGAATGCCTTGATGAGGCCGAACAGCGGTGCGGCCACGACATAGGCTGCGCGGTAGGCCAGTGTTTTTGAGCGCACGGCGTGCAGGGGCTGGATGATGCCGGGGCGGAACATGTAGGCGGCCTTGAAGCCCAGTGCCATCAATTCGTTTTCCGTGCGGCCCTTCACGCGTGCCCACATCGAACTGCCTTTTTCGCTGCTGTCGGTGCTGGCGCCGGTGACGTAGGTGAATGTCATCTGCGGATTGGCCTTGACCAGAAGGCGTGCTGCATTCAGCGTCAGGTCGTGCGTGACCCTGGTGTAGTCGGCCTCGCTCATGCCGATTGACGACACGCCCAGGCAGAAAAAGCAGGCGTCGAAAGGCGACAGCTGGCCCTCGATCGTGCTGAGGTCGTACAGGTCGGGCGTCACGATGTTGCTCAGGCGCGGGTGCTGCACTTCTGTAGCGCTGCGGCCCACCGCCACCACACCCTCGACGTCAGGCGCCTCCAGGCACTCACGCAACACGGACTGACCGACCATGCCGGTCGCGCCAAAGATCAGGATGTTCATGCTTGCCTTTCAATCGCTGCCCGGGACAGGCTGCCATGCGCTGATTGTGAATCCACGGCAACACCCGGGTTGTTTTTGCTACCAAATTAATAGCTGGTCGCGTTAGTCCAGATTGGGCTGCAGGCCTTTTTTAGCGAAGTATGTATCTAACAAACCCTCTAACGGTTTGGCTGGATTTCGCTAATATATCTGAATTATGCTGAATTCAGACACGCCCATTGAAATTACGCCCGAGATGATTGACGCTGGGGTTGAATCATTGCGCGCATCTGGGCGCTTATTTCGTGAATCGGAGGGGGACTATTTGGTTGTGGAGCGAGTCTTGAAAACGGCACTGGCTTACGGGCTATCTTGTGAGCCAAGTTTTCAATCCGCATCCGCGTGTGAAAGCCTTCGAACCTGAAAGAAATAATGTCTCTTACGCACAAGGCGTCCGAAGGTGCGACTCCTGGTGCGGCTTTCTTTTTGATCTTTGGGTTGTCTTTTGTTATCCACGGAACTATGCCGATGTGTCGGCCTGCAGAACCATTCAAGAAGCCCATAACGGAGTTGTGAGCTAGTTTGTTTCTAGTCACAGAGAGTTGGCTGGTTTTGTCGTACAAAGTTCTCCACTCGGTATAAATTCGCGGATTTTTTGTTTTGATTTTCCCCTCGACTACGCCATCAACAAAGTCCAACTTCCCGCGAAAACTTTCAAGATTGAAATAACCAAGTGCAAGAAGTTTTCTATCCCGCTTGCTCATGCAAGCAGATGCAACCTCGAAAAGAGTTAACTCTACGTTTGCCCATTGTGTGATTGCTAGCCCAAGCTCAAAATAGAATGCGACCATTTCCTCGGTAGGACTCATGACAAAAACTCCCCCTAAGCCCCCACCCTCGGATGAATCTCCGAAGTTTGATGACGTGCTTAAACGGATGCTAGACGCACCGCCTAAGCCTAAGACTAGTGGGAAACCAGCGGACAAGAAAAAACCCGCCTGAGCGGGTTTAGCCGGTTTTGCCTTTTATGACTAAATCGAAGGCGTCTCTCAGGGCCTTTATTACTTCCATATTCGGCAGGGAGAACTCCGATTCTTTATCGGTGGTTTTTGCAGACTGAAACGTAGCGCGCAACAATGCTATTGCTAGAACGGTAATAGCAATGACAAGAGACGCAACCACAGCGACCACCGCATTGTTCACACGCGATAGTTCATTGGTAACTGCGCATATCAGCGCGTAAAGAAGTAAGCCAAGCAACCCCATCACAAGTACAGCGCAAAGAGTGGCAACTGTTCTATAAGTAGACCGCCATTTCTGATCACGAAGGGCTGCGTTAGCGTTGTCTATAACGCTTTGGTCCGGGTTGCCATCGCCACTTAGATCATCAGGCGGAACGGCACTCATTAGTCAAGCTTCAGATTGTTTAAGCGAAATGCCATCGCCAACTTTGACACGCCAAATGCCTGTGCCATTTCATCTACGGATGACATCCCCCGCGCACGGGCAACAATTCTTACCGACTCTTTCGGCATGAGAAGCTCCGCCGCAAATCTATTGGCAGCAGATTCAATCGGCGACCGGATAGATGCTGAAAAGCTATCCAACTTGTCACGCGGTGCAGCTGGATGTTTCAACGCGAAATGCCCAAGCTCATGGGCAATCGTGAAGCGACGCCTCACAAGATGCTCATCTCCGTTGTAAAGAATATGCTTTGAAGATGGGTCGTAATATCCGCTGAATTCCCAGCCATACATAGGTATAACTTCAAGAGAAAGATCTTCAGCGATTTTCTTGGGGTTAACAGGGAGGTTGCCATCCCAATAACGAGCGAGATACAGATGTGCCAAGCCTGCGGGAGATGTATCGCTAGTTTCCATGGCGAGGCTCCTTTCAAAGACGGGTTGGACAAGCTGCTCAGTAGCCATTCATTATATTAGGTATGCCTAACAAAGCAATATTCAAGCCCACACGGTTTTAAGGCTTGATGTCAAGCCTCATCAGGAGGGTTAGCAGGCTATCAAGCGTGGGCTTCTTGCTGCCCACTAGTCCGCCGATACGTGAGGCGCTTGCCTGCGATACCCTTGAGCGCTGCATCAGCACGCATAACGTCATCAAAGCCGTTGGCAGAGCGAAAATTCCAGCGAAAGTCGAACTCGTTAGCGTAGCGTTGCAGATGGCGCTCTGAGACGCTGTGGAAAGTACCGTTAAGGCCACGCTTCAAGATAGCGAATGAAGCCTCTACGGTGTTGCTGGTGACGTTGCCACGGGCATATTCTTTCTTGCCGTGGTTCACAGTGCTGTGAGCGGCAAACTCTTTACCTACGCGCTTGTAAACGGCTGATTCGTCGGTCATCAGGTGCGTGTCTGGATGCACTTGTGATTTCAGAACAGCGCCCACGGTTTCAGAGGTCACATTGGCAACGTGGAAAGAACGCTTTTGGCCTGACTCACGCTCGACAAGGGAAACAACCTTCATCTTGTGGCCGGAACCTGCACGGGCCTTGTACAGATTGCCCCAATAGGTTTCATCGGCTTCAACGATGGTGTCAGGGCCGCCCATAGGGCCGCTGGTGGTGTGGTCTGGAGTCATGGCCTCACGGATGCGATGGCACATGAACCATGCAGTCTTGTAAGACACGCCCAACATGCGCTCGATCTGCTTGGCAGAGACGCCCTTTTTGCTAGCGCTCATCAGGTGAACAGCTTGAAGCCAGATGTGCAGCTTGATTTTTGAGCGCTCAAACACGGTGCCGACAGTAACGGTGAACTGGTCAGAGCAAGCGCCGCACTTGTAAACACCGGGGCGGGTTGACTTGCCCTTGAGTTCGTAATGACCACCGATAACGCCGCAATGAGGGCAGACAACACCATTGGCCCAGCGGAGGTTTTCCAGATAAGCGCGTGCTGCGTCTGCGTCTTGGAAGTGGGGGTGTTCGAATATTGCGGCCATTTGTTTCTTTCGGGAATGGCTCTATTATCCCTATTTATTAGGGTTTGTCAAATACATACTTCGCCTTTTTTATGGTCAAAAAAGGCCTTTCCCGGGCTTTTTGATGCCTTTGCAAGCCTCTGGAACGGTCTGCAAACCTGCAAATCGGCCTTGATGTAAAGCATGCTTTACATTTTAGGCTTGCGCCACGTGCTTGTGGAGGCAGGTCTTCAGTGCATCCCGAAGCGCCCGGTCCACTTCTTTTCGTAGTTCATCTTCTCAAAGTGTTCGGCCATGAAGTCGATGAAGGTGCGGACCTTGGCCGACAGGTGTTTGCGGCTGGGGTAGGCGAGGTTGATGGTCAGGCGGGGCAGGTCCCATTCGTCGAGTAGCGGCACCAGCCGCCCGGCGACGATGTCTTCATAGACGATGTATGACGGCTGCACGAGGATGCCCATGCCATCGAGGGCAGCCGCGCGCAGTATCTGTCCGTCGTTGGCTTCGAGCACACCCTTGAAGTTAAGTGTGGTGGTCTGGCCGCCGCGCGTGAAGCGCAACTCGTTCGGGTTGTTGGCCAGTGTGTAGATCAGCAGCTTGTGGCGCTGCAGGTCTTCCAGTGTTTTCGGCACGCCGTGCTGCGCGAGGTAGCGCGGTGAGGCGGTCAGGATGCGGCGGGTTTCGGCCAGCCGGCGTATCGTGATGTTGGAGTCGGGCTCCACCTCGCGCGTGCGGATGGCGACGTCGATGTTGTTGTCGATGATGTCCATGTAGCGGTTGCCCGACTCGACATGCACGGTGACGTTGGGGTAGCGGCTGGTGTACTCGCGCACCAGCGGCGCCACATGGTTGAGCGAGAACGACAGCGAGGCAGTGATGCGAAGCACGCCGCTGGGGTTGAGCGAGGTGGCGTTGACGGCGGACTCGGCATCGTTGAGGTCGCCCAATATGCTTTTGGCGCGGGTGAAAAATTCCTTGCCGGTGTCGGTCAGGTAGAGCCTGCGGGTGTTGCGCTCGACCAGCCGGGCACCCAGTCGCGCCTCGAGTGCCGACAGGTGGCGGCTGGCTGCCGCGTTTGAAAGACCCAGCGTAGCCGCGGCACGGCTCAGGCTGCCGGCCTCGGCTACCTGTACAAACAATTCGATTTCGGTCCAGCGATCCATGGTCTGTTTTTCGTTTGGCGGAAAACTGATTTTCGCCTTGCGGCTATTGTTCCGCCTTTAGCAGTCTATATTCACTCCCGACAAACACAAGCCAACCCCCACGAACAGGAGACAAGCCATGAGAAACCTCAACCAGGACACCATCACCCAGGCCGTTATTGCACGGCTGGCCACCACGCCCGACCCGCGCCTGAAGGAGATCCTGACCAGCCTGGTGCAGCACCTGCATTCTTTTGCGCGCGAGGTGAAGCTGACCGAAGAAGAATGGATGCAGGGCATCCAGTTCCTGACCGCAACCGGCCAGAAGTGCGACGACAAGCGGCAGGAATACATCCTGCTGAGCGACACGCTGGGGCTGTCGATGCTGACGGTGGCGATGAACAACGACAAGCCTGCCGGCTGCACCGAGCCGACCGTGTTCGGACCGTTCTTCCTGGAGAACGCGCCCAGTTTCAATCTCGGCGACGACGTCTCCGGCGGTGCCACCGGTGAGCCCTGTTTTGTGCACGGCACCATCAAGTCGCTGGACGGCACGCCGGTGCCGAATGCGCTGATCAATGTCTGGCAGGCCGATGCCGACGGCAACTACGACGTGCAGTACGCGCACCTGGCCAAACCGCAGGCGCGTGGCATCCTCCATGCCGACGCAAACGGCAACTTCCACTTCAAGACCATACTGGCCGAGGCCTACCCGATACCGACTGATGGCCCTGTCGGCGCGATGCTGAACGCGACCAAAAACCACCCGTGGCGGCCGGCCCACCTGCACTTCATGATCGACGCGCCGGGTTACGAGAAGCTCATCACCCACGTATTTCGCGATCACGACCAGTACCTGGAATCTGACGTGGTGTTCGGCGTGCGTTCTTCGCTGGTAGCCGACTGGAAGAAAAAACCGGACGGCACTTATGACCTCGAGTACGACTTTGTGCTGAATCCGAAGACGCCCGTCAATCAGGCGGCCAAAGCGTGAGCGTGACCCGGGCGTGATCAAACACATCGTCATGTGGAATGTGCGCGGCGACACCGCCGCGGACAAAACCATCAATGCCGCCAGGCTTAAACAATCGTTTGAAAGCCTGCGCGGCAAGGTGCCGGGCCTGCTGGCCATCGAGGTGGGCGTGGACACCAGCCGCATCGATTACGCCTGTGATGTGGTGCTGTATTCAGAGTTTGAGTCGCAGGCCGCACTCGAAGCCTATGCGGTGCACCCGGAGCACCTGCGCGTGAAGGGCGAGCTGGGCGACATGCGCACTGCGCGGCACCAGGTCGATTACGTCCCGGCCTAGTTGCTCAGGCGCGTTTTTTAAACATCGCTGACGCGCCGCTGGCAGCGCGTATGTCTTCGGCGGTGCTGATGAGGGCGTTGGACAGGTCTTCCATGCGCGCCTCGGTCAGCCGTATCAGCGGGCCGGCAATTGTCACCACACCAATCGTGCCGGAGGGCGAACGTATGGGCGCGGCCATCGCGCTCATGGCCGGTGAGAACACCTCGCTGATGGTGGCAAAACCGCGTTTGCGTGCGGTGTGCACATAAGACAGCAGTGCCTTCATAGTCGTCGGCGCGTTGGGCCCGAAGTCTTGTGGCTGGCCAAAACCCTGTCTGGCGACCAGTTGCAGCGCTTCTTCATCCGTCATGGTCGACAACCACGCATGACCGGCCGAGCTGCAGGACAGGCTGACCGACAGGCCCATGTCCGGGTCGTAACGCAAACCGCGGCGCGCGCCCTGGGCCTTGGCGACAAAAGTGAGGTCGTCGCCATCCACCACGGCCAAACGCACCAGCTCGCCTGATTCTTCGGCCAGGTTGTCGAGCAAGGGCTGGGCCACATCGACCACACCGGAGGCGCTCAGGAAGCCGAGACCCATCGATACCAGCTTGATGGTGAGCACATACTCACCTTGCTCTTTCACCTGTCGTACATAGCCGCAGCGGACCAGTTCGGCCAGCAGCCGGTGCGTGGCGCTCAGCGGCATATCCAGGGTCGCAGCGATGGTCGAGACGGTTTGCCCTTCGGGGTGTGCCGCGAGTTGTTCCAGCGTTTTGAAGCTTCTTTCCAGCAGGTTACTCATGTCGTGATTGCGTTCTGGCGTGTGTTTTTATTCATTTGGCTAGGGCCTGTCATCATATAAATCACCTCCGCGCTGAGGCTGCAAGGGGTGCAGCGCTAGGCGCAGACCGCAGGCCGGGGTCATCCCCGGTCAAGGGTTGCAACGACGCGGGGCATCCCTTGCAGCCCCAGCCCTCCGGGTGACCCCCGGAAAAGACTGCACTCGTTGTTGCGAAGCCTCACCGGGGATTACCCCGGCTTCGTTTCGCGCCTAGATTGCAGCCCTTTCCGGGGGCCACGCGGAGGCGATTTATATGATGACAGGCCCTGATTGGGCCATGACAAAAGCAGGGCTGCAATTGATTAATGGTAATGGTTTTCCATTATGGAAAGACTTTCCATATATCTGCAAAATCCCGCCACATCTTCAAAAACTCACCAGGAGACACTTCATGAAACTCACCCGCCGCCCGCTCGCTCTTGGCCTTGCAGCAGCCCTGTCATTGGCTTTTGCCTTGCCTGCAATGGCCCAGATCCAGGAACGCACGATCAAGTTCGGCCATCTGAACAACCCTGACCACCCGACCAGTCTCGGCGTGCGCAAGTTCGCCGAGATCGTTGCAGCCAAGACCGGCGGCAAGATCAAGGTGCAGGAATTCGCGGCCTCCCAGCTGGGGAACGAGCTGCAGCAGCAATCGGCGCTGCAGGGCGGTGTTCAGGAAATGCTGGTTGCGTCGACCACGTCGCTGAACGGCATCGTCAAGGAGTTCGGCCTGCTCGACTTTCCCTTCCTCTTCGCCAATGCCAAACAGGCCGACGCGCTGGTCGATGGCCCTCTGGGCAAGATGCTCTCCTCCAGGTTGCCGGAAAAGGGCGTGATCGTACTGGGCTTCTTCGACCTGGGCTTTCGCAACGTCACCAACAGCAAGCGCCCCATCATGAAGGGCGCGGACCTGGAAGGCCTGAAGCTGCGCGTGATCCCTAACCCGGTGTTCCTGGAAACCTTCAAGACCTTCAAGGCCAACCCGGTGCCGATGCCCTTTGCAGAGCTGTACGGCGCGCTGGAGAGCAAGGCTGTGGATGGCGAGGAAAACCCGTTCGCGGTCATCGCGTCGAGCAAGTTCTACGAAGTGCAGAAGTACGTCAGCGGCACCAATCACGTCTACGCGACGAATCCTATCCAGATCAGCAAGCGCTTCTGGGACCGCCTCTCGGCCGCCGAGCAGAAGATTCTGGCGGATGCCGCCATCGAAGCACAAAACTGGCAGCGCGTGGTCAGCCGTGAAGTCTCGGCCAAGGCCCTGGGTGAACTCACGGCCAAGGGCATGCTGTACAACGACGTGCCGGCAGCCGAGCTGGCCAAGATGCGCGTCGAAGTGCGCCCTGTTTACGACAAGTTCTCCGCTGCCTACGACCCTGCCATCGTGACCCTCTTCAAGTCCGAGCTGGAGCGGGTGTCCAAGTTCTGAGCCAATGAAAATACTTGTTCTCCACGGGCCGAACCTGAATCTGTTCGGCCGCCGCGAGCCGCACATCTACGGCACCACGACGCTCGCACAGATCAACGACATGCTGGCAAAACTGGCGGAGGAACTGGGCGTCACGCTCGAGACCCTTCAGTCGAACCACGAAGGGGCGCTGATTGATTTCCTGCACCAGCACATCGATACGGCGCAGGGCGCGCTGGTCAACCCCGCCGGGCTGACCCAGCACGGCGTGCCGCTGCACGACGCCATCAAGGCCATGCCGTTCCCGGTCGTCGAGGTGCACATGTCGAACCTCGCGACACGTGAGCCCTGGCGCCACCACTCAATCATCTCGCCGGCCGTGAAAGGAACGATCCAGGGGTTCGGCCCGCGCTCGTACCTGCAGGGTCTTCGGGTAGTGGCCGACATCGCGCGCGAAGCGCAGGCCCTTGCCGCGCAGAACTGAGATGGACAAGCTCGTCGACAAGGCCTGCAAAGGCATCGAGTTCCTGATCGCGCTCGGCCTGGCCATCATGGTCGTGCTGGTGTTCGGCAACGTCGTGTTGCGCTACGGCTTCAACTCGGGCATCACGGTGTCCGAAGAAGTTTCGCGCTGGCTCTTCATCTGGTGCACGTTTCTCGGCGCCCTTGTGGCGCTGCGGGAACACGGCCACCTGGGCATCGACATGGTGGTCGGGCGGCTGCCCGTCATCGGCAAAAAGATCTGCCTTGTCGTGGGCCATTTGTTGATGATCTTCATTGTCGTACTGCTGGCCATGGGCAGCTGGGAGCAGGTCAAGATCAACTGGGACGTGACAGCGCCGACGACCGGCTGGACCATGTCCATCGTCTACCTGTCGGGTCTGGTGTTCGGCGTGCTGGCCTGCGGCTTGCTGCTGCTGGATTTGTGGAAGGTCGTGACCGGCCAGCTGTCGGACGAGCAACTGGTGATGGTGCAGGAGTCTGAAGAGGCCGTGCAGCTCAAGCAGGTGCTGGATGATGCGCGCCAGCCAGACCACACAGCAGGAGCGCGGCCATGACCATTTTCATTTTTATCGGCTCTCTGCTGGGCGCCATGGCCCTCGGCATTCCCATCGCTTTTGCGCTGCTGGCCAGCGGTGTCGCGTTGATGTGGCACCTGCAGCTGTTCGATGCGCAGATCCTCGCGCAGAACCTGGTCGGCGGTGCCGACAGCTTCCCGTTGCTGGCCGTGCCTTTCTTCATGCTGGCGGGCGAGATCATGAACGTCGGTGGCCTGTCGCGGCGCATCGTCAACCTGGCGCTGGCGCTGGTCGGCCATGTCAAGGGCGGGCTTGGCTACGTGACCATCATGGCCGGTTGCCTGCTGTCGGCGTTGTCGGGCTCGGCCGTTGCCGACGCCGCGGCACTCACCGCGCTGCTGCTCCCGATGATGGTCAAGGCCGGGCACGACAAGGCACGCGCTGGCGGCCTGATCGCATCCGTGGGCGTGATCGGTCCGGTGATCCCGCCCAGCATCGGGCTGGTGATCTTCGGCGTGGCGGCCAACGTGTCGATCTCCAAGCTGTTCATGGCGGCCATCGTGCCGGGCATGATGATAGGCGGCGCGCTCTGGATCACCTGGGCGTGGCTGGTGCGGCGTGAGGACATCGTGCCGCCGCCGCGCAAGTCGGCCATCGAGATCATGAAAGCCTTTCGCGAAGCCACCTGGGCGCTGTTCCTTCCGGTCATCATCCTGGTGGGCCTGCGCATGGGTGTGTTCACGCCTACCGAGGCGGCCGTGGTGGCCGCCGTCTACGCCCTGTTCGTCTCCACCGTCATCTACCGGGAACTCAAGCTCCCGCAGCTCTACGGCGTGTTCGTCGCGTCGGCCAAGACCAGCGCCATGGTGATGTTCCTGATTGCCGCGGCGATGGTCAGTGCCTGGCTGATCACGGTGGCCAACCTGCCGGCGATGGTGGTGAGCCTGCTCAAACCCTTCATGGACAGCCCCATTTTGCTGATGGCCGCAATCATGGTGCTGGTCATGGTCGTCGGCACAGCGATGGACATGACGCCCACCATCCTGATACTGACGCCGGTACTGATGCCGGTGGTCAAGGCCGCAGGGATCGATCCGGTTTACTTCGGCGTGCTGTTCATCATCAACAACTCTATCGGACTGGTGACGCCGCCGGTGGGCACTGTGCTCAATGTGGTGGCGGGTGTCGGCAAGATCAGCATGGATGACGTCACCAAGGGTGTCATCCCGTTCATGATTGCCGAGTTCACGGTGATGTTCCTGATGGTGGCTTTCCCCAAACTGGTCACCGTGCCGGCAAGCTGGTTCTACTGAGGTTGACATGGCACTTTTAGGCAATGCGGCAGTCGCCATGTGGTGGGACATCCTGCCCGCGCAACGCGAGGAGTTCCAGGAGTGGCACTCCCGCGAGCACTTTCCGGAGCGCATGGGCATTGAAGGCTTTCTGCGCGGCTCACGCTGGACCAACATTGACGGCGGCACCGGTTTTTTTGTGATGTACGAGCTGGCATCGTATGAAACCCTGACCTCTCCCGGTTACCTGCAGAGCCTGAACAACCCGACGCCATGGTCGGTCAAGATGATGCCGCACCACCTGCACATGGTGCGCAGCCAGTGCAAGCTGCTCGGCAGTTTCGGCACCGGGCTGGGCAGGGCGGTGCTGACGATTCGCCTGTCACCTGCGGATGGGCAGGCAGAACCTTTACTGGCCGGGCTGGAAAAGCTGCTGGCCCGCCAGGCGGCAAGCAGAGGCATCGTCGGGGCACACCTGCTGCAAACCAGAACGCCGGACGCAGCCATGACGCACGAGCAAAAAATCCGGGGCGGGGATTCCGTCGCCGACTGGATTGTCCTGTTGTCGGCCTATGACACACAGGTCTTGCAGGACGCCCTGGCGAAAGAGCTGTCGCCGCAGAGCCTCAAGGCTGCAGGCGCCCTTGAGATCATGACACACGACATCTATGCGCTTTCCTATTCACTGGGAAAGCATGACCTGGAACCTGCCGCGCAGGACTGACAGGGCCTAGCCAGCCTGCGCGGCCAGGCTGCGCTGTATGGCGACCAGCGCCTTGTTCAGGGCCTTCAAAATCCGTTCGCGAGCCACGTCATCAAAACGAACCGCTGGTACTGCGACGTTGATCGACCCCAGCGCCATGCCTGCGCTCGACAGCACCGGCATGGCCACGCCGCAGATGCCGGGCGTGAACTCTTCCGTTACATAGGCCACACCCGTTTCGCGAACAGCCTTGAGCTGGCGGCGCAGTTCTTTTTCGCTGCGTATGGTGTTGGGCGTGACGGCCTCGAACTTCACCTTGCGCAACCAGGCTTCACGTTCAGCTTCAGGCATGAAGGCCAGCAGGGCCTTGCCGCCCGATGTGGCATACAGCGGTGCCAGGTCGCCCTTGCGCATGTGCGAGACCAGCCGCTGCGAGCTGCTGACCGATGCCACCACTTCCGATTGAAGCCCCGACAGCTGGTTGAAGGCGCTGGACTCATGGCAGGCGGCGGTGATCTCGTGGAGCACCGGTTCGACGATGCCGAGGATGCTGCGGCCCTGCAGGGCGCGGCCGGCCAGGCGCGATACAGCTTCGCCGAGCCGGTAGCCGCGTGATACGGCAGAGTAGTCGAGGTAACCGCGCGCCGTCAGGTTGCGCAGCAACTGGCTCAGGCTGCTCTTTGGAATGCCAAGAGCCACTGCCATGTCGGTGTGCGACATATCTTGGCCGCGCTGCGCCAGCAGCTCGAGCACATCAAGCACCCGGTCTGCAGACTTGACAGCGGCCGTGGAAGGGAAGGGCTCGTTCATGGATGATATTTGTTTATATATGTGAACAGATGAGGCTGATAGTAACCGCAGCCCGGCAGTTCGTGCCAGAGCGGGATTTCCGTATTTCACAAATGATTTTTTCAGCTTTGATGTCGAAAATAAGTAAAAACCCTTGCCGCTTCAGCAGGTTTGATTGTTTAAAGTTCATATACAAGAACTGGTTTCTTGACGTGAACGAAGAAAATGCGCCGTTTAACCCGCCTTAATGAAAGCTCCCATGACCGATACCCTGATGGACGAACTTCGCATACGCCAGACCATAGAACGCTGGGCCGTCTGGCGTGATGCCGGCGACTGGGCGCGTTTTGCCACCGTCTGGCACCCGGAAGGGCGCATGGAAGCGACCTGGTTCCAGGGCCCGTTTGCCGATTTCATTCGCGTGACGCAGGAGGGTTGGGCCAAGGGCGTGAGCATCCTGCACTTTCTTGGTGGTTCGGCGATTGAGGTCAACGGTGAGCGCGCGATTGCCCAGACCAAGATGACGATTTCGCAGCGCGGCATGGTCGAAGGTGAAGACGGCCCGGTGATGTGTGACGTGGTCTGCACTGGCCGCTTCTACGACTTCATGACAAAACACGAAGGCGAGTGGAAGGTGCTGCACCGCCAGCCGATTTACGAGAAAGACCGCATAGACCCACTCGATTCCACCGCACAGCTGAAGCTGGATGCAAAAGTGCTGGCGTCGATGCCAGCCGGCTACCGCCACCTGGCCTACATCCAGACCCGCATTGGCTACACCGTAAAGATGGACATGCCAATGCTGCAGGGCCCGGTGGTCGACGAACTCTACAAGCGCGGTGCGCGCTGGCTGGCCGGCGGCGCGCTGGAACGCTGAGCTGTTGAAGAACGCTTCGAATAATTCATACAGGATTTACAGGAGACAACCGTGAGCCATTTTTTTGACCACATGACCAGCCGCAGGACGGCGCTTGCAGCACTGGCTGCCTGCAGCGCCGCCTCAGCAACGTCCGTGTTTGCACAGGCCGCTGCCTTCCCCAGCAAGGCGCTGCGCGTTATCGTGCCGCAGCCGCCCGGCGGCGGTTTTGACGTGGTAGGCCGTATCCTGGCCGACCGTTTAAGCAAGGCCCTCCAGCAGCCGGTGGTGGTTGAAAACCGCACCGGTTCCGGCACGCTGGTGGGTACCGACCTGGCCGCCAAGGCCGAACCGGACGGCTACACGCTGGTAGTGGGTTCGATCTCCAACATCGCGCTCAACATGGGCCTGTACAAGAGCCCGCCGTACAACAGCCTGCGTGACTTCGAGCCGCTGGGCCTGGCTGTCTCATACAGCTACACGCTGATGGGCCGCAAGGACCTGCCCTACAAATCGCTGCAGGAGGTGATTGCTTACGCGAGGGCCAATCCGGGCAAGCTGACCTATGCATCAGCGGGTGTTGGTTCCGGCCAGCACGTACTGGCAGCGGCGCTATGGCAGCAAGCCGGTGTCAACGTCACCCACGTGCCTTATCGCGGCGCCCAGATGGCTTACCAGGATTTGATCGGCGGGCGGGTCGACATGTTTTTTGACCTGTCGCCAACCGCTCGTCCGCAGATCGACAGCGGCAATGTGCGGGCACTGGTGGTGTCCGGCGCAACGCGGCAGCCGACGCTGCCGGATGTGCCGACCATCCGTGAAACCGGCGCCGCCAGGCTGGAACTGGAATCGTGGTTTGGCCTGTTTGCGCCAGCGAAGACGCCGCCGAAGGTGCTGGAGCGCCTGCGCAAGGAGATGGACGCCATCATTGCCTCGCGTGATGTGAGCGATACCTTCCGCAAGGCCGGCGGCCGCTCACTGAGCCTGTCGTTGCCGGAGACGCGCGCGCTGGTCAGGCGCGATACCGAGTTCTGGTCCAAACTGATTCGCGAGATGGACATCAAGGCTGAATAGGCCCATACAAAAAAAGGCATGGGCGGGATAAAACCTGCATGGCCGCCGCGCGAGCGCCAAACCGCCGGCGGTGGTTTAATCGCCCCTGTATTTTTTACTTTTTTTCCAGGTACAACACATGACGACAAAAATTGCCCAGGCCTGCCTGGACCAGCTGTTCCTGAAGGCCCGCACGGCTAACGGTTTTATTGACAAGCCGGTTCCGCTGGAACTGCTGAAAGAGGTTTATGACATCGCCAAGATGGGTGCGACATCCATGAACACGCAGCCTGCGCGTTATGTCTTCCTGAACAGCGCCGAGTCGCGTGCACGCCTGCTGCCAGCGCTGTCACCCGGCAACCTCGACAAGACCCGCGAAGCGCCGGTCACCGTCATCGTCGCCCACGACACCCGCTTTTTTGAACACATGCCCGAGGTCTGGCACAAGCCGGGCGCGAAGGAAATGTTCGAAGGCAATGCGCCCATGGCTGGCGGCACCGCCGTGCGCAACGGCACCATGGGTGGTACCTATTTCATGATTGCCGCACGCGCTGTGGGCCTGGATTGCGGACCGATGAGCGGCGTGGACCTGGCCAAGGTCAATGCAGAGTTTTTCCGGGACGGCCGTTTCAAGACCGACTTTCTGATCAACCTCGGTTACGGTGACAACAGCAAGCTGTTTGACCGTAACCCGCGCCTGTCGTTCGAGCAAGCGTGTTCCGTGCTTTGAGCACGAAACACGCTTTCAGCGCTACTGACGTTCCCCCCTCCCAACCCTCCCCTCGAGGGGAGGGCTCTGAAGAAAAGCAGCCGGTTTGAGTTTCCCGGTCATCACCGACCCGTTTTTTTATGCGGTCGCCATTCCTGCCGTTCTGCTGATGGGCATCAGCAAGAGCGGCTTTGGCGCTGGCTTTGGTTCGCTTGCCGCGCCGCTGATGGCGCTCGCCGTCACGGTGCCGCAGGCAGCTGCCATCCTGATGCCGATACTGTTGCTGATAGACCTGCTGGGGCTGGCGGCCTTTCGCAAGAGCGTTGACTTCAAACTGCTCAAATTTTTGCTGCCCTTTGGCCTGCTCGGCATCGTCATTGGTGCGCTGTTGTTCAAGGTGCTGGACGCGCGCATGGTGGCCGGCATCGTCGGTGTGCTGATCCTGATTTTTCTGGCGCAGCGCCTGCTGTTTCCGCCGCGTGAAGACAGCCCGCACCCGCCGCGCTGGCTGGGCGGCATGCTCACGGTGACTTCCGGCTTCACCAGTTTTGTCGCCCATGCGGGCGGGCCGCCGGTGGCGTTTTACGTGATACCGATGCGCCTGTCCCCGCTGGTTTTTGCGTCGACGATGGCCTATTTCTTTTTTGTCATCAACCTGTCCAAATGGATTCCGTATGCCTGGCTGGGGCTGATTGATGCACGCAACATGGTGACCGCGCTGGTGCTGATGCCGCTGGCGCCGTTGGGCGTATGGGTTGGCGTGCGCATGGCCAAAACAATGAGTGCCGTGCTGTTTTACCGGCTGCTGTATGCGGGCATGTTGCTGACTGGCTGCAAGCTGGTCTGGGACGGCTTCCTGCGTTGAAATATGGCCCCCACGGTTGCTCACTGCGTGTAGCGCCATGCCCCCCGAGGGGCCGCCCGCCTGTGGCCCAGCGAAGCCTGTTCCACGGCTCTGCTTGCGAAGATCGTCCTCCTGCAGGGCACAATCTGCGGCATCAATGGTCATCATTCATGCGGGCGTATGGACACGCTGTCCGGCGCTGGCCTATCATCGATTTATTCTGGACTTTTTGCGTGCATCACTCGCGCAGTCCTGAAGTTTTTTTGAGCAAGTACCAACCAGGAGACAAGATGATTTCAGTATTGAAGGCACGCCGCAAGGCTTTGGTTCTGGCCGCAGCGGCCATCGCCGCATGGCCGGTGGCGCAGGCCCAGACGGCCGCCAAATGGCCGACCGCCCCTGTGCGTTTTGTAGTGCCTTTCCCTGCTGGCTCCGCACCCGATGTGCTGATCCGTGTGGTCGGCGTCAAGCTGACTGAAAAGTGGGGCCAGGCCGTCATCGTCGACAACAAGCCGGGCGGCAGCGGTGTCATTGGCATGAACACCATCCTGACCTCGCCGACCGACGGCAGCGTGTTCGGTTTTGTGCAGGGTTCGGCCATTTCTGTTGCACCGAGCACCATCAAGGGCGTGAACTACGACTTCAGCCGGGACTTCGTGCCGGTCACGCTTGCGGCCGTACTGCCTTTTGTGCTGACCGTGCCTGCAGATTCACCGTACAAAAATCTGGGCGAGTTCATCGCTGCAGCCAAGGCCAGGCCGGGCAGCATTGAAGTGGCCGACAACGGCCGCGGCACCGCCCCGCACCTCGCCTCTGCCTTGCTGGGCCTGCAGTCGGGCGCGCAGTTCCTTGAAGTGCATTACCCCGGTGGTGCGCAAGCCATGCAGGCGACGCTGGGCGGCCAGACCAAGATGATGGTCGAGACCTACAACGTGGTTGCCGGCAATGTGCAGGGCGGCAAGATGCGTGTGCTGGCTTCCATGGGCGACCGCGTTGAACCGGGTCTGGAGCAATTCCCGCTGGCCAACGCGACGGTGCCGGGCGCCGTCGCTTACGGCTGGTTTGCCGTGATCGCGAAAAAGGGCGTGGATCCTGCCCAGCTCGCGAAGATGAACCAGGACATGGGCGAGGTGCTGCGCATGCCGGACGTAATTGCCAAGTCGCGTGAACTGGGCACTTACCCACGCCCCGGCACGCCGGAGCAACTGGTGCAGTACATCAACCAGGACCGCAGGACGTGGCAGGGCGTGCTGGACAAGCTGAACATCAAGCCTGAATAACGCGATGCCGCAGTTTGCACGCCTCAGGCCGGGGCGTGCAGGGCCAGCCAGGCGTGCAGCGTGGCCGTCAATGCGGATAGCGGGTCGGCCAGTTCGCTGATGGCCTGCGCCACCTGATCGCTGTCCTGCTTTTCGCGGATGGCGGTTTCGACTGCAGCAGCCAGCAGTGACACATTTTTTGCCCCTATCGTGCCCGACACGCCCTTGAGCGTGTGAGCCGCCCTCTGCGCAGTTGCCGCATCATCGGCCGCCAGTGCCAGACGGATGATGTCGGGGCAGTCCCTTTGACCCGTCACGTAGCGGTGCAGCATCGCGATATAGAGCGTTTTCTTCCCCATCGTATGCGACAGGCCCGCCTGCACATCGAGGCCGGCTATACCTTCGGGCAGGCCGCTGCTTTCCGCTGGCGTTCTGGCCGTTGCAAGCGCAGTTTCAAGGCCTGTCGTCATGGAGGCTGTGTTGTCCTGAACTTTGCCCGCAGTGCCGCGATCCGGTATCCACCTGATCAGCATGCGCCACAAACCGTCCGGGTCTATCGGTTTCGACAGGAAGTCGTTCATGCCGGCATCCAGGCAGCGCTGGCGATCTTCGGCCATGGCATTTGCCGTCATGGCCACAATGGGCATCTCGTGCAAACGGGAGATGCGGCGTATTGCGAGCGTTGCATCAATGCCGTCCATAACCGGCATCTGCATGTCCATCAGCACAAGGTCATAGTGCGACTGCTGAACCATCTCGAGTGCCACCTGCCCGTTGACGGCCACCTCGACCGAAAAGCCGGCGTCCTCCAGTAGTTCGCAGGCGATCTGCTGGTTGATGTCGTTGTCCTCGGCGAGCAGGATGCGTGCGCCCTGCACGCCTTCGAGCTGTTCGATACCGGTGGCAGCACCAAGGGCGCCGAAGCGGCTTTCGGAGCGTCCCTCGCCGAGCGCCTGCATGGTGGTGTCAAACAGCATGGACGGACTGAC
Source organism: Pseudomonadota bacterium (assembly GCA_040388075.1). Classification (GTDB taxonomy): domain Bacteria; phylum Pseudomonadota; class Gammaproteobacteria; order Burkholderiales; family Burkholderiaceae_C; genus Polaromonas. The sequence continues at coordinate 40,932 of JAZKCN010000002.1, read as the reverse complement.
GGGCTTGACCAGTACAGCAGTCAGGCCCAGCGACTCTGCCTCGTGAATCATTTCCTCACGGCCATGGGCACTGACCATCAGCAATATCGGGTCGGGTATCAGCCCCAACGCGCGGATGTGCCGGGCCGTCTCCATGCCGTCCATGTTCGGCATGCGCCAGTCGAGGTAGACGATATCAAAGGGTTCGCCTCTGGCTTGCGCAGACTGCAGGGCGCGCAGGGCCGCACCCCCGGTCGCCACGTCGTCTACCCTGAAGGTCATGCCCTCCAGCATGCCGCGCAGAACAGTGCGGGCATGCACGTTGTCGTCGACGACCAGCGCCCTTCGGCCCCGCAGGTCGGGATTGGGCAGCAGCACTCGCCGGGGCAGGGTGCTGATGCCCAGCCTGATCGTGAACCAGAACGTGCTGCCGGAACCAGGCACGCTGGTCACGCCGACTTCGCCGCCCATCAGCCCCGCCAGGTTTTTGGAAATCGCCAGGCCCAGGCCTGTGCCGCCGAATTTGCGCGTGGTGGAACTGTCAGCTTGCGAAAAGCTCTGGAACAGGCGCGAGATCTGTTCGTCGGTCAGGCCTATGCCGGTATCGCTGACCGAGAAATGCAGCAGCACATCGTGGGCTGTGCGCTGCTGGACGCGCGCTGCAATCACCACTTCACCGCGCTCCGTGTACTTGACGGCATTGTTGGCGTAGTTGATGAGGATTTGCCCCACGCGCAATGAGTCTCCGACAAGTGCGGGCGGCACATCGGCCGCGATGTTGAAGACCAGCTCCAGTCCTTTGGCGCTGCATTTTTCGTTGATGAGATTGGCCACGTTGTCGAGCACCTTGTCGAGCTCGAAATCCATTTTTTCAATCGTCAGCTTGCCGGCTTCGACTTTGGAAAAGTCGAGAATGTCATTGATGATGCCGAGCAGGTGCTGGCCCGAACTCTGCACCTTCGTAAGGTAGTCGCGCTGGCGTGGCGTGAGGTCGGTCTTGAGGGCCAGGTATGACATACCGATGATGGCGTTCATGGGTGTGCGGATTTCGTGGCTCATGTTGGCCAGAAAGTCCGACTTCATCCGTGTTGCCTCCTCGGCTGCCTCTTTGGCCAGGCGCACTTCATCCTCGGTCTTCTTGCGCTGGGTGACGTTGCGCCCTATGCCCATCACGCCAAGAAGCGCCCCGTTCTGGCTCCGGAACGGCACCTTTACGGTTTCAAAAAGCTCCTGTCGGCCATCCCGGTAATAAACCCAGTGTTCGCGTAAATGTTTTTCATCCCTGGCAAGGATTTCCTGGTCCAGCGCGTAAATCGAATCCGCCCAGTCCTTGTCTATCAGTTCGTGGTCGTTGTGGCCGATGATGTCGTTGACAGGGCGGCCGATCACCTGCGCAAAGGCTTCGTTGCAACCCAGGTAATAGCCGCGTGGGTTCTTGTAGTGGATGAGGTCGGGAATCGCATTGATAAGCGCGGTCATGGTGGCTTGCTGCGTTCGTGTTTCCTCTGCTGCACGTTTTTGTTCAGTGATGTCCTTGAACGCGGCAACGTGCAATGAACGGTCTTCATCCCGCGCCATGAAGACTGTGATTTCGACATCAATCAGGCTGCCGTCGCTGCAGCGAAAGCGGCTCTCGAAATGCCGGGGTTTGGGGGATTCTTCAAGGTCGGCCTTGATTTTCTCTACGGCTTCGTTGCTGGTATCGACGTCAAGAACCGACAGCTCCAGCCCGACAAACTCCTCGATGGGATACCCGAGTTCTTCACAGGCGGCCTTGTTGGCATAAACCACCCGCCGCTCGACCGGGTCCAGCCAGAACAGCGGCCCCGAGTTTTCAACCACCAGCCGGTTGAACAGTATCTTGCGCTCGGCGCGGCTGCGCTCGGTCACATCGCGGAAGTTGAAGATCAGGCCCGTGCGTTTGCCGTTGGACTCGACGGGGGTGATGACCCGCTCAAGGAGGCGGCCGTCCTTCATCTCGATTTCGTCGAAAACTTCGCCGTCCATGCGCGCCCACAGTTCCGTGGCGCGGGCAATGAACTGCGCGCCATCCTTCACCAGTGTTGCGTGCATGGTCATCAGGGCGATTTCCTGGCCGGGCGCCATGAGTGCGTCGGGCGCCTTTCCCCACATTTCGGTGAAGCGTGGATTGATGTATTTCGCGCCGCTGGCAAAGTGGATGGCCAGCAAACCATCGGGAGCCGAATTCAGGGTATTGCTCAGGAAGGTGTGCGATGCCGTCAGGTGCTTGATGTGCTTTTCCTGAGCCTGCAAGGTGAGCGCCATGGCCCGTTCGGTGGGTGAGGGAAGTCCGAGCAGGCGTTGCAGCAGCGGTATGCGCCCGAGGTGTTTATTTACAGCGTCACGCATCTCGCGGTCCGGGATCAGGTGCTGAGCCGGTTCGCCAGGGCCCGCAACTCTTCCGCCACGATGGAGCGGTCTGCGATCGGCCTTCCCTGGAGGTCAAGCCGTGTGCTGATTCCCTGCAGCTCACGCTGGAACAACTGCCGTATGCCGCCATCCGCTGTGTCGGGGGTGATGCGTACCGCATGGGCGGTGATGGGTTCCGAGAACCCCTTGGCGTCTATTGGCACGGAGGGTTCGGTCTCAATGTCGTGTTTTACAAGTGCATAGGTTTCGCCTGATATCAGGATGCCGCCGGGCTCTGCGGCCTGTTCAAGGCGCGCCGCCAGGTTTACTTCAGGGCCGATGATGGTGTAGTCCATGCGCAGGTCGCTGCCAAAGTTGCCGACATCGCAAAAGCCGGTGTTGATGCCGATGCGGATGCGGAAGGACTTGCCGGCCCCGGTGTCACGCCACAACGTCTGCAGGTCGGCCATGGCGCGTTGCATGGCGATGGCCATCTTGACGCACTGCAGCGCGTCTTCCCTCACGCCGAGGCTGTGCGGATCACCGAAAAAGATCACCATGGCGTCCCCGATGAACTTGTCCACCGTGCCGCCATACTCGGCGGCAATGCGCGACATCTCCGAGAAATAGTTGTTGAGCAGTCGTGTAATGTCTTCCGGTTGCCACTTCGATGTGGAGCCCGTGAAGTCCTTGATGTCGGAAAAAAACACGGTGAGTTTTTTCCGTTCGGTATGTATTTCTGCCTGCTGCGAGCCGTCAAACAGTGACTGGTAGACCTGTGGCGCGAGGTAGCGCGACAGCTTTTCCGACAGGGCCAGCAGCCTCCTGGCGTTACCGCTGCGCTCCAGGTGTGATTGCACCCGCGTTAAAAGCAGGGGCGGGCTGATGGGCTTGGTGATGTAGTCCACGGCGCCCAGGTCCAGGCCGAGCTGCTCTTCTTCCATGGTGCTGAGCGCTGTCAGGAAGATGACCGGAATGGTGGCTGTCGGCGGGTGCTGGCGTATGCGCCGCAGCACCTCATACCCATCCATCTCGGGCATCATGATGTCGAGCAGGATCAGGTCGGGCGGGGCTTGCGACATGATGATGGCGAGGGCATCCTTGCCGGATGACGCCAGCAACAGGTCATATTTGTCTTCAAGCAGCCCTGTCATCAGGAACAGGTTGTCCTCGGTGTCATCGACAACGAGCACACGTAACTTTGGCAGGGATTGTGCGGAACCCGCTCCCTGGAACGGGGCCGGCACAGGGGGTTGGTCTTGATTCATGGCGGACCTCGGAAACGGCGGGCTGATGACCCGATGCAGGACTGAATCGTCAAAAAACTGCCGTACAGCAGATAAATTGATATTTGCGATTTATTTGATGAAACTGACAGCTTTCATTCTATGGCCAAATTTTTATCAAGGCCAGTCCACAAGCGCCCGATCTACTGTAGGTGTGCAAGTGTTCTTTTTTGCCCTTCAAAGATGCCCGCCTGTCTGGCTCTGAAGGGGTGCTGATATATTGGCTGGCAACAACTTTTTGTTCCCTTCGCCACATACCTTGCCTCAGGGCCCTGCTTGTCCTTTACCCAAATCCATGACCACCGTCGTCTTTGCTGATCTGGTCGGCAGCACCGGCATGTACGAACGGTTGGGCGACGACGCTGCGTCGCGTTTTGTGAAGCAGCTGATGGGTGTGATGGGCCAGGTCTTCGAGCAACACGGGGGGCGTGTGGTCAAGGTGCTGGGCGATGGCCTGTTTGCTGTGTTCCCCGCCGAAGGCGATGCGCTCACTGCCTGCATCAACATACAAAAGCGCCTGCTTGAAAAACCGATACAGCCCGGCGGTACCGGCGCGCCGGTGCAGATGCAGATGGGCATTGATTGCGGTGAGGTGGTCGAAATTGACGGCGATTGCTTTGGCGATACCGTCAACTCGGCCGCACGGCTGGCCGACCTGGCCGGCGCATCGCAGATCCTGACGACCGACAACGTCTGGGCCACCCTGATGGCGGTGCAGAAAGCATCGCTGCGCAGCATGGGGCCGATGTACCTGCGCGGCAAGGCCGAGGCCAGCCATGTCTACCGTGTCGAATGGCAAACCGGGCGTGACGAGGACGCCACGATGGCAGGCAAGTCGATGTTTGCTGTCAACCATGAGGCCGTGCTCGAACTTGAATTTGCAGGGCAGACCATACGGCTGGACCCGAAAAGCAGCAAGTTCTCGCTGGGGCGTTCAACGGACGCCACGTTGTGCGTGAACGACCCGCGCGTTTCGCGCTTTCACGCGACGCTGGAGTGGCGGGGCGGCCATTTTGTGCTGGCCGACACCTCCAGCTTCGGCACCTGGGCCTATCTCGGCAACCAGGGTGAGCCGGTGGTGCTGCGGCGCACCGAGTGTTACCTGGTCGGCAGCGGCCATGTGGTGCCTGGCTGCGAGCGCGCTGACGAGAACGCGCCGCTGATTGCTTTTTCGGTCAAAGGCTAAGCGGCGGCTGAAATCAGCCCGCCAGTGGCGGCTGCAAGATAGAATCTTTTGTCAGCGGTGCAGCGTTCTGCTGCACCCGGCCTTCCTTACCTTCGCCTTCTCCCATGAGTATCAAAAAGCTTGGCCGATACGATTTGATCCGCGTGCTCGGCAAGGGCGCCATGGGGCTGGTGTACGAAGGGCGCGACCCCAACCTCGACCGGCGGGTGGCCATCAAGACCATCAAGGTTGAAAATCTGTCCGACGAATCGGCGGCCGATTACGAAAAGCGTTTTCGCACCGAGGCCCGCTCAGCTGCGCGGCTGCAGCACCCTAACATCGTCAGCGTCTATGACTCGGACCGCGACGGCGACATTGCCTTCCTGGTGATGGAGTTCATCCAGGGTGATGACCTCAAGCACCACCTGGACAAGGGCGAGCTTTACACACTGGAGCAGACGCAGCGCATCATGGCCGACCTGCTGTCTGCGCTGGACTATGCGCACCGGCAGAGCATCATCCATCGCGACATCAAGCCCGCCAACCTGCTGATCGAGGCCGATGGCCGCGTCAAGCTGGCCGACTTCGGCGTGGCGCGCATACAGGACTCCGGCGAGGCCACCCGCACCCAGGGCACCATCGTCGGCACCTTGAAGTACATGTCGCCCGAGCAGTTGCAGGGCCGGCCCATCGATGCGCGTGCCGACCTGTTTGCGGCTGGTGTGGTGCTGTACCAGCTGCTGACTGGTAAACGCCCTTTCGATGGCGATACCGATTTTTCGGTGATACAGCAGATCGTCACCCACGTACCGGTGGCGGCCACCTTCTACAACAACCGGCTGCCGCCTGCGCTCGATGCCGTGGTGGCGAAGTCGCTGGCAAAGTCACGTGACCAGCGTTATGCCACCGCACAGGAGTTCGCCGCTGCATTGCAGGCCGCCTGCCGCGATGCGGCCGACATCACCGTGGTGCCACCGGCCAGCGTGCCGGGCAAGGGCAGCAGCTCGACCTGGACCGCGACCATGATGCCCGGCGAATCGCTGGTCAGCACGCAGGGCGGTGCTACCAACAGCGGCACAGGCACCAACACCTCGTCCATCGTCACGCAGGAACTGGAACTGGTGTACTGGAAGGACATCAAGGATTCGGTGGATGTGGAAGACATCCAGGGTTTCCTGGCCAAGTTCCCGTCCGGCATTTATGCCGATCTGGCGCGCCGCCGCCTGAAAAAACTGGACGTATCACAGGGCGATGATTCGGACGTTGGCTCACGTGCCGGAACGGTCACGCAGCTGAGCGTGCCAACCGCATCGCAGACCGAAAAAACCGTGCTGATGCCCAGGGCCGGCGCTGACATGACTGCAGACAAGACCGACCAGGCCTGGCACGCGCTGGAGCAGGCGGCTGCACAAACGCCATCGCTGCCGCTGTCGAATACGCTGGCGGCTTCCGTCGCTTCGGCAACGCCAGCAACGCCTGCGGCCGCTGACCCCGAAGCCACAATGGTAGGGGCTGCGCCTGTCATGCCTGTTGAAGCGTTGGTGGAGCCGGCCGTTGCACCCGCTGTGCAAGCCGGGCCTGTCACGGCTATGGCAGCATCGCCTGCAGCAAAACCAAAAACAATGGGCCTGGTGATCGGCGCCGTCGTGCTGGTGGCTATTGCCGGTATTGCTTTTAAATTGATGTCTTCCCCAGCACCGGCAGTTGATGCCGCCTTGCCTGCGGCGTCTGCCCCGATGGGTGCAGCTTCAGCGAATTCAGCCCCATTGGCCCCGGCGTCTGCGCCTGCAGCAACTGCCGCATCCGCACCTGCTGCACCAGCGATCGCCGCATCCAGGGCCGCCGCCGCTGCTGCCGCCAAAAAGGCAGCAGCCGACAAGGAAAAAGAAAAAGACAAAACGGCCAGACCTGCACCGGCGAAAGCAGCTTCTCCCGCTGCACCGTCTGCCGCCCAGCCTGCAGCGGCCGCCGCCGCCGCGTCCCCAACGCCTGGCCCAGCCAGCCCCGAGCAGGCCTGCGAAGGGCGCATTCTGCTGGGATACCAGACTTGCATGAGCGAGCAGTGCGCCAAACCCGCATTCGCCAGCCGCCCCATCTGCGTCGAGCGCCGTGCCATAGAGCAGCGGCGTGAAGCGGAACGGATGTCCCGCTAGCAGCAAGGCGGGCGCGGCCCTGGCTCAAAATGTTAATAAATAACTTAACATTTGGGCTTTCAATCAGCCAGTGGCCTCTCATCAAGGCGCAAAAGCCTGAAAAACAGACAAAAAAGGCTATTTTTCACTATCAAATCGGCCTCCGGGCCAATGTGGACTAGCGCAACCAGTTATTGATTTAATAGCACTTGCAATGAGGCGTGCATCGCGGCAGGTTCAGGATGTTGGCGTCTTGTCGTAGCCATCCGGCGGGGCCGGCTGTTCGATGGCGTCGGCTGCTTCTTCGTTGAGCGCGCGGCCTTCGTGCTGCGGTTGCGTGAGTGGTGTCGGCGTCCAGCGGTTGCCATGCATCAGGCCGACGCCACTGGTGATGCCGCCTGCCAGTTGCAACTGCAGGCGTTCGGCGTCGCGGCGGCGTATGTCTTCCAGTACTTCGGCGATGTCGTTTTCGTCCACGCCGAACACACGCAATGTTTCTGCGCCAAAGACCAATGCCGATTCGAACGTCTCGCGCACCTGGACGTCAACGCCGAGCCGGATCAGGTCGATGGCGTGCTGCCGGTCGTAGGCGCGCGCCAGCACCGGCGTGAGGGGGCATTCGTGCTTGAGCTGTTCGACGATGCGTGTGGCCGTCTCTTTTTTGTCGACGCAGACCAGGATGGCCTTTGCGTGGCGGGCACCGCTGGCATGCAGCACGTCGAGCCGCGTGCCATCCCCGTAGAACACCTTGAAGCCGAACCTGGCCGCAGCGCGGATCATGTCGGTGTCGCTTTCGATGATGACGACGTCAATGCCGCGTGCCAGCAGTGACTGGCTGGCAATCTGCCCGAAGCGGCCGAAACCGATGACCAGCACGCTACCGGAATGGGCTTCGCCAGCCATCACATCTTCAACGTCTTCCATGCTTTGTTGTGGCGCCGCCGAGATGACCCAGCGCAGCGCCAGCACGGCCAGTGGCGTCAGCGCCATCGACACGATGATGGCAGCGGTGAGAACGGCATTCACATTGGCATCGACAATGCCGGTCGCTGCGGCGGCAGAGTACAGGACGAAGGCAAATTCTCCGCCCTGCGCCATCATGGCCGAGCGCTGCAGTGCATCGCCGTGGCTGGCGCGCGTTGCGCGTGCCACGCCGTAGATGGCCGCGCCCTTGAGCACCATGTAGGCAAGCGTGCCGCCCACGATCAGCGGCCAGTCTGCCAGCACCAGTTTGATGTCGAGCGTCATGCCAACGCCCATGAAAAAGAGACCGAGCAGGATGCCCCGAAAGGGTTCGATATCGGCTTCCAGCTGGTGGCGGAAGGTGGATTCCGACAGCATCACGCCCGCAGCAAATGCGCCCATGGCCATGGACAGGCCGCCCCATTGCATGGCCAGAGCCGCGCCCAGCACCACCAGCAGCGCTGCAGCGGTCATGACCTCGCGGGCATTGGCATGCGCCAGCACCCGGAAAAACGGGTTGAGCAGCCAGCGGCTGACGGCAATCAGCCCGATCACAGCCGCCACCGCCACGCCGACCGTAACCCAGCGCGACACGCTGGCCTCAGCGGGTGTGGGCGCCAGGAAGGCGACGATGGCCAGCAGCGGCACGATAGCCAGATCCTCAAGCAGCAGGATGGAGACGATGCGCTGTCCGCGCGGCGTTGAGGTATCGCCGCTTTCATCGAGCAACTGCATCACGATCGCGGTGGAAGACAGCACAAAGCCCATCGCGGCAATAAAGGCAACAGTCGGGCTGAAACCGCCCAGCATGCCAACGATCGTCAGCAACGCGCCGCAAGCTGCGACCTGCAGCAGGCCCAGGCCGAAAATCTGGCGCCGCATCGACCACAGGCGGGTCGGCTGCATTTCAAGGCCGATCACAAACAGGAACATCACCACGCCAAGCTCGGCCACGTGCAGGATGGTTTGAGACTCGCTGAAAAAGCCCATGCCGAAGGGGCCGATTGCCAGACCGGCAGCGAGGTAACCCAGCACCGAGCCCAGGCCCAGCCGTTTGAAAAGCGGGACGGCCACAACGCCCGCAGCCAGCAGGATGACGACCTTGACCAGTTCAGTGCCTTGTTCTGCTGCCATGGGTTCTGCGGGTGCCTTGCGTTGCGGAGGATGTGCGAACAAGTCTAACCGGGTGCTTCGTGCCGGGCGCAGGCTGCGGCCGGGTTCGGGCCATCACGCAGGCGCGGATTGCCGTTTGCCTCCTTGCGGCTAACATAGGCCTTCCGTTCATCCATTTGCCCAAGGAGCGCCTCATGCCTGTCGTGGTTGTAGCCAATCCAAAAGGCGGCGTCGGTAAGACGACCCTGGCCACCAATATTGCGGGGTTCTTCGCCAGCCAGGGCCATGGGGTCATGCTTGGCGACGTCGACAGGCAGCAGTCTTCGAGGCTCTGGCTTGGTTTGCGCCCGCCACAAGCCCGCCCGATTGCCAGCTGGGATGTGGATGCCTCCGCCATCGTGCGTCCACCAAAAGGTACGACGCATGTGGTGCTGGACACACCTGGCGGATTGCACGGCAAGCACTTCAAGGAGGTCATGCAGGTTGCCGACAAGGTCATCGTGCCACTGCAGCCCAGCGTGTTTGATATTTTTGCGACGCGCAGTTTTCTCGATCAGCTTGCCGAGCACCGCCACGCGAGCAAGATGCAGGTCGGTATTGTCGGTATGCGCGTGGACTCCCGGACTATTGCTGCGGACAAGCTGCACGAGTTTGTCGACAACCTCGGCTTGCCTGTGCTGGGCTACCTGCGCGATACGCAGAATTACATTCATCTGGCAGCCCGCGGGCTGACGGTGTTTGATGTTGCCCCCGGCCGGGTTGGAAAAGACCTGGAGCAGTGGAAAGGCATCTGCGACTGGCTGGGTAAATAGCTGCCCTTTTTGCGCGGTCGCTGATTCGACAGCTGCGGAGCCCGTTCGCCCCGTGCGCCGCTACAGTTGCCCCATGAGAACTTTCCAAACCCTGGCCGAGCTGGCCACCTGTGTTGGCCAGGAAGTGGCCGTCAGCGGCTGGACCACGATTGCGCAGCAACAGGTCAACCAGTTTGCCGATGCCACGCACGATCACCAGTGGATTCACGTCGATCCTGAAAAAGCCAAAGCCGGGCCCTTCGGAGGGGCGATTGCACATGGCTTTCTGACGCTGTCGCTGCTGCCGTGGTTTCTGGAGTCGTCGTTTGAAGTGAAGGACACCCGGATGGGTGTCAACTATGGCCTGAACAAGGTGAGGTTCACGGCACCGGTGCCTGTCGGCAGCCGCCTGCGGGCACGCATGACGCTGCTGGCTGCCACGGCCATAGACAACGGCGGCATGCAGTTCACCTGGAAGACGGTGGTGGAGCGGGAGGGCGACGACAAGCCGGTCTGCGTTGCCGAGTCGCTGGTGCTGCTTTATGCCTGATTCAGGCCCTCGCAGCCAGGGAAAGCTTAAATACGGACCAGTTGCCGGGCCGGCAACCAGCCTTCAAAAACGCTGACCAGGCTATTGATACGTTCAACCGCCACACGCTGGCTGTGGGCCTGCGAAATGCACTGCATCAGGTCGCTGCGCAGCATCCAGAGGTCCATCGGTGTCTTGGCCGCATTGATCTTGAAGGCCATGCGCTGCATGCCTGTGCCCTGACAGTCGTGGATCAGATGATGCAGGCTGTGGCGGATCTGTTCAATCGGCAGTTGCCTGCGGTTGATGTCGCTGGCAGCCGTATGCACTGTGGTGCCAAAAATGCGTTGTATGACCATGTTCACCGAAAGCTCCTCGCAGTCTTGTGAACTGCAGGATAAAAAAGGATGAGCGCGGAACAGGCGTTTGACCCGATCGGCGCTTGGGATTGGTAAGGCCGAATTTGCTTTAGGCCTAAAGATTTTAAGTTTAGGGTTTCCCCTGACTTTTGGCAAGCCAGGCCTGCCGGCAAACAACAGGCATGAGTCACGAACGCGACTGATTTTTATAGGGTGGCGGGTCTAGGGCCTGTTAACGCCATGATCGCAACCCGGAGGGAATGGGGTGAAAACGGCGCCACTCCGCGTTGAGCTCCTGGGGCAGGCATTAGCCTGACCGTCGTCGCGCGCCTTGATTGGCAACGTTTTCGCCCAATTCGCATGTGCAAACATGGCGTTAACAGGCCCTGGTTGTAACTGCGGCCTTTGCTGCAAAGCCGTTTTGCCGCCAGGCTTCAAACACCGCGACCGCAACCGTGTTGGACAGATTCAGGCTGCGCTGGCCAGCCAGCATGGGCACGCGCAGGCGCTGGCCCGGTGTGAAGCTTTCCCGCAATTCAGGCGCGAGCCCACGCGTTTCGGCGCCAAAGACCAGCCAGTCGCCGGGCTGGAAAACCGCTTCATAAAGATTGCTGGAGCCATGCGTGGTTAGCGCAAACGTCCGCTCAGGCGGTGGTCTTTCGCTGTCGAGCAAGGCCTGCCAACTGGCGTGCTTAAGTAATTTGGCGTACTCGTGGTAGTCAAGGCCGGCGCGCCGCATGTGTTTGTCGTCCATTGAAAACCCCAGCGGCTCGACCAGGTGCAGGCGGCAGCCGGTGTTGGCTGCCAGCCGTATCACGTTGCCCGTGTTGGGCGGGATTTCGGGCTCGACGAGGACGATGTTGAACATCTTCGGATTGTCGCCGGGGACTCCACCCTGGTGGCCTGGTGATCAATGCTGTTCGGTTTTCGCTATGGCGATACCGGTGATATGCATGACACCGGCTACCCGCAACGCCTGCGCTGCCGTAAAGAGCGAGGCACCGCTGGTAATCACGTCATCGACCAGCAGCACGCGTCGGCCCTGCAGCATGGAGATGCGAAGAGGATCGACCTGGAAGGCGCCACGGACGTTGGCCAGCCGCGCCGCGCGTTTGAGTTCGGTTTGTGGCTGTGTGTCTTTTACCCGCAGCAGCAGCCCGGCATCTGCTTTGGCCCTGGTGCCGGATCGGCGCGCCAGTGCGGCAGCCAGTTCCCAGGCCTGGTTGAATCCGCGTGTCTGCAAACGCCGGGCAGACAGCGGAACAGGAATGATCAGATCATGGGTCTCCAGCGTTTCCAGCGCAGCGCGCACCCCAGGCGTTGTCAGCAGCAGATAGGCAAAAAAACCGGCCCAGCCGGGTTGTTCGCCGAATTTATAGTTTGCGATCAGGCCTGACCATGGGTATTCATACGATGCGGCGACCAGCATGGCATCCAGCGGCCCCGGATTTTGCAGGCAAGCCGCGCACAGGCAGGGCTGGCTGCGCAAGCCCATGGACAGGTCGGGCGGTAACGCGAGGGCACAACCCGTGCAGCGTGTGACATGAGGTGAGAAGCGTGAAATGCAGGCGCTACAGACCTGTCGCGAGGGCCAGCTGCGGCATACCGCGCACTGGCTGGGCAGCGATGGCCACAAGCTTTGCGCGCCGGGGCTGTTTGCGGGGTTTTTGTCAGGGTTGAAGAGGTTGCGCAGCACGGGGTCAATATACTCGCGAGCTTGCCTGCTGCCCGATTTTTCCTTCGCCATGAGCACCACCGAACGTCCCCCCAGCCTTGACCCGCGCGCCGTTGCGCGCTGGGAGGCCGTCGCCCCGCTCGCATCGCCCTGGCTGCACGAGGAAGTGGCCGGTCGCATGCTGGACCGCCTGCAGTGGATCAAGCTCCAGCCGCAGTCCTGGGCAAATTGGGGTGCGGTACGCGGCGGCTCGCAGGCGCACCGCACATTGCTTCAGAAATACCCGGATGCCGCGTGTTTTGTGGTGGAGGCGAATGGCCAACGCTTGCAGGAGGCTGTCGGAAAACTGACCACGCCGTGGTGGAATCCTGTGGGCTGGATGCGGGGGAGAACGCATTTTGAGATTCGGCCGCCTTCCGGCGTCGACATGCTCTGGGCCAATATGGCGCTGCATGAAGCGGCCGACCCGCAGGCGCTTATAGGCCAGTGGCACAAGGCGCTCAAGGTCAATGGTTTCCTGATGTTTTCCTGTCTGGGGCCGGACACCGCCATTGAGGTGCGCGAGCTTTACAGGCAAGTGGGCTGGCCGCCAGCCGGTCACGACCTGACGGACATGCACGACTGGGGCGACATGCTGGTACAGGCCGGTTTTGCCGAGCCGGTGATGGACATGGAGCGCATCACGCTCACCTATGAAACGCCGGCCCGCCTGCTCCAGGAACTGGCTGATCTGGGGAGAAATTTTCATCCAGCACGTTTCCCGGCGTTGCGGGGGCGTCGCTGGAAAGCCAGACTGGAAGGCCTGATCTCCGAACGTCTGGTGCGTGGCCCCGATGGGCGGCTGGCCTTGACCTTTGAAGTGATTTATGGTCATGCACTGAAGGCGCAGCCTCGCCTGAAGGTGAGCGAATCCAGTGCCATATCGATGGACGATATGCGTTCCATGCTCAGGGGCCGTGGGCCGCAGGGCGGTGCCGACCGGCCGCCGTTGTAGAGGTCTCACGCGGCAATACCCTGCGTGGCAGGTTTTCAGGGCAAGCTGGCTATAATTTCCAGCGTATCCCGGGCATGTTCCCACGCCTCAAACAGGCCGCAAACGCGGGCTGTTTTTTTCGAGTGTTGCTTAGTGTCGCCATCCACTTCTGCGCTTTCCGTTTCTGCCTTCCGCTTCGCCAGCGTTTCTGGTCCCGATGGGCGCCAGCCCGGTGCGGCCAGCGTGCAATGGCTGATCAAAAGAAACTGCTCCATTACACCGGCCCAGCTTGCCTGGCTTTACCTGTCACTTTGCATCGTGTCGATGGGCATTGCTGTCTTTTTCTGGCTTCAGGGCGCCCGCATGGTCATGCCCTTTGCCTGGCTTGAATTGCTGGCCGTCGGCGCGGCTTTTGTGGTGTACGCACGCCATGCACGCGATGGCGAAAAAATTGTTCTTCAGGGTGGCCGGCTGGTGGTCGAACTGCAAACCGCAGGGCGCATGCAGCGTGCCGAATTCAACCCTCAATGGGTGCGCATTGAGCCTAGAAGCGGCGATGGCTCCCTGATAGAAGTCTCTGGCCAGGGCCGTTCGGTGAGCGTCGGTCGGCACCTGCGGCCTGAACTCCGCCCTGCACTGGCGCGGGAAATTCGCTCTGCGTTGAGGGCTGGGTAGGCCCCAAACACCTCTTGCCGCGGGTCATTTTGATGCCGCGAATCTTCAACAAATCATCCGGCGGAGCAAGGCAGGCCCGGCGCTAACTTTATAATCAGCAGGTTAAATTAAGCCGGGCGCTTTGGTGAGCAGTCCGGCGAGCGATTCGACCAGCAATGGAAGCCATAAAAGTGATCACGATGAACGTAAGCAAAACCATAAGCAAAATCACCCAGCTGGCGGCGAAACACGCCGCTGCAGCACTGGCCCTTGTCGCCGCGTGGGCCAGCACTGCCGCTTATGCCGTCAAGGATTTGCCCGGTGGGCCGGCTGTGAACCAGCTGAACCTGCACCCGGCAGTCACCAAAATCGCCGAAGGCCAGCACTGGCTGCACTGGTTCATCATGATCATCTGTATCGTGATTTTCCTGGCGGTTTTCGGCGTGATGTTTTATTCCATCTGGAAACACCGCAAATCTGTCGGTCACAAGGCTGCCAATTTTCATGAGTCGACCCTGGTTGAAATTGCATGGACTGTCGTTCCCTTCCTGATCGTGATTGGCATGGCTCTGCCTGCCACCAAGATCCTGGTTGCACAAAAAGACACCACCGCAGCTGACCTGACCATCAAGACCACCGGCATGCAGTGGAAGTGGGGCTATGACTACATCAAGGGCGAAGGCGAAGGCATCGCCTTTGTGTCCACACTGGATGCCGCGCATCGCGAAATGTCCAACCAGGGCGGCCCCAAGGGCGCCAACGTGCCGGACGACTACCTGCTGAAGGTTGACAACCCGATGGTCGTGCCTGTTGGCAAAAAGATCCGTGTGATCACCACTGCCAATGATGTAATTCACGCCTTTGCCGTTAACTCGCTGGGCATCAAACAGGATGCGATTCCCGGTTTTGTCCGCGACACCTGGTTCCGCGCCGAAAAAATCGGCAGCTATTACGGCCAGTGCCAGGAACTGTGCGGCAAGGAACACGCCTACATGCCTATCGAGGTGAAGGTGGTGTCTGCTGCCGATTACACCGCCTGGGTTGCCGTCAAGGTCAAGGAAGCCGCTGCCAGGGCTGATGACCCGAGCAAGGTCTGGACGCTGGTCGACCTGAAGGCCCGCGGTGAAAAGGTTTACGCCGCCAATTGCGCAGCCTGCCACCAGGCCAACGGCAAGGGCGCAGGCCCGATCAAGCCGCTGGACGGCTCTGCGATTGTTATGGACGCTGACCACAACAAACAGATCCAGATTCTGCTGAATGGTGCAGCCGGTGGTGCGATGCCTTCGTGGAAGGCGCTGAGCGATACCGACCTCGCCGCCGTAGCGACCTACACCAAGAACAACTGGTCCAACCAGTCGGGCCAGCTGGTGCAGCCTGCTGAGGTCCAGGCAGCGCGCAAATAAACCGCGAGCCAGCGCACGGCCCAACAGACAGAATTTCCGCAGAGCCAGACCACAGCGTCGGCCGCAATTGACAAAGTTAGCAGGCTAAATGCCCGTATGAGCCACCAAAGGAAGCCAAAATGAGTGCAGTTCTCGACCCCCATGGACACAGTGGCGATCATGCGCACGATGATCACCATGACGACCACCATGCCCCTAAGGGCTGGCGTCGCTGGGTGTATGCCACCAACCACAAGGATATCGGCACGCTGTACCTGCTGTTCAGCTTCTTCATGCTGATGTTCGGTGGTGCGCTGGCGCTGCTGATACGGGCAGAGCTGTTCCAGCCGGGCCTGCAACTGGTCAATCCTGAACTGTTCAATTCGCTCACCACCATGCACGGGCTGATCATGGTGTTCGGCGCGATCATGCCGGCCTTTGTGGGTTTTGCGAACTGGATGGTTCCGCTGCAGATAGGCGCGGCCGACATGGCCTTTGCGCGGATGAACAATTTCAGCTTCTGGCTGCTGATTCCTGCCTCCCTGATGCTGATGGGTTCCTTCCTGATGCCAGGCGGCGCACCTGCAGCCGGCTGGACGCTTTACGCACCGCTGACCCTGCAGATGGGGCCTTCGATGGATGCCGGCATTTTTGCCATGCACATCATGGGCGCCTCGTCGATCATGGGCTCGATCAACATCATCGTGACCATCCTGAACATGCGCGCGCCCGGCATGACGCTGATGAAAATGCCGATGTTCTGCTGGACATGGTTGATCACGGCCTACCTGCTGATTGCCGTGATGCCCGTGTTGGCTGGCGCCATCACGATGACGCTGACGGATCGCCACTTCGGCACCAGCTTCTTCAACCCCGCAGGCGGCGGCGACCCGGTGATGTACCAGCACATCTTCTGGTTCTTCGGCCACCCGGAGGTCTATATCATGATCTTGCCGGCCTTCGGCATCATCAGCCACATCATTCCCGCTTTCTCGCGAAAGCGCCTGTTCGGTTATGCATCGATGGTCTACGCCACCGGCTCCATCGCCATCCTGAGTTTTGTTGTCTGGGCGCATCACATGTTTACCACCGGCATGCCTGTGACCGGTCAGCTTTTCTTCATGTACTCAACCATGCTTATTGCGGTGCCGACAGGTGTGAAGGTGTTCAATTGGATCGCCACCATGTGGAAGGGCTCGATGACGTTTGAGACGCCGATGCTGTTTGCGGTCGGTTTCATCTTTGTGTTCACGATCGGTGGCCTGACCGGCGTGATCCTGTCTATCGCGCCGATTGACACACAGTTGCAGGATACCTATTACGTGGTGGCCCACTTCCATTACGTGCTGGTGGCCGGTTCGCTCTATGCCATGTTTGCAGGTTATTACTTCTGGGCGCCTAAATGGACCGGCGTGATGTACAACGAAACCCGGGGCAAGATCCACTTCTGGTGGTCGCTGATCTCCTTCAACGTCACCTTCTTCCCGATGCACTTCCTGGGCTTGGCCGGCATGCCGCGCCGGTATGCCGACTACCCGATGCAGTTCGCCGATTTCAATGCGATTGCCAGCGTGGGTGCATTCTTCTTCGGTTTTGCGCAGGTTTACTTCTTCCTGTTCATCGTTGTGCCGACCATGCGCGGCAAGGGTGTTCCTGCCAAGGCCAACCCATGGATGGACGAAGACGGCCTGAAGGGTGCTGAAGGCCTGGAATGGCAAGTGCCCTCGCCGGCACCGTTCCACACCTTTGAAACCCCGCCCAAGCTGGATGCAACCGCAACCCGCGTTATCGGCTATTAAATCCGCACGGCAAGAGATGACCACGCCTGAGCAAAAAAAGAGCAACCTGCGCTTGGCCCTTGTGCTGGCGTCGGTCGCTATCGTCTTTTTTGCGGGCTTCATGGTCCGCATGATCTTTTTTGGCCGCTAGGCTGGTTGTCACATGATTCAGTTCATCAGGCGCGAAAACTTCAGAATGGTCGGCAAGCTCGGCGTGATCGTGCTGGGCATGTTCTGTTTTGGTTATGCGCTGGTGCCCATCTACAAGGCCATCTGCGAGATGACCGGCATCAACGTGCTGGCCCTTGGTGATCGCCAGATTCCCGGTGCAACGCCAAAAATGCCAGCGAATACGCAGGTTGACCTGAGCCGCACCATCACGGTCGAGTTCGATGCCAATGCGCGTGGTCCCTGGCAATTCAAGCCGGCACAGAGTTCGCTGCAGGTGCATCCCGGCGAGATGATGACGGTGATGTATGAGTTCCAGAATGTGCAGGACCGCACCATGTCTGCCCAGGCCATCCCCAGCTATGCGCCCGTTCAGGCCGGCGCGCATTTCAACAAGCTGGAGTGTTTCTGCTTCAGCCAGTACACGCTGGCACCTGGCGAAAAGAAACAGTGGCCTGTGGTTTTTGTGATTGATCCCAAGCTGTCGAAAGACGTGAACACCATCACACTGTCGTACACCTTCTTTGAAGTCGGCGGCAAGGTGCCGGCAGCGCCGCAGGCATCCAGTGATGCGGTGTTGAAGGTGGCCGCAGGCTCTGCACGGGCAGCCGGGATATGAGCGCTCCGCAAGACGTTCCCCCTTACAAACGCAAGGGATCGGTGCTGCGCACGGTCAAGGCCGTGATGTGGTCTTTTGTTGGCTTGCGTGCACGCGGTGATTATGAAGGGGATGTGGAACAGCTAAATCCTGTGCACATCCTGATAGCCGGTTTGATCGGCGTTGTCGTATTTGTGGGTGGCCTGATCCTTCTCGCCACCTGGGTTGTCGGCAAATAGCCGTTGCCCGAAACGTTTTTTGAAAATTAGAGAATCAGCGAAACAGGAGCTTGGAAATGTCTTCAGCAACCCCCACAGGAAGCACCCCCTATTACTTTGTGCCGGCACCGTCGCGCCATCCGGTAATGGCGGCCATAGGCCTGTTCTTTGTCATCCTGGGCGCCGGCCAGTGGATCAACGGCCACACCTGGGGCGCGTTCTCGCTGGCTTTCGGCATGCTCTGGTGGTGGACTGTGCTGTATCAGTGGTTCAGCCAATCGATCGGCGAAAGCGAAGGCGGCCTGTACGGCTACAAGATAGACCTGTCCTATCGCTGGGCCATGAGCTGGTTCATCTTTTCCGAGGTGATGTTCTTCGGCGCGTTTTTCACTGCGTTGTGGTGGGCGCGTGTCCACTCCGTGCCTGAGCTGGGGGGCCTTGAAAATGCGCTGCTATGGCCCGACTTCAAGGCGGTCTGGCCCAGCATGGCTGCCGGCGCAACTGCATCACCTGCCGACATCGTCGAGCCTTTCCAGACTGTAGGACCCTTCTGGTTGCCGACCATCAATACCGCGCTGCTGCTGACATCCGGCGTGACCATGACGATTGCCCACCACGCGCTGCGTGAAAACCACCGCGGCCGCGCCATCGCTTTCATGTGGGCAACGGTTGCACTGGGCGTGATCTTCCTGTTCGTGCAGGGTTATGAATACGCCCATGCATACAACGACCTGAACCTCAAGCTCTCTTCTGGTGTGTATGGCTCGACCTTTTACATGCTGACCGGCTTCCACGGCTTCCACGTGCTGGTCGGCATGCTGATGCTGCTGTTCATCACCCTGCGCCTGCAAAAAGGCCACTTCACCGCCGACAATCACTTCGGTTTTGAAGGCGCTGCCTGGTATTGGCACTTTGTGGATGTGGTCTGGCTGGGCCTTTACATCCTGGTTTACTGGCTTTAAATTTTTGTCGGGCCGGAACCTCCGGGCCGTACAGACCATCAAAAAAGGCCGCTTGATGCGGCCTTTGTTTTTGTGGACTTCCGGGTCTATTTGCCGGCCGGAATGCCTGTCGGCTGGATGTAGCCCAGTTTCCAGGCAATCAGTATGCAGATGAACAGCAACACCGATAACCCGATGCGAAACGTCAGCGCGCGCGCCATGTTGCTGGTTTTGGCTTTGCCGTCCCTGCCGTCCTTCATCATGAAGAAAAGCGCCGAGGCGAGGCTGCCGAGAATGGCGATAAATGCGAGTGCAACGAGATACTTCATGAACAGGATTATCCGCCCATGAAGGCTGCTTTGCGCTCTCCGCGTTTCTGGACCGTCAGCATTGCCGCAGTGCTGGTGGCGGCCCTGACTTTTTCGCTGGGCCAGTGGCAATTGCGCCGTGCCGCGCAGAAAGAAGCGCTTCAAACGGCGATCAGCAGCCAGTCGGGTCACGCACTTGCGGACGCACAGGCCCTGCTGGCCGTCAGGCCGCTGGAAGATGCCATACACCGCCCAGCAACCTTGCGCGGCAGCTGGCAAGGGCAGTACACCGTATTCCTGGACAACCGCCCCATGAGCGGCAAGACGGGATTTGTCGTCGTGACCCCGCTGGCGCTGGACGGTAGCACCGAGGTCGTGCTGGTGCAGCGCGGCTGGGTACAGCGCGATTTCACCGACCGTAACCGGCTGCCCGATGTGCCGACGCCACCCGGCATCGTCACCGTACAGGGCCGTATTGCCCCGCCGCCATCCAAGCTATACGAGTTCAAAGGCGTCGAAGCCGGCCGTATCCGGCAAAATATCGACTTGCCAGCGTTTGCCGGTGAGACCGGCCTGCCACTGATAGCGGTGTCGCTGTTGCAGACCGGTGCTTCCGGTGAGGGACTGCTGCGCGACTGGGCCGCCCCCAACCTGGGCATTGAAAAACACTACGGTTACGCCTTCCAGTGGTTTGGCCTGTGCGCACTGGTCGTCTTCTTGTATCTCTGGTTTCAAGTCATCCAACCTCTTCGCCGCAAGCGGCAGCCAAACTCCAAACAACGTGACCCAAGCGAACCCTGAAAACACTTCGACGCCAGCTTTGCAGGCTGCAGCAGAACAGCCCCTGGGCCTGACCGTGCACAGCCTGCCGACACCCGGTCGCGACGCGCCCCGCACCGCGAGCGGCCGCTGGAAGATGATTGCCGTGCTGCTGGTTTGCGCGTCGCCGGTCATTGCCTCCTACTTCACCTATTACGTCGTCCGTCCGGATGGCCGGCGCAACTACGGCGAACTGGTCAATCCGCAGCGTCCGCTGCCGGCAATGCAGACCACCACGCTGGACGGCAAGCCCGGCCAGATGACCTCGCTCAAGGGCCAGTGGCTGCTGATAAGCGTGGCTGGTGCCGCGTGCGACCCGGCCTGCCAGCAGCACCTGTACCTGCAGCGCCAACTGCGCGAATCGCTTGGCAAGGAGAAAGACCGGCTCGACTGGGTCTGGCTGGTCAGTGATGAAGCGGCAGTGGATCAGCGCCTGATGCCTGCGTTGTCGTCTTCCACAACACTGCGTGTGCCTGCTGCTGGCCTGTCGCAGTGGCTGGTTCCGGCTGCCGGTCAAAAGGTCGAAGACCACATTTACGTGGTTGACCCGCTGGGCAACTGGATGATGCGCTTTCCCGCCAATATGGATGCCGCTGGTGCCGCGAAAGCCAAACGTGATATCGATCGCCTTATGCGCGCCTCTTCGAGCTGGGACAAAGAAGGTCGTTGAATATGGCCTCCACAGTCATGCACTTCGTGTCACTCCCTGCCCCCCGAGGGGGCCGCCCGCCTGCGGTCTGGCGAAGCCAGTTCCGCGGCTCGAGCTTGCACAAGAACTTAGTACACCTGGTGACCAGCGTGGCAACTCCATGACGGAGCTTTACAACTTGAGTCCCGCGATACGCCTGATGATCATGGGCCTGGTCGTGGCGACGGGGCCTTTGGCCTGGGTCTGGCTGCGCAACCGCAATGCGCCTGTGGCGCGGCGCTTGCAGGTACTCACACTGGTGACGCTTTTCCTGACGTTTGACCTGGTGATTTTTGGCGCCTTCACGCGGCTGACAGACTCTGGCCTGGGTTGCCCCGATTGGCCGGGCTGTTATGGCCATGCAAGTCCTGTCGGTGCGCAGATGCACATTGAAACGGCGCAGACCGCCATGCCCAACGGCCCGGTCACGCATTCCAAGGCATGGATTGAAATGATCCACCGCTACCTCGCTACGGGTGTTGGCGTGATGATACTTACGCTCACCGCCACCACCTGGCTTGAGCGCAAGCGCGTGCAGATATCACCGTGGTGGCCGACATTCACGCTTATATGGGTGTGTTTACAGGGTGCGTTTGGAGCGCTGACCGTGACCATGAAGCTTTTCCCCGCCATCGTCACGATGCACCTGCTGGGCGGCCTGGGGCTGCTGGCGCTGCTCAAGGTGCAATCGGTGCGTTACGCGCAGGCGCAGGGCGAGCAGTCGCCAATTCCCGTCAGCGATCGCGTCCGGCTGCTGGTGCTGGCGACCTTTGCCCTGCTGTGGTTGCAGATTGCACTGGGCGGCTGGGTCAGTACCAACTACGCGGTGCTGGCGTGTACCGAGTTCCCCGCCTGTCAGGGCTCGCTATGGCCGGCGATGGATTTCCGCCAGGGCTTTACCCTGTGGCGCGAGTTGGGCCTCGGGCCTGATGGCGTCAACATCAGCTTCCAGGCACTGACCGCCATCCACTACGTTCACCGGCTGAGTGCCTACATCGTTTTTGCGGCCATGCTGCTCTTGGCTGCAAGGCTGTATCGCATACGTGCCCTGCGGCCGCAGGCGCAGTGGCTGCTGGGGCTGGCCATCCTGCAGGTCGCCACCGGCCTGGGCAATGTGCTGCTGGGTTGGCCCATGCTGGCCGCAGTGATGCATACCGGTGGCGCTGCGGCGCTGGTGATTGTGCTGACCGGCATGGTTTTCTGCACCCGCCCTGCACGGGACACCGTCAGTGCGTCAAAATTGAGCGCTTCGAGACTGACCGCATGAACCCCACAGAATCATCCGCACCCCTGGCTGCAGCGTCCGCGCCTGCAGCCTTGCCGGTGCCGTCCAAATTTTCGCAGTTCTATTCGCTGACCAAACCCCGCGTCGTGCAGCTCATCGTGTTCTGCGCGCTGATAGGCATGGTGCTGGCCGTGCCCGGCCTGCCCTCGTGGGCTGAAGTCAGGCTGGCACTGATTGCCTGCGCCGGTATCTGGCTGGTGGCTGGCGCAGCCGCCGCCTTCAACTGCCTGGTGGAGCAGGGCATTGATGCGCGCATGAAGCGCACTTCCTGGCGCGCCACCGCGCAGGGCCAGATCAGCAACACGCTGACACTGGCTTTTTCTGCAGCACTGTGCGCTGCCGGCTCGGCCATCCTGTATATCTGGGTCAACCCGCTGACGATGTGGTTGACCTTTGCCACCTTTGTCGGTTACGCGGTCATCTACACCGTGGTGCTCAAACCGATGACACCGCAAAACATCGTGATCGGTGGCGCGTCCGGTGCCATGCCGCCCGTACTCGGCTGGGCCGCGATGACAGGCTCTGTCGGACCCGAGGCGCTGATTCTTTTCCTCATCATCTTTTTGTGGACGCCACCGCACTTCTGGGCGCTGGCGCTTTACCGCGTCGAGGACTACCGCAAGGCCGGGCTGCCTATGCTGCCGGTCACGCACGGCAACGAGTTCACCCGCCTGCAGGTATTCCTCTACACGCTGGTGCTGTTCCCGGCCTGTCTGATGCCCTTTGCCTTCCACATGAGCGGCTGGCTCTACCTGGTAGCGGCGCTGGTGCTGAGCTTTGGGTTCAGCTGGTACGGCTTCAAACTGTGGCGCAACTATTCGGATGCGCTGGCACGCAAGACTTTCCGCTTCTCACTGATTCACCTCTCGGTGCTGTTTGCAGCGCTGCTGGTGGACCATTACCTCGTCTAGGTGTTCATGAAAAAACTGTCCGCATCGCCGTCCTTGCCATCGGGCAAAAGAAACACGCTCAGGCTGATGGCTGGTGGCGCGTTTGCGCTAACCGCCGCAGGCATGCTGGCGGCCTGCTCGGCAGAAGAAAAACCGCAGTTCAAAAGCATAGACCTGACCGGCGCCGACTACGCCAAAGATTTTTCATTGCCCGACCAGAACGGCAAGCTGCGCACGGTGAAAGATTTTGCCGGCAAGGTGGTGGTGGTGTTCTTCGGCTTCACGCAGTGTCCCGACGTTTGCCCGACATCAATGGTTGAACTCGCGCAGATCAAAAAATCGCTGGGTGCCGATGGTGACAAGCTGCAAGCCGTCTTCATCTCGGTCGACCCGGAGCGCGATACGCCGGAAGTGCTCAAGGCCTACATGGGCAACTTCGACCCGACGTTCATAGCCTTGCGCCCCAGCATGGACCAACTGCCGCAGGTCACCAGGGACTTCAAGATCTATTACAAAAAGGTCGAGGGCAAGACAGCTGGCAGCTACAGCATGGACCACACAGCCGGCAGCTATGTGTATGACCCCAAAGGCAACCTGCGCCTGTACAGCCGCTACGGCAACGATGTCGCCGGCTTCACCAACGACATTCGCCTGCTGCTGAAAACAGCCTGAGCATGTTGACGGCACTGCGTTTGCCTGCGCGCAGCTTCAGTGTGGTCGACATGTTCAGCGCGGAAGAGCTGGCGGCCATGGGCGCAGCCATCCATGAAACCGTGGACAGCGTCGCCAAAGCGCTGCGCACACCCTATGAAGAGAGCGCGCCTGCGCTTGACGTCTTTCACCGGCTGCAGTCAATCGCGCTGCGCAACCCGGTATATGCAACTGCCTTTGTCTCTGCTGTCTTTGCCGATGCACACCGCGACCCGCGCATTGCCTTCCTGGCTGATGATGGTCGTTTGCAAAAAGCGGTGGCCGAGTTGTGCGGTGATTTCGAGCCCGGTGGCGTCACGGTGCGTGTGCGCCTGAACATCCCGGCCATGACCAGAAAGCGGCACGGCTGGCACTCCGATGTCGCGCTGACCCATGCAGTGCGGCCGGATTCCACCTGCCACACGGTGCTGGCCGCCTGCTGGATTCCACTGGCCGACGTTGATGAAAACAATGGCGGGCTTGAACTGGTCACCACCCCGCTGGCACAACCGATTCCGCATGAACGCACCCCTGCCGGCGCTTACTTTATTCCCGATGCAGCTCTCGAAGGTTTGCCGCGCCAGCCGGTAGCCGTGCGTGCAGGGCAGGCCGCCATCATCGACCGCTTCACGCCACACCGCTCCCTGCCCAACACCAGCGACCGTGTGCGCTGGAGCGTGGTGGCCTGGGTCAAGGGCAGCCTCATGCGCGACGGCAGGCAGGGGGCGTAAAAAAAACCTGCAGCGGTCTCCCGGTGCAGGTTTGTTTAAAGCGCGGCAGCTTATGCGTAGGCAGCCAGCGTCTTTTTCATCTTCTTCATCGCCGCGACTTCAATCTGGCGAATCCGTTCGGCGCTGACCTTGTACTCGTCAGCCAGGTCATGCAGCGTCATGCCGCCTGAGCCGTCGTCGTTAACCTTCAGCCAGCGTTCTTCCACGATGCGGCGCGAGCGCGGGTCCAGCTCGTTCAGCGCAGTGCTGATGCCATCGCTGGCCAGCGCGTCGCGGGCACGCGATTCCATCAGCGTGGTGGGCTCCTGCGCGCTGTCGGCCAGGTAGGCGATGGGGCCAAAAGCCTCTTCACCGTCATCACCGGGACTCGGGTCCAGCAGCACGTCGCCACCGGACATGCGTTGCTCCATCTCGATGACTTCCTCGCGCTTGACGTTCAGCGTTTTGGCCATCGAGTCAATCTGGCCTTCGGTCAGCGTGTCGCGGTGCGTCGCCACATCGGCGTCGTCCTTGAAACCCTGTTTCATCGAGCGCAGGTTGAAAAACAGCTTGCGCTGGGCCTTGGTCGTGGCGACCTTGACCATGCGCCAGTTTTTCAGGATGTACTCGTGCATCTCGGCCTTGATCCAGTGCAGTGCGTAGCTGACCAGGCGCACGCCCTGGTCGGGGTCGAAGCGCTTGACGGCTTTCATCAGGCCGATATTGCCCTCCTGGATCAGGTCGCCATGCGGCAGGCCATAACCCAGGTACTTGCGCGAGGTGGCCACCACCAGGCGCAGATGGGACAGCACCAGTTTCTCGGCCGACTCGATGTCGTTGCCGTCCTTCAGCTTGCGGGCGAACTCCTGCTCCTGTTCCAGGGTGAGCATGGGCAGGCGGTTGACCGCCGAGATGTAGGCATCCAGGTTGCCGAGCGGGGGCAGCAGCGACCAGGGGTTGACGGCTGCAACGGCGCTGGCAGGCGTGGCTGCGGCGGCGTCACGGGCGGTCAGGTTATGGGGGGCGAGAGCATAAGACATGCAAAACTCCTTCTTTCAGTGCCAAATATTAGCACTCTGTTAGAGCGAGTGCTAAGCAATAGGTTCAATCCCGGAAATAGCCGGAAACTAATAAGCGTAAACCCTTGAATTCATATTAAATACCGGGACTGCAGCCACCATTGGCTGGAGGCGACTGTCTGTGTAGGTGAACTTCGGAACGCCCCTGAAAGACATCTTGCGCTGTTTATTCATGACTTTTTAATAAGTAATGATTCCATTATGTAAATTTTTATACCTAATGAAGTGATTGATTGTGGCTTTTGGGCCAGAAAACCGCATTTTGGCGCTAAAAATGGCATTTTTAGCCTGTTTTTAGATGCCAAAAGTGCCTGAAACCCAATGTGGACTAGCGCGGCATGCTATCAATTAAGTAGCAAAATTTGAACGGACATTGTGAGAAAAAGGATGCCGTACCAGATGGTCATGACAGGCCGTAAAGGCCGGACTGGGCTGGCGACAGCCTTCAGCGCAGGCGCTGGTCGGCGCTGCGTGGCTCTGGCACTTCGCGTACCTCGACATCGACCACATCACCGCCTTTGGGCTGCTGCGAACCGCCTGCGCTGGCGGCCCAGATGTCCTGCGGCGAAAAGCGCTGGAACTTGCCGAACGCCATGATGGGCGGCGGTTTCTTGCCGGTGATCAGCCCGACGAGCTGGCGCCAGACGAGGAAGATCAGCGCTGCGGCCAGCATGCTGAGCGCAAAGACGATACCGAAAGCGGCCAGAACAAGTTTCAGGACAAAACGCAGGAGCTGGCTGATGAAACTGGGCACAAAAATCCTTTTAAACGCTTTAAATCTGGCCGTTTCGCCGAATTTCAAGGCTCACTTTTGGCTTACCAGCGAACGCCCAGCTTGATGAACAGCTTGCTGAGCACAAACAGCGGGCCTACCCACAGGTACTGGATGTCTTCAAAAAACGAGGGCTTGCGGCCTTCCATCTTGTGGCCAATGAACTGCAGTATCCAGGCGCCGACAAAAATCGCGATGGAAATCGGCAGCACCCGCGAACCCATCGCAAAAACAAGGGCGATCGCCAGTACCGAGACCAGCGCCATCGTGACCAGGAAGACCACTGACAGCCGCGCGTAATAGACCATGCTGGCGGCTACGAAGGCATAGGCAACCAGCGGGTGAAGCGCAAACAGCATGCCGACCAGGCTCAGCATGATCAGCGGTATCGCGATGAAGTGGATGACCTCGTTGCCAGGGTGGCGGTGGCTTTCTTCGTAGTGCGCAAGCAACTGGTCGACGCGGCGCAATGCAATGCCGTCGCTGGATGCTGTGTTCCCGCTGTTGGTGGTGGTGTTCATGGCGTTCTGTCTCCTGTAGACGCCAGTCCGTGGGCTGGCATTGTTGACAGGACTTTACAAGCCAGGACCAGCCCTGCGCAAGCGGACAAACGCCAATCGCCGCGTCTTTAGGCGGGCGACTCCAGCACGGGGGCGGCGAACCGCCTCCATGCCTATGTCGCCTTCGCCGGGCAGCGGACGTTCACTGCCCGGAACCAGAGTCCCCAGGCGGGCAGGCTATGTAAGATGCCAGCCATCCTGTGGAAATCTGCAGGGTGGCAGCAGAGGACACTTCAGCCATGGCAGAAGCATTAAGCGGCACGACCCGCCTTCATTACATCGTGGGCGACCCGATTGCCCAGGTCAAATCACCGGCAGGCGTGACAGAGGCGCTGCAGGCGCGCGGCCACAACGCCTGGGTGATGCCTGCGCATGTGGCACCTGGCGACCTCGCGGCCTGGCTGGCTGGCGTCTCGCTGGCCAAAAATGTCGATGGTGTCATCGTCACCGTGCCGCACAAGTTCGCCTCTTTTGACCTGTGCGCCACCGCCTCTGAGCGCGCCACCTTCCTGCACACCGTCAACACCATGCGCCGCAACGCCGATGGCCGCTGGCATGGCGACATGTTTGATGGCCTTGGTTTTGTGGCCGCGATGCGCGACAGGGGCTGCCAGCCCGAAGGCAAAAAAGCGCTGCTGGTTGGTGCCGGCGGCGCGGGTTCGGCGATTGCCCATGCGCTGGTGATGGCCGGCGTCAGCCAACTGGCCATTCACGACGAAGACGACACGCGCCGCAGCACGCTGGCTGGCAAGCTGGCCGGTCTTGGCCAATGCCCGGTCACGCAGGGCTCGGCCGACCCCAGTGGTTTTGACATCGTGCTCAACGCCACGCCGGTCGGCATGAAAGAGGGCGACCCCTATCCGCTGGATGTGGACAAGCTCAGCGCCGCCATGTTTGTCGGCTGCGTGATTACCGCCCCGGCCATCACACCGTTGATTGCGGCTGCGGGCGCCAAGGGCTGCAGCACCATGACGGGCGCCGACATGTTTGACCGCGTGCGCGACCTGATGGTCGATTTCCTGCTGGGCCGATGATGCGCACGGACTGGAGTGCGCTGAAGAACGGCGACAGTTTTGATGTCGTCGTGATCGGCGCTGGTGGCGCGGGCATGTCGGCGGCGCTGTTTGCTGCGATAGATGGCGAACAGAAAAATGCGAAGGTGCTGCTGGTCGAGCACACACCCTGTGTGGGTGGCACCACCGCCTGGTCAGCCGGCACCACCTGGATACCGGGCACCCACCACGCCGCCAGCGTCAACCCGGGCGATACGCTGGAGGCTGCGGCGCAATACCTGGACAACGCGATAGGCGAGCGCAGTCCGCGCACGTTGCGCCAGGCCTTTCTTGAAAACGGCGCAAAGGCGGTCCGGCATGCCGAGGCACATTCCGAACTGCGCTACCGGCCCTATGCCAGACACCCGGACTACATCTCTGACCTCCCTGGCTCGACGCTGAATGGCCGCGCACTGGAGCCCGTGCCTTTTGATGGCCGAAAGCTTGGCAAGCTGCTTGGGCTGGTACGCCCGCCGATACCGGAGTTCACCGTGCTGGGCGGCATGATGGTGGACCGCACCGACATCAACCATTTGCTGGCGATGACAAAGTCATGGGCCTCGTTCAAACATTCGGTGCGCATAGTGCTGCGCCATGCGATAGACCGGTTGACCCACACGCGTGGCACACGGCTGGTGATGGGCAATGCGCTGGCCGGGCGCCTGCTGTATTCGCTGTCGCAGCGGCAAAATGTTTCGCTGCTGCTGGAGACAGCGCTCGATGCCATCCATCGCAGCGCAGCCGGCATTGAATCGGTCACGCTGCTGCACAAGGGTGAGCGGCGCACGGTGAAGGTGTTGGGTGGGCTGGTACTTGCCAGCGGCGGCTTCAATCGCCACCCCGCGTTGCGCCAGCAGATGGTCGGCACCGACACCGCCTGGTGCCCCGCAGCACCCGGCACCACCGGCGCGGCGCAAGACCTGGCCCGTGCCCAGGGCGCGCAGTATGGGCAGGCCAACACCGCCATCAAGGGCAGTCACGCCTTCTGGGCGCCGGTGTCCATCCGTAAACGCGCAGATGGCAGCCAGGCCGTGTTTCCGCACTTTGTGATGGATCGCGCCAAACCCGGCATGCTGACCGTCAACCAGGTCGGGCAACGCTTTGTCAATGAAAGCACTTCTTACCACCTGTTCGCGCTGGCGATGCAGAAGGCACACGAGACAACACCGTCGATACCGGCTTACCTGGTCTGCGACGCGCGCGCGCTGCGCGACTACGGACTGGGCATGGTGCGGCCCGGCGGCAAGGGGCTGGCGCCATTCATCGCCGAGGGTTACCTGACCCAGGCAGCCAGCATCGACGAGCTGGCCCACAAGCTGGGCATCGATGCAGCAGGTCTGCAGGCCAGCGTGGCGCAGATCAATGCCTTTTCAGAAACCGGCCTGGACACCGATTTCCACCGCGGTGAAACCGCCTACCAGCACAACATTGGCGATGCGACGCAAGGCAACAAAAACCCCAACCTCGGCGCGCTGAAAGAAGCGCCGTTTTATGCGCTGCGGCTTTACCCCGGCGACATCGGTGCCTCCACCGGCTTGCAGACCAATGCCGATGCACAGGTGCTCGATGGAAGCGGCGCGCCTATCGCCGGCCTGTATGCGGTCGGCAATGACATGCACTCCATCATGGGCGGCGTCTACACCGCACCCGGCATCACGCTCGGGCCGGGGCTGGTGTTTGCATACCTGGCGGCGCGGCATGCGCTGCTGCGCACCGGCCGCTAAAAATCAGCGCGTCAGGAGGTTGCGGTGAAGTTCAGCGACTTCACGATCGGCTTCCATCGGGCGAGGTCGCCTTGCAGACGCGCAGCCAGTTCAGCCGAGGTGGACCAGCGTGCTTCCAGGCCGCGGTCAGCCATCGCCTTCACCACGATGGGGGAGGTCAGCGAGGTTTTCAGTGCGTTGCTCAGGCGTTGCACGTGGGAGGCCGGTGTTTTGGCCGCCACAAAAAATGCAAACCAGTCGTTGAGTACGATGTTTTTGTAGCCTTGCTCTGCGAACGTGGGAATCGTTGGCGCGAAGCGGCTGCGCTTTTCGCCAGTGGTGGCCAGCAGGCGGCATTTTCCGGCCTCGACAAAAGGCAGCAGGTCACCGAGCGGTGTACTCGCAGCGGCAATCTGCCCGCCCACCATGTCTGAAATGGCGGGTACTGTGCCGCGAAAGGCTACGTGCGTCAGCTCCACACCGGCAGCCTGGGCGGCCATCGTGCCCATGAAGTGGGGTGATGAGCCTGCAGCAGGCGAGCCGAAGTTGGCCGCACCCTTGTTGGCCTTGCACCATTCAAAAAACTGCGGCAGCGTCTTCACGCTTGCAGGCACCAGCGGGCCGATTGCAAATGCCAGGTCGAATACCGCTCCCAGTGATACCGGGATGAAGTCTGCGACCGGGTCATACGCCAGCTTGGGATAGGTGTGTGGATAAATGCCCATCATGGGTGAGGGCGTCAGAAGGATGGTGCTACCGTCAGCGGGCGCGTTCTTGACCGCAGTGATGGCGATCTGCCCGCCTGCACCGGCGCGGTTGTCGACGATAACGTTGCGTGAATAGGCCGGCTGTATGGAGTCAGCTACACGGCGCGCAAAGATATCCACCAGTGAACCTGCTGGTTGCCCCAGCATGATTTTTGACAGGTCCAGCGCGCTGCCTGCGGTTTGGGCCAGGACTGCGGGCAGGCTTGCGCTTGCCATGCCGGCAGCTGATGCCTGAAGCAGGGTACGGCGTGAAATGCGGGGATCTGAAGTCATGGTCTTGTCTCCTGTTGAAATAAAAAAGTCGTCAGGCCTGCAGTTCTGCGTGCAGAAAAAGCCCGGCGGTTTCGGTAAAGAGCACCGGCGCCTGCACATTGCCGATATGCGCCACGCCGGGCATGACGACCAGTTGCGCGAGGGGCATTTTTGCTGCCATCAACTGCCCGACCGCAACCGGTGCGGCCATGTCCAGCTCACCAGCTATAACCTGCACGGGAACCGTGATGTCCTTCAGCCGGTCCAGATGGTCCAGTTGCTGTATCGCGCGTATCGCACGGGCATAACCCGCTGGTGGTGTTGCCGTGATCTGCCCGGCCACCCATTTCAGCGTCAGTGGTGAAGAGGCCGCAAAAGCTGGCGGAAACCAGCGCCCAAGAATGGCATCGGCCTGTGCCGGCAGGCCTTCGTTTTCCAGTTGTGTGAGGCGGCCTTCCCAAATTTCCCTGACCTTGGCGTCGGTTCTGGCGCTGGTGTGCGCCAGCACGATGGCGCTGCAGCGTTCGGGAAAAGCCAGCGCAAAAGCCTGGGCCACCATGCCGCCCAGCGACAGACCGACGAACGCTGCTTTTTGTATGTTCAGGTCGTCCAGAACCGCTTTGACCTCCGCCGCAAAATCGGCCAGCGTCAGCACGCCATCAGGCAGCGGGCTGGCGCCATGGCCCGGCAGGTCGATGCGGATCACCAAAAACTGCGCGGCCCAGACTGGCAATTGCGGCAACCACAAGTCACTGGATGTCGCCAGCGCGTGCAGCAGCACCACAGGCGGCGCATTTGCAGGCCCTTCAACCTTGTACGCGAGGCGTGCGGCGCTCATGCACCTTGCCTGTCTTGCCGGGTTTGCCAGCGGCCCAGGCCAATGCCGGTGTACCAGTTGGACACCGCCTTGTAATAAACGGGCTCGTAGGCACCGCCCATTGCAGCGCCGTGCGCGACCAGCCAGGTGCGGATTTCTTCCGCGCCATTGCCGGCTTCGTGAACATGCGCCGTCGCAAAATCGAGCAAGGCCGTGTCGTCGCCGGCGGCCAGCAGTTGCAGGAACTGCGCGTCGAATTTTTCATTGACCAGGCCCATGCGCGGCGTGGCGATGTCGTGGCTCAGGCCACCTGTGGCGAGTATGGCCACCCGTTCGCAGCCGGGGTAGTTGCGCAATGCCTGGCCGAGGAATTTCCCCCAGGCCAGCGCGCGTTTCATCGGCGGCAGTGGCGGTTGCACGCAGTTGATCAGCAGCGGCACCACGACCACGTCGGCGGCCACTCCGGCCAGGTGCAGTGGTGTCAGCGTGCCGTGGTCCAGAATCAGCGACATCGAAAAAGCCGGGTCAAAGCCGCTGTCATGCGCCTGCGCAACCAGGTAGGCGCCCAGTTGTGCATCGCCACGCAGTTCCTGCCTGTCCACCTTCAGCCAGTGCTCGGCCGGCGTTTTGTAGGAAGCTGCCGCGCCTATGCAGACAGACGGCAGGTTGTCGAGGAAGAAGTTGTGGATGTGATCGTCGGATATGACGATGACCGCGTCGGGCCGCCCGCGCATGATCTCTTCGCCGACCTGGCGGAAGGCAGCAAAAATTTCGTTGCGGTCGTCGTCGGGTATCGCCGCCGGGAAGTTGATCATCACCGGCGTGTGGCTGGTGGCGTGTATGGAAACGATCTCAGCCATGCTGCGCTCCCATGTCAGCCTGCGCAGCAATGGCGCGCAGTGATTCGACGAAGACCGGCTCGGGTATGTGCAGACCCAGGCAATGCGCCCGCAGCAGGTAGGGGTTGACGCCGGCCAGGTACATCGCGCCTATGTCGTTGTCGCGTATCGCGGCCTTCAGTGAAGCGTCGAGCGGGATATCGGCCATGTAGGCATCCGGGCTGGCCTTGTAGCGTTCGAGGTGGCTGGCCTGGTGGTGCACGTCATAGAGCACGCGGTTCATCCAGTAGGCGTCCACCGTGGGCATGTCCTGTCGCCAGTTGCTGTGCATCAGTTCACTCCCTTGCCACTCACTTGGCGCGACAGCCAGTCGACCACCGTCGGCAGCGTCTGTGGTGTCAGGCCCATGTGGCCGCCCGGAAACATGCGCACCGATTTCGGCCGGCCGTGGTCCAGCAGCAGGTGGATGTCGGCGACCGGGCACTGCTTGTCTTCCTTGCCGTTGACCAGCAGCAGCGGTGCCGACGGCTTGTCCAGCAGGCCCTGGTCCAGCAGCGACAGCCTGCCGAAAAACGCCACATATTCTTTTTCGTCTTTGGCGCCCAGCATGGCGCTTCGGGTTTCGATCAGCTCCATCAGGTAGCTGTCCGGGTACTTCGATGCCTGAACCCAATCCGGCTGGAACATGAAGTGCGCACCACCGCCCCAGTTGACGGCGCCTGCGATGCTGTCAGGAAACAGGTGGGCCAGCTTGGTGGCCCAGTAGCCGCCGAACGAGCGGCCCAGGCAACCAGGCCGCGCGCCATCCAGCGTGGGCTGGCTGCGTACCCAGTCCAGCACGGTGATGAACTGGCGTTCGGCATCGGGCACGCCACGTACCGGTGATTCGCCGGTACCCGCGTTGTCCATCGCCACGGTGGCGATGCCCCTGGCGAGAAAGGCGTCGCTGGCAGCGGTCATCTGCTCCTTGTAGGCATCGACACCGCCCCACATCACCACGACAGGCGGGCGCGCCACGCCGGCAGGGCGGCGCAACAGCACCACCACTTTTTTGCCCTCACCGCTTTTGCCGTCGAAGGGCAGTTCTATGCGCTCGATGGGCTCCTTCCAGAAGCGGCTGGCCGCCACATAGGTTTCACGTTCGGCGACAGCACAACGCTCCTTGGCCGGATGGTTGGGCGTGGGGAAACGACCCATGAAAAACAGGCCGCTGGCTTTTTGGTAAAGCTGTGCGGCGTTCTTGCTGTCGCCTGCCTTTTCGGCGGCTTCTGCTTCTGCGCGCACCTTGCTGCCGTGCTGCTCCCAGTAGCTGCCCCACTGCTGGCCGTCCAGCCCGGGGATGTTGGCAATGAGTTCGGGCCCTTCTTCCAGCGGTACCGCATTCAGCGGGTGGTTGCGGGTGGGCAGGCGCTGCTGCAGCCATGCTTTCGCTTCTTCCAGTGTTTTGGGCCGGTCTGTGACCTGGGGGTTGATGGTGCTGGCGCTCAATCGGTGTCTCCGCAAATATCCTGTTGGATGCCGATGGTAGGCAGGCTGCCTGTGCGGTGTTGTTCTGGTTGCGTTGCAGGACTTGCCTGCCTTTGTGATGGGCCACCTGATGCATTGACGGGCCGTGCCCGGCACACCTACGCTCTGGGCCGGACGACAACAACACGCGACATGAACAGACACGGACGACCAGACAACAGGACATGCAGGCAGTGAACGATTCGGACAACTCCGGCCGCAAGGCCCTCATCGTCGGCGGCGGCATAGGCGGCATGTCCGCGGCCATCACCTTGCGCAAACTGGGTTTTGCGGTAGACCTGATAGACCTTGACCCGCAGTGGCGGGTGTATGGCGCGGGCATCTCGATTACCGGCCCGACCTTGCGCGCCTTCAAGGCGCTGGGCATTCTTGACGAGGTGAAGGCGCAGGCTTTCACCGGCGACGGCATACAGATCTGCGATGCCAGCGGCAAGCCCTCGCACATCGTGCCGACACCCATCGTGGCCGACCCGGACGTGCCGGGCTCGGGCGGCATCATGCGGCCCTTGCTGCACAGCCTGCTGTCGGGACGCACGCGCCAGGCCGGCACGCAGGTGCGGCTGGGCATCACGGTCGACAGCCTGCAGTCCGATGAGTCGGGTGTTGATGCGGTGTTCTCGGATGGCAGTAGTGGCCGTTACGACTTCGCCGTCGGCGCCGATGGCGTTTTTTCGCGCGTGCGCAAGCTGCTCTTCCCGCACGCCGACGGGCCGCAGTACACCGGCCAGCGGGTCTGGCGCGTGACGGTGGCGCGGCCGCCGTCGGTCACCCGCCGCATGTTCTTTCTCGGTGGGCCGCTGAAGGTCGGGCTGACGCCGGTATCCGCCAGCGAGATGTACATGTTTGTGCTGGAGCCGGCAGAGAAAAAGGAAATCATTCCCGACGCGCAACTGGCCGGTGAACTGAAAAAACTGTTGCAACCCTATGGCGGTGTGCTGAGCAGCATCCATGATGCGCTGAACCCGGATTGCGAGATTGTGTTGCGGCCGCTGGAAGGTTTTTTACTGCCCAAACCGTGGGAGAAAGGCCGGGTCATCCTGATTGGCGATGCCGCACACCCCACCACACCGCAACTGGCCTCGGGCGCCGGCATGGCGGTCGAAGACGCACTGGTGCTGGGCGAAGAGATGGCCAGTCAGCCATCGGTTGAAGCGGCCTTTGCCGGCTTCATGCAGCGGCGTTATGAACGCTGCCGGCTGGTGGTCGAAAACTCGCTGGAAATCGGCCGCCGCGAGCAGGCCCGTTTGCCGCTGGCGCAACAGGCCGAGCTGGTGGCGCAGTCGCTGCAGATACTGGCCCAGCCCATCTGAGGGCCGCCGCTGCGTCAGGCCGGCAACTGGCGCCGGAACTCGCGCGGGCTGAGGCCGAACTCGGCCTTGAAGGAGCGGCTGAAGTGCGAGACGTTGCTGAAGCCCCAGTTGTAGGCGATCTCGCCGGCGGTGCGGTTCTTCAGCGACGCGTCAGCCATGTCGCGCCGGCAAAGCGCCAGCCGCTGTGTCCAGACCGACTTCATCAGCGTCTTTTCACCTTCGGAGAAAAGTTCGTAGACATGGCGCGGCGACAGGTTGACGGCCTTGGCAATCGCATTGGCATCAAGGCTGCTGTCCCAGAGGTTGTCGCGCACATAACGGGTGATGCGTTGCCGGTGCAGCGCCTTCAGCCGCGACGGCGAGTCGTCGCCCGAGCTGTCCAGCCCGCGCAGTGCCGGTGCCAGCAGGTGGGGCAGGGCGTCCGACAGGTCGTCGGCCACGTCTTCGGACATCGTTGGCGCCATCAGCAGCATCTGGTCCAGCATGGTGGTGAACATCGCTGCGGCACCACTGTCCGGCCGTATCGCACGTGCGGTCAGCAGGTCGAGTTGCGGCAGTATCTGGCGCAGTGCGCCGGGCTTGATGTAGACCGAGTGGACGTAGATGTCGCTGGTCTCTATCTGGAAAGGCCGCGATGGGTCTATGACAAAAAAATCGCCGGGCTCGATCTGGCTTTCCCGGCCGCCCTGCGCCACCGTGGCCGTGCCCTGTTTGTGGCAGGACACCAGCAGGCGCGATTCAAAGGTATGCGATGTGTGCGGTGATGCCGTGGTGTGCGGTGAAAAGCGCACCGATGCAAAACGCAGGTTGCGCCCGAAGTAACCGGACACCTGTGCCGCCAGCGGCCGCGCGGCGGGGCTGCGCACGGCCAGCCCGACCGAGAAGATGGACTGCATTTCGCGCTGGTAGTGCTCTGCACGCAGCGGCTCCGGCATGGCGTCGGTCGAGAAATGCCGGGTCGCGCTTTGATGGGGTGCTGTGGTTTGCAAGCTGGTCTCCTGTGCCCGTGGTGCTGGCTGGCGGGGCAGGCCCATTTTCATCCGGATTGGCCGTCAGGTTTCATTGTCCGGCCGGGCATGCGGGTAAGCCACTAGGGCAAGCCGCCTGTGTGCTGCCGCCGCGCCTTCAGTCAACAGAAGGTGCACAACCGAACAAGTGCCGCGGCGCGCGCTGCCTACGATGAGCGGTGATTTAAGACACCATAACAAGGAGACATCATGACCATCAGGAAACTTCATGCCGTGGCCTGCGCCGCGCTGCTGCTTTTGCCCGCCTTTGCCGCTGTCGCGCAAGACGGCCCCTACCCCAACAAGCCGGTGAAATTCATCACCGCATCGGTCGGCAGCCCGCAGGATGTGATTGGCCGGCTGATGGGCCAGAAGCTCAGCGTGCTGTGGGGCAAGCCGGTGATTGTCGAGAACCGGCCCGGCGCCGGCAGCTTGCTCTCGATCACCACGGCGGCCCGCGCGGCACCCGACGGGTATTCCGTGCTGCTCAGCTCCAGCGGCTTCACCGTCAGCCCCAGCATCATGACCAACCCCGGCTATGACGCCGAGAAAGACTTCATCCCCGTTGTGCTGATGGCGTCGTCGCCCAACCTGATCGTGGCCGGCACCGAGTTGCCAGCGACCAACCTGAAGGCGCTGGTCGAGATGGCAAAAACGAAACCCATGAACTACGGCTCGCCGGGGCTGGGCACCACACCGCAGCTGTCGGCCGAGTACCTGTTCAAGTCGCTGGCGAAAGTGCCGGTCACGCATGTGCCTTACAGCGGTGCATCGCCAGCGGTGGCGGCCGTGGTTGGTGGCCAGGTCGAGATGGCCAGCGTCGCGTTGCCGGCTGCTGTGCAACTGGTTAAAAGCGGCAAGGTGCGCGCGATTGCAGTCACCAGCAACAAGCGCACGCGCGTGCTGCCCGATGTGCCGACCATTGCCGAAGCGGGCTTTCCCGGTTTTGAAGATTCCACCTGGGTGGGCCTGTGGGTGCAGAAGGGCACACCGGCCGATATCACCGCCAAAATTTCCGCCGATGTGATGACTGTGCTGGCACAACCGGAAACCCGCGAGCAACTGGCCACGCTCGGGTTTGAGGTGTCCGATGTTGCGCCTGCACAGTTTGCCGCTTACCAGAAGCAGGAACTGGCCAAGTGGGCGAGGGTGGTGAAGGAAACCGGTGCGAAGCAACCGTGAGGATGAGCGGCGGTTTATGCTGTTTGTTTTTCAAGGAATGACCGGACCATGCGCATTGCCCTGATACACGCCCTGCGGCATTCGCCACCACCCGTCGAAGCCTCGTTTGCGCGGCTGTGGCCAGAGGCGACGCTGATGAACCTGCTCGATGACAGCTTGTCAGCCGACCTCGCGGCGGCCGGGCGCATCACCGATGACATCACGCGGCGCTTTCTTGACTTGAGTGGCTATGTGCTGTCTACCGGCGCCGACGCGATTTTGTTCACCTGCTCGGCATTCGGCCCCTGCATCGAGGCCTGCGTGGCGAAGTTTCCCGGCGTGCCGATACTCAAGCCCAACGAAGCGATGATTGAAGAAGCAGCGGGCATCGCAAAACGCATCGGCCTGCTGGCCAGCTTTGCACAGACGCTGGACTCCATGCCACGCGAGTTTCCGGCCGGCATGCAGGTGGTGACGCAACTGGCAGAAGGTGCGCTGGCCGCGCTGGATCGCGGTGACGGGCCGCTGCATGACCAACTGGCGGCGCAGGCTGCCGGCAAGCTGGCCGATGGCGGCGTCGAAGTGATTGCGCTGGCCCAGTTCAGCCTGGCGCGTGCGGCCGATGCGGTGGCCGCAGCGACCGGTCTGCGTGTGCTGACCACGCCCGACTGCGCAGTGCGCAAGATGCGTTTGCTGCTGCGGGTTTGAAAATGTTTGCGGGCCAGTTAATTACATTGCCACCGCGCTTTGCATAAGCCTCGAACTTCAAACTTATTTGCGAAATACTCGCTATTTGTTATTTAGAATTATTGACCATTGCACATTTCAGAATTCAGCCATTGGTTATCAAATTGGGGCCATGCAACTTATTGCACAAACCAGCTGCTAGAGAGGCTGACCCAGCAATGCCGCAGAAGGGAACTCAACACTTCGCTTTGATGGTCTCGCACCGACCCGAAGATCGACTCAGAACTGACGTGCTACAAAACAGAGGCTATAAAAACCGTCAATGCGACCATTAGTGGTCCACGCTGACCTTTTCTGTGATCCTTGATCTGTTCGTACAGAGGTAGTTTTTGATCGATATCCCACTGCACTGGCGGAAAACCAGCCCAAGTCAACATGCGAAAGAGCATAAGTCGGGCGCAATGACCATTACCGTCTATATATGGATGAATGGTTAAAAATCTTTCAAATATATAAGCCGCCTTCACCACGAATTTCTTGAGTTGTCGCTCGGGCGTTGCGGACTGACCATCCCCCTTCAGCCACACGTGATATACGTCCATTACCTGGACGAATTGTTCCTCAAGATCGACCATAGCGATCCCTACCAACGCAGGATCAAAACCCAGGCGATGGTCATCGTCCACTCCTACCGGACAATGTGTGAGGTCTGGGCAGTCACCAGTGCCACGATAGTTTCCAACGATGCACGTACAGGTCGACGGGGTCATGCCTTCAAACATCACCTTGTGATCTTGTCGTGTGTCAAAGCCAGAACCGGGGATTGGCGTATGACCGGCTAGCACCGATGCAGTCAAACTGCGGCAGCGAAGCGGCAACTCAATTGCACGATTAGGGTGTGTCTCGTAGGTCCAGTATTTGCAGTGGGTGTGGTCTCGCATTCCCCCCGGCTGAATGCCGGCCCTCTAGCTAATTTTTATGTATGTACTACGGCCGCCACGGTAGTTCTGGCCTGTATCCGAGCAATAGCTGCCTTTGCTGCCGCATCCAGTTGGTGATCCTCCATGAGAGGATCATCTTCCGAAAAATCAGTAATGATGCGGTTCAAATCAGCACGTAGCTCTGTGGAGCGCCTAATTGCCCCCTCGCTGGATTTCGCGGCATAGGCAATTTCTTCGTAGCGCTTAAGAGATTCATCCATCCCCAAACACATACTAGCTACAGTCTCAAAGGCGTGGATAAGTCGAGGATTGACCATGTTCATCTCACGCAGATCGTGGGCATTTTTTCGGCAAACCTGCGCCAAGCGCAGTGTGCTGGCGCGTGACTTCTGTACCTTTCGTACAAACTCGGGATGCGCAATCAAAGCACCTTGGGATACGCGGCGACAAAATCTTTCATACTCATCATTAAACCAAGCAATGGAGCGCTCCATTCGCTGTGCTTTCAGAAGCAAACGCGCGATTGCCCACTTGGAGATGAAGTCGACGACAGAGGTCATCACGCTGGTCAGCCTATTTACAGCGTAGCTGACTATCCAAGATTTGACCTCAGAGTTGCGCTCTAGACTTTTTACTTTGGAAATCTGAAGACTGAAGTCCCGATCAAAATCGGCAGCGGTACCGAATGTAGATACAGCGTTCATGATTTGCGTCCTTGTTGTTGTCTCCTAGTTGTTTATTAACCGTCACACTAACGACGACTACACAACTTGGAGCGAAGTTTAAAGGCATTAGCAACACTAATTCTGTTGAATCCGACAAATGGTTAACGAAATATTGGTTCTCGCAGCGTTGTAAGAAAATAAGCCAGTCGAACGGTTTAAATATAAAAATTAGCTATTAGTTATTTAATCTGGTTAGCTAGTGACTAATAATTTAGTTTGTAGCTAATGAGGCGTAATGGAGATTTGCCTGACGACAAGTGCTATGTATTTACTAGCAGGTCGCACTAGTCCAGATTGGGCTGCAGGCCTTTTTGATGGGTAAAAACAGGCTTTTTTGGCCTTTTTGGGGCTTCAGCAGGGCCTTTGTAGCCTCCCCGGAGCCGCAAAAGCGGCCCAATGTAAAGTTTACTTTACATTTTGACTTGAGGCCCCTCAGCTCAACAGCGCCTGTGCAAATTCCCGGGCATTGAAGGTTTCCAGGTCTTCCAGCTTTTCGCCAACGCCGATGAAATACACCGGCACCGGCCGCAAGGTAGGTGAGGCCTGCTGGCGCTCCTGCGCCCACAGCGCAATGGCAGCCAGCATGCCGCCCTTGGCCGTGCCGTCCAGCTTGGTGACGATCAGGCCGGTCAGTTGCAGCGCTTCATCAAAGGACTTGACCTGGCTGAGTGCGTTCTGGCCGGTGTTGCCGTCGATCACGAGAAGAATTTCGTGGGGAGCCGTGGTGTCGGCCTTTTGCACCACACGCTTGATCTTCTTCAGCTCTTCCATCAGGTGAAGCTGCGTTGGCAAGCGTCCTGCGGTGTCAACCAGCACCACGTCCTTGCCGCGCGCCTTGCCTGCGCTGACCGCATCAAAGGCCACCGCAGCGGGGTCGCCACCTTCCTGGCTGATGATCTCGACCGTGTTGCGGTCGGCCCAGACACTGAGCTGCTCACGCGCCGCCGCACGAAATGTGTCGGCAGCGGCCAGCAGCACAGATGCACCCTCTGTCGCCAGGTGTTTGGTCAGCTTGCCTATTGAGGTCGTCTTGCCCGCGCCGTTGACACCGGCCACCATGATCACGGTGGGCTGCTGCTGGCCTATCACCAGCGGCTGCTCCAGCGGCTTGAGCAGTTTGGCCAGCGATTCGAGCAGGATGTTGCGCACCGCGACCGGGTGAGTGACACCGCCGTCTTTCACGCGGCGTTTCACATCGTCGAGCAAAAAGGTGGTGGCCTTGACGCCGGTATCGGCCATCAGCAGGGCGGTTTCCAGGTCTTCATACAG
>JAZKCN010000001.1:0-252440 GCA_040388075.1 Pseudomonadota bacterium | reverse complement strand
TTCACCGCCACGTGCCCGCCGAAGCGAACCGTGAGATCTTTTGTTTGAAGCATTTGTTATGTGGGTTTGCTGCTGACCCCGCTGTCATCCCGGACCTGATCCGGGATCCATGCTCAAAGAACTCGGGGATGGATTGCGGGTCAAGCCCGCAATGACAGTAGAAGCAGACGGCGCTTAACGCTTGTTGCGAATCGGCACGCTCATTTCGTCGGCCTTGATCTCGCGAACGAGTTCAGGCACGCCCCACGCAAACGCCGGGTCGACCTTGATCTTGAAGTGGTACATGCTCTGCATCGCCTGGTGGTCTTCCTTGCGGAAGGTCATCTTGCCCTTGGGCGTGTCGAAGCTCATACCTTCCATGGTCTTGATCAGCGTGTTGGCCGATGCATCGCCCTTGCTGTTTTTCAGCGCGGTGACCACGGCCATCGCGGCGGAGAATCCACCGGCGGTGAAGAAGTCAGGCGGTGCCTTGTACTGCTTGTAGTGCTGGGCCACCATGGCTTCATTGACCGGGTTCTTCGGTATACCGAAGTAGTAATACGTCGCGCCTTCCATGCCGGGCAGGTTTTTGTAGCTGGCCATTGCGGGCAGGATGTTGCCGCCGGTAGCGATCTCGATGCCATAACGCTTGAGGTCCATGTCGGCGATCTTGAACGGGTTGCCGGCGCCGGCCCAGACGATCCAGATGATCTTGCGGCCGGGCTGGTCTTTCAGCTTGTCGATCAGGCGCTGCGCACCGGCGGTGAAGTCGGTGGTTGCTGCGGGCAGGTATTCATCATGCGCAAACTTCGCCTTCTTGATGGATTCCTTGAAGGCCTTCACGCCATCGCGGCCGAAAGCGTTGTCCTGCGCCAGCGTGGCAACAGTGACACCAGCCCGGTCAATCGCGACGGCGTTGGAGATCGCGTCCTGGCTGCTGTTACGGCCGGTGCGGAAGATGTATTTGTTCCATTTGTCGCCGGTGATCGAGTCGGCCACGGCGGGTTCGACCAGCAGGATTTTTTTGTATTCTTCAGCGACAGGCAGCATGGCCAGCGCCACGCCGGATGCCGTCGGGCCAACCGCCATGTCGGCCTTGTCATCGGAGTACGCAGCCGACAGCAGCGACTTGCCGAGATCAGGTTTGCCCTGATCGTCTTTTTCGATAACAACCAGCTTTTTGCCGGCAACCATCATGGTGCCGCCGGTGGCGTAGTCCAGGCCCATCATGAAACCGATGGCGGTCTGTTTGCCGTAGGCCTCAAGCGGGCCAGTCTTGCTGTAGATGTGGGCGATCTTGATCTCGCCGCCAGACTGGCTGAACGCGAACGGTGAAACGAGGGAAGTAGCGACCGCTGCGAGCGCGATCAGGTTACGACGATGCATGGAAGTCTCCTGTTATTGGCTATGCACCAGGATTGCACAGTCTGTGCCAGATGCAAGCTATTGATTCATAAAGGTATTTTTATGATCAATCGATTATTGCCTGAAATTAATACATTTATTTTGTATGAATTTCAGGCAAATGTATTATTTTCGATCAGGGTTATCCAGACGTTCATACAGCTTGGCGCGCGAGATAC
This sequence comes from Pseudomonadota bacterium, assembly GCA_040388075.1. GTDB lineage: Bacteria > Pseudomonadota > Gammaproteobacteria > Burkholderiales > Burkholderiaceae_C > Polaromonas. Next base: position 250,878 of record JAZKCN010000001.1, on the reverse strand, counting down.
CCAGCATGCGTGAGGCTGCCAGCTTGTTGCCGCCCGTGGCCTCCATCGCGGCCGCAATCGCCCGCCGCTCCAGTTCAGCCACCTGCTCCGCCAGAGGCCGCAAGGGGTCTGAAGAAACCATGCCTGAATCGATCGCAGCAGGCATGGGCGCAATGCGCTCCACCCCCGAAGCTTTCAGCACCGCCTCCACTTCGGCACGGCCGATGCTGGCAGAGTCACTGCGCATGGCCGACTGCTCCAGCACATTGCGCAATTCGCGAATGTTGCCGCGCCAGGTTTGCGCAGACAGCAGCGCCAGCGCTTCGGCAGACAGGTCCGGCTGCCGGTCACCGCTGCGCATCGCCATCTCCTCACCCAGCACTTCGAGCAGCGCGGGAATGTCGGAGCGCCGCTCGCGCAGCGGCGGCACACGCACCGGCAACACATTGAGGCGGTAAAACAGGTCTTCCCGAAATTTGCCTTCATGTACGAGGGCAGCCAGGTCGCGCGAGGTCGCCGCAATCACACGTGCATCAAACGGAATCAGCTTGTTGGAGCCGAGCGGTTCTATCTCACCTTCCTGCAGCGCCCGCAGCAGCTTGGCCTGTAGCGCCTGCGGCATGTCACCAATCTCGTCGAGAAACAGCGTGCCGCCATCAGCCAGCCGGAACTTGCCTTCACGACCCTTGCGGTCTGCGCCCGTGTAGGCGCCGGGCGCCACACCAAAAAATTCGGCCTCCAGCAGGGTGTCGGGCACGGCCGCAATGTTGACGCTGATGAAGGGCCCGCGTGACCTTGCCGAGGCCGCATGAATCGCATGGGCCAGCAACTCCTTGCCCGTGCCGGTTTCACCCAGCAGCAAGACCGGGCTGGAAGTCTGCGCCGCGCGCCGCGCCTGCCGCTTCACCTCCACAGCCGCCGGGCTGGTGCCTATAAAACTGGCAAACGTGTGTTTGGATTGCCGCTGCCCGCCGGTATGGCGCAAGCGCTGGCTGGCCAGTTCTCGGCGCGCATCGTCCAGGTCCCGGTGCAGCAATGCAAACTTGCTGATCAGCGGTTGCAGCGTTGTCTCGGGGTGGTCGAACAGCACGATGCCGATGGCGCCGATCACATCACCGCCGCTTTCATCGCGGAGCGGGATGCGGCTGACGACAAAGGTGCCCGCGCGATTCGTCAGGAGATCGATAAGGAAAGCCTCACCCGTTTCCAGCACGTGGCGCATCTGGGTATTCGGAATCACGTCCTCGACCATGTGGCCGACAAACTGGTCTACCGACGAAAAGCCCAGCGCCGGCAAAAACCGCTTGTAGCCATCATTGAGCCAGACGATACGGCCGGTGCGGTCTACCAGGAACATGCCCTGGCTGATGCTGGAGAACAGGTGGAACATGGACTGCGCCGCCAGCTCCAGAATGCTCTGGGCATCGCGCGGCAGGCCTTGCGGCGTAGTGGCAGTGGGTTGCATGTGGCGATGGTAACGCTGCCTTGCTGCAGCCATGGGTCCGGGTTTACCTGCCGCCGCCGGATATATAGTCGCGTCAATGAAGAACCTCCGTTCCATCGACCTCAACCTGCTGGTGGTGTTTGATGCGCTTGTCGAAGAGCGTGGTGTGCGCCGCGCGGGTGAACGCATAGGCCTGAGCCAGTCGGCCACCAGCCATGCGCTGGACCGGCTGCGCAAGCTGCTGGATGACGAGATCCTGATACGCACCACAAGCGGCATGGAACCGACACCGCGCGCCATCAGCCTGGCCGGCCCGGTTCGACTGGCGCTGCAGGACATACAGACCGCGCTGACGCCTGACCGTTTTATTCCAATCGAAGCCGAGGGCGACTTCCACATCGCCGTTGAAACACACGAGACCATCGCCGCCCTGCCCCAGCTGGTCGATGACGTGCGCGCAGAGGCGCCTTCACTGGTGGTGACTGTGCGTTCGGGCTCGGTCAAGGAAATACTGGACGACATTGACAACGGCCGTACCGACATCGGCCTGGGCTTTTTCCGGGGCCTGCCCGACCGCTTCATGACCTGCCGCCTGATGGCAGACCGTTATGTCTGCGTGATGCGTCGCGACCACCCGCTGGCGGCCAAAACCCTGACGATGGAGGGTTACCTCGAAGCACCGCATCTGCTGGTCAGCATGAGCGGCGCGCCGGAAGACCTGATAGACAGCGTGCTGGCAGACAGTGATTTGCGTCGCCGCATTGCGATGCGGCTGCCGCAGGGCCTCGCGGCCGTGATTGCGCTGGAGCGTTCCGACATGATCACCACAACTACACGCGGTGCGGCGCGCGTGTTCACGCGATCTTCTTCGCTGGTCGCGGTGGAGTTGCCGTTTGAATCACCGCGTGTCGAGTTCCGCATCATCTGGAACAAGCGCATGCAGAACAGCCCCGCCAATCGCTGGATACGCCAGAAGTTTGTCGCCATCGGCGCCCAGGCCGAGGTGCTGAGCAAGGCCGAAGAGGCGGAACTCAAGGGCCGGTAAAAAGGCCCTCTCCAGAGGGAAAATCGATCCCCTGCATTTCGCAACTGCAGACTTTGCATTGGCAATTTCTGCGCTCGCCGCGTACATTTTTTACCCAGAAGCCGGTCAGTACTGATGACCGGACAAGGAGACAAAAAAATGAACACGGTCACCATCAATCCGCAGGAAGTCGACCAGGCCTACCGCGCCGCCATGCGCCGTTTTGCATCGACCGTCACCATCATCACGGCGGCCGACCATGAGCGCCACCACGGCATGACGGCAACCGCAGTCACTTCGCTGTCGATGAACCCACCCTCGCTGCTGATCTGCCTGAACAACAAGACGCTGCTGCACGACATCATGTACCGCGCACGCCGTTTCTGCGTGAACGTGCTGCACCGCGACCAGGTGGCGTTGTCGGCAGCCTTCAGCGGTGGCACCAGCCCTGAAGAACGCTTCCAGCAGGGCGAGTGGTCTTTCACCGAAGAAGGCGGACCCTACCTTGCCGATGCACAGGCCAACCTGTTCTGCAAAAAAGGCGCGGCCATCCCCTACGGCACCCACACAATTTTTGTGGGCGAGGTCGAACAGGTTGGCCTGCGCGATGCGATAGCGCCGCTGGTCTACCAGGACGGCTCGTATTGCGTGGCCAGCCCCGCAGCCTGAGACACAGATTTCGGCTGCTGCCTCAGCCGCCCATCACTTCACAACACTTCTTGACCACAGACAGGACCAAGCCATGTCACACGCAGCCATTCTTGAAACACCCCCTGCAGCCAGCCCCGCCGGTGGGCAAAGGCCAACTCCGGCCGAACTGCTGGCCACCATGCGCGCCGTGCTGCCGGAGATCAAGGCTCGGGCCGCAGAGACCGAACGACTGGGCCGCATCCCCGCAGAAAGCCTGCAAGCCCTGCGCAAGGCAGGCCTGTACCGTATCGTCAAGCCCGCCAAGTTCGGCGGTTATGAGTACGACTTCGACATGCTGGTCGAACTGGTGATGGAACTGGGCCAGGCCTGCGCATCCACCGCCTGGGTTTACGGCCTCTATGCGGCCCACCAGTGGCTGCTGGCCAGCTTTGACGAGAAAGTCCAGCGCGAGATCTGGGACAACGATACCGACCCTGCTGTCTGCGGCTCGTATGCGCCCGCAGGCAAGGCTACTGCAGCTGCCGGCGGTTATGTGCTCAATGGCAACTGGTCGTTTGCCAGCGGCTGCGACGGCGCGCAATGGGCGGTATGCGCTTCGGTGCTGCCTGCCGATGAAAACGGGCACGCCCCGGGGCCGGCCTTCTTCCTGGTACCAGCCAGCGACTATCTAATTCACGGCGACTGGGATGTGGTCGGCCTGGCAGGCACAGGCAGCAAGACGCTGGTGCTGGACAACGTGTTTGTGCCCGCGCACCGCCTGCTCGCCTTTTCGGCCACCATGAGCGGCCGCACACCAGGCAGCAAAGTCCATGCAAACCCCGGCTTTCGCATCCCCATGCTCTCCAACGTTCCCTCATGCCTGGCGGCAGCGGGCGTGGGCGCAGCGACTGGCGCGCTAGCCGACTACATCGAAGCCACCGGCAAACGCATCACACGCGGCGCAGTGGCCGGCGGCAACAACCGCATGGCCGAGTTCCCGACCATACAACTGCGCGTGGCGGACGCGGCAGCCAGCACCGACGCCGCACGTGAAATCCTTCTGCGCGACGTGCGCGCCCGCGCATTGACCATACGTTCCGGCGAAACCATCAGCAACGACGATCGCATCCTCAGCCGGCGCGGCCAGGCTTTTGCGGTGTCGCTGGCGATTCGTGCTGCCGAAGCGCTGAACGCATCGACCGGCGGTTATGGCCTGTCGATGTCCAACCCGGTGCAGCGCGCCTGGCGTGATGTCAATGCAGTCGGCCGCCACATCAGCCTGAACTGGGACGCCGTGGGCACCATGAGCGGACAGATGGCACTTGGCCTTGAACCAAAAGGCCAATATTGATTCCTGGGCTGGGATCTAAAGGCCAGTACGGATTTTTTCGGCAACCGCGCTGCAAGCGCAGCGCAAATTTTCACAACAAAGGATGAGAGACATGCAAGGCAAGATTGGCCTCGAAGAGCACTTCGCGCTCGAAGAAACACTGAAAGACTCGGCCGGCTACCTTCCGGAAAAGGTCTGGTCGGAACTGAGCGGCAGGCTGCTCGACATGCAGGACAGGCGCCTGCGGGAGATGGATGCCAACGGCATGGAGATGATGTTGCTGTCACTGAATGCGCCCACGGTGCAGGCCATTCCCGATGCAAAGCACGCGGATGAACTCTCACGCCGCGCCAATGACTACCTGGCCGAACAGGTGGCCAAACGCCCGGACCGCTTCCAGGCGCTGGCGGCCTTGCCCATGCAGGACCCCGACCTCGCTACACGCGAACTCGAGCGCTGCATCAAGCAGCTCGGCTTCAAGGGCGTGCTGGTCAACGGCTTCTCGGAAGTCAGCAGCTCGAACGCCGGCGTGTACTACGACCTGAAGCAGTACTGGCCTTTCTGGAGCCTGGTCGAGTCGCTGGACGTGCCGTTTTACCTGCACCCGCGCAACCCCCTGCCGAAGGACTCGGCGATTTACGAAGGCCATCCCTGGCTGATGGGTCCGACATGGGCGTTCGGGCAGGAGACCGCGGTGCATGCCCTGCGTTTGATGGCTTCCGGACTTTTTGACAAACACCCCGGTCTGCAGATCGTCCTCGGCCACATGGGCGAAGGCCTGCCTTACAGCATGTGGCGCATCGACAACCGCAATGGCTGGACCAAGGCACCCCCGGCCTACCCCGCCAAACGCCGGCTCGCAGAATACTTCCAGGAAAACTTCTACCTCACCACGTCTGGCAACTTCCGCACGCAGACCCTGATAGACGCGATTCTTGAAATCGGTGCAGACCGCATCCTGTTTTCAACCGACTGGCCTTTCGAGAACGTCGACCATGCCGCCAACTGGTTTGACGTGGCCAGCATCAGTGAACATGACCGCATCAAGATAGGCCGCACCAACGCGGCCAGGCTGTTCAAGCTGGACCTCTGATTTCAAAGCTGCATCACTTTTTTCCATCGCAACAACAAACGGAGACAAACCATGACCAAACCCGCAACGCCGCGCCTCAGCCGCAGGAAACAGATCGCACTGGGCGCATGCGCCGCACTGCTGGCCATCGCCGGTATACAACCCGCCATGGCACAGGCCTGGCCCAACAAGCCGGTGCGCATGATCGTGCCCTTCCCCGCCGGTGCAGCACCCGATGTGATTGCCCGCCTGATGGCAGAACGCCTGCGCACGGTGTGGGGGCAGACCGTCATCGTCGACAACAAGCCAGGCGCGGGCGGCATCCCCGGCATGAGCGCACTGGTTCGCGCGCCCAACGACGGCTACACCATCGGCTTCATACCGGCAGCCGTGCTGACGCTGACACCCGAGCTCTACAAGAACCCGCAGTTCAACGCAGACGCCGACATCGTGCCGGTGGCCTCCATCGGCACGGCACCGATGGCCATCGTGGTGCCCGCCAGTTCGGACATCAAGACCCTGCCTGACCTCGCAAAGGCAGCCAAGGCACAGCCTGGCAGGATCACCTTTGCCGCACCGCAGCTCAACTCGGTGCCACACCTGACCGGCGAAGTGCTGGGCCAGGTCATGGGTGCGCCGCTGATGACAGTGCCTTACACCGGCTCGCCACAAGCCATCACCGCATTGCTCGCCAATGAAGCGGTTGTCGGCATAGACGGCCTGTCGGTCCTGATGCCCAACGTCAAGGCCGGCAAGTTCCGCGCGCTCGCCGTGATGTCGCGCGACAAGCTGCCCGGCTTTGAATCGATACCGCTGGCATCGGATACCTACAAGGGCCTGGAGTCCGGTGGCTGGTTCGCCATCTATGCCCCGACCGGCACGCCCGCAGCGATCATCGAGCAGATCAACCGCGATATCAACAAGATCGTGATGGAGCCGGAAGTGGTGGCCCGTTTTGCAGAGCTTGGCACCTACCCCAAAACCGGCACACCAAAGCAGCTGGGTGACTACGTGGCAGAGCAGCGCGCCACCTGGAAAAAAGTGGTGGTCAGCCTGAAGCTGCAACCACAGTAAACCGGCCCCAACAATCAGGAAGACATCATGGTTGAGCTTTATCACTTCTGGAGTTCGGTGTGCTCGGTCCGGGTGCGGATGGCGCTTGAAGAAAAAGGCGTGGCGTGGACAAGCCGCTACATAGACCTTTTCAAATTCGACCAGCTTCGCCCCGACTACCTGGCCATCAACCCGGCCGGCATGGTGCCGACGCTGGTTCACAACGGCGAAGCAATCTGCGAATCGGCCGTCATCAATGAATACATTGACGCGGCATTTCCCGGCGTGGCGCTGGTGCCCAAAGACCCGCTCAAGGCAGCGCGCATGCGCGAGTTCACCAAGGCCTGCGACGACGGTTTTGACGCCATCGCCAAGCTGACAATGGTCAAGTACATCCTGCCCAAGTTGAGAAAACGCTGGGGCGACGACGTGCTGCGAGAGCAGGCCAGCCGCCGGCCCAGCAAGTTCCTGCAGGACCTGCACTCACGCGCAGTACGCGGCGAGATTCACGACTCCGAGTTGCGTGAAGCGATGTCGTCCATCGAGTTTTTGCTGGACCGCCTTGAGAGCACCCTCAAGCCAGGCCCCTGGATAGTCGGCGATTTTTCACTCGCAGACATCTCGATTGCGCCCTTCATGTTCCGCCTGTCGGCGCTAGGCCAGGACCAGTTCTGGTCTGCAGGCAAACGCCCCAATGTCAACGCCTGGTACGCAGCCATTTCGAAACGGCCAGCCTTCCAGGTCGCCGTTTCCTGGCCGGACGAAAGCGGTGGCGGTTATGAAGAGGTGGGGCTGAAGGTGACACCAGCCACCGAAGTAGCGCAGGTGGGGTAGTGGTGGCCGGGATGGCGCGCGCAGAGCGCTGACCCCGCCACGACACCAGTCTGCAACGGCAGGTGATACGCTATCAAATCAATAGCTGCTCGCGCTAGTGGGTATTGGCCTGCAGGCATTTTTCATGCCTGAAAACAGCTGTTTTTGGGCATTTGGAGCCCTCTGCAGGCCCCAGGATCTGACCACCGCCGCCGATGTTTACATATAAGTTAACATTTACGGCGATGACCGTCGCTTGATCAGGCTGCTACGCGGCTCGCGCGTTCAGCGCCTTCCCTCAGCGCCGACAGCTTCATCCAGGTCACGACAGGGTCAATCTTGCCGTAGTTGGCAAAGGTGCCAAAACCGCAGTCAGTGCTGGCCAGCACACGGTCTGGCCCCATAAAGGCGGTGTAGCGTTCGATGCGCTGGCGTATCAGTTCAGGATGCTCCACATAGTTGGAGCAGCTGTCGATCAGGCCCGGCGCCAGAATCTTGTCATCCGCAAGTCCGGCGTCACACCAGATCTCCCACTCGTGCTCATGCCGCGGGTTCGCCGCTTCGAACAGGATGGTGGACGGCCGCGCAGCCAGGATGGGAGCTATCACCTTTTCAAGCGCGATGTCGCAGTGGTGCGGGCCTTCGTAGTTGCCCCAGCAGATGTGCATGCGCAGCTTCTCGCGCGGAATATTGCTGGTGGCTGCATTCAGGGCCTCCACGTTTTGCCAGGCGCGCTTGACGAACTCTTCTTCGCTCAAATGCTGGAAGCCGGTGTGCGCCGCCATCGCAAGGTCGGGGCAGTCGAGCTGCAAGTCGAAACCTGCCGCAACAATGGCTTCGTATTCGGGGCGCATTGCATCGACGAGGGCCGCCAGGTAGGCTTCATGCGACGGGTAGTGTTTGTTCGGCTGGAAAGCCGTGATGAGGCCGGGCGAGGCTGCGTTCATGAAGCCGCGCGCACCTTTGCCCAAGCGGTCCATCGAAGACTTGAAGCGCCGGATGTCGGTGTGGCATGGCTCCAGCGTCCGCAGCTTCACAGGCCCTATGCAGGCGGCACGCACAAACTCCTGCGCACCCATGATGGCCGCCAGCTTCTTGCGCAGGTCAGGCAGATCCGCCAGGTCCTTCGCAGGCGTGCGATCAACGTGCCCGCCAAAACCTTCGAGCCGTTCTGTGATGTAGGTCGCATAGCCCACCTTGCCCAACTCGCCGTCACTCATGATGCCGACGCCTGACTCAGACTGTTTTTGTACGGCCTGGTCGATGGCCGTCTGCACCACGGTTTCGAAATGTGCGTCGTCCACGGCCTCGCCTTGATCACGTTTGAGCAGCAAGCCGGCCAGTTCATCACCGCGTGGAAGGCTGCCGACGTGGGTGGTCAGAATGGTCATTGGGGTTTCCTTTTTGTGCTGGAAGGCATAGACGCCAGAGGGGCGTGGATGCAGGGATTTCAATCAGGCAATCTTAACTGGGATGATTTCAGGGCCATGCCCCGACGACTGGCCGAACTACCCGTGTCATGCCCTCTTACAGGCGCTTTGGCGCCGGGGTCGTCGGCAGCTGACTCACGATCAACAGCGTGATCACAGAGGTAGCGGCCATCAACCCGAGCAGGGCTGTAAAGCCCGCCTGCTTGACCACCGGGCCGATCAGCCAGACCGCGATGGAACTCGCACCCAGTGAAACGGCCAGCCGCATGCCTGAGACACGCGAGCGCATGCTGTCATCGACAAAGCGGACGATCATCGCGTCGGTGAAGGGAATGGCGCCAAAAATCGTCATCATGAACAGAAACTGGACCAGATAAAAAACCCATCCGCTCACCAGCATCGACATCCCGATCAGCAAGGCCTGCAACGCGACGACGCCGACATACAGCGGCTTGAGCGCCACGCGGTCAATCAGGTGGCCAACAAACAGCTGTGTAAAGGATGCACCTGCATAAGTAAGAGCCAATAGAAGCCCGAGTTGCGCAGGGTCCTGCACGATGCTGCGCAGGCGGTCTGTCAGCAGCTCATAGTTGCTGTTGGTGGAAAAGTTGAACAGCAGGCTGCCGCTGGTGGCGGCGATGGTCATGACCAGAAAGAGCCTGGCCATGGACAGGCCCGCAGGCGTCACCGACACGGGTTTTTTCTTCGCCGGTGCGCCGCGCTCGGCCGTTGCCATCAGTGCGAATGCAATGCCGCACAACAAGCACACGATGCCCGGCACGGCAAACGCCATGCGCCAGCCGAAATACTTCACCAGAAAACCTGTGGCGACAGCCGCCACCGCAACACCCATGTTGCCGACCAGCCCGTTGATGCCTATGGTCCAGCCGGGCCGCAGCGCGCCCTGTACCAGCATGGGAATGCCGACCGGGTGATAAATGGATGCAAAACAGCCCAGCAGGGCCAGCGCCACGGCCATCTGCAGCGGCGACTGCGTGACGCTAACCAGCAGCGCCGAAGCGCCCATGCCAAAGAAAAATACCAGCATCATGTTGCGCCGACCCCAGTGATCGCCCAGCTTGCCTGATGGCAGGGACCCGACACCGAAAAAGAAGAAGGCAGCCACGCTGTAGGGCATCAGGTCTTCCCAGCGCGCCACACCAAACTCACCGGCAATCGCAGTGACTGCGGTGGCGAAGATCAGCAGGAACATATGGTCAATGGCGTGTGCTGCATTGAGCAGCCATTGCGTAGCCGTCGAGTTGCCGGAAAGGCTTGCAGCCTGCAGCGGCTGTTCGTCAGGCGCCGGTGTGGAAGGGGTCACGTAATGCCTCTTTCGCGGTTTTGTCTCTGTGCTTCTGTCGGGTTGTCTCCCGCTCCTGCGGAATTATGGATAGATTCCGCCAGGCCGTCCCCCGAGCTTCAGCCAAAAACACGCGCAAAGGCGCCAGCAGCCCGACTCAGGCCGGCAGTCGCGCAGTCCGGCGCGCCGACACCGCTTTCGCCACACGCGGCAACACCAGCACGGCCACCACGGTGATCACCAGCACCAGCGACATCGGACGCTGGAAGAACACGGCCGGGCTGCCCTCGCCTATCGACATCGCGTTGCGCAGTTGCGCTTCTGCGAGCGGTCCAAGGATCATGCCGACAACGACAGGTGCGGTCGGGAAGTCAAAGCGGCGCATCAGCACACCGAGCAGGCCGATCGCGTACAGCAGAAACAGGTCAAACCCGCTCTGGCGCATGCCATAGGCACCCACCGTTGCAAAGATCAGGATGCCGGCATAGAGCTGCGGCTTGGGAATCTTCAGCAGCTTGACCCAGAGGCCGACCAGCGGCAGGTTGAGCACCAGCAGCATCAGGTTGCCGATGTACAGCGACGCAATCAGCGCCCACACCAGCGTGGCTGAATTGGTGAACAGTTGCGGGCCGGGCTGTATGCCGTAGTTCTGGAAGGCGCCCAGCAAGACTGCGGTCGTGTTCGACGTCGGTATACCCAGCGTCAGCAGTGGAATCAGTGCAGCCGTCACCGTCGCGTTGTTGGCGGCTTCAGGGCCCGCCACGCCTTCAATCGCGCCGGTGGTGCCGAACTCTGCCTTGTTCTTCGGGTCTTTGGCCAGCTTCTTTTCCATCGCATAGCTCAGGAAGGTGGGGATCTCGGTGCCGCCTGCGGGGATGCAGCCAAAGGGGGTGCCGACAGCCGTGCCGCGCAACCAGGCCGGGATGGAGCGCTTCCAGTCGCGCGCCGTCATGTGCACGCGGCTGAGCTTGTTCTGCTCTTCCTTGACACGGCCTTCATACAGCACGGCGTACAAGACCTCGGCCACCGCAAACAGGCCGACAGCGACCAGCACGATTTCAATGCCGTCCAGCAGTTCAGGCACACCACCGGTATAACGGCCCTGGCCGGAAATCTGGTCCAGGCCCACACAACCCGCAGCCAGGCCGATGAACAGCGCCGTCATGCCGCGCAGCGTGCTCTGACCAAGCACCGCGCTGACGGTGGTGAAGGCGAGCAGCATCAACAGGAAATATTCAGGCGGGCCGAGCTTGACAGCGAAGTCGGCAACAAAGGGCGCAAACAGCGTGACGATGACCGTGGCGATCGTGCCCGCGATAAACGAACCTATCGCAGCGGTAGCCAGCGCGGCGCCGGCACGTCCGCTCTTGGCCATCTTGTTGCCTTCCATCGCGGTGACCATGCTGGCCGTCTCGCCCGGTGTGTTCAGCAATATCGAGGTGGTGGACCCGCCATACATCGCGCCGTAATAAATACCGGCGAAAAAAATCATCGAGGCCGTGACTTCGACCTTGGCCGTGATGGGCAGCAACATGGCCACCGCAACCGCGGGGCCAATGCCGGGCAGCACGCCGACGGCGGTGCCCAGGGCACAACCGACAAGGCACCAGATCAGGTTGGCAGGCGTAATGGCGGTTGCAAAACCGGCCATCAGGGCATTGAAGATTTCCATGTCAGATCCACCCGCTCGCAGTTAAACCGGGCAGATTGATCGCCAGAAATTTGGTGAACATCCAGTACACGGGCGCCGAGATCAGCAGGCCGGTGATGACGTCGGTGATCCAGACACGGACGGAAGCCGAGGGATTGTGGCTGGCGCGGCGCAGCCCCTGCACGGCCAGCACATAACAAAGCGCGCAGCTCAGTATGAAACCCAGCGTGGTGATCAGCGCCGCATTGAGCAGCAACCCGGCAGAGACCCAGACAAAACCCGGCCAGTTGGCGCGTTCGGAGCCAGATGGTGTGGCCAGCTCACGAAAGCCGCCTGTGCGTGCTTCCCAGATGATGAACACACCACAAATCGCCAGCACCACCGACACCAGCCAGGGCAGGAAGTTGGGGCCGACACCGCTGTAGCCGGCGGTCGAAGAAATGCCGATGGCGCCAAAGCCCAGCGCGATGGCGGTCAGCAGCACGCCGACGCCCACGATGGTTTGCGGCAGCACTGCAGCGCGCGCTGCGGATGAATCTGTATCTGTCATGGATGCTCCCGAAAAAATGGGGCGTATGTTGCCACTATGTCCCCTCTCCCGCTGGCGGGAGAGGGTCAGGGTGAGGGTAGAGGCTGCAAATGCACAGATCCCTCACCCCTGCCCTCTCCCTGGCGGAGAGGGAGTTGAACCTTCAGACCATGCCCGACTTGGCCATGGTGGCGCGCAGGCTGGCCATGTCGTCATCGACGAATTTGGCAAAGGCATCGCCCGTCAAAACCGCAGGTGTCCAGTCGTTCTTTTTCACGGCTTCAGCCCAGGCGGGCGTTTTCAGTGCGGCCAGCACCATGTCGGTGAGCGCCTTGCGCTGCGCGGGCGTGATGCCGGGTGCGCCGTAAATGCCGCGCCAGTTGCCGATCTCCACATCAATGCCCTGCTCCTTCAGCGTGGGTATGGCCACGCCATCGAGGCGCTTGCCGGCAGTGACGGCGATGGCCTTCATCTTGCCGGCCTTGATGTATTCATTGAACTCGCTGTAGCCGCTGCCGCCTACCGTGACGTTGCCGCCGAGGATTGCAGCGGTGGCCTCACCGCCGCCACGGAAGGCGACGTAATTGATTTTGGACGGGTCAACGCCTGCCCTTTGCGCAATCATCGCGGCTGCAATGTGCTCGGTGGAACCGCGCGAACCGCCGCCCCACTTGACGCTGCCGGGGTCTTTCTTGAGCTGGGCGACGACGTCGGCCATGGTTTTCATCGGCGAATTGGCCGGCAGCACAAACACGTTGTATTCGCTGGAGATGCGGGCAATCGGCGTAGCCGACGACAGGCTGACCGGCGGCTTGCCGGTAATCAGGCCACCCAGCATCACGGCGCCCATCACCATCATCGCATTCGGGTCGCCCCTGGAGCCATTGACGAACTGGGCCAGGCCCAGCGCGCCAGCGGCGCCGCCCTTGTTGTCATAGGTGACGGTGTCGGCCACCTTGGCATCGGTCAGCGCCTTGCCCAGCGCGCGGCCGGTGGTGTCCCAGCCGCCGCCCGGATTGGCCGGGATCATCATCTTGACGTTGCTGGCTGCATGGGCAGAAAACGGAAAGACGCCGGTGGCTGCCAGCACGGCCATGGATTTGAGGAAAGTATCGCGACGCATATGGGTCTCCTTTGATTTGTTAACGTGTTAGAGATTTGATACCTGCATGCAATGATGTATTGTTTTTGGCCAAATTGACCGGGGTATTGGGGGAAATGCTTATCTGGTCTGAAAATTTTCTCGCACGTCCGGTCTTCCTGGTCGCCTTTCGGAGAAAGCCGGCGCCGCGCGGTCAGGATAAGCGGCCGAAGGAAAATCGGTTCAAAAAAAACCCCGCTGCAGGCAGCGGGGTTTTTGCAATCAAACTCGCGGCTGGACATGCCAGCCAGCCAGCAAATTAGAAACTGTGCGCGATGCCCACAACAGTTTTACGCTCACGATATGCAAATTGATTGGCCACGGTCGCCGCGCCATCAGTTGTCTGGCCGTACATGGCGTAAGCCGTCGTGCGCTTGCTCAAGCTATAACGCACGCCCAGTTGCATCTGGCTCAGATCTGCACTGCGAGCGGCTGCGCCATCCAGCTGGGTGTAGGCCTTGCCAACGGTGATGTAGGGGACAAACGCTCCAAACGGAGCCGACAGGCCTACCTGGTATGCACGAATGCGTGAGCTCACGGCGCTGTTTGCAGTGCCGCCGCTTTTCCCGGTGTTGTAGGTACCGGAGAGCTTGACCACGCCGAAGTCGTAGCTTGCGCCCAACTGGGTCAGATTGCCATTACGGCTGTTTGTATTGGCGTTGGCAGCGGGAGCAGCGAAATTACCGCTACCCACAGTCGTGCTTTTCAGGCTGGTGTAAGCGAGGGCTGCGGACAGAGGGCCGTTTGCGTACTGACCCATCAAGCCGAAGCGACGACCAGTGGCTTCAACAGTAGTAACACCGCCGTTGGTCACTACTGCAGTCTCAGGAGCGGCACCGGCAGCACCGTACTGGGCACGCACCGTGAAGCCGGAGAACCTGGGGCTGATATAGGTCAGGCCATTGGCACGGGTGCCGCCGACCAGGTCGTTGCCATATTGATGCGAGCTATAGGCGCCTGGAATGTTTTCACTGCCAATGCTATAGCCAGACGCCGTACCCAGCACATATGCATTGGTGTACTGGTAGCCGATGTTAAAAGTACCCACGCCACTTGTCACGCCAAGGTAGGACTGGCGATTGGTAGAAGTGGAAAATGCACTCCTTGAACCGGTAAGATTGCTGCCGCCAAATGGACTGGTGACTGCAAACTGCTGGCCGGTGCTCGAACGCACGCCAAATAATTCGCTGCTCGTTGGACTGATGCCTTGCTCAATCACAAATTCGGCTTTCATGCCGCCCCCGAGATCTTCTGTACCGCGAAAGCCGATACGGTTACCGCTATTGGCCCCTTCCATAACGCCAGAGCTGCGGATGGTGCGGGCACCATCCCGGCTATCGACGCCATGCGAACCATAACCAATGTCAATAGTTCCATAGAGCGCCACAGATGATTGGGCGGAAGCTGCGCTCACAGTTGCAAGCGCGGCCAATCCCAAAAGTGATTTTCTCATTGCGTATTTTTTCCAAGTTTAAAAATGTGGATTCACGATTTGAATCCCTGGAAAATCTTAGTCAGGAGATATGACAGCATCGTTAAAACCCGTCCGGCTATTCACCCCGCGACAGGTACGCTGTATGGCTTTACGCTTCGGTCTGCCGGTGTTGACGATGCAATCATGCAAACTTTTGCGGTCAATTAGCTGTCCAGGTTTACTGAAGAAAGTGCTAATGGCCTGGGCCTCGCGATCTGCCGCGAGATCACCGAGGCGCTGGGTGGCAGCCTGTCGCCCGACAACCGCATCCTGCATGGCCGCGTATCGCCAGTCTGGATGCGACGGCACGGCCGCCCCTGAAGGTGTGACTACAGCTGTAAAAGATGTTTTCCCTCGCTTGAAAGTCACGGGCATGGCTCAAAATGACAGCCAATGGATAAATTACGACTGGACAAATGGTTGTGGGCTGCGCGTTTTTACAAGACCCGCTCACTCGCGGTTGAAGAAATCGACAAGGGCCGCGTCCGCGTCAACGACCTCGAAGCCAAGCCCTCTCGCGAGGTGAAGGCCGGTGACACCGTGGTGTTGCGGCAGGGGCCAGTCACCCGGACCATCATCGTGCGGGGCATCAGCAGCCAGCGAGGCGCAGCGCCAGTTGCCCAGCAGCTGTACCAGGAGACCGAAGAAAGCCTGCGCCTGAAAGCTGTCACCAGCGAGCAGCGCCGCCTGGGTGCGGACCCGGCCAGCAGCCTGGAACACGGCCGCCCGACCAAACGTGACCGCCGCGACATCCAGAAGGTGAAAGACGGCGCCTGGGGCAACCGCTGGAGTGCTTCGGCAGACTGAAAAGCGCCGCATTGGCTGATTCAACCCACTATTATTTCGATAGCAGGTAGCGCTAGTCCAGATTGGGTTTCACGCACTTTTATGCCTCAAAATAGGCTGTTTTTGCCTGTTTTTTAAGCAGTTTGACCTTGCGAGCCGCCGAGGGACCCGAAAATCCAGCATATGCCCAGGCATATGCTGGATTTAAACCTCACATAGCGGGCTTGTCGCTCAGATCTTTCAGGTTGTCTTTCAACTGCTGGCTCATGGGCAGGTTGAGGTTCACGCCCTTGGGCGGAATCGGCGACTGGAACCACTTGGTGTAAAGCCGGGTGAACTCGCCGGACTTGATCATGCGGGTGATCGTGCCATCGACCAGCTTTTTGAAGTCGGGGTCGTCCTTGCGGATCATGCAGCCATAGGGTTCCACCTGCAGCGAGTCGCCAACCACTTCCAGCGAGGCCGGATTCTTGGAGTTGGCCATCAGGCCGAACAGCAGGATGTCGTCCATTGCAAACGCCACCGCACGGTCGTTTTCAACCAGTAGCAGCGAGTCGTCATGGTCCTTGCCCAGGATCAGCTGCATGTCGAGGTTTTTGTCAGTGCTGTATTTGCGGATCACCTGAGCGTTTGTGGTGCCGGTGGTGC
Source organism: Pseudomonadota bacterium (assembly GCA_040388075.1). Classification (GTDB taxonomy): domain Bacteria; phylum Pseudomonadota; class Gammaproteobacteria; order Burkholderiales; family Burkholderiaceae_C; genus Polaromonas. Next base: position 234,571 of record JAZKCN010000001.1, on the reverse strand, counting down.
TGGCAACCGTCTTTTTGGCCAGGTCGGCGTAGTTCTTGACGGCCGAGGTTTTCTTGACCAGCAGGCGGGTTCCGGTGAAGAAATGGCTGATGGTGAACTGCACATCCTTGCCGCGCGCGGCATTGTTGGTGGTCGAGCCGCACTCGATGTCATACGTGCCATTGACCAGCAACGGGATCCGGTTCTGCGACGTAACCGCCATGTAGGCCACGTCCAGGTTGGGCTTTTTGGTCGCCTTGCGCACGTCATCGATGATGGCTTCGGTCAATTCGACCGAGAAACCCACGGCCTTGCTTGAGCCGATCAGGTAACTGAAAGGCACCGATGCCTCGCGGTAGGACACTGTGATCTTGTTCGCATCAGCGACTTTTTTCAGGGTCTGCGCGCTGGCGCCAGTAGCCAGCAGGCCGAGGCCGGCGGCCACCAATACGGCATTCGTGAGGTTTGAAAGCTTCATATTAAAACTCCAGGTTGGGGTGTTGCTAGGTTAGCGCCTAACCACAGCAAGTACAAGGCCAGCCCAACACGCTGCAGCTAATACAGGCGGTTCGAGCCTGAGCGGCCCGGCAGCATTTCACGCGCCACAAACATGCGCTGCATCTCTGACGAAACTTCGGTAATCAGGCGGCTGCGTGCCGAATCGCGCAGCATGCGCAGCTCTTCAGGTATCGCGAAAGCCATGGCTTTCAGATGGCGCGTTCGTCCGCCAGCTTTTTGATATCGGCGTCATCCAGGCCGGCTTCACGAAGCACCTCTTCGGTGTGCTCGCCCAGGTCTGGCGGCGGCCTGAAGTTGCTGTGGTTGTCGCCGTCAAAACGCACCGGCCTGTGGGCAGCTTTCACCTGGCCATAACGGGGATGCGTCATTTCATAAAACACGTCCAGATGCTGGACCTGCGGATCGTCCGCCAGTTCTTCCAGCCTGCGCTCGGGTGCAAACGGCACATCGTTTTTGGCCAGCAGGGGCAACCAGTGGTCACGCGGCTGCGTCGCAAAAGCTTCGGCCAGGTCCAGCGACAGTTCGTCATAGCGTTTCACACGCGATGGCCGGTCCGGGTACTTCTGCCCTATATCTTCACGCGACAGCGCAGCCAGCATGCCATGCCAGAACTTGTCGGGTGATGACAGGTGCAGGCCTATGCGCTGACCATCTGCACAGGTGACGATGAACGATTGAGACGCCGCTGCACGCGAGTAATGCGGAACCGGCACGCCATTGGCAAACAGCTTGCCCAGCGGCTCGGTGGCAAATGAAATGGTTGCCTCCAGCATGCTGACCTCGACCTTGCGGCCAACACCGGTGGTGTTGCGTTCGACCAGCGCACCCAGCATGCCCATGGCCGCATACAGCCCGGTCAGCGCATCGGACACTGCCGGGCCCGCCACGCGTGCATCCTTGCCTTCGTGGAACATGGACAGCCAGCCTGAAATGGCCTGACCAGCCCCGTCATAAGCCGGCCTGTTGGCATAGGGCCCGGTGGCGCCATAGCCCGTGATGGCGCAATACACGAGGCGCGGGTTGATGGCCTTGAGCCGCTCGTAGCCCAGGCCCATTTTTTCCTCCACGCCGGGCCGCACGTTGACCAGCACTGCATCAGCACCGGCCACCAGCACTTCAAGCGCGGCAGCACCGGCAGGCGTGCTGAAGTCCAGGGCCAGGCTGCGCTTGTTGCGGTTGTGTGACTGGAAGTGCGAGCTGTACAGCCCGGTGCCAAAAGCACGGAAGGGATCGCCCGTCACCGGGCGTTCGATCTTGATTACATCGGCGCCCATTTCAGCCAGCAACATCGCCGCATAAGGCGCGGTGATGAAGCTGCCGAAATCGAGGACGCGAATGCCCGCAAGAACCTGTGGCTGCGCTTGCGGTGGTGCTTGTGTCTGTTCCATTGTTTGCCCTGTGCCGTTCAATCAGCCTTGACGCCGGTGGCCTTGACTATCTTGTCCAGCTTTTGCGCTTCACCCTGGATGAAGGCGCTGAAATCCTCCGGCGACGAAGGGGCACCCACCACGCCAAGACCAGTGAGCCTTTCCTTCACATCGGGCTGGTTCAGCGCGGCGGCGATCTCCTGGTTCAATCGCGTCACGATGCTGCGCGGCGTGCCCGCGGGCAGCACAGCACCGTACCAGGTCATGAAATCAAACTCGCGTAGCGGAGATTCGGCGACCGACGGTGTATCGGGGAAAGAAGGCTGGCGTTTGGCACTGGAGACTGCCAGCGCATTGAGCCGCCCCGCTTTCACGTACGGCGCAGCCGAAGACGTGCCGGTAAACATCACATCCACCTGACCCGCCACGAGGTCGGTCAATGCAGGTGCAACACCCTTGTACGGGATGTGGGTCATGCTGATGCCAGCCATGGACTTGAGCCACTCCATCGATATGTGGTGCGGAGAGCCATTGCCAATCGACGCGTAATTGATCTTGCCCGGTTTTGCTTTGGCAGCGGCAATCAGCTCGGGCACGGTCTTCACATTCAGCGACGGGTTGGCCACCAGCACCAGCGGCACAAAGACGATTTGGGTCAGCGGCTGGAAGTCCTTGAAGGTGTCATATGGCAGCTTGGGGAAAAAGGTCGGGTTGATCGCATGCGAATCGGTTACCAGGCTGAACGTGTAGCCATCAGCAGGCGCCTTGGCAAGCATGTCGGTACCGATTACCGTGCTGGCGCCCGGTTTGTTGTCAACCACCACTGGCTGGCCCATGCTGGTCGTCATCTTTGCGGCGATCAGGCGCGCCACGATATCGGTGCCGCCACCCGGCGGGTAAGGCACGATAAAACGGATGGGCTTGGACGGATAGGCCGGCGCCTGTGCCAGCGCAGCCGTGATGAACGGTGTGCCACCTGCAGACAGCAGGGCTGCGATGGCGCCGAGTTGCAGTGCCTTGCGCCGGACCGCTCCGGGCCGTGCGATGTTCTTTTTCATGTTGGTCTCCGGCAGTTCTCGTTCGTGGAAATCAGTCCAGCTTGACGTTGACGTTCTTCACGCTTGTCGCATAGGCTGCTCTATCCTTCACCAGGAAATCAGCGAACGGTTGTGGCCCCTGGTTCAGCAACACCAGGCCAACGCCGGTGATGAACTTCTCCTGGAAGTCCGCACGGCTGATGACCCTGGCGACATCGGCAGCCACCTTGTCGACCACTGCCTTTGGCGTGCCGGCTGGCGCAATCAGCCCAAACCAGGCGCTGGACTCGAAGTTGGGCACACCTGCCTCTGCCGTCGTCGGCACATCAGCCAGCAGACGGGAGCGCTGCGGTGCGGCAATCGCGAGCGCCCTGACCTTGCCCCCCTTGACCATCGTGATCGCAGGAGGCATGCCCGAAAACGCCATGTCGATCTGCCCGCTGGTCAGCGCGCCCATCACATCAGCGACACCCTTGTAGGGAATGTGGTTCAGCTTCACGCCAGTGATGCGGGAAAAGTCTTCGGCATCCAGATGCGCCTTGCTGCCTGGCCCATAACTGCCGTAGGTGATCTGGCCGGGCTTCGCCTTGGCCTGGGCAATCAGATCGGCCACGGTGCGGCCTTTGAAGGCTTCACTGACCACCAGTACCTCTTGGGTGGCAGCGATGTTGATGACAGGCGTGAAGTCCTTCACCGGGTCGTAAGGCAGCTTGCTGTACAGGTACTGGTTGGATGAGACCGTCGGGTCGTTGGCCAGCAGCAGCGTGTAGCCATCGGCCGGCGAACGCGCCGTGAGTTCTGCCGCGATGATGGTATTGGCACCGGGGCGGTTGTCTACCACGACCGGTTGCGGCCAGGTCTTCGACAACTCGTTCGCCAGGCCCCGCGCCAGCACATCGGCCAGCCCGCCAGCCGTGAACGGCACGATGATGCGCACCGGCTTGTCGGGGAAATTCTGCGCGAAGGCCGCACTGCCCATCAGGCCTGCGCCTGCCAGCATCAAAAAGGTTGCAAGTTTTTTCAGTTTCATTTTTGTCTCCGTTTTTTAAATGTCAAATAGAACCTCAGCTCACCTGCCGGTCGCTGCCGGCCCAAAAGGGTTCACGCAAGGCACGCTTGTCAATCTTGTTGGTACTGACCACGCGCGGCATCACATCGATGACCTTGAGAAATTTCGGTTTTTTGTAGCTGGCCAGCGACTTCTTGCAGTGCTCTACCGCTTCTTCTTCAGTGATATTCATGCCGGGTTTAAGCACCACAAAAGCCATCACCGATTCACCCCACTTGGCATCCGGCACACCTATCACCGCAGCTTCCGCAACGGACGGGTGCTGCAGCAACACCTCTTCGACCTCGCGTGAATAGATGTTTTCGCCACCGGAAACCACCATGTCTTTCTTGCGGTCCACAATGAAGAGGAAACCTTCCTCATCGAAGTAACCCATGTCACCGGTTCGCAGAAAGCCATCGGCCGGCAGCGCTTCGCGCGTCTGCTCGGGCCTGTTCCAGTAGCCCTGCATCAGCGCTTTGGAACGCATCAGAAGGTCGCCGGTTTCACCAATGGTGCACGGCTGGCCGTCCTTGTCAATGATCTTCATGTCGGTGCCCAGGTAGGGCTGGCCGGCAGATGCCAGGCGTTTGACTTGCGCGGCTGTGCCATCCAGGATGTGCTGGTGCTTGAGCAATACGCTGCCCAGGCCCAGTTCCGACATGCCGTAGATCTGCATGAAGATGGGGCCAAAGGCTGCCCGCGCGCGTTTGGACAATGCCACCGACATCGGTGCCGATGCATAGATGATGGTGTGCAGCTTTGACAGGTCGTAGGGCTTTTTCTCCTGCAACTCCAGCACCATCTGGATCATCGTCGGTGCCAGGTGGGCCGCCGTCACACCGTGGTCCTGCATGCTTTGCAAAATGGTGTGCGCATCGAATGTGCGGTGCAGCACTATGGTCGAGCCGGTGACGAGGTAAGTCAGCAATTCGGTCGGCCCACCTATGTGATAGAAGGGCATGACGATCAGCATGCGATCGGACTGGCTGGCGCAATGCGAAATGGCCTGCGCCCTCGCCTGCTCCAGTTGCCCCTCATTGCCCAGCATCACGCCCTTGGGTTTGCCGGTGGTGCCACTGGTGTAGATCAGGAACAGCGTGTCGTCGGCTTCGGCCCGTATCGAAGGCTCGCCATCATGCGTGCTTGCCATCAGGTCTTCATACGCCAATGACCAACTGGTGGCAGAGCCAAAACAGACATAACGGACGGACGGCGGCAATTGCGTACGCAGCTCTTCTACCCGGGCTGCATATTCGGGTTCATAAAGCAGCACCTCGGGTGCGGCATCCGAGAGGATGTCCAGTTGCTCAGGGGCGGACAGTCTGTAGTTGATGCCGACGCCGATGAACCCACCCAGCGCAGCCGCGCCATAGACCTCCAGAAATTCCGGGCAGTTGCGCGACAGCACGGCAATCCTGTCCTGCCGTTTGCAACCCATGCCGGCCAGTGCATTGATCAGGCGCCGCACACGCGATGCAAATTCGCCGTGGGTAATGGTTCGACCTTCAAACAGCACAGCGGGGTGCAACGGGAAACAGCGTGCATTGCGTTCAATGACTTCGCCCAGAATCATGATGCCCCCCCGACTGCGGCCATCATGGTGGCGATACCTTCCTGCACGGTCGCGCCCGAGTGGTTAACCAGTTTGATGCGGCGCTCGATCAGGCCGCGCTTGCCATCCGACGTCAGCCGCTTGCCAGTGATCTCGACCTCAACATGGACGGTATCGCCGGGCACCACCGGCGCGAGGAACTTCCACTCCTTGAAGCCCAGCGCACCTATGACTGCAGGACCAATATCCGGAAAATGGGTAGCCATTGCCACCGCCACGTGCAGGCAGTAGGTGCCCTGGAAGATTCGCTGGCCGCCGACCGATGACTTGGCGTACTGTGCATCGGCGTGTATCGGGTGCCAGTCGCCGCTGGTCATGCAGGCCAGGGTCAACTCGGCTTCTGTCAGCGTACGGCCGGTGCTGCGCCATTTGTCGCCCACCTTGACATCATCAAAAGTCATGGGCATGTCAGTTCACTGCCTTCAGCGCATTGCCAAGAAAGGCGAGCGTTTTCTGGTGAGCGTCTGCCACAGTGGCAGCTTCTCCGCGCGTATAGAAGCCGTGATCGGCCTGTGGATAAACCATCACCTCGGCTTTTCCCTTGACGGCAGCTTCGATTTGCCCACGTGCTTCGGGGCTGACGTATTTATCAACACCGCCGAAGAACATCAAGGTGGGGCAGGCAATGCTGGCGGCGTCCTGCAGATTTTTCTCTATGCCCACACCATAAAAAGCCACGGCTGCGTCCAGCGGCAAACGTGCGGCTGCAAGGTAGGTCAACCGTCCACCCAGGCACATGCCACTCACGGCAATGCTGCCCTTGAAGCCTGGCAATGCCCTGATGTGCGCCTGTGTGCTGGCGATGTCGGCCATCGCACTGTCGTCGTTGAAGCTGCCGAGAATCGAGAATGCCCGGGCCATGTCTTCCTTCGAGTGCGACAGTGACAGCCCCGGCTCGACCCGCCAGAACAGGTCGGGGGCAACCGCGAGATAACCGGCCTCGGCAAAGCGGTCAGCCACCATGCGGATTGCAGGTGTCACACCAAAAATCTCCTGCAACACGACGATGGCGTGGCCATTCGGATTGGCAGGAACGCTGACGTAGGCGTTGAAGTGCTGGCCATTGCCGGCGCTGATGGAATCTGTTCGTGATGTCATGCTGCTTTTCTCCTAAAACTCGTAGCGGCCAGCCAGGATTTCCCGGGCGATGGAACTGCGGTGGATTTCAACGGTTCCGTAGCCGATAGACATACCGCGCACATCGCGGAAATAACGCTCATACGGGTACTCTTCCGACAGGCCATAGGCGCCGGCCAATTGCATCGCCTCATTGGTCACCCGAACCGACATCTGGTTGACATAGGTCTTGGTGATGGAGGTATCCACAATGCTGGGTTTGCCCTCATCGACCCGTGCAGCGGCGCGATACAGCAAGGCACGCGCAGCTTCGATATCTATTGCCATGTCGGCCAGCTTCCACTGCAGGCCCTGGTTGTCAGCCAGTGGCTTGCCGAACTGGTGACGGTCCTTCACGTGTTGCACGACGTCCTCGAACGCGGCCTGCGCAATGCCCAGGCATATGGGCGGGTTGCCGCTGATGCGATCTGCATCCAGCACGGCCAGCAGCTCACGCATGCGGCCCGCCGGCAGCAGCAGATTGCCCTTGGGCACGCGGCAGTTCTCAAACACCAGCTCTGCCATGCCGGTGCCGCGCAGGCCCAGCAGGTCCAGGTGTTTTCCGACGGTGAAGCCCGGTGTGTCCCGCTCTACCAATATCGCACCGACACCCTTCATGCCGGGTGAAGCATCGAGTCGAACCAGCACGAGGAAAAGGTCCGACACCTGCGCGGCTGTGCACCAGAGCTTGCTGCCGTTGATGACATAGTCGTCGCCGTCCAGCACGGCTTTTGTCTGCACGTTGCCAACGTCGGAGCCGGCATTGGGCTCGGACATGCTCCAGGCCGTTCGTAGCTCACCAGTGACCAGCCGCGGCAGATATTGCCTTTTCTGCGCTTCAGTACCGACGCCGAGGATGGCGCGCGGCGTGGCCCCGTCGGTGCAGGAAAACAGCATCGCGGTGTTCGCGCAGTAGCGCGCGATCTGCTCAACCACCAGCACGGTTTCCATCAGGCCCAGCCCGGCACCGCCATAGGCTTCCGGCATGAACATGCCGGCGTAGCCATGACCGGCCAGCACTTTCAGGTTGCCCACCGGTGGCTTGCACTCGCGGTCTGCGGCCGCAGCGCCCGGCGCAAAGTGCTCTTTGGCAAGCCCGCGCACCGTGTCGCGTATCAGGCGCTGCTCTTCGGTCAAACCGAAATCCTTCATGGATAGATCCTTCTTCTCTTCTTTAAATACGTGATGTTGTGTTCTTGCGTTATTTCGGCAGTGCTTGCACACGCGCCCAATCGACCAGCGATGCACAGCCGGCGGCTTCGGGCAGGCTGACCCTGCCCCCCTGCACATCCAGTTGCTGTGTCACGCATTGCGCCGTCATCGCCAGAAACCAGGTCACCTCTGCAGGCAACGAGTCTTCGGGCAGGGTTGACGCAAGACTGAGCGCGGGCAAGGTACCCAGCGTGCTTTCACCAAACATGCCGACCACCGCCTTGCAGGCCGCAGCAGTTGAAAGCCTGGCCATCTCGCGCGTGTCACTCAGGCCAAAGCGGCCGGGCTTGAGGCTGAAGGCCCGGGCACCACGTTCCAGGAAAAGCTCCGCATCACGCAACGACTCGCAACCAAAGTCGACCAGTACCGGCGTTTTGCTGGACTGCTGCAACTGCGCAAAGGCAGTGTCCGGCCGCAGTGGACAGGGGTCTTCGACCACTTCGGCACCGGCTTCGGCCATGGACTGCACATAGTCCAGCGCCTTGTCGAATGGGTAGGCGCCGTTGGCATCCACATACAGCCGCACGCTGCTGCCCAGTGCGGCTTTCAGCTCGTGCATAGCACGCACATCGGTCTCCAGCCCTTGGCCACCCTTGACTTTGATGGACTGGAAACCGTACTTCGACTGCACTGCAACCGCCTCTGCTGCCATCAGCGCAGGCGCCTGCCTTGTAAGAACCCAGGTCAGTGGCACGCTGGGCCTGCCCTGCCAGGTGCGCCAGAGCGGCGTACCGGATGCAGCGGCCTGCAAGTCCCATAACGCGTTGTCGAGCAGCGCCTTCGCCGCGAGGTTGCCGGGGAAGGCGTCCATGGAACGGCGCACCGCATGGCAGTCATCGACAACGCTTTTCTGCACCAGCGGCAGCAGCATGTCTTCCAGTGCAGCGACCAGGCCACGGCGCGACGTGCCGGTCCAGGTCGGCTTCAGCGTCATCTCCGCCACGCCGGTGTGCCCGGTGTCGGACTCCAGCTTCAGCAGCAGGAATTCCGCGGCATCTTCAATGACATCGCTCCACTGCACGGGCCGCTCGTAAGGCAGCCTGTAGGTATGGAATGACCAGGAAAGCAGCTGCATCACGCAGCTCAGCTGGCGACGATGTTCGCGTCCTTGATCACCCGGCCCCATTTGGCCGACTCTTTGGCCATGTAGTCGATGAAGTCATCGCCCTTCCTGAAGTTGGGTTCCATGCCGAGGGCGGTCAGCTTTTCCTTCGTCGCTGGTTCCTGGATGATTTTTTCAATCTCGCCAGCCAGCCGGGTAACGATGGGCGCCGGCGTGCCGCCGGGCGCTGACATGCAGTACCAGGCCAGCACCTCGAAATCCCGGTAACCGGCCTGCGTCACGGTTGGCAGGTCGGGCACCAGCGTGCTGCGAGCTGCACTGGTCACGGCAAGCGCCTTGATGCGGCCGTCCTTGACCAAGGCCAGCGTGCCGGGAATGGCGACAAATGCAAAAGCCACTTCGCCGCGAATCACTGCGGTGATCGCATCGGCCTGGCCTTTGTAAGGGACATGCATCAATTCAACTTTGGCCTGGCTGCGCAGCAACTCGCCCGCGAGGTGACCGCTGGTGCCGTTGCCCGCCGAAGAAAAGCTGACCTGTCCGGGTTTGCTGCGTGCCAGCTTGACGAGGTCGTCGACAGAGTTGAGACCCAGGCCGGGGTTGACCACCAGCAGATTGGGCGCCGATGCCATCAGCGCCACCTGGCTGAGTTCCTTGACCGGGTTGTACGACAGGTTTTTATAGAGGTAGGGATTGATGACGTGGGTGGGGCTGCCCGAAATCAGCAGGGTGTAGCCGTCGTTGGTCGCACGCACGACCGCTTCGGTGCCGATGTTGCCGCCTGCGCCTGGCCGGTTCTCGATCACAAAACTCTGGCCCAGCGTGCTGCCCAGCTTCTCGCCGATAAAGCGTGACAGGAGATCAACCCCGCCTGCAGGCGCAAACGGCACGATGACGCGCACCGTTTTGTTCGGCCATGGCGCAGGCTGCGCAAAGCCATTGAAGCTGGTTCCCACTGCTGCTGCCGCAGCGGCGGCCAATGTCTGACGGCGAGTGATCATGATGTCTCCTTGTGTTGTATTCAGTTTGGCTGACGGGCATGCGAGGATGACTCTTCCTCGGCGCGCTCCCAGATTTCACGGCCCAGCGGGTTGCGCATTTCTTCGGCGAGGTGGCCGACGATGCCTATCGTGCGGCCTATGACGGCGAGACCACGGCAAAGCCGCCAGGGGATTTCAAGCTCGGACGACAGCGCACCAAGTGCGCCCGTCGCATTGACCGGCAACTGGCCTGGCTTGTTCAGCGCCCGCTCGGCAGCGCTGGCTACCAGCTTTATCAACTCGACATAACGTCCGCTCAAACCGTTCTCGGCCGCCAGCTGGAACAGCCTCGGCGTACGCGGGTCTATCGGTTTATGCAGCGGATGGCCGATGCCGGGAATCGATGTTTTGGAGGCTACGTGTCTCGCAACGATCTGCTCGGCCAGCGCCGGCAGGTCTGCGTCAGTCGTGTCTTTGGTGATGGCTTCCTGCAGGATACGGGCAGAGCCTTCCGCTGTGCCGGCAAACGTGGTGCCCATGCCCAGCAGACCCGAAGCTACCGCACCCTGCAGTGATTCCGGTGCGCCGAGGTAGGTCAGGCGTGCGGCAATCACCATGGGTGTCATGCCGTGCTCGACCAGCGTGGCGAGCATCGCATTGAATACAAGCGACTCCTGCGGCGTGGGTTTCCTGCCCTTGATCTCAAGGAAGGCAAAGTCACCGAGGTTCAGGTGCCCCAGTATGTCGCGTGACAGGTCAAGCCCCTGAACCGTGATGCTGGTCTCGTTGCTCCAACCCATGCCGGATTGAAGCGTCTTGCGCTTTCTGGTCATCTGCCTTGTCTCCGTTGTTTTTTTAGCCCCGCAGTTCGGGTGCGGGCTGAAAGTTAACATCGCGGTCGAATCAATACAATCGATATACCTAATCCACATCATTAGAATTTCTGATGATGGCTGCCACTTTGAAATTCGTCGGGACTAAAACATGGACATCCGCAAAGTCGACCTGAACCTGTTGATGGCGTTTGACGCCCTGATGCAGGACGGCAACCTGACCCGTGCCGGCTTCAGGCTGGGCTTGTCACAGCCGTCGATGAGCCACGCACTGAGCCGGCTGCGGGCCATCTGCGGCGACCCGCTGTTTGTACGGGTGCCTACAGGTATGGAGCCAACCCCGTTTGCTAAACAGATTGCCGCCACCGTCAGGGACGGGCTGGCGCTGCTGCACGGCGCGCTGGACAAGGCGTCAGTGTTCGACCCGGCTACCTGCGACCGTACCTTCCAGATCTTGCTGAGCGATATCGGTGAACTGGTCTACCTGCCCAGGCTGATCACACGGCTGAAGACGGTGGCCCCCAGCGTCAACCTGCGTGTCCTGCAGTTGCCGCGCGAGTCTTACCAGAGCGCATTTACCTCCGGCGAGGCAGACCTCGCACTCGGCTTCCTGCCCGGCCTGAATGCGGGCTTTTACCAGCAACGCCTGTTTGAAGACTCCTATGTCTGCCTGGTCAGCAAGGAGCACCCGCGGGTGCGCAGCAGCCTGACCCTGAAACAGTTTTCATCGGAGTCGCACATCCTGATCGAGCCTGCGGGGTCACGCTACAGCAACATCTCGATGCAGTCTTCCACCACAACCTTTATCGAGCGCTACCTGGCGGACAAGGGACTCAGCAGGCGTATTGCGCTGCGCGTGCCGCACTTCATGGTGGTGCCGGAGATCGTGCAACAGACGGACCTGCTGGCGACGGTACCCAGTTATGTGATGGCCTATATCCCGCCCATGCCCAGGCTGAAGATGATGAAACTGCCGATAGAAACGCCACGTTTCGAAATCAAGCAGTTCTGGCACCAGCGCAACCACAACGACGTGGCCAACCAGTGGCTGCGCGGACTGGTGGCTGAATTGTTCACATCAAAAACAGTAACCTCGCCAGCCAAATCACAAGCACGCAAACCGGTACGGCCGGCACTTCGCAAAGCCAGCGCCTGAACGCGGAAACCCCGACTTACTTTTTATCGAATACACCGACCACCGGTCCATCCCAGCGGTCCATGCGCAAGTGGTGTGCGAACTCTTTGCGCTGCTCGGTGAATTTGGCAGAAAGCGCATCGTTGGCCTTGTAGGCGCGGAAATTCTCCTCTGAATCGAGTGCGTAAATCATCAGGTAGGCCTCACAGCCATCCGCATCTTTTTCGCGCAGATCAATCTGGCGGCACCAGAGAAATCCCGGCTGGCCGACGACCTCATCGACATGGCCGTTGTCCAGCCATTCCATCAGGGCTTTCTTGCCGGCAGGCGCGATCCAGAATTTTGAGACGTAGAAATAAGCGGCTTCCTGCATGATCTTCCTTGAGACTGATGGGTGGCAGTTATGGTACTTGGCTGGCATGTCCCTTCAAGACCATAGGCCTTTTGCTGCCCAGCCCCGCCTATCTTTTCGGAACCATCATTTTTGGAATCATCGGCTACGTCGCGTTCAGGCGCAGCCGAAAAACCGAAAGTCCCCTGCTGACCTGATCAGGTGTGGTGATGATGGTGTATCCCTATGCAATTCCACAGGCCTGGCTGTTGTGGAGCATAGGGTGGTACCTTGCGGCTGGCTTTATATGAAGTGGGATTGAACGGCCAGCGGGTCAAGCAAGCTTGTTGCAGAAACAAAAAAGCCGCCCGAAGGCGGCTTTTTATATTGGCGGAAACGGAGGGATTCGAACCCTCGATGAGGCTCTACACCCCATACTCCCTTAGCAGGGGAGCACCTTCGGCCACTCGGTCACGTTTCCAATAAATCAATTATCTCACGACTCGCCACCCTTTTGAGCGGCTCGCCGGCTGTCATGTGACAGCACGTTTCAGGCTGCCGGCTGGTCCAGGTCGAAAGCCTTGTGCAACGCACGCACGGCGAGCTCCATGTATTTCTCGTCGATGACCACCGAAGTCTTGATTTCGCTGGTGGAGATCATCTGGATGTTGATGCCCTCTTCGCTCAACACGCGAAACATCTTGCTGGCAACACCAACGTGGCTGCGCATGCCAATACCAACGATGCTGACCTTGCAAATCTTGGCATCGCCGGTGATTTCGTGGGCACCGAGTGCAGGCAACACCTTGCCCTTGAGCAGGTCCACAGTCCTGGCGTAGTCGTTGCGGTGCACGGTGAAGCTGAAGTCGGTCTTGCCGTCCTTGCTGATGTTCTGAATGATCACATCAACTTCGATATTGGCGTCGGCCACTGCACCAAGGATCTGGTACGCAATGCCGGGGGTGTCGGGCACGCCCAGCACGGAGATTTTGGCTTCGTCGCGGTTGAACGCGATGCCCGATACGATGGCTTGTTCCATGTTTTCGTCTTCCTCAAAACTGATCAAAGTACCCGATTTGGCCTCTTCGTTGATGTCTATATCCCAGTCGGTGAAACTGGACAGCACGCGCAGCGGCACCTTGTACTTGCCAGCAAACTCCACCGAGCGAATCTGCAATACCTTGGAGCCCAGCGAGGCCATTTCCAGCATCTCTTCAAAACTCACGGTCTGTAGACGGCGCGCTTCAGGTACCACGCGCGGGTCGGTGGTGTAGACGCCATCGACATCGGTGTAGATGAGGCATTCATGTGCCTTCATTGCTGCGGCAATCGCCACGGCAGAGGTGTCGGAGCCGCCACGGCCCAGCGTCGTGACGTTACCGGCCTCATCCACACCCTGGAAGCCGGTGATGATGACGACCTTGCCTGCATCGAGATCGCCGAGTACACGCTGGTCGTCTATCGACTCAATACGAGCCTTGGTATACGCGTTGTTGGTCTTGATGGCGACCTGCCAGCCTGAATAACTGACGGCTTGCATTCCCTCTGCCTGCAACGCAATGGCCAGCAATGCGCTCGATGCCTGCTCGCCAGTTGCGGCCAGCGCATCGAGCTCACGGCCATAGGCATCACCGGTTGTGCCGGATGCCAGTTCTTTGGCCAAACCCAGCAGTCGGTTGGTTTCGCCACTCATGGCGCTCGGGACGACAACCATCTGGTGGCCGGCACGCGCCCATTTGGCAACGCGTTTGGCCACATTGCGGATGCGCTCGGTCGAGCCCATCGATGTACCACCGTATTTGTGAACGATCAAAGCCATTGCGGAATATCAATCAAGGGTTGGTTTTTTGCTTTTTGCGGCGTCAGCGCGGCACCCAGTGAATGCGGCCCCGCCAGCAAAGCCTTCAATTATAGCCAGTTGGTCGCTCTGTACCGAAGCCTCACATCCAGGCCAGTACCGTGCCCTGGCGTGTGACATGACCAGCCGCCACCTTGATGTCTATGCTGTGACCGCGTGTGGTGCAGGCGGCGATTTGAGCAAGCAATTGTTCCAGCTGCGCTGCGCTGGGTGTGGCCTGGTGGACCAGCAACAGCCAGTGCCTGAGAACATTGGCCTGCCGGTGTCTGGACAGGGCCTGCAGGCTTTTGATTACCGGCGGCGAGCCGACACGCGCCAGATCTTCAGCAGCGACTTCCAGCAACAACTCCTGCGCCTGCGCGGCATGCCTGGCGCTGCGGCCAAAAGTCTCCCTGAAGGTCGGGAATGCCTCTGCCAGCACCGGCAACAGCCGCGCACGAATCATGTTGCGGGTGTAGCGCTCGTCGGTATTGGTGGGGTCATCGACAAACGGAATTTTTTGCATCACCAGCCATGCACGCAGGTCGGCCGCCGGGGTTTCCAGCAGCGGACGCCAGAACGTGATGCCTTCGCGCTCAAACAGCTCCCCCATGCCAGACAGGCCTGGCAGGCCCGCCCCCCGACTCAATGCCAGCAACAAGGTTTCAACCTGGTCATCGGCATGCTGTCCAAGCAGCACGCTTGCAAGCCCCAGTCGCTTCGCTTCGCCCGCAAGCGCTTTGTAACGCGCGCGCCGGGCCGCATCTTCCGGACTTTCACCAGTGGCATGCGATGCATCGACATGGACGACGTGCAGCCTAACGCCAGTACCTGCACAGACAGACTGGCAGACCTGTACAAAAGTATCCGCTGCGGCCTGCAGTCCATGATGAATATGGATAGCCTCGACCTGGCCCGGCCACTGCGCTGCGGCGGCCAGCAATAAAGCGGTGGAATCGGCGCCGCCACTGTAGGCAATGCCCAGTGGCGGAAGCGGAGGGGTGCGATTCCTCCGTGAATTAGAGAGCGCTGCGGCAGCTGGATTGCCAGTTGCCGGCGCGGAAGCCTTACTTCGCGTCGGCTTTGGTGTCGGTGAAACGGCCATAGCTTTGCAGACGTTCGTATCGGCGGTCCAGCAACTCCTTGACCTTCAGGTCGTTGACCTGGCGGAACGCATCATTGAGGGCGCGCTTGAGGAATGCCGCCATCTGCTTGTGGTCGCGATGTGCACCACCGACGGGCTCGTTCACGATCTTATCAATCACGCCAAGGGCCTTCAGGCGGTGGGCTGTGATGCCCAGTGCCTCAGCGGCAATTTCTGCCTTGTCGGAGGTCTTCCACAGGATCGACGCGCAACCCTCGGGGCTGATAACGGAATAAATCGAATACTGCAACATCACAACCTGGTCGGCCACGGAAATCGCCAGTGCGCCGCCGGAGCCGCCTTCGCCGATGATGGTGGTGATGATGGGCACTTCCAGTTGCGCCATTTCGAAAATATTGCGGCCTATCGCCTCCGACTGGCCGCGCTCTTCGGCGTCAATGCCCGGATAGGCCCCCGGTGTATCGACAAAAGTAAAGACGGGCAGCTTGAACTTCTCGGCCGTTTTCATCAGGCGCAAGGCCTTGCGGTAGCCCTCGGGCTTGCTCATGCCGAAGTTGCGCAAGCCGCGTTCCTTCGTGTCGCGGCCCTTCTGGTGGCCCAGCACCATACAGGCCGTGCCGTTGAATCGGGCCAAACCGCCGACGATGGACAGGTCATCGGAAAAATGCCGATCGCCATGCAGCTCGACAAAGTCGGTGAAGATTTCGCGGATGTAGTCCAGCGTGTAGGGGCGTTCGGCGTGACGCGCAATCTTGGTGATCTGCCATGGGGTCAGGTCACTGTAAATGTCCTTGGTGAGCTGCTGGCTCTTCTTGGCCAACTGGTCGATTTCCTCGGAAATATCGACGGCAGACTCGGTCTGCACATATCGCAGTTCTTCTATTTTTCCTTCAAGCTCCGCAATCGGCTGCTCGAAATCGAGGAAGGTCTTCTTGGCCATGTCTAAACTCCTCAAGGCTTCAGGATCGGGTCGTCTCGGCGCCGGGCACAGGCAAGGGATCGAGAGAACGCCAAATATACCAAGTTGCAACACTGCAATATGGCGCCCAGGCAGCGGCCACCTCGCGCGCATCGCTGCGGCTGACAGATTCGCCTGAAAAATAGTTCTTGCTGATGCCGGCAATCAGGCCCACATCATCGAGCGGCAGCACATTCGGCCGCCGCAGGTAAAAAATCAGGAACATCTCGGCCGTCCAGCGGCCTATGCCGCGAATGGCGACCAGTTCTGCAATGATGGCCTCATCGTCCATCGCCGCCCAGTCCTTGACGTGCACTGTTCCGGCGTCAAAGTGAATGGCCAGGTCCACCAGGTATTCGACCTTGCGGGCACTCAGCCCAGCCGCGCGCATGTCGTCAACCTTGAGCTTGAGCACATTGGCAGGCGTCATCTTCCTGGGCAGCACCAGGAATTTATGCCAGACCGACTGGGCCGCCTTGACCGATATCTGCTGACCCACAATGCTGCGCGCCAGTGTGCTGAAAGCATCACCGCGGCTTTGCAGGCAGGCATCGCCAAACTGCGGGATCAACCGCTTCATCACGCGGTCTTTGCGAACCAGGTGCCTGCAGGCCTCGGCCCAGTATTCAGGTGTGGAATTGACCACCGGCGCATCTTCCGGCGTTTCAGCCCGAACTGCTTTTTTCACGGTCATGCCTTCGCCTCCCAGGTTGTGCCAGTGGAGGAATCCTTCAACACCACACCCTGGGACAGCAAATCGGTACGTATCCTGTCAGCGCGTGCAAAGTCGCGTGCAGCCTTGGCCTCGGCACGCTGGGCAATCAGTTTCTGGATGCTGTCATCGTCCAGTCCGGCACCGGCCTTCAGGTAAGCAGCGGGCTTGCCCTGCAGCAGGCCAAGACAGGCGCCCAAACCTTTGAGCAGCCCGGCCAGTTCGGCAGAGGCCGTCTTGTTGACTTCGCCAGCCAACTCAAAAAGTACCGCCACCGCTTCCGGCGTACCAAAATCTTCGTCCATCGCAAGCTTGAAGCGGGCGGCAAACGAATTGGCCCAGTCAATATCTGCAGCGGCAGGCTTGACCAGATCCAGCGCGGTGTAAAGCCGCTTCAGCGAGTTGCGCGCATCGTCGAGGTGCGCATCGCTGTAATTGAGAGGGCTGCGGTAATGCGCTCGCAGGATGAAAAAACGAACGGTCTCGGCGTCGTACTTCGCCAGGATCTCGCGGATGGTAAAAAAATTACCCAGCGACTTGGACATCTTTTCGTTGTCGACCCGCACGAAACCGTTGTGCATCCAGGTGCCTGCCAGCGGCTTGCCAAAAGCGCCCTCTGACTGGGCGATCTCGTTTTCATGGTGCGGAAACTGCAGGTCGGCGCCCCCGCCATGAATGTCAAACGATTCGCCAAGAAGCTCACAAGCCATGGCCGAGCACTCAATATGCCAGCCCGGGCGACCCGGGCCATAGACGCTGGGCCATTTGGCATCCTCAGGCTCGGAGGGCTTGGCGCTCTTCCAGAGCACAAAATCCAGCGGGTCGTCCTTGCCGTCCAGCACATCCACACGTTCACCGGCACGCAGCTCATCCAGCGACTTGCCCGACAGCTTGCCGTAACCGCTGAATTTGCGCACAGCGTAGTTGACGTCCCCCGCACCCGTCCCTTCTTTGGCCTGGTAGGCCAGCCCCTTCTGTTTGAGCCTGTCGATCAGGCTGAGCATCTGCGGAACATAGTCAGTGGCACGCGGCTCGTGGGTCGGACGTTCGATGCCCAGCGCGTCGGCATCCTGGTGCAGGGCATCCACCATGCGGTCAGTGAGCGAGCGTATGGTTTCACCGTTCTCAACTGCCCGCCTGATGATCTTGTCATCGATGTCGGTGACATTGCGCACATAAGTCACCTTGAGTCCGCCGGTTTTAAGCCAGCGCTGCACGATATCAAAGGCCACCATCGCACGCGCATGGCCGAGGTGGCACAGGTCGTACACGGTCATGCCGCAGACGTACATGCGAACGTGTCCGGGAACCAGAGGCGTAAATGTTTCCACGTCACGCGACAGCGTGTTGTAAATCCGGAGGCTCATGAATTGGCTGGGTGCGTGGAGGTCTGGGGCTTGCAACAAAAGGGCGATAAAACCACTGGTTCAGGGGCCGGGCCTGATGGAAAGCAGGTATGAAAAGCGGGTTGCAGGGGGACAGAAAAACCGGCGGCAGGCCCGAAAAACGGCTGTTTCCGGCGCGATTGAACTATACCCCTCAGCTACAATCCACCAGTATATCCAGCCCGCTCACACCGTCAAAAGCACACAAACTGCAGAGGCCTTATGTTCAATCCAGCACCCCGTCCGCAAATGTTCAAGCCCGCGGGTTTTTCAACTGTGCTGCGCACGCTGCTGCTGGCAGCCGGCCTGTCGGCTGGCGCCGCTTATGCCGATGATTACTCCGATGTGAACGCGCTGATCCGCTCCGGCAAGATCGCCGAAGCACTGGCAAAGGCCGACCAGTATCTGGCCGGCAAGCCACGCGACCCGCAGATGCGTTTTATCAAGGGCGTGATCCAGACCGAAGCCGGCAAGCCGGGTGACGCCATCACCACCTTCACCCAGATCACCCAGGACTACCCGGAGCTGCCGGAGCCCTACAACAACCTGGCTGTCCTGTATGCGGGCCAGAGCCAGTTCGACAAAGCGCGTGCAGCCCTTGAAATGGCGATACGCACCAACCCCAGCTATGCCACCGCGCATGAAAACCTGGGTGACGTTTATGCAAAGCTGGCCAGTCAGGCTTACAGCAAGGCACTGCAACTCGACGGCGGCAACACCGGCGTGCAACCCAAGCTGGCGTTGATACGCACACTGTTTGCACCGGATGCCAAAGGCCAGAAACCGGCGACCAGCGCCCAGGCAGCCGCTGCCGCTGCCGCCAGGGCGCCGGTTGTAGCCGCGGCTCCTGTTGCAGCGCCCGCCGCCACGCCACGCCCAGCCCCCGCTGCGGCGCCTGCAGCACCTGCTGCGGCAGCCTCCAGCGGCGCTGAAAAGGATGTTGAAAACGCCGTCCGCGCCTGGGCAGCGGCCTGGGCAGCGAAGGACATGGGCAGCTACCTCGGCAGTTACGGCCGGGACTTCGCCACACCCAAAGGTGAAAGCCGCAAATCCTGGGAAGAAGACCGCCGCGCCCGCATCGTCGGAAAATCACGCATCACCGTCAAGCTGGACAACCTCGCTGTGACCGTCAACGGTGACAAGGCATCCGCCAGATTCAGGCAGGCTTACAGCGCCGATTCGCTGAATGTGTCCAGCCGCAAGACACTGGACCTGGTCAAGGCTGGCGAGCGCTGGCTGATAGTCCGGGAATCCACCGGCAATTGATGGGCAGCCGGTCGCCGTCAGAAATGGCGACCGTTTTGCATGGTGTATCCACATTGACTGTTTTTTCCGCTTGAACGACTGCCCCACTCCCATGAAAAGGGGTTTCCCCGCTTTTTTCCTGACTGCGACCGCGGTTGCGTTGACGCTGGCGCTGGCGTTTGCGTCCACATCGGCATACGCTGCCAAAAAGGAAAAACGCAGCAAGGCCGAACGTGCCGCCGCTGCTGAAACGCGCAAGGCGGCACGTGCCGAACGCAGGGCAAAGCAAAACCAGCAGGCCAAGGCTGCTGCAGCAACAAAAGCAGTGGTGCCCAAATCTGTGGTGCGCGAAGGCGAAGCCGAAGCACGGCTGATAGACATCTACAAGCTGATAGGGCAGGCCAAAACCCGTGAAGCACTGGGCAGGGCTGAAACCCTGGTGCGCGACGCGCCCAATTTCCAGCTGGCACAGCTGGTTTATGGCGACCTGCTGGCCGCGCAGTTGCGACCTGTACGTGCCATTGGCGATGTGCCCGACACCACGGCCAAGGCGGCCGGTCCTGCGCTGGCAGACCTGCGCGATGAATCACTGCTCAGGCTGAGGGCCTTGCGCGAACGGCCGGCCCCGGGGCTGGTTCCATCGCAATTTCTCGCACTGTCCACCGTCAACAAACATGCGATTGCCGTCGATGCATCCAAATCGCGTCTGTACCTGTTTGAAAATACCGCCACCGGCATGAAGCTGCTGGCCGATTACTACATCTCGGTCGGCAAATCAGGCACTGAGAAAAACCTGGAAGGTGACCTGCGCACGCCGCTGGGGGTTTATTTCATCACCAGCAACCTCAACCCGAAATCGCTAAAGGATTTTTACGGCTCGGGCGCGTTGCCGGTCAATTACCCGAACCAGCTGGACATCAAGCGCGGCAAGACCGGCGGCGGTATCTGGCTGCACGGCACACCGCCTGCGCAGTACTCGCGTGCGCCGCTGGCAACCGACGGCTGTGTGGTGCTGGCCAACCCTGACCTGGAACGCATCATCGGCACGGTTGAAATACGCACCACACCTGTCGTCATTGCCCAGACGCTCAAATGGGTCCCGCCGCAGACTGCCAGGGCCGATGGCAAGTCTTTTGAAGACGCGCTGAAGGCTTGGAGTGCAGCCAAGTCCAGCGGCGACGTCAACCGTGTGGCGAACTGGTACGCGCCCGACTTCTTTTTCAGCAATGGCAGGAAGCTGGCCGAATGGACGCCGCTCTTGCGCAGCGAGATAGAGAAAATCGGTGGCCGTGAAGTGCTGCTCAAGGATGTGTCCTACCTCCGCTGGACGGATACCACCGACACCATGGTGGTAACCTTCGCCGAGCTTGTCCAGGGTGCAAAAACCGGCCGCAGCAAACGCCAGTACTGGAGCCGTAGCGGCAGCCAGTGGAAAATTTTCTATGAAGGGACTGTCTAAATGAAAACTTCGTTCACAAGCGGCCTGCGGGCGACACGTCGCGCGGCCTTCGCAGCCGGCCTGGCAATCGCGTCTTTCAGCCTGCTGCCAGGCGGCGTCTGGGCGCAGGCGGCCCAAAAGGTGAAGTTCATCACCAGCGAAGGCGACTTCGTGATGGAGGTGTATCCGGACAAAGCCCCAAAGACTGTTGCCAACTTCCTGCAATACGTCAAGGACAAACACTACGACGGCACAATTTTTCACCGCGTCATCAGCAACTTCATGATTCAGGGCGGCGGCTACGAGCCCAGCTATGCGGAGAAAAAAACACGACCGCCGGTCGCGCATGAGGGCCGCGAGGCATTGGCCAAAGGCGGCGCCAAAAACGTCGTCGGTACCGTGGCCATGGCACGTACCAACGACCCCAACTCGGCATCGGCCCAGTTCTTCATCAACGTGAAGGACAACGACTTCCTGAACCCGACGATCATCCCCGCCGGTGACCCGGTACCGAAGTTCGAATTCGGCGGCCGCACCTATGAAAACATCCCGCGCGCGCAACTCGTCAACAACCCGCAGCTCTTCGGCTACACCGTGTTCGGCAAAATCGTGAGCGGCATGGACGTGGTCGAAAAAATCAAGGGCGTGCCGACCGGCCCTGGCGGCCAGTTCGGCAGCGACGTACCCAAGACACCCGTACTCATCAAGTCAGCCACCCTGATGTAGGCGTTCTGCAAAAAAACAGGCAACCATTCCAGATCAACCAAAGGAAACCCCATGAGCAATCCACAAGTAGAACTCCACATCAAGGACTACGGCGTCATCACGCTTGAACTCGACGCCGCCAAGGCGCCCAAGACGGTCGCCAACTTTCTGAGCTACGTCAACAAGGGTCACTACAGCAATGTCGTGTTCCACCGCGTGATCCCCGGCTTCATGATCCAGGGCGGCGGATTTGAGCCAGGCATGAAACAAAAGCCTACCGACGGCGAGATCGAAAACGAAGCCACCAATGGCCTGAAGAACGACAAGTACACCGTTGCCATGGCTCGCACAAATGCACCGCACTCGGCCAGCGCCCAGTTTTTCATCAACGCATCCAAGAACAACTTCCTGAACCACACGGCGCCCAATGGCTCCGGCTGGGGTTATGCGGTGTTCGGCAAGGTCATCTCCGGCAGCGATGTGGTCGACAAGATCGAAGGCGTCAAGACCGGCAACAAGGGCGGCCACGGCGATGTGCCGCAAACCGACGTGATCATTGAAAAGGCGGTTGCGCTCTAAACAGGCAACGCGATCCCGTCCGCCGTCATGGCTGCGACCGTGCCCCAACCAGCCGAGCTCATCGCTCCACCGGATTGGCGCACGGTCGATTTCATTTCCGACCTGCATTTGCATGCCAGCGAGCCTGCCACGTTTGCGGCCTGGCAGCACTATATGCAGAGCACACCCGCCGATGCCGTTTTCATACTCGGCGACCTGTTTGAGGTGTGGGTAGGCGACGATGCGGTCGGTGAGGAAATTTCAGCAACGGCAGGGAATTTTGAAGGCTTCTGTGCGCATGTGCTGGGTGAGACTGCCGGCAGGCTGCAGGTGTTTTTTATGCACGGCAACCGCGACTTCCTCATCGGCGATGAACTGATGGGGCTTTGCAATGTCACATTGCTGGCCGACCCCACACTGCTGTTATTCAACAAACACCGCTGGCTGCTCTCGCATGGCGATGCACTGTGCCTGGATGATGTGGACTACATGCGATTTCGCGAACAGGTGCGCTCACCGCAATGGCAGCAGGCTTTTCTGGCCAAACCACTGGAAGAGCGCCAGCAGATTGCCCGCAGCCTGCGTGAGCAAAGCGAATCACGCAAGGCCTCCGGGGCCGTCTATGCCGACCTGGACCTGCAGGCCACACGTGTCTGGTTGCAGGCTGCAGACGCCCACACACTGATCCACGGCCACACCCACAAGCCAGCCGTACACGACCTCGGTGGCGGGCTGAACCGCGTGGTGCTGTCCGACTGGGACATGCAGGCCAGCCCTGCGCGCGCCGAGGTGCTGCGCCTGTCGGCCAGTGGCCTGCAGCGCATTGCACTGGCCTGAATCCAGCCATGCTGAACTGCTGGAAGCGTCTGCTGCTTGCGCTTAAACGTGAGCACTACACCGCTATACCCGATGCGCAGTGGGAAGGCACATTGCAGGCCTACCCGTTTCTGGCGGCACTGGAGCCGCAAGACCAGGTCATGCTGCACAAATTGAGCAGCCAGTTCCTGGCCGGCAAGGAGTTCACCGGCGCGCACGGCCTTGAAGTGACGGATGCAATGGCAGTGGCCATCGCCGCACAAGCCTGCCTGCCGGTGCTGCACCTGGGCCTTAAGCTGTATGACGACTTCCTCGGCATCGTCGTACACCCCGGCGCCATGCTGGCGCGCCGGCAGGCGGTCGATGCTGCTGGCGTAGTGCACAACTACAGCGAGGTGCTGGCGGGTGAGGCTATGGAGCGCGGACCCGTCACGCTCAGTTGGGAAGACGTCACCGGCGGTGCGGATGGATCCGATGGACTGGTAGAGCGCGGGCACAACGTGGTGATCCATGAGTTTGTACACAAGCTGGACATGCGCGACGGTCACGCCAATGGCTGCCCACCACTCCCCTCGCGTGCGGCGCGAACCGCCTGGCAGAAAACCATGCAGCAAAACTACGCCGCCTTCAGGGAAAGCGTCGCCATGCATGAGCGCTTCGGCGCAGACGCCCCGTGGCTGGATGCGTATGGTGCGCAGTCGCCAGTGGAGTTTTTTGCAGTGGCTTCCGAAGCCTATTTCGTCAACCGTGAGCGGTTTCTAAGAGAGTTTCCTGCACTGACAACACTGTTTGACAGTTTCTTCAGGCCAGCCATTGCAGAAAAGACATAAGGTCAAAAACTGACACGCGGGTCGCGGCGCAGACCTACTTGACGAAGAATGGTTGTCCGCAAAACTGGCATTTCATGATTTGAAAGAAAGGTTTTTATGGTCACCCAAAGAACCGGGCTTTACGCCAACATTCACGCGAAACAGGCACGCATTGCCCAAGGCAGCGGTGAAAAAATGCGCAGACCAGGCTCCGCAGGCGCCCCAACGGCCGAAGCGTTCAGGGACGCCGAAAAAACCAGCAACAAGCCGGCAGAAGCAAAAAGTGCCAGCAACCGGGAAAAATAATCGGCGCGGTTTAACCCCATTCGGGTTGCTGCTTCGTTTCAACCTGCTCCAGCCACTTTTTTGGAGCGATCATGAAACTTCGTTTGCTGACCCTGCCACTTCTACTCGCAGGCGCCTGCCTGCAGGCCCATGCCCTGGGCAACCTGGCCGACGTGACCATCGTTGACCGCGATACGGGCGCGACGCTGCCCGTTCACTACGCCCGGGGCGAGTATTGGGTCGCCGGCAAACCGGCCGCACGTTATGCGGTCGCAGTACGCAGCAAGGCTGGCGAGCGCCTGCTGGCTGTGACTGCAATCGATGGCGTGAATGTGCTGAACGGCGACACCGCCGCTTGGGGCCAGACCGGTTATGTTTTTTCACCCTATGAGCGCTACCAGATCACCGGCTGGCGCAAGAGCAACAGCGAGGTCGCGGCCTTTGAGTTTTCGGATGCGCGCAATTCCTATGCAGGCCTGACCGGGCGACCAGCCAATACCGGGGTGATAGGTGTGGCGCTGTTCCGCGAGCGCCTGCCACAGCCCATAGCCCAACCGGCGCAGCCCGTGCAGCCACGCCGCTACGAGCCGGGACTGGAAAACGAAAGCCGCTACCGCAGTGCGCCCGCACCGTCTGCTTCGGCTCTCGCCGATCGCAGCGAGAGCCCCGCTGCAGAACAGTCGTCTCGCGGCAGCGCCCTGGCAAAAGCGGCGCCCGCTTTCGCACCGCCTGCGCCCTCCCCCAAGCTGGGCACTGCGCATGGACAACGTGAAACCTCGGTGGTCACACACACACAGTTTGAGCGCCTGCAATCGCAACCCAATGAAGTCATCCGTATACGCTACGACAGCCGCGAGAACCTGATCGCCAGCGGCGTGATACGCGAACCGGTGGCCAGGCCCACCGTGCCCAACCCCTTCCCCGAGTCGGGCCCCGTGTCTTACGTGCCCGACCCACCGAGGCGCCAGTACTGAGCCGCAGCTTGAGGCCGTCGTCCGCATAATGGGGTGGATGCCGTCCACCGCCCAGCCGCAGCCAGACGACAGCGACGAGTCGCTGATGCTGCGCTATGCGGGTGGTGAACTGGCGGCTTTCGATGCGCTGTACACACGGCATGAAATGAGCGTCTGGCGTTTTGTATTTCGCAGCGTGCGCAACCAGGCGTTGGCCGACGACCTGATGCAGGACGTCTGGTTTGCAGTGGCGCGGCAGGCTGCCAGCTACCAGGTCAAGGCCCGGTTTAAAACCTGGCTCTTCACCATCGCGCACAACCGCATGATCGATTACTTTCGGACCGCCAAAAACCATGTCGCCATAAACAGCGACGAAGACGATGAAGACGGCGGACCCGGCCAAACGCTGGCGGCCGACTCCGGCTTCGGGCCGGTACGGCAACTCGAGTCGCGTGAGCAGGCTGCCGCATTGATTGCCGCCGTCGAGGCGCTGCCTGCGATGCAGCGCGAGGCTTTTTTGTTGCAGGCAGAAGCCGGCCTGAGCGTCGAGGACATCGCCGCTGCTACGGGGGTCAATTTTGAAACCGCCAAGAGTCGGCTGCGCTACGCACGCAGCAGCCTCAAACAATCACTGCAGGAGTTCGCATGAACACGCATGACGACAGCCGCAGCCCGGGCGACGAACTGACCCGCCGCTACCGCGAAGCCAGCCAGCAGGACATGGGCAGGCCGGGCGCACACGTCAGGCAGGCCGTGCAGGCGCATGCAGCGGCGGTGCTGGCTGCCAACAGCCAAAACATCGCAGCCGCTGGCAAGCCACCAGAAGCCGCCAACCAGCCACGCTGGAAAGTCTCCATGCTCGCCAGCATTGCACTGGCCGGGCTGACTGGCCTGGTAGTGCTTCAGTTTGACCGCGGCACACCGGAAGAAAAAGAAATCGCGATGGGCCAGCCCGAGGCTGCACGGGTACCACCTGCTACGCCGGTAGCACCTGCTCCCGCAACGCGTGCCCCTGCCCAAACCGAAACAAGAGCCAATACAAAAGCAGCCGCACCTGCGAAGCCATCAGCACAAGCTGTACCGTTGCCATCGCCACCAGAGCGCAGGGACAACGCGCTGGCCAAGGCAGCGCCCGTGCAGGACAGTGTTGCCAGCAGCGGCAGCGTGGCGCGTGAAGCTGGAGCCCCTGCCGCACCGGCAGCGGCAATGACTCCTTCGCCCTTCCCGCTTTCAACGCCGCCGCAGGTCGCGCCACCCGCACCCGCGCCCTTTACTGTTCCGCGCGCTGCGCCTGCACCTGCTTTGGGTATGCAGCGCGCCGACAGCATGGCCGCCCCTGCAGCGCGCTTGCGCGAGCAGGCTGGCAGTACAAACCTGCAGGCCAGCCTGTTGCAGGCGGCGCGCAGCGGTCGGGTGGCAGAGATTGAACAGCTGCTGCAACAAGGCGCGCCTATCAACAGCATCGACAGCATGGGCCGCACACCGCTGATGCTGGCAGTGATCAATGGCCATGAGCCTGCAGTGCAGCGCCTGCTGCAACTGGGCGCCAGCAGCGCACTGCGTGACCCCGATGGCTTCAACGCACTGGAGCAGGCGCGCAGGCTGGGCCTAGAGCGGATAGCCGCCCTGCTGGAGGCGCAGCAGCCGGCCAGGTGATGCAAATTACGACTATCTTCTTGCTACCAAATAAATAGCATGTAGCGCTAGTCCAGATTGGGCTACAGGCCTTTTTGATGCTCAAAATAGGGCATTTTTTGCCTTTTTTAATGGTTTTGGGCCACCTGGGAGCTTCAAAAGCAGGTTCAAAACGATAGTATTGACGTATACATCAATATTTTGCCAAATCGGTGATTTTATTGATGTATACATCAAAATAAGCCACTATGTGGCGTAAAACAGCACCGCTATGCAATGGCAGGCCGTGCCTACTGCGACAAAGAGGTGCCAGACGAAGTGGCCATAACGCAGCCGCGAATCGGTGGCAAAAAACGCCACGCCGGCGGTGTACGACAGGCCACCGGCTACCAGCCAGAACAGGCCCCAGGCGGGAATCAGCTCCCACATCGGTTTGACGGCTATCACGGCAATCCAGCCCATCGCGAGGTACAGGATGGTGGAGAGCCTGGGCCAGCGTATGCCTGCGAAGGCCTTGACGGCTACGCCGCCCAGCGCCATCGCCCACACAAGGCCGAACAGCGTCCAGCCCCAGGGACCGCGCAACACACCCAGCGTGAACGGCGTGTAGGTGCCCGCAATCAGCAGGTAGATGGCGCTGTGGTCCAGCACCTGGAACACGCCCTTGGCGCGCGCTGCACGCATGGGCAGCGCGTGGTACAGCATGGAGGCGCTGTACAGCAGCACCATGCTGAGCGCAAACACGCTGGAAGCGACGATGTCGATCAGGTCACCGTTGCGCACTGCCGAGATGACCAGAAAAGGCGCCACCACCAGCGCGCCCAGCAATGCCAGCCCGTGGCTGATGCTGTTGGCGATTTCTTCGCCCACGGTCTGTGGCCTCTCTTCATGCAGCGCAACACTTGCGGGTTGCGATGCAGGTAAATTGCTCATCGTTTGAGCAGCGCTTTCAGTGCGTTCTGAACACGCCGTGCCTTGCCGGCGTCGAAGTCGCCAGCCAGTACCTGCGCAGCATCCTCGCCCCAGGTTTCAGCCGGTGCCGGTGCGTTGCGTCTGGTCAGCAATTGCAGCTGCAGCATGCGACGCGCGCTAAGGTGCTCGGCAGGTGTCGGCAACTCGGCAGCGATTTCCATACGCAGCAAGGCTTCGGATGCGTCCTTGCCCGATGGTGTGCTGACCGCCTTGGCCCAGCTGCTGCGCACCGCAGGCGTCACCACCTTGCCGAGGTCCTGCACGCTTGGCAGTTGCTCAGGGTCACGCTTTTCCCAGGCGGTCAGCAGGTTGGTCAGGACTTCGCCGTGCGCCTGTATCGCGAGCTTTTTCAGCGCCATGTTGGCCGCTTCAAAAGCCTCGCGCTGCGCACGGAAAGCCGCGTCGCCCAGGCGGGGGCCGCGCTCTTCAAATGCAGGCCGCTCATTGCGGCGCGGACCGCGGTCATCCCGATCACCACGCCCCTCGGGGCGGTAAGGCTCAAACTTGTTATCGGTACTCTGACGCTGGCCACCCGGCTTGCCGCCAGGGCCGCCGCGTGAATCCTTGCGGTCACCAAACTTGCCGCCCCGCCCGGCGGGTGCAGCGTCGGGCTTGCGCATGCCGGGGCGGTCATCGCCACGCATCGCGACTATGGGTTTCGGTGCAGCTTTCGGTGCCGCAGGCGCTGGTGCAGGCTCGGCGGCAACTGGCTCTGGATTGGCCGGCTGGCCGGCTTCGGCAAACTCTGCAGCAGCTGCATCGGCCGCAGCTTCCAGCACAGGCGCTTCGGATGTTGCCTCAGCTGCAGCATCGGCAGGCACATCAGCGGGTGGTACTTCAGCCGCAGCGAGCGTCGCTTCGACGGATGCAGGCGCAGGGGCTGCTTCCGCTGCGGCAGGCGCGGCCGTTACAGCCGGTGCAGGTACAGGAACCTTGCCGGCCACAATCGCTTCCAGCGCCTTGGCGGCGGCATGAATTTTTTGCACATCGCCACTGGCGGTTGCGGCGGCAACGGCTTTGGATGCCTCAACAACCATGCGGTCGTATTCGCCCAGTGCGGCAGCAGACTTCTCGCGCTCTGCCGTCTTGCGCTGGAAGGCATCGTCAATCGGCTTGCGGAAAGCGTCCCAGAGTTTTTGCTCCTGCTTGCGCTCGATGGGCACGCCCTGCGCTTCATGCTGCCAGCGCTGTTGCAGCGACTTGACGGCATCAATGCGCAGCATGGGCTCTGCGCCCAGCACATTGGCCTCTTCAATCATGGCCTTGCGGCGCGCCAGGCTCTCGCTGCGGGCAGTGGTCAGCGGCGCATCGGCGGCATCCATCGCGGTTTTCCATTGCGGCTGGATTTCACCGAAGGCCTTTTCGCTCAGGTGGCCTGCTTCGCGCCACTTGTCGACAAAACCGTTGAGGCTGCGGATGTGCATCTTCCAGTCGGTGTTGCCCTTGTTGGCTTCTGCCCAGGCCAGCACTTCGTCTATCAGTGTCTTGCGCTGGGCCTTGGTTGCTTCGGTCTGCTCCTTGACGGTCTCCAGCCAGGCTTCAACCACCTTGTGTGCTTCGTTGCAGGCATCGTCAAAACGCTTCCACAAGGCATGGTTGGGCGTGCCGCCCTGGTCGCTGGTCTTCCACTGCTCGCGCATGTGGCGCAGCGCGTCCTGCTGCTTGCGCCCGCCCATCGGCTTGGCCGCCAGCGCTTCTGCCTTGACGACCAGTTCTTCGCGGATCTGGTCGGCACGCCAGCGTTGCCAGCCTTCAAGCTCGCCAGCTGCTGTCAACGCGGCGTGGGCCTGTGCTTCCAGCTTGCTGTCGATGTTGCGGATGTTTTCCTTCAGCGCCTGGCGCAGGTCGGCAGCCACCTTGGGTGTGGCCTTGCCATGCCCTTCAGCGACTTCGCTCTCGAGTTTTTTCACGGCCTCCAGCACCACGGCCGAGGCTTTCCCGCGCAACTCTTTCAGCGCCGCAGGGTCCATCTTCGCTTTCGGCGCACGGCCGCCCTGTTCGCTGGAGGCAGCCGGTGCAACACCACGTGCCACGCGCAGTTCATCAGCCCAGACTGGTACGGCGGGCAGTTGTGCCGCGCTGTCGTCAGCGGCCTTCAGCGTGACGGCGATCGCTTCCTGGAAAGCGTCCCAGACAGCCAGCAACTGCGCCCGCGACGCATCCAGCAGCGGCGGAAATTTGGAATCGACGCTGGCCCAGTTGGCGTCCTGCGTGATCTCGCCAGCCTGCGCCTGCCAGTGCGCGACGTCGGTGCGCAGCGACTCCAGCGCGGCTTCGGCATCACGCCATGGCTTGAGCGACAGCACCTCAGTGCGCTGGGCCAGCAACACGGCGGCTTCACGTTGCACCTGGGTGCGGTGCTGCAGGTCTTCAATGGTTTTGACGCGCTCGGCCAGCTGTGCCTTGAAGCCAGCCAGCGGCTCTTTCGACAATGGCGCACCGGCCTTGGCGGCGTCGCGCTGCCAGGCCAGGGCATCGGCAAGGTTGAGCTTGGCAGTCGCCAGCAGCGCCTGCGCCTTCTCCGCCCACTCGGCAGCAACGGCTTCCTGGCCCTTGCTGCGTTTGAGCTCGTCCAGCTTTTCCTTCAGCGGCTTGGCGGCGCCCTTGTCGCGGTTGGCCAGGTCCTTGTAGACATCGGCCATCTGCTCGGCGGTCGGCTCAGTTGCCAGCCAGGTGCGTATGCGCGCAGCACGCTCACCAGATGTGGGCGCAGAAAACGCCCCGCCCGTCAGGCCGTCAAGTGGATGTGCCTCTGCGGACTTCGCACCTGTTTTTGCGGCGGGCGCTGCGGTGGTTTCGGGTTTGGATGATTTGGACATGGGAAAGCGCAGCATTAATGGGGTCTATCAATTCGGAAAAACAGTTCATCGGCGCGGGCAGAACATTGCCGTGAGGGCGCGCCGGAACATGACAGGAGTGAGCAGGAAAACCGGGACGCTGGAATGTATTTGTGGCGCCCTGTCTGGTATTTTCGCCGATTTAGGGAATCGCCAGAACGAGCTCAGCCCGGGGCGTCCATTTGACGTCCGACGGCACGGTTTTGGAGGCGCCCAGAAACAGCCTGTCAGTGGGCAGGTTTTTGCCGGCCAGGTAGTCTTTCACCACCACGCCGCGCTGCACGGCCAGCTCGCGCATGGCATCGTCGTTGACCTTGATGTCGGCCAGCAGCAGGTTTTCCATCTCGGCCACCGGCAGGTCTTTGGCCATTCCGACCAGGTTGCGCGGCTTGGAGATATCGGCGTGCTTGTAGACCTCCTTGAGCATCACCGGGTACTCGGCCGTACTGACGCTGACGGCCACGGCCACAGCCGCGGCGCCACCATCT
The DNA here is from genome assembly GCA_040388075.1 of Pseudomonadota bacterium. Taxonomy (GTDB): domain Bacteria; phylum Pseudomonadota; class Gammaproteobacteria; order Burkholderiales; family Burkholderiaceae_C; genus Polaromonas. Next base: position 203,598 of record JAZKCN010000001.1, on the reverse strand, counting down.
TTCACCATGCTGCGGCGCTTTTCAGCACGCACCAGTTCGTCGAGCCTTGCGCGCTTGAAACCTTCGCGCTCGGCATCGAGGTTGCTTGTACCGACAACCGTCAGCCTCAGCGAGGGGCGGTCGGCCAGTGCCTTTGCAATCTTGTCGAGGCCGGTACGCGCATCGGCTCCGAGTTGCGCACTGCCCACCGGAAAGCTGACCGCACTCAACTCATCCCCGCCGCCGCCAAAAGCCCCGGCCAGCAAACTGAAGGGCGCGGTGATCGCCTTGACGATCACGTTGAGGATGACCTTGATGATGATGGGCCCAATGCTGAACTGCGGGTCGCTGAGCGAGCCGCTAATAGGCAAATCAATATCAATCACGCCATTGCGGTCGGCCAGCAGCGCCACTGCCAGCTTCACCGGCAGGCTGGCCGTGGAGCCCTCGACCTTGTCGCCGAAACTGAGCTGATTCAATATGACCTTGTTGTTGGCCGTGAGCTGGCCGTCTGGCTGCACCAGATATTTCACGTCGACGCTGAGCTTGCCGCGATTGATGCCATAACCGGAGTACTTCACCGCATACGGCGACAGCGGCGGCAGTTCAAGGTCGCGCACCTTGCCGGTGATGTCCAGCGCCAGCGGTTTGGCCAGCGGATTGAGTTTGCCCAGTATCTCGAGTGAAGCGGTGCCTTCTGCCCTGCCCCTCAGTTCAAGATCAGCCATGTTGGGCACGCTGGCGCTGCCGGTAGACGGCACTGATGAAAATGCGCTCAGCTTGCCAGTCAGGTCGCTGAGATTGGCCGAGTAATTGGGTTTGACAAAACGGTCCGAGAACAGCACCTTGCCATTGACCAGGCTGATTGGGCCAAAGTTGATCACGGGTGCCGGGCCTGCGGCAGTCTTTGTCGCGGCTGGCGCGGATCGGGCTACAACTGCTGTGGCTAACGTTGCCGAGGTTGCAGGGGCAGATGACTTCACCAGGTCCTGCAGGTTGATGCGGCCTTCAGGCAACACGATGACGCGGGCAAAAAAATCCTGCAGCACGGTTTCCTTCACATCGATGCGTGTAGCCTTTGAAGGGTCCAGCGCCACATTGAGGCCGCGCAGGTTGAGCGCCTTCCAGGCGAGCAGGTCTTCACTGGGCGCCAGCGTATTGGCTTTCATCTCCTCGATAGCGAAGTTGCCGTTGACCTGGGCCTGCGGCCCTGCCGCTGTCTGACGGTAGGCAACGCGACCCCTGAAGCTGGCATCGGCCCGGAGCAGTTCTATATTGAGGACATCTGCGAGGTAAGGCTCGAAGGCCTGAACCGGCAGGCGCTCCATCAGCAACTGGCCCTGCGCCTGCACCGGTGCAAGGCCCAGGCTGCCGTTGAAGTTCAGCCGACCCGGCTCAAAACGCCCGCTGGCCAGACGCAGCGAAGCGGTCAAAGGCATAGGTTTGGCGGCTGCCGACTTTGAAGAAGGCCTGTCGTCCAGCACCAGTCCGCCCAGTTTTGCATTGACGGCGCTGACTTCAAACGTCACCGGCCGGGAGCCCGCCTTGTCAGAAAAAGACATCGCGCCGCCGTCCAGCACTACCTCATTGATGCCTACGGCCCATGAAGAGGCTGCGGCCTTGCCCGCTTCTGTTGTCGGCGGCGGTACAGGACCTGCACCCACTGGCCGGTTCACCATCCAGCGCTCGTACATCCAGCGCTTGTTTGCATCCCGGTCAACCAGCGCTTTGGGCTGGGTCAACTGCATTCTTGCGGCCTTGAAACTCTGGCCGGTCACGTCGATATCGACGCCGGCAACCTCAACCCGCTTGACCGCCACCAAAGACACTTTGCCTTCGGCCAGCACCACATCGCTGAGGGCAATCTGCGGCGCGGTGATCTGCAGCGCCGGTGTTTTGCCAGCCCCGGAGGCCTGCCAGTTAAAGCCCAGTTGAGCGTCCAGTTGACCACCCAATGCTGGCAGCAGAAACTGGCCTATGTATTTGGCCGCCATGGTCAGAGGCCACGCAGCCACGGTAGCCGTGACATGCGCCGACTGGTCGGTGGCGTTGCCGCTGAAGGCAAGCTTCGCAGGTGTAGCCGCTGCTGCAACAGGTTTACCGGGGGCCGGCTTCCCGCTGACCGGAAGAGCGGCCAGCCCCAGCGAACCGCCGAACTGCAGTGGCGCGCCAGTTGCAAACGGATAAGCAATCGCCGACGCGTCCAGCTCTACATAGGCCAGGCCAACCTGCGCAGGCGAGGCGAGGGTTTCATCAAGCCAGTTGACAGCGCCACCCCTGACGGCCACCGCAGCTACCTGTACTTTCCAGGGTTTGGCCGCAGTGCCGCTGCTGGCCACAGTTCCAGTTGCCGTAGCAGGCGCTGACACTACGGCAGGTCCGGCAGGTGCCGGTAACAGACTCAGCCGCCCGGCGCGATCGCGGGAAACGTGCAGTACCGGTGCCAGCAGTTCCACCCTGCCCAGCTTCACCGATTGCTCGAACGGGCGCACATCGTCCATGGTGACGCGCAGTTGATCAAAGGCCAGCAGTTCCGGGGCGGCGGAAACAGGCAAGGAACCGGTCCTGGCATTTTTAGCGGTCACCTGCATCGGCCCTGCACCCAGCAGGCGAACCTTGTCTGCCGTGACGAGCCCGGATATCTTGACGGCCGCTGCCGGCGTCTGCTCAAAAGACAGTTTTGCATCGGCATTTAGAACCGCAGCCTGCACGCGAAAAGGCAGACCTGCCGGCAAATATCCCAGGTAGGGGGTCAGGTCAAAGCCGCTCAGCTTGAAAGTGGCTTCGGTCTTGCGGGTCTGGGCGAAGGGCGTGCCCTCTGCTGCCGAGTCAAAACTGCTGCCGTTGAGCCTGAAAGTCAGCCGGGGCGCGGTCTTGACCTCACGCTGCGAGTTGAGGTTGCTCAAAAAGGGCACAGACAGGTTGAGGTCCCGCAGTTCATGCAGTCTACGGACGGACTGGTCATCAAAGTCCAGCTTGCCGCCGGCCAGCACGATGTTGTAGAGCGCAAAACGGGGCGCATCACCGGATGGCGTTGCACCAGGCGCTGGCTTCAGCCGCTCAAGGATGTCGTCTATGTCGTAACGGCCGTGGCCGAGGTGGGTCAGCGACAGCACCGGCTCATACACCTCAATGGCATCGGCCACCGGTGCAAGCCGCAGCAGTGAGGCCAGTTCCGCATCTATATATATGCGCTTGATCGACAACTGGGGCGTTGCCACCTGGGAGGCAGTGCCGACCCTGGCGATCGCCAGGTTGCTTACTGTCAGTTCCAGCGACCAGGGCTTGAAGTCGACGGCACCCACCGTGACCTGCCGGCCCAGTTTTTCAGAGGCAACCTTTTCGATTTGCGACCGGGCAATGCCCGGAACCAGCGCATAAGCCAGCGCCCACAGCACCAGCAAAACACCCACCGCACAGGCCGCCCGCCGCTGCCACACCGGCGAACGGGCCAAAGTTGCCGCTTGCGAAGGGAGCTGTTTGCCCCGGGCCAACCATTTGGTCAGGGATTTTTGTTCTGCTTGGGGACTTGTCATCCCCCGAGTCTTGAACGTGGGGCAGCAAACGTCAATGCCTTGCCGAAATATTCCCGTCGCTTGTTGGCAAGGTGTCAGCTGCCACCGGGCTGGCGCTAACTATATTAATGCCGTGGGGGTGGCGTTTTCTTGCAGCCAGAAAGCAAAAACCCCGGTCAGCTTGACTGTCCGGGGTTGGCGGCGGGCGATAAAGCTCATGCCGTCGGGTTTCGCAAAAGGAGAGTTGAATCGTCCCCTGTGCGATGAAGGCAACGGATTGCCTTCAGGTTTGCCGGGGTTGGTTACCCGGTAGATGCCCGAATGATTCAGGCAATTGCAGGTTAAACCCGGCACCAGAAACTGGCAAGGCAAAGTTTTTAATCACAGCTTCAGCTGTGATTGTCTTGAGCTTCTATCCGCACAAGCATGTATAAAACAACAGCTTTTTTGCCATAGTTGGAAACTTTGCAGAAACTTTGGCCAGCCAGCCTTGTCAGAGTTTTAACCAGAGAATTTGTAGGGCAACGTCCAATTCAAGTTAGAGCGAACCTTCAAAAACATGTCGTAAGACCTTGATTTTCCCTGTTTTGGCTGAAATATACAGTTTTTAACGCCAATTCATATATAAAGAATCGTTTCTTTATTATTGACAGGTTATTTAACCGGCCCATAAAATTCCGCCAGTCCTGTGAACCTAGGGACTACCCGAACCCGCTGCCCCGCTCAATTCGAAGCAGGCAACGTCAAACCAGGGTCAACATAACAGGGCCACCACGGCACAACCTGGTTTGATGGCGACCCAATCAAAGCCCGCCAGTCCGGCACAGCAGGACACGGTAGGCGTTAGAGAAGGAGTGCTATGACAGCGCTAGTAAATTCCAGCCTGAGGCTCAGCCTCGAGACCAGGTTTAAAAGTGTACGCAGCAGTGTTGCCAGCATTGCCGACGACATTGCCCAGGGCTTTTTTGAAATCACGCACAACGGCTTTGCCCTGCTGGGCTTGGGCGTCGTGTTTGCCGTCATTACACTCACAGCCCGGCCTGACCTGCGTCAGGCCGGGGAAAACCGGCTGATCAGCTGGCTGCAGGAGCGCCGCGAGGCCGCCATTGGTTTCACAGAACCTGATGCCGTCGAACGCGCTACCGCATCCAACCCCAAGGACCTGCCCAAACAGCAGGCTGCCGTTGCCTACTGGCTTAGCCGCAAATACGGTGTCGCTCCCGAGCCGCTGAGCGTGCTGGTGTCCGAAGCCTTTGAAATCGGCCAGAAGGCCAAGCTGGACCCCACCCTGATCCTCGCGATCATGGCTATCGAGTCGGGTTTTAATCCTTTTGCCCAGAGCCCCGTGGGTGCCCAGGGCCTGATGCAGGTGATGACCAAAGTGCATCACGACAAATATGAAGATTTCGGCGGCAAACTCGCCGCCTTTGACCCGGTTACCAACCTGCGGGTGGGGGTAAAGGTTCTTCAGGAATGCATCAGGCGGGCTGGCTCGGTCGAAGGCGGCCTGAAATTTTACGTAGGCGCAGCCAATCTGGAAGACGACGGCGGCTATGCCAGCAAGGTCATGGCAGAACATGCACGCCTGCTTGCCGTAATCGCTGGCAAGGGCCTGTCGCCCTTTAACACCGTCACGCCGGCACCCGTGCGCGCTATACCCGTTACTGCCGACCCGGCACCGGCCGATCACAAAGGTGGAGAAAAGGTCGCCGCGCTGGCTTCTTCCTGATTTCCCTACGCACCGTTCCAAAGGGGCGGTCGGGTACACTTCAGGGGTGCGCGACTGGCGATAGGCACAGCACCTGCAGGTTACCCTGTCAGGCCTGATGTTGACGTGGGATACCACTGGGAAGCGCACCGCTGGCAGCGGTTCAACCGCACAGCGTTCAGCCGTTCGCCTGGGCAGCCCTTGTTTGATGCAAACAACGGGGACCACGTCTTAAAGGACTGCCATGTACGACCGCAACGTTCTTGTTGAACAAGCCGACCCCGAAATCTTTGCTGCCATTCAGGCAGAGCACGCGCGCCAGGAACACCACATCGAGCTGATCGCCAGCGAAAACTACGCCTCGCCGGCCGTGATGGCTGCGCAGGGTTCGCAGCTCACCAACAAATATGCAGAAGGCTATCCGGGACGCCGCTACTACGGCGGTTGCGAGCATGTGGATGTGGCGGAGCAGTTGGCGATAGACCGCATCAAGAAAATCTTCGGTGCCGATGCCGCCAACGTGCAGCCGCATTGCGGCGCATCCGCCAACGAGGCGGTATTCCTCGCTTTCCTGAAACCCGGCGACACCATCATGGGCATGAGTCTCGCCGAAGGCGGCCACCTGACGCACGGTATGGCCCTGAACATGAGCGGCAAATGGTTCAACGTCGTCAGCTACGGCCTGAACGACAAGGAAGAAATCGATTACGAAGCGATGGAGCGCAAGGCGCACGAAACCAAGCCCAAACTGATCATTGCCGGCGCATCGGCGTACAGCCTGCGCATTGACTTTGAGCGCTTCGCCAAAGTGGCCAAGGCTGTCGGCGCGATCTTCATGGTCGACATTGCCCACTATGCCGGCCTTGTCGCAGCAGGCGTCTACCCCAACCCGGTACCGCATGCAGACATCGTGACTTCAACAACGCACAAGAGCTTGCGCGGCCCGCGCGGCGGCATCATCCTGATGAAGGCCGAACACGAGAAAGTCATCAACAGCGCGATCTTCCCCGGCTTGCAGGGCGGCCCGCTGATGCATGTGATTGCCGCGAAGGCCGTGGCTTTCAGGGAAGCAATGTCGCCCGAATTCAAGACTTATCAGCAACAGGTGGTGAAGAATGCACAGATCGTTGCCGATACGCTGATCCAGCGCGGCTTGCGCATCGTCAGCGGCCGCACCGAGAGCCATGTAATGCTGGTCGACCTTCGCGCCAAGAACATTACAGGCAAGGAAGCCGAGGCCGTGCTGGGCAGCGCCCACATGACCATCAACAAGAATGCCATCCCGAACGACCCGGAAAAACCAATGGTTACCAGCGGCGTGCGTATCGGCACACCGGCGATGACCACACGCGGCTTCAAGGACGAAGAAGCCCGAATGACAGCCAACCTGGTGGCAGACGTGCTGGAGAATCCACGCGACCCCGCCAACATCGAGGCGGTACGTGCCAAGGTGCATGCGCTGACCAGCCGCTTCCCAGTCTACAAATAAGTGCAACCTGTCATGCAGCGCTGCCCGGCCATCAAGCGATCCGATGTCGGCTGTGCATGTTGCATGGTTTCCAGGTTCCGCCACTTTTTTGAGCAGCGAGGCCGTACGTGAAGTGCCCTTTTTGCGGCAACCTCGAAACACAGGTTGTTGAAACGCGGGTATCCGAAGATGCGGACTTCATACGCCGCCGTCGCCAGTGCGGTGCCTGCGAAAAGCGCTTCACCACGTATGAACGCCCCGATGTCACTTTCCCCGCGATCGTCAAAAAAGACGGCCGGCGCATCGAATACAAACGCAGCAAGATCCTAGGGTCCATGAACCTGGCGCTGCGCAAACGTCCTGTCAGTACAGAGCAGATAGACTCCGCCGTCGAGCGCATAGAAGAAAAGCTGCTCAGCCTGGGTGTGAGGGAAGTCGCGTCCAACCGCTTGGGCGAACTCGTGATGCGCGAGCTCAAAAAGCTCGACAAGGTTGCCTACATACGCTTTGCCAGCGTTTACCGCAGTTTTGAGGATATCGACGAGTTCAAGACGCTCGTCGACGAAGTCAGGCGCTAGGTTTCAAGCTCGGTAAGGCTTACTTCCAGCAGTCATCCACAGTTCCGGTATTGCCGGAAAGCGTACGCCGGCCGGTCTGGTCCAGCAGAAACGACCCGCATTTATCGGATGCCATCGATCCACCAGCGCGGGGAGCCGCCGTCACTGTATAGGCGCCTACAGTAGGTGTTCCGGAGAAACTGATTGCGTAATTGCCAGATCCCGAAGCAGCTGTTTTTGGCACTGTTGCCAATGCGGTAGGCACCGCGACGGCAGTACCCGCGCGGTCCTGCGCGTAACTGTCATTTTGCGAATAAAAGCGCTGCATGAACTGGGAGACCTCGAGCAACTGGCCACGCGCTTCGGCACGGCGCGATTTCGCCACAGACTCTTGGTAAGCAGGGAGGGCGACCCCGGCAAGAATGCCGATAACCGCGACAACAATCATCAGTTCAATCAGCGTAAAGCCGCGATTTTTCATACCTGCTCCGGAGTTGTGGATTGTTCGCATTTTACGGAGTCACTGGTGGCGGGCTGAAAATCTGTTTCCAGCTTCGCCGCACGCTGGAACTGCCCCCCACATTGAATAACTTGCTGCCTGTGGTGTTGACGTAATAGCCAGTTGTCCCGGAAGAAGTACCCGCTACTCCGGTGGCGCCCCCAGTACCCCCCTTGAAAATAATGGCGGACTGGCCATCAGCACTGGTCTGGAAGCCGACAACATTAGCATTGTCCTTGTTGTCGATCACGCCATCGTTATTGGTATCAAACACCGGCCGTCCCAGTGGCCCGCCCGTGAAGGGATCCAGCACAAATTTCGGGGAAACACCACTGCTTGCCGAGCAAGTCGCCACTGATGCCCCCGGCACAATGGTCTCGACAGAAAGTGCTGGACCCACAAATTGAAGATCGTAAACCAGTCGTTGTCCAGCCTGCAGTGTGAGAGGTAAGCGCCATCCCATTTTTGTTGAATAGTCCACCTCGTTGCTGCTGACACCGTAATCTGTCTGCGTCGCGGTGGGCGTACTCGTGGTCACAGACACGATGGTGGTGAGCGTTTGCAGGACGAGGGTTGAAGTTCCGCTGATGATCAGGCTTGGCGTTGCCGATGTCACCCCCACAGCCGCCTTGTCCCACAAACCATAAATTGTCCGCTCCTGGGTGTTACTGGTATCCGGAGTCTCAAACAATTTACCGGTACCGACAACCACCAGAACACCGCCACCAGGGTGCCGGGTGACCGCAGGCGCAGCGGTAATGGGCTCTGCCTGACCGTTGCGGTTGACAGCCTGAAACAGCGGTTTGGGTGACAGCGATGTACTGCTGTAAGCAACCACCCAATCGTTCGAGTTGGTACTGGACAGGTCAAACTTCCAGACATTGCCCCTCAGGTCGCCCGCGTAGGCAGCCACAATCTGGCGGCTGGAATCACGCATCACCCGCACTGCGCCCAGACCATTGCCACCTAGCAATGTTGGAATACCGGTGTCGATTCGCTTGATCAGCGCTCCTGTCAGCGCATTGATGATGAACAGTTGTGCCCGGCCACTGGCACTCTCCTGCCCGTTGCCGACAACGACCGCCCACTGGCCATTGCGCATAAGGCCCACCTCCGGGGTTTGCATCAGGTAACCCAGCTCACCGAAATTCGTGGTGCTGCTGGATACTTCCCAGAGAATGTCGCTGGGCCCGGGCGACATCAGTGTTTGCGTGAGCGTGCCGGTCGACGGTGTCACTGGCACTGGGGAATTGATGGCAAACAGGTTTTTAGCGCCCGCGCCGCCGCTTCCGAGAACAATGTTGCGCCAACCCCCGCTGGTACCCAGACTTATGTCATGCACGTCCGCCTCAGTGACAGGTCCGTCCACAAAATACTGATGCTCGTATGGACTTGTACTGAGGTTCTTCAAGTCGCCAAGAACAGCATTCGGAATAAAGGCAAAAGTTTCTGTGCCATTCACGTCGCTGAAGACATGGAACATCCCGTCATTTGCGCCCACATAAACCTGACCGGTGCGGAACTTCTTGTTACGCAAAAATTCACGATAACTCGTGGCTGCGCTAAATGTGGCGGTCCCGATAACAACCTGGCCAACGGTAGACGGCAGGAAGTCATAAGAAGAGTCGAGCGCATCCTTCACAAGCGCAGGGCTGGAGTTGATGATGTCGCCCAGTTTTTTCTGGCGGCTACGGTAAGTCGTGCCTTCACCTGTGGCGTCGCCCCGTAGGTAATTGACAAGCCCGGGACCGGCCGCTGCAGTCACACCCAGAGTGGCGGTCATGCTTTGCGCGGTCAGCCCCGCCCATGTGAAAGTCACGCCCTTCACAGTTGAATTTTTGTAGGTGTAGATGTTCCGCGATGCTGCGGCAGGCAGGCGCTGGGATGCTACCCATGCAATAGGTCCATCATTACCATTTTCATCCAAAGAGACAGCGCTCAATTCACCAGTCCACTGATTGGTCCGATATTCCGGCTTGTATTTGCGCGAGGTAGAAGTCAGGAAACGCCCGGACACAGCAACACCTGCATCGCTGCCATTACGCTCATCGATATTGGTGATGACAGCTCGCACCGCATCGGCATAGGCCTGCTGGTCAGCTGCGTTTGCTGACAGGCCACGGCTGTTGACCGCAGCATGCCACAGGTCATCGACCTTGTTGTCCGCATCCGAGGCCGGGTTACCCCACAATTTGGTACCAGCTTTCAGCGCCTCTTCATCGTCAGGATTCAACAGTTTGCCATTAACTCCGAAACCAATCGTGTAGTTCACCATGTGCTGCCAGAACGCAGGGTCACCTGCATTACCTTTAACATCGTTCGCCAGATCGGGACGGAGATCGGTCAACCAGTAATACATCGCCACATCTGCCAGTGTCCCGGAATTTGAATCGCGGTAAGGATAGGCACGTGTATAAAGGTAGCTCTGACTATTAGGACCCGTGATCGGCGTTGTCTGGCTGGTTCCATCTACATTCCCGGCTGCAGCGGAATTGGAGGCAGCGTCGTTATTCCAGGCCCCGTCCGTCATTAATAAGTGAAAGGCTCGGCGGCAAGTGAGATGAGCCGAGGTGTCTTCCGTACCCGGTACATTGCCCCACGGTCCTTTGTTATCAGTCCGCCTGTAATACTCACCCACATCGCCCAAGGCACGGCGTAAGGGAGTACCACCAGTGGCAACTTGCAGCGAAAAAAGCCAGGTGTAAAACGCAGTTCTGTCAGCGCCGCTAAAGGGGCGCAATCCACGCACCACTGTCTTTCCATTGACACCATCAATAGCAGTGGTGGTATCCATGTTGATCCGCCCATAGCCCAAACGATAGTCAGCCGGTAAAGCATCAAAAGCTTTGGCCGTGCCGCCTATGGCCGCCAGCAGTCTGTTCCGGTAATAAGTAAACCAGTTGGAAAAATTCTGCCGCTCTTCCGCCAGTGAGCAGGTCAGCAATAGGCAGTCCGTACGAGCAGCGCCTTTTGAGAAAGTGGTGAGAATGGTTCCGTTGATCACGACCTGGGTGAAATTGCCCACGACCGTTCCCGTACCACTGGTCAGGTTCCAGTATTGCGCGGGGTAATAACTCTGCGACGCGTTTGCACAAGATGTTGTCGAGGTACAAAAAGTCGTTGTGAAGGTTTGTGTCGAGACAAGATTGACTGTGGTGCCCGGAACGCGAGGGTCTATTGGAGCCGCAGTAGCTGCATATGAAGGATAGATGGTACCGTCAGCCTTCAGCCAAGGGGTATATCGAATATTAGGGTTGTAATACTGGGTGTTGGTCCCTGCAGACCGCATCTGACGATGAAACAGACTGGTGTTAACAGTGGTAGCAATGCCGTCTTTGAAATCCCCTCCAACACCACCAGGCATCGTTCCTACATATTTTCCGCTGATTCCAGTACCGACGCAAAGATTTTCCGGTAAACATTCAAACTCCATTGAACCAGAATCATCAAAGGTAAAAACCAGATTGGGAGAAACCGATGCACCGCCCACAATCAGTGGTGTCTGGGCCACTTGGGCATGGCTCGTTGCCAGACCCGCAAGCAGAAATGCGCCAAGAACAAAATGAAGCAGCAAACGTTTCATGAAAATGCTCCTAATAGCGCAGAACCGATTGCATCCAGACCTCACTGCCCGCCAGCACAGCACCGTTGGTAGACGCGGTACGGTAGTCTTGGCTGAATCCTCGCGACGTGATCAAGTAATTGGCCGCATAACCGGAGGTTGTCAGCACGGGCAAGCGCATTTCTTCCACCATGCACAGCGGCACGACAGCAGTTGTCCGTCCTGCGGAATCAGACGAATCAACGACATCAGTCGGCACGGTGATGATGTTGGTTGCAGTCCAGTTCGACCGCGTTGACCAGACAGAAGGGATTCCGGTGGCATTGGATAAGGGCAAAAGCAATACCGGCGCACCACCTGCAATCACCAGGTTCTCGCAATAACGCAGGGCCGTCTCAGCACTTTGAGTGGCAACCATATTGACGCGGATGTTGTTGGACACCTGCTCGCCTGACATAGCACCCTTAACGGCAAGTACCGCCGTTGTAGAGATCACGACCAGCAGGATGAGCGCCATGATGAGCACGATACCGCCCTGACGCCGCAAACCGCTGCGGCCCATCCTGGCCTGCAATTTTGCTGAGCAGGCCATCACGCAATGCCCCCCTTGTTTCGCAGGGTCACCACAGACCGGAAAGCCCGGCGTATGAACCTATCCGGCGCAGCCACGGTAGCCCCACTACAGTCGACATAGGAGCCCGCACCATTCTGGTCTGGCAGCTCACTGCGCATCAGCATGCAAATCTTGACGCTGACCACCTGCTTCCAGCGGGCTTCAACATTCACCCCCGCCGCCGCAGCAGCCGTATCCAGTTGCGCCTGCGTCAGGTAACGGGCGGCAGTGCGCGAAGTACCGTCTTCGGCCACTCCGTAGATAAAACTCATGCTTTCAACGTACTGCATGATGGGCTGTGCGGCAAAATTGCTTCCACCACCATTACCACCGCAATACAGCTCGGACACGCCGCTGCTGGTTCCTGTCCTGACATAAAAACGGGATTCCACCAGCGCGTAGTTGGTAACAACACCGGTGTCCGGCACGTAACCCGACGCTGTTGTCGCGGCTACAGCCTGGCCAAGGCAATCCGTCGGCGTGGTGGCGGACCCGGTGTTATAGATATCGCCTTCGAACCGCACAGAGATGGCAGCGGTCGACGTAGCAGTCGCTGCGTTGCAGGTCAGGACAATTGAAGAGTTTGCAGCAGGTGCGACCGTTGGATTTGCGAAGCCTGTATCGCAGCCAAAAATTCCAGCACCAGAGAAGTTGCTGTCGGTATTACCCGCGCTTGATCCGCCGAATCGCGCAGAGCTCTCGGAAACATTCACGCGCGGATTGCTGTAGCCTGCCATCCGGATGTAACCCGCCATGTAATTCATTGCGATGGCGGCGTCTTCACTCATGCGGGTTGCGGCCTCGGACTGCTTGCCGGTCGAGCTGGTAGCCGAAAAAATGGCGAGGATGGCGGACAGCATCACCACACCAATGGTGATGGAGACCATCAGCTCTATGAGGCTCACACCTCGCTGAATAATGCGCTGGCCCGCCGATGGCGTCTTTAAGCTGTTCATATGCCCGCCCGGAAGTAAAGACAATGCGGCACGGTCGTCGAACCGGTCGCAACTGCGCCGGTCGGGCAACTGGCACTGCCCGATGTGATCAAAGATGTGTCCGTGCCGGCCCTGAGGCTGGGATCAATCCACATGATCCAGATGTCTACCGCTGGCTTGTTCACCGTGTCACGCACAACATAGGCATCACCGCCTGGCAGGCTGGTGCGCAAGGTGTTGCGCCATTCGGCAAGGTCGATGTCGGCCTGTTCCTTGTAGGTGCAATTGGTACCGGCACATGTAGGCACTGTTATCGCCGCAGTCGTCGACGAATACGCTGAGGTGCGGTTATAACAATCGCTGGTGCACAGCCCCGTCACATTGTTAAAACCATCCGCATTGGCTCGCATGCGGTCTGCGAGGTCATTGGCCAGCTGGACGCCAATGGTCTGGAACTGCGCCATTTTTCCGTACTGGATGGACGCCGCCGTGAGGCCGCCCATGGCCAGCAAGCCGAAAGACATGATGACAATCGCGATCAGCACCTCCAGCAGCGAGGCACCGCGGGTACGACGAAAATCGGGATGTAGCTGCTTCATGGTCGTCATGGTCGAGGCCTGCTCATGAATCATTGCTGCTGTTGCAGGAAGAAGTCGAGTTCGGCAATACCCGCGCCCGGCCCTGCATCGAGATGCAAACCAGCTTTTGTCTGGAACTATCCACAGAGATGGTATTGAAGACAAAACTGGACATGCCAGCACTCAGCATTCCGGTGGACCTGAACTTGAACATATTGACTGTTCCCGAACTGCCTCCGATGCCCCCGCTGTCCGGCATATTGCCCTGCACGCGAAGCATGGTGTCGCCAGTGTTGAAATCGTCAGAACTGTCCCTGTCTACAAAAATTATCCACCCGCTTGCCCATACGTTGGAGGGGTTGGTAGTCGTGCAACTGGGACTGGCCGCCTCACTGTTGACGCTACGGCACATCACAACAACGGCGCCATTCTTGATGGCCTCCGAACGCGCATACCGCAAATCGCCCATAAAAGTCGTGACATGCTTGTTGACAGCGCTGGCCTCTACCGTGCCCTGCATGGCCGGCACGGCAACCCTCAGCAATATGACGGCAATGGCCACTACGATGAGAAGCTCGATCAGGGTGAAGCCGCGGTTAACTGCCAATCTGGACATGCCCGTATATTAGACGTCCATCCCGACACAGCCCGTCAGGACGCGACAGACGCTAGCATGTGGTCGCTGAACGGTTGAACAGGTGAATTAATGCCGCTTCCTCCAGGCATCCCGGAAAAAACTAAACAGGCGGCCAGAAAACAACTGCATGGACACTGAACGATTTATCTCACTTGCACTGGAGCAAGCTCGCCAGGCGCTTTACCTGAGTCCTCCCAACCCGCGGGTAGGCTGCGTGCTGGTTTCCGCAAGCGGGGACATCATCGGGTTGGGCAGTACCCAGCAGGCTGGCGGCCCCCACGCTGAAATCATGGCGCTGCGGGATGCCGCGGAAAAAGGACATGCTGTCGCGGGCGCGACTGCCCATGTCACGCTGGAGCCCTGCTCCCATCATGGCCGGACCGGGCCGTGCTGCGATGCGCTGATTGGTGCCGACATCAAAAAAGTTGTGGCCTCGCTGGCAGACCCCAACCCGCTGGTGTCAGGCCAGGGTTTTGCGAAGCTGCGTGCAGCCGGGGTGGAAGTAGAAACCGGCCCAGGCGCATCAGAGTCACGCGAACTCAATATAGGCTTTTTCAGCCGGATGGTACGCAAAACGCCCTGGGTGCGAATGAAGGTAGCGGCATCGCTGGATGGAAAAACCGCACTGATGAACGGCAAAAGCCAATGGATTACGGGAGAAGCCGCACGCTCGGACGGTCACGCCTGGCGCGCCCGGAGCTCGGCAGTGCTCACCGGCATTGGCACCGTACTTGAAGACAATCCCCGCCTTGATGTACGGCTGGTCGAAACGCCCCGGCAACCCCACCTCGTGGTGATCGATAGCCGGCTTGAAACACCGCTGGATGCGCAGCTTCTGATGGCTGGTCGCAAACTCTATATTTACGCAGCAGAACACAACGACGCCAGGAAGGCCGCACTGGAGGCCAGGGGCGCCACCGTCATCCACATGCCCGGCCCCAATGGCAAGGTCGACCTTGCCGGCATGCTGCATGACCTGGCGCGGCTTGAGATCAACGAACTGCACGTCGAAGCCGGTCACAAACTCAATGGCTCACTGTTGCGCGAAGGCCTTGTCGACGAAATGCTGTTGTACACCGCCCCAAAGCTGCTCGGCACCGCACAAGGCATGGCCAGTTTTGGGCCGCTTGAAAGCCTGGAAGACGCCGTGGAGCTGCGCTTTGTGTCAGCCCAAATGGTCGGCAATGACCTCCGGATGGTGGCCCGGCTTGCCGGACGCGACCAGTTTTAGCCCTTCGCGCGCTGGTTTTAGGACACTTTGAGGTTGAATCCGGCCGCTCCGGGCAAGAGGGCCTGAATCCCTGCGAAAATAGCGCATGTTTACCGGAATCATCACCGGCTTGGGGCGCATCGTCGACATCCAAAGCCTGGGCAGCTCTTTGGACCATGGCAAGCGTCTCACCATTGAAACGCCTGCCGGGTATCTTGACGACGTGGGGCTGGGCGACAGCATCGCACTGAACGGCGCCTGCATGACCGCGGTATCGCTGGATACCGCCGGCAACCGCTTCACCATAGACATTTCGGCCGAATCGCTGGACAAGACCAGCGGCCTGTCTGAGCCGGGCATCATCAACCTTGAAAAAGCATTGCGCGCGCATGACCGCCTCGGAGGCCACATCGTGTCCGGCCATGTCGATGGCATAGGCAGCGTCACACACTTCGCCGAGATCGGCGAAAGCTGGGAACTGCGCATCACGGCACCGCTGGAGCTGGCGAAATACATGGCCTACAAAGGCTCCATCACCGTCAACGGCGTCAGCCTGACCGTGAACAGCGTCAGGGACCTGGCAGATGGCAGGGGCTGCGAGATCAGCATCAACCTGATTCCACACACCGTGCAAAACACCGCGCTGGGCCAGCTCAAGCAGGGCTCAAGTGTCAACCTTGAAATCGATCTGATCGCGCGCTACGTCGAGCGCATGCTGCAAGACACCGGAAAGAACCAGAAAAAATGACAGTTGCCTCCATCGCCACCCCCATAGCCATTTCCCCCGTAGAAGACATCGTTGCCGAAATGAAGGCTGGCCGCATGGTCATCCTCATTGATGAGGAAGACCGTGAAAACGAAGGCGACCTGGTGCTGGCTGCAGACCACGTCACACCCGAAGCCATCAACTTCATGGCACGTTACGGGCGCGGCCTGATCTGCCTGACACTTACACGCCAGCGCTGCGAGCTGCTGCAACTCCCGCCCATGGCAACCCGCAACGGCACCAAACATTCGACTGCCTTTACCGTGTCCATTGAGGCGGCCGAAGGCGTGACCACCGGTATCTCGGCCGCAGACCGTTCACGCACCGTGCAGGCAGCTGTCGCCAAAGACGCGAAGGTCAGCGACCTGGTGCAGCCCGGCCATATATTCCCGCTGCAGGCAGTCGATGGTGGCGTGCTGATGCGCGCAGGCCACACCGAAGCCGGTTGCGACCTGGCCGCGATGGCCGGTTGCTCACCGACTGCCGTGATCTGCGAAATCATGAAGGACGATGGCGAGATGGCCCGCCTACCCGACCTGCTGGTGTTTGCTGCAGAGCACGGCCTCAAGATAGGCACGATTGCCGACCTGATCGAACACCGCAGCCGCAACGAGTCGCTGGTAGAAAAAATCGGCAGCCGCACACTAAACACGGCCTTTGGCGAATTCACCGCGCATGCCTTCAGGGACAAACCCAGCCTGGGCCTGCACCTGGCGCTGGTCAAGGGCCAGTGGGCGCCTGACGAGGCCGTTGCAGCACGGGTGCATGAGCCGCTGTCCGTACTGGACGCACTGGAAACCGGCCGCGCCATGCACTCCTGGAACCTGGACCAGAGCCTGCGCTACATCGCCGATGCAGGCAAGGGCGTGGTCGTACTGCTCAATTGCGGCGAGAGCGCCTCACAGTTGCTGGCGCAGTTTGAAGGCACGGCACGTGCCAGCCAGGCACCCGAACGTGGACGCATGGACCTGCGCACCTACGGCGTGGGCGCGCAGATCCTGCTCGAATGCGGCGTGCACAAGATGAACGTACTGGGCACCCCGAGGCGCATGCCCAGCATGGCGGCAGGTTACGGGCTCGAAATCGTCAGCTACATCAACAAATAAGCGAATAAAAAAGGGAAGTCATCATGTTTGGTGCAGACAAAGGAACAGCCGACAGGCTGGATGGAAAAAAACTCGTGATCGGCATCGTGCAGGCGCGCTTCAATGAAGCGGTGACCAACGCACTGGCCGATGCCTGTCTGCTGGAACTGGCAGCGCTGGGCGTTGAAGCCAGGCACATCAAGCACGTCAAGGTGCCGGGTGCGCTTGAAGTCGCCAGCGCACTGCAGGTCATGGCCGAGAGCGACAAATACGACGCATTGATAGCGCTGGGCTGCATCATCCGCGGCGAAACTTACCACTTCGAACTGGTCGCCAATGAAAGCGGCGCAGCGGTCACCCGTGTCGGGCTGGATTACCAGATGCCGATTGCCAATGCCATCCTCACCACTGAAAACCTGATGCAGGCCGAAGTGCGGCAGACGGAAAAAGGCCGCGATGCCGCCCGCGTGGCCGTCGAAATGGCCAACCTGCTCGACGACCTGGCCTGAGGCAGTTATGACTGAACAAGGCAGCAAGCCCGCAAAACCCAAACGCCCGCCGCAAACGCGCACAGGCCTGACCGACACCGGCGTGAAGAAGGCGGCCGACAAGTCCGCCCGTACACGCGCACGCGAATTTGCGATGCAGGCGCTGTACCAGCACCTGGTGGGCCGCAACGAGGCCGATGCCATCGACACCTTCACGCGAGACCTCGTTGGCTTCCACAAGGCCGACTCGGCCCACTACGATGCCTTGCTGCATGGCTGCATCGCCGATGCAAACGCGCTGGACGCCGCCATCACGCCCCTGCTGGACAGGCCCATGGCGGAGATTTCGCCGATCGAACATGCCGTTTTGTGGATAGGCGCGTACGAATTCGGGAACTGCCTTGATGTGCCCTACCGCGTCGTCATCAACGAATGCATAGAGCTGGCCAAGGCTTTTGGCGGCACGGACGGCCATAAATACGTCAACGGTGTGCTTCACAAGATGGCACCTTCCTTGCGCGCCGCTGAAGTGGCGACAGACAACGCCAGATAAAAAGCATCATGAAAGCTACGCTTTGACTCCACTGCCCATCCGCTACGAGGCAAGGCGCCCGGGCGCAGGCCGTGCTGTAGCACGGCAAATCGGGGCAACACCGTATCGTGACGGAATGGACGTGGAATGAGGATTGCGCAAAGAGCAAAAAAGATCGAGCCGTTCTACGTGATGGAGGTCGCGAAAGCGGCTTCGCTTCTTGCGGGTCAGGTCGCGCACACCGCCGACCCCATGATCTTCCTGAACATAGGCGAGCCGGACTTCACCGCACCGCCACTGGTTCAGCAGGCAGCAGAACGCGCCATCAACCACGGCGCCACGCAATACACCCAGGCCACCGGTTTATGGGAACTGCGCGAAAAAATAAGCGCCTGGTATGCATCACGCTTCAAGGTTGATGTGCCAGCCGCCCGCATCGTCATCACTGCCGGCGCCTCGGCCGCATTGCAGCTGGCATGCCTGGCCCTGATAGAAGCCGGTGACGAAATCCTGATGCCGGACCCGAGTTACCCCTGCAACCGGCACTTCGTCAGCGCCGCTGAAGGCCGCTCCACGCTGATACCCACGACCGCAGAAGAACGCTTTCAGCTGACGCGCGAGAAGGTCGAAGCAGCCTGGAATGACAAGACGCGCGGCGTGCTGCTGGCCTCGCCTTCCAACCCCACCGGCACCTCGATAGCACCGGAAGAACTGCAGCGCATCCATGAGTTTGTGCACAGCAAGGGCGGCATCACACTGATCGACGAGATCTACCTGGGCCTGAGTTATGAAGAACACTTCGGCCACACAGCGCTGGCCATGCCGGGCGAACTGGGCGAAAGCATCATCAGCATCAACTCGTTCAGCAAATACTTCAACATGACCGGCTGGCGCCTCGGCTGGCTGGTGGTGCCAGAAGTGTTGGTACCGGTTGTCGAGCGGATTGCACAAAACCTCTTCATCTGTGCCAGCACCGTGGCGCAGCACGCCGCCCTCGCCTGCTTTGAGCCCGCCAGCCTGGCCGAATACGAGCGCCGCCGCAGTGAGTTCAAGGCCAGGCGCGATTACTTCATCCCCGAGCTCAACCGGCTGGGCCTGACCGTTCCCGTGATGCCTGACGGCGCCTTTTATGCCTATGCCGACTGCTCTGCCGTCGTCGAAAAATGGGGTCTCGCCGTCCACAGGCCGGATGGCACCGGCGGCAGTTGGGACCTGGCCTTCGAGCTGATGACGCGTGCTCACCTGGCCGTCACGCCGGGCCGCGACTTCGGCCATGCAGCGCCGGAAAAATACATACGCTTCTCGACCGCCAGTTCGATGGCGCACCTGAAGGAAGCCATTGCAAGGCTGGAGAAAGTCATTGGATAAGCCAGCTGCCACACCTGAGGCGACCTTCAGTTGGCCTTTGCGTGTTTACTGGGAAGACACCGATGCCGGCGGCATTGTTTTTTATGCCAACTACCTGAAGTTTTTTGAACGATCCCGCACCGAATGGCTCAGATCACTGGGCATTGAACAACAGAAACTGAAGGACAGCACCGGCGGCATGTTTATCGTCAGCGACACCAGCGTGCGTTACCTGCGCCCGGCCCGGCTGGACGATGAACTTCTTGTTACCTCGAAGCTGCAGGATCTGGGCCGCGCATCCATAACAATCAGCCAGCAGGCGCTTTTAAAATCGCCGGATATGCAATTTCCCGCAGGGCCGCCCCAAGGGGAATTAGCCCCCCCGGGGGGCAGCGTATTACACGAAGTGAAAAGCGTGGGGGCCTTACTCTGCAGTGGCACGATTCGTATTGGCTGGGTGAACGCAACAACCCTGCAACCAACCCGAATCCCCGCCGCCATCATCGACAGCCTTAAAAACTGAAAACTCCAGCATGAACCAAGACCTCTCCATCGTCAGCCTCATCCTTCATGCAAGCTGGGTCGTCCAGCTTGTGGTCGTGCTCCTGGTCGGCGTGTCAATTGCCAGCTGGGCTGCGATTTTCCGCAAGATCGTGGCGCTCAAGCGTGTGCAAAAACTCAACGAAGACTTTGACCGCGAATTCTGGTCCGGCACCAGCCTGAACGATCTGTTTGCAGGCGCGGCGCAAAACGCCAAACACTCCGGCCCCATGGAGCGCATTTTTGCCGGTGGCATGCGCGAGTACCAGAAGCTGCGCGAGCGCCGCATCACCGACCCGGCCACACTGATGGACGGCGCCCGCCGCGCGATGCGTGCCGGCTACCAGCGCGAACTGGACGCCATCGAAGCCAACCTGTCCTTCCTGGCGACAGTCGGCTCCGTCTCGCCGTATGTGGGCCTGTTCGGTACGGTCTGGGGCATCATGCACGCCTTCACCGGCCTGGCCGCACTGGAACAGGTCACACTGGCTACCGTCGCGCCGGGCATTGCAGAGGCACTGGTCGCCACCGCCATCGGCCTGTTTGCAGCCATCCCCGCAGTGGTCGCCTACAACCGCTTTGCACACGACATTGACCGCATCGCCAACAAGCTGGAAACCTTCATCGAAGAGTTCTCCAACATCCTGCAACGCAACCTCGGGGCGCAATCCCCATCGGGACATTAAAAGATGTTGGCCCCCACGCTTCTCACTCCGTGTAGTGCGCTGCCCCCCGGGGGGGCTGGCCTTGCTTGGGGCGGCCCGGCGCTGCGGCCTTCCTTTGCCCCCACGCTTTTCACTTCGTGTAATGCGCTGCCCCCCGGGGGGGCTGGCCTTGCTTGGGGCGGCCCGGCGCTGCGGCCGGCCGTCACCTGGAAAGTACGTTAAATATGCCAGCTGTTTCATCGCGCGGGCGCGGACGCCGCACCATCAGTGAAATCAACATGGTGCCCTTCATCGACGTGATGCTGGTGTTGCTCATCATCTTCATGGTGACGGCACCGCTGATCACGCCCAGCATGATTGCGTTGCCCAAGGTCGGCAAGGCACCGTCGCAACCGCAGAACCCGATACAGATCCTGATCAGCAAGGACGAGTCCGTGCAGATCAAGGTCAAGACCGATGCTGTGCCCAGCAATGTCAACAACGTGGCGGCTGACATCGTGAAGATGGATGCCAACGTCAAGGCTGGCGCCGACGCCGTGCCCGTTGTCATCAGTGCCGACAAGTCCATCAAGTACGAAACTGTCGTCAAGGTGATGGACAACCTGCAGAAAGCTGGCGTCTCGCGCGTCGGGCTTTCGGTGCAGACAGGCAAGTAAGGCCGCTACCCCATGCCGAGCGCAGCAGACCGCATTGAATTTGGCCCGCCTCGCGACCCGGGGTCGGTGCGCGCCTTCGGGTTTGCGCTGCTGGCCCATGCGTTTCTGATCGCAGCGCTGACATGGGGCGTCAACTGGAAACGCACTGACCAGTCGGTCGCTTTCGAAGCAGAAATCTGGTCCAGCGTGCCGCAGGCCGCCGCGCCCAAGCTGGTAGAGCCGCCCCCGCCGCCCCCGCCCGAGCCGGTACAGAAGACGCCTGAAGTGAAAGCTGCACCGCCTGCCCCTGCCGTCGATATTGCGCTGGAGCAGGAGAAAAAACGCAAGCTGCTTCAGCAACAGAGAGACCTGGAGCTGCAGGCCAAAAAAGACAAAGAGCAGAAGGTGAAGGAAGAACAGGCTAAAAAGCTGGCCGCGCAACAGGAAGCCAAAAAGCTCGAAGACCAGAAGCGGGCCAAACTGCGCGATGCAGAAAAGCAGGACCAGGCATCGACAGCCAAGCAGCGTGATGAAGCCATGAAGCGCATGATGGGGCTGGCCGGTGCCAGCGGTGCGGCCGAATCCACAGGCACAGCACAAAAGTCCAAGGGGCCATCGGCCAGCTATGGCGCCAAAGTCAGCGCGGTAGTGAAACCCAACATCGTTTTTACCGACGATGCGGCAGGCAACCCTGTGGCTGAAATCGAAGTGACTTCATCACCAAGCGGGACCATCATCAGTCAGCGCCTTGTCAAATCCAGTGGCAATCCCGCCTGGGACGACGCGGTGCAGAAAGCCTTGGTCCGCACCCGCATCATGCCCAAGGATGTGGATGGCCGTGTACCCAGCCCCATGATCCTGAGCATGCGCTTTCGGGACTAGTCCGGGCTGATTTCGGGATTGATTTCGGCCGTTATCCAGCAGAACTCATGCTATTCAATTAATAGCATGTCGCGCTAGTCCAGCTTGGCCTGGAGCCCCATTTGATGCCTAAAATGGGCCTTTTTCAGGCTTTTTTGAGGCATTTGGGCTCTTGAAACGCCCACTAGCGGTGGATCAAGCTTAAAAGTTAACATATATATTAACTTTTAATCCAAACCATCAGCGCAGGCTACTCGTAAACAATCTGCGCCAGCCCCTTGTCGGCCTGCGCCATCCAGCTCGCGAGCGCCGCATCAGTCGGGAAAAATTTGGCGCGCTCGTCGAGCACGATGTCTGCATTGACGGTGCCGAATTCGGCATCGCGCCGCACGCTCAGGCGCACTGGCAGGCCTCTTAGCACTTCCAGTTCGCCCTGTTCCGATATTTCACGGCGTGGCGGGAAGTCGCGCACGATGCGCGAGATGTCAGGCGCCGAGCCGTTGACGGCCACCTTCAGGTATTTGCCGAACTTGCAGCGCGCGGTTTCAAGATCCCACACCTGCGTCACTTTGAAACGCCGGCCAAATCGTTCAGACGCGCCTTGCAGGGTGCCTTGAACGATCACCAACTCATCATCTTTCAACAAATGCCGGTTGGCGTTATACAGCGCCTCATCCACCGAGGCATCCAGCAGAATCGGGTCGGTGTTGTCATCCAGCTTGAATATGATGACTTTGCCCCTGTTTCCGTTGATGACCCGCAGATCACTCACTATGGCCGCCAGCAATCGCGGTTCACGGGAGTCAAGCAGATCTGAAAGCTTGAGTTTGGCAAACCTGCGGACCTCGGCCTCGACCTCATCAAACAGATGACCTGACAGATAAAAGCCAATCGCGGTCTTTTCCTGCACAAGACGCGCCTTGATACCGAAAGGTGTCGTGAAGACGAGCGGCGGCTCCTGCGTGCTCGCGGCATGCGAGTCCATGTCGAACAGGCCTGTCTGGTTGGCATTGGCTTCGGTCGCCGCAGCGAACTCGAAGGCGCGGTCAATAGAGGCCAGCAGTTCGGCGCGGTTCAGGTGCAGGTTGTCGAAAGCGCCGGCCTTGATCAGCGCCTCGACCGTGCGTTTGTTCAATTTTGACTTGTCGACGCGCACGCAAAAATCAAACAGCGAGGTGAAAGGCCCGCCCTCTTCCCGTGCGGTAACGATGGCGGCAATCGCCTGCTCGCCAGTACCCTTGACCGCTCCCAGGCCGTAGCGAATGCTTTTGTCCGTGATCGGTTCAAAGCGGTAGTTGCCGCGGTTCACATCGGGCGACTCGAAGCTGATGCCCATCTTCTGCGCATCACCGAACAATATCTTCAGCTTGTCGGTGTCGTCCATTTCGACCGTCATGTTGGCGCAGAAGAATTCAGCGGTGTAATGCACCTTCAGCCAGGCGGTGTGGTAAGCGAGCAGCGCGTAGGCGGCAGAGTGTGACTTGTTGAAGCCGTAGCCGGCAAACTTTTCCATCAGGTCAAAAACCTCGTCGGCTTTTTCCTCGCTCAGTCCATTTTCGCCAGCGCCCTTGCGGAACGTTTCACGCTGGGACGCCATCTCCTTCTCGTCCTTCTTGCCCATCGCGCGGCGCAGCATGTCGGCGCCGCCCAGCGAGTAGCCGCCCAGGATCTGCGCGGTCTGCATCACCTGCTCCTGGTAGACCATGATGCCGTAGGTCTCTTCCAGCATCGGCTTGACGCGCGGGTCCGGGTACTCCGGCACTTCCTTGCCATGCTTGCGCGCGATATAGGTCGGTATCAGGTCCATGGGACCCGGCCGGTACAGCGCATTCATCGCAATCAGGTCTTCCAGACGATTAGGCCGGGCGTCCTTCAGCATGCGCTGCATGCCGGTACTTTCAAACTGGAACACCGCTTCGGTCTGACCCCTGGCGAACAGGTCATAGACCTTCGCATCATCGAGCGGCAGGTTCTCGAACCTGAAGTTTTTCTGCGTCGGGTGGCGCGCAACAATGAAGTCCTTGGCGATCTCGAGAATCGTCAATGTGGCCAGGCCCAAAAAGTCGAACTTGACGAGGCCAATGGCCTCGACGTCGTTCTTGTCGTACTGGCTCACCGCCGATGTGCTGCCGGGCTGCAGATACAGCGGGCAGAAGTCGGTCAGCTTGCCGGGCGCAATCAGCACGCCCCCGGCATGCATGCCGACGTTGCGGGTCAGGCCTTCGAGTTTGCGCGCCAGCTCCAGCAGCGTGTGCACGTCTTCCTCCTTGGCTTCACGCTCGGCCAGCACCGGCTCGGCCTCCAGCGCATAGACCTGCTTGTCACCTTTTTTTCGCTCTGCAGGCAGCAGTTGCAGCGTCACGGACTGGCCGGGTTTGTTCGGTATCAGTTTGGAGATGCCGTCACAAAACCCGTAAGGAAAATCAAGCACCCGCCCCACGTCGCGTATGGCCGCACGCGCCGCCATGGTTCCGAAGGTGACGATCTGGCTGACCGCTGCGTGACCGTATTTGTCCTTCACGTAGTCGATGACACGGTCGCGGTTGCTCTGGCAAAAGTCGATATCGAAGTCGGGCATGGATACCCGCTCAGGATTCAGAAACCGCTCGAACAGCAGGTTGTACTGCAGCGGGTCGAGGTCGGTGATCTTCAGTGCATAGGCAACCAGAGAGCCTGCCCCTGATCCCCGCCCAGGGCCGACCGGGCAGCGGTTGTTCTTGGCCCAGTTGATGAAGTCACCAACGATCAGGAAGTAGCCGGGAAAGCCCATCTTCAAAATCGTCTTGATCTCGAACTCGAGACGCTCGACGTAGACCGGGCGCTTTTCATTGCGCACCGCCTCGTTCGGGTACAGGTGAACCAGCCGTTCTTCCAGGCCTTCAAAAGACACCTGGCGGAAATAATCGTCCGCGGGCATGCGTACGCCGTTGACCTCGGGCGTCGGGTAGTCCGGCAGCATCGGCTTGCCAAGTTCGAGCTTGAGGTTGCAGCGTTTGGCGATTTCGACCGTGTTGGCAATCGCGCTCGGAATGTCGGCAAACAAGGCCTCCATCTGCGCGGCCGACTTGAAGTACTGCTCACGCGTGAACTTGCGCACACGGCGCGCATTGCCGAGGATCTCGCCTTCGGAAATGCAGACACGCGCTTCATGCGCCTCGTAGTCGTCGTAGGTCAGGAACTGCACCGGATGCGTGGCCACCACCGGCAGCTTCAGGCGTGCGGCCAGCTGCACGGCAGCAGTCACATGACGCACGTCATCGGCCTGCTCAGCGCGTTGCAGTTCAATGTAAAAACGGTGCGGGAAAATACCCGCCAGATGGAGCGCGCTTTCAACAGCCCGCGCATCGTCACCCTGCACCAGTGCCTGGCCTATCGCGCCACGCTGCGCACCCGACAACGCAATCAGGCCTTCATTCAATTCCTTCAGCCATTCCAGGCTGATGATGGCCTGGTCGCGCACCACGCCGCGCGTCCAGGCGCGGGTCAGCAGTTCGGACAGGTTCAGGTAGCCGCGGTGGTTTTGCACCAGCAGCAGCAGGCGGGCTGGTGGCGATGCGGCATCCTTGCCCGGCACCTGCACCCACACATCGGCGGCAATCAGCGGCTTCACGCCTTTGCCACGGCATTCCTTGTAGAACTTGACAGTGCCGAACAGGTTGCCCAGGTCACTGATGGCCAAAGCGGGCTGCTGGTCGGCCGCTGCGGCAGCCACGATCTCGTCTATGCGGTTGGTCCCGTCGACGACTGAAAACTCGGTGTGGATGCGTAAATGGACAAACATGGCTTCATTTTACGTATTCAGTGGCGGCACGGGTCCCGGGATTCCCGTCACACTCAGGGCTTTTCGATCCAGCGTATGGTGCGGGATTCCCCGGCGCTGCGGAACTGCTGGGTCACCGCCTCTTCAAAACCATCCACATTGATGGACGACAGCGGCTCCAGCTTCATCACTATCCGCAATTTCATTTCACGCACGGCATTGGGAAGGTCGTTCTGGGCGAGCATGCGGCTGAGTATCCGGGTAGCCATGGCCTGCACGGTTTCATGGGTAACATCGCGCAGCGCAACCACCGCAAAGCGCCCGGCTGACAGCCGTCCCAGCAACGCACCATGCCCCTGCACGCTGCTGGTCAGCACATGGGCCAGCCGCACCAGAATCCGGTCACAGGCTTCGTCACCCAGGTCTGCACGCAGCACGGCAATATTCTGCAAATCACAGATCAGGATGCCGGACTGGAGACTGTCCGCATCGTCAAGCAGCAATGTCTCGCGCGCCAGTTCCTGCTTGATACCTGCACGGTTGGCAAAACCGGTCAGAGAGTCGCGGTTGCTGCCGGCCATCAGCCGCGACAGCACGTCACGTCCATAACGGTGCCGCTGCGCAGCCACTATCAGTATCAACACCACAAAACCCAGGCGGCTGGCGGCGTTGGCGATGTGCAGCCAGAGTTCATTGACCACATCGAACAGATCCGAATAGCCCAGGACAGTACCCATCGAGATGACAAACAGCGCGAGCAAGGTCAGGCGGGACATCGCATCGCCGCGCAACACATCGTGCAACACCAGCGCAAAAGCCACCAGCAGGGTCGAGGCGACATAAAGCAGGCCGGCAATGGTGCGCCACTCCGGCGGAAGCAGCACAGCCTGCAGCGAGGCATAAACCAGCCCCGCGATCGCCCAGCGCCAGCACGCCTTCCACCAGGCTGGCCGGTGCAGCGGCAAGCGCAGCACCTGCCCGATCAGCGGCAACAACAAGCTGGTCAGGATCATTCCCAAAACACCTTTGCTGGCATCGTTCCAGACCGGCGACTCAGGCCACAGATAGACACCGGCATAACCATTGCTGGCTGACAGGCTGAGTCCGGTCATCAGCGTGTACACACCCAGCGCAAAAAACTCGCTCCGGCGGAAAAATCCGAGCGCCAGCGCACACACCAGCACCAGCGCCGCTGCCAGACCGGCAATGGAGCCAAAGGTGAAGGCATGGGCCAGCCGCGCTGCGCGGAACCCGCTATCGGGATGCCACTCCATCGGCAGGTTGAGGCTTCCGCGGTGCTCTATTGCGAGGACGATCTGCACACGTTCGCTGCCGTCGGGCAATTCGAAGGCAGGAAAGGGGCCGGCAAAAGGCCAGTGCGACAGCGGCACCCTGTCACCCGCCTCCGAGGTCTGCCACGGCTGCCCTTCTGCCCGGGCCCACAGGCGGACCCGGTCCAGCCGCGAGGACGGGAACTGCAGGTAGTCAGGGTCACGCACCTGCATGACCTTGAGCTCGACCCGCGCCAGCATCATCGATCCACTCGGAATCTCCAGCCGCTGCCCTGCCTTCATGGGTTTGAAGCTGGTCGAATCGGCCTGCCAGGTCTTGTCAGGGTCCAGCACCCCCGTCTCTGGCACGATCGCATATTCGAGATAAGGGCGCAGGTCCATGCCCTTGTGTTCCTGATCAAAATGAACCCTGTCAAACGCGACCTGCGGGGCCGCATGCACAGGCCCGCCAGCTAAAGTCATCATCAACACCAGGATGGCAAACAATGTGATTAAAAATCTGTGCTGCATATGGAGTCGATTGTGCGGTATGCCACTTTTACAATCCCGGACATGCAAAAGATATGCAACATTGCCGCATACAAGTTCACAAGGCTTGAAAACCCGGCGGCGCTCGCCGACACCATACGTCCACAGGCGGAGCAACGCAGCTTGAAAGGCACTGTGCTTTTGGCCGAAGAAGGCATCAACCTGTTTCTGGCTGGCGCGGCAGAGCTGATCGATGAGTTCCTGGACTGGTTGCGGTGCGATGCACGATTTGCCGACCTGGAAATCAAAAAAAGTTTTTCAAATGCCCAGCCCTTTCGCAAACTGCTGGTCAAGGTCAAGGCGGAGATCATCCGCATGAATCACCCTGCGATACAGCCTGCAGAAGCGCGCGCGCCAGCGGTAGATGCCGCCACCCTGAAACGCTGGCTGGACGCCGGCCACGACGACAAGGGCCAACCTGTGGTGATGCTCGATACCCGCAACGACTTTGAAGTGGACGTTGGCAGCTTTCACAATGCCATCGACTGGCGTATCAGCAAGTTCACCGAATTTCCCGCGGCGATGCTGGCACACCAGGAAGACCTGCGGGGCAAAACAGTGGTTAGCTTTTGCACCGGCGGCATACGCTGCGAGAAAGCTGCGATCTTCATGCGGGAAGCGGGCATTGAGGACGTGTACCAACTGGACGGCGGCATCCTCAAATATTTTGAGGTCAACGGCCATACGCACTATGACGGCGAGTGTTTTGTGTTTGACGAACGCCGGTCGCTGGACCCTGCGCTGGCCGCCCGCGTCAATCCTGAAAAGACGCCATAAAGCGGCGCGGCTTGCACGCGAGCAGGTTTCGGCATCTTGTCTGACAATGGTCCTGCCGAGAGTCTGCGACGCTTGCTTTTCGCCTTTAGAACGTCACCCAGCAAGCCCGAAACAAACAGGCACAGGCCTATGAAGAACCCCCAGCCCGCCCGCGAATCCTCCATCAGGCAAAGCCTCACGTTGCCAGCTTTGTCCACGCGCTTTCTTGCCGTGCGGCAGCAAACAGAAAACCTGATCAGGCCGCTGAGCGCAGAAGACTGCCAGTTGCAGTCCATGCCCGATGCCAGCCCGGCCAAATGGCATCTGGCACATATCACCTGGTTTTTTGAGACCTTTCTGCTTGAGCGCTTCGAAGAAAATTTCAAGCCCTTTGACCCGGGCTTTCGTGTGCTGTTCAACAGCTATTACAACGGCGTTGGCGACAAATACCCAAGACCCAAACGCGGCCTGATCAGCCGTCCCTCCCTGCCTGAAGTGCTGGACTACCGTGCCCACGTCAACCAGCGCATGCTGGACACGCTGGCTCAACTGCAATCAACTGGAACAAAAGCGCAGCGGGAAGAATTTGAACGACTGCTGGTGTTGGGCCTGCATCACGAGCAGCAACACCAGGAACTGTTGCTGACCGACATCAAGCATGCGCTGTCATTCAATCCCGGCAGGCCTGCCTATGCAAAACGCTGGCCGCTGGCTGGGGTACATCCGCAGCCGGTTAGCTGGATTGCCCATGCAGGCGGGCTGGTTGAACATGGCTTTGATGCGGTACGCGACGGCGGTTTTGCCTTTGACAATGAAACCCCCCGCCATCAATTTTTTGTGCAGCCTTTCGAGCTGGCAAGCAGGCCTGCGACAAACGGCGAGATGATTTCCTTTATCGCCGACGGCGGCTACCAGCGGCCAGAGTTGTGGCTGTCCATGGGATGGGACTGGGTGCAGTCAGGAGGGCACAGCATGCCGCTGTACTGGCAACGCGATAGTGGTGGCCCAGACGATGGCTACCGCCATTTCACGCTGCAGGGCCTTGTGGAAGTGGATGCCAACACCCCCGTATGCCACCTCAGCTATTTTGAAGCGGATGCGTTTGCACGCTGGGCAGGCGCACGGCTGCCGACTGAATTTGAATGGGAACTGGCTGCACGCGGCATGCTGCAAGCCCAGTCAGTACACGGCAATTTTGTCGAGAACGCCGCCTACCATCCTCTGCCGCAGCAGGACGGGCACAACGGCCAGCCCATGCAGATGCTGGGCGATGTCTGGGAGTGGACACAGTCGAACTACAACGCCTACCCCGGCTACAAGCCGTGGGAGGGCCTTGTCGGCGAATACAACGGCAAGTTCATGTGCAACCAGTTTGTATTACGTGGCGGCTCATGCGCCACGCCACAAAGCCACATACGCGCCAGCTACCGCAATTTTTTCCCGCCGGATGCACAATGGCAGTTCAGCGGAATACGGCTGGCGCGGGACATCGCCTAGCCAGCGGTAAAGCGCCGTTCCGGCAGCGGAATAAATTCCGTCTCGCCAGCTACCTGACCCATGGCCTGCGCCGCCCAGTCGTCAGAGGCCTGCATGATGCGCTCCTTGCGGCTGGAGACGAAGTTCCACCACATCAGGCGATGACCATCGAGCGGCTCACCGCCCAGCACCATGAAACGCGTCGCCTGCGTGGCGCTGACTCTCACTGCGACGCCGGACTCCAGCAGCACCAGCGTGTGGGCAGCCACGGCTTCGCCATCGATCTCAAAATCGCTGTCAACCGAATACATGGCCAGCTCGGACGCCAGGGCCGGCATCTCAAAAGTCCCGCCGGCGTCGAGCTTCACATCCAGATAAAGCGCCGGCCCGAATGTCGTCACCGGCGACGTCTTGCCAAAAGCACTGCCTATCAGAACGCGCACATCGGCATCGCCAACAGCAAGTTCGGGAATGTCCGCAGACGGTGTGTGCACAAATGCCGGCGCCACTTCCTCATGCGCCACCGGCAAGGCCGCCCACAACTGTATGCCGTGATTCACATAGGTTTTATCGCGCAGGTCTTCGGGTCCACGCTCGGAATGCACAATGCCGCGCCCTGCGGTCATCCAGTTGATGGCACCGGGTTCGATGCGCTGCTCGAAGCCCAGACTGTCCCGGTGCATGATGGCGCCCTCGAACAGATAGGTCACAGTCGCCAGTCCTATGTGCGGATGCGGCCTGACGTCATGGTTTTCTCCGGGCTGCACAGTAATGGGGCCAAAGTGGTCAAAGAAAAGAAAAGGCCCGACGGCCTGCTTCTGCGCGGCCGGCAGCAGCCGGCGCACCATGAAGCCGCCACCCAGGTCCTTGTTGTGTCCGGTCAGTTTGATCTGCACGCTCATGCCATACGCTCCACGCTGGTTGTGATTTCTGTAGTCACGCTGGTCATCAGTTTATGCACCGGGCATTTTTGTGCGACCGCACCCAGCTCGTGCAACTGCGCATCGGTCAGCGCACCGCTGATCTGCAATCGAGTAGACAGTTTGTAGATGCCGGTGCGCTCCTGCGAATCGTCGCGTTCGATGACGGTATGTATGTCTTCGACCGGTATGCCTTTTTTATTGGCGTACCACATCACCGTCAATGCCTTGCAGGACGCCAGTGCCGCGTCATAAAGGTCATGCGGGCTGGGACCGGTATCGGCCCCACCCTCTTCGGCGCTTACATCCGCAATCAGCGAATGGGCGCGTATCTGCAGCGACTGCGCCATTTTTTCACCGTAAGCACGTTTCAGTTCTATGGCCATAACGCCGTCTCCTGTAAAGCTGCTGGTTGGTGTTTGTTTACTTAGCGGCTGAACTTGCCTGCGACTTCTACAACGCGACGGCCGAGGTTGCGGGCGTTCTCCAGATCGCCTGCCGACATTTCAGCAGCACCTGCATCGGATGATGATTGCGCCATTGCGCCACTGTACGAGCCGAGGTAATTGGCATCGTCACGTTTGGCCGCCTTGCTGTTGCTAGGCAGCACGCCCTGGCTGACCCACAGGCCGCCATGCTGCATCGCCAGCGTGAACAGATAGGTCAAGGTGGAGGACTTGTCGCCATTCAGGCTGGCGCTGTTGGTAAAACCTGCAAACAGCTTGTCCTTCCAGGCCTGGGTGTACCAGGGCCTGGAAGAGGCATCGGCAAACTTTTTGAACTGCCAGCTAACGGTGCCCATGTAAGTGGGCGATCCGAGGATGATGGCGTCTGCGGCGCCCAGAGTTTCCCAGGCACCTTCCGGCAAGTTGCCATCGGCATCAATGGCCAGCAGGTCCGCTCCAGCACCTTCTGCCACGGCTTGCGCCATGCGTTGGGTATGGCCGTAGCCGGAATGGTAGACAACAGCAATTTTTGGCATGGCGTGCTTTCGGTAACAGGAAGGCTAAAAAATCAGGCGCCCCGTTTTGCGTCAACGCTCCAGGCGCCGCCACCGAATGCCGCAAAGGCAAACAGGCCGCCGGCAATCGCCATGTTCTTGAAGAACATCATCGACTGTGCAGGGTCACTCCAGAAAGCGTGAAAGATAAAGGTGATGACCACTGTGAAGAGCGCCATGCCCAGGGCCGCCCAGCGCGTCTGGAAACCGACCAGCAACAGCAGGCCCAGTCCAAGCTCAACCACGATGGCGATGGCTGCGGCCACTTGGGGCAGCGGCACACCTTGTGAGGCTATATAACCGACCGTCCCGGCAAAACCGCCGATCTTGCTGAAACCGGCAGGTACAAACAGCAGCGCCAGCAGGATGCGGCCCAGCAGCGCCATCGGGTTTTGTAGTGAATTAAGCATGGTGAAGTCCTTTTAAATAAATGGAAAAGTTAAAAAATAAATTCTTGAAGCGTCATGCTGCGAGGTCGAAAACCAAAACTTCGGCATCCCTGCCTTTGGCCAGTTGCAGCTTGCCGGCTTCGTCCTGCAGCAGTGCGGCATCGCCGGTCTGCAACTGCTGGCCGTTGACCTCCAGTTCACCACGCACCAGGTGCACATAGGTCTTGCGGCCGGGGTTCAATTCAAGCGAGGCGGTTTCAGTGCCATCCAGCAGGCCCGCATAAATACTCGCGTCGGCATTGATGGTGACCGAACCCTGCTTGCCGCCACTGGAGGCGACCAGCTTCAGCTTACCGCGTTTCTCCGGCGTGCTGAATGTTTTTTGCTCATAGTCCGGTGCAATGCCCATGACATTCGGCTCGATCCAGATCTGCAGGAAATGCGTGGTCTGGCCTTCAGCGTGGTTGAACTCGCTGTGCTGCACCCCGGAGCCGGCGCTCATGCGCTGCACGTCTCCAGGCGGGATGCCCTTGACGTTGCCCATGCTGTCCTTGTGTGCCAGCTCGCCGCTCATCACATAGCTGATGATTTCCATATCCTTGTGGCCATGGGTGCCGAAGCCCCGGCCTGCTGCAATGCGGTCCTCATTGATCACACGCAGGTTGCCGAAGCCCATGTGATCGGGGTCGTAATAACCGGCAAATGAGAACGAGTGAAAAGACTTGAGCCAGCCGTGGTCTGCATAGCCCCGGTCTGCTGATTTGCGCAATGTGATCATGAGAATCCCTTTCATCGCCGGCGTCTGCATACAGGGTTCAGTGTTTCCCTGCCAATGCGTCCAACACCTCCAATGTAAGTCCGCAGGCAGCGCTGGTGGTTGCGCATGTTTGATGGCATCATTCAAATTATTTGAATGATTCAAAACCCATGCCGAACAACACCATCCGGGACGTCCTGACGCCCGAAGCACTCAGCGTGATCGATGCCGTACACCGCACCGGCAGCATGGCCGCCGCAGCGCGTGAACTCGGCCTGGTGCCGAGCGCGCTGACCTACCGGGTGCGGCAGGTTGAAGATGCGCTGGACGTGCTGCTGTTTGACCGCTCATCGCGGCAGGCAAAACTGACGGAAGCCGGCAAGGAGCTGCTGCGCGAAGGCAACCGCCTGCTGGGCGAGCTCGATTCGATTGCCAATCGCGTCAAACGTGTGGCGACTGGCTGGGAAGCGCAACTCACACTCTCGGTGGACAGCATCATCTCGCGCGGTACTGTGATGGAGTTGTGTGAGGCCTTTTTTGCACTGTCCCCGCCTACGCGGCTGAAAATTCGGGAAGAGGCGCTCTCGGGAACATTGCAGGCGCTGACCTCCGGCCAGGCCGATCTGGCGCTGGGTGTTGCGGTCGATGCCAGTACCGGCATAGGCCTTGAAGCAACCGCCACCAATACAGTACACAGCAAGCCGCTGGGAAACGTGTCTTTTGTCTATGCGGTCGCGCCGCACCATCCACTGGCAGCCGCCGAAGGCCCGATCAGCGACGAGATGATGCTGCAGCACCGCATGGTTACAGTGGCGGATTCGGTGCAGCGCGGTAGCGGGATGACGGTCGGCGTGCTTGGCGGGCAGGACGTTTTTACCGTGCCCGGCATGCTGACCAAGCTGGATGCGCAGTTGCGCGGTCTGGGCAGCGGTTTTCTACCGGAGTATCTGGCCAGGCCACACATCACCACAGGCCGGCTGGTGGAAAAAGCCGTGGCACGGCCACCTCGAGTTGTCCGTGCCAGCTACGCCTGGCGTACCGGGACAGGCGCAAAGCCCGGCCGCGCACTGCAGTGGTGGCTAAAACAGCTGGAAAACAGCAAGACAAAAAAAGCCCTGCTGGAGCGCTGACGCTTTCACCGCCGCCGACTGCGTGTAGAGTGTGTTTATCGGCAATTCATTGAGCCCATCACAAACTTCAGAAAAAGTACAAAGACATGACTCAAAAGATTCGCAAAAAACCTCCCGCAAAAACCGTGGCAAAGAAGACTTCACCCGCAACGCAATCACGCCACTTTGCGGTAATAGGCGCAGGCATTGCAGGCATTGCCTGCGCACGCACGTTGATGCAGGCCGGCCACCAGGTCACGGTATTTGAAAAAAGCAGCGGCGCAGGTGGCCGCATGGCTACGCGCAGTAATGAATTCGGCGGGTTTGACCACGGTGCCCAATACTTCACCGCGCGCGACGCGCGCTTCCAGCAACTGCTGGCCACAGTACCTTCGCTGGTGCGGCCGTGGAGCGCCAATACCGTACGTATTCTTGATGAGCTTGGCAGGGTCGTGGCCTCCGCCCTGCCGCCAAAGGAGGCTCACTGGGTTGCCACACCGGCGATGAATTCGCTGGTGCGCCACTGGGCCCAGCCAATCGCCGCGTCGGGCAGGTTGCTGACCGACACGCAGGTTGTGCGATTCGAAGCAGACAAGCTGGACCCGGAGCGCTGGCAACTGCAGACTGACGGCGTTGGTGCAGTCAGCCGCGTACATTCCGGTTTTGATGGCGTGTTGCTGGCAGTGCCCGCCGCGCAGGCCAGTGCGTTGCTGATCAGTTCGCAGGTCGGCAAGCCACTGGTCAACGCGATTTCCAGCGTTAGCGTTGCACCCTGCTGGACCCTGATGCTGGCCTTTCCACAAGCGGTTCAGCCGACCATGGCGCACCTGGGTCCGCACTGGAATGCGGCACGAAGTACACACCACCGCGTTGCCTGGCTAGCGCGCGAATCGTCAAAACCCGGACGCGGCCCCATCGAACGCTGGACAGTGCAGGCCAGTCCGGAATGGTCCGAGCGCCACATCAATGACGATGCCGAACGCGCCAAGGGAAAACTGCTCAAGGCCTTTACCGAGGTAACCGGCATACGTGCAGAACCAGCGTACGCAGAGGCGCACCGCTGGCGTTACGCACAAACGATACAGCCGCTGGGCAAAAGCCATTTGTGGGATGCCGCAGCGGGCATAGGCGTTTGCGGCGACTGGTGCATAGGCCATCGTGTGGAGGACGGTTTTATCTCCGGCCTCGAAATGGCTCTCAACATTATTTAACGGGTATTCGCAGGGAGGCGTAGCGTGGGCGCATACATTGGCCGCTTCGCACCTTCGCCAACAGGGCCGCTGCACGCAGGGTCCCTGGTCGCCGCGCTCGCCAGCTGGCTCGACGCCAAAGCCCACGACGGGAAATGGCTGGTGCG
This sequence comes from Pseudomonadota bacterium, assembly GCA_040388075.1. GTDB lineage: Bacteria > Pseudomonadota > Gammaproteobacteria > Burkholderiales > Burkholderiaceae_C > Polaromonas. The sequence continues at coordinate 168,074 of JAZKCN010000001.1, read as the reverse complement.
GATTGAAGACGTCGACACGCCCCGCTGCGTTGCGGGCGCAGATCAAATCATCCTCCAGCAACTTGCGGCATGCGGCCTTGTCCCCGATGAGGTGCCGGTCTACCAGTCACAGCGCGGCCCTCTTCACCAGGCTGCGCTGGACAAACTCATTGCGCAAGACCTGGCCTATCCCTGCGCCTGCACGCGGCAGGACATCGCAATCGCGATGATGACCAGTGGTCACGGCAAACAGAGACATGGCGAACTGGTCTACCCTGGCACCTGCAGGCATGGCATGCAAGGCCGGACCGCACGCGCCTGGCGGTTCCTGACGACGAACACCGGCACCGTTCATTGGCATGACAGGCGACTTGGCATCCAGTTACAGAACGTTGAAAGCGAGGTCGGCGACTTCATACTCAAGCGTGCCGATGGCTTGTGGGCTTACCAGCTGGCCGTAGTGGTCGATGACGCCGAACAAGGCATCACGCATGTGGTCAGGGGTGAAGACCTTGCCGACAACAGCGCGCGGCAAATCCTGTTGCAACGGGCGCTGGGCTACACACAACCGGTTTATCTGCACACACCATTGGTGCTGGCCGCCGACGGGGAAAAACTTTCAAAACAAAATGGCGCGCAGGCGTTGCAACTTCAGTCAGAGCATGAAGCCCTGTCTGCACTCGGCGCGGCTGCAAATGTGCTGGGACTCAAAGTCGAAAGCAGGGGCGGCACCGCTGCATTTCTTTACAACGCAGTTGTGGAATTCGGCCTTCGATCACACGACAATAAATTTTCATCGTGAGCTTTTGTTTACACTTGGTCACATATTGATTTTTTAGGTGAAACGCCCGCACTCGAGGCGCACACTTTAGTATTAAAATACCCATGACAGGTCATCCGGAGTGATGCAGACCCACGTTTTTTTCCGTCGCTGCCTGACGCTCATTACGCTGTTGTTATGCAGCGCCACTGCTTTTGCTCAAACCTGCGCTCTGCCTGGATGGCAAGGGCCGGTAACGATTGCGGCTGGCACCACCTATGTCAACTCATACCATGGCGGTAGCGGCAGCCCGGCGGCCGGCGCAACTGCCATTACCGTAGCGTCCGGGACCGGTCAGCGCTCCAACACGCGACAACTGCTTGCCGGCGACATGATCCTCATCATCCAGATGCAGGACTCGACCAACGGCGCCAATGCAGGCCTGCACGAATACGCACAGGTTTCCTCGATTACCGGCGGCAACATCACGCTCACCAAGCCGCTGGTCAATTCCTACGCCCAGGTAATGAACACCACCAACGTCCGCACCTGGCAGGTGGTGTGGGTGCCTCAGTACTCTGCGCTGACCGTGACCGGAACTGCCAGCGCCAACACCTGGACTATCGTCACGGCAACCGGAGTCGCTACCGGCGGGATTCTGGCCATGGACGTGGCTGGCAGCATGACGCTCAATGGCACGCTCACCGCTTCGGGCATGGGCTTTCGCGGCGCCTTCGGCCTGAGCGGAAGCGGCACCATTACAGCCGCACTGCCGACCAGCGCCAACCTGACCTACAACACGAATGGCATAGTGGCCCAGACTGTGGGCGGGCAGAAGGGTGAAGGAACGATGGGCACGCCCCCACGTGTTTTTGCCGGCGCACTGCTGGCTTTGAACCATGCGACCCTCCTTGGACAGGGATATGCACTGGGTGCCGGGGGCCGGGCATCCATAGGCAATGCCGGCGGGGGTTCCAACGATGGCACGCCGGCGGTAACCGCCAGTTCCAACTCCTATAACGCCGGAGGCGGTGGAGGCGGCAACGCCGGCGCAGGCGGCCAGGGCGGCAACAGCTGGAACAACGGCAATGGCACGGACGCCACGCTGAACCAGGGCACCAATACCAACATCGGCAATGATGCGGGTGGCCGGGGCGGAAATGCCCAGGCTGCTTCCGCTACCAGGCTGGTGATGGGCGGCGGCGGCGGGGCGGGGGCCGCCAACAACGGCACAGTAAATGTGCTCACGACCTACCCACCAGTCAGCACACCCGCCGGAACCGGCGCCAGTGGGCCCATTACGTCGAGCGGTGCTGCAGGAGGCGGTATTGTGATGGTCCGGACCGGCAGCGTGGCGGGCGCAGGCCGCGTTGATGTCAGCGGCGTCAGGGCTTATAACAAATGGAACCTGACAGACACCGACTCGGCAGGTGGCGGTGGTGCGGGAGGAACGGTTTTCTTCGTAGCAGGTTCAGGCACAGGCACAGGCATTACGATCAACGCCAACGGCGGCGACGGCGGGAAATCCGCCTATTTCCAGCATGGCCCCGGAGGTGGCGGCGGTGGCGGCTACATCGAGACAAGCCTGACGGGTGCAACAGTCAACGTCAGCGGGGGCGCGAACGGTACCGACGCATGCTGCGGGATAGGTGCTCCGGGCAATGGGGTATCTGCGGGCAGCGGCAGTCCGAAAGCATGGCAAGCAGCGCCCGGCAGTGCAGGGAGCGTCAACACCTCGGCAGGCACACCCTCCGGCCTGGGCGGCGGCGGTGGCAGTTGCCTGCCGAACATTGCCGTCACCAAAAGCACCAGCACACCGAACATCACTGCCACAACGGGTGCGCAGGCGAGGTACAGCATCAACCTCTACAACTCCGGCGGGGGTGCCGGCAATGTTTTTGTCGTGGATCCGTCCCTCCCTCGCAACTGGAGTTATACGAGCGTTGTCGCTACCACCTATGCCTATGATCCCGCGCCTCCTGGAGCCGGCGCGAACGCAGGTGCAGCTGGCGCTGAAACCACGACGGCAACCGCGCCGGGGGCCTTTCCTGTCAACACCGTAACGCGTGCGAACTCCGTGACTTTCGTGACGCTGCGTGCGAATGCCGCAGCTCCAGGCGTGGTCCCCACGACAGGCGCCAACTCGCCCACCTTCGGAAGTTTTTACCTTCCCAGCGAAGGCAGCCTGACGATCAGCTTTACCGTCAATATCGGCAACACGTCGACAGTCGGGACGTACCACAACCCGGCTGGTGTGCTCTTCCTTGACCCTACACGAACCCTGAACACCGACGAACGAATCGTCAGCCCGGCAACAAACGTCAATGCCAACCGCGGCGGTATCGCGTATAGCGGCCAGACCACCTACCAGAGCGGGGCCACAACGAATGTCGGGGGCAGCAACTACAGCGGGCTGGAGGGCGGGCCAGGCACAGAAGACGTCACACTGCAACCCAACCTGTCCGTCACCAAAACAAAGAGTACCAACACCTTCACGTTGGGCGTCACAGGCCAGAGTTACATCATGGCGGTGCGTAACCTGGGCCGCACCGTCACCCACCAGATCTATGCGAACACCCAGGCCACCAGCCAGTCGGCCACCGCCATCGTCGGGTCGCCCGTCCTCACCGACACCATGCCGGCAGGCATGTCTATCACCTCGGTCACCGCCAACGACGCAAACTGGACCTGTACCGTCAATGCCGGCAGCACCACCTTCACCTGCTCGGTCACCAACGCAGCCGACTTCCCGTGGAATACCAACGCCAACCTTGCAACTGTCACGGCGACCGTCAGCGTGTCGTACCCGGCCTGCCCCGGGCCGCAGATCAACACCGTCAATGTCACGACGACAACACTGGGTGACAGCGTTCCGTCAAACAATGAAGGTACCGTGACCACACCCATCGGCTGCAGGACCACCCTGACGGTGGCCAAGATAAATGCGGTCACAACAGTGAATGCTGGCAGTACCACCAGCTACACCGTGACCGTCGCCAACCTCGGACCTGCCAGCGGAGATGGCAGCGTGCTTGATGATGAACCCGGCCCTGGCCTCGATTGCACGATCAGCAGTTGCAGCGCTGCCGGTGCTGGTTCATGTCCAGTTGCGGGATCATGGCCAGACATACTTGATACAGGCGGCTTGACCCTGACATCGTTCCCGGCAGGCACCACGTTGACCTTTGGGCTAAGTTGTCTGGTGACCGCTACAGGCAAATAGCGACGATCAAGGCACAGCCACGTCCGCAAATAGCAGCTTGCTATCGCCGACAATAGCGGCATGAGCGAGCTACCCGAATCTTCCCCGCCAGCGCACCCCCGGCGCACCATCCGCAGCTTTGTGCTGCGTACCGGACGCACGACTGCCGGCCAGGCCAAAGCCTTTACCGATGTCGGCCCGCAGTTCCTGCTGGCCTATGTCCCCGAACCGCTGGATTTCACAGCAGCCTTCAAACGCGAGGCACCCGTCATCCTTGAAATTGGCTTCGGCATGGGCGAGGCAACTGCGCACATTGCAGCCGTGATGCCCGAAAAAAACTTCCTCTGCTGCGAAGTGCACACGCCGGGTGTGGGCGCGCTGCTCAAACGCATCAGCGAGCAGTCGCTGGGCAATGTCCGCATCCTGCAGCACGACGCCGTTGAAGTGATTGACAACATGCTGCCGCTGCAAAGCATTGACGGCGTGCACATCTTTTTCCCCGACCCTTGGCACAAGACCAAACACAACAAGCGTCGCCTGATTCAGGCGCCACTGGTTGCCAAGCTGGCAGCCCGCCTCAAACCCGGGGGCTACCTGCATTGCGCCACCGACTGGCAGCCTTATGCCGAGCAGATTCTTGACGTACTGCGCGCCGAACCCCTGCTGAAAAATTCGGCGCCCGGGTCTGGTAACGGCTACGCAACCAAGCCCGACTACCGCCCGCTCACCAAGTTCGAGAACCGAGGCATCAAGCTCGGCCACGGCGTGTGGGACGTGGTGTTCACGCGGGTCTGATTGCAGGTCAGCACTAATGACACGGCCAAAAACCGAAGGCCTGCTGACCCGCGATGGCGTCGGCCCCAGTTGCGTCAGCCTGCCCGGTGGTAGCTGGCCCACCATCACTGATTTCCTCGTCGAGCGCTTCCCCGCAATCGCGCGTGAGACCTGGCTGCAGCGCATGGCAGGCGGCCTGGTGCAAGATGAATTCGGCGAAGCCGTTACACCGCTGCGCCCCTACCAGGGCCACATGCGGGTCTACTACTACCGGGCACTGGAAACCGAAACACGCATTCCGTTTGATGAACAGGTTCTTTATCAGGACGAGCATCTCGTCGTCGCCGACAAGCCGCACTTCCTGCCCGTCACACCCTCGGGCCATTACCTGCAGGAAACCCTGCTGGTACGCCTGAAGAACCGGCTGGGCATCAACACACTGACGCCAATTCATCGCATAGACCGCGAAACCGCAGGCCTGGTTCTGTTTTCAAAACGTGTTGAAGACCGCAACGCCTACCAGGCCCTTTTCAGGCAGCACACGATCACCAAGCACTACGAAGCCATCGCGCCCTTCCGCGCCGATCTCGCCTTGCCCCTGACACGCAAAAGCCGCATCGTTGAAGACGAACCCTTCTTCCGCCAACGCGAGGTACCCGGCGAGCCCAACAGTGAAACGCAGATTGAAGTGATGGAGGTGGTGGGCGATATGGCGCGTTATGCGCTGAGTCCCATCACCGGTAAAAAACACCAGTTGCGGGTGCACATGAATGCGCTGGGCCTGCCGATCCTGAATGACCGCATGTACCCGCCGGTTGCGGAGACGCCTGATGATGACTTTGCGCAGCCGCTGCAGTTGCACGCGAAGTCAATTGCCTTTGTGGATCCGGTGACGGGAGAGTCGCGACGCTTTGAGAGCCGGTTGGCATTGCAGGGCTTGGCGCTTTGATCGGCCTTGCTGGATCACCGTGCCAATCAGAACCCCTGACTTGATCGGCGCACCTCATCAAAAAAGTTGGTCGCCTCTGCAAAGTCTTGAGAGGTTAACGCTGAAGGCAACCGGACCACAACAATTTAGGCAGTGCCGCCCTCTGCAGTTGCGGTCCGTGTTGGCCGATCAGCTAGAAGCCAATTTTCTGCAGGAATTCCGCATCATCATGGTTTTGAGTAGCCCATTATTTGCTTATACATAACATAGCCATTTTGGTGTATCGGCTCAGGAAAGCATTGTGTTGAACCATCAAGAAAGGTTCGTCTAACGATGCCACCTTTAAAAGAATAAGAAGTCCATTCCGAAAGAAGTCTTCCAGTCTTTGAATCGACAATTTTGGTATGTCTAGAGTCTACGGGGCTGAGCGAATGGATTGGCTGGGATACACCACTGTCCCATCGAACTAAAGAGTCAGCTAGGCGTACCAGTGCGACCTGCTCTCTCCAACGCTCGGGGGGTAGGTCAATCCAAGTCGCCACTCTCCGTTTTCGGAATAAAGATCGTTCCCCACTGAAATTGTCCCGTGAAGTTTGACTGCACTCCTCTGGCAGAGATATGAGTAGTGCCCTAAGCCTATCGCCTCATCGAAAAAAGGCGCAAAGAAGATCCCCGTAGCCGTAAGTGCCACTGGAAATGATTTCGACGAGATGGCTGTGGCCAGCTTCACCGACGCAGCGACCCATAAGGAGATTGCCAAGAGGGCAATGAGACCAGCCATCGATTGCCTTCTAACTTAATGCATACCGCAAAACCTGCGGTATAAAAATGACGCTGCAATGTAACGCGATCATCTCAATCCCCCGTAAGCAGCATGCCTGCTGGATCTGCCTGAATTTTGTAAAGGCCTATGCCTTCACCTCTTTCGCAGTGATCTGGTATTTGAAGTCATCCGGAGAATAAGGATCAGCCCGGCCTGCCGCTGTCTCTGCCATCGGGTACATCAGAAAGCCCAGCTTCTCGCCGGTCGATTTAGGCAATGCGACATCATGTGCGGTGTTGTAGGCCATCCAGTTGCCCTCCCAGCCGCCGAACAAGGCCTTGTTGACGGGCGCCACCACCGGGTTGATGGTGGTCTTGATCCAGTCTGCGGTTTCGAGCCGCATGACCTTGGCGACGTCGGCAGGGTCCATCGCGACCCAGCCGTAGCCCTTCAGGTAAACCTCGGAGCGGCAGTGCTGCGCGCCCTTGAGGCTGGCCGGGTTGCCTGACAGTTCCTTGTAACCGAAGGCTGAAGGCACGAGGCGAATGCCGTATACATCGCGCGCAGGCACGCCGACCGAGCGGCACAGGCCGACGAAGAGTGCGTTCAGGTCGGCGCACTTTCCGCCGAGATTGCCGGTCTCCAGCATGGTCTTGATGTCGCCTTCGCCGCAGCCGCGCACCTTGGGTTCGCGGTAGGTGTTGGCGACTATCCAGTCGTAGATGCGGCGTGTTTTTTCAACGTCGGTCTTCGCATCGCCGACAGCGCCCAGTGCGGTCTTGCGCACGATGCCATCGGTGGGCACCCATTTGGTGGCGCGGGTGTAGTAACGCAGCGTGTCTTCGCTCTCTGCCTTGGCTGTCTTTTGCGACCAGTCGATGGCGCGGCCCTGCGTCTGCACACGGCTGGTGAGTTCGACAAACGGCTTTTTCTCGGTCGCCGGGAATTCGACGTACAGCATCTTGGCGCCGTCCTGGCCGTCCTGCGTCATCAGCGTTGTGCCATTGCTGGAAAAGCTGTTGTCCATGGACTTTTGGTAATCGCTGTTCACAGAGGGAATGGGCAGCCAGACTTTGGTCACGCCTTCAGGCTTGAGGATGTCGACGCGGGTGGTGACATCGAAGGTGCGCCACGCGCCGCTTTGCGGGGCAAACAGCGTGCGCGCCGGAGGCGTCTGGGCCATGACCGGCAGTGCTGCACTTGCTGCGACAGCAGCCCCGGTTTTAAGAAAGCGACGGCGTTGGGTTTGCATGGTTTGTTCCGGCAGGTTGAAAGGGTTAAAACAGAAATATTTATCGGGGCATGGCAGAGGCTGCGGCCAACTGGCTGATTATCGGCGCCAGCCCGGATATGCCGGTCAGCGTCCCGGCCCCTCAGGCTTTAAGCAGCGGTGCCACCATTTTTTCAGCGGCGGCACTGGTCCAGTCCACCTCGCCCATCACACGCTGGCTGGGCCGGCCACGGCGGTCCAGCATCAGTGTGGTCGGGAAGACCTTGACGCCCCACTGCCGCGCCACCCGGCCATCCACATCCAGCAGCACCGGCAAGGTGACGCCGGTGGTCTTTGCAAACTGCAATGCGCGTGCCGCAGGCTCCTTGAAGTTGACGGCCAGCACCAGCAGCTTCTCGGGGCCATAGAGGTCGGCCAGTTGCTGCAGGGTCGGCATCTCGGCGCGGCAGGGCTCGCACCAGCTGGCCCAGAAGTTGATCAGCACCGCGCGGCCGGCCAGGTCTGCCGCCGTCCAGAGTTTGCCGGTGGTATCAACCAGCGAGAAGCTGCCGAGCGGGCCCCTCCACACCGAAGCCTCGTACGCGGGCTGCGCATGCAGGCCAAGCGCGCAAGCGCCTACGCACGCGGCCGTACCCTGCAGCAGGCGGCGGCGCGAAAAATTAATCAATGGAGACAGTGGTGGCATCAGCAGAAAAACGTAGAAAAAACCGCATGAGAAAGAGCGAAGCGGGAAGACTAACAGACGACAGTTTTCAGCAGTCCGCATATCCGACCCGTGCACTTGCATTCAAAGCGGTTCAGTCCTACAAAGGCGGTCCGGCAGTTTGTTTTTAATTGGTTTATTACAAATAAAGCTAACCACAAAGAGCCACCGTGAATCTCCCACTCAATATATCCGCGCTGTCCATCCCGCTGCCACCAGCCTCTCCCCAGTTCATCAACCTTTACGACGCTTCCAGCAACAGCGATGCCGGGCAAGCGGACCGCATCGCCCGGGAACTCAGTGATGGCCTGTTGCAACCCGCGGCTGCGCTGAGCCCCAAGTTTTTGTACAACGAGCTCGGATCCAAACTGTTCGAGGCGATCACCCGGCTCGACGAGTACTACCCGACGCGCACCGAAGCAGCAATTTTTGAAGCATCGTCCCCGCAGATTGCCGAAACGCTGACGGCCATCGGCATTCGCCATGCCTGCCTGATCGACCTGGGTGCAGGCAACTGCGCCAAGGCGACCGCGCTGATCCCCCACCTGCAGCCACGGCAATATGTGCCGGTCGATATCTCGGTTGACTTCCTGCGGACAGCGGCCGACCAGGTGCAAAACCTGTTCCCGGCACTCGACATCGTTGGCCTGGGCATGGATTTTTCGGGCGGGCTGGTGCTGCCGGATGAAGTGCAGAAACAGGAGCGTGTATTTTTCTACCCCGGCTCCAGCCTCGGCAATTTCCACCCCGACGAGGCGCTGACGTTTTTGCAGCACATCGCCGACCCGGCGCAAGGCAAGGCGCGAGGCCTGCTGCTGGGCATAGACCTGGTGAAAGACACGGCCACGCTGGAAGCCGCTTACGACGACGCACTGGGCGTGACCGCATCGTTCAACAAGAACATGCTGCTCAACGTCAATGAACTGATTGCTTCGGACTTCGATGTGCGGCAGTGGAAGCACATTGGCCTGTTCAACACCGACAAGTCACGGATTGAAATGCACCTTGAGGCGATGCAGGACCTGACCGTCAGCTGGCCCGGTCACAGCCGCGCATTCAAGGCCGGTGAACGCATACACACCGAGTGCTCGTACAAATACACCTTGGGCAGCATGACAGCGCTGCTGCAACAGGCCGGTTTCAGGCACATCGAGCACTGGACGGACCCTAAAAGCCTGTTTGCGGTGTTCTGGGCGGCGGTTTAAGCGTACTGGCGGCAAACCAGGTCCGCTATTAAATTAATAGCAGGTCGCGCTAGTCCAGATTGGGCTGGAGCCCGATTTGATGGTTAAAAACGGCCTTTTTGGGCCATTTTTAGCGTCTAAGCCGTTCTCAATGAGCCCGCAAACCGGTAAAACACCCGATTGTTAACATATATATTAACAAATGGGTTTCGTGGGCTGAACTGGCTCAGGCGCACCCTGCCACACACCCTGCACACACTTCAGCGTTGCCAATTCTTCAAATGCAAGCACCCGCGGATGCCGCAACACCATGGCGGTAGAGGCAAAGCCTTGCTCATGCATGGTGTCGCCTCAATGATCCGTCAACCGCCCGGCAGCGTCGGGTTTGTCATGCAATCCGAATCTTTCGACCATCGTCGACGTGGCTTCGCTCATACCGAGCACCTGGACTGAGATACCCTCCCGGCGAAACTTCATCACGACCCTGTCCAGAGAATTGACGGCCGTGATGTCCCAAAAGTGCGCCCTACTCACATCGATGCGCACGCTCTGCAGCACCTCCCGGAAATCAAAGCTGCGAACGAAGGCGTCGGCGGAGGCAAAGAACACCTGGCCAGTCACAACATAGACACGACTGTTGCCTCCATCGGCGCTCTGGCTGTCGACCCGCAGCATACGGCCGACTTTTTGGGAAAAGAAGATGCCGCTCAGAAGCACGCCCACAAAAACACCCTTGGCAAGATCGTGCGTCACGACCACCACTGCGACTGTGGCCAGCATGACGATACTGGAGCTCGGTGGATGTTTCCTGAGGTTCGTGATGGATTCCCAGTTGAAGGTGCCGATGGAAACCATCACCATCACCGCCACGAGTGCGGCCATGGGGATCTGCTTGACCCACTCGCCGAGAAACACAACCAGAATCAGCAGGAAGATGCCTGCGACCAGTGTGGACAGGCGGCCACGACCGCCGGACTTCACATTGATGACGGACTGGCCAATCATGGCGCAACCGGCCATACCGCCCAGCAGGCTCGACGCAATGTTGGCCGCGCCCTGGCCCATGCACTCGCGGCTCTTGTTACTGTCCGTATCGGTCATCTCATCGACGATTGCGGCCGTCATCATCGACTCCAGAAGACCAACAACCGCCAACGTCAAAGAGTACGGCAGGATGATGCGCAGCGTCTCCAAGTTCAGCGGAATATCCGGCAGCAGGAACAGCGGAAGACTGTCTGGCAACTGGCCCATATCCCCAACCGTCCGGATGTTGAGGCCCACGGCCATCGACAGGGCCGTGAGCACGACAATGCAGACCAGGGGTGAAGGCACAGCCTTCGTCAGCAGCGGGAACAGGTAAATGATCGCAAGGCCTGCAGCAACCATGACATAGACCGTCCACGGGACATTGGTCAGCTCAGGCAGTTGTGCCATGAAGATGAGAATAGCCAGCGCATTGACGAAGCCTGTCACCACCGAGCGGGAGACGAAGCGCATCAGTGATCCAAGCTTCAGAAGTCCCGCCAGAATTTGCAGCACGCCCGTGAGCGCCGATGCAGCCAGAAGATACTGCAGGCCATGGTCCTTGACCAGCGTCACCATGACAAGCGCCATGGCACCTGTGGCGGCAGAAATCATGCCGGGTCGTCCGCCGGTAAACGCGATGACAACGGCAATACAGAACGATGCGTAGAGACCGACTTTTGGGTCTACACCCGCAATGATGGAGAAGGCAATGGCCTCCGGGATGAGCGCAAGAGCAACGACAGTTCCTGCGAGAAGGTCACCGCGGACGTTGGAAAACCAGTCGCGCCGAATGTTTTGAAAATTCATAAGTAAATTTTGTCCCGCGACGACGCGCGGGGCTCAGTGGCATGGCCCGACTGGTCATGGAGCCGAGGTGAAAGCGTCGAAGACGCAGTTATTTGACTGCCTCAGGCAAGACAAGCGTCACTCAAGCATGAGTGACGGAGCGCCTGCCGTGAAATCACGCCCGTTCAGCCACCCAGCCCTGAACAGACTTCAGTGCATCGCCCAGCTTGCTAGCATCGGTGCCGCCGGCCATGGCCATGTCAGCCTTGCCGCCGCCCTTGCCGCCCACCTGCTGTGCGACGAAGTTGACCAGCTCACCGGCCTTGACCTTGCCAACGCTGTCTGTGGTCACGCCGGCTGCAATCTGCACCTTGTCGCCATCGACTGCTGCCAGCACGATGACGGCGGTTTTCAGCTTGTCCTTCAGCTTGTCCATGGTGTCGCGCAGGGTCTTGGCATCAGCGCCTTCGAGCTTCGCGGCCAGCACCTTGAGCCCATTGATGTCAATGGCCTGCGCCATCAGCTCGTCGCCCTGCGAAGAAGCCAGCTTGCCCTTGAGCGCGGCGATTTCCTTCTCAAGCGATTTGACCTGGTCCAGCACCTGGCCGATGCGGCCCTGCAGTTCGCTCGGGCTGGCCTTCAGCGAACCGGCAGCGGCTTCAACCGTGGCTTCGAGGCCCTGCAGGTAAGCCAGTGCGTTTTCACCGGTCACCGCCTCGACGCGGCGCACACCGGCTGCCACGCCGCTTTCAGCAACGATCTTGAACAGGCCGATGTCACCGGTGCGCTGCACGTGCACGCCACCGCAAAGCTCCTTGCTGGAGCCAATCGTCAGCACGCGCACGGTCTCCCCGTACTTCTCGCCGAAGAGCATCATCGCGCCGGATTTCTGCGCGTCTTCCATTCCCATCACCGCGGCATCGGTCGCTACGTTGGAGAGTATTTCGGCATTCACACGCGCCTCGATCTCGCGGATCTGTGCATCGGTAACCGGGGCATTGTGGGCAAAGTCAAAACGGGTGCGCTCGGCATTGACCAGCGAGCCCTTTTGCTGAACGTGCTCGCCCAGCACTTCACGCAAGGCCTTGTGCATCAGGTGGGTGGCGCTGTGGTTGCGCACGGTCGCTGCGCGCAGGGCCGTGTTGACCTGTGCCTTGATGGTGTCGCCAACTTTCAGCGTGCCTTCAGCCTGTGTGCCGTGGTGGCCGAACACGTCGGCCTTGATCTTCAGCGTGTCATCGACCGTGAAGGTGACACCCGCAGCCGTCAAGCGGCCCTGGTCACCAACCTGGCCGCCGCTCTCGGCATAAAAAGGCGTGGTGCTCAGCACCACAACGCCGTTCTGCCCTGCATTCAACGATTGCACCGCAGCGCCATCGGCATACAGCGCGACGACTTTGGCAGGCTCTTCCATCACCTCGTAACCGGTGAAAGCATGGCCCTCGCCGGAGTATTCCAGCGCACGGTCCATCTTGAACTTGCCGGCAGCGCGTGCCTGGTTCTTCTGTTTATCCATCGCGGCCTTGAAGCCGGCTTCATCAACCTCGACGCCACGTTCGCGGCAAACGTCGGCCGACAAATCCAGCGGGAAGCCATAGGTGTCGTGCAGCTTGAAAGCCACTTCGCCGGGCAGCACTTTCGCATCGCCGGCCAGTGCCGTATCGAGAATCGTCATGCCGATTTCAAGCGTCTCGAAGAAACGCTCTTCCTCGGCCTTCAGCACGCTGGTGATTCGCGCCTCATCAGTCTTCAGCTTGGGATAAGCATCGCCCATCAAACGAGCCAGGTCTGCCACCAGCTTGTGGAAGAACGGCGTTTTTTTGCCCAGCTTGTAGCCGTGGCGAATCGCGCGGCGGATGATGCGGCGCTGCACGTAACCCCGGCCTTCGTTGGACGGGTTCACGCCATCGCTGACAAGGAAAGATGTGGCGCGGATGTGGTCGGCAATAACGAACAGGCTCTTGTTGCCCAGGTCTTTTTCGCCGGTCTCGCGCGATGCGGCCTTGATCAGTTCGGCAAAGATGTCGATCTCGTAATTGCTGTGCACGTGCTGCAGGATGGCGGCCAGCCGCTCAAGCCCCATGCCGGTGTCGACACATGGCGCAGGCAGCTTGCTGACACTGCCGTCTGCAGCCATGTCGAACTGCATGAACACGTTGTTCCAGATTTCGATGAAACGATCGCCGTCTTCATCCGGGCTGCCGGGCGGGCCGCCGGGGATGTGGTCGCCGTGATCGTAAAAGATTTCCGAGCACGGGCCGCAAGGGCCGGTGTCGGCCATCATCCAGAAGTTGTCAGACTTGTAGCGGCCGCCCTTGTTGTCGCCAATGCGGATCACACGCTCGGGCGGCAGGCCGATTTCTTTTGTCCAGATGTCGTAGGCCTCGTCGTCTTCTTCATAGACGGTGGCCAGCAGGCGCTCGGCCGGCAGCTTGTAGACCTCGGTCAGCAGTTCCCAGGCCCACTTCAGCGATTCGCGCTTGAAATAGTCGCCAAAGCTCCAGTTGCCCAGCATCTCGAAGAAGGTGTGGTGGCGGGCGGTGTAGCCGACGTTTTCAAGGTCGTTGTGTTTGCCACCGGCGCGCAGGCAGGCCTGCACCGACGCAGCACGCACATATGGGCGCTTGTCGCTGCCGAGGAACACGTCCTTGAACTGCACCATGCCCGAGTTGGTGAACATCAGGGTCGGGTCATTGCCTGGCACCAGCGAGCTGGAAGGAACCACCGTGTGGCCCTTGGACGCAAAAAATTCCAGGAAGGTCTTGCGGATATCTGCCACCGACATGGTGGGGACGGTGGACGCGGGGGTAGTTGTGCTCATGGTGTGCCAGTTGGGGCCGCCCGCAGCCAATACAACATGGTGCCGGGCGCGGCTATTCGCCTGAATTCGCCTGATTTGTCTAAACCCTTGATTATAGTTTTGGCATGGGCGGCAGGCCCGGCACGGGAAAGCCCGAAAAGCTATGCTTGGGCTTGGCCAAACCGGCATGCTTCCAACAACAAACCTTTACAGGAACCAGACCATGAACCGCAGACTTTTCATCCAGGCCGGCGCCCTCGCCTCGCTGGCAGCCGCCGCGCCCATGCTGATGGCGCAAACCGCAGCCAAACGCAACCGCATCGTGATACAGGTCAGCGACAACGACCCGGCCAAATGGAACCTGGCACTGAACAACGCCAAAAACCTGCAGGAGGACGTGGGCGCAGCCAATGTGGATATCGAGATCGTGGCCTACGGCCCCGGCATCGGCATGCTCAAGCTCGAGTCACCGACCGGCGCGCGCATTGCTGACGCGATGAAGGCCAACGTCAAGGTGCTGGCCTGCGAAAACACCATGCGCGGCCAGAAGCTGACCAGGGACGACATGCTGGCCGGCATCAGCTACGTGCCTGCTGGCGTTACTGAAATCATGAAGAAGCAGACTGAGGGTTGGGCTTACCTGCGTCCTTGATCTGTTTTTTTGAACGAACTAAAGCCGGGTAAGCAAACGATGCTTACACGGCTCTTTTGCTTTTCACCGGTCCGGTTCTGTGCCTTTCACGACCAGGCCGGGGGTAGCCCGGCAGCTAGTCACTTTTCTTTTGCTTCGCCAAAAGCAAAGTAACCAAAAGAAAAGGCGACCCGACGTCTGGGTCCCTTCACTTCGTTACGGGCAACCTGCGGTGCTCGATTACGTCGGCGGGAAAAACAACTCGCCTTCGGCTCAAACAAGTTTTTCCCCTTTATGCCGACTCCATCTCCGCTCCTCGGCCCAGCCTCCACGGGGTGGGGACAGGACACGGAGACGAAAGCGGGGAACGGTCACCCGACTGCCTTCTTCGCAAATTTTTATTCGGCCCGAATCCCCGCCTGCTTGACGATCGCGCCCAGCAACTGCGCATCGCGGTTGATGGTTGCGCCAAAGGATTCAGCCGTGCCGCCCACTGGCTCGAAGTACTGGGCAGCCATGGTCTTTTTCATCTCGGGCGACTGCAGCGCCTTGTTGATCTCGGCGTTGAGTTTGTTGATGACATCGGGTGGCGTGCCCTTTGCGGCGATGATGCCGAACCAGGCCTCGACGTCGAACTGCGGGTAGCCGGATTCGGCAATCGTCGGCACGTCAGGCATCAGAGGCGAACGTTTCTTGCCGGTCACGGCGATGGGCACGATGCGGCCCGACCTGGCGTTGGTGATCAGATGCGGAATGCTCGCGAAGAACAGCGGCACTTCGTTGGACAACACATCAGGCAGCGCCGCGCCGCAACCCTTGTACGGGATGTGCACGATGTCTATCTGGGCGACCGACTTCAGGTACTCGGCTGCAATGTGCTGCGGCGAGGCAATGCCGCAGGAGGCATAGCTGACGCTGTTTTTCTTCGCGTAGGCAAAGAACTCCTTGATGTTTTTCACCGGCAGTTTGGCCCCGACGGAAATGCCGACGGGCGATGAACCGACGTTAGCCACGGGCACAAAGTCTTTCAGCGGATCAAACGAGAGCTTGTCATACAGCACACTCATCACCGAAAGGTTGGCCGGCATCATGACCAGGTTGTAGCCGTCTTTCGGAAGGCGCGAGACCTCGCCCATGCCGATGCTGCCGCCAGCGCCGGGTTTGTTCTCGACGATGAACTGCTGGCCGATCTGTGCGGACAGCTGCTGCGCCAGCACACGGGCCATGATGTCGGTCACGCCGCCTGCGGCATACGGCACGACGATGCGCACCACCTTGTTGGGATAGCCTGCTGCAGGCGCCTGGGCATGTGCCAGGGTCATGCCGAGGGAAAGCGCGGCCAGAAGCCGGCTGGAAGTTTTGAAAAGTTGCTTGTACATCGTTTGCTCCTGAATAGTCTGAAAACTGTTACGGCCTTGTGGCCTGACTCACTGCCCGCCCGCAGGGGCGAGCCATTCGTCGTAAAGCTTCGCCCGGTTGACCTGCTGCATCAGGTCGGGCGATGCAAGGGTGCCTTTCGGCAATTCCTGTCCATCACGCAATGCGCGATAAGTCGACTGCAGTGCCTGCACCACGGCCGCCATGCTCTGGTGCCCCTGCAGGCACACTGGAACGCCGAAACTGGCCAGACGCTCGCGGTCCATCAGCGCAGCGCCGCCCAGCAAAATCGGCAGTTTTATCGCCGCGCGGACTTCCGCCAGTTGATCCCAGGTCTTGAGGCCGACCAGGAAGATGGCGTCCACACCAGCGGCTTCGTAGGCCCTGGCGCGTTCGATGGTGTCTTTCATGTCCGTGATCTGTGCGGCACTGGTGCGGCCTATGACCGTGAGTGAAGGGTCGGTGCGGGCGGACAGCGCGGCCCGCATCTTCGCCACGCCCTCTTCAACCGGGATCAGCGCGGCCTTGCCGCTGCTGCCGAATGGCGCGGGCAACAGGGTGTCTTCAATCGTCAGCGCGGCAATGCCGGCGTTTTCCAGCTCTTCAACGGTGCGCCTGACATTCAGCACACCGCCATAGCCGTGGTCTGCATCCACCACGATGGGCAGGCTGCTGGCGCGGCAGACGCGGCGTGCCTGCTCTGCCAGTTCGGTCAGGGTGATAACGATCAGGTCCGGCGCGGCCAGCACGGCCATGGCGGCGGTCGAACCCGCAAACATGCCGACCTCGAAACCGGCGTCTTCTGCCAGCCGGGCAGAGATGGGATCAAACACCGACGCCGGGTGAACGCAGGTCTTGCCAGCCAGCAACTTGCGAAAGACGGCGCGTGCCGCTTGTGCCTTCATGGTTTTGCTCCCGAGGGTGTGGTGATGGGCGCACCGCCCTTGAACACCGGTTTGAGGAAGTGCGACTTGAAGCGCCACAAACCGTCACTCCCCCGCACGCATTCCGCGACTTCATCCGCAATCAGGATGGGTGGGCTGGACGGCAGAACGGGGGTGCCGTCCGCTGCGTAAAGGCAAAGAATGCAGTCCAGGTCAGCATGGTCGGCGTCGCGCTGGACCACACGCAGGTTGGAGGTCACATGCCGCGCCTCGCGCGCGCCGCGGCCTTCACGCCATTTGTAGAAGGTCTGCACGGCGGCAGGGCCGTCCATCACATCGTCGCCAATCGCAAAAACACCTTCGGGGGTGTACAGCTGGTGGGCGTTGCGGCCCCAGTGGTGATCGACGTCATACCAGTAATCGGCAACAAGGGCGCCGAGGGCCTGCAGCAGCCCGGAGTCTGAAGACGAACGCAGCAAATGTAATGGCATGTCAGATCTCTCCATCGATATCGAGGTCATGCAGGGTCTGGCGCGTCAGCACACGCGCGGCCTCGCGTGCCGCTTGGGGGTTGCCTGCAACGATGGCATCGATCAGCGAGTTGATGTGACCGCGACTTTCTTCGCCCGCATTGGCGCGCAGGGACAGGTCCACATAAACAAGCGTGCGCAGCATGGCGGTGTTCCAGAGCTGCTGCATCAGCGTGTTGCCAGCCACGGACAGCAGCCATTTCGAGAGCTGACCGCTGAACGAAGGGTGCGAAGCAGCCTGGCTGCCCATCTTGTCAAACGTCTGGTTCAGTTCCAGCTTCAGGGCTTCGGCCTGTGCAATGCCTTTTGGCGTGATCTTGCGAGCAGCGAGTTCGGCGCCGTATTCAAGCAGCGCGAGCCGCACCTGGAACAGCTCGATCAGCTTGCCCTTGTCCAGTTCGACAATGCTGACGCCACGCCAGGGCGCACGCTCTGCAATGCCGTCGGCGACGATCTGCTGCAAGGCTTCACGGGTAGGGCCGTTGGAGATGCCGAACTCCTGCTGCAGCGCCGACTCGCGGATGCGCTCACCGGGTTTGTAGACACCTTCCATCACGCGCCTGCGCAACACATCGGCCAGCCAGTCCGCACGGGTTGCGCTGGGCATGGTGTCAACAGCCTGCCCTTCGCGTTCGCCGCTGCGCTCTGCACTGGTGTTCATGGTTTTTCCTGCTGAAAAAGGGGCTTGCCCTCAGTGTTCCGTACCTTTTTGGGCGGCACTGCCTGTGAAATGCTTATCTTCACAATTGTTGAAAGTTTAACTATTAATAATGATGTAGATAGCGGGGTTTTCCCTGAATTGGTGCGTTGAGAAGGTTGTTTTTCGGTGATTACGCCGCTCGTCAGCCCAAAACCAGCCTGCAGGCGAAAACCTGTAACGGCCAAGTCTGAAAAGCAGTAAATTTAGTGGTCTACAAAATGAAAACCGAAGTACCGGCGCTGGTGGCCCAGGCGATCCGGCAGTGAACAGGCAGGAAAAAGAGAATGAAGAAAATGTTGTCAGGACTGGTTTGTTTTGCGCTGGCAGGCAACTGCCTGGCGCAGGCCGGTGACTGGCTGACGGTGATGGGCGACAGGACTGATCCCGCCGTCAATACGATAGAGGTGAATCCCACACCGGTGAGCACGACAGGAGAACATCGCGTGATGAAGGTCAGGGTAAGCCGGTCTGTGCAAAGAACAAACTGGGACGGCATTGCCTTCCGCTCCTACCTGGCGACGGTGGACTTTGATTGCACCAGCAAAACCGCGCAATTCCAGCAGATCAGCTACTTCGCGCAGCCACTCTGGGCCGGCGACCCGCATATCACCACGTCATACACAAAGGCAGACCCCAGGCCGATGCGGTTCAGGGGCGTAGAACCCAATCCTGTCGAGCGCATCATCCGGGCAGCCTGCCTGCCGCTGACGCGCAACCCGGCCTGAAGGGCAAACGCCGCCCTACAATCGCTGCACGCGGGTGTAGTTCAATGGCAGAACGGCAGCTTCCCAAGCTTCATACGAGGGTTCGATTCCCTTCACCCGCTCCAATTGCCGCGCGGCAGTGCGCCCGCCACTACAGGAACTACCCATGCTGATGAACGCCTTGCGCTGGATAGTCAACTTCCTGTGCGCGACGGTCATCAGCTTCGTCTTCCTCTACCTGGTCATTTCGCTGGCCATCCTGTTTTTTATCGCCACCGGGTCGCTGACGCCGGGCCAGCCGATGTACATGGACAGTACGACTCCCCCTGTAGGGAGCATCCTGATGTTCCAGCTGAGCGCGTGCGTCGTGCTGGGATGCTGCTTTTTGGTGCGCAAACGCTTTGGCCAAAAGAACGACTTTCGCTTCCTGCGGAAAAACTGACTCCCCCATTCGGGGGATTTGAACCGGCAGGTCGGCCGCGGATGGCCTGCAAGTGTTGGTATCCGCCAACCTGACCACGTTTATCGCTTCGCAAAAAGTAACGCTTAATTACAATCCGTTGCAAGGAAAACGCTGCCAGCGTTGACCGGTTTCAGCCCTCAACCATGTGACTGGGTACCGATGGAATCCCTTGCCACCAGCTCCGCGCCATCGGTAAAACCGCAGCAGCCCCGGCAATTGATGCTTGCCGGCCAGGCTGTTCCGATGGACCAGGGACATATCGCCATCCTGAACTGGCCCGACGCAGCCAGCCGCGCAAACGATATCGATGCGCTCTGCAGCGCCGCCAACCCTGTGGTGCGGCATGCAGGCGGCGTCTTGATTGAAGACCTTTCGCTGGCCGACAACCTGATGCTGGAGCCTGCCCTGCTGGACGGCGCCCTGCCCCGCCACCTGCTGCCCGAACTGCTGGAACTGTTCGGCAATGCAGGTTGCGCCATCGACTGGCGGCTTTGGCAAACCACTTTTCCGGCACAGGCCGACCCCCTGATGCAACTGCAGGTCATCACGGGCCGCGCATTGATGGCAGACCCCGACCTGCTGCTGGTCGAGGCTATGCAGTGGGACGACTCGCTGCTGCAGCCCTGCGCCTTCAGTAAAAGTTTTACCCGCCAATACCCATGGCGCACGCTGGCCTGGGCGAGCTGCGACGCAAGACGCGCCGACACGCTGCGCCAGACGCACGGACTGCCAATATGAACACGCCGTATTTACCGCCAGCTGAATTCCCCGCGTCGGGTGTGCGTAAAACCAGTCACAGCTGGCTCGCACTGGCCATCGTCATTGGTGTAGCGCTGACGCTGGTCTCCGCATGGCGCCAGGGCTGGTTCACGCCAACCACACATGTCTACCTGCAACTGAACGGCGCCAGCGGTGTCGTGGTCGGCACCCCGGTCAGGCTCAAGGGCTTCCGCATTGGCGAGGTCGATGGCATCACGCTGGAGAAAAACCTGAGCGTGCGCGTCAGCCTGCGGCTTGAAAGCGAAAAGATGGAATTTCTGGGCGCCAATGCCACGGCCAAATTCGGCCGCGACAGCCCGATCTCCGGCAAGTTCATTGAGCTGCTGCCGGGTGCTCGCGATGGCCAAAGACTGGCCAGTGGCCAAACCCTTCCTGTCGATGCCGGCAGCGAACTCGACGACGTGATGGCCACCGTCAAGACAGCGGTTGAAAAACTGTCCATCGCACTTGAAAAGATAGACCCCATCCTCGAGGACACACGCAAGCTGACTGGTGAAGCGGTGGCGATGCGCGAGACGGTTCGCAGCACGCTTACTGCCACCCTGGCCAATGTGCAGGCCACGTCCGCGCAGTTCAGGCAGACCAGCGAATCAGCCCGCACACTGGTCGGCAATATAGACGGTGACCGCGCCAAAGTGGTTGGCGAAGTGCAGACGGCATTAAAGACGCTGAACAGCGAGCTGCCGGCCGCACTGGGCAAGACCACGGAACTGCTGGAAAACGCACGTGCCTCCAGCGCCGACGTGAAGCAGATACTGCGCGAGTCACGCAATGACATTCCGGCCATCGTGAGGTCGGGCCGTTCGGCGGCGCAGGATGCGTCCGAGATGACCACCAGCCTGAAGAACACCTGGCCATTTGCATCAGGTGCAGCGCCGGCTGACGCACAGGCGCTACCGCTGGACAGCTTCGAAGGGCGCAAGCCATGATGCGCGGCTGTAAGTTTGTGGCGGCAATTTACTGTGTGGTTCTGCTGGCCGCCTGCGCATCGAGGCCGCCAGCCAGCGCAACGGCCACGCTGGCCCAGGCCAGCACGCAACGCGGCGCGCAGTCCTTTGCACGCGGCGACATGGAGGCGGCGCAACGCGAGTACCTCACTGCACTGCGCATCGCGGAATCACTGGACGACAAGCCAGGCCGTGCGGCGGCATCACTCAGCCTGTCCCGTATCGCGTCGCAGTCCGGCAGGCCAGCAGATGCGCTGTCGGCAGTCAACAGCGTGTTTGCAGAGAAAGCGTTCCTGCCACCTGCCCTGCTGGTCACCGCGCACGGCCGTGCGGCGGCGCTATACCTTGCAGAAGGCAAGCCGCAATCGCTGCAGCAAAGCAGTGCGCAACTGGCAGAAGCAGATGCACTGTGTGCGGCAAACTGCCCCGACGCAGGCGCACTGCTGGTTCTGCATGCACGCCTCGCGCTGGCCCAGCAACAGACAGCGATAGCGCTGAAGTACGCAAACGATGCGCTCGCATCGGCGGCGCTGGCAGCCACAACACCGCCTGCATTAAACCCGCAGGCCAATGCAGAACGTGCCAACGCGCTGCGGGTGCGCGCCGAGGCGCAACTGGCAGGCACACAAAACGAGGCAGCCATCACATCGGCCACCGAGGCGCTGCAGCTGGATCGCGCACTCGGCCTGGCAGACCGTGTATTGCTGGACCTGCGCCTTTTGTCACGCGCACACCAGCAGGCCGGCGCAGAGCAAATGGCCCGCCACTACGAAACCCTTGCCGCGCGTGCGCAATCGGCAGGCCAGGCCCTGCGCGGCGCGCAGGCTGACTGAAGGCCACACACGTGTTGTGGATCAGAGCCCGCATCCGCCTTCTGCAACGCTGGCTGATTGCCGGCGGCTCGCGGGTAGGACTGATCGGATATCTTGCCGTGTTGATGCTGGCGCTGGCAGTGCAGTCATGGGCGGGTTTCCAGTACGCTGAATGGAAGCTCTATGACCAGAGCCTGAAGCTGCTGCGCAGCGTCACGCATCAGCCGGTGGCAAACGATGTTGTCATCATCGCTGCAGACGAAGAAAGTTTTCGCAGTTTCGACGAGCCCTTTGCGCTGTGGCACAAACGCCTGGGCGCACTGGTCGATGCGATGGTCGTGGCACAACCGTCGGTGGTCGGCCTGGACATCGTGCTGCCCGCCAAATCATTCGACAGCGTGATACCCGGCATTGACCGGGAGCTGATGCTGCCGCTGCTGAAGGCGCGCGGCAAACTGCCGCTGGTGGTGGCCCAGACGCTGGACGACGAACTGCGCCCGCGCGCGATCTTTCCCGGATTTGCGGCGCTGATAGGTGCACAGCAGCTGGCTTCTGCGCTGGTGTGTTTTGATGAAGACTCGGTTGTGCGGCGCGTGATGTCCGCGCAATGCGGTGGCACCGGCGAACACCAGGGTCTGGCCGAACGCATGGCCGCCATCGTCGGTGCGCCAGTGCGCGGCCAGGGGCTGATTGATTTCCGCAAAGGCGACGCTTTCACCACCATCTCGCTAGCCCAGGTGCTGCAGTGGCACGCAGCAGGTGACACACAAAAGCTGCAGGCCGCCTTTCGCGGCAAGCCGGTGCTGGTCGGTGTGGTGCTGCCCCTGGAAGACCGGCTCAAGGTGCCGGTAGCGCTGTCGGCGGCCGAGCCAGGCAACACGCGCGTACCCGGCGTGATGCTGCACGCCCAGATCCTGCGATCGCTGCTCAACCAGGGTTTTATCCAGCCAGTGCCGCGCTGGGTCACTTCTGCACTGACCGCGCTTATCTGCCTGTGCTGGTTTGGCTACGGCTTTAAAAAGAACCTGGTGTACTGGACGCTCTTTGCGATGCTCCCGGCCGTTGGCCTGTATGCGCTGTGGCTCGGTTATGCACTGCCGCCCGCTGCGCTGCTGCTGTCTGCCAAGCTGGCCTATGTGGCGCGCCAGAGTCTTGAGTCTATGCGCATGGCACACCACCGCGCGCGCATCACACAGGCATTTGCCGGGCACGTCAACCCGCGCCTGCTGCAGCGTGTGCTGGCATCGGACGGCAGCACCGGCATCGGCGAACTGGCACCACAACGCCAGCAGGCCACCGTGATGTGGGTGCAGATCCCGGAGCGCAACACCGCCTTCACCGGCGGCCAGCCTGCTGATGCACTGCAGGCGCTGTCGTTTTATTTCGATGCCGTACAAAAAGCCGTGCAGCGCTCGGGCGGCATGGTTGACCGCTTCCAGGGCACAGCAGTGCTTGCCTACTTTGGCGCGCCACTGCCGCTCCAGCATGCCTCGCGCTCAGCACTGGAGGCTGCGCTCGCCATTACCCGCACACATGCAACGTGGGGCGCGGCTGTCTCGGGCAGCCAAGCCAGCCTGCCGCCACTGGCAATTGGTATTGCCAGCGGCGCCGTCGTGACCGGACAGGTGCCGATGAGCCTGGCCAGCCCCTTTGTGCTGGTTGGTGAAGCAGTCGAAAACGCGGTGCAGCTTGCTGCCCAGGCTTCAGTTGCAGCGGCCGGGGCAGGTGCTCAAGTACTGGTGTCGCAAGAAGTCGCTGCAGCGGTCAGCCACAAGGGTTTGAAGCCTCGACAAAACCTGGACACCGCAAACATCCCGCAAGACTATTTACTGAATCTGACGTGAGGTTCTCCATGACACGCCCTGCCCGGTCCTTCTCTTTCCTCTACTTGTTCCTCATGCTTGCCTGCAGCCTGCTGGTGCAGTTGCCGGCCCATGCACAGGGCCTGGCCATGGCGCTCGACAGGAGCGGTGATGTCGAGGTGCTGGCTGGTGGCAAAAGCAGCAAGCTCAACCTGCTGGACTACCTGCCTGCCGATTCCGAACTGAGGCTGCCGGCCAATTCAGCCGCCACGCTGGTCTACCTGGGTACCTCGCAGGAATGGCAATTCACCGGGCCGGGCCGCTTCAAGCTGCAGGCCGGGCAGCCTTCGGCATTGCAGGGGGCGGCGCCAAAAGCACGCGGCGTTCCGGCACAGTCGACACAGGCGATGGCAAAACTGGAGCCTGTGCAGCGCGAACGCATGGCGCTGGGTGCGGTTGTGATGCGCGCCAGCGGGCCACTGCGCATCGTCAGCCCGAACAACGTCGATGTGCTCGATCCCCGGCCAACGCTGCTCTGGCTGGTAACCGAAGGGCGCGCCGTGCGGATCACGGTCACACCTGCAGACTCACAAACGCCGGCTGCGCAGACCGTCACCGCCGCCATGCAATGGACAGTTCCGGTTGAGCTGGCACCCGGCAACTACAGCTGGCGACTGGAAGCGGCCGGTGAGGCCGGCGGTGCACCTGCCGCCACACGCACCGGTCGCTTCAGCATCATTGACAAGGGCGATGCCAGGCGCGCACGCATGGCAGAAGCGCCGGCAAACTTTGCACAGCGCGTCAGCCAGGCAGTCACGCTTGAAAGCGACAACCTGCCGCACGATGCGCTGTTGCTGTGGCGCGCACTGGCTGCAGAACGGCCTAACGAAGAGTCGCTCAAACAATGGGCCAAGTGAAAAAATGAACGCCAGCGCCACCAGGATGCAGCAGGCCGCCAGGCTGCGCGGCGCCGCACTGGCACAGCTGTGGACAGTGCGCGGCCACTGGCGGCTGCCTGTTCCGCGGGCAGTGATGCGGCGTGAACGCGATGGCCTGATTGCCGAGCTGATGCCTGCGGTTCTGGTGATAGGCGTGATGGTCGGCACGCTGCTGTTTGCAGTGCTGCCAAACTCGCTGGGCAGCGCCTATTTCAGCGCACTGGGCAGCCTGTGGCCGGTATGGGTGGTTTATGGCGCACCCATCGCTGCGGCGCAGATGCTGGCCATGCACCGTGCACCAACGCTGGCACTTGAGTTGACACAGCGGCAGGCACGCGGCGAGTTTGCCGTACTGGCACGCGCACAGTCCTCGCCGGCCGGACTGCCCTGCATTTCTTTTTTGGTGGCGCACGCTATTGCCGTCGCTGCGGTGGGTTTCCTGATGATTGGCCTGACACTGGCCGCCGGGCTGGTGGCGGCACTGGTGCTGGGCGCGCAGGACATACGCTTTATGGTTGACGCGGTGTTCAGCCTGGTCTCGCCGCTGGACTGGCTGCGCAGTCTGGTCACCAGCCTTGTGCTGGGCCTGGCCTGCAGCCTGGCCGCCATGCTGTATGCATGGCCGGGCAGCCGCGTATCGGCGGCGGGAGTCGACGCGCACCGGCTGGGCCTGCGCGCCATGATGATCAGCTCCCTGGCAGTGATTCTGTGCACCTTCGTCCTCAACTGGCTGACAGGTGTTCTGGGTTTTCTCAAATGGTGGTGACCGCAATGAAACACGACAACAAAAACCCCTGCTGGCCTCTGCTGCAGCGCACGCTTGCCACCTGCGCAGGCGTGGGCGCAGGACTGCTGGCCGCCTGCACGGCTTTCGCACAGGGCGCACCGGCCACAGCATCTGCGGCCGCCGAAGTGTTTGTGCAAACAGGCAATTCCCTGCATTCGACCATGGTCCGCTTTGCGCCGGACGGCAAACACGTCGCCTCCTGCGACGGCACTGGCCTGGTCGTCGCCTGGGACGCCGCAGCTGGCCGGCAGTTGCGCGAGGTGTATCGCCACACCGGCATCTGCATGGGTCTTGCCTTCACGCCCGACGCCACTATGCTGGTCTCATCCGGTGGTGCGCGCTCCGGCAATGAAGTGGTGATGGCCCGCGTCGCATCCGGCGAAGTGCTGCAGACCTGGCTGGGCCACACGGGCTTTGTGCAGGCAGTCGTGGCCACACCCGATTCACGGGGCGCCTGGTCTCTCGGTGAGGAAGACGGACTGCGCCGCTGGGTTGTCGGCCAGGCCGGTGCGGTGCAAAACATTCTTCCCCGCCTGCCTGGCGAAACCAGCGCCGCTGCACCCAACTACACGACCATGGTGCTGTCGGCGGACCAGCAGAAGGCCTTCGTCGCGCGCCGGGATGGCAGCGTGCTGGTGACGGGCCTCGCCGGCGGCGCGCCGGCTACCCTGCTGGCAAAACTGCCGGAGTCCATTTCGTCACTGGCACTGTCGCCTGACGGCCGTGTACTCGCCGTCGCACACGGAACCATGATGGGTGCAACCGACCGGGATGTGGTGCTGCTGGACACCGCCACAGGACGGGAAATCCGGCGGCTGAAAGGCCATGCGGGCAATGTATTCGCACTGGCATTTTCTGCCGATGGAAAGCTGCTGGCCTCGGCCGCACAGATCGACACCACGGTGATGCTGGCCAGCGGCTTCAGGGCCATCAGCGAGCATGAATCGGTCCGCCTGTGGCGTGTGGCCGATGGTGTCCAACTGGCCGATGCACGCAACCAGCGCAATGCGCGCGGCGGCACGCCCTTCCTCCGCGGCAACATGGACTTTGCTGCAGCACCGGTTCCCGGTACAGCAGACACATCGACACGTTTTGCGGTCGCCATGTGGGACGAAGCGGTGCGCGTTTATGAGTTCGACAATGCGCAGTCGCTCAAGCTGGTGCAAACGCTGGAAGGCCGCGGACTGTCGCCACGCCAGATTGTTGCCAGCGACAAACTGAACCGGCTGATGGCCACGGATGGCAGACCCAGAATCGCGGCAAAGGACAACTACCTGCCGGCCGCGCAACTGCGCGACGAGTTCGGCAAACCCGGCGACTGGACCCCCGAACGTGTACGGCGCAGTGATGCCCTGAACGGCCCGCGTGGCATGCTCAGCCCGGTCAACCGTGCGGCGCTGTGGGACCTCAAGACCGGCCGGCTGGAACGCGTCGTCGACTGGCAACGCAGCGTGCCCACAGATCTCTCGCTGGATGCCCAGGGGCGTTTTGTGTCGGTGGCGCCGCTATTCCCCGGCACCATCTTGCTGCCGCCGCTGCGCACCTACCTGCTGCGCCAGGCCACAGCAGACGGCAAGGGTGAACTTCAGCTGGACCACTTTGGTTATGAGCCCTGGGACGGCAAACCCGGTGATCTTTTTGTGGCGGCAGGCGACGCTGCAAGGGCATCCCCCGCGGCTGCAGCAAACCCGGCGCCGCAATTGCCAGCGCCTGGCTCCTACCGTACCGACGTCATGATCCAGTCGCCTTCCCAGCGCTTCACGGCGGTTGCAGGAATCCCGATCGGCGGGCAGACCCCGACAGCCTCCGCGACGCCCTTGCAGCCTCAGGTTTTTGTCCAGGAACGCCTCGCCTCCGGGGAGCGCGTACATCGCCTTGAGATTCCCGTGCCGGGGCTGGTTCTGGCGATGGCCATTGCAGCCAATGAGCGCACCCTGTGGGTAACCGGCACCACCAAAGGTCTTCCGTACGACATGGCGCATGAGGCATGGTTGGTGGCCGTCGATCTGGCCGATGGAAAGATTCTGCGGAAGTGGGAACTAGCGCAAGGCCTGACGGTGGACGTAATCGTGGCACACCCTTCCGGACAGATGGCCATCACCAATGGCGGAACCAATCTCTCCGTTTGGGATACGCGTCAGGCGGCGCGCAGATATTTTGTCAAGGCCTCGGACAGCCTGCGGCCGGTCAAGGCGCTGGCGCTCAGCGCGGACGGCAAAACCATTGCGGCATCCGACACCACAGGCTGGACGGTGTTGTGGGGCTGGCCCGACAACACCGAACCTGCTCCCCGCTGGAGCAGACAGTTGCCTTCGCCCAGTCCACACCTGCTGAGCTTCATGGACGGCGACAAAAGACTGGCAGCGGGTTCGGTCGATGGTGCCATAAGGCTGCTGGCCAGCACTGATGGTGCGGAGATAGCCCGCATGATCCGCTTTGACAACGACGAGTGGATCACCATCATCCCCGAGGGTTACTTCGTCGCCTCGCAGGAAGGCGACCGCTGGGTCAATGTGCGCATGAACGGAAAGGTCTATGGCATAGACCAGTTCTACGATGTGTTCTACCGCCCCGATATCGTGGAGCGAAAGCTGGCAGGCATGCCGATTGCGCCGCTGATCACGGTGACGCTGCAGGATGCCCTGCGCCAGCCACCGCCGCAGGTCGTACTGACGCTGCCTGCCGCAACAGCCACACCAGCGGCCGGCCAGAAGCTCAAACTGAAACTGCGCGCCGACACGCTTGGCGGTGGCATCGGCGAGCTGCGCGTGCTGCACAACGGCAAACTGCTGGAAGTACTCAACCGCACCGTCGTGCGCACCGGGCTGGCCAGCGCACCTTCCGGCCCTGCAGTGCCCGGACCGGCAGTCACGGTACAGGTGCAGGACAAGGCACGTGCCGAGCAGGCCGTCACGCGTGCGTTGCGGCTCGCCGTGCAAGCCGGGCAGGACGCGGCCAGTGCACCCACCGTGTTGCAGCAGCTCGATGGCGAAGTCGAGGTGGAACTGGTGCCCGGAGAAAATGTTTTCTCGGCGATTGGTTTTAACGGTGCAGGCAACCTCAATGCACGGCCTGTGACACGCACCGTGACGGCGCAGGGCGCGGCAGCGGTGCCACGCATCTTTGTGCTGACAGTCGGCATAGACGCCTTCATGAATGCCAATGCCGCACCCACGCTGGGCAATGGTGTGAAGGACTCGACAGATATCGCCAATGCCTTCAGGGAGAGGATGGGCGCCACCTACAAAAATTCACCGATGGTGGTGCGCACGCTGCATGGCGAACAGGCCACCCGTGCCGGGCTGGACGCCGCACTCGCGCAGTTGCAGCAGGAAGTCCGCACCGGCGACCTGCTGGTCTGGTTTGTCGCGAGCCACGGCACGCTGGACAACAACGCGCAGTACGGCATCGTGCTGCAGGACTGGGACGGGCGTGAGCGCGAGGCCAGCCTGTTCTCGACCCGCGACATCCTTGAAGCCACGCGCCGCATCAAGGCCTTCAACCAGCTGGTGATCCTCGATACCTGCCATGCGGGCGGCGCGAGCTCACTGGTGCGCGGGCTTTACGACGCCCGGCTGGCGGTGCTGGCGCGCAACATGGGCCTGCATATTTTTGCCTCGGCCAGCGCGACAGAAGAAGCACTGGATGGCTACCAGGGCAACGGCCTGTTCACGCACACGCTGCTCAAGGGTCTGCGCAGCCCGGAGGCAGACAAAAACGCCGACAAGCTGCTCACCGTTGGCGAACTCGGCGACTATGCACGGCGGGAGACCATCCGGCTGTCGCAAAGCATCAGGCAAAGCCAGGAACCCCTGCTCATGAATTTCGGAAAGGACGTTACCGTTTATGCAATACCCTGAACTTCGCGCCTTGCGCGCCGCCACTGCTGCCCTTTTGTTGCTGCTTGCCGTACCGGTGCTGACCACCGCCCAGACGCCGGGCGGGCAGTTTGGTCTGGTGCGCTGGCCAGGCGGCGACATGTATGCCACAGCCAGCTTCTCGGCTGCCCAGACGGGCTCGGTCCCACGCGGCGAGAAGGTGGAGTTTCTTGAGCGCGACGGCACCTGGTGGCGCGTCCGTTACCAGGGCAAGGAAGGCTGGATGAGCCGCATCGGCATAGAGCCGATCACGACGGCTGCAGCACCTGCTGCTTCCGCCGCTCCAGCCCCATCCCCAGCGCCGACACCTGCCGCAGCAGCACCTGTGGCAGCAGCAACCCCGGCTGCTGCACCCGCACCGGCAACGCCCAGCATCTTTGCCGCCTTGCAGGCACTGGTCGCACCGGCAGCAGTCGAGCCACCCATCACCAATCGCGGCCACGCGGTGGTGTTCGGTGTTTCAAAGTACGCACCCAACAGCGGCATCAAGGACCTCAAAGGCGTACCGCGCGACATGGACAGCGCATCGGCGATGGCGCAGCTGATGGGCATTTCGCAGGATCGCGTGACGATTTACCGGGACCAGCAAGTCAGCAAGGCCGCCATGTCAGCGACGCTGGTACAGCTGGCCAAGGACATACAGCCCGACGAACCGGTGCTGATCTACTACAGCGGTCATGGTGGCCGCACCCAGGACCCCTCGGTGCCCGGGCGCTGCCTTGAGGGCCTGATCACCTATGACCAGGCACTGTTCAGCAGCAGCGAGATGGCCGAACTGCTGCGCCCCATTGCAAAACTCACGGACAACCTGTTCGTATTTTTTGATGCCTGCCATTCCGGTGGCCTGACGGCCACGCGCGCGGTGGGCGGCCAGCAGCGCTTCACGCCGAAATTCGTCGCGCGTGCCGATGCATCCAACTGTTCTGAAGTCGCCAACATGCTGCGCCCACCGGCAGGCGCCACACGTGCCGTCGGCAACCGCTACATCTACGCCGCTGCCGCACGCTTCAATGAAGTCTCGCTGGACGACGAACAAAACGGCGGGCTCGCCACGTCCAGCTTCCTGCGCTGCATGGCCGTAGGCCGGGGCCGCAGCCAGACGGTGGAGGAATTGCGGGCCTGCGCGCAGGAAGGCATCAACGCCACCCTTGCCGGCAATACACAGTTCAAGCCGCACAACATGACCATCACCGGCGATCTCAGCTACCGCCCGGTGCGTGCCGACCTCAGCGCAGCCTTCAAGGAGCAGCTGATGAACAGCGCTGCGCAGGGCACACTGTCCAATCGCCCTGCGGCATCGAAGTCGGCAGCCATCAGCAGCGCACTCGTCACCCAGGGCTGGCCGGACGTTTACAACCCTAAACAGGCATTCGACGCCATCAGCGCGCGCACCGACCGCAGCCTGCCGCTGGTGGTCGAGGCACCGGCCACGCTGCAGATAGACAAGGAAGCACTGCAGGTGAAGGTGCAGGCGCCGGCCGATGGTTATGTCTATGTCTTCCAGGCCACAGGCGATGACAAAAACGCTGTCATGCTGTTTCCCAACACCAGCGACCGCGACAACCGCGTCAAGGCCGGCCAGTCACTGGCGCTGCCGCGTGCAAGCTGGCCGCTGGTGGCTGGCGGGCCGGAAGGCGACAACCGGCTGATGGTGGTCTTCTCGAAAACCGAGCGCGACATTGGGCAACTGGTTGGGCAGGAAGCCGGCCCCTTCCTGGACCTGGCGGTATCACCGATAGGCATGCAGGCGCTGGCAATGGCGGTCAGCCGCTCGGCGAGCGCCGATGATGCCGAATGCCAGGGCAGCAACGTTGCAGCCAGGCCGGCTTATTGCGCTGCCGGCTTCTCGGCCAGCGTGAAAACCATTCGTGAGCGGCGTTGATTTGTTAACATATATATTAACAACATGAGTCTTTAATCCGCAGTGAGCGCTGCAGGGGCCTGAAAACAGTCAAAAACGGCAAAAAAAGGCCACTTTTAACTGCCAAAAAGGCCTGAAACCCTTGCTGGACTAGCGCGACCTGCTATTAATTACATAGCACTTGGAGCGCAGTGAAGGCGTCAACCAAACTTCAGGTTGACGTTCTTGGTGTACGTGAATTCGATCAGTTCCGCAAAACACTCCTCACGCCCAATGCCCGACTGCTTGATGCCACCGAAAGGCGCACCCATGAAATGCTGGCTGGCGTTGTTGATCCAGACATAACCGGTGTGTATGCGTTTTGCAGCGCGATGTGCGGTGTTCAGGTTCTGCGTCCAGATGGAGCCGGTCAGGCCGAAATCGACACCGTTGACGGCTTCCCACAGGTCGTCTTCGTTGCCCCACTTGAAGACCGACATCACAGGGCCGAAGACTTCCTCCTGCGCGAGCCGCATGCCGGGTTTCATGTCGGCGAAGACAGTGGCCTCGTAAAAGAAGCCGTCTTTCAACGCCGCGTCGGCCGGCTGCTTGCCACCGCAAACGAGACGGCCACCATCTTCCAGTCCAACCGCCACATAACGCTTGACCTTGTCGAGCTGCGCCTGGCTGACCAGTGAGCCCATGGTGGTCTTCGGGTCTGTCGGAATGCCGGGCTTGTGCCGCTCGGGCAGCAGCTTGACGACTTTCTCCAGCACCTGGTCATGAATCGATTCATGCAGGAAGACGCGGCTGGTCGAGCCGCAGCTCTGGCCGGACCAGGTGAAGTTCATGCCGGCGATGACGCCGTTGACGAGCTTGTCGATATCGGCATCGGGGTAAGCGACCAGCGCATTTTTGCCACCCAGCTCCAGCAGCACAGGCTTGAGGTTTTCAGATGCGGTCTTCATCACGGCCTTGCCGGTGGGCACGCCACCAATCAGTGTGATCTTGCGCACCAGCGGATGCCGGCCCAAGGCCTCGCCGCACTCGCGGCCACCACACAGGAAGTTGGCCACGCCGGGCGGGAAGATGTCACCGACCAGTTCTGCCAGCCGCAGGGTGGACAGCGGTGCCTGGTCAGGCGCCTTGATGACCACCGTGTTGCCGGCCGCCAGCGGTGCCGCCAGACGCGCAGCAGCGAACATGAAGGGGTGGTTGTAGGCAACGATGCGGGCCACGACGCCCAGAGGCTCCTGCACGGTGTAGTTGAAGTTGCCATCACCCATGGGGATGGTCTCGCCCTTGATCTCGGTTGCCAGGCCGGCGAAATATTCCAGGCAATCCGCTGCAAACCCGGCATCATGCGCGAGTGCCGAGACCGGGTTGCCGTTGTTCAGCGAGTCGAGCTGCGCCAGCGGCATCGCATGTTCGCGCAGCACGGCGGCCGCCTTGCGCAGGTAGCGGCCGCGTTCAACCGGCGGCGTCGCAGCCCATGAGGCAAACGCTGCCTGCGCAGCCTGCACGGCAGCATCAACGTCATCGGCATCCGCGACAGGTGCGGTGGTGATGACTTCGTTATAGGTCGGGTTGATGGTGTCTGCCAGCACACCCGATTTGGGGGCATGCCAGGCGCCACCGTAGTACAGCCCTTTTTGTGTGGGCAATATGCCGGCAGGAATTTCTTTTGCGCGCATGTGTGTCGTCCTGAAGAAATCGGCCGGCATGAAGCCGGCCGAAAAATAAGAAATATGTTGATTATTCTGACCGGGTCAAGCCGGCGGTCATCGCGGCACTATAGCCCGTCGCGACAATCACATCCAGCACGATGGCCTTGCCGCTGCGCACCACCTTGATGGCCTCCGCCAGCGCTTTCTCCAGGTCCGCGCCAGTCTCTATGGGACCGATGCCTTCCATGCCCTGCCCCCTGGCCATCATGGCAAGATCCGGATTGGGGTTGCCGATGCGCTGGCCTATCCACTTGTTTTCGACTGGCCGGTTGCGCTGGCGTGCCACACGCTCCTGGTGCACTTCGTCGTTGAAGAAAGAACGGTTGTTGACGACGATGATGAGCAGCGGGATCTGCGCATTCGATGCAGTCCACAACGCGTTGACACCCATCATGTAATCGCCATCGCCCATGACGGCAACCGGAAGCCGGTCGGTACCCTTGAGCGCCAGCGCCGAGCCGATGGAAACGCCAGGACCCGCGCCAACGCCGCCACCGCCTTCGTAGCCCATGTAGTCCAGCGGATGCTCGATGTCCCACATCTCGCCGCTCCAGCTGAGCGGTGCACGTATCAGGCTGACCTTCTGGCCCTTCACGGCCGCCTTCAGTGCACTTGAAACCATTGGCACCGTGAGCGGCGCGCCCTGAATCATTTCAGGCACCGCGGGTATCGCTGGCCTTGAATGAGTCACACCCTTACGCTGCTTGACGCGCCCCGCCAGCAATTTCACCGCCGGCTCGGGTTCGCACATCATGTAGATGTCCATGGGCGGCAGGCCCTGGTGGTCCATGCTCCAGCCGTTGTGCACATACTGGTCCACCGACACATTGATGATCTTGCTGCCGATGGTGGCGTTGCCCCAGGCCTGCTTCAGCGTGCCGGCAAGATCTGTCCAGTCCAGGCTGAGCACCACGTCGGCGTCCCTGAGAACGGCCATCGCACCGGGCGACAGGAAGGTGCCGGCAGGCGCTGCATACAGGGGATGGGTGGTCGGAAATGCCCCGGCAACCTTCAGGTCTGTCAACACTTCGGCATTGAGTTTTTCCGCAAGGCGGATGCGGTCTGCCCAGCCTTCCTCGCTGCGCGAGACGCGGCCCATCAACAGCACCGGGCGGCGGGCGTTCGACAGCAGTTGCGCCGCTTCTTCGATGACCTCGTCAGAAGGGCGGGCCGCCGGCGCGGGCCGGTAGCGTGCATAGTCGGGAAGCTTGGGTCTCGCCTCAAGTTTTGACTCCTGCAACGCGGCATCAAAACACACATACACGGGTCCCTGGGGTGCTGTGGTGGCAATCTGTACAGCGCGCAGCAGGGCCTCCTGCGCTGCCGGTATCGATGCTGGCTGGGCGTCCCACTTGATGAAGTGGCGAATCAGTGCAGCCTGGTCCTGCGCCGTGTGTATCCAGTCTATCCATGGGCGGCGCTTGGCGGCATCGACAGGACCGGTAGCGCCCAGAACGATCACGGGCATGCGGTCAGTCCAGGCATCGAAGATGGCCATGGAACCATGCATCAGCCCCACATTGCTGTGCAGGATGGCGCAAAGTGGCTTGCCGGTGACCTTGGCATAACCCTGGGCAATCGCGACTGCATGCTCCTCATGCAACACCACAATCATCTGCGGCTTTTCATTGCCGAGGTGGTTCACCAGGCTGTCATGCAGGCCGCGGAAGCTGGCGCCCGGATTGAGCAGGACATAAGGAATGTCCATGGCCCGCATCATGTCGGCAATGGCGTCACTGCCCCAAACGGTTTCGTCAGGTGCGGATGGCTGGGGAACGTCGCGGCGCACCAACGGGATGGAGGACAGGGGTGGCTTGGAAAGATCGGTCATGAAAAATTTAGGGAAGTTATGTCTTCAAGAATGCAGGTCAAATAAAAACCAGCGCGGCAGGCCGCGGCGCCGGGCCGCCCCAGAGAGCTTCACGAAGTGAGCGAACGTGGGGGCTCCCTCATTCGGGCACGATACTGGCAGCCTTGATCACGGCGGCCCAGCGTTTCTGGTCACTGGCAATCAGCCGGTCAAAATCTGCAGCTGTGCTGCTTTCGGCAAAAATGCCCTGCTCGGCCAGCTTGGTCTGGACATCAGGCGCTGCCAGCGCACGCCGCAATTCTGCGTTGAGCTTGTTGATGATGGCCGGTGGCGTTTTCCGGGATGCAATCATGCCTATCCAGATATCGCTTTCGTATTTGGGCACGGTCTCTGCAATCGTCGGCACGCCGGGCAGCAATGCCACGCGTTTTGTACCTGTGGTGCCCAGTGCGCGAATCTTGCCGCTGCGGATGTGCGGCAGCGCCGTGTTCATCGGGCAGAACATGATGTCCACCACGCCACCCAGCACATCGATCATGGCGGGTGCAGAGCCTTTGTAGGGAATTTGTGTGATGCGCGTGCCAGTCATGGACTTGAACACCTCGGCAGCCATATGCTGGGGACTGCCCGAACCTGCAGATGCATAGGTCAGACGGTCCGGCCTTGCCTTGAGCTGCGTGATGAGCTGGTCCACGTTTTTGGCGGTGACGCCGGAAGATACAACGAGCACCATGGGTACGCGGCCCAGCAGGCTGACGCCCTGCAGGTCCCTGACCACATCAAACGGAAGCTTGGGATACAGCACCGGATTGACCGACACCGTCTGATTGGGCGCGATGGCAATGGTGTATCCGTCACCCTCGGTTTTCGCCATGTACTCGGTCGAGATGTTGCCTGCGGCACCGGGCCTGTTTTCTACAATCACCGGCTGCCCCATGGACTCGGACAACTTCTGGCCCAACACGCGGGCCAGCACATCGTTGGAGCCGCCCGGCGGAAGCGGCACGATGATGCGGATGGGCTTGCTCGGGTAGGCTGCCTGGGCAAATGCGAATGGGCTTCCGAGCAGGCTGCCTGCTGCCATAGCGGAACCTGCAACCAGGGTTTGGCGACGGGTAATGGTCATGTCTTGTCTCCTTGATTTATGGGTACAAGCAGCATCCTATTGAATACCGTGCATTGATTCAATCTTGAACTTTGAATCAACATGAAGAGATTGCCCCCACGTTCGCTCACTACGTGTAGCTCCCTGCCCCCCGAGGGGCTGGTTTTGCTTGGGGCGCCCCTGCGCTGCAACCTGGCCCCCACGTTCGCTCACTACGTGTAGCTCCCTGCCCCCCGAGGGGGCTGGTTTTGCTTGGGGCGGCCCTGCGCTGCAAGGCCCCGACGCCTTGCATTCAAGGAGTGCAGGCCGCGTTACAGACTTTTACCAGAAGGGGCTACATACTTGGCGCGCGGGCGCAGCAAGGTTCCTGTGGCGCGCTGTTCCTGTACGTGGGCAACCCAGCCCCCCAGCCGGCCCAATGCAAACAATGCGGCTGGCGCCTGTCGGGGCAGGCCCATCGCGCGCGCGAGGACCACCAATGCAAACTCCTGACGCGGGAACAGGCCATTGGTGGCCTGCATGTCATCAACAAACTGGAACACTGCCCGGCTCTGGCGGGTCTGATCCGTGCGCCGGCGTGCAATGTCGAGCAACTGGGCGGCACGCGGGTCGCCTTTGGGATACAGCGGATGGTCAAAGCCCGGAACGCTTTTCCCGCGCGAGTGCAAAAGTGCCGCACGTTTGGCAAGGACTGCCTTGCTGGCGGGATGGCCCAGGAAATCCTCGATGCGGTCATACATGCGACCCACATCAACCCCGGACGTCGCGCACAGCGCTGCGGACAGGCAACTGTGCAGCGTGCCACCTGTTGATGCAACCACGCGGGCACTCAGCGTGCCGGGCGGCAACTCGTGGTCGGCCATCAATATCAGGATGGCGCGCAGTGCTTCGCTGTTTTCATGGCTGGCGGGTATTGCCAGCGCATGCATCAGGCCCTCGACAACCGATTCACCCTTCTGCATGGGCCGGTATTTTTTTCGCACGCCCGCAAAACCGCAGCAGGCCACCACCGTCTGCATGATCTCCCGCGCGGCGGGCAGGGTCTGGCCCTGCGACAGTCTGTCCTGCACGGAGCCGCGCCGCATGCCCAGCAGCAGCACGACCAGCGAAAAAGATTCCAGCACGTTGTCACCGGCGCGTATCGAGGCCAGCGTCTGCGCCAGGCGCACCAGTTCAGCAGATGGCTTTTTGACCGGCCAGGCAGCGGTCCTGGTGTCCAGATCGCCAGTCCACAATAGTTCAGAGACAGCCTCGAACGAGGCGCCGGAGCGCACCAGGTCTGCAGCCAGCCAGCCCCTGTAGCGCGGCCCATCCGGCGTGATGTCGGTGATCGATGTCGGGAATATCGGCTCGCCCCAGTTCATCGCCGAAGCAGCAACAGCCCCGTGCCCGGACCTGGCCAGCGAGCGCATTTCGACGCGGTCTATGTCTTCACGCAGGTAGAGTTTTTCCTTCAGGCCTTTTTGCGCAATGCTGCGAATCCAGCCCCGGCTGACATAGGCGTACAGCGTCTGCTGCCGGACGTTCAGTATCCGCATGGCCTCTGCAGCGGATGCATAGTCGCGGCGAAGCTGCTTTTCAGTGTCGGCCATGGCGTGACTCTACTCCGCTGCAGCGGCCCGCCGGCTCAACGCATCACGATGATGAAGATACCCAACAACGCAAGCGCGCTGCCACCGATCACAGTCGGTGTCATGTCATCCCGGTTTTTGAACAGCAGGTAGCTCATCGGAAAAACCAGAACCGGTGTGCAGAGTGTCAGCAGTGTCGCAATCGACATCGGGATGTAGCGCATGGCAGCAATGCCCAGAATCTGGCCCGAGATGGTGAAGACTCCCAGCAAGGCATACAGCCTGACGCCACTTCTATCAGCCGTCCGCAAGCGTTGCAGCAATTGCATTTTGGAAGGCGTGAACGCCAGGTGCAACAGCATCCCGCAAGCCGCGCCGAGAAAGCCTCCCAGCACGGGCTCGTTCCATTCCCGGATGCCGGAACCACGAAAAAAATTGCCGATTGCATAAGCCAGAGCGCTGCCCAGGCCAAGCAGCAACATGGACTTGGGCAACAAACCGCCAGGCACTTTTTCACCGGGAATCACCGCCGTGGCTTTTCCGGATGAGGACCCCGGCTTGTAACTGACGAGCATCAGGCCAGCAATCGTCAACACCATGCCAAACGTCACCAGTGTGCTCAAGCGTTCGCCCAGCAGCACCCAGGCCATCAAGGCGGTGAAGAGCGGGCTGCTGACCTGGAACACACTGGCTTTGGCGGGACCAAAGCGGATGACGGCCTCATAAAAAAACCAGCGGCCGAAGTAGGTGGCAAAAATGCCTGCCCCGAGAAACATCCAGAACGCATAGGCATTCCAGCCAGTACTGTTATTTCTGATTGCGAGTTGAACCAGGAACGCTGCGCCTGAAAACACCACGTTGACGGTTGTCGCAACCAGAAAGCCAAGCCCCAGGTCTATGCGCCGCGATGCGATCTTGGTGACGAGGATGCCGGACGAAAAAAACAGCAGTGCGCCCAGCGCGAGCGCATAGCCCAGCACGGCGTCAGACATGCTGGCCCAGCCTGCTTGTAGTCAGCAGCGAGGTCAGATCTTGAACGCCTCAAGCGCCTCGGGAGCGAAGAGTTCTTCGGGTTTGAGCAGGCGTTTGGAAAGGCCCTGCTCGAAGTGGTAGCGCAGGAAGGTGCGCAATGTTTCTTCATTTTTCTCAAAGCCGTAAGGCCAGAAATCCTCACCCATCTCGCGCCTGACCTGCTCAACATGCGATGTGAGCCAGGGCAGCATGGCCTTCAATGCGGCCGTCTCGTACAGGTCGTCATACGTACGCTTTTGTGATTCTTCCAGCGCCTTCATCATCGAACGCGCCACCCATCGGTTGGCCTCATAGACATCGCGGCGAATCGCCACCGTGTGCATGATGGGGAAAATCTTCGTTTCCTTGAAGTAGTTGCGCTCGATCTGCTCGTAGTCTTCAAACAGCCGCTTGACCTTGCCGCCACCTTTCAAAAAGCTCGAAGGCATGCGCGCCGTGTACAGCGCATCGATCTCGCCGTCGAGCAGCATCTGCGCCAGCGTCTGGTTCGGGCCAATGCTCTCCACCTTGATGTTGGGCGGCAGGTCCAGCTTGATCTTCTCCGAACGGCCAGGCTCTTCCTCACCACCCGTGTAATAGGTCACGCTGTCAACAGGCACGCCGTAATGGTCCGACAGGATGCCGCGTATCCACACAGGCGCCGTCATCTGGTACTCGGGGTTGCCTACCTTTTTGCCAATCAGGTCCTTCGCTTCGCGTATGCCGGACTTTGCATTGACATAAATGCAGGAATGGCGGAAAAAACGCGATGGGAAAACAGGGATGGCCACAAATGGCCGGGGATCCCTGGACATGGACACGCTGTACGACGACAGCGACATCTCGGCCACGTCAAACTCCTTGTGCCTGAGCATGCGGAAGAAGGTTTCTTCGACCGGCATGTTGAGGTAGTTAAGGTCTATGCCGTCGGGCTGCACGCTCCCGTCCATCAGGGCACGGGTACGGTCGTAGTTCCAGCAGCCGAAGGTAAGTTTGAGTTTTGACATGTCGTAGCTAAAGAAAAAAAGAAGAGAAAGGGAAGCGCGTTATTCCGGCTTCATGCCCGCTGCAACGATGGCCTTGGCCAGTCGTTCGTTTTCACCGAGGATGGCGCGGCCGTAATCAGCCGGACCACTGCCGATGGGGTCAATGCCCGCGTTGTTCAGGGTCTGCATCACTTCCGGCATTTTTGCGATCTGCGCCATCTCGCTCGCAATCCGTTCGATGGCCGCTGCAGGCGTGCCGGTGGCGGCAAGCACACCGACGATGGGCGCAAAGTCAAAGCCCGGAATGGTTTCGGCGATCGCCGGCACATTCGGTTCCTGGGCAGAACGCTGTGCGGCATTTGTCGCCAGCAGCTTGACCTGACCGCCCTTCACAAAACCAACCAGCGACGGCAATGCAGAGAACAACACTTCAACCTGTCCGCCAATCAGAGCGGGCACAGACTGGCCTGTACCCTTGAACGGAACGTGCGTCAGTTGCAGGCCCAGCGTTGCTTTCAGCGCTTCCATGGTCAGGTGATGGGTGCTTCCTATGCCGGACGAACCGTAATTGAGTGAGCCCGGTTTGGCCTTGGCCAGTGCAATGAATTCCTGGAATGTATTGACCGGTACTTTGGGATGCACTGCAAGGTACAGCGGCGCGCGTGCAGCCAGTGAAACAGGCATGAAGTCGCGCTTGTAGTCATATCCCAGATTTTTGTAGATGGCCGGGTTGATGGAGAACATCGAGCCGTCGGTCACCAGAAAGGTGTAGCCGTCTTTTGGCGAAGTCGCAAGTACTTGCGCCGCCACCACACCATTGGCACCAGGGCGGTTGTCCACAACGACAGACTGACCAAGCTTGTCACCCAGGCGCTGTGCAAAAATGCGCGCCACCGTATCGGGCAGGCCGCCCGCAGCATAAGGCACCACAAACTTGATGGGCCGGTTGGGATAAGCGCCCTGGGCGCTGGCGGTCAACGGCAACAAGGTACCCGCAGCCAGCATGAGGCTGGCGAGGGCAAGAAGGCGGCGTGAGGTTTTCATGGTTTGTCTCCTGGTGGTTTTATGGTGATGTCTGACTGAAAACGAAAACAGAAAAGAGTCCGGTAACCCAGACCCCAGTTGATTCAGGTCGAATACGACGGCTCGAGTGCGGGTTCCTTTTTGTCCCAGACATAACTGCCTGAAAAGGCACGCCAGTCGCTGGTCTTGGGAATGATGGCCTGGTAGGCCACCACGCTGGAAGGAATACGCAATGCGCCGGTACCAATCACAGGCGAGCCAGCCTGGAAAGCGCGCACGGCGTCCAGCATCTGCTTGCGGAACTCGACCACAGCCATGTCGCTGGCACCGAGGCGCTCATGCGTACGGTCGGCAATTGGCCCCATCGTTACCCACATTGCAATATCCTGGTTCGGGAAGCCGGTGATGCCGGTGAAGTTGCCGGCTTTCATGGCGTCGC
This sequence comes from Pseudomonadota bacterium, assembly GCA_040388075.1. Classification (GTDB taxonomy): domain Bacteria; phylum Pseudomonadota; class Gammaproteobacteria; order Burkholderiales; family Burkholderiaceae_C; genus Polaromonas. The sequence goes on along the minus strand of JAZKCN010000001.1, from coordinate 127,193 downwards.
GGTCCTGCCAGAAAAGATTGGCGCGGTTGCGCAGCGGCACGTATTTGTCGTCCAGATCAGGACCTACCTGCTGGCCCAAAAACTTGCGCCAGGTGTCGGTGTCGGGCGTGGTGTCGGGATGGCCCCAGGCGATGAAATAAAACGCCGTGTTGGTGTCGTCCATGGGGACGTTGATGTTGGCAACGTTGTACAGGTTGTTGGGCGGGATCAGCACCGCAGATGGCGCGACGAACACGGTCGAACGGATGTAGTCGTTGACGTTGGCGTTCTTGATCGGCCGGCGTATCGCGGCGTAACGAAAGCCGTAGTCGCCGCGTTCGACCTGCATGCGCGGCGCCTTGTCAGTCGACGGGCGCAGCCAGTTGGTGTCTGTCGCTTCGGCGCCTTCGACGCGCGCAGGCACCATGTCGGATGAGTGCAGGCTTGAGCTGTGCGCGGAATCAATCGCCCCTTCCAGAATCTGCGCCCAGTTGCAGGGAATCAGCGCCTTGGCAATCGTCACTTTGGCATCGGCCGTCGGTGCCCAGGCAGGAGGCTCGAACTCGGGCATGCTTTCTTTCGGGCCCATGTAGGCCCAGACAAAACCGCCCCACTCCTTGACCGGGTACGCCAGGTGCTTGACCTTTTGCGCAAAGCCGCTGGCCACCGGTTCGGAGACCATCTCCAGCACATTGCCTTCGACGTCCATCTTCCAGCCGTGGTACAGGCAGCGCAGGCCACAGTCTTCATTACGGCCAAAGACCAGCGAAACACGGCGGTGCGGGCAATACTCGTCCATCACGCCAACGCGACCATTGGTGTCGCGAAACACCACAAGGTCTTCGCCAAAAACACGCGCCTTGATCGGCGTGCCATCCGGCTCGCTGACTTCTTCGATCAGGCAGACGGGCGTCCAGTGGCGGCGCATAAGCTGGCCCATGGGGGCCTGGCCTTCAACGCGGCACAACAATTCATTTTCTTCGTGGGTCAGCATATGCCTTATCCTTCTCAACACAGGGTCAGGAGCCTCATCCAAAACCGCTTGCAAATTGACATTAACAGGTTTATTCTTAGAAGACTAAGATTATTTCCGATTTGCCGGATTTGTCAAGAATATTTACGGAGACCACGATGAGCGTTAACCCTGACCCCCAAGCCGCACAGGCCAGTTCAGGCACCGAGCCCGACTTTTTCACAGTCAAGGTAGCACAGAAAAAAGAAATCGCACAGGGCATTTACCTGTTCGATCTGCACCGTCCGGACGGCGCAGCCCTGCCCGCTTTCACCGCCGGATCACACCTGACGGTAGAAGTACCCAACGGCGCCAGGCGCAACTATTCGCTGTGCAGCAACCCGGCTGAAACCGGCTGTTACCAGATTGCGGTGAAGCGCGATGCAGGCGGCCGTGGCGGCTCCGTCAGCATGGCGGACGATGTGAAGGAAGGCGATTTGCTGTCGATCAGCGAGCCTCGCAACAACTTCGAATTGCATCCGCGGGCCACACGTTTCCTGTTTGTGGCAGGCGGCATAGGCATCACGCCAATACTGTCCATGATGCGGCACCTGAAAACGCAGGGCAACGATCAGTTCAAGCTGATCTACTGCACCCGCGACCCTGAAAGTACCGCCTTTATCGACGAACTCCAGGGCGAGTTTTCCGGCCAGGTACAGGTGCACCATGACCATGGCAATATCGATGACGCGCTCGACTTCTGGCCGGTTTTTGAAACCCCCACGAACGCGCATGTTTACTGCTGTGGCCCTCGCGGCCTGATGGATGCTGTTGCGGACATGTCCGGCCACTGGTCACCCAGCGCGGTTCACTTCGAGAGCTTCGGCGTAGATGCCAGCGTCTACGCCGCCAATACGCCTTTCAAGGTGCGCCTGCAAAAAAGCGGCACTACCGTGGCAGTTGCAGCCGATCAATCGATTCTGGAAGCATTGCGCGGTGCTGGTTTGCGCGTGCCCAGCTCGTGTGAGAGCGGCACATGCGGCTCCTGCAAAACAACACTGTTGGCCGGTGAGGTCGAACACCGGGATATGGTGCTCAGTGACGAAGAAAAGGAAAGCCACATCATGGTCTGCGTGTCGCGGGCAAAATCGGCTGAACTTGTACTGGACCTATGAGTACTACCAGCCACAGGATCCTGAACATCGGGGTAATAGGCTTGGGCCGGGCCTTCACCTTGATGCTCCCGACCTTTATCGGTGATACGCGCGTCAGGCTGGTCGCGGCGGCGGACCCGATTGAACTTGCGCGCCTGCAATTTGAAAAAGATTTCGGCAAACCGGCCAGTGCCTCTGCAGAAGCTGTGTGTGCAAACCCGGAAGTCGAAGTGGTCTACATCGCTTCACCACACCAGTTCCACGCAGAACATGTCTGCCTGGCCGCTGCGCATGGCAAGCACATTCTGGTTGAAAAACCCATGGCGCTGTCACTGGACGAATGCGGCCGCATGATTGATGCCGCGCGCGCTGCCGGTGTTCACCTGGTAGTCGGTCACAGCCACAGCTTCAACACGCCCGTGAAACATACCCGCAAGCTGATAGACAGCGGCCTTTTTGGCGCCGTGAAGATGATCACTGCGCTGAATTTCACCGATTTTCTTTTCCGGCCGCGCAGGCCGGAAGAACTGGATACCAGCGCGGGGGGGGGTGTCATTCACAGTCAGGCCACACACCAGATCGACATCGTGCGCCTGTTGGGCGGCGGACTGGTCAAAACTGTACAGGCCCACACTGGCGCCTGGGATGCAGCGCGCCCCACCGAAGGCGCATACAGCGCCTTGCTGGGCTTTGAAGGTGGCGCATTTGCATCTGCCACGTACAGCGGCTACGGCCACTACGACTCTGACGAATTGATGGATCACATCGGAGAGATGGGCCAGACCAAATCGGTGCAAGACTACGGAGCGGCACGCAAGCGGCTTCTGACCGCCAGCAGCACAGAAGAAGAAACACGGCTGAAAGCGGCGCGCAACTATGGCGGCAACCTTTATACGCCCAGCACATCCCCGGCCTCGTTATTGCACCAGCATTTCGGGCACATCATCGTCAGCTGTGAAAAAGCAGACCTGCGCCCTACGGCGACCGGCGTCGAGATTTTTGCCGATCAGGAACGGAGTTTTCAAGTCTTGCCGGCACCTGCAGTTCCCCGCAGCGAGGTGATAGACGAGCTTCACGAGGCTGTATGCACCGGAAAACCGCCATTGCACAGCGGCGAATGGGCGAGAGCAACCACCGAGGTCTGCCTGGCGATACTTGAAGCGGCTGCAACCCACCATGCCCAGGAAATGCATCATCAGGTAGCATTGCCGGGCAAAACATGAAAACAGAGACACACAACATACTGCGGCATTGGAGGGAGGCGGTACCCAATGACCGGATGGCGCACCTCATACGCGATACCGAGCGCGCATTTCGCCGTGCGCTGCAAATCAGGCTGGCCGAATATGGCGTTTCTTTTGGGCACTGGAGCTTCTTGCGCATCCTCTGGGAATCAGACGGCCTGACTCAAAAGGAACTGAGCGTACGTGCCGGGGTTATGGAACCCACCACCTTCGCTGCAATGAAGGCGATGGAAGCACAGGGCTACATCGTGCGCAAGCAACTCCCTACCAACAAGAAAAACGTCTACGTGCACCTGACCGAGAGCGGCCGGTCGCTTAAAAAGCGCCTGGTGCCTTTGGCTGAGGACAGCAACCAGATCAGTACCAAAAACGTCACCGCTGACGACCTGGCGGTCACTCGCCGGGTGTTGCTGTCGATGATCGACAACCTCGCCCAGGACGAGGCGGAACGCGCGGAGCTGGAGCAGGCGGTCAAGGGCCGCCGCAAGACCGGGCGCGCCGCCTGACCGGCCATTGCTGGCTACCCTTCTTTTTGGTCTCAGTCCAGCAGTTTGCGCGAGTACATCCAGTCGAGGTAACTGGTGGCCGCTAATGAAAGCAACTCGGGCTGACCGACAAAATAATGCGTGGCGCCCTTGATGCATTGCATGGTCTTGTCCTTGCTTCCGGCTGCGTCATAAATACGCTGGGTATGCGGCTGCGGGACGGCGTCGTCTGCACTGTGTTCAATCGCCAGCATGGGGACCGTGATGCCGGCGGCGCTTTTCTCGCCATGCGCATTGGTTTCCTGCGACCACTGCGACATCCACGAACGCAGCGTTGAGAACCTTGCCGAACCCACCGGGCCGTTGTTGACGGTCTCGGGGTTTCCCATAAAGCAGGTGCCTATGGGACGGTCATTCGGATCCAGTGACGCATCCAGGAAACGCGGTTCGGCCATTGTGCGGTGCGTGACAAAACCGCGTTCCATCTCCAGCCCGCCTTTCTTGCGCAGGTCTTCCAGCGTCTGTTTGACCCAGTCGGTACGGCGGCGGATACGTGCTATTTGCCCCGCACGGAATTTCGCGATGAACTCGGCCGTGTACGGCGGCTTGATGTCAGGGTTGTAGAGGTTGAGTGACTGGTCGATCCTGTCAGGGTCGTTCTCGTCGATCACTGACGGGTCTATCCAGTCCGCCAGCACCACGGCACGCGACACGTGGGCAGCTTGGAAGATAAAACCATCGGCGGGTATCAGTTCAGCAGCGATGATGTTGCAGGGATCACCGGCAGGTGTGTGGGTAATGGTGGGGTTTTCGGCCTGCGACTGGTAAAACAGGGACAACGAACCGCCGCCTGACCAGCCGGCCATCACGATCTTCTCGTACTTCCAGACCTCCTTTGCATGGCGAACATAGGCGCCGAGGTCGACCACCACGTTTTCCATGATGAGGGCACTGTCGTTACGCGCATAACGGCTGCCTGCACACAGCACATGCACGCCGCGTTCAGCCATGACACGGGGCATTGGCAGCAATTGCAGTGTTGATGCCGGGTGCATATAGATGACCAGCGTCTTTGACGGCTTGCCTTTGGGGATGTAGCGAATACCTTCGAGGTTGATAACCCCCTGGTTGCCGGCAAAACCATACACCTCCTTGAAGGTTGTTTTTTCGGCGAACTTGACGTGCACCCATTCGGCATTGACTTCAAATTTTTCTGACGATGACATCTGCTGTGTTCCTTGATCTGTTCAGGCCGAAGCGGTTTCTTTAAGACGGGCGTTCTTCTCGCGTACCCACTCGTCGCAGGCGGCGCGTGCGTTTTTCCGGAAGTCCTTCAGGTCCTCAGCACTGGTGGTATTGACCGTCAGTTCAAGCCTTATGCCGTTGGGATCAAAAAAGTAAATCGAGCGGAACTGGCCTTCATGCAGCTTTGGGCCCAGCACTTCGACGCCGGCGGCTTCCAGCCGTTTTTTGGCTTCATCAACTTTGGCTTCGGACTCAACCTGCAACGCCAGGTGGTTGACCCAGCCCGGAGTGTTCGGTGATGGTTCTCCCGCAGTGTTGTCACCGAGGTCAAAGAACGCAACACAACTGCCGTCCGTCATCTCAAAAAACAGGTGGGCAAAAATTCCCTGCTCTCCCGTACTGACCACATCGCCGCGCACTACATGGGTCAGGGGCAGTCCCATGATGTCTTCATAAAAGTGCCGCGTTTCCTCGGCATCGCGGCAACGATAGGCCACATGATTGAGCCCCTTGACGGCTACAAAATTTGTCATTAATTTCTCCTTGTTTATGCAGCTGCGCGCTGCGTTGGCAGGTGTTGGGTGACCTGTTCCAGCCAGGCCGCGTCGTCTGAAAGCGATTTGAGTTCCCCGAGTGCTTCGTCCCGGGTCTGGGTCCAGCGCTCAACCACCCTGACGTCTTCGCCGTCATCCTCCTGCCAGGAGAATTCCAGCCGAATGCCGTTGGGATCCATGAAATAAACCGACCAGGTTCCAGCGCCGACCGGAGTCGGGCCAATGATGGGCACGCTGGCTTTTTCCAGGCGCTCCAGCAACTCGTCAAAACGCTGTTTGGTGGTAGTGAACGAGCAGTGCTGCATCGCTGCGATCGCATCCCGGTCACCCTTGTCTTTGGCGCCTTTTGGCATCTCGAAAAAAGCCACCATGGTGTCGCCGCCTGCATCGAAAAAATAATGACGCAGGTTCTCGAACGGCGGGTTGCCGCGATTACCCGTGCCGGTTCCCAGGCCGGGCGGCACCTTGAGCGCATGCACCATCGGCATACCCAGCACACCGGCGTAGAAGTCGATGGTCATTTTCATGTCATCGGTGTTCAGCGCCAGGTGGTGAATGCCGCGAGTCATCGGCTTTTCAGCATGCTGAAGCCTGGTTGAAACATTGGCCATGAAATCCCTTGCTTTCAGGAATGGGTCTTTGCAAGATTGAAATACAGCTGGCCGAGATCCTGCCGCGCAGCAAGACTGGCGCTCGCCTCCGTCAGTGCAATCCGGCCCTTGATCATCACGTAAGCCCTGCTGGTAAACGGCAGCGCAATGTCCAGCTTCTGCTCCACCAGCACCATCGTCAGCCCACCGTCCCGCAGGGTATTGAGCGTACGGCGAATCTCGTCAACCACCTTCGGCGCGAGGCCGAGGAAGGGCTCATCAAGCAACAGCGCACGCGGCGACGACATCAACGCGCGGCCTATGGCCACCATTTGCTGTTCGCCACCAGACAAGGTGCCGGTCAGCTGCCTGCGGCGCTCGGCCAGCCGGGGGAAAAGCCTGTAGACGTAATCAAAGCGCTCCTGCACGCTGGCAGCGTTGCGGCCCGCCAGTCGCACCGTGCCCAGCCGCAGGTTGTCTTCCACCGACATCGGCGCAAACATGCGCCTGCCTTCGGGCACCTGCACCAGGCCGTGGCCCACGATATCGTGGGTGGGCATTTTCATCAGGTCTTCACCGTCCATCATCACGCGGCCGCTGCGCTCACGCAGCGTCCCCGAGAGCGCGGCAAGCAGCGTTGACTTACCCGCGCCATTGGGCCCCAGCACGGCTATAGTCTCGCCACGCGCAATCTGCATCGTGATTCCCTGCACCACCGGCCCATGGCCGTAGCCTGCATAAAGATCAGAAATTTCAAGCATCGCCAAGCGCCCCCACATCACCAAGGTAGGCAGCAACCACCGCCGTGTCGGCCTGCACCTCTGCCGGTGTGCCCTGTGCAATCTTGCGGCCAAAATTGAGCACCACCACGCGGTCCGCCAGCGCCATCAGAAAACGCATGTCGTGTTCGATCAGCAGTACGGCTATGCCGCGCCCGGATATTTGCCGGATGATGTCCGACAAACGCTCACACTCATGCGGTGTCAGCCCTGCTGCCGGCTCGTCAAACAGCATCAGCTTCGGTTCCGCTGCCAGTCCGCGTGCAATTTCAAGCAGGCGCCCCTGGCCGAAAGACAGTGTGCCAACGTCGGCATTGCGCCATTCACCAAGGCCGACAAAATCAACCAGTTCATCGGCGCGTTTGGCCGAGTCACGCTCGGCTTGAGCAGCGCCGCGCGTGCCGGCCAGTACCTTCCAGAGCGAGCCGTGAAAACCGGTGTGCATACCCACCATCACGTTCTCACGAACCGACATGCTGGCAAAAGGCTTGTTGTGCTGGAACGTGCGCACGATGCCCCGGGCCGCCATCGCATGGGTGGGCAGGCCGGTGAGTACCTCACCGTTAAAACTCATGCTGCCGGTGGTCGGGGGCAGTGCGCCGGCAATCATGCTGAAGGTCGTGCTCTTGCCCGCGCCGTTGGGGCCAATGACGCCAAGAATTTCACCTGCGCGCACTTCCAGGTCCACATCGGCCACGGCCTGCAAACCACCAAAACGCTTGCCCAGCCCGGTGACCGTTAATAAAGCGGTGGCGCTCATGACTTGCCTCCAGCCACGCGGCGGGAAGTAAACCAGTCCCAGACGCCGATGACGCCTTTGGGCTGAAATAGCACGACAGCCACCATGAATACCCCGAATACCAGCGCATGGTGGTGGCCGATGATGGGCGACAGCACCAGCGGCATCAGGTAGAGCAGCACAGCACCGACAATCGCGCCGGCGTGGCGGCCGCTCCCGCCTACGATGACCATGAACAGCAGCAGGAAGGAGTTCTGCAGTCCAAAAATGGGCGGATTGACGGTGTTGTCAACGAAGGCGTAAACCATGCCTGCAATACCGGCCATTGCGCTGGTGATGGTGTATGCAATGATCTTGGTGCGCGCCACGTTGATGCCCATCGCCTTCGCGGCTTCGGAATCGTCACGCACGGCGCGGCAGGCCCGACCGAACCAGGAACGGTCCAGCCGCCAGAGTATTGCCAGCGTCAGCAGCATCAGCACCACGATGACAACCGTGTACCACGGGCCACTGACCTTGACGCCAAACACATCCGGCAGCCGGTAATTGGCCAGTCCACCGGCAGAACCTGTGACCGAACCCCCTTCATCCAGCACAACAATAAAAAGCTGGGCAAAAGCCAGTGTTGCCAACGCGAGGTAAAACCCCTCGAGCCGTGTTGCCGGTATGGCCACAATCAATGCCAGCACGATGCAGATCACCACCGAAGCCAGGATGGCCAGAGGCAGCGGCAAGCCTGCCTGGAAGGTCAGGATGACGATGGCGTAAGCGCCTATGCCGTAAAAGGTGAAGTGCGAGAACGCCACCTGGCCGGCAATACCGAACAGGAAGTTGTAGCTCAGGGCCAGTGTGACCCAGAGCAGCACCTTGCGGTACACATCCGTCTGGTAGGAACCCAGCGTAAAGCCTATCGCACCGAGTACCAGTGCGGCCAGTACAAAACCAACGACCTGTTTCATGCCCGTGCCTCGCGTGCACGCAGCAGGCCGGTGGGCCGCAACAGCAGGAAAAATATCAGCAGCAGCAGCGGCACACCCATCGCAAGTCCGGGCGGGATTGGCGCATAACGGACGGTTAACTGTTCGACAAAAGCCAGGATGATGCCGCCCAGCAAGGCGCCTTCAACCCGTCCCACACCGCCGATCACCAGTGCGGTAAAGCCCTGAATAGCCAGCGGCAGACCCATCAGGTAATGCGCCGAAACATTGGGCGCAACAAGCAGGCCGGCGAGACCGGCGACCACACCACTTGCCGCGAATGCAAAAGCTGTCACGCGGCGCAGATTGATGCCCATCAGCGACGCGGCGCGCCTGTCGATGGCTACGGCCTCAAAGGACTTGCCTGCCAATGTGCGCTCAAAGAAATACCAGACTGCTGCGAAGACGGAAAGCGCAACAGCGATGATGAAAAAGCTCTGGTACGAGCCAGCAACCGGGCCCAGTTCCAGCCGGCCAAAGCCAAACGCGGGCGGCACCGGTTGCGGGTCTGGACCCACGCCCAGCGAAACGATTTCGCGAAACACCACCAGCATGCCCAGCAGCGCCAGGATCGGCGCCAGAGGCGGTGCACCGCGTTCAACCAGCGGCCTGACGGTCAGGCGCTCTGTGCCCCAGCCAATCAGAAACATGAACACCAGCGTGACGGCCATACCCACGATGTAGGGCAAGCCCATCTGCGTCAGCAGCAGGAAGCCACCAAACGCACCGAGCATGGACCACTCGCCGACTGCAAAGTTGATGATGCCCGTGGGCCGCGTAATCAGAAGGTAAGACAGCGCAGCCAGCCCGTAGATACAGCCACTGGCCAGCGCCCCTACGACCAGTTCCAGAAAATCATTCACCTGAGGTCCTCAACGCCGATTGGCTCGGTAGTAAATCAGCCCGTCTTCCCGGCAGCGGGAGAACGGCATTCAAAAGATGTGCAGGTCGCGCCTGCAGGCACCAGGCGGCTAGCAGCCTGGTGCGGTAAAAAACGGCGGGACGCTGTGCGCCCCAGCCGCTATTCGCTCTTACTTGGAGCCAACGTGAACAACCTTGCCTTGTTTGTCGCCTTCATACACACGCACTACCATGCCGTTGGCATCAAAGCCGACGCGCTTGCCATCGGCAAATCCGTAGGCGGCATCGGTGCTGCCCATCACGCCCTTGAAGCTCTTGGTAGCCTGCATGGCAGCACGAACTTTTTCCTTGTCGGTACTGCCTGCGCGGGTGATGGCATCTGCCACCATCATCACGCCGTCATAGCCGTAGCCGATCAGGTTGTAGGGCTCGGTACCCGTGTCCTTTTTATAGGCTTCGATAAAGCGCCGGGTTGCCGGCTTGGCAGGATCAAACGCATCGACAAAGGTAATGCCGTCAATCAGTCCCTTGGCGGCCGTCATGTAAACGGGCACGGACATGTTGTAGTTGGCCAGCACCGGCGTTTTAATACCCAGTTGGCGATAGGACTTCAGGATCAGCAGATTGGGGCCAGTCGTGATACCGGTCATGAACAGTGCTTCAGGGTTTGCTGCTCGAACTTTTTGCATCTGCGGGTCGGCCGTGGTTGCGCCGCCGGGCACGATTTCCTCAGCGACGATCTGGATACCGGCTTTTTCCAGTCCGGCTTTGAAGAACTTGTTGGTCAACTGCCCGAGGTCGGAGTTCTCGCCAATCAGCGCAACACGCTTGTAGTTCTTGTTTTTGGCATAGGACAGCAGCGTTGAGATCTGTGTGGAGCCCAAAGGTCCGGTCTGCCAGAAGTTAGGGTTGTCGATCTGCGTGGTCAGCGTGTCGCCGCTATTGGACGGCGTCATGTGCGGGGTCTTGCTTTCCTTGGTGACCGACTGGGCCTGCTGGGTAGCGGGGGTCAGGGACACCGACAGGATAAATACCGCGCCGGAATCCACCAGCTTGCGGGCCACCGTGGCGGAGACGTCAGGCTTGGCCTGGTCGTCTTCAACCAGCAGTTCAATTTGCTTGCCCAGGATGCCGCCCTTGGCATTGAGTTCCTTGACCGCAAAGGTCACGCCTGCCGCGACCGGCTCTGCATAGGCCTTGGCCACACCGACCTTGTCGGTAATCATGCCGATCTTGATGGTGTTTTGCGCAAATGCAGGAGCGGCCATGACGGCACCCAGCGTTGCGACTGCCAGCATGGAGCTGGTGAGGTTGAAAAGTCTGCGTTTCATGTGTTGTCTCCTGTTTAACTATCAAACTACCAAAAAAACTGAAAAGCCATTGCGGAAAAACATCCTGCGCTTTTGCGGAGGTTAGGCATAGGCGGGTGCGATGCGAATAGAGAATTGCCCTATGGATTCAACCCCGCAGTCGATTACATCGCCAGGCTTGACCGGGCCCACGCCTTCAGGCGTTCCGGACATGATGATGTCGCCCGGCATCAGCGTGTAAAACGACGAAGCAAATTCAATCAGGCGCGCCACGTCATAGACCAGGAAGCTGGTGTTGGACTTCTGCCGCGATTCACCGTTCACAGTCAGCCACAGGTCCAGTTTGTCCGGGTCGGCCACTTCGTCGGCCGTCACCAGCCAGGGGCCTGCCACCGAATAGGAGTCGATCGATTTGCGGAAACACTGGAACTCGGGGCCGCGCAAGGTCATGTCCAGCGTGACGCAGTAGCCGGCGATATAGGCCATCGCATCTGCGGCCTTGATCTGCGTACCCTGCTTGCCAATGACGATGCCGAGCTCGATTTCATGGTCATTACGGCGCTCCGGGAAGCGCAGGACAATCTCGTCGCTGCAACCGATCAGCGAGCTGCCTGCCTTCAGGAACATGCCCCAATCACCAATCGAGGTGATGCTGCGGCCGTGGCCGATATTGGCATCAGCAATGCTTTCCTCGACATGCGCCTTGTAGTTGATGGGCGCGCCGATGATCTTGCCCGGGTTCGCAACCGGGCTGTCGAATTTGACAGAAGAGATCGCATGGCTGGTACCTTTTTTCGCTTCAGCTTCAATCGCAGAGCGCAGTTGCGGCAGCGCCTCGATGAGCAGGTCCTTTTGCGGTAGCGGATATTTCTGCGCTGGCAGCAAACCCAGCACCGGCGTGACATCAATGATGCTGTCACCCTGCACCAGTCCAAGCTTGCCACCGTTGAATCTGCAAATTCTCATACCTGTATTTAGCTTTCTTTTTCTTCCTCGCGCAGGTAGCCCATGCTGGCAACCAGTTCGCGATCACTCATAAAAAACAGCCTCGCGCTGTCGCTTGTTGCTGTATGCGTCACCCATTGCCAGTGAGGCACGGTAAACACATCATTGCGTTTCCAGTTGATGCGCACATCGCCTACCGTTGACGTGCCCTCACCTTCTGCCACCACGCAGATCGAACTCGAAGTACTCCTGCGAATGGCCGTTGGCTTGCCGCTTGACAGGCCCAGCAGATAACAGTCCAGCGTGGGCAGCACGGCGCCCTGGCTGACACCGTCAACATAACGAAGCAGGCGGCTGCCATCGGCTAGTGGCGCACTGGCTGCGAGTGCAACGACCGCACGTTCAGAGCTGAACCGAAAGCGGCTCGATGCGTCAGGACCCAGGGTGACGGCCTCGCTGGAGGCGACCGGCGCGCGGGTCTGCGGTGGCTCGACGGTCTCGAGGCCTGGGCCTGCCATTTCGAAAAACATGGTGTCAAGGTGGTGCGACAGCGGCAGGTCCAGGCCATCAAACCAGACCACACGGCCGGCGCCGGTGTGGGTGTGCTCGTGCCAGGTCCACGATGGTGTCAGCACCAGGTCGCCTTCGCTCATCTCGCAGGCTTCGCTGTTGACAGTGGTGACAGCCCCTTGGCCCTGCATCACAAATCGTAGTGCAGCCAGCGTATGGCGGTGCGCATGGGCGATCTCGCCGGGCATCAATGTCTGCAGGCCGCCGGATATGTTGCGCATGGTCGCAACCGACTGCCGGGCTGCGGGGGAAGGATCCGCAAACAGCAATACGCGCCGCTCGGCATCCTCCATCGCGACCTCATCGACAGCACGCTGTATTTGCGGCTCCATCGTCTCCCAGGCCCAAAGGTGCGCTGCATCCGGGCTCTTCGGATGGCGCGTGGTGACGCGGTGGTACCTATCCCACAGGGGCTGGGATTGCACCGTATCCAGCGAGGCGATGAAGTCGGCGTAAGGCGCCGGAGAAACAGCTTTGTTCATTTGTTTCCACGTGGGAAGTAGAACGCCTTATGGCGCTTTTATGGCTGCAGTCTAGTTCGAGGTCATATAAATTCCTAATCAAACTATTTATCAATAAAATCAATCCGGTTAATATCAGTAAAAGCACAGGTTAACCCTTAAGGGCTTACCTTAACGACGATAGAAAAATGGAATTACTCGACTTCGATATGAACCTCCTGCTGACCTTTGATGCGATTTACCGCCATCAAAGCCTGTCTGCGGCTGCGGTTGAACTGGGACTGACACAACCGGCCGTGAGTGCGGCGCTGAAACGCCTGCGTGAGCGGTTCGACAACCCGCTGTTTGTGCGCACCTCACATGGCATGCGTCCGACGCCCTATGCAGACACCATGTCGCTGAAGATCACGCGCGCACTGGACATCGTGCGCGAGGTCGACCAGCAGGCCGACTTCTCGCCACAAACAACAACCGTCAATTTCCGTGTCTACATCAACGACATCGGCATGCTGCTGATGATGCCGCAGGTGATGACCTGGCTCAGCGAACACGCGCCGGGCGCGCGCCTTTCAATTTTTGACTTCCGCCCCGACGAAGTCATCCCGGCGCTGGACAGCGGCGTGATCGACCTCGCGGTCGGCTACTTTCCCGGCATGCCCAACTGGGCGCACCAGCAGGTGGTACGCAACACCTCCTATGTATGCGCAGTGCGTGGTGACCACCCGGTGATCAGAAACAGCCTGTCGCTTGAGCAGTTCGTCAGCGCCAAACACGGCATGTACTGGACCAGCGGCTCACCACACAGCGCGGTCGAGGAGGCACTGGCGCGGCTCGACCTGACACGCGACGTGATGCTGCGGCTGCCGCGGTTTTCCGCGTTGCCGTTTTTCATCTCGCAGTCAGACCTGATCATGACCATCCCGGAAGATCTGGGCGTAGGCTTCAGCCGCATGATCAACATCAAGCTCTTCAAGCCGCCACTCAAACTGCCGAACTTCGAGATCCACCAGTACTGGCATGAACGCCACCACGCCGATCCCGCCAACAAGTGGCTGCGCAACATCATCAAGCGCGAGACCGCAGACATGGTGCTGCTGCGCAAATAAAAAGGGCGCTACCTCCGCGGCAGCGCCCTTTGAGAAACGAAAACGAACGTGACTAGTGCAGCTTCACGCCGGTCTTGGCCTGCAGCGCTTCCATTGTCACGCCGGGGGCCAGTTCAACCACCTTGATGCCTTGCGGTGTGACGTCCATAACAGCCAGGTCGGTGATGATGCGGTCCACCACGCCAACACCGGTCAACGGCAGCGTGCACTCTGGCAATATCTTCATGTCCTCGGTGCCATCCTTTTTCTTCGCGACATGTTCCATCAGGATGATGACGCGCTTGACGCCTGCCACCAGGTCCATCGCGCCGCCCATGCCCTTTACCATCTTGCCCGGGATCATCCAGTTGGCCAGGTCGCCCTTCTCGCTGACCTGCATCGCGCCCAGGATGGACAGGTTGATCTTGCCGCCGCGAATCATCGCAAAGCTGTCATGGCTGCCGAAGATGGACGAGCCCTTGATGGTGGTCACGGTCTGCTTGCCCGCGTTGATCAGGTCGGCGTCGACCTTGTCGTCGGTCGGAAAGGGGCCAATGCCCAGCATGCCGTTTTCACTTTGCAGCCAGACTTCCTTGTCGCCAGTGAAGTTGGCCACCAGCGTCGGGATGCCAATGCCGAGGTTGACGTAAAAACCGTCTTCGAGTTCCTGTGCCGCACGTGCGGCCATCTGGTCTTGGGTCCACGGCATATCAGTTACCTGCTTTCTCGGTGATGGTGCGTTTTTCAATGCGTTTTTCGGGGTTGGGGTTGCACACGATGCGGTGCACATAAATACCCGGCAGGTGAACCTGGTCAGGCTCCATCGCGCCCAGTTCAACCACTTCTTCCACTTCAACGATGCAAACCTTGCCGGCCATCGCGACAGCCGGGTTGAAATTGCGCGCCGTGAAGCGGAACTGCAGGTTGCCCGACGTGTCGGCACGCCAGGCCTTGACGAGGGAGACATCCGGCACAATCGCGCGCTCCATTATGTAGGTCTCACCGTCGAACTCACGCACTTCCTTGCCTTCTGCAATCTGGGTGCCCACACCGGTCTTGGTGAAGAAGGCAGGGATGCCTGCACCGCCCGCACGCAGGCGCTCGGCCAGCGTGCCTTGCGGCGTGAATTCGAGTTCGAGTTCCTTGGCCAGGTACTGGCGCTCGAACTCCTTGTTCTCGCCCACATAACTGGCAATCATCTTTTTGATCTGGCGTGTTTCCAGCAACTTGCCGAGGCCGAAGCCATCCACCCCGGCATTGTTGGACACGCAGGTGAGGTCCTTCACGCCGCTGTCTTTTAATGCTTCTATCAGCGCCTCGGGAATGCCGCACAGGCCAAAGCCGCCCACGCCCAGAAGCTGGCCGCTCTTGACCACGCCCTTGAGCGCCTCTGCGGCGGAGGGATAAAGTTTCTTCACAAAAGTCTCCTTGATGGGAATCTGCACACTGCCAATCCAGTACGATACTACCTAATTAGATACGTAGTTTTTCGTAAAGGTAAGCCCCGTGAAGGTGGATACAAAAGTCGATTACCAGCAGGCCTTCAACCTCGCGCCCGTCGGGCTGGTGTTGTCGCGCAACCGCTCGATTGTGGACTGCAACGAACATTTGTGCGAGATGTTCGGCGCCTCGCGCGAACAGCTGATCGGCCAGTCATTCCAGGTGCTCTACCCCAGTGCCGACGAGTACGAACGCATAGGTGCGCGCATGCTGCCCTACCTCAATGCCAGTGGCATCTACGCCGACGACCGCATCATGAAACGGGTCGATGGCCGCAACAAGGGTGAAACCTTCTGGTGCCATGTCACGGGCCGCGCCCTTAACCGCAATGCACCACATGAATCCGGCATCTGGACCTTTGAAGACCTCAGTTCACGCCGCCCGGTCACTGCGGAATTGACGGCGCGCGAACGTGAAGTAGCCGCCCACCTGATGGACGGCCTGACCTCCAAGGAGATAGGCCGCGCCCTGATCATCAGCCACCGCACGGTGGAGATTTACCGGGCGCGGTTGATGCGCAAATACAAGGCATCGACCACTGCCGACCTGGTGCACAAGCTGCTGGCGGGTTGATCCGCCGACTGCCTGCAGTATCTGGTGGGCTGCGACACAATGCGTGGCTTCATCGCCATCAACCCAATACGGACATCCCATGCCCATCAGCCTTTACCAAGCCTCTGTCCCTGCTTTTGTCCGCGGCCTGACCAGCCTGGCGGCCGTACTCGAGAAAGCAAAAACCCACGCAGCGGCAAACAACATTGACCTGCAGACCTTTGTCGACGCGCGTCTGGCGCCAGACATGCTCACCCTGGCTGGCCAGGTGCAGGCAACCAGTGACGGCGCGAAGTTCGGCGCAGCACGCCTGGCCCGAGTGACCCCACCCAGTTTTGCTGACACCGAGAGCACTTTTGCGGAACTGGAAGAGCGCATTGCCAAAACCCTTGCATTCATCACTACCGTGACCGAGGCCCAGATCAATGCCAGCGAAGGCGGCAGCGTCACGCTGAAGCTGGGCGGCAAGGAGCGTACGTTCAACAGCGAACCCTACCTGCTGGGTTTTGTATTGCCCAATTTTTATTTCCACGTGACTACCGCGTACGACATCCTGCGCAACCAGGGCGTGCCGCTGGTCAAGATGGATTACATCGGCGCCTTGCCGGCCTGATCAACAGCGGCCTCCAGCGACTTACTGCGGCGCCAGGCCCCACTGGTCTGAAGGACGTGCCGTGCGCTTTTTCTGCACCTCACGCTCTTTGTCTATCTTTCCAGCAGTCAGCTGGGCGGTGTATTGCAGACGCTTCAGGTCCTTCGGATCAGGGTTGTCTACCGGGCTGAAACTGAAGCAGCACAAGGTGCCATAAACCTCGCCATCCTTCAGCACGATCGGTGCACTGATGTGGGTACCGATGCGAAACGGCAGCGCTTTTTCGAGCGGCGCCGACGCGGGCTCTTTCGACGCATCGACGATATAGGGTGGCATGCGCCCATCGACGACACGCTGGCACCAGCTTTCCTCCAGCGGGTCGGACGCGCCCACTTTGAGGAGGTCGTTTTGCGGCAGCGAGTTGACGTGCCGGAAAACACGCCGTCCACCGGTGAATTCAGAGACAAACACCACGTCCATCTGCATCTTTTCGCGCAGCAGGCGAAGCACCTCCGGCACAGCGTCTTCAATCAGTTCATCCGAATCGTCCGCAGTCGCCACCAGCAACTCCGAGACCTGAACCTCCAGATCGCCCGGTTCGTAACCAAGGTCCTGTACGTTCACTTTGTTCATTCGCGTTCCATGTTCATGGTTTGTTATACAGGGACATGAAGTCGGGGCGAATGCTCAGCAAGCCTCAATTTGCGACAAAACGTAATCATGCTGCGCTGGTCGACCCGCATTTTTCAGCGATCAATTCACGCAGCAGGCGCACAGCCGGAGCCAATTGTTTTCCGCCCGGGCAACGCCATGTACAACGGCGGAATTTCCGAGCCAATATCCGCAAAGTCGGCGAAGCGATTGAGTTAGCCGAGGCCAGGGAGAAATGCACTTTTTCAGACAGAGGGGCCTGGTGACTACAGCGCTGTATGAGAGCCAAAAAACCAGCATATGCCATGACATATGTTGGTTTCTTAAGTTGCCAACGTAGCTGGGAGCCGAAATTAGTCAAAAAATGGCTGAAAAAGGCCTTTTTTGACTATGAAAAGTGGCCGCAAACCAATGTGGACTAGCGCAACATGCTATTAAATATATAGCGAACCGCCGGTACTGAAACCGCAGTTTCACTGCCAGCCGTGCTCCTTCAGGCGATCTCAGGGCTTCTTCGGAGCATCCACCACTTCAGCGGCCGACCTGAATGCTTCCACCGCCGTTGGCACACCGCAATAAATACTGGCGTGCAGCAACACTTCCTGGATTTCCTCCGGCGTGGCGCCGTTGTTGAGCGCACCGCGCACATGGCCCTTGAGCTCATGCTGCTTGCCCAGCGCCGTGAGTATCGCCACTGTGACCAGACTACGGGTCTTCAGATCCAGCCCCGGCCGCTGCCACACATCACCCCAGGCATTTCGGGTGATGTAGTGCTGCATCGGAAGCGTGAACGGCGTTGCATTGCCGAAAGCATTGGCGACAAAATCTTCGCCCATCACCTGCTTGCGGGTGGCCAGGCCGGCATCGAAGTCCTTGTTGAATTGCTCAGTCATTTTTATTCCTTAAACGTTCGCGCAAACGTAAACGCCCGCCACGGTCAAACCGGACGGGCGTACTGCCGGTCAGCGGGCGGATCGCACCCACCGCTTCAAGCCGCGTAAGACTGCGCCAGGTTTGACAGCATGGCCAGCAAACCCGTGGAGCAGATGGCGGCACCTACAGCCGCTTTGACAGGTCGGTTTGCCATGGTCATTTGAGGTCGTAACGGTCCAGGTTCATCACCTTGGTCCATGCCTTCACGAAGTCGCGCACAAACACCTCGTGCGAATCGCTGCTGGCATAGACCTCGGCCAATGCACGAAGTTGCGAGTTGGAGCCGAACACCAGGTCAGCCACGGTGCCGGTGAGCTTGAGCTCGCTGGTCTTGCGGTCGCGGCCTTCCAGGACGAAATCCGCGTCTGCAGACTTCTGCCACTTCGTGTTCATGTCGAGCAGGTTGACGAAGAAGTCGTTGGTCAGCTCGTCCGTGCGCTTGGTGAAAACACCGTGTTTGGCCTGACCGACGTTGGCGCCCAGTGAGCGCAGGCCACCAACCAGCACCGTCATCTCGGGCGCGGTCAATGTCAGCAGGTTGGCCCTGTCCACCATCAACTCGGCAACGTCGGCTTCCCTGCCCTTGCGCACATAGTTGCGGAAACCATCGGCAACAGGCTCCATCACCGCAAACGCCTCCACATCGGTCTGTGCCTGCGAGGCGTCAGTGCGGCCCGGCGAGAAAGGAACGCTCACGTTGTGCCCGGCTTTCTTCGCAGCGGCTTCGACCGCAGCGCTGCCACCCAGCACGATCAGATCGGCCAGCGAGACTTTCTTGCCGCCGGATTGCGCGGCGTTGAATGCCTTCTGCACCGCTTCCAGCTTCTGCAGGACTATCGCCAGCTCAGCAGGCTGGTTGACCTCCCAGTCTTTCTGCGGCGCAAGGCGGATGCGCGCACCGTTGGCGCCCCCGCGTTTGTCGCTGCCGCGAAAGGTCGATGCAGAGGCCCATGCTGTTGTCACCAGTTGCGGAATCGTCAAACCGGAAGCCATGATGCTGGCTTTCAGCGCGGCCACATCCTGTTCGTTGACCAGCGGGTGATCGACCGCAGGAACCGGATCCTGCCACAGCAGTTCTTCCTTCGGCACCAGCGGGCCGAGGTAACGCGCAATCGGACCCATGTCACGGTGCGTCAGCTTGAACCAGGCACGCGCAAAGGCATCGGCAAACGCCTGCGGGTCAGCCATGAAGCGGCGCGAAATTTTTTCATAGGCAGGGTCCATTCGCATGGCCATGTCGGCAGTCGTCATCATCGGTGCGTGGCGCTTGCCAGGGTCATGTGCATCGGGCACGGTGCCGTCACCGCTGGCGCCCACTGGCTTCCACTGCTGCGCACCGGCCGGGCTTTTTGTCAGTTCCCATTCGTAGCCAAACAGGTTCTCGAAATAGCCGTTGTCCCACTTGATCGGGTTCTTGGTCCATGCGCCTTCGATGCCGCTGGTGGTGGTGTGCACGCCGTGGCCGCTCTCAAAACTGTTGACCCAGCCGAAGCCCATGTTCTCGATGTCACCACGCTCCGGCTCGGCGCCGAGGTGCTTTGGATCGACCGCGCCGTGCGCTTTGCCGAAGGTGTGGCCGCCGGCAGTCAGCGCCACGGTTTCTTCGTCGTCCATAGCCATGCGGGCAAAGGTCTCTCGGATATCACGTGCCGAACCCAGCGGATCGGGCTTGCCATTGGGGCCCTCCGGGTTGACGTAGATCAGGCCCATCTGCACGGCGGCCAGCGGGTTGGCCAGTTCACGGTCACCGCTGTAGCGTTCGTCACCCAGCCATTCCGTCTCGGAACCCCAGTTGATGTCTTCTTCCGGCTCCCAGACGTCAGGCCGGCCACCGCCAAAACCAAAGGTCTTGAAGCCCATGGACTCGAGTGCAACGTTGCCGGTGAGGATGAACAGGTCGGCCCACGACAGCTTGCGGCCGTACTTCGCCTTGATCGGCCACAGCAGGCGGCGCGCCTTGTCGAGGTTGCCGTTGTCGGGCCAGCTGTTCAGCGGCGCAAAACGCTGCTCTCCACTGCCACTGCCGCCACGGCCGTCAAAGGTGCGGTAGGTACCGGCGGCATGCCAGGCCATGCGGATGAAGAACGGGCCGTAGTGGCCATAGTCTGCAGGCCACCATGACTGCGAGTCGGTCATCAGGGCATGCAGGTCCTTGACGACGGCGTTGAGGTCCAGTGTCTTGAACTCCTGGGCGTAGTTGAATTCGTCGCTCATCGGGTTGGAGAGCGAGGACTGCTGGTGCAGGACCTTCAGGTTCAGTTGCTCGGGCCACCAGCCGGTGTTGGTGGCGGCCTTGGGTCTCGGCCCGGCCGCTGCACCTGAAAATGGGCATGAGGCTTCGCTTTGAATCTGTTTGTCGGCCATGTTTGTTTCCTTTGGATTTGAAGTTATGGCGCCTGGTGGCGACGGCGGGGGTGTGATCTGAACTGCCAGTCTAGGCTTACCCAGAAAATAATAAAAGACAATTAAAAATATTTAATTGATAGTTTTTATCAATACGCCACGATCTGCAGGAGTTACGCTTGAGGCATAACCGCAACCAAACGCTTTTGAAGGAGACACCATGAACAAGCCAGCCAGCACAGCGCGCTACCCGGCCCCCGAACTGAAAGACCTGCCCGAAGACATCAGGGCAAAAGTGCTGGAGGTACAGGAAAAAGCCGGTTTTGTGCCCAACGTCTTTCTGGCACTGGCCCGCCGCCCGCAGGAGTGGCGTGCCTTCTTCGCCTACCACGATGCGCTGATGCTGAAGGAAGAAGGCTCCAACCCGGCTGGTTCACTGACCAAGGGCGAGCGAGAAATGATCGTGACCGCGACGAGTGCGACCAACAAATGCCTGTACTGCGTCGTCGCGCACGGGGCCATCCTGCGCATCTATGAAAAAAAACCGCTGGTCGCCGACCAGGTAGCCGTGAATTACCGCAAGGCCGACATCACACCGCGCCAGCGTGCCATGCTCGACTTTGCGATGAAGGTCTGCCTGCAATCCGATGCGCTGGACGATTCCGACATCGATGCCCTGAAGGCGCATGGCTTCGATGATGAAGACGCGTGGGACATCGCAGCCATTACTGCCTTCTTTGGCCTGTCCAACCGTATGGCAAGCTTCAGCGGCATGCAGCCCAACCCCGAGTTTTACCTGATGGGCCGTGTGCCCAAGGTCAAGCCAGCCTAGCCTTCGACGAGTTTTCGCAGCCAGTCCGGCATGGTTTTGGACTTCTGCGCCGGGAAATCAACCCAGATGGTGGTGGCGCCGCCTGCTGCGCAGATCACGCCGGGCGCATCGACACGCTCCATCGTGCACCAGCTCTCGAAGGTGGAGCGGCCAGGGTCACTAACATACATTTTCGTCAATACATCGCCGGGGTGCTCAAGCTGCTTGTAGAAATTGCAGAAGGCATTGACGATGACCGGACCCTCGCTTTTCGGGTCGGGCCTGATGCCTGCAGCGACAAACCAGTCGATGCGGATGGTCTCCATGTAACGGAAATAGCTGCCGTTGTTGAGATGGCCCATCGCATCCATGTCGCCCCAGCGTATCGGGATGATCATTTCATGGACGAGTTTTTTGTTCTCCGGAATTTCAATTTTCATGGTGATCTGACTTTGACATGGGCTCTGGTTAACGATGGGCACGTATCGATGCAAGGATACCCGCGACGAACAACAGGCAGGCTGCGCCCTGAAGGGCAGTGGGCCAGTGACCGCCCCAGATGAAAGCGTAGACCAGCGCAAAAATCGTTTCACTGACGATGAGCTGGCCACACAGGCTGGCGCTCAGGCGCTGGCTGGCGATGTTCCACAAAATCGTGGCCAGCCAGGCCGAGCCGATGCCCGTCGCCACAGCCAGCACCACGGCAGGCAGCAGGCCGGGCGCGCTGCGCAATTGGTGAACACCGCTGCCCGCAACAAACCAAAGCAGCAAGGCGCCCAGCCCCGTCGCCACCCCCAGCCAGTTGGCCCAGGTGGTGGCGTTGACTTCAGTGTGTCTTTTCAGCCAGGCAGCATTGAGCAGGCCAAAGGCCGTCCAGCACACCATGGACGCCAGGGCAAATGCCACGCCACGCCAGAAGTAGCCGCCAGTGCCATCAACAGCCGCCCCGCCAACGGCGGCGCGCATCATCAGCGCCAACCCCAGCAAGGTCAGCAGCAAACCGGGCAGCAGCGTGCCCCAGCGCAATCCGGCAGGTTTGCCGAGCAGCATCATCCACAGTGGAATGGTGCCAATGATGAGGCTGGGTACTTCGGTGCCGGCATCGCGTATCGCCAGTACCAGCAACAGGTAATAGCCGGTAAACCCCAGCAGGCTCAGGCCGCAGGCTGCCAGCGCTTGCCGCGACGACGGCCAGCGGGATTTGCGAAACAGCAGCATCAACACAAAAGACAGCGCGCCGTAAGACAGAAAACGTCCGGCGGTGAAATCGACAGCGGAAAATCCGGGAGCCATCAGCGGTGCCACAAACACCAGGCCCCACAGTGCGCCTGCAGCCAGGCCAGCAAGAATACCGGTCAGCATTTCAGTGCGACAACGCGAGGGCGAAGCGCATTACAGGAGATGAACAAACAGAACCCCTCAATCAGGACATGTCACTTAGAGCGCAGGGTCCGAAATACGCCCTGCTTAGCAGCATAAAATCACTGACGGACACAGACAGCCTGCCTCGAATCATTATCAGCGACCCCCACCATGAACAACCAAGAAATACTGGCCCAGTTCGGCCCCCGTGAAGCGATGGAATACGACGTGGTCGTTGTGGGCGGCGGCCCCGGCGGCCTCGCCACAGCCATTCGCCTGAAGCAGCTCGCTGCAGAAAAGGGCACCGAGGTTTCTGTTGTTGTGCTTGAAAAAGGCTCCGAGCCTGGCGCTCACATCCTGTCCGGCGCGGTGATGGATCCCATCGCCCTCACGGAACTGATTCCCGACTGGAAGGCACAGGGCGCACCTCTGAACCAGCCGGTAACAGCCGACGAAGTTCTCTTCCTCACGGAAACGGGCGCCGTCAAGACGCCTGACTTTTTTGTGCCGGACTGCTTTCACAACGAAGGCAATTACGTCATCAGTCTGGGCAATGTCGTGCGCTGGCTGGCGCAACAGGCCGAGAACCTGGGCGTTGAAATTTTCCCCGGCTTCCCTGCTGCTGAAGTGCTCTACAACGACGATGGCTCCGTCAAGGGTGTGGCCACCGGCAACCTTGGGGTTGGCAAGGATCGCGAACCGACTGACAACTTCCAGCTTGGCATGGAACTGCTCGGCAAGTACACGGTGTTTGCCGAAGGCTCGCGCGGTCATCTCGGTCGCCAGCTGATTTCAAGGTTCAAGCTTGATGCCGGCAAGGACCCGCAAGCCTACGCGCTCGGCGTGAAGGAACTGTGGGAAATCGACCCCGCAAAACACAAGGCGGGTCTGGTGATTCACACCGCGGGCTGGCCCATGGACACCGCCACCTATGGCGGCGGTTTCATGTACCACCTGGAAGACAACAAGGTCACGCTGGGCCTGGTCACCGGCCTGGACTACAGCAACCCCTACCTCAGCCCGTTTGAGGAAATGCAACGCTGGAAAACCCACCCTGCCATCAAAAAATATCTTGAAGGCGGCAAGCGCATCAGCTACGGCGCACGGGCCATCACGGCTGGCGGCGCACTCAGCCTGCCCAAGACCGTGTTCCCCGGCGGTGCGCTGATTGGCTGCGAAGCTGGTTACCTCAACGCCAGCCGCATCAAGGGCAGCCACGCTGCCATCAAGAGCGGCATGCTGGCAGCTGATGCCGCGTACGACGCCGTGACAAACGGACGCCAGCATGACGAACTTGCGGCTTACCCGGAGGCTTATGCCAAAAGCTGGCTGGCAGCCGAGCTGGACAAGTCGCGCAACTTCAAAGCCTGGTTCAAGAAGGGTTTGTATGTCGGCTCCTTCATGACCGGCATCGAACAATGGCTGCTGCCCAAACTCGGCATCAAGAGCCCGCCGTGGACAATTCACCGCGACAAGCCCGACTACGCGATGCTCAAGCCGGCCGCCGAGTGCCAGCCAATTGCCTATCCCAAACCGGACAACAAGATCACCTTTGACAGGCTGAGTTCGGTGTTTGTCTCCAACACCAACCATGAAGAGCAGCAGCCTGCGCACCTGACGCTGAAGGATGCGAGCGTGCCCGTAGGCATCAATCTGGCTCAGTACGCCGGCCCCGAAAGCCGCTATTGCCCAGCCGCCGTGTATGAGTTCGTCAAGAACGCAGACAACAGCGACCGCCTGCAGATCAATGCGCAAAACTGCGTGCATTGCAAGACCTGCGACATCAAGGACCCGACGCAAAACATAGTCTGGGTCACACCTGAAGGCGGCGGCGGACCCAACTACAGCGGCATGTAAGACCCGAAGTAGCACTTTCCCCTGCTGGCCTTGTACGCAGCAGGGCAAACGTGCAGGCAAAAGCCCTGTCCATCAGGGCTTGTTTACGTTATAAAAGCAGCTGGCCCACAACAGGACTTCTCCCGTGCGCATGGCGAGCTTGTATCAACGCAAGTGGCTTCTGATCAGGCTTCCGGTCATTGCGCTCGCTATTGCAACAGCCACTGTGCTGTGGGTCATGGTGTACCCGATGCCACCCGCGCGTCTGAGCATCACTACCGGCGGCACCGACGACGCCTACTACCGCAATGCCCAGCGTTACGCCGAGCGACTGGAAGACTATGGCGTCACGCTTGACGTTCAACCGTCAGCGGGTTCACAGCAAAACCAGGAGCGACTGCGCCAGGCTGACTCGCCTTCAGACCTGGCCTTCATGCAGGGGGGTTTTGGTTATCTGGGTACATCGCTTGAACGGCGCGACCGCAGCCGCATTGAAACACTGGCCAATGTGGATGTTGAAGCGATCTGGATCTTCACACGCCAGCGCGAGATCGAATCACTGTCACAACTGCAGGGGCTGCGCTTCGGCATAGGCCCCGAGGGTAGCGGCAGCCGCAGGGTAGCGCTGAAACTGCTCGAGCAGGCGCGTGTGCCAAGCAAGGATTTGACGCTGTCACCGCTGACAGGCAGTGCCGCAGTGCAGGCCATCAGGCAGAACCAGCTGGACGTGGTCTTGATGGTGGCGGCGGCTGAATCGTTTGCGGTGCAGAACATGCTGGGTGTACCTGGCATACAGCTGGTCAACCTGCGCAAATCGGCAGCGATCACTGAACGCAACCCCTACATGGAATCACGACTGTTGCCGCAAGGTTCACTCGACACAAAACTGCCGCCACGCGACATCACGATGTTGACCACATCGGCCAGCCTGGTTGCTCGGGAAACACTGCACCCTGCCCTGAAGCGGCTGGCCATTGCGATCGCAATGGACGTGCACACCGACGGCGGCCTGTTCAACCGAGCCGGGGATTTCCCTTCACTCAGGCGGATAGACTTTCCGACCTCGCCACAGGCCCGCAGCACGCTGATCAACGGGTTGCCGCTATGGGAAAGACTGCTGCCTTTCTGGTGGGCGCAGGTGCTGGAGCGGCTGGTGCTGATTGTTCTCCCCGTCACGCTGGCCGCGCTGTGGCTGATGCAGCTGATCCCCGGCTATGTGCGCTGGGTTCTTGAAAGCCGCCTGAACCGCTGGTATGGCGAGCTCAAGTTCATTGAAAACGACCTGATACAGGACACGCTGTCGGGATTGGACCTGACACGCTTTTTGTCGCGCCTGAACGGCATGGACAAATCGCTGCTGGCCTTTGAATGCCCGCCTGACCTGATGGCGCGTTGCTATACGCTGCACCAGCACATAGAGTTTGTGCGCCAGGGCCTGTACCGGATGCGCGGGCGATGAGGCTGATACTGCTCTACAGGCGCCGCTGGTGGCTTTTTTACCTGCCGGTGATACTTTGCACGGCCGCCGCGTTGTGGTGGTCAGCAACGCGCTGGCAGGTATTGCCGCCTGCCAGCGTCGTGATTGCAGCAGGCGCCCCCCAAGGCAGTTACTCACAGCTGGCCCAGCGCTATGCAGAGCAACTGGAACGCATTGGCGTCAGCACTGAAATCGTTTATTCGGAGACACAGAAAGGTGCGCTTGACCGGGTAGCCGACTCCGACGATCCAGCCGGCATCGGGTTTGCACACGGGGTATACGCAGACGCTGACCTGCCCGTCCAGGCGCTTGCGGTGATCGGCCAGGAACCGGTGTGGATCTTCTCCGGTCAGGACGGCCCCACAACTCTGGCACAGGCCAGGGGTTTGCGTATTGCCGCAGGCCCTGCGGCTTCGTCATCCTTTATGGCGGCAAAAACCATGCTCGAACATGCGGGCGTACGTGCCGCGGACGTGCGCTTCGAGTCCGCGAGTGGTGCAGCAGCAGCCGAAGCGCTGATGGACGGCACCATCAATTTGGTCGTGCAGGTTGCCGGTGAAGATTCGCAAGCCATACAACTGCTGACGCGGCACCCAGGCATACAGCTGCTGGCGGCAGAGCATGCCGGCGCTCTCGCCGTGCAGGCGCCCTACCTGCAGCCCCTACTGCTGCCGCAGGGCGCCATCGAACTGCGCGGCGACATTCCGCCGCGCGACCTGACACTGATGAGCCTGCAAACCCATTTGATCGTCAGCTCCCAATTGCATCCCGCACTGCAGCGCGCGTTGCTGGACGCTGCTGTCGAAATTCATGCAATGCCGAACTTCCTGCAGCGGCACGGGCAATTCCCCAGCTTCCGCGGAAGCGACTTCCAGCTGTCACCGACGGCACGTGCCTACAGCCTGGGAGCCCGGCCGTGGCTTGAAAGGCTGCTGCCCTACCGGACCGCACAACAGGCCGAACTGGCGTTGTATGCCGTCATACCCATCATTGCCATTGCACTGTTCCTGCTTACGTGGATTCCCCAGCTTTTTGCATGGCGCATCACATCGGCGCTCAACCATTTTTACGGCGACGTGAAATTCCTGGAAAGCGAGATGGATGGCATCGCCAGCGAGCATCCGATGGAACTGAGACGACTGCTGGAGAAGCTGGACTCCATCGAAAAACAGGTCGTAGCGCTGGATATGCCGGACCAGTTCTCCGAACGCTGGTATACCCTCAGGGAGCACCTGGCTGCGGCGCAGGACAGGCTGCTGAAAATCCGGGCACGCTGATATTTGCAGAAGCAGTTCAAATAGCGATAACACGGTACAGGCGACAACATGCATATCCTCATCACGGGAGGGGCCGGCTTCCTTGGCGCACGGCTGGCGCGTGAGCTTCTCACGAGGGGAAAGCTATCAATGGCCGGTACCACTCCCCAGGCCATACAAGGCATAACCCTCGCAGACCGTGCGTTGCCGTCCGCAGACCTGCTGGCCGACAAAAGAGTCACGGCTGTAACTGGTGACATTAACGCCCTGCTTGAAGCGACAGGAAGGGGCAACGCACTGCAGCCAGAACACAGCCTGGTGTTTCACCTCGCGGCAGCCGTCAGCGGTGAATGCGAAGCAGACTTTGATCTCGGCATGCGAAGCAATCTGGATGCTACGCGCGCCTTGCTGCAGGCCTGTCGCGCACTGCAGACACAACCAACCGTGGTGTTTGCCAGTTCACTCGCGGTGTTCGGCAATTCGCCGGAACAGCCCTTGCCGTCAGTCATCGATGACCGCACATTGCCAACACCGCAAAACAGCTACGGCATACAGAAGTTCATAGGCGAGCAACTGGTTGCAGACTATGCCCGCAAGGGTTTTATCCGCGGCCGCAATGTACGCCTGATGACCGTCAGCGTCCGGCCTGGAAAACCGAATGGTGCGGCTTCGGGATTTCTGAGCGGCATAATTCGCGAACCGCTGGCCGGCCTGCGGGCCATTTGCCCGGTACCGCCAGACACTGCGGTTGCGCTGTCGTCACCGGCACGCAGCATCGAGGGCCTGATTCGCGCCGCCGAAGCATCAGATGGCGATTGGGGCGCCAGAACTGCCATCAATCTGCCTGCCATCACCACTACTGTCGGCGAGATGGCTGAAGCGCTGGAGCGCGTGGCGGGCATAGCGGCGGCCGGGTTGATAACCTGGACGCCAGACCCCGCTGTTGCACGCATCATCAGCAGTTGGCCCTCCCGCTTCGATACCGCCCGTGCAAGCGGCCTGGGACTGTTTCCCGACCCTGGCTTTGAGAACATCATCCAGGCCTATTTAAGCGAAAACCCGCGGACGCAGGCTGCTGCACCGCAGTAATAATGAATCAGCCACATGTGCGGCAGTCAGGCTCTTCTGCATGTCCTGCAATAAACCCAATGGAGACAGACAAAATGACAATGAAATTTTCAAAACTGATCGTGGGCATGAGCCTGGCAATGGGCCTGATGGCATCTGCAGCGGCGCAGACCACCATGAAGATCAGCATTTCCACTGCACAGAACTCCCATCAGGGCATCGCCATAGATACCTTTGCCAAGGAAGTCGAGGCCCGCACCGCCGGTCGCTACAAGGTCCAGACCTTCTACAACGGTGCGCTGGGTGGAGAGCGCGAATCCATTGAAGCGGTACAGCTCGGCACGCAGGAACTGGCTTTTTCGTCGACCGGTCCGGTACCCAATTTTGTTCCCGACACCAAAATTCTCGACGTGCCCTTCCTGTTTCGCGACAAGGCCCATGCACGCGCCGTGCTGGATGGCCCCATCGGACAGGATCTCCTTACAAAATTCGATTCCAAGGGCTTCAAGGCCCTGGCCTGGGCGGAAAACGGTTTCCGCCACATGACCAACAGCAAACGTGATGTGAAGGCACCGGAAGACCTCAAGGGCCTGAAGATGCGGACCATGGAAAACCCTGTCCACATCGCGGCCTACAAGGGGCTGGGCATCATCACGACACCCATGGCCTTTCCCGAAGTGTTTACCGCGCTTCAGCAAGGCACGGTTGATGGACAGGAAAACCCGCTGCCAGTAATCATGTCCGCGAAGTTCTCCCAGGTTCAAAAGCATCTCTCGCTGACCGGCCATGTCTACTCACCCTGCATTTTTGTGATGAACAAGGCAGCTTTCGACAAGCTCACCGCAGCCGACAAGACGGCCTTCCTGGAGGCCGCCAAGGTCGCCACCAAAGCCAACCGTGACCGTGTCGACCAGGACGATGCCAATGGCGTGAAGGAACTGCGTGCGCAGGGCATGACGGTCATCGACAACGTGGACAAGGCGAAATTTGTTGCCATGCTGGCACCGGTGAACGCCGATTTCGAGAAGCAGTTCGGCAAGGCCAACCTGGACAAGATCCGCAACTACAAATAAACCGTACTGCCAGCCGGCTCAATGCGGCAACTGACCATGCCCGCCACCATTCTGCTGGCGGGCTTTTTATTTTTACTCGTGAAGAATGGACGCCATGAAGCAGGCTTTCCTCAAACTTGAACGGTGGACTACAGGCTTTTCGATGCTGGTTGCCTGCGTGATGCTGGTGATCGCCGCAGCGCTTGGCATGTTTCAGATCATCACCCGTTTCGTGCTGGAGCAACCGGCAGAATGGAGTGAAATACTGATACGCCTGAGCCTGATCTGGATGGTGTTCATGGGCATTCCTACCGCCTTCCGCCAGGGCGCCATGGTCAGCGTTGACGTGCTGTACCGCTGGAGTCCACCGCGGCTGAAACGCGTGCTCGACTGGCTGGTCTGCCTTGCCGCACTCTTCCTGATCGCGGTGATCGTCTGGTGGGGCTGGGATTACTCATTGCGCGGCCGGGTCCAGTCCATGGCTGGCCTGGAGTCGATTTCCATGTTTTGGGGTTATGTGGCGATGCCGGTAGGCGGCATGTTCTGCGTGATAGGCATCATCGGCAACCTGATCGATCCGCAGCGCAACGAACTGGAGACAGCGCAATGACCGCAGTGATGGTTTCAACCATGGTGATCTGTTTTGCACTGACCGTTTCTGTTGCAGTTTCAATCGGGATAGCTTCGGTGTTCGGCATTCAGGCCTCCAATGCAAACATGCTGATTTCCGTCAAGGAAATGTTTGCAGCGATCAACAAATTCCCGCTGGCTGCAATCCCCTTCTTCATACTGGCAGGCAACCTCATGGAAACCGGCGGGATATCGCGCCGCCTCGTGGACTTTGCCAAAAGCATAGTCGGCGGTGTTCAGGGTGGCCTGCCCATGACATGCGTGCTGACCTGCATGATTTTTGCGGCTGTTTCCGGCTCATCGGTAGCGACGACTTTTGCAATCGGGGCCATCCTGATTCCCGCGCTTATCAAGCACGGCTATCCCCGAGCCTACGCGGCAGCGCTGCAAGCAACCAGTGCTGAGTTGGGAGTAATCATTCCACCGTCCATACCGATGATCCTTTACGGCGTCAGCGCGGAGGTATCCATCGGCGAACTGTTTATTGCCGGGTTCGGTCCCGGACTGTTAATAGGTCTGGCGCTGATGCTGTTTGTCCACCTCTATTGCCGCTGGAAGGGCTGGGGCAAGAATGACGGCGATGGACGACTGCCTTTCGGCAGGGCAACATGGAAGGCTGGCTGGGCCTTGCTGATGCCAGTCATCATCCTGGGCGGCATATACGGCGGTATCTTCACACCGACCGAAGCATCTGCAGTTGCTGTTTTTTACGCACTCATCGTGGGCATCGTGATCTACCGCGAAATCAAACTGCCAGACCTGTACAACATCCTGCGCAAATCGGTCATCTCCAGCGCAGTGATCATGTTCATCATCGCCAACGCAGGCTTGTTTGCCTTCCTGATCACCCGTGCCGGCGTGCCTGACGCCATTGGCCGGTGGCTGGAGGCAGTTTTGCAGTCACCCACGCTGTTTCTGCTCGGCGTCAATGCGGCCCTGTTTATCATCGGCATGTTCATAGAAACCAGCGCCGCCATCATTGTTCTGGCCCCCATTCTCGCGCCCGTAGCCGTGCACTTCGGCATTGACCCGGTGCACTTTGGCCTGGTGATGGTTGTCAATCTTGCGCTGGGCATGATCACTCCCCCGTTCGGTGTGAACCTGTTCGCAGCCTGCACAGTTGCCAAAATTTCGCTGGACAGAATCGTCACGCAACTCATTCCATTCGTGTTGGTTATCCTCGCCTGCCTCATTGTGGTGACTTATGTGCCACAACTCTCACTGGGGCTGCGCGACCTCGTCTACGCAAAATAGCTTTCTCCGCCCCACCGCGCATCCGCTACACTTTGCAGGTCAGGAGAGAGTTCCCCTTGAGGAAACCGCCGAAGGCGCATGTGTTACCCCCAATGGTGCACTGAACGCTCAGGCAAAAGGACTGACAACCGTTCCCCGGTGCACCACGCAGGTGAACGTTTCCCTACTGGAGAGAGGTCGTTTTTTTGTTCGACCCACCGAAGGAGCAAACCCGCATCGCCGGGTGAATCTCTCAGGTAAAGTGGACAGCAGGGGCAGCCCATGGTTTTTAGCCATGGAACATGTTTGCCCCCGGAGAACGCCTTGTCCACGCCTGCATCCCCAGACAACCTGCTCAAGACCCCGTTGCACGATTTGCATGTGGAACTTGGCGCGCGCATGGTACCTTTTGCGGGGTATTCGATGCCTGTTCAATACCCGGCCGGGCTGATGGCTGAGCATCACCACACACGCACAGCGGCCGGGCTTTTTGATGTGTCGCACATGGGCCAGTTGCGGCTCGAAGGTGCCGGTGCCGCAACTGCGTTTGAAACCCTGACTCCGGTTGATGTCGTGGATCTGCCTGCTGGCAAACAGCGCTACGGACTGTTACTCAATGACGAAGGCGGCATCATCGACGACCTGATGTTTTTCAACCGCGATATCGGCGCTGGCGGCGACCTTTTCGTGATTGTCAACGGCGCCTGCAAAATTGGTGACATTGCCCATATCCAGGGCAGGATAGGCAAACGCTGTGATGTCATCCCGATGCCGGAGATGGCACTGCTCGCGCTGCAGGGGCCACAGGCTGTCACGGCATTGCGGCGTCTGGCGCCTGACGTGGAAAAACTGGTTTTCATGACCGGCGGCCGTTTCAAAATCGCCGGCTGCGACTGTTTCCTCACGCGAAGCGGATACACAGGCGAAGACGGCTTCGAGATCTCGGTGCCAGCAAGTCACGCGGAAAAGCTCGCCCGGGCGCTGCTGGCTGAACCGGAAGTCAAACCTGTTGGCCTTGGTGCACGCAACTCCCTGCGGCTGGAAGCCGGGCTTTGCCTCTACGGCAACGACATAGATACGACAACAACGCCTGCAGAAGCCAGCCTGAACTGGGCAATCCAGAAAGTCAGGCGTACAGGCGGCGGGCGTGCAGGCGGATTTCCCGGTGCAGACAAGGTGCTGCCACAACTGGCAGATCCCGGCCTTCTCAGGCGCAAGCGTGTGGGCCTGATGGCGCTGGAACGCGTCCCGGTACGTGACCACACGGCCTTGCATGATCTGGACGGCACGCAGATCGGGGAAGTCACCAGCGGCCTGCTCGGACCCACCATCAACCAGCCGATCGCGATGGCATACGTGCCGCTCGCGTTTACTTCCATCGGCACAAAAGTCAATGCCCTGGTGCGCGGCAAGCCTGTAGCCATGGAAGTTTGTGCGATGCCCTTTGTTCCAGCCCGTTATTACCGCGGTTGAGAAAATCCACCGCCTTGCTGAATCCAACTTTTTAATTTCAACCCTGCAGGAGAAACCCATGACCATCAAATACACCGAAGATCACGAATGGCTGAAGATTGAAGGCGGTATCGCCACCGTCGGCATCACCGTCCACGCGCAGGATGCGCTCGGCGACGTGGTGTTTGTAGACCTGCCAGCAGTAGGTAGCACGCTGGCGCAAAAGGAAACGGCAGGCGTGGTGGAATCCGTCAAGGCAGCAGCCGATGTCTACATGCCGGTCAGCGGGGAAATCACGGAAGTCAATGAGGCGCTGCGCGATGACCCGTCGCTGGCCAACAGCGACCCGCTGGGTGCGGGCTGGTTCTTCAAGGTCAAACTTTCCGATGATTCGCAGTTGTCCGCATTGATGGACGAGACCAGCTACAACGCTTTTTCAGCCAATAGCTGACCGGGAGTCCTCATGCTGATGCAAGCCTCGATGTCACTGGGTGACCTGGAGAATTCCTGTGAATTCATAGCCCGCCACATTGGCATCGATGATGCCGATGAAGCGCTGATGTTGCAGGTAGTGGGCTCAGGCTCACGGCGCGAACTGATCGAAGGGATAGTGCCGCGTTCCATCGCCAGGAATAGTGCGATGGCGATTCCATCGCCCGTCACCGAAGCGGCAGCACTCAAGCAGCTCAAGGCCATTGCATCCAAAAACCAGGTATTCAAGAGTTTCATCGGCCAGGGCTATTACGGCACCTACACCCCGGGCGTGATACTGCGTAATATCCTGGAGAACCCGGCCTGGTACACAGCCTACACCCCCTACCAGGCCGAGATTTCACAAGGCCGGATGGAGGCGCTGATCAACTTCCAGACCATGGTCTGCGATCTGACCGGCATGCCGATCGCCAATGCCTCCATGCTTGATGAGGCGACCGCGGCAGCAGAGGCGATGACGCTGGCCAGACGCAGCGTGAAAAGTAAAAGCAATGTCTTCATCGTTGCTGGCGATTGCCATCCACAGACCATTGAAGTCATACAGACGCGCGCAAAACCGCTAGGCATTGAAGTCAAGGTCAGCACGGCATCGGTGACGGTGCCGCAACTGATGGCTGAGGGCAACTACTTCGGTGTGCTGGCCCAGTACCCCGCCACCACCGGCAGCATCCATGACCTGAGGCCACTGGCTGGACAGGCACACGTTGACGGCGCCGCACTTTGCGTAGCGGCTGACCTGCTGGCATTGACGCTGCTTGTGCCACCCGGCGAATGGGATGCAGACATCGTCGTCGGTAATACCCAACGCTTTGGCATGCCGATGTGCAATGGCGGCCCACACGCCGCTTATCTGGCATGCCGAGACGAATACAAACGCTCACTGCCCGGCAGGCTGGTCGGTGTCAGCGTCGATGCCCATGGCAACCCGGCCTACCGGCTGGCACTGCAGACACGCGAGCAACATATACGGCGGGAGAAGGCCACCTCAAACATCTGTACGGCGCAGGTGCTGCCAGCGGTGGTCTCCAGCATGTATGCGGTCTATCACGGACCAAAGGGCCTCAAACGCATCGCCGCCCGGGTAGCCGCCTACACAGCCATTTTTGTGCAGGGTCTTAAACAACTAGGCTACGAAATCACCAACACTGGGGCGTTCGATTCGGTGACCGTCAAGACAGGCGAAGCCAGTCAGGCCATTGCAGCCAGGGCGCGGCAGGCCGGCGCCAACCTCCGCTTCCGGCTGAAGAACCATCTCGGCGTATCGCTGGATGAGACTACCAGCCGCAAGGACATAGAACTGCTCTGGTCATTTTTTGCAACTGCAGGCCAGGCCCTGCCGGTTGTCAGTGCGTTCGAGAAAGGCATCGAGTCGCTGATCCCGCAGGACCTGCGCCGCAGCAGCGATTTCCTCACCCATCCGGTTTTCAATACGCACCACTCCGAGACCGGCATGCTGCGCTATATACGCATGCTGAGCGACAAGGATCTGGCGCTGGACCGCAGCATGATTCCACTGGGCAGTTGCACCATGAAGCTCAATGCGACCAGCGAGATGATCCCCATCACCTGGCCGGAGTTCGCCAACATCCATCCTTTTGCACCGGCAGATCAGTTGCACGGTTATGCAGAACTGGACCAACAACTTCGCGACTGGCTGTGCCAGGCGACGGGCTACGCGGGCATCAGCCTGCAGCCCAACGCTGGCTCCCAGGGCGAATACGCAGGTCTACTGGTAATCAAGGCTTTCCATGAAGCCAACGGCCAGGGGCACCGCAATATCTGCCTGATTCCCTCGTCGGCACACGGTACCAACCCCGCCAGCGCGCAGATGGTGGGCATGACAGTGGTCGTCACTGCCTGTGATGCGAAGGGAAATGTCGACATGGCCGACCTGACCGCCAAATGCGAAAAACACAGTGCCCATCTGGCCTGCGTGATGATCACCTACCCCAGCACCCATGGCGTGTTTGAAACACAGGTCAAGGAACTCTGCCAGATGGTGCATGCGCACGGTGGCCGTGTTTATGTCGACGGCGCCAACATGAATGCACTGGTCGGTGTAGCGGCACCCGGCGAATTTGGGGGAGATGTCAGCCACCTGAACCTGCACAAGACGTTTTGCATTCCGCATGGCGGCGGCGGTCCCGGCGTCGGTCCCGTCTGCGTGGTAAAGGACCTGGTTCCCTACCTGCCTGGCCACGCCACTGCAGGCGTTCCCGTCAATGGCGTGGGAGCCATCTCTGCAGCGCCCCTGGGCAATGCAGCGGTGCTGCCCATCAGCTGGATGTACTGCCGCATGATGGGCGCGGAAGGCCTGAAACAGGCGACGGAAATCGCCATCCTGAGCGCCAACTACATCAGCGTCCGCCTAAGGGAACACTACCCTACGCTGTACGCCAGCGAAGGAAAAGATGGCAAGCCTGGTCACGTTGCGCACGAATGCATTCTTGACTTGCGCCCGTTAAAGGAGACCAGCGGCGTCAGTGCCGAAGATGTCGCCAAGCGCCTGATGGATTACGGCTTTCATGCGCCTACCTTGAGCTTTCCGGTGCCGGGTACATTGATGGTGGAACCAACCGAAAGCGAAACGCTGGCAGAGCTTGACCGCTTCATAGACGCGATGATTGGCATCCGCGAGGAAATCCGCAAGATCGAAGCCGGGCAATGGCCACAGGACAATAACCCGTTGAGGCACGCACCGCACACGGCCGCAAGCCTGCTCGGGACGGAATGGGAGAGGCCCTATCCGCGCGAAGCGGGGGCCTTCCCGCTGGCAACGCTGAAGCAGTCCAAATACTGGCCGCCCGTGGGCCGGGTAGACAACGTGCATGGTGACCGCAACCTGTTTTGCAGCTGTATTCCGGTCAGTGACTACGCCTGAACGTCAGCAAACGCATAGATGGCATCCTTTCCTCCCGTCCGTTCGATTGAGCGTGCCATCGAATTGCTGCAATGCCTGAACCGGCAACCGATCTCGACGCTTGACCTGTTGCACCGCCAGACCGGCCTGCCAAAACCATCGCTGGTGCGACTGCTGCAGACGCTCATGGGCATTGGTCTCGTCAACCACGCGCCCCAGCATGGCTCCTACTACCTGACATCCGCAGTGCACACGCTGTCCTCTGGGTATCACAGCGAACCGCGCATCATCGAAGCTGCCGCACCGATTGCGGATGCTTTTACCGCACGCTTCAAATGGCCCGTTGCCGTGGCTGTATTCGATACCGACGCTGTTGTTGTGCGCTACAGCACCATCGCCCAATCACCACTGTCACTCCTGCATTCAAGCATCAACATGCGCCTGTCGCTGGTGAGTCGCTCATTGGGCCGCGCCTACCTGGCCTTCTGCCCGCCTGACGAGCAGGAAATCATTCTTGGCCTTATCGCGCACTCTGCAGATGCTGAAGACAGGGCTGCGGGCGACCTGCAAACCATCCTGGCGACGCTCGAAGAAGTTCGGGAGCGCGGTTACGCGTTGCGCAACCCGTCAGTCAGGCCAGTATCCAACACCATTGCCCTGCCTATTTATGAAAACGCCCGTGTCATCGCCTCGTTCGGGTTGACCTGGTTTTCTTCGGCGCTGTCCCTGGAAGAAGCTGTTCGTACGCTTTACCCGGCGATGAAATCGGCTGCAGAGAAAATAAGTGTGCGCCTGAAGACGCTTGACGGGAAAAGCAGACCTGCTCCTGTGAAGCCGGGCAAGCCTGCGCCACGAGCCCGCAAGAGCAGGCTGCAGCCACCCTGAATAAGGCTGCCGGCTACAGGCCACTGTCAGGTTTTCGCGGCAGGCCTCTTGCGTGTTTCGAATTCTCCCAGGTAGTTTCCGTTCAATGTAGGACTCATCAGGATCTCATTGATGCAGACCCTGGGCGGCAATCCCGCAATGTAGCGGACCATATCGGCAACGTCGTGCGGCTTCAGAAGCGCAGCCCGCACTTCCGCAGATGGCGGTATCGGCCGCTTGTTGAGCAACGGCGTGTCTATGCCGCCCGGCGAGATCGATGTCGCCCTTATGCCGTTGACACATTCCTCCCAATTGATGCTTTCGGTCAACGCGAGGTCTGCACGTTTCGTGGAGGCATAGGCCGGACCTGCAAAGTAGGCGGCGAACCGGCCGGTCCATGACGAGATGTTGATGATGACGCCATCCTTGCGCTCGCGCATGCCGCGAAGCGTGGCCTGGCAGGTATAGAACATACCGGACAGGTTTACATCTACCGTGTTTTTCCAGTCCTCTACTGACAGATCCCGGAAATTTCTTCTGGATGGATTGACGCCCGCAGAATTGACGAGGATATCGATGTGCCCGAGGCGCTGCTCAAGCGCGTCAGCACCGGCATAAACGCTGTCACTGTCACCGATATCCACCACCAGTGCCTCGGCCTGATCCGTGCTTCCAGCCTGCACCGCCGCCGCTTTCAGCGCCTCTGCATTTCGTCCCGACAGCACCACATAAGCGCCCGCCCTGACCAGTTCCTGCGAGATCGCCAGCCCCACAGCACCGGCAGCACCATGAACCCACGCCACCTTGCCCTGCAATTCTTTTCCTTGATTGGTCATGACGACTCCTGTATATGTTCTGTGTCTACTGCATTCATTTAGAAGCCGCGTTAATCACCGTCCTGTCGACCTGCTGTTTCCAGTAAGGGGCCCTGAGTTCCCGTTTGAGGAGCTTGCCCAACGCCGAGCGCGGCAGTTCCGGCCTGTACTCCACGGCTGCAAGCCGCTGCGTCTTGCCCAGCCTCTCGTTTACCCACAATCGCAACGCCTCCGCATCGGTCGCGCTTCCCGGCTTGGGGACTACCAGTGCAAGCGGTGTTTCGCCCCACTGCGTACTGGGAATGCCGACGACTGCGGTATCTGCCACATCGGGATGGCTGGCGATGACGGCCTCCAGGTCACTGGCGTAAATATTGAACCCGCCAGAAATGATGATGTCTTTCTTTCGGTCCAGAAGCGTCAGGAAACCGTCTGAATCAAACCGGCCAATGTCGCCGGTGCGATGGAACACGGCGCCGGTCTCATCCCGCCAGTAAAACCTTTCGGTGGCTTCCGGCTGCATGTAGTAGCCTGCCATCATGTAAGGAGAACGCCCCACCACCTCGCCAGTTTCACCCTGCGCAAGAACATGCCCCGAGTCATCAATGATGCGGATGTCATGGTCCGGGGCCGCCTTGCCTACAGTACCCAGCTTGTCCGGAAACTCGTTGGCATCAAGCACACAGGTGCAGCCGCCCTCCGTCATGCCATAGACCTCACGCAGGTTGCCGGGCCACTCTGTGCGAATACGTGCCTTCAGCCTGGCATCCAGAGGCGCACCAGTGCACTGCTTCAATACAAATGAGGACAGGTCGGTTTTTACAAAGTCGTCATGATCCAGAATACGCTGGTACTGAACCGGAACCAGCATGGTGTGCGTCACCTGAAAGCGCTCACACAGTGTCAGGTAGTCAGTCACGTTGAACTTCGACATCAAAACACTAAGGCCACCTGCGGCAAGCGTGGCCAGAAGAGGTTGCAGAGTGGTGTTGGAGTAAAGAGGTGTCGACAGCAGCATGACACTGGTCGAATCAAACCCAAAATTGCGGCGCGCCGCCTGCCGATAGCGCATGCCGTGTTTGTGCAAAATGCCCTTCGGGTCGCCGGTTGTTCCCGAGCTGTAGATCAGGTTGAAGTCGTCTTCAGGCCCGACATCCGTTTGCCCGCTGACAGCACTGCCTGTGGCCAGCCAGGCGTCCCAGGCGACCCATCCCGGTGCCTCAAAATCAAGCGCCACCAGGCGTCCGCCCAGCTGATCGGCCAGGTCACGGCTGAGACCTTCGGCCAGTTCGCGCATATCCCCGCTTACCGCCAATACCTTTGCGCCTGAATTTCGCAGCATGGACAGAAGCGCATTTGCGGTCG
This sequence comes from Pseudomonadota bacterium, assembly GCA_040388075.1. Classification (GTDB taxonomy): domain Bacteria; phylum Pseudomonadota; class Gammaproteobacteria; order Burkholderiales; family Burkholderiaceae_C; genus Polaromonas. The sequence continues at coordinate 88,119 of JAZKCN010000001.1, read as the reverse complement.
CCGAGGTGGCAAGCGGAACAATGCAGGCACCGGCATCGACGACGCCAAAAAATGTCTCCAGCGCTTCCAGCGAGGTGCCCGCCAGAAGCGCCACCTTGTCGCCCTTTCCCACACCCATCTTTTCACAGGCGAAGGCAACAGCAGATACCTGCCGGGCAAGCTCCTGCCAGGTCAGGCTGCGGCCGTCACATACGAATGCAGTGGCCTGCGGACGGACACCCGCATGCTGCCGAATCAAATCGGCAAACGGCGTGAACGGAGGCGCCGTAACCTGGGGCGCCTGAGTCGTCTGCATCAAAGTCCGTGACATCGGTGCGTCCGGTTTATTTGTCATACACAAGCATCAGGAATTCCGCGACCAGCGCAGGCTTGTCCTGACCTTCTATCTCGATCACGCAATCAGAAGTAACACGCACTCCGCCTTCAACAATCTCGGCGGCCTTGATGGTCTGCCGCAGGCGCACGCGGGATCCAACAGGAACCTGACTGGTATATCGGACGCGGTTCAAACCATAGTTCAGGCCCTTGCCACGCAAACGTATGCGGTAGACCGAACGAACCAGAAAAGGAATCAGCGACAAGGTCATAAAACCATGTGCGATGGTCTTGCCTCCAGGCATCTCTTTGGCCGCACGTTCCACATCCACATGGATCCAGTGATCGTCACCGGTCAACTCGGCGAATGCACTTATCTTTTTCTGGTCAATTACAGACCAGTCACTAACGCCGATTTCCTTGCCCACCCAGGCCACAAGGTCTGCAGGACGTTCCAGTTCAACCATGATTTTCTCCAGAAATTCAGGGGGAAGGACGGGCTGGCACGCGCCCCAGTGTCTGCAAGGTCATCACAACCTCGCCGACCTGGTTGCGCACACTGACACGGGTTTTGATCATTCCACGGTCCGGTTGCGACTCCGAGCGCGTGACCTCGACCACTTCACGCTCTACCGTGAGCACATCGCCCGCCCTGACCGGCTTGCGCCAGCGCAACTCGTCAATGCCCATGCCGATGACAGGCGTCTTCCCGTAACCGCCCGATTGCACGAACACGCGCATGGAAAGCGCTGCTATCTGCCAGCCACTGGCAACCAGGCCGCCGAAGGGACCGGTTTTGGCCCACTCCGGATCTGTATGCATGCGTTGCGGGTCATTGGCCAGGCCATAAGCCACGATCTCATCCTCGCTGATGGTCGTCGGCGAACTCACCCAACGCTCTCCCACCAAAAAATCTTCGAGATAGCGCGGCTTGTCGACGGCCGCACCGGTCTTTTCTTCCATCACACTCATGTAAGGCAGCCTGATCTAGTCGCCAGACTTTTCCGGCATCGGATAGTCGGCAGCGTTGCAAACCATGCCGGGTTTGTTCGAGAAGTCCATGCGCGGCGGTGCAAAAACATCCACCAGGGAAGAGCCTCCGTCATTGACGTTGCGGCTGGTGTGTATTACCTTGGGGGGAATCACCAGCAAGGAAGGGCTCCCCATCTCGATGTGCTCATCGGCTTTCCAGGTCGTCATGTCCGGCGTCCAGGGATAGCGCATGTGGTGCACCCAGTCGCCGGACAGGGCGAGCGAACCCTGTTCGAAGTCTGCATGTGAATGCGGACTGAGCTTGCGCACGTCGCGCGGCGCACTGCGCGACGTCATGATGTTGATCATGAGGTTGGTGCTGCGAAAAATGCGCATGTTGCTGTCAGGCCTGATGTGTTCACCCAACTGGTAATTGCGCAACCTGAAACCACCCACAGGGTCTGGCCACGCCTGCAGCGGCGCAACCTCCGGCGCACCGGCTGCGTAGTTAGCAGCATTGCTCGCAGAATTTGCCAGGTCATCCGCCTTGATTGAGAAAACCCTTACCAGCTGGCCAGCGCCGGACAAGGTCACACGACTCGAACCGGGCGGGACTATGGTGAGGCTGTCGGCCTTCACAGCCATCGTTTCGCCTCCGGCCTCAATCACCCCGTCGGCATCCACCAGGTAAACCATGTACTCGTCGGGATTGGCATCGCGCGCAAACACGGAACCCGCGTTGGCCTGACTGACCGCAACGACAAAGTTGGCACCGCGAGTTATCCAGGTTTTTGCGTCGGGCGCAGCTTGTTGGGCGGGCGTTGAATAGTGCCGGGCCTCGGTGGCAGCAACAGCGGGGGTACTCATCCGGGTTCTCCTTCAAATTAGATGATGTTCAACGAGTGGGGTGCGCACTCGCATCGGCAGCCTGCCGCATCAGCGACTGGTCGGAGCCAAATACAAACCAGTTCACCCCTTTGGCGGCGTAAGCATCGCGTTCGGCCACGCTGGCCGTGAATACGCCAGCCAGCTTGCCGGCAGCCAGCGCCGCCGCAATGCTCCTGTCGGCGGCTGCGGCCACGTCCGGATGTTTGGCGTCTTCAATACCCATAGCCAGTGCCAGGTCGGCCCGGCCTATGAACAAACCATCCACACCGGACAAGGCTGCAATCTCGGCCGCGCACGCCACCGCCTGCGGACTCTCGATCTGGCAGATGATCAAGGCTTCGTCACCGGCCGTCAGCGCCTGTTTCATGCCCAGCGAGCCATAGCCGGCAAACCGGGGCGAACCTGAAAACCCACGCTGACCGCCCCGAAATCGGGCATGGTTGACGACGGCTCTTGCATCGTCAACGCTGTCTACATGCGGTACCAGCAGCCCTGCAGCGCCCATGTCCAGAACAGACAGCAGGGTTGCCGGATTTTTATCCGGAATACGCACCAGCAAAGGCAAACCTGCCGCCCGGCCAGCCATCATCATCAGGTCCAGCGCAGCCCGGTCAAGAGGCGCATGCTCGGCGTCGAGCACGCCAAAATCCAGCTTGCTGGTGCCCAGAACTTCCACCACATGCGGGGATGCCGTCTTGATGAAGGTGCCGACCTGGTAACGGTCGGGCTGTTTTTGAAGTATCCTTGCCTGCGTCATGTTCATGGTCCTGTCACGCCTTCTTGCCTACCGGCGGCGTCTGCAAAATTGGCCGCTCAAAAATCTCGCCCAGCCCCGCGTAGAAAGGGCCACCCAGACGCGACACCGGCTGCATCTTCACGCTGTCAACATGCCGCCCGTCATAGACGTCGCTGGACAGGTGAAAGGCGACCACCTCCCCGATATACAGCGTGTTGAGGCGACCCAGCTTCACCACCTGGTTCAGCTTGCATTCCATTTGCACCGGCGACACCGCGATGCGCGGTGGCCTGACCTGCTGGCTGGGGATCAGTTCAATACCCAGTGCATCCACTTCACTGGCGTCAGGCGCAAATTCAGCAGATGTCTGGTGCATGGTTTCCATGTTGGCGACGGTCGCCACATTGACCACAAACTCACGTCCCTGCTCGATGTTGCGCGCAGTGTCTTTCAACCCCCCGTTGCGTGATCCAATATTTACGGCCAGCATGGGCGGGCTGTGCGCCACATAGTTGTAGGAACTGAACGGGGCTGCATTGACCACACCAGCCTCGCTGATGCTGGTAATCCAGGCAATGGGCCGCGGCACGACAATGCCGCATAACAGCCGGTAGGCAGTAGCGGTGTCCATTGTGGAAGCCGCAATGGTGGTGAATTTTTCTGTCATCGAAGGTCGGTCTCAGGCTTTAATGCCACCCTTCACGAACACCTTTTTTCCGGTGTCGTGATAGACCGCACTCTTTTCCGCATCATTGAGCAGCACTGCAGAGTCGAGGAAGCGCTGAACCATTTCTTTATAGGTGCCCGAAGACGTGCCAATATCGGAACCCCACATGACATGGCCTGCACCAAACATGTCCACCGCCCTGCGCAGCACTTTTTCTGCCGGGGTGTTTTCCTCGCGGCAAATGTCGAGGTTGATGGAAGTGAACTTGAAGAAGATGTTCTTCTCGCCAGACAGCTTCTGGTAGCGCTCGTCCAGGCCAAAGTGATCGCCCTCCTGCATTTCGGGCTCCAGCAGGTGGTCCAGAACGATGCGGATGTCCGGGTACTTCCGGGCCAGCTCGATGATGGCCGGTACCGACGGGCCACCACCACCCTCTGACAACACTTCGAGGTCCATGACCAGGCCAAACTCCTGTGCGACGTCCCAGGTCCTCAGCGCTTCAGGCGAATTGAGCCAGGGCATGCTGCCATCCGGCTTGCGCCCACCAAAAAGTCGAACGCCGGCCAGCCCGTTCTTTTCAATGTACTGGCGCACCAGCGCAGGTGTCGTTTCATCTTCCGCGTCGAGGATGACCACCGCGCTGAACAGGTCCGGGTACTTGTCGGACGAATCCAGTATGTAACTGTTGTCGAGCCGGTAAATCATGCGTTTCTGCACTGCCACCATGCCGTCGACGTTTTCTTCCTGCATCCACTGAAGCATTCGCACGGCATCGGGCACTTCATTGACAGGGTTCGGGCCATGGTGTCCACCAGGCTTGCCGATCACGCCCGGATGGCGATACGGTGCATCCTTGGCACGCTGCATGGGGTTGCGTGGGTAACGCACCTGGTCATCGGCGACCAGATGGGCATGGGAATCAAAAAGAAGCGGGCGGCCAGTGTTGCTGTCTGTCATGTTGGTTGGGAATTCAGGGGTAAAAATTATTCGAGCGAAATCCTGGCGGCCTCTACCACCTTTTTCCATTTCATTGCCTCGGCGTTCATCAGGGTACCCAGCGCTTCCGGGCCACCATTGGCAGCCACCAGGGCAAATTGCGAGAACCTGGCGCGGCCTTCGGTCGAGCTGGTGTACTTGTTGATTTCCTGGTTCAGTTTGGTGACAGTGGTTTTGGACAGGCCAGCCGGTCCGATGAAAGCAAACCAGACCGTCGCCTCCAGATCCACACCCTGCTCAATGGCGGTCGGAACGTTGGGCAGGCCAGGGAAACGTGTTTTCGACGTTACGGCCAGGGCGCGCAGCTTGTCAGCCTGGATGTTGGGAATGAAAGGTGTGACGGGTGCAAATACGCTTTGCACCGAACCGCCCAACAGGTCTGTCATGGCCGGGGTGTCTCCTTTGTAGGGGACGGCCTGGGTGTTGGCACCAGTATTGGTTTTGAAGGATTCCAGCGCCAGGTGACCGATCGTGCCATTGCCCGGGTGGCCGGCGGTAGAGCTCCCCGGGGTGGCCTTGGACGCAGCGACAAACTCTTTCAGGTTGGTGGCTTTGACGTTCGGGTTGATGGCAACAACCAGCGGTATCTCGCCAACAAGGGCGATGGGCGTCAGATCTTTCTGCGCATCGAAGGACATGGTCTTGTACAGCGACTTGTTGTTGGCAAGTGGGCCGGAGGTGGAAAGGCCCAGCGTGTAGCCGTCGGGCGCAGCCTTGGCTACCGCATCAGTGCCGATATTGCCGCCAGCACCGGCGCGGTTTTCAACCACGAATTGCTGCCCCAGGGCCGTACTCAGGTGCTGCGCAACCTGACGGGCCACCAGATCCGCACTGCCACCTGCAGGAAAAGGAACGATGATGCGCACCGGCTTGTTCGGCCAGTCTGCCTGTGCCAGCACGGTTAAAGGGGACAGCAGCAGCGCGGCGGCTGCAGCAAGGGAGGCTTTGAGAACTTGTTGACGTTTCATGGTGTCTCCAGTTTTTGGATGGTCAGGATCAAGGCGGGATCAGGGGTTCGATGCGACCTGGCGCTGACGGGCCAGTTCTGTCAGGATGCCGGGAAGCCGGTCTTCTGCCTGCGTTTTCAGGCTGTCATAAATGCTGTTGCCATGCGCATCTATGGCCACGGTGGCGGGGCCCAGGTTTTCAACGCGCAGGGTTGTCAGGCGGAACTGCGAGATGTATTCGTTCCAGTGCATGGACACCACACCCCGTATGGCCTCGGCCAGAAGTGGCGCACCGCCACCGAGAAACGACAGAAAGGCACAACCGGTTTCCTTCATGGCAGCGACGCTCTCCATGTCGAGCCCGCCCTTGCCGCCCACCAATCGCAAACCCAGCAGCCGGATAAGTTCAGGCATGTGGGCGTTGTAGCGTGTACTGGTCGTCGGGTTCATGTACAGCGCTTCAGTGCCCTCTTCGGTTTCGCGCAGGTAACAGCTCAAATGAAAAAAAGCGCCGCCCTGCAGATCTACCGGCAACGCGGTGCCTGCCTTCAGGTCGGTCAGCATCCGTTTATGAGTCGGCAATCCTATGCTGATGGTGATGTCACCGCTGAGCATGACCATGTCGCCGACGGCCAGCTCACGCACAGCATCGACGTCCAGTGGCAGTTGCAGGTAGTGGGTGCGGCTCATTCAAACCACTCCACGCTGCCGTCGTTTTGCAGGCGTGCGCCTATGCGGCGGTTGATCCAGCAGTTGAGTGCCACGGCCACCGGCATGAACCCATGGCTGGCCGCATAGTCGATGTGCACCGCCATTGCTGTCGTATCACCGCCAGTTCCCATGGGGCCGAAGCCCATGCTGTTGATGGCCTTGAGCAGGCGCTCTTCCATCGCGGCAAGGATGGGCTCAGGATTGGTTTTGCCGAAAGGTCGCAGTATCTGCTGCTTGGCCATGCGCGCCGCGTAATCGAATGTGCCGCCAATACCAACGCCCACAACGATGGGCGGGCACGGCTGCGAACCAGCCTTCATCACGACTTCGAGTATGTATTTTTCGATATCTTCCAGCGTCGGATAGACAAAAGTCTCCAGCGCTTCCCATCGGCCGCTGCCCATTGCCTTGGGCGCGCAGATGATCTCCACATAATCAGCGTCATCAATAATGTCGAAACTGATGATGGGCATGTCCTTGCCCGCATAACCGCGCTGGTGTGTGAGCGGGTTGGTCACCATTCGCAGTATGGGTGGCTGGATGTTGGCAGCAAGATCGGCCAGCCCGTCGACCATCGCCTGCCGCACGGCACCCTCAAGGCGCGCACCCGTACCGATCTTGACCGAGTAAGTTGGTATCCCGATGTCAGAGCAGATCAGGTGGTCCTGCTTTTCTGATTCATCAGCGCTCTTGAGCATGATGGTCAGCGTCTTTCGCGCAGTCTCTGAAGTGTCGGCAGTCTCCGCACGCCGCAGCACGGCCTTGGTGTCTTCAGGGATTTTTTTGAGCGAGCGCTCGTACAGATCGGCGGTTACCGACCGGATCAACTCACTGGTGATGGGCATGTCTCGTTAACTTCTTGTAGGGCAAAAACTCTTGCCTCAAGGATGCAACGACGCACTCCATTACACAAGCTGATATTTACTGCTTTTCGCAGCGCGAAATTACTTCAACAGGAGGATTTCAAGGGTTTTCCCTTGCAATCACCTAGCCGTGCCGGCGTTTGCGGGAAGGCACTACTGCTTCAGCACAAACGCAGCGAGCGCCTTGACTTCCTGCGGTTTGAGACCAGCAAACGAGGGCATGGGAACTGGTCCCCATTTACCGGAACCACCTGCCCGTATATTGGCTTCCAGCTTGCTTTGCGCCTGCGCATCGCCCTTGTATTTCATCGCGACATCATGGTAGGACGGGCCGACAACTTTCTGGTTTATCGCATGGCAACCCAGGCAGGCATTGGCCGTCAACAGCGCCTGCACGTCAACCACGGCATTTGCGCCACCTGCAGACACAGCCGGGGCCGCAGGCGCGGCAGCAACCTTCATGGCCCTGACTGTCGCCGCGTCCGCGCTGCCATAAGTCACCGCCAGGTAGCCGCCAATCTGGTCGATGTCCGAGTCGCTGAGCGGCGCGGCGTAGGCATGCTGCATCTTGCGTACTTCCGCCGTCCACTGGGCCTGCGTCAGGCCCGGCGGTTGCTGCCTGATGTAATCGGCTGAATGGCAGATGCCGCACTTCTGCAGCGCGATCTGGTAACCCGCCAGCGTGGACGGTTTCAGCTTTGCTGTCTCGGCCGGCAGTTTTATCGTCTGCGGCGTCTGCGCCATCACAGGGCAGGTAAGGGCCGCCGCAGCGAACAACAGCACCGGCAGAACGCTGCGAAAAAAGGAAAAGGAAGACAGGGGCAATCTCATCATCTGTCTCCTAGACTGCAGTCACGCGAACGGTTTCGATCACGTGCCGCGCATAGCCACCCGGATTCCAGTTGCCCGTTGCGGGTTGCACCTCGCCCTTTGCATTGGTTGCGCGCACCATCAGCTTCATTTCGCCCTTGCGCTGCGGCGTGAAGTCCATGGTCCATTCGCGGAACGAAAACCGCCCCAGATCGCGCTCCAGTGTGGCCTCCCGCCACTGCTGGCCATCGCCGGAAATTTCAACCTTGCGTATACCGCTGCCGCCATCAAAGGCAATGCCCTTCAGGCGCACTGTCCGCCCTGCAGCCAAGCGCGCACCATCTGTGTGGCTGGTGATGAAGGAACGCACCGGAAGTGTCGTGATGGGTCGGGTGGCAGTCGGTGCGGTCCCCGCCGGCACGCACATGCAGTCGTTGTCGGGAACGCGGTAGGCCGTGGCCATGAAGAAGCCCGCATGGGTATGGTCCAGCACCACAATCTCACTGAGGTGCTTGACCCAGTAGGTGCCGAAATAACCGGGGACTATCAGCTTGATCGGATAGCCGTTTAGAAACGGAATGTCGGTACCGTTCATGGACCAGGCAATCAGCGGCTCTGCGCTCATCGCCACATCGATGTCCAGTGCCTTGATGAAGTCCGGCGTCTGCGGCAACACCGGCATGTCCAGCCCGTTGAAATGCACCTGCTTTGCACCCGGCTGCACACCCGCTTTTGCGAGTACCGCACGCAGCGGCACGCCAACCCAGCGTGCATTGCCCATCGAACCATTGCCCAGTTGCGCGCCAAAGACGCGTGGCTCGGAATACCCACGGCTATTTCCCGAGCACTGGTTGACTGCAACCACCTCGACCGGGTCGGCAATCGCTTTCAGTTCCGCCAGCGACAGTGACAGCGAGTTCCGCACCAGGCCGCCAACCCGAAGCCGGTAAGTATTCGGGTCTATCGTGGTCGGGATATTCGCCAGGTGGTAACGCACAAAAAAGGCGTCGTTGGGGGTGATGGCGCCTTCACGGAATACAGCAAACGGGGTTTCCAGGTGCGGCGGCCTGGTCGTGATGCGCAGCAACGGCCGCTTTCCCGGATAGGAAACCAGTTCACGCGCCCCATTGGCGAACGGCATTTTTTCCTCGCGCGCCAGGCTTGCAAACGGCAATGTCGCAAGGCCTGTGACCAGCCCGGCATGTTGCAGGAAACGGCGCCTGCCGCCGGAGTACTCATCGTGTTTCATGTCATCTTTCTTGTTGCCGGCCTGCTGCCGCAGGTCTGTTCTTCCTCTTTGCGCTCCCGGCATGGCTACCGATGATAGGCAACCGGACTGCGGCGCACAAGACAAAAGTTACCGTTGCAACAGGCTGGCCTATACCGCAATCCAACACCCCTGCGGCGGCGCGGCCTTGTACAAACTTCTAAACTGCACTGTGACCAGCCCTTGTTCGGCCTCTCTTTGCCCAGCCTCTATCTAAAACCTGCCCCGCATGATTCCCTTTTCAGTTCTTGACCTGTCGCCCATTGTCAGCGGCAACACCGCGACCGACGCCTTCCGCAACACACTGGCGCTGGCGCAGCATGCAGAAAAACTGGGTTTCAGGCGTTTCTGGCTGGCCGAACACCACAACAATCCGGGTATTGCCAGCGCGGCCACGGCCGTGGTCATCGGCCATGTCGCAGGCGGCACGTCGACCATCCGTGTCGGCTCCGGCGGTGTCATGCTGCCCAATCATTCCCCGCTGGTGATTGCGGAGCAGTTCGGCACACTGGCATCCCTTTACCCCGGCCGTATAGACCTGGGCCTGGGCCGGGCACCCGGCACCGACCAGCTCACCGCCCGTGCGCTGCGGCGTGACAACCTGAACAATGCAGACACCTTTCCGCAGGATGTCGAAGAACTGCGCGCCTACTTCGAGCCCGTCCAGCCTGGCCAGCGTATTCGCGCGGTACCAGGCGTCGGCCTGCAGGTGCCGCTGTGGATACTGGGCTCCAGCCTGTTCGGTGCACAACTCGCTGCCATGCTGGGCCTGCCTTTCGGCTTTGCTTCGCACTTTGCGCCCGACATGCTGATGCAGGCGCTGGACATTTACCGCGACCGCTTCCGCCCCTCTGCACAGCTCGACAAACCGCATGCCATGGTTGTTGCCAATGTCGTGGCGGCAGACACCGACGAAGCCGCGCGCTACCAGCTCACGTCGGTCCAGCAATCGATGACCAACCTGCTGCGCGGCAGCCCCGGCATGATGCGCCCCCCGATTGACGACATCGACAGCTACTGGTCGCCTTCAGAAAAAGCCGGTGCGCAGCGCATGCTGCGTTACGCCATTGCCGGTTCGCCAGCCACCATCACGCAAAAGCTGCGCGACTTCATCGCCGAGACCGCAGCGGACGAAATGATGGTGACAGCCCACCTGTACGACCCCGCCGTGGCCAGGCGGTCGCTGGAAATCGTGGCCCAGGCCAGGGACGCACTGGCCACCTGAGCCGCATAAATCCGGCAGTCAGTCGCTCTGGTTAGACTGTCCGAATGCTGATCATCCCGACATTGAGCCGCAAACAGACTTTCCTGCTGGCGCTGATCATTCTTGTGGCGCTGGCAGCACTGCTATCGGTTTTCTCGCGATCACTGCTGCCCTCACCGCCGCGTGAAGTCAACATGACCACCGGCGCAACCGATGGGGCGGCACACCAGTTTGCGCTGCGTTACCAGGCCTACCTTGAAGCCAATGGCGTCAAGCTGAACCTTCAGACGTCGATAGGTGCGGTGCAAAACCTCGATCGGCTCAACGCCGGTACCCCTGTCGGTTTTGTGCAGGGTGGCCTGGGCCAGCTGGTGCTGGATGCAGAAGAAGCAGAACGCGACACGCCGCTGCGTTCATTGGGCGTGATCGGCTACGAACCGATCTGGATGTTTGCCTCACCGGCGTTTGCAAAGACACTGGCGGGCGGATTGACGCCGCTGGCCGGTAAAAAGGTCGCCATAGGCGCAGAAGGCAGCGGCACCCGCAAGGTCGCACTCGATTTGCTGAAGAGCTATGGCGTGACCGCGGCCAATGCCACGTTGACAACCGACGGCGGTGTGGCAGGCGCCAACGCCCTGCTGGCCAAATCCATAGATGTGGTCTTCATCATCGGGGCGCCGCAATCGCCAGCCGTGCAGTTGCTGCTTGCGAAGCAGGACGATGCACATCTGGTGTCCATCGCGCACGCGGAAGGGCTGACGCGGCGCTTTCCCTACATGTCGCTGGTCACCCTCAAGGCCGGCTCGATCGACCCCGCACAGGACAGGCCGCGTGCCGACGTCACCCTGCTGACCACCACCGCCAACCTCGTGATCCGCAAGGACCTGCACCCGGCCCTCGCCTACCTGCTGCTTCAGGCCGCGCAGGATGTTCACCGGAGCGGCACGCTGCTCAACCGGCCCGGTGAGTTCCCCAACCCCAGGGCGACTGAATTCCCGCTGGCGGAAGAAGCCGCGCGTTATTACAAGGACGGCAAACCCTTTCTTCAGCGTTACCTGCCCTACTGGGCCGCCAACGCCCTGCAGCGCCTGCTGCTGGTACTGGTGCCGCTGGTGGCGATTGCAATCCCGGTCTTTCGCATCGTGCCACGGCTGTTCGAGTTCAAGGAAAAGAACCGCCTGTACCGACGCTATGGCGTGCTGCTCGAGATGGAGCGCGACGTCACCTCGCGCAACCTCACTTCAGAAGAAATCGCTGCGGCGACTGTCCGGCTGGACAAGATAGAACACGAGGTCAGCCACATGAAGTTTTCGCTCGACTTCTCCGACCGCGTCTATACGCTGCGCCAGCATGTGGACTACGTGCGCAGCCAGCTTCACAAAAACGCGGAGGCACTGGAGAAGGCATGATGGTCAAAACATCATCGCATGCCGTTCGTCTGTCACTGCTTATTGCACTTGCTGCGCTTGCAGCACTGGCTGGCTGCACCGAAGCCCCGAGCTGGCAGAAACTGCTGGGCGCAAAAATCAGCCAGCAATACCCCGCGTATACCGTCCACCCATCGGAAAACGGCAACCTGAAGGTTGATCGCCCCGGCATGGCCAGCGTGCCTGTCGACGTCAACGCCATTGCCGCGTTTTGCCTGCGCGGCACAAGGGACTGTGACTACGCCACCGACCAGATGCTGCTGCAACTTCAAAAACCCTGAACTTCGCGCTTCGCTGCTACCAGCAGCAACAAAAGCCGGTCAGGCTGCAATCAGGCAGGCGTTCCCTTGATCCGTAAAGGTGTGTAAAGCTGCCAACCGGCGCACTTGCTGGGGCGTTAGGCAGCTACAACCTGAAGGTCCAGGAGATGCCCATGCCCCCACACCATTCCCGGCGCGCCGTGTTGCGCACGGCCACTACCCTGGCGGTGGCCCTGCCCGCCGCGTTGACTGCCTTTTCAGCACTGGCGCAAACCGATGCAGGCGCGACAAACGCGTGGCGCGCCACCTCGCGCCTCGGTTACGGGCCCACTGCTGCAAGTGCGCAGGCCGCGCAGGCCGATCCCAAAGCCTGGGCCTTGCAGCAAATTGATGCGGCTTATGCCGCCAGCAGGAATGCAGCCTACATCCCGCAAGACATCTCACGCTTCAACCAGCCGCTGAACGATATCGCGCGTGATTTCCGCGCTGAACGCGAAGCCCGCCGCACAAGCAGGGAGCAGGCGGCAGCACCACAGCCACCACTCGCAGCCCCCGGCATGAAAAAGATGGTCGACAGCGCCACCGATGCACTCGGCTTCAGCCGCGAGATGCAGCAATCAGCAGCCGCCTGGCGCCTGCTGTCCTGCAGCGACCCCTCGATCGAAAACCCGCTGCTGGCCAAGATGACCGAGTTCTGGTTCAACCACCTGAACGTCTTTGCAGGCAAAGGCCAGGTGCGACCATTTGCCGGCCACTATGTCATCAACGTCATCCGCGCCAACGCACTGGGCCGTTTTGAAGACCTGCTGCTGGCCAGCGCTCACCACCCGGCCATGCTGTTCTTTCTCGATCAGGCGCAAAGCAATGTGCGCGGCATCAATGAAAACTATGCGCGCGAGTTGATGGAGCTGCACACACTGGGCGTTGATGCCGGCTACACCCAGAACGATGTGCGCGAACTGGCCCGCATACTTACAGGCTGGACTGTCGGCCTGCAGCAGGGCGAGGGTTTCCGTTTTGCACCACGCCTGCATGACAACGGTGACAAGGTCCTGCTTGGCCGTACCTTCCGCAGTGGCGGCGAACTGGAAGGCGAAGATGCCATCCGCATGCTGGCGCGCCAACCCGCCACTGCAAAACGCATTTCGCGCAGACTGGCGATGACTTTTGTCGCTGACAAGCCCCCACAGGCGCTTGTAGACCAGATCTCGGCAACCTTTCTGAAAACACAGGGCGACATACGCGCCGTGATGCGCACGCTGGTCAGCTCGCCCGAGTTCTGGCGCGCCGACAACAAGTTGTTCAAGACGCCGCTCGACTTTGCCTGTTCTGCCCTCACCGCCGGTGGCGGCATCAAGGACAGGCGCGAACTGCAACTGACCCTTGGATTTCTCGCGCAGGCGGGCCAGCCCATGCACGGCTGGCAGACACCCGACGGCTACAAGACCGATGCCGCCACATGGCTGGCGCCCGAGGCCCTGACGCGCCGCGCAGACTACGCGGTCACGCTGGGCGCACGCATGCCCGAACCTGTTTACCTGCAGCCCTTTTTAAGCACGGCCAGCCGCGACCGCATAGCGCAGGAAGCATCCAACCTGCGCGCCGGCCTGATCCTGGCCAGCCCCGACTTCATGAACAAGTAGGCGCAACACAAAGCCTGCAAAGACCGCACAAAGCCACCAGGAGATCCACGATGACATCCGATATTTCACGCCGCAGCCTGCTCGCAGGTACAGGCTTGGTACTCGCAGGCCTGGCCGCACCCCGAATCTGGGCGCAGGCCGCGCCGGCTGGCGCGGCAAGAAGCCAGCAGGGCCGGCTGGTGGTGGTACTGCTGCGCGGTGCCTATGACGGCCTCTCCGCCTTTGTGCCGTACACCGATGCCGACTACTACAACTCGCGCCCCAACATCGCGATTGCCGCGCCCGACGGAACGGCGCGCACAGCCATCAAACTCGACAACACCTTTGGCATGCACCCTGCGCTGTCGCCGCTGCTGCCGCTTTGGCAACAAGGCGTTTTGAGTTTTGTCCCGTCTGCCGGCCTGCCCGCACCCAACCGCTCGCACTTTGCAGCCCAGTATGAAATGGAAATCGCGCAAAGCGGCAGAAGCAGCGCAGCAGCTGGCTGGCTCAACAAGGCTGCTGGTGCCAGCGGTAAAGGCGCGCAAACACCCACGGCGCTGGGCGTGGGTGAAGCGAACCCCGCCATTCTTGCGGGCGATGCCAGCGTCAAGCTGATACCGCGTGGCCAGGCCGCAGAAAGGACAGGCGTACTGGCCAACGAAAAAACACGGCAGGCACTGATGGACCTGTATGCGGGCAACGACAAGGTCAGTGAAGCCTTCCGCCAGGGCGCAGGCAGCCGCATGCAAAGCGCGCAGGAACTAAGCACCGAGAAAGCCGCCGCGACAGGCCGCCGTGAGATGGCGGCACGCGAAGCCGCCGTGAAAGACGGCAACCGCATGCTGGACCGCGACGGCACCCCACCGACAGCCCAGGCACAGAACGCACAAATGGTGGCCGCCAGCAACGGCGCGCCCGACCCGGTCGGCCTGCAACTCGATGCGCAGCACCTCGGCATCCTGATGCGCAACGACCGCAGCCTTCGCCTCGGCTTTTTGTCCGCCGGCGGCTGGGACACCCATGCCAACCAGGGCAATGTGAACGGCCAACTGGCCAACAACCTCGGCAACCTGGGCCGCGGCATCGCCCAGTTGCGCCAGGATTTCTCCGAGCCCGGTGACGTGATCGTCGTGATGAGCGAGTTCGGCCGCACCGCTGTCGAGAACGGCACCAAAGGCACGGACCACGGCTTCGGCAATGCCATGTGGCTGGTCGGCAACAACATCAACGGCGGCCGCTGGCACGGCCAGTGGACAGGGCTGGCACGCGGCAACCTCAACGAGTCACGCGACCTGCCCGCGCACCACGACTACCGCGCCGTTCTTGCCCATGTCCTGCGTGCGAACTTTGCGATGTCCGACTCTGCCCTGGCCAGCGTGTTGCCCGGCGCACGCTGGGACAACCGGCTTGACAGTCTGGTACGCCGCGCCTGATTTTTTATTTTCATCAGCCCCAGGGACCATCATGAACAGAATCCTTACCCAGGTGATCTCCGGCACAGCCATGGCACTGGGCGGCCTGTGCATCTTCAGCGCAGTTGCGCAGACGCCGCTACCGCCCGCCGCGGCCCCAGCGACGCAACGCGGCGAAGGACTGGGAAAACCGGCACGACCCAAGCTCAAGGCGCTCGATGCCAACAAGGACAGGATGCTGTCCAGGGATGAGGTTAGAGGCCGTTCCAGGCTGGAGAAAAACTTTGACGCCGTGGACACCAACAAGGATGGCCAGCTCTCGCGTGCAGAGACAAAGGCTTATCGCGAAGGGCACAAAAGCGAGCGCAAGAGGTAGATTCCTACCCTGCGTCACCCCGGGCAGCCGCTGAAAGGCCGCTTCCTTTTTTGGTCAGCCTGCCTGTTACCGGAACCAACACACGGCAAAACTACTCCATCGCTTCATTGTTGAAAATGAAAACTCATGCTGAAAACACTCAAGGACCTGTTCGACACCTTCACATCGCCCCCAAGTGACTCACCCCTTGATCGCACGCACACCGTTCAGCTTGCAACGGCCGTGCTGCTGGTCGAAGTCATGCGCGCGGATCCGGCCATGGATGCAGCCGAGACGCAGGTAGTGACGGCCGCACTGAAACAGAGATTCCAGCTGGCTGATGATGAAATCGCGCGGCTGATGGAACTGGCAGGCCAGGCCGCAGAAACGTCGTATGACTATCACCGCTTCACATCCAGCCTGAACGACCAGCTCACGCATGAAGAAAAGATTCGCGTCGTTGAGAATATGTGGCAGGTCGCTTATGCCGATACGCACCTCGATGCCAATGAGAACCACCTGATCGGCAAGGTTGCCGGGCTCCTGTATGTGACGCAGGGGGAATATATCGGGGCAAAGATGCGCGCCAAGGAGGCAGCTGGGCTGGTTTGAGGGTTGCGACCTTCGATGCCGCCAGGGCATTATTTTTACTGACGTCTGTGTCCTTCACTGCCAGGCTGGCCTACCCCCGGCTTCTTCGTGAACGGCGAACAAACATTCCTAATCGCCACCCCGTTCATCCGACCGCCGGGCCTTCTCAGGCCGCGGAATCTTCTTGAACTTGATCAACCGATTGGTTTCAATCTTGTCCTTTTTCACCTGCCGCTCGGCATCCAGCAGTTGCCCTGCCGCCAGCCAGCCGGCAAACTCTTCAGGCGTTTCCAGCGTGATGCGGCCCAGGGTTGCGGCGCGGAACTCGTAGATCACGATCTCTGCCGCTTTCTGCAGATTGACACGGCCTTTGCTAAGCACTGCGCCGCGTTTGCGGCCGATCTCTTCCAGCATCTGTTCGTCGCTGATGCCCGGTGTCACTTCAACCTTGTAGCGCGCCTCGAGAAATTGCGGATAGGTCTTGATCAGGTAGTCGAGCAGTTCCAGCGCGACCTCTTCTTCGTTGAAGGCGTTGCGGCCAATCGCGCCGCTGGCAGCGAGGTTGTAGCCGCTCTTGGCGACGATGATGCGCGGCCACAGCATGCCGGGTGTGTCCCACAAATAAAAACCGTCCGCCAGCACCAGACGCTGCTCGACCTTGGTGATGCCGGCCTCGTCACCGGTCTTGGTGGCACGTTTGCCTGTCAGCGTGTTGATCAGCGTCGACTTGCCGACGTTGGGTATGCCGCAAATCAGCACACGCATCGGCTTGACCATGCTGCCCCGCGTGGGCGCCAGCACATGGCAGGCGTCGATCAGGCGGCGGGCCGGTGCGGTTTCGCTGGCATCGAGTTCAATGGCTCGGGTGTTGGGCAGCGCGTTGTAGTGGTCCAGCCAGAGAGGCGTGCGCTCTGCGTCGGCCAGGTCGCGTTTGTTGAGCACCTTGAGCGCGGGTTTGCCGCTGGTCAGTTCGGCCAGCATCGGGTTGGCGCTGGAGCCGGGCAGGCGCGCGTCCAGCAACTCAATGACTACATCAATTTCCTTGATGCGTTCACTGATGGCTTTTTTGGTCAGGTGCATGTGACCCGGAAACCACTGGATGGCCATCGGATATCGTCTTTCTATTCAGGGCAAATGACTGCGGCAGGAACTGCGACTTTACGCATCAGTGGCGCGTTGCCGGCAGATTAAGGGGAAAATCGGTGCCACACGGTCTTCAGCAGCTGCCTTCCGGCGCTGGTCCGCTATTTTCCTTTAAAAGACTGCCATGCCCCTGCCTTCCCAGCCGATACAAAAACCCGGAAACACCGCCAAGCTGAAAAAGGCCAACAACGAACTGGCCATGAAGGGCATTTTGTTGACCATGATCGGGCTGGGTGTACTGATCTCGCCCTACTTCATCACCTCGCCAGGCATGCAGAACATCGTCGCCAAATCGACACTGGTCGGCTGGTTTGCGCTGGTGCTGGGCATTGCCTTCATCGGCCTGTTTTTCAAGCGCCGTGCAGCCGCGTCCTCCGACGCCTGACCGACGGCCTCCTGTGGCGGAAGGCAGCTCCGACACCGCAACGGCGCAGGCGCGCATCCAGGCGATGCAGCAGCGCATCACGGCGGCCGGCATCTTCTTTCGAGGCCCGCCCGCTGAACCCACCACCTGCTGCGGCCGAGGCTGCAATGGCTGTGTCTGGGAAGGCTATTACGCTGCCGTCGATTGGTGGCGCGAAGAAGCTGACCTGCTTATCCAGGACATTCAAACCTCAAAAACGGACAATTCTTGATGTATACATCAATTTTGATGTATACATCAAGAATTTAGTCTCCAAAGCCATCTGAACGCGAGTTTCGGGCTTCGAGATGCCTGAAAAGCGTCAAAAAAGGCCGTTTTCAGGCATAAAATCGGCTCCAGCCCTTACTGGACTAGCGCCACCTGCTACAAAAATAATAGCGAACCTGAGTTCAGGTTACGCAGCTAGCCCTGCCATCGCGAGGACGCGCCGGCCTATGCCCAGCCGCTCGGCAGACACATATTGCTGGCGGTAAACCTCAAACGGCATGGTGTCGGCTTTTTCAATTTTTTCCTGCTCCAGCACAGAGGCCAGCGTGAGCCGGTTGAAGTGGGTCTGCCACTGGGCAAGGAAAGGCAGTTCGAGCAGCGTAGTACGGGTCTTCTCCGACTGCGCACGCACAAAGTTGATGAAGGAGTTGTCGTACTCCCCGGACACTGCCGCCAGTACACGCGCAGACGGCAGCGTACTGGAATCCTGCAGGCCCAGGCTGGCAGCGGCCAGTGCATCGCGATGATGTGTACCGCCATGCACGGCATCCATCGCTTCGGCAATCGGTGCGCATTCGGCCACGATCTGCGCACCCCATTCGACCAGCGAGACCTCCCTGCCAGAACGCTCCAGCATCAGGCCGGGTTCACGGCCGCGCGCTGCGGTGCGGTGCTGGTTGCGGCCCAGCGCCGCAATCTCTGCAGGGCTGTCATCCGGGCTGTCCGACAGCAGGCAATGCAGCAAAAACACATCCAGAAAACGCATGGTCTGTCCGGTGATGCCGACCGGAATGAAAGGGTCGAGGTCCATCAGCCGCACTTCGATGTATTCGACGCCACGCTCGCGCAGTGCATGCAACGGGCGCTCGCCCTGGAAGATCACCCGCTTGGGGCGAATGGTGCCGTAGAACTCGTTTTCAATCTGCAGCAGCGTGGTGGCCAGCTGGTTGTAGTCGCCACCGGGATTTTGTATGCCCACCTTCTCGTAGGCCGGATAGGCACGTGTCAGCGCATCGGCCAGCGACTCGCCATAACCTTCCAGGCTGTTGTAGCTGACGGCAAGCGAGGCCTGCGCGTCGCTCTGGTAACCCAGCCGCCCCATGCGCAGCGATGTGCCGTAAGGCATGTGCATGGTGTAGTCGCCCAGCTTTTGCAGCTCGTGGTTGCGGCCCTGCACAAAGGTTGAACAGACGGCAGGCGATGCGCCAAACAGGTAAAGCAGCAGGAACGCCTGGCGGCGGAAGTTGCGGATCAGACCGAAATAGTCTTCATTACTGACACCGGGGAAAGACCAGTTGTAGTGGATGCCCGAAATCGTCTGCATGCGCCTGCCGTAGCGGTGCGACAGCCCCAGCCGGTAGACACTTTTGGCGCGGCCCACATTGGAGGAGCCAAAGCGCGCAACGGGAATGGTCTCGTCGGTCGGCAGGCCACAGGGCATGCTGGAAACCCACAGCATCTCGTCGCTGATGGCCCTCATCGACTGGTAGGTGAACTGGTGGATGCGCGTCAGTTCGGCAAGTGCAGCGTCGACATCGGCGTGCACACCTGTGACCAGTTCGACCTGCGACTCGCTGAAGTCTGTGGTGATGCCCGGATGCGTCAACGCAGAGCCCAGGGCCGCCGGGTGCGGCGTCAGTGCCAGCCCGCCGGATCGGTTGGCACGCAGGCTCTCCTTTTCAATGCCGCGGCGCATGCCCTTGAGCCGGTCAGGCCCCAGCGCAGTCAGCCGGGCCTTCAAAAGACCAGCCGCTGCGCCTGCCTGCTGCCCGGCCCGTACCGCCTGCGATTTATCCATAAGGTTATTTCCACCGAATCCGTAATTGGGGTGGAAGTTATCACAGGCCGCCTATTCGCGCTGAAGGGCCGCCCCTTTCCAGTCAGGGCTTGTGCCCACTGCCATCAATGCGGTGCAGGCGGACTGATAAACCGCTAGAAGTGCAGGCGCTGGCTGATCAGACAAAATAACCACCGTTAGTCGCAAAAAACCACGCGTCCGGGGGCTTTTCCGGTGACTTGTTACTCACGTTCTTGACAGGCGCGCGTCGCTGCACGACGATTTAGGCAGTGAAAAACCAATCCTGACACATTCACTACCCCCGGCGCAAAAACAGACGGCTGCCCTTACTTATCCTGACTGTTGGCACCGCAAGCGCTCATTTTTTGACATGAAAAACCTTCTCGCCGGCTTTTTTGGCACCCACATCAGTTCAAAGCCCGGCCGGGCGGCTGTGCAAACTGCTGCGCCCGAGACCAGGGACAGCCCGGTGACCATTGAAGATGGCTCCGAAAACGCGACTCGCCGCCAGCTGATACAGGTGCTGCTGCGCGACGTACTGCGCAAAAGCGGGATCCCGCCGGCATGGGTCGAATGCCAGATGCTGCTGGTGTCCAGCCGCAGCCGCGGTCACGGCATGTATGTCCGACTGGTCATCAAGCACTGGGACGAGCGGCTGATGCAGTACGCCTTTGCCTTCCAGCAGACGCTGCTTGCCGATATTGAACGCTTTGAACCGGATGCCGAAAGCTGGTTGCACGGCATATCCTGGGACCTGGACGTCAAGGGCCAGTGCCCCTACACCACGCTGCCTGACAAATCCTTCTGGGAAGTACCCGTCGAGAAGGCGCCGGCGGCCTACGTGGGCATTCCCGAGGTGCTTGACGACGGCGTCTTTCAACCTCCCATCGACGAGGAAGAAACCACCCGGGCCAAGGATATCGCGAAGCTCTTCGCGATACGCGACCAGGAACTGGACCGTGAAGCCGCGGAAGGCCTCGCACCGGCTGATTTCCAAAAGACCCAGCCCTCGCCGCTGTAAGCTTTAAAACCTCCAAAGCCTTCGTTGGCCGCATCAGGGAAAACGCCGAGCACCGGCTGACACACACTGGCTGTTTGAGCTTTGCCTCAGTGCTACTCTGAACCCATGCCCCTGACCCCTGCCGAAGCCGTCCCAGACTCCCGCTACGCCGTGATGCGGCTGATGATCACACTGGCGCTGATGACCATAGGTGCCAGCGGCATGTATGTGGTGCCAGTAGTCATGACAACGGTGCAGGCTGATTTCGGCGTCTCGCGAGCCGACGCCTCGCTGGCCTACACACTGCTGATGATTGGTTTCGGCCTGGGCGGCATGCTGATGGGCCGGCTGGCCGACCGCTTCGGCGTGATGGTGCCACTGCTGATAGGCGCGGCAGGCCTTGGCCTCGGTTATGCCGCTGCTGCCATGTCCGGCAGCATCTGGACTTTCACGCTGGCGCACGGCTTCCTGATAGGCCTGATCGGCTGCTCGGCCACCTTTGCACCGCTGCTCGCCGATACCTCGCTGTGGTTTGTGCGCAGGCGCGGCATTGCGGTGGCGGTTTGTGCCAGCGGCAATTACATAGGCGGCGCGATCTGGCCGCCAGTGGTTCAGCATTTTGTCGAGACGATAGGCTGGCGCCAGACCTACCTCTGGATGGGCCTTTTCAGTTTTGTGACGATGACCGCACTGGCGCTGCTGATGCGCAAGCGCCCCCCGGTTGCCGTCGCGTCGGCTGTCGGCGGCAAAGCTTCCGGCATGTCCAGCGCCAGGCCATTCAACATGACACCGGGCCGCGCGCAACTGATGTTGTGCATTGCCGGCGTTGCGTGCTGCACGGCGATGGCGATGCCGCAGGTGCACATCGTCTCTTACTGCACAGACCTGGGCTACGGCCCTGCACGCGGCGCCGAAATGCTGTCGCTGATGCTGGCCTGTGGTGTCGTCAGCCGGCTGGTGTCGGGCATGATCTGCGACCGCATAGGCGGCCTGCGCACGCTGCTTCTCGGTTCAACCCTGCAGTGCATTGCGCTGGTGATGTTTTTGCCCTTTGACGGGCTGGTGTCGCTCTACCTGATTGCCGCGCTGTTCGGCCTGTTTCAGGGCGGGATAGTCCCGTCCTACGCCATCATCGTGCGTGAATATTTCGAACCGCGCGAAGCCGGTGCCCGCGTAGGTACCGTGATCATGGCGACCATGCTGGGCATGGCACTGGGTGGCTGGATGTCGGGCAAGGTGTTCGACCTGA
Organism: Pseudomonadota bacterium; assembly: GCA_040388075.1. Lineage (GTDB taxonomy): Bacteria > Pseudomonadota > Gammaproteobacteria > Burkholderiales > Burkholderiaceae_C > Polaromonas. Next base: position 66,252 of record JAZKCN010000001.1, on the reverse strand, counting down.
CAGGCTCGTACCACGCGGCATTCCTGAACGGCATTGCATGGAACCTGCTGAACTTCGGCATCGCGTTTTTCCTGCTCTACAGGACACGCGCACTGCGCCCGACAACGCAAGCCGCCTGAAGAAAAATCAGGCCAGCACGCGCTGCAGCCAGCTTTGCATGTCGGCAATTTCCTGCGGGCAGACCGAATGCTCCATCAGGTATTCATGCCACTCGACCTGGTAGCCCATCGCCTGCATCGCATCGCGTGAGGCGGTAGCACGCTCCAGCGCGATCACAGGGTCACGCGTGCCGTGGCCCATGAAGATGGGCACATCCCGGCTTGCGGCGCTGCGTTCGGCTGCGATCTTGTCGGCCAGTGGCAGGTAACCCGACATGCACATCAGGCCGGCCAGCTTTTCAGCATGGCGCAGACCAATCATCAGGGTCATCGCGCAGCCCTGTGAAAAACCGCCAAGCACGATTTTGTCGGCGGGAATACCGCGAGCTTTTTCACTGGCGATGATTTCTTCCATCGCCAGTTGCGACGTGCGCAGCCCGCCTTCGTCTTCACGCCGCACCAGGTCCGCGCCCAGGATGTCGTACCACGCAGGCATCTGGTAGCCGCCATTGATGGTGACCGGAATGACCGGCGCGTTCGGAAACAGGAAACGCACCGGGCCGATCGCCGACAGGTCAAGCTCCTTGGCAATCGGGAAGAAGTCGCGGCCATCAGCCCCCAGCCCGTGCATGATGATGATGGTGGCAACCGGGTTCTCACCGGTCTGGGCTTCGAGGACTTTGAGGGACATGGGGGACTCGCGAGGTTCTTGCACAGCCCCGGATTTTACGGTCGGCCGCCCCGCAGCACACCGCCAGGGCCTGTTAACACCATGTTTGCAGAGGCCCTAGCGATTCAGCCATGTGATGCTGAGCTGCAGCACGGTGGCAAAGGCCACCCACAGCAGGTAGGGAATGTTCACATACGCCACCCACCGGACACGGTGCCAGATGACCGCCAATGCCCATACCAGCGTGCCCAATACCAGCAAAATGTCGACCGATGCCAGCAGGTTGTTTTTCAGGCCGAACTGTATCGGCGTGTAGAGGGCATTGAAGATCAGGTTCAGGATAAACGGCAACAACACGGCAAACGGCAACCGCCGCTTGATTGCCTGGACGAGTACATACCCAAAGCTGATCGCGATGATGATGTACAGGACTGTCCACACCGGGCCGAACACCGAGGAGGGTGGTGCAAAAAAGGGCTTGGCGAGTTGCGCATACCAGGCTGCGCTGGCCGAGGCTGAAGTGCCGTCCATAAAAATCCTGCCTTGTTAAAACTTTGTGAAAACATGCTGTTTTAACAGGGCGAGGCCGCCATGGCGATAACCGGGCGCTGACAGCAAGGTAGGACGCAGCCGCCACCGCATCCGATCGCACCTCACTTGCGTACTTCAGTTGGCACCACCAGAATCTGCTGTATCAGCCCTGCAAAAAGGTAATTCCCATGACGCCCGTCGCTACGCCCCGCCCTCCAATTTCCGCCTGGTTGATCACCGGCTTCAGGCGCCTGATCCCGGCCATCGCCTTGCTGGCACTGCACATGGTGGTGATGCCCGCACAAGCGCAGGCCCTGTCGGCAGCCGACTCCAAAAACATCCGGGCTGTGGTTGAGGGCCAACTGGCCGCTTTTGCAAAAGACGATGCCAAAAAGGCCTGGTCTTTTGCCGCCCCCAATGTTCGGGAGGCGGTCGGTTCTGCGCCCGACTTCCTGACCATGGTCAAGCGCGACTACCCGGTGGTATACCGTCCCGCCTCGGTGGCCTTCCTGAACACCGAAGGCAAGGACGGCGACGCCATGCAGCGCGTGCAGATGATGGACACCTCAGGCAACTCCTGGCTGGCGGTCTACAGCCTGGAGCGGCAGAAAGACAAATCCTGGCGTATCACAGGCTGTGTCGTCGTCGAGAACAAGGGGCGCATGGCCTGATGGCCTCCCGGCTTGAGCCCCAAAAAACCTCAGGGCTCAGTAAGCGCCCATGAAGTCTTTTTTGCCAATCTCGACACCACCCTGACGCAGCAGGCCGTAAGCCGTGGTGACGTGAAAGAAAAACTGCGGCAAACCATAGCCCAGCAGATAAACCGAGCCTGGCAGGCGCTTTTCTTTTGGCGTACCGGGACGCAGAACAATCTCCTTGCCTGCCGCATCGGCGAACTGGCTTTCAGTCAGGCTGTCCAGGAAGGTGAGCACTGTTCCAATGCGCGCCTGAAGGTCGGCAAAGGTTTTCTCGTTGTCTTCAAGTTTGGGCACCTCGACGCCAGCCAGGCGTGCCGGTACGCTTTTGGCGAAGTCGGTCGCGACCTGAACCTGCTGGGTCAGCGCAAACATGTCCGGAAACAACCGGGCCTGCAAAAAGGCGTCAGGATTGATTTTTTTGTCGGCGGCGTGGGCCTCGGCCTTGCGCAGCACATCCTGCAGGCCGCCCAGCAGTTGCTTGAACACTGGCACGGATGCCGAATACATGGACAGGGAGGCGCTCATAAGTATCTTTCGTGGGGAAGAAAATGAAGAAACAGCGGGGATTCTCGCCGGGTTGGGCAGACGCTGCTTGCCGAAGTCGTTTACCCTGACGGAATAAAGCCCCTGACATACAATTTTTAATCGCACTGTTATTGCACGAATGCGTTGTCGCCCGGCCCTCCGGCGCAGATGGCGCCCACTGCAGAAAGGCCTCGCATGAACGCCCCCCTCCCCACCGCTGCCCTGCAGCCGGTCATTGCGGCCGATCTGACCGCCCTGCCCCTGATCGAAAAATGGGTGTCTTTTGCATCCGTCTCGCGCGACAGCAACCTGGCGCTGATTGACTGGACCCGCGACCTGCTGCAGGCGCAAGGGGTGCAGTGCGAAGTGATTTATGACGAGACCGGCAAGAAGGCCAATATGTGGGCCACCTTGCCCGCAGAAAACGGCGAGACAAAAGTGGGCGGCCTCGTGCTCTCAGGCCACACCGATGTGGTGCCGGTTGATGGCCAGCCCTGGAACACCGATCCCTTTGTGGCGCAGGTGATTGGCGACAAGCTCTACGGCCGTGGCGTCACCGACATGAAAGGCTTCAGCGCCACCGCCCTGATGATGGTGCCCGAACTCATCAAGCGCAAACTCAAGCAACCCGTTCACTTTGCCTTCAGCTACGACGAAGAAATCGGCTGCATAGGCGTGCGCACCATGATTGCCTGGATGGTCGACCAGGGCTACAAACCGGCCGGGTGCATCGTCGGTGAACCGACCGGCATGCAGGTGGTGATTGCGCACAAGGGCAAGCACGGCTACAAGACTTCCGTGCGCGGCTTTGAAGCCCATTCTTCACTGACACCGCAAGGCGTGAACGCTGTAGAGATCGCCTGCCGGTTTGTTGCAAACCTCCGGGACATGCACGAGCGGCTGGCAAAAGAGGGCCCGTTCGATCCGGTGTTCGATGTGCCGCACACCACCATACATACCGGTGTCATTGCCGGCGGCACGGCGCTCAACATCATCCCGCGTGATTGCGACGTCAGCTGGGAGATCCGCCACCACCACATGAATTCGCCCGTCACGCTGTTCAATGAGGCCAAAGCTTTTGCCGACGCGATGGTGCCGGCCATGCAGGCGGTTGCAGCCGACACCGGCATCACCCACAAACAGACGTCTGTGCTGCCGGGCTTTTCAACCGATGCAGACAGCGACATCGCCAGGATCTGCTTCAAATGTGCTGACGTTGATGCGGCCAGCGGTGCCGGCAAGGTGTCTTTTGGCACGGAAGCTGCTCTCTTTCACCAGGTCGGTGTGCCCACCATCGTGTGCGGCCCCGGCCACATCGCGCAGGCACACCAGCCCAACGAGTGGGTGTCACTGGAACAACTGGCCTGGTGCGAGCGTTTCATGCGCCGCCTGGCCGATGAAATTTGCGTGAACTGAAGCCTTGAACCAACCTTGACCTAACTCAACCGGAACAATCAACATGATGCATCGCAGACATTTCGTGGCCTCCACCTCAGCCCTTGCAGGCAGCGTGGCGCTGGGCACCGGCACCGTATTCGCACAAGCAAACCCCAAGGTGGCGCGCATCGTCGTGCCATTTGCAGCCGGCGGTGTGCAGGACTTGCTGGCTCGCGCGATGAGCACCGAGATGGGCGTGGCGCTGGGCCAGACCGTCATCATCGACAACCGCCCTGGCGCTGGCGGTACGGTGGGCACCGGCTTTGTCGCCAAGTCCCCGATCGACAGCAACACCATGGTGCTGGCTGCAGCCAGCCACAACATTGCGGGCTCGCTCTACACCAGGCTGACCTACGACCCGCAAAAAGACTTTGCGCCCATGGCCCATATCGGCACGGCCGACTATGTGCTGATGATCCACCCCGATGTACCTGCAAAAACGGCTGCTGAATACATCCGCCACGCCAAGGCCAACCCCGGCAAGATGAACTACGCTACTGCCGGTGTCGGCAGCGCCACCCACCTGTCCATGGCTTACTTCAACGGCATGGCCGGCATTGATGTTGTACATGTGCCGCTGAAGGCCACCGGTGAAGCCATCAATGAAGTGATCTCCGGCCGCGCCCAGGCTGTGATCGCCGCCAGCATTGGCGCACTGGCTTTCGCAAAAGACAGCCGCATCCGCATCGTCGGTGTCACTTCACCCAAGCGCTCGAAGTACCTGCCTGACGTGCCTACGATTGCCGAGAGCGGCCTGCCCGGTTACCGCTTCGACTCCTGGTTCGGCCTGCTAGGCCCGGCCGGCACCCCAGCGGCGGAAATCAACCGCGTCAATGTGGCGATGGCAAAACTGCTGAAAGACCCTGTGATTCTGGAGCGCCTGGACAAGCAGGGCATTGAACCGCTGGCGATGAGCAATGCCGACTTCAGCAAGCTGCTGGCGGCCGACTACAAACGCATGGCCGACGTGGTGAAGGCATCAGGCGCCAAAGTCGAATAAATAGCTGCGGCACCAACACCTGCGCCGGCAACACCTGAAGCAGCGCTTCAGGTTTTTTCCGGCGTTTTTGTTTTAGCCGCTGGCTGAAAGCCGACAAACTGCGGGTACAGGCGCTGGACGGCCGGCCCGTTGAAATCCCAGCCCAGGCACTTGCCGAGGTGCGGCGGCGGCAAGCCCTTTGCTGCACCCGGTATCGTTCCTTCCTTGCTCAGAAATGACTGGTAAACAGGAATGGTCTGGAAGGCTGCCGTTCCCATGTTGACCAGCAGTTCGCGCAGGTGTGTGCAGCCCTGCACACCGCTCATCGCTTTTTCTATCGTGTAACGCCAGCCCTGCCCCATGGTGGCACCGACCAGCTTTTGCAACGGGTCTTCAGCCTTCGGGCATTCAGGAAACGGACGGGCATCCATCACTGCCGTGATCTCCACTATCCGCATCGCATCATCGACGGTCGCGCGTATGTACATGTCGTGTATGGGCGTGCCAGCCGGCATGTCGCCCCGGTGCGGCGTGCTGAAGTCATAGGCCTTGACGTCGGTCATGCGGGCTTCAATGTCCCACAGGCCATCGTCGCGCAGGTAGCCGTCATAAAAAACCTTGCGATGGTGCAGGGGGCGTCTGGGTTGGGGAGCTGGCAACGGCAAACCGGAATTCCTCTATTGGCTGGGGCGACGGGGCAATGGCCTATTTTGAACCAATAGCCAGGCCACTGCTGAATGCGGTGGTGTCCCACAGGTGACGGCCCGCGTCGCTGCTATTTTTTGTAGCTTGTTATTTTAAAAACAGGAGCACATCATGCCCGGCCACAACACCAGCCCTACACAAGCCAAAACAGGGGACGCGCTGGCAGGCACTGCCGCTGCACACACCCCTCGTCCCGCCATCGACGACGATCCGGATAACAGCGCCAGCACGCTGATAGAGGCGCCTGTCAGGCCCGGCGACTCTTCAAAAAAACATGACTTTCCGGAGGGCGGTGGCAGTGGCGGAGCAGAAGCCTACAGACGCGGCAAACGCCCGGCCGCGCCGAAACCACAGCCGCGATAAATACGATGAAGCTGGCGAGCTTTAACGTCAACGGCATCAAATCGCGCCTGCCCAACCTGCTGGCGTGGCTTGAAAAAGAGTCGCCGGACATCGTCTGCCTGCAGGAACTGAAAGCCATGGACGATGCCTTTCCCGCGCAGGCCATTCGAGAAGCTGGCTACGGCTCGATATGGAAAGGCCAGCGCGCCTGGAACGGCGTTGCGATACTCGCCAAAAATGCCGAACCCCTGGAAATACGCCGCGAGTTGCCAGGCGATAAGGCCGATGAACAGAGCCGCTACCTTGAAGCGGCGGTTGGCGGCATCGTCGTGGCCTGCCTCTACCTGCCCAACGGCAATCCGCAGCCCGGGCCGAAGTTCGACTACAAGCTGGCCTGGTTCAAGCGCTTTCACAAACACGCGCTGTCGCTGTACAAGTCAGGCCATCCGGTCGCGCTGGCCGGTGACTTCAACGTCGTGCCGACCGACTTCGACATCTACAACCCGAAGTCATGGCTAAAGGATGCGCTGCTCCAACCCGAGAGCCGCGCTGCATATGAAAAACTGCTGAAGCAAGGCTGGACGGATTCGCTGCGCCACCTGCACCCCGACGAGCGCGTCTATACCTTCTGGGATTATTTTCGCCAGCACTGGCAGAAAAATTCAGGCCTGCGCATTGACCACATCCTGCTCAATGCTGAACTGTCGCCACGACTCAAATCCGCTGGCGTGGACGCCTGGGTACGCGGCGAGGAACATCCCAGCGATCATGCGCCAGTATGGGTGGAACTGGGGACCAAACCTGCCGCAAAGACAGCAGCCAAAAAAAGCGCCCGCGCAAAGCGCTGATCCGAAAACAGCCAAGCAATCACCATAGTCTGGTGCTGATCGGCTGCATGTCGGCCGTGATTGCCAGTCCCAGGCCAGCATTTCCGATTCGTATGGTACCCATGCCAAATATTAATTGGACCGCACCTGTCGAGGCAACTAGCATCCGCTCAACCCATGCAGATTGAAGCAGTCAGACTGGACGAAAAGAATCAGGGCGAGAGGACCGAGGGAAATCTGGATATGGACGAAAGTCTGGCAGGCGTCAGCAATTGCCCTGCCGGGCCAACAACAAACACTGGGACATAGACATGCAACAACGACTTTTCCTGCGCCTGTTGGGCGCACCGACCGTCACTTCTTTTTCCACGCGTTTAACGGCGTCACCCACTCCACTTCGCTGGCGCATGCGAATATCCTCTCTCGCCTGTGCACTTGGTTTACTTGTGGTGTCAGGTTCGTATGCCCAAATGCCCGGCGAACAACCCACCATGACCAACAAAAACATTGTGGTTACATTGCTTGGGACTGGGAGCCCGGACCCGAATCCAGCGAGAGCCGGTGCTGCGACGCTTATCGAAGCGGGCGGAATGCGATTCCTGTTCGATGCTGGACGGTCAGCCGCAATGCGCCTGGCTCAGATAAAAGTCCCTCTTGGCTCTATCGATGAAATTTTTCTGACGCACCTGCATTCGGATCATGTCGTGGGATTGCCCGAAGTATGGTTAACGGGCTTCATCAATCCGAACATTGGTGGACGTATAGGGCCTTTGACTGTTGTTGGACCCCAAGGTACCAGGTCATTGGTCGAAAACATGTCAAAGGCGTTTGCTGCGGACGTGAAAATTCGCATTGAAGATCAAAAGGTCAACCCAAAAAATACAGAGTTGCGTTCTCGCGAGTTCACTTTTGATGGTGTGGTATTCGACTCTAAGGGCGTGAAAATTTCGGCCTTTGCCGTCAATCACGGGGATCTGATAAAGCCTTCGTTTGGATATAAGCTTGAATACGCTGGCCGCTCGGTCTTGCTCTCTGGAGATACCAAGTTTGATGAGAACCTCATCAAGCATGGAAAAAATGTAGATCTGATAATTCACGAGGTTGCGGAGGCACCCGAGGAGATCAAGAACATGCCTTGGGTCGTCGACATTTTGGGGCATCACACTACTGCAGAAGAAGCTGGAAGAGTCTTTAGCAGAACCAGTCCGAAGTTGGCCGTTTACACCCACCTGGTGCTACTTAGTACGCCAAAATTCAAGTCAGTATCAGTCTCGCAGATTGAAGAAAAGACAAGAAAAACCTACACCGGTCCCTTGGTCGTGGGCGAGGATTTGATGCGTTTTACGATAGGTGATGATGTTCAGATGACTCGCGCTGAGGCATCCAGGTAAAAGTTGAATTGAAAGACGGCACTGAGCGCTGAGCATTTGACTTCCAAATGCTGGCCGGTAGCTGTGGGCCAATGCAAAAGCGGCAGAAGCCGCGCTGGCTGACTACCGCGCAGAAGTTTCTAGACGCTGACCAGCGTTTGCGGCTGTGTGGCAGCGTCTCGGGAAGCAACTGTACCGGCCAGCCACGCATCAATCAGCGCCGGGTCGTTGATGGTTTTAAGGGACTGGTAAGCCGCTTCGGCTTCAGGGAAACGCCGGCGCAAAAAATTCAGCCACTGTTTGAGCCGCCCGGCCTGCGCGCGCTTGTCTATGCGTGAGCAGACGATGCGCCAGAAATCGCTGATCAGCGGCAGCAATGACAGCCACGGCACCGGTGTGTATGCCTGCCCCTGCATGTCGGCCTTGATGGCCAGCCCCAGACCAGGGTTGACGACGGCACCACGGCCAATCATCAGCATGTCGCAGCCCGACGCCTCGCGGCAGCGGCGCGCGTCTTCCACCGTCCAGATTTCACCGTTCGCCACGACCGGGATGTTGACCGCCGCGCGTATGTCGGCAATGCGCTCCCAGTAGGCCGGTGGCCGGTAGGCCTGCGCCTTGGTGCGTGCATGCACCACCACTTCACCGGCGCCGCCATCAGCAATCGCCTGCGCACATTCAATCGCGCGCGAATCATCGCTGTAGCCCAGCCGCATCTTGGCCGACACCGGCATCTGCGCGGGCACCGCACGCCGCACGGCGGTGACGATGGCCAGCATGGTCTCGGGTTCACGCAACAGCGATGCACCGCCGCCATGACGGTTGACAACATTGGCCGGGCAACCGAAGTTGATGTCCACACCCGCCGGACCAAGCGACGCCAGCCGCGCCGCGTTGTCGGCCATGCAGGCCGGGTCCGAACCCAGCAGTTGCGCACGCACCGGTACACCGGCCAGCGTGCGGCCGCCGTTGTGCAGCTCGGGCACGATGCGGGTGAAGACACGCTCGGGCAACAACTGGTCGGTGATGCGTATGAACTCGGACACGCAGCGATCAATGCCGCCGACACGCGTGAGGATGTCCCGAAGCACAAAATCCAACAGGCCTTCCATGGGCGCCAACAGGACTGTCACGACTCAAAAGCTCCTAGATGGCAGCCAGACGCCAGAGCGACGTCACTTCCGCTGCACGCGCGGCATGCAAGGCATCGGTCGCATCTGTCGCCTTGGGGTGGTGCGGCTGCGTGTCCATGCGGTCAATCACCTTCAGGCCTGCCGCTTCAAAAGCTGCCAGCAGCCACTCTCGCGAACGCAGTCCCAGGTGCTCGGCGATGTCGGACAGGATAAGCCAGCCCTCGCCTTTCGCTTCCAGGTGCGCGGCCAGGCCATTCAGGAAACCCAGCAGCATGCGGCTGTCTTCGTCGTACACCGCCTGTTCAATCGGCGAGCCGGGCCGCGCCGGCAGCCAGGGCGGGTTGCAGACGATGACATGGGCCTTGCCCTCGGGGAAAAGATCGGCTTCACGCACCTCGACCTGAGGAAAACCCAGCCGCTTGAGGTTGTCGCGCGCACAGGCCAGCGCACGCGGGTCCTGGTCGGTCGCGATGACGCGCTCAATGCCGCTGCGCAGTGCCAGCACGGCAGCCAGCACACCGGTGCCGGTACCTATGTCAAAGCCGGTCATGTCGTCGATGCCTTCGGGCACAGGCGCCTGTGCCACCATGTCTATGTATTCACCACGCACCGGCGAAAAAACGCCGTAGTGCGGATGCACGCGGTTGTGCGGCCCGTCTTCACCCAGCGCAGCAATCGGCACGCCCTTGCGCCGCCACTCATGTGAGCTGATGAAACCCATCAGTTCGCGCAGCGATGCCACCGACGGGCCCGAGCTGTCGCGGGCAGGACCCCAGGCCTCGGCGCTGGCTTTTTTTGCATCCGGCGCACGGCGCAAGGGGATGCTGTAGTCCGCATCAAACGGAATCAGCACCATGCCCAGCACACGCGCACGCTGTGCCTGCGCCTGGCGGTGCAAATGAAAGGCTTCGGGGAAAACCGGTTCCGGTGATGGCGCCACGGCGTCCGACTCACCCGCCTTGTGGCGTTTGGTGCGTTTGGGTTTTGCAGGCTTGTCGACACGCCGCGCCATCGCCTGCAGCAACAGGCGCGCATTCTGGAAGTCTCCCCGCCAAAGCAAACCCGTACCCTCACAGGCCATGCGGTAAGCCGTATCAGCCGCCATGCTGTCATCGGCAATCACGACCCGTTTGGGCGGTGCAGCGCCCCTCTCGGAGCGCCAGCGGGCAGAACGCGCCTCTCCGCCCTCTGTCCAGTGGATGGTGGGAATGTCGACAGGCGATGTGGCGGAAGCGGAATTTGAAACGGGCATCAGGGGCTAACTTGGTAACTTTTGGAAGGGAACCGGGTGTTTTAACAGATGCGGGCCACTGGCACATACCTGACGCCAGCAAGCGAGCCGCCCCATTGAGGCTGTAAATACAAAAGATGAGAAAGCGGCAAAAGCCAATTGCTATCAATTAAATAGCACATCGCGCTAGTCCAGATTGGCCTGGAGCCCTAAATTATCATCAAAAAAGGCCCAAAAACAGTGTTTTTGGCCATTTTTACGCTTTTGCAGGTATCCAGATGGCAACCGTAAGAGGCCAAAACAGAATAATGCATCAAATTTAAAGCATTAAGCACTTAAGGCTTTAAATCTGATGCATTAAAAAGCAGATCAGGCCCAGCCACCACCCAGAGCACGTATCAGCCCCACTGTGGCCAGGTACTGCGCCGTTTTAACCTGCAGCGCCTGGCGGCGGTTGCGGAGTTCGCTGCGCTGCGCATCGAGCAGTTCCAGCTGGCTGACAAAACCGTTGCGGTAACGCGAACCCGACAGCAGCGTCGCGCGGCTACTGGCATCCACAGAGCGCGATTGCGCCTCGGACTGGTCGGCCAGCAGGCGCAGGGCCGACAGCTGGTCTTCCACATCCCTGAAGGCGACCAGCACCTGTTCGCGGTAGTTGGCCAGCGCGATGTCGAGTTCGGCATTGGCACCCTGCACACCCGCTGCGCGGCGGCCGCTATCAAAGATGGGCAAGGACAGCAGCGCACCAACACCCCAGGCCTGGGTCGACAGCTTGAACAGGTCCTTGATGTCAGGCGCCGCGTAACCGCCATTGGCGGTCAGCGAGAAGGTCGGGAACCACGCGGCTTTTGCCACACCCACCCTCGCCTGCGCGGCCTGCATGGTGTTTTGTGCAGCCGAGATGTCGGGCCGGCGTGTCAGCACCGTGCTGGGTACACCGGCGGGTATCACCGGCAAGGCGGCGGCCCAGGCAGTGGGCGCGACTTCAAAGTTTGAAGCAACATCGCCCACCAGCACAGCCAGTGCGTGCTCCAGCGCAGCGCGGCGCTGGTCCAGTGCCAATGCTTCCGATTCAGTGGAGGCCGCTTCACTGCGAACGCGGGCCACATCCAGCTCGGCCACATCACCTTCGCGAAAGCGCACTTCAGTCAGCCGCAGTGTGTTGCGGTAGGCCTGCATGGTGCCACGCACCAGCTCACGTTCGGTGTCGAGCGCGCGCAGGCTGAGATAGGTCTGGGCCACGTCGGCCTGCACCAGCAGTTGCGTGCTGCGCAGCAGGGCTTCGCGTGAAGCAGCATCCAGTGACGCGGCATTCGACGCGCCCGAGAGCTTGCCGAACAAATCCACTTCATAGGACAGGTTGGCACCCGCACTCACCACGGTTTGTGCGACGTTGCCTGTCGTTGAATTGCGCTGCCGTGTCGCACCTGCACCAATGCCGATTTGCGGATAGCGGTTGGCATCGACCTGGCCGGCAATCGCCCTGGCCTGCGCCAGCCGGCCTGCGGCCACCTGCACGCTGTTGTTATTGCCGTTGGCCCTGTCGATGAGGCCGTCCAGCACGGGGTCGGCAAATACCTTCCACCACAGGCCCTGCACTTGCGGCGCTGTAGCCGGCGTGTTTTGCAGCGCATTGGCGTTTTCCTTGAAGGCGGTGGGCGCGGACGGCAGGCGTGACGAATCAACAACTGCCGGCGTGGCGCAACCGGCCAGTACCAGCGCCATGGCCAGCGGCGCCAACACGGTACGCAATTTGGATGAAGAGTGGTTCATGGTGAACTCCTTTTGTCTTTCAGTCTGTTCAGGTTGTTTTTTTATTCGTGCTGTTTGAGCGGCGCTGCAGGCTGCGCATGCAACACGCCACCACCCGAGCCAATCGCGTGCTCGACATGCGGCACTTCACCGTGCAGCTTGAGCGGGCGGTTGCCGGTGAGTGCGCGCAGTGCGACGTAAAACACCGGTGTCAGGAAGAGGCCGAATGCCGTCACGCCAATCATCCCGGCGAACACGGCCACGCCCATGGCCGAGCGCATCTCGGCACCGGCGCCTGTCGACAGCACCAGTGGCAGCACACCCATCACAAAGGCCAGTGACGTCATCAGGATGGGGCGCAGGCGCAGGCGGCTGGCTTCAATAGCGGCCTGCACCGGCGTGCGGCCGGCGAACTCCAGCTCGCGGGCGAATTCGACAATCAAAATCGCGTTCTTCGCAGATAGCCCGACCAGCACCATCAACCCTATCTGCGTGAAGACATTGTTGTCACCACCCGAGATCCACACACCAGTCATCGCGGCCAGCAGACCCATGGGCACGATCAGGATGATGGCCATCGGCAGGGTCAGGCTTTCATACTGCGCAGCCAGCACCAGGAAGACCAGCAGGATCGCCAGCGGGAACACCAGTACCGCAGAGTTGCCGGCCAGGATTTCCTGGTAGGTCAGTTCCGTCCATTCATAGCTGATGCCCTTGGGCAGGGTCTCGGCGGCAATGCGTTCAATCGCCTCCTGCGCCTGGCCCGACGAATAACCGGGTGCAGGGCCACCACTGACGTCGGCCGACAGGTAGCCGTTGTAGCGCATGGCACGCTCGGGGCCAAAGCTGGAGTTGACCTTCATCAGCGCCGACAGCGGCACCATCTCGCCGGTGGTCGAGCGCACCTTCAGCAGGCCCACGTCTTCAGCCCGCGCGCGGTAGGCCGCATCGGCCTGCACACGCACGCTGTAGGTACGGCCAAACTTGTTGAAGTCGTTCGCATACAGGCTGCCGAGGTAGATCTGCATGGTGTCAAAGATGTCGGTCACCGGCACATTCAGCTGGCGTGCCTTGGCACGGTCGATGTCGGCATACAGCTGCGGCACATTGACCTGCCAGCTGGTGAAGGTGCCGGCAATTTCAGGCGCCTGCGCGACCTTCGCCATGAAGGCTTTCACAGCGCCATCCATCGCGTCATAGCCCAGCGAGGCGCGGTCTTCGAGCTGCAGCTTGAAGCCGCCGGTGGTGCCCAAGCCTTCAACCGGTGGTGGCGGGAACATCACGATAAAGGCGTCCTGTATGGCGCCGAATGCCTGGTTCAACTGGCCGGCAACAGCGCCACCGCTCTGGTCCTTGTGTGTGCGTTCTGCAAAAGGCTTGAGCGTGGCAAACACGATTCCCGAGTTGGAGCTGTTGGTGAAGCCGTTGATGGACAGGCCAGGGAAGGCAATCGCATCCTCGACGTTCGGGTTTTTCTTCATGATGTCGCCCATGCGCTGGATCACGTCTTCGGTACGGTCCAGCGTGGCGCCATCGGGCAGCTGCGCAAAACCAATCAGGTACTGCTTGTCCTGCGCGGGCACAAAACCGCCGGGTACCAGTTTGAAGATGCCGACCGTAGCAGCGACCAGCGCCAGGTAAAAAGCCAGCATCGCCGTCTTGCGCGAGATGGCACTTTTCACGCCGCTGCTGTAGCCAGTCGCACCGCGGCTGAACAGGCGGTTAAACGCGGCGAAAAAGCGGCCGAAGATTTTGTCCATGCCACGCGTCAGCTTGTCTTTGGGTGCGTCGTGACCCTTGAGCAGCAAGGCAGCCAGCGCAGGCGACAGGGTCAGCGAGTTGATGGCAGAGATCACGGTAGAGATCGCAATCGTCACTGCAAACTGGCGGTAGAACTGGCCGGTCAGGCCGCTGATAAATGCCAGCGGCACGAACACTGCTACCAGCACCAGCGCAATCGCGATGATGGGGCCGGACACCTCGCGCATCGCACGGTAGGTGGCCTCACGCGGGCTCAGCCCGTCGCTGATGTTCCGCTCGACGTTCTCGACCACCACGATGGCGTCATCGACCACAATGCCGATGGCCAGCACCAGCCCGAACAGGCTGAGCGCATTGATCGAAAAGCCGAGCAGGTGCAGGACCGCAAAGGTGCCGACCACCGACACCGGCACAGCCAGCAACGGAATGATGGAGGCGCGCCAGGTTTGCAAGAACAAAATGACGACAAGCACCACCAGTGCAATCGCTTCAAGCAGTGTGGTGATCACCGACTTGATGGAGGCGCGCACAAACTGCGTCGGGTCGTAGGCGATACGGTATTCCACGCCTTCAGGCATGTTCTTCGAGAGTTCGTCCATGGTCTTGCGGACTGCGTCGGAAATTTCCAGCGAGTTGGAGCCCGGCGCCTGGAACACACCCATGCCGACGGCCTGCTTGTTGTTCAGCAACGAGCGCAGTGCGTAATCGGCAGCGCCCAGTTCAAGGCGGGCAATATCGCGCAGGCGGGTGATGGCACCATCAGCACCGGTCTTGACGATGATGTCGCCAAACTCTTCTTCGTTCTGCAGACGGCCCTGGGCGTTAATCGACAGCTGCATGTCGACACCGGCAAGGCCGGGCGATGCACCGACCACGCCAGCAGCAGCCTGCACGTTCTGACCACGAATCGCGGCCACCACATCGCTCGCCGACAAACCGCGCTGCGCCACCTTTTGCGGGTCCAGCCAGACACGCATCGAATAATCGCCGCCGCCGAAGATCTGCACCTGGCCCACCCCCTGTATGCGTGCCAGGCGGTCTTTCACATTCAGCACCGCATAGTTGCGCAGGTAGTTGATGTCATACCGGTCGTTGGGCGAGACCAGATGCACCACCATCGTGATGTTGGGCGCACTCTTGACCGTGCTGACGCCTAAGCGGCGCACCTCTTCCGGCAGGCGTGGCTCGGCTTGCGAGACGCGGTTTTGCACCATCTGCTGCGCCTTGTCGGGATCCGTGCCGAGCTTGAAGGTGACGGCCAGCGTCATCACACCATCGGTCGTGGCCTGGCTGTTCATGTAGAGCATGCCCTCAACGCCGTTGATGGACTCCTCCAGCGGTGTCGCCACTGTTTCGGCAATCACTTTGGGGTTGGCGCCCGGGTACTGGGCACGCACGACGATGGTGGGTGGCGCGACTTCCGGGTATTCGGAAATCGGCAACCCACGCAGCGCCACCAGGCCGGCGATCAGCATCAGCAGCGATAGAACGCCGGCAAAAATGGGCCGGTCAATAAAAAATTTGGACAGATTCATGGCAGTTCTTCTTGTTCAAAAAGGAGCGGCTGTCATTGCGGACCTGATCCGCAATCCATGACCCCGGCGCACTGGCTCCAGCACTGAAGGGGATGGATCCAGGATCGAGTCCGGGATGACGACGGCGTATTTACTTTTGTGCGACCTTGATGGCCCTGTCGCCATTCGAGAGTTCAGCCTTGGCCGTCATCTCGACAACTTGCGGCGCCACCAGCGCACCGGGGCGTATGCGCTGCAGGCCGTTGACGACGATGCGTTCATTCGCGGCCAAGCCGTTCTTGATGACACGCAGGCCGTTGACCGAAGCGCCCAGCGTGACTTCACGGTAGGCCGCCTTGTTGTCGGCGCCCACCACCATCACAAATTTCTTGTTCTGGTCGGTGCCCACCGCACGCTCATTGATCAGCAGCGCCGTGGCCTTGCTGGCCTGGCCCATGCGGATGCGGGCGAACTGGCCGGGCATCAACTGGCCGTCCTTGTTGTCAAACACGGCGCGTGCGCGCACCGTGCCGCTTTTGGCATCCACCTGGTTATCGACCAGTTGAAGGCGGCCTTCAAAAGGCGTGTCGGTGCTGGCGGCGGTGCCCATCTGCACGGGAATGCGCTCAAGCTTGCGTTCGCCGCCAGCGCTGACTTCTTTCAAGGCCTTCGCAACCAGTTGCTCATCGGCATCAAAGCTGGCGTAAATGGGGCTGACAGAAACCAGTGTGGTGAGCACCGGTGCACCGGGGCCTGCCGCAACCAGATTGCCAACCGTCACCTCCAGCTTGCCGACACGGCCAGACACCGGAGCCCGCACCTGCGTGTAGCCCATGCTCAGCTGTGCAGTCTGCAGCGCAGCCTGTGCGGCGCGCAGGTTTGCGTCGGCCTCTCGCTGGCCATTGGTGCGCTCGTCGAACTCGCGTTTGGAGATCGCCTGTTCGCTCCACAGGCGTTGCGAGCGTTCCTGCTCGCCTTTGGCCTGCGCCACGCGCGCCTGGGCGGCAGCCGTCTGCGCTTCTGCACGCTGCACATCAGCGGCATAAGGGGCCGGGTCAATCGTCAGCAGCAGGTCGCCCTTTTTGACGAGTGCGCCTTCACGAAAATGCACGGCCTGTATGGTGCCGGCCACGCGTGAGCGTATATCGACACGTTCGACCGCTTCCAGCCGGCCGGAGAACTCTTCCCATGCGGCGACATCGCTTTGAACAACGGTGGCGACAGACACGGGCGTTGCAGGCGCCTGCGCCGCAGCAGGCTGCGCGCGTGAACTGGTGACGCCAAAAATGGCGGCGGTGACGCTGGTCAGCGCGAACACGGCAACAGCGATGGCCAGAAGGCGGCGTTTGGGGGTGTGGAGGCGTATGGTTTGCATGATGGCTACCTTGAGAAAAATGACTTAAAAAATCGAAATCGGTGATGGCTGGTTTTGGCCGCTGTCACCAGCGATCAGCGCACTGGCTGTGCGTCTGGCGGCACTGCCGGCCAGAAAGGTTTTGAGTTCTTTCAACACGGCCGGCGACCAGCTCTTTTTGCGGTCCGACGTATCGACAAAGCTGGCTGGCCAGCCTGTGGGGCCGGGCAGCACCGACACATGGGCCAGCCGGCCGGCTTCACGCAGGCGGTTGACGTAGGCCAGCGCTTCGTCGCGCAATGGATCGTCTTCAGCGGTCAGGACCAGCGTGGGCGGCAGGTCGGCCAGCCGCAAAGCTGTGCCGGGCGCGGCATAGGGGTGGCCACATTCCTGCAGGCGGGACAAATATTTGTGCCAGCCGTCGGCCCAGGTGCAACCCACGGGCCCAGCATCGGCGCAGCGCAGCGATGCTGTGGCCATGCAGGGGTCCAGCATCGGCGACAGCAGGATCTGCCCGGCGAGTTGGGGCTGGTGCTGGTCACGCGACATCAGCGCAACAGCCGCGGCGATGTTGCCGCCAGCTTCCTCACCGGCTACAAAAACCTGCGCCTGCTTGCCAGCCAGCTTCCCCCTGGCCTTGAAGGCCCAGAGCAAGGCGGCGTAACCAGCCTCAATCGCTTCAGGGAAGGGGTGCCCTGGCGCCAGCGGATAGTCCAGCGATATCACCACAGCACCGGCTTCGACCAGCAGGCGCGGAATGGCAGCGCCGGACTCCAGTGATCCGGCCACAAAAGCACCGGCGTGAAAGTGAAGCACCAGCGGCGAGGCGGCATGGCTGCAAGCGCCCTTGTTGCCGTAAAAACGCACATCCATCAATTTTTTCGGCGCATCTCCGGCCTGACTGGATGTGGAAATATCTATCTGTTTGGTGGTCCAGTCAGGCTGGATGGCGGCCGGACGGGCGGCTGAAGTTTGTGGGCTGTGCATCTTGTGAGCCCTCCATGGGCGCCAATTTGTTGCGATGCAGCAGAATGTAGGGGGGCTCGTCTGGACAATAAATAGCGATTTCACTCATTCTTTGTTTCACCATTGCAATAATGGGGCTTTGAATTTGCCCAATAATCGCTTCCAGCCCGCAAACAGCGCATTTCGCTGCGATATCGGGGTAAGTCGGCCAAATCCGAGGGAGTGCGCAAAAATGGACAAATTTTCAGCAATGCAGGCTTTTGTGCGGGTTGTGGAAGCCGGCACTTTCACCAAAGCCGCCGACTCGATGGACCTGCCCAAGCCCACGGTCACCCGGCTGATCCAGGACCTTGAAAAAGAGCTGGACACCAAGCTGCTCAACCGCACCACCCGCCGTGTCACCGTCACAGTTGACGGCGCGGCCTATTACGAACAGGCCAGCCGCCTGCTCGGCGAAGTGCACGAGCTCGAATCCAGCATGTCGCGCGCCAAGGCCAGTCCGCGCGGACGCCTGAAGATCGATGTGCCCGCGTCACTCGGCCTGTCGGTCATCATCCCGGCCCTGCCTGACTTTTATGCGCGCTATCCGGACATCCAGCTGGAACTGGGCGTCAGCGACAGGCCCATAGACATCATTGCCGAGAACGTGGACTGCGTGGTGCGCGGCGGCGAGTTGACCGACCAGTCGCTGGTTGCCCGCAAGATAGGCGAGTTCTATTTGATGTCCTGCGCATCGCCTGCTTACCTGAAGCGGTATGGGCAACTTAAACATCCGGGCGAACTTGAAAACGGCCACCAGCTGATCCGCTACGCGTCACCCCGCAACGGAAAAATTTTCACCTCCGAGCTCTACAAGGACGGCGAGACCGTTGAGATGGCCGGCCACAGGCAGCTGTCGGTCAATGACACAAACGCCGGTGTAGCGGCCGCACTGGCTGGCCTCGGTGTGCTGCATACCGCCAGCTTCCTGGTGCAAGACCACATCAGCAGCGGCAAGCTTGAGCCACTGTTCACCGAATGGTGCGGCGGCGCGATTCCGCTGCATGTGGTTTACCCGCCCAACCGCCACCTGAGCAACAAGGTGCGGGTGTTTGTCGACTGGATTGCCGAACTCTTTGGCAACAACGACCTGATACAGCGCAAGACCACCCTGCCCGATGCCATGTGCAGCGCGTGGGCAAAGCCTGCCACTGCAGGGGCCATCCAAACGCAGGAAAAAGCCGTTGCGGGAAAAATGCCGGAGGCTGCGACAGCCTGATTGCGGACAGGGATATCCGGTCAGCCCGTTATGGCACCAGGTCAACGGTGCCAATCAGGCTGGCGCGCCGGCTCTTGATTGCAGCACCTTCTTCACGATGCTCACAGCGGCCAGCACGATGGCACCAGTGATGATGCCGACCACGGCATCCATCAGCAAAGGCGTGATCGCAGCCAGCCAGCCGCCGGCCTTTGCCGTCAGCTGTTCAATGAAATGGTGCAGCGGTGTAAATCCGTGCGTGATGATGCCGCCCCCCACCAGGAACATGGCAATCGTGCCTGCCACCGACAGGCCCTTCATCAACCACGGTGCGGCGATCAGGATGCCGCGGCCCAGGCTGCGCTGCAAACGGCGCACTGCGCTGTCGCCAGCAAGTTTTGAAAGATGCAGGCCGCCATCATCCAGTTTGACGATGCCCGCCACCAGCCCGTAAACACCCACGGTCATCACAATGGCGATGGCGCTGAGCACCGTCAGCTGGGTGATGAAAACGCTGTCCTGTACCGTGCCCAGTGTGATGGCGATGATTTCTGCCGACAGTATGAAGTCGGTCCGGATCGCCCCCTTGATCTTGCTTTTTTCGACTGCCACCAGATCGACAGCCGGATCGGCCAACTTAGCGACCAGCTCTTCGTGCCTGGCCTGCTGCTGGTGCCGGCTGTGCATGAACTTGTGCGCCAGCTTTTCGAAACCCTCGAAGCACAGGAACGCCCCACCCACCATCAGCAGCGGCGTCACCGCCCACGGCGCAAACGCGCTGATCGCCAGCGCGGCAGGTACGAGAATGAGTTTGTTGATAAAGGAGCCCTTGGCCACGGCCCAGACCACAGGCAGTTCACGGTCGGCTTTGACGCCTGAGACCTGCTGCGCATTCAGCGCCAGGTCATCGCCCAGCACACCGGCTGTCTTTTTTGCGGCGACCTTGGAAAGGACCGCCACATCGTCGAGGATGCTGGCAATGTCGTCTATCAATGCAAGCAGGCTGCTGGCCATCCCTATCCCCCGGTTGATTATGTTCATGCATTTTGCCGCGCAGGAAAAAGCCGCCTGGCAAGGCGGCTTTTTTGGCTGGCGGCGTGGATCAGCGGGCCGTCAGTCGGCCGAATACAAAACCGAACGCCAGCGCCGCAGCAACTGCCTCCAGCGGACGCTCCTGCACCCAGGACTTTGATGTTTCCAGCGCACGCGAAGGCGCTTCAGTCACACGGCGGGTCTGGTCGGCGAAACGGTCTGCAGTGTTGTTCGCCGTGCTGGCCAGCCGGTCTACTGTCTCATGCGCGCCGCTGGTCAGACGATCAACAGCAAGGCGTGCGGGGTCGGCAACCTTGTCAATCCCAGTGTGCAGTGCCGAACCTGCGGCGTCGACCTTGCGTTGAACCGCATTGGTGGCGTCACCAGCAGAACTGGTGTTGTATATGGTCTTTTCCATGATGTCGTTTCCTTCGAGAGTCAAAACAAAAAGAATGCCGACAGTGCTGCTTGAAAACAATCGACAACTGGGCGGCTCGTGTTTTGACCTTAAACAGCCTCGTACTGGCTCGCTGTGCGTGGGGGCAAGGCCTGGCTGTAGGACAAGCGACTGTATTTGCGCCACCTGATCTTTCGGCAAAGCCGGTGCCAACCTGTCAGATACGACTGACACGACAAACCGCTGCGGGACTAACGCGCGTTTAAACGACAGGTGTGCAACATCGGGGCCCTACATTTGCTTTTTGCAGAGAGGCCCGACATGAGCAGAACACCGAAACAAACGACAGCCGAAGAAGCGCTTGATGAGGACCAGTCGCTGGAGCTGCCCGTCAATCCCGATGAGGGTTCTTCACTGATACCCGATGAGGAAGAACGCGTTGTGAACGTCCCATCCTGAAGGTGCAAAGCGGGTTTTCCGCTTCAGTCGACAGCCCGCTTCAGGCGGATCTCTTCCAGCCTCGCACTGCCGAACTCGGTCGTCCTGAGCGAGGGCATCTCGCGTTTGAAGCCTGCAGAGTGTTCGAAAAAACCGAGAGCGCGCTCATTGCGCAGCAGTACCCAGAGCGTGACCTGGGTGCAACCTTCTTCCTTCAGGCCTTCACGTGCGCCGTCCCACAGGCCGACGCCCGCACCCTTGCTCCAGTGTTCAGGCGCAACATACATGGCCCAGATTTCACCGACAGTGGATTTGGTGCCGGGATCGCGTGAACGGTCAAAACCCACAAAACCCACCACCTTGTCGCTCTCGGTGGCGACCAGAATCTGCGGCTCGCTGTATTCAATTGCCTCACGCCAGTAAGCCTGGCGCTTCTCAATCGTCATTCTTTTGAGGAAGTCCTCTGGCATCAGGTCCTTGTAGGCGGCCTGCCAGGTAGCGACATGGATTTCAGCAATGGCTTTGGCATCGCGGGCGGCGGCGGGACGAACGGAATAGCTGGACATGAAGGATATTTATTTAGAGTGCGGGGAAACCCTCAATTGTCGCGCAAAACGACCACGGCCCCCCCGCGCTGTAGCATCCAGCAATGTCATCCTCCACCACCAGCAACAGTGGCGAAGAAAAACACTTCAATGTCACGGTCAAGACCACCGGCCAGAGCTTCTGCGCACCTTCATCCATACCGCTGCTGCTTGCCGCAGAACACGCCGGACTGGAAGGCCTGCTAATGGACAGCTCATGCCGCAACGGCACCTGCCGCACCTGCATCTGCAAACTGGCAGCGGGCCAGGTCAGCTACCGCATTGAATGGCCTGGCCTGAGCGTGGACGAAAAACGCGACGGTTACATACTGCCCTGCGTCGCTTACCCGTTGACGGACCTTGTGATCGAACTGCCGGTGTGAAAAGCGACACCCCCGGCGAGCATCATCAGACAGCCATGATGGAAACCGCCTTGGTGACAAGGTAGGCCTCCATGGCTTCCGGGCCGCCTTCAGAGCCGTAACCCGAATCCTTGATGCCGCCGAACGGCATTTCAGGCGATGGCGTGGCAGGCTGGTTGATCCACAGCATGCCCACTTCCATTTGTTGCGACAGCATGTGGGTGTTCTTCACCGATTTTGTGAACGCGTAACCGGCCAGACCATAAGGCAGGCGGTTGGCTTCAGAGATCGCCTCTTCCAGTTTGTCAAACCCGCGAATCGCGGCGATGGGACCAAATGGTTCGTTGTTGAAAACATCGGCTTCCAGCGACACATCGGTCAACACAGTAGCTGCGAAAAAATTGCCTTCAGCGCCGACACGTTCACCACCCGTGGCAACCTTTGCCCCTGTCTTGCGCGCGTCGTCCAGCACCTTGGCCATGGCCGTCAGGCGGCGAGCGTTTGCCAGTGGCCCCAGCGTCGTGCCCTCAGTCAGGCCATCGCCCAGTTTTAGCCCTTCAGCGTGCCTGACCATCAGTTGCGCAAACTCATCCTTGAGGCTGTTGTGTACCAGGAACCGGGTCGGCGAAATGCAGACCTGGCCTGCATTGCGAAATTTCGCAGCCCCTGCAGCTTTCACGGCCAGCGCCACATCGGCGTCTTCACAAACGATTACTGGCGCATGGCCACCGAGTTCCATCGTTGCGCGCTTCATGTGCAGACCAGCCATCCCAGCCAGCTGTTTGCCGACCGGCGTAGAGCCGGTGAACGTCACCTTGCGAATGATGGGGTGAGGAATCAGGTAGCTGGAGATTTCATGCGGGTCGCCAAACACCAAGCCCACAGTGCCGGGCGGCACGCCTGCATCGACAAAAGCCTGCAGCAATGCGGCCGGCGAAGCCGGGGTTTCTTCGGGCGCCTTGACCAGGAAGGAGCAGCCACAGGCCAGCGCACCGCCCAGCTTGCGCACGACCTGGTTGATCGGGAAGTTCCACGGCGTGAAGGCGGCGACGGGGCCAATCGGCTCCTTCAACACCTGTTGCTGCGCCGCCAGGTTGCGCGAGGGCACGATACGGCCATAAACGCGACGGCCTTCATCTGCAAACCATTCGATGATGTCGGCACCTGCCAGCACTTCGACACGGGCTTCTGCAAACGGCTTGCCCTGCTCTTGGGTCATCAGCCGCGCAATGTCGACGACACGCTCACGCAGCAGACCCGCCGCCTTGCGCATGGTGACAGCACGTTCGTTCGCGGGAATTTTCTTCCATGCATTGAAGCCGGCCTGCGCTGCAGCCAGTGCGCGGTCCAGGTCGGGGATGCCGGCATGCGCCACCTTGCCGATGACTTTTCCCGTGGCCGGGTTGACCACATCCAGCGTCTTGCCACTGGCAGCAGCACACCATTCGTTGTTGATCAGCAGTTGTGTGTCTTTGTATGTCGTCTCGGTCATTCGAAGGTCTCCGGTGTTTCTGGGTGGAAGGAAGAGTTTAAACAACACGCACCCTCACCGCCCCGGAGCCTCACCAAGACCATGCCCGCGTGAACGCCTATGCGTCGGCAGTCAACCTGCGCCAGTTCAGCCGGCCGCCTGCACGACAGCAGCCCGGCTTCTTGCCATCGTGATCGCCGTATCTTCAATCATGTCCTCCTGCCCGCCGACCATGCCACGCCGGCCCAGTTCGACCAGCAGGTCACGCGCAGGCACGCCGTACTTTTTCTCCGCACGCTTTGCAAACAGAAGAAAGCTGGAATAGACACCGGCATAGCCAAGCGTCAGGGAGTCACGGTCAATGCGGATGATGTGATCCATCATCGGGACCACCAGGTCTTCGGCGACGTCCTGTATTTTGAAAACGTCAACGCCGGTCTCAATACCCATGCGCGCGCAGACGGCAACAAAGACTTCCATCGGCGTGTTACCCGCGCCCGCGCCAAGCCCGGCAGCTGCCGCATCGATGCGGTTGGCGCCTACCTCTATGGCAGCCAGCGAATTGGCAATACCCATGGCCAGATTGTGATGGCCATGAAAGCCAAGTTCGGTCTCGGGTTTCAAGGCCTGCCGCACTGCGCCCACTCTCGTTCGAACGTCGTCGGGCAGCATGTAGCCGGCGGAGTCGGTGATGTACAGGCAATTGGCGCCATAGCTTTCCATCAACTTCGCCTGCTTCACCAGACCTTCCGGTGTCTGCATGTGCGCCATCATCAGGAAGCCGACGGTGTCCAGCCCTAGTTCGCGGGATCGCTGGATATGCTGCTCGCTGACATCGGCTTCGGTACAGTGGGTGGCCACACGTATGGTGCTGACACCCAGTTCATGCGCCATCTTCAGGTGGTCGACAGTGCCTATGCCGGGTATCAGAAGCGCCGACACCCTGGCCTGCTTCATCAGCGGTATCACAGCGCCCAGGTATTGCTCATCGGTGTGCGCAGGAAAACCGTAGTTGACGGAACTGCCGCCCAGGCCATCGCCGTGCGTCACCTCAATCAAGGGGACACCGGCGGCATCGAGCCCGCAGGCCACTGCTTTCATCTGCTCAAGCGTCATCTGGTGGCGCTTGGGGTGCATGCCGTCACGCAGCGTCATGTCGTGGACAGTTATTTTTTGTTGGGTCATGCGGTGCTCCTCAAGCGGCAACGGTGTCCAGCGTCAATGCGCCCGACAGTATTTCTTCTGCAAACATTTCTGCCGTTCGCGCAGCAGCGGCCGTCATGATGTCCAGGTTTCCAGCGTATTTGGGCAGGTAATCGCCGAGGCCTTCGACCTCCATGTAGATCGAGACGCGATTGCCGTCAAACACCGGACCATTGACCAGCCGGTAGCCGGGGACATATTTCTGCACCTCCTTGACCATTGCATGCACCGAGGCTTCGATTTCATCCGTTTTCGGGGCCTGTTCGGTCAGGCAGTGGATGGTGTCGCGCATCATGAGCGGCGGCTCTGCGGGGTTGATAACGATGATGGCTTTGCCCTGTTTTGCACCGCCTATCTTTTCGACCGCGCCAGCGGTGGTGCGGGTGAACTCATCGATGTTCTTGCGGGTGCCGGGTCCCACGGAGCGGCTGGCAACGGTGGCAACGATCTCGCCGTAAGCCACAGCCTGCACGCGCGAAACCGCCGCCACCATGGGGATGGTGGCCTGGCCACCGCAGGTGACCATGTTGACGTTCATCTCGCGTTTGCCGAGGTGCTCACGAAGGTTGACGGGCGGCACACAGTAAGGGCCGATCGCTGCCGGGGTAAGGTCAATCATCATCACGCCCAGCGCATTGAGTTTGCGGCTGTTTTCAGCGTGCACGTAGGCGCTGGTGGCGTCGAATGCGATTTGCACACCATCGGCCAGCACATGCGGCAGCAGGCCGTCCACCCCGTCCGAGGTGGTCTTGATGCCCATCTCCCGCGCGCGCTGGAGTCCGTCCGAGGCGGCATCTATACCGACCATCCAGACCGGCTCCAGCACCGCGCTGCGCTGCAGTTTGGCCAGCAGATCGGTGCCGATATTGCCGGGGCCTATAACGGCGCACCTGATTTTTTTGCTCACTGTCTTCTCCAATAAAAAAAACGGACGCTCAGTCGATCACTGCGCCGCTGGCCTTGACCAGCGGTGTCCAGCGGTCTACCTCGCCTTTCATGAAGGCACCAAACTGCTGGGCGTTCATGGGCAGGGGACGCATGCCCAGGTCGCCAAAACGTTTGGTCAGGTCGGGGGTGGCGATGGCTTTGGTGATGGCGTCATTCAAGGTTGCAATCACGGCATCTGGCGTGCCTGCAGGTGCCACCACGCCAAACCACACGCTGGCATCCAGCCCGCTGAACCCTGCTTCTGCCAGGGTAGGCACGCCGGGCAGGTTGGCGAATGGGCGCGGGTTGGCAACTGCCAAAGCCTTGAGCTTGCCGCCGGCAATCAGCGGGCCGCTGCTGGCCACCACGTCAAACATCATGTCGACCCGGCCAGTCGCCAGGTCCTGCAGCGCAGGTGCCGAGCCCTTGTAGGGAACGTGGACCATCGTGGCCCCTGTCTTCACTGCCATGGTCTGACCCAGCAGATGCCCGACGGAGCCCAAGCCCTGTGAAGCATAAGCAAGGCCGCCCGCCTTGGTTTTTGCCAGCGCAATCAGCTCCTGCACAGAGTTGGCCGGGCTGTCTTTTGAAACCACCAGAATCATCGGCGTTTCAACAAAGGCGCTGACCGGCTTGAAGTCTTTCAGCGGGTCATAAGAGAACTTGCTGAACAGGGTCTGATTGATGGCAAACATTTCACTGGCACCTACAAATAGTGTGTAGCCATCAGGCCTGGATTGTTTGACGAAGGTGCCCGCGATCTGACCACCTGCACCGGGACGGTTGTCCACCAGCACTGGCTGGCCCAGTGTGTCCGTCATCTTCTGCGCGACGTTGCGCGCGATGGCGTCGGTCGGCCCGCCGGGCGCAAAAGGCACGATCAACGTGATCGGCTTTGAAGGAAACGCCTGGCCATAAGCCAGACCGGCCAGTCCCACGAGGGACAGGGCGGCCAAAGACTTGATGAAAGTACGAATCGTGTATTGCATGTTGACTCCTTTTGTAATCAGTTTTTTAAGAAAATGCAGGCTCAGGATTCGCTGAACCTGGCGACCACGGAACCCAGACCGGAAATACCCACTTCAAACACATCGCCCGGTGAAACCGCCACCATGGGGCCCAACGCCCCTGTCAGGATCAGGTCTCCGGCCTTTAGCGGCTGACCCAGCGAAGCCATCTTGCGTGCCAGCCAGAGCGCAGCGTTCAGCGGGTGGCCCAGACAATCTGCGCCCACGCCCGAAGACACGCGCTGCCCGCCCCGCATCATCTCCATCGTGCAGGTTCGCAGGTCCAGATCCTTGAGCGAGCGCAGCGGCCCGCCCAGTACCACCAGGCCACTTGATGCGTTGTCGGCCACGGTGTCAAAAAAGCGGATGTCCCAATTGGCAATGCGGCTGTCCACAATCTCGATAGCCGGGAGCGCATAAGCCGTGGCGTTGATGAGGTCGACCAGGGTGCTGGAAACCAGTGGCAGGTCTTTCTCCAGCACCAGCGCAATCTCGGCTTCGACCTTGGGCTGCAGCAGGCGGGACAGCGGCACCATCTCGTTGTCGCCGTAAATCATGTCGTCGAGCAACGTTCCAAAGTCAGGCTGGCTCACGCCAATCTGCTTTTGCACTGCAGCCGATGTGAGGCCTATCTTTCGCCCTACCACCCGCCGACCCTGTGCTGTTGCATGCGCGACGTTCAATTGCTGCACGCCATAAGCCAGCGCGGCCTGCCCGGCCTCAGGCAGCTGCGCAAATTCGTTCCTCAACGCGGCTATCGGCGTGCGTGTTTCTGCCGCCTTGCGCAAGCGAGCAGCTACCGACTGCAGGGTTTGAGGGTCAACCATGATCTGTTCCTGCAGGTACCGGGTCGGCGTCTACAAACATCACGCCAAAGCCGGCAATCAGTTCGTCAATCGCCTGGTAGCGACGGAAAGCGCATCCGCGCACGCCCGGTGGCAGCGCCGCACGGCCTATCAGCCAGGCCTTGGATTCGTGTGCCGACAAACCCGCTTCTGCGGTTATGCCGGCTTCGGTGTAACTGTCAAAAAAGCCCAGATCACCCTGCTCCAGCCCATCCATCCAGCGCTGGTCCCAGGCGCTGTTGAGCGGCTTCATGGCTGACTCACCGGAGGCCAATGCCAGCCCGGCGGCAATCACGCCCTTGATCTTGGCGGCGCGCGTGGCCTCGGTCAGGTCAGAGCGCAGCGTGATGCGGTCCCGCACCTGCGGATCCGGGTGCTCCATGGTCGGCACCGGCGGCTCATGTGACAGTCCGCCCGAACCGATCAGCAGCGTACGTCCCGGCACACCATCCAGGAACCGGCCCAGCGCCACGCCCAAATCACGGCAGCGGCGCACACGCGGCATGCTTGGCGGCGCCAGTGCATTGACAAAAACCGGCAGCACCGGGGGTGTGGCCAAGCTGCCCCACAACAGTTGCAACGGCTGTGAAAACCCGTGGTCTATCCGCATGCGGCGGGAGACAGCCGGATCGAACCCCTCATCCATCAGGAAATCAGCGGCCTGCAGCGCGAACTTCTCATCCACGTTCAGCGGCCCGCTGGGCATCAGGTAGTCACCCACCGATGAGGCCGCCGTTCCTATACAGAAAGTCGGCATCAGTTCATTGAAAAAGCCGTTGTAGTGGTCTGGCCCTATCAACACGATGCGGTCCGGCGCCCAGCGCAGCACATGCTGCCTGGCCAGGTCTATCGAACCCATCAGTTGTGCCTCGACTGCAGGATCGAGATGGGCAAGACCCAACAGGGGCGTGTGCGACATGCCCAGGAAGGCACGGGCGTTTGCAGGGGTTTTCATGCAGGCTCCATGGCCGTGGTGGCCGGTGCTTCTGCGGCCATATCTTCGGACCCCGAAGGGACAGGCGCGGCAGATACCGGCACATCAAGCCCCATGGTGGCAGCCAGCGCCTGCAAGGTGTCGTTCAGCTCAAAGGGCGTGCAGACTGCGGCCACGATGCGGTCCGGCCGCAGCACGATGATGGAGCCCGGGGCGGCGTCAAACCAGCGCTTGAGGTCACCATCCCGGTCGGCCAGAACCTGCCCGTCTTCAGGCGCATCGCGGCCCAGGTCCTGGCACGTGGGCCGGACGACTATGGACACGGCACCGAGTTCAGCCAGCAGGCGGCGCGAACCGCTATCGATCCAGGCATCCGCATGCACGCTCCAGCTCACCAGTGCAAAACGCAGGCCGATCGCATCGTCCAGCCGCAGTGCCTGGCCGGCAGCATTGCAAACCCAGGGCTGGGCGAACATGCGGCCTACCGGCCCCTTGGGGTTCGGGCCACCGCGGTGCACCACCGCGCCCTGCCTGAAAAACGGCATCGGCTTGAATCGCATCTCGGCGATGTAGTTGCGCAGCGGGGTGATGCGTGCAATCAGCGGTGCGGCAAAGTTCCTGAACAGCCGCAGCAGGGGGTTGGCAGGTACAAATATCCTGCCCACCAGCACCGACAAATCAATCATGGCGCCCGCATGCGAATGACGCTCTTCGGTGTAGGTGTCCAGCAAGCAGGGGCGGGTATTGCAGCGGCTGGCCAGGGCCAGCTTCCAGGCCAGGTTGGTGGCATCGCGTATGCCGGTGTTGAAACCCTGGCCTTGCCAGACGGGCATCAGGTGGGCGGCATCACCGGCAATGAAGACCCTGCCCTTGCCAAAGGTGGGCGCGATGCGTGCATGGTGCATGTACACACGATGGCGGATGACATCCGGCCTGACGTGGTCCGGCAGCACCCGCTTCAGCAGTTGCAGGATATGGTCACGTTTGTCATACGCAGCCTCGTCAGCATCGGCGGGCACCAGAAACTCAAAGCGCCGTATGCCGTGCGGCAGTGCGATCTCGACATAGGGGAAGTCGTCGTTGAGAACCAGGCTGACATTCGGCATACCAACCGGGTCGTTGGCGATGTCAATCACCAGCCATTTGGTAGATTCGCTTTTACCGTCAAAGGGCAATTTCATCAGGCCACGGACCGGGCTGCGGCCACCGTCGCACCCGACCAGAAAGCGCGCCGTTACGTAGTGCATATCGCCACTGGCTGCCCCTTGCGCATCCATGGGCTGAACACCCACCTGCACCATGCCGTCTTCTTCACTGTAGTGCTGCACTGCGCTCTGGAACTGCAGCTTCACATGCGCAAATCGCTCCAGGCCTTTTGCCAGTTCACGGTCGATCAATGGCTGTATGAAGCCACTGCGTCTCGGCCAGCCAAAGGGTTGTGCCAGCGGATTGATCGACACCAGCACCCGCCCGCGCCTGTCCACAAAACGCATCGCCTGGTTGGGCACCGTGTGCCGCCTGACTTCTTCCACCAGCCCAATGGCCTGAAAGCTGCGCAGGGTTTCGTCGTCCATTCCGACACCGCGCGGGTAGTCGATCAGCGCGGGCAGCGTTTCCAGCACCAGCGTACGCACGCCCAGCATGCCCAGGTGGTTGGCCAGCGTCAGTCCGGTCGGCCCGGCCCCGGCTATCACCACATCCCATTGAACATTGCTTGCCATGTGAATGCGTCAGATATTCAAGGGCGTATCCAGTGGGCGGCCCAGCAGGAAGTTGATGTGAATCCGGTCGAAGGTGGCGACGTCTTCCCATTGCGGCCAGTGACCGCAGTCGTTCATCACCACAAACTGTGAACCGGGAATCATGTCTGCAATCCGCTTGCCTTCAGACACATCGGCCGTCGGGTCGTGCGAGGTCCAGAGCACCAGCGTAGGCGCCTTGAAGCGGCCATAGTCCTCGGGGCTGATCAGGTTGCGGGTGCGGACATCCATATCCTGCAGCACCATCGCGTTCGCCATCGCCTGTTTGAACCCGGGCTGTGAATAAATAGCCTGACGGCATGCAATCAGGTCTTGCGTCGCGTGCTCGGCGTGAGCCATCAGCCACTCCACCCGCGCCTTGATGAACTCCCAGCTCGGGTCTTCAGCAGCGCGTGTCGACAGGCTCTTGATGCGCGCCATCACGGTCGGCTCGGCACGCGAACCACCTGCGGTATTGAGCACCACACGCTCGATACGGTCCGCATGGCTGGCCGCCATGCGCGCTGCTACCCAGCCACCCAGCGACTCACCGCTGATGCGGGCCTTGTCCCAACCCTGCGCATCCATGAAGCGCAGGATATGGTCCACGTAATGGTGCACTTCATACGGGTGGTCCGGCTTGTCTGACCAGCCATGTCCAATCATGTCCAGCGACCAGGTATTGAAGAATTTTCCATGCGCAGCCAGGTTTCGTGAGTAGGCTTCTGCATGGCCACCGACACCGTGCAACAGGATCAGTGGCGGCAGCGAGCTTGAGCCCGACTGCAGGTAACGCGTGCTGATGCCCCTGGCGTCAAACCAGCCTTGCGAAAAGGCCGTGCGGTTCAGGTTTTGCCAAAGACTTGGCGTGGGGATATTCGACATTTTGTTTCCTGAGGATTTCCAGCTGCAAGGTGCAGGAATGACTGCACCGCTTGTTGGGCCGTATCTTCGAGTCAAGGCCTCAGGCTGTAAACTGAGTGCACTCCATGCACCTTTGGCATGGTAAAAACCCCGAGCCGGAGAGTTGATGTAGTGACTGGTGAACCCTATCCGTCAAGCGCCTACAAGGAAGTCCGCGGCCTTTCACGGGGCCTGCAATTGCTCAAGGCCCTGAATGCCGCGCCTGGCGGTATTGCATCGACAACGGAACTCGGCAAGGCCTGCGGCATGCACAGGACCACTGTCAAGCGCCTGATGGAGACGCTCAGATCCGAGGGCATGGTGCGGCATGGCGAACGCGACGGGCAGTACTACCTGACCTTTGAAGTACGGCGCCTGAGTGAGGGCTTCGAAGACGAAGCCTGGGTATCGCAGGTGGCCACACCGCTGATGCATGCGTCCGTCAAGGAGTTGCTGTGGCCGTGCGATATAGCCACCGCCGAGGGCGGCTTCATGGTGGTGCGCGAATCAACCCATCGCTGGAGCACGCTGTCACAGCACCACGCCAGGCTGGGCCAGAAGCTGCCGATATTTGTGACTGCCGTTGGCCGCGCCTATCTTTCCGCCTGCACCGATGAAGAGCTGGAAGCCCTGCTGGAGATGCTGGGAGAGCGCGAGGACGGCGTAGGCGAAATCGCGCGTGACCGCAAGCAGGTGAACCGGATGATTCGCGAAACCCGGCGCCGGGGTTACGCCACCAACGAAGGCGAGTGGAGCCTGGAGGCCCACTTTGGCGCCATCGCTTTCCCCATCTTCAGCGGTGAGCGCCTGCTTGCAGCCATCAACATGATTTTTCCGAAAGATGCGGTTTCCCCCGCTGACCTGAAAACAAGGTTTGCGCCCAGGCTGCAGCGGCTGGCACAGTCCATCGGAAAGAACAGCCTTGCATGGGTTGAGGATTGACCACCTGACCGCGACTTTCTGACACTCATGCGATCATCGAATCAAGGCCTCGCACGCAAAACCCCTGCGGCGCTCATCACATCAACCGGAGAACACCATGTCCACACCAGTCCCCGTCTTTGTCCTTGCCAACCTGGTTGTGCAGGACGCAGCCGAATACCGCAAATACGAAAAAGGTTTCTTCCCCATCCTCAAACGCTACAACGGCGAGTTCCAGACCTATGACGACGCGCCGTTGACCTTTGAAGGCACATCACCCCGCCCCGGGCGTGTGATCATCTTCAAGTTCCCGTCGGAGGAACTTGCCCGCAACTGGTATGCCGACCCGGAGTACCAGGCCCTGTCGGAGTTTCGCCGTGCCGGAACGACGCTGGAGTTTCTGACCATGGTGCGCGGTTTGCCGCCCCGTGCGGCCTGAAGCCAACACACAGCAGCGGCAGCTACTGCGAAATAACCTGCGCTGAATAACATGAGGCCGTCAAACTGCGTCACTACCATTCGGCAATAGAGAAGTTTCATCGCTAGTCTTCGGCTGGCGACAGTCAGTTTTTAATACCGGCCGAGTGCCGGTATTTTTTTTGCGGTCTCTTTGCTGCAGCGACCGCCAGTGTCATCGTCTGGTCTTGCACCGTTTACAGGATGGCAGCTCCCCCTGCGTTGAAAGTCAGGTGCCTATGCAGCTCCATCGTTCGCAGAGAGCAACGAACGAACTGAACGCCCGTGAACGAACCCTCAATTTGAAAGAGCGGTCAGGCTCGTTGACCCTGGCGCGACACGTGTACACCAGCCAACACATCGGACCAAAAAACTCCGCATGATGAGAACTAATCCATCAATTGGGCTCACAAACCTGATGCCGAATAGTGATTCGCGCCTGCTTTTTTGTATGCTTGCAGATTCTTAGGTATCTTCTATTTTGCGTAGTGTTTCACAAGTGAAACCATCGGCTATTGAAATGGTTTATGTATTTTTTCCGTGACTGTGCCTTCCGGCTACTGGTAGTTTTTTTCTTTGGTATTTTTCAGGCTGGCCTTTCACACGCGCAGGTGTGTGCGGCCCCCGGCGTCATGGGTGCCCGCACCATTGGTGCGGCCAATACGCTGGTGAACACCTACTACCCGGGAACAGCAGCGGGCGGAGGCGCTGGCGGCAGCACGATTGGATATACAAGCGCCTCGCCCCGCGGAACGACCACCGCCATCGCGACCGGCGACCTGGTGCTGATCATGCAGATGCAGGACGGCACCGGTGGCAACACTGCCAATTCAGCGGCCTACACATTCCCGGCCACTGCGGCTGGCACCTACGAGTTTGCACGGGTGGTGTCGGTGGGTGCCAATGTGCTGAATCTTTCTGCAAACCTGATCAACACTTACACGCAAAACACGGCTGCAACCAACAACCAGACTTATCAGGTCATCCGGGTGCCGCAGTATTCGACGCTGACCATCAGCGCGGCATCGTCCATCGTGCCGGCACCGTGGGATGGCACCACCGGCGGGGTGGTGGTTGTGGATGTGGCCGGGGCATTTACCAACAACGGCAGCATCAATGCGTCCTACGCGGGTTTTCGCGGCAGCGCGGGTGCCACCCTGACGGGCGCCGCGGGGGCTGCCGCACAAACGCTGGCGAACTTTGACCGGGTAAGGGCCGACAACTACGCCGCTCACGGCGGCAAAGGCGAAGGCACGGCAGGAACACCTGATCGCACGCTTGTGGTGTTCAGCGGGACCGGCGCGCTGCTGACTGTCGGAACCAGCTCTGCGAATGGCTCGCTCACCAATGCGACCACCAACAACCGCTCCATTTCTGCGACTCTGGCTTACCTGACAGCAACGGGCCGAAGCTACAGCGGTGGATCGCGGGCTGCAGGTGCCCCGGGTAACGCCGGCGGTGGCGGCGATGACTCGGCACCGGCAGGTAACGGCGAAAACTCCGGCGGCGGCGGTGGGGGCAACAGGGCTGCCGGTGGCGTTGGCGGCAACACCTGGAATACCAACCTGGCCATTGGTGGGCGGGGCGGCAACGCCACAACGCCAGCCATCACCAACAAACTCACGATGGGCGGCGGTGGCGGCAGCGGCACATCCAACAACAACTATGCGCTCGATACATCCGGCGGTGCCGGCGGCGGTCTGGTTTTCGTCAAGGCAGGAACGGTAGGTGGTAGCGGCGCGCTGCTGGCAAACGGCCAGGGTGGGCGGTCCATACCCGTCAGCGGCGGCAACTGCCCCGCCAACGGGCCGAACAACTGTGATGCGGCAGGCGGCGGTGGCGCAGGCGGCGGTATTGTGGTGCTGGCAAGTTCAGGCACTGTCGCCAGCGCGCAGGCTGTGGGTGGGCAAGGCGGCGATACCAACGGCACCATTCATGGGCCTGGCGGCGGCGGCGGCGGCGGCTTTCTCGTCACCAGCACCGGGCTGGGCATCACGGCCAGCACTTTGGCAGGTGGCGTTGCCGGGTTGACGAACAGGGGCGGCACCACAGCCGCGTATGGCGCCGGCGTGGGTGGGGCGGGTGCAGCCGCCACCGTCGCCAACACAGGCCTGCCAACCAACGCGGGCGGCCTGCCGGCCAACTGCCTGCCGGCCCTCACGACCATCAAGACAACATCGACCCCGGCATCAACCACGCCGGTGTCGCCACCCGGCACGACCACCTATTCAATTGTTGTCGCCAACGGCTCGGGCCGGGGCGATGTACTCGGTGCGATCTTGTATGACCCGAGCCTGCCTGGCGGCACAGCCACAGTGGCAAACCCACCCCTGCCCACCGTCAGTTTCAGCGCGGCGCCCTCTGCCTGCGGGCTTGGCACGCGCACCGCCACGATTGACCCGGCCAACGGCGCCATCACGGCCCTGAGGGCGGGCACCTTCTCATTGCCGGGGGGTTGTACGCTGACCTACACCTTCACGGTCAACATCCCCATCACCATCCCCAACGGGACCTACAGCAACTCGGCGCTGGCGTTCTTTGTGGACCCGACCGACACCACCGGGACCCGCACCGTCACCACGGCCCTCCCACCGGCAGCAACCGGCTTCACGGCCAACACAGCCTTCACGACCGGCGGCACCGTAGGCGGCAGCAACTACAACGGCAACAATGCAGCGAACACCGGCGACGATGTGCGCGTGCAGCGCCAGGCCGACCTGCAAGCTGTCAAAACCGATGGGGTAACGACAGTGGCTGCGGGAAGCACTACCACGTACACATTGACGTTCTCCAACCTCGGGCCCGCAGATGCCTCCGGCTCGGTCGTTAACGACCCGCCAGTCACGGGCCTGAGTTGCAGCTCAGTGACGTGTACCGGTGTGACAGGCTCAGCCGTATGCCCTGCCGCTGCCAATGTGACGATTGCCAACCTGCAAGGTGCAGGCATCACCCTCAATGCGTTTCCCGGTAACTCCTCAATCTCTTTTCTGGTGAGGTGTGGCGTGAGGGCGACAGGCCTCTAAGGCCCTGGCGCCCGCCGTGGCCAGGCTACATCAAACCGTCACAAGCCCATGCAAGGATGGGACATGCCCCTTGCTGCGCACGTCCTGCCTGACCACCTCGCCCTCACGGCGGACCTGCACCACACCTTTGTCGAGCATGAAGACCTGAAGGCCATTTTGCTGGCGGGGCAGACGCATTTTGATATTGCAACAGCTTGCGATGTGCGGGCGGGCAAAGGCCCGGCCCTCATGCGTACGCACTTTCCGGTGTTCACGGCGGCTATTGGTTCGCGCGACCCGGCTGCGCCTGCGGTTGGTTTTTTTGGTGGCATTCACGGCCTCGAGCGCATTGGCACGCAGGTCATCCTGCACTACATGCGGGCGCTGCTGTTCCGGCTGGAGTGGGATGAACTCCTGCACCGCCAGCTCGAAAAAGTTCGGCTCGTTTTCATGCCCATCGTCAACCCGGGCGGCATGTGGGCGCACAAGCGGGCCAACCCGAACGGTGTTGACCTGATGCGCAATGCGCCACAGCGTGCTGAAAGCCCAGTGCCCTTTCTGGCGGGCGGGCAAACCATCTCACCACTGCTGCCCTGGTATTGCGGCAGGCCGGGCACGCCGATGGAACCCGAGAGCGCCGCGCTGCTGCAGGTGGTGCGCGAGCAGCTGTCGAGCCGCCCTTTCAGCCTGGCACTGGATTGCCATTCGGGTTATGGTTTTGATGACAGCATCTGGTTTCCGTATGCAAAAACGCGGCGGCTGATGCAGCACCTGCCGGAGATGTTTGCGCTGAAGACCATGCTGGAGCAATCCCATCCGCACCACGACTACAGCTTCGAGCCGCAGAGCAACCAGTACCTGCTGCACGGCGACCTGTGGGACCACGCCTATGACAACGCACCGCCATCGCATGTGTTTTTGCCGATGACGCTGGAGCTGGGTTCATGGCTGTGGATACGCAAGAACCCGCGCCAGCTGTTCTCGCGCCACGGCATCTTCAACCCGATCAAGGCCCACCGCATCAAGCGTGTGCTGCGCCGCCATGCCGACCTGCTGGACTTCCTGACGCGCGCCGCATTTGCCGCACCGAACTGGCTGCCCGATGCACAGCGGCGCGCACAGTTACAGCAACTGGCCAGCGCCTACTGGCGGCCAAGGCGGGCAGCATGAGCTGGCTGCTGCTGCGCGGGCTGACGCGGGAGGCACGGCACTGGGGCAGCTTCACCGCGCAACTGGCGCAGCACACCGGCGAAGACGTCATTGCCATAGACCTGCCGGGCAATGGTGAATTTGCCGCGCTGCCTTCGCCGGCTTCTGTCGAAGGGATGGTTGATTTTTTGCGGGCGCACCTGCAAGCTCACCTTCGGGCACGCCAACAGCAACAGCCCCTGAAAGTACTGGCCATGTCGCTGGGCGGCATGGTCGCCACGCACTGGGCGCAGCACTACCCGGCCGAAGTGGCGCGGCTGGTGCTGGTCAACACCAGCATGCGGCCCTTCAGCAGCGCGGTGCAGCGGCTGCGCCCCGGCAACTGGGCCGCGCTGGCGCTGCTGGCCGCACGCTGGACGGATGCAAACCATGCCGAGCGCACCATACACCGGCTGACCTGCAATGACGTGGCGCGGCGTGAAGCAGACATGGACGCCTGGCTGATGATTCGCAGCAGCGCAGAAGTCAGCGCCACCAACGCAGCGCGCCAGCTGTGGGCTGCGGCCCGCTTCACCAGCGCAGCAGCAGCCCCCGCGTGCCCGACGCTGGTGGTCTCGTCAGCCGGTGACCACCTGGTCAACCCACTGTGTTCTGCGCGTCTGGCCGACGCCTGGCATGCCAGCCACATCCAGCACCCCTGGGCCGGCCATGACCTGCCGCATGACGATGCAGACTGGCTTTGCAGGCAACTGGGCGACTGGCAGGCCTAGCAGGCGCCTCAAATGCTTCGCTACTGTTTTGGTAGCATGTCGCGCTAGTCCAGATTGGCTTTCAGGCCTTTTTGATGGTCAAAAATGGCTTTTGGGAGGTGTTTTGAAGGCATTTTTGGCTTCAGGCAACGGCCCAGAGTCTCCCGGATGACTTCAATGTAAAGCATACTTTACATATGGGCAGGCCAACCCGGATCAGCGCAGGCAGTTGATCACAGCCTGTATGCCGTCCGATATCTCCAGGTGGCTGTGCCGCACCAGTCCCAGCGGGCCGAAGACATCGGGCAGCTTGATGTTCAGTATCTTCAGCGCGCCACGGTCCTGGTGGTAAGCGGCCACGTTTTGCGGAAAGACGGCGAGCGACTCGCTGTTGTCCATCAACACCATGTTGGTGATGACCGAAGCAGACTCGACATGGCTTTGCGGCGTCACGCCCTCGCGCAACAAAATGATGTCGAGTGCGGCCCGCACCGGACTGCCGTGAGGCGGCAGTATCCACGGGTAACGCGACAGCGCCTTCCAGTCACAGCGCTTCACAGTCGCCAGCGGGTGCGCCTTTGCACAGACCACACACATGGATTCCTGGCTCAGCACTTCGCTGACAAGGCCAGGCTGCTGCGTGGCCTCGCCCAGCCGAGCAACGATCAGGTCGATATCGCGGGTCAGAAGTTGCGGCATCAAGGCTTCCAGCGAGCCCTCCCGCACCACCACAGAGACTGCATCACCACGCGCCTGCAGCTTGAGCAGCGCATGCGGCACCAGGAAGGATGCCGACGAAGAATTGACGCCCAGCACGACGCGCTCTTTTTTTTGCTCGGGCTGGACAAACCACTCCAGGCCGGCGCGGTCCAGGTCGCCCAGAATCCAGCGGGCGTGGCGTATCAGAGATTCGCCATGCGGCGTGGCAAAGGTGCCTTTCGATGTGCGCGTGAACAGCTGCACCCTGACCATCGCCTCCAGCTCGCCCAGCATTTTTGAAATTGCCGGCTGCGTGGTCGCCATGCGCTGCGCCGCCTCGCCGATGTTGCGGGTCTCGTCCAGCACCTTGACAAGCTTCAGGTGCCGCAGCCGCAGGCGCCCGCGCAGGTACCACTCGGGGCTCAGCCCCTGCCCCTGTCCTGTTGATATCAGCTGTTTGGTCATATCCACTTTGCAATGTAATGATTTGAAATCATCATTAGACAGACATGCAGCCACTACCTACCATGGGGTTTTCACCCAAAGAGCCGGCCTGCCGCTGCAAGGTCGACACAAGGAGACACGACCATGACGATCAAGACGCCCAAAACATTACAGACGCGCCGCACAACACTTGCATTGCTGTGCTGCCTGGTGGCCGCGCCACTGACCGCACCGGTGCTGGCCGCCGATGTTTACCCGGACAAGACCGTCACGGTGGTAGTGCCTTCGGTTGCCGGCGGCGCTGCCGATGCCGTGGGCCGCGCGGTGGCGCTGGGCCTGGCGAAGCAGCTCAATGGCACGGTTATCGTCGACAACAAGCCCGGTGCCGGCACCACGCTGGGCACGCAGCAGGTGATCCGCATGCCTGCCGATGGCTACACGCTGCTGCTGGGCCTGGACGCATCTCTGACTACGGCACCTTTCATGCTGCCGAAACTGCCCTACCAGCCGAAGACCGACCTGACGCCGATTGCCACGCTGGCCACGCTGCAATACATCCTGGTCGCATCGCCGTCAGCGCCCTTCCGCTCGGTAGCGGAACTGGTCGAGAAGGCACGCGCCAACCCAGGCACCATCACCTATGCCAGCGGCGGTGAGGGCTCTGTGCACCACCTGGCGATGGAGGCCTTCCAGAAGGACGCCGGCATACGCCTCCGGCATGTGCCGTACAAGGCTGCGCCGCAAGGCTTCCTGGATGTGATGGGCTCACACGTTGACATCATGTTCATCGCACCAGGCACGGCGATCTCGCCGATCAAGGCCAACAAGGTGCAGGGGCTGGCCCGCACCGGCCAGGCCGTCATTGCCGACCTGCCGGCCCTGGCTGCGCTGAAGGATGCGCCCGAGTCAAAGGGTTATGTATTTGAAAGCTGGTTCGGTTTGCTGGTGCGTTCAGGTACGCCCGCAGCCACCATCAGCCGTCTCAACACCGCCGTGACGGCGTACATGAAAAGCCCTGAGACCACTGCCCAGTTGCAGATGCTGGGCGTGACCCCTGCACTGGAGGATTCGGCCACGCTGGCCAGGCGTATTGACGATGACACCAAACGCTACGCACCTGTCCTGGCCAAACTGAAAGAGCAAAGCGCCAAGCCATGAAGCGACCCAACATACTGCTGATCACCACGGACCAGCACCGCGCCGACTGCCTGGGTTATGCAGGCCGCAAGGTGAAGACACCGCACATCGACGAGATGGCCAGGACGGGCACCCACTTCACGTCATGCATCACGCCCAACATCGTCTGCCAGCCGTCGCGTGCCTCGATGCTGACCGGGCTGTTGCCGCTGACGCATGGCGTCTGCGACAATGGCATTGACCTCGATGAAAGCAAAGGCAAAGCCGGTTTTGCCGGCACGCTGGCAGCCGGCGGTTATTCAACCGGCTTTATCGGCAAGGCGCATTTCTCGACCCACCACACGTTTGAAAAAACCGGCCGCCCCGAATGCCAGTTCAGCGAAGCCGATTTCGGTGCCGACTGGAACGGCCCCTACATGGGCTTCGAGCATGTCGAGCTGGCCGTCGAAGGCCACAACTACTGGCTGCCCACACCACTGCCGGGCGGCTTGCACCATTCACGCTGGTATTACGGCGACGGGCTGGGCGAGATGCGCAACCGGCTGTACCAGCAGGACCTGGGGCCACCCAGCGGCGCTCCGCAAACCTTCAACTCGGCGCTGCCCAGCGCCTGGCACAACTCGACCTGGATAGGCGACCGCGCGATTGAATTCATCCGGCGCCATGCCGATGAAGAGGCAGAGCCTTTCTGCCTGTGGGCGTCTTTCCCCGACCCGCACCACCCTTTCGATTGCCCCGAACCCTGGTCGCGGCTGCACCACCCGGACGAGGTGGATTTGCCCGAGCACCGCACGACCGACTTCGAACGCAGGCCCTGGTGGCACAAGGCCAGCATGGACAGCACACCCGTCGGCAACGCGGCGGTGCAGGCATTGCGGCAAAACTTCTCGCGCATGCCTATGCCGGCAGACCAGGCGCTGCGCAACATCATCGCCAACTACTACGGCATGATTTCCATGGTCGACCACCAGGTCGGCCGCCTCAAGACGGCGCTGCAGCAACTGGGCCTGGACGACAACACCATCGTGATCTTCACATCCGACCATGGCGAGTGGCTCGGCGAACACGGGCTGATGCTCAAGGGCCCCATCCCGTATGAAGGCGTGCTGCGCGTGGGCATGGTCGTCACCGGCCCGCAGGTGCAGGCCGGCCAGGTCAGGCATGAACCGGTATCCACGCTGGATCTCGCCACCACCTTTGCCGACTACGCCGGTGCGAGCGCGCTGGCACCCGTGCACGGCAGCAGCTTGCGGCCGCTGCTGGAAGGCGGGCAGCAGACGCGCGACTTTGCACTTAGCGAATGGAATGTCGCCGCATCACGCTGCGGCGTCGAATTGCACCTGCGCACCGTGCGCACGGCAGACTGGAAGCTGACGCTGGAACAGAACTCCGGCGCCGGCGAGATGTACTGCCTGTCGGAAGACCCGCACGAGATGGACAACCTGTTCGACGACCCCGGCTACGCCGCGAAACGCCGGGAGCTCAGCGACATGATCGCATCGCGCCCACGCGACCAGCTGGCGCAGATGCCGGTACCTTCGGGCATTGCCTGAAAAAAATCCTCAAGCGCACAGATCAGGAGTTACATTCGGCTTTGGCATATCGGTTCAGCCAGTTCGCAGGAAAATAAACCAGGCACCATCAAGTATGCGATTCCTGTTGATTCAGGTCATGTAAAAAAACAGAAGGAGACAGCAACGATGGCAACGTTTCTTATCGCACATGGGGGCTGGTCGGCAGGATGGGTATGGAAAAAGATGAGGCCTCTGATGCAGCAACGGGGGCATGCTTTTTTTACACCGACCTACACCGGGATCGGCGAGCGGCGGCATCTGGCGAATCCGGACATTGACCTGAGCACGCACGTCGCCGATCTGCAGGGAGTCATCGAGTACGAGGGGCTTGAGAACATCATTCTCGTGGGACACAGCTACGGTGGCATGGTCGCCACCCAGCTTGCAGACAGCATGAGCGAGAAAGTTGCCGAGCTGGTTTACCTGGACGCTTTCGCACCGCGCGATGGTCAAAGTCTGTTTGACCTTCAGACGGATGAAGTGCGTACCAGGATGCAGGCAGCCACGCGTGA
This sequence comes from Pseudomonadota bacterium, assembly GCA_040388075.1. Lineage (GTDB taxonomy): Bacteria > Pseudomonadota > Gammaproteobacteria > Burkholderiales > Burkholderiaceae_C > Polaromonas. The sequence goes on along the minus strand of JAZKCN010000001.1, from coordinate 24,637 downwards.
AGTCGGTGACGGCTGGCAGGTTCCTCCAAATCCATCGCCGCCCGACACCAGCCCTGAGGACCTGGCATGGGTCTCTGGCAAACGGGTACCGCAACCCATCCGGACTTTCCAGGAACGGGTCAGGCTCACTGGCGCGGTTGACAGGATTCATCGCACCTATATATACGCAACCACGCCGCCACCCGGAAACCTGTTCAAACAGTTTGCCGATCGCGCCCGGTCAGAAGAGGGTTGGCGCTATCTGGAAATCGGAGCAAGCCACAACCCTCATGTCACGATTCCCGTGACGCTCGCGGATATGTTTGACGACATCGCCCAGGATGTCGACATGCGGAACAAAACTGCCAAAGGAGCCACAACATGAATGCGTCATCACTGTTGAATACCCTGGCGGTCACGGCCGCTGGCGCTGTGCTCTTTGTTACGCAAAACGCGTGCGCCCAGGCGGGCTCCGATTACCCCAACCGGCCCATCCGCTGGATTGTTCCCTCGCCAGCCGGTGCGCCGGTAGATGCATTGGCACGCAAGGTGGCAGAAGGCGTGGGAATCAAGCTGGGCGTACCCATCATCGTTGAGAACAAGCCAGGTGCCAATGGGTCGATCGGTGCAGCGGAAGTCGCTCGCGCTGCACCCGACGGCTATACGCTGATGTTCAGCATTCCCGACCCGCTTATTGCCGCGATGGTGACGGTCAAGGGCATTGCCTACGACGCCACAAAGGACTTCAAACTGATAGCCAAGGTCACCAACAATCCGCCGCTTCTGGTGGTTGGCGCATCAGAGCCTTCGCGCAATCTCAAAGAGCTGGTCGCCGCCACACAAAAGCAGGGCGGAAATTTGCCCTATGGCTCCTGGGGGCCAGGCTCTGCCCCGCAGGTGATCGTGGAAAGCCTGGCCAGGGAGGCAGGTGTCCGTTTTCGCGAGATTCCTTACCGGGGATCACCGCCGGCAATGCAGGACATGATGGGCGGCCAGATAGCAGTCACCATCACTGCACCAATGGTCGCAAAGCCCCTGATCGCCGCAGGCCGGATTCGCGGTATAGCCATAGCCGGGACAAAGCGCTCGCCCTTGCTCCCTGATGTACCGACGTTCGCTGAATCGGGATTTTCAAGCCCGATATTCATGAATGGCATATGGACTGGCCTTACCGGACCCGCAGCCCTGCCGCAGCCCGTAGCTGACAAGCTGTTGTCCGCAGTCCAGAGTGCCATGCGCGAACCGCGGATGATTCAGGGCATGACAGACTATGGCGCTGAAATCTCGGTCAAAAATTCAGAGGACTTCACCAAGGAATTGCGCACAGAGTACAGCGCAGTCACCAAACTGCTGAAAGATGAGCTTAAAGTGGTTCCCGACTGAAAGCTTCACGGCTACGCCACGGCATGGCGCATTGACCGCTACATTTTTAGTAGCAGGTGGCGCTAGTCCACATTGGTCTGCAGGCCTTTTTCATGGTTAAAAGCATCATTTTTGAGGCCTTTTGGGGCTGTCTTCGGCGCGTGAAGGCTTTCCGAATTGACTGAACAAGCTTCAATGTAAAGCGCACTTTACATCAAGGGATGCGTCGTTGGCACCCCCGCCACTTTGCTATAAAGTAGGTCGACCCGCGACACAACTCCGATAGAAAGCATGGCGACAACCCCACCTGACGGCATCAACATGGCTACCGCGCCCCTGACGGCCGGGAGCATTTCCAATGCCGACTTCCGGCTGCTGGTCGATGCCGTTACTGATTACGCGATTTTCCTGATGGATGCCACGGGCCATGTGCTGTCCTGGAACAAGGGGGCGCAAAAGGTCAAGGGCTACACGCAGGCGGAGGTGGTGGGCAAACATTTCTCGATGTTCTACCCGCAGGACCTGCTTGACCGCCAGTGGCCGCAGCACGAACTGAAAATCGCAACCGAGACAGGCCGCTTCGAGGACGAAGGCTGGCGCCTGCGCAAGGATGGCACACGCTTCTGGGCCAATGTGATCATCACCCGGCTGTCCGGTCCAGGCGGCGAGCACCGGGGCTTTTCAAAAATCACGCGTGACCTGAGCGAACGCCGCAGCCAGGAAGAGTTGCTGCGCATGAGCGAAGAGCGCTTCCGGCTGCTGGTTGAAGGTGTGAAGGACTACGCCATCTTCATGCTGGACCAGCAAGGCCATGTCATGAGCTGGAACGCCGGCGCGCAGCAAAACAAGGGCTACACGGCAAGCGAAATCATCGGCAAGCACTTCTCGGTGTTCTATCCGCCCGACCTGATCGCCAGCGGCTGGCCGGCGAATGAACTGAAGCTGGCGCTGCGCAATGGCCAGCTGGAAGACGAAGGCTGGCGCTTGCGCAAGGACGGCACACGCTTCTGGGCCAACGTCACCATCACCGCACTGCACGACGAACAGGGCCTCCACCGGGGTTTTGCAAAGGTCACGCGCGACATGACCGAGCGCCGCCGCGTCAGCGAGCTGGAAGACGAAGGCCGCCAGATGACGACGTTTCTTGCGATGCTGGGCCATGAACTGCGCAACCCGCTGGCGCCGATCTCGAATGCGGTGGCGCTGCTCGAACGCGACGACACCCGCTCAAAGACCGTTGAACTGACACGCGGCATCATCAGCCGGCAGGTGCGGCAACTGAATCGCCTGGTCGATGACCTGCTGGATGTCAGCCGCATCACCAGCGGCAAGATCAATCTGGAATCAAAGCCGGTACGCCTGCGTGAGGTGATTGCAGAAGCGGTGGAAGCTTCACGCCCATTGATAGAAGGCCACGCGCACAGGTTTGATGTCGATGCGGGGGCGACAGACAGCTGGGTGCTGGGTGACAAGGCGCGGCTGGTGCAGGTGCTGTGCAACCTGCTTAACAATGCCGCGAAATTCACACCGAATGAAGGGCGGCTGGCGCTGCGCATGACCCGGCAGGATGGTCTTGTGGAACTGTCAGTCAGTGACAACGGGCCGGGCATACGTACGGAAAACCTGCAGAACATCTTCAACCTCTTTGTGCAGGGCGAGCAGGATGTCGCGCGATCACATGGCGGGCTGGGTTTGGGCCTCAGCCTGGTGCAGCAGCTGGTGCGGATGCACGGCGGTGACGTGGGCGCGTACAGCAAGGGTGTGGCCGGCGAAGGCAGCGAATTTGTCATACGCCTGCCGGCCATCGCAGCGCCCGCCGATGTGGATGACGGGCAGCCGCAGGGCAGGACCGATGCGTCCGGCCGCGGCATGGTGCTGGTGGTTGACGACAACCAGGATGCCGCAGACACCATGGTGATGGTGCTGGACAGCCTGGGTTACCGGGCCGACGCCGTGTATGACGGCCTCGCCGCGGTAGACAAAATCAAGGCAGACCGGCCGCAACTGGTGCTGCTGGATATCGGGCTGCCAGGCATCAGCGGCATCGAGGTTGCAAAGCGGGTGCGCGCCGAAGTGCTCAACCCGCCCGCGCTGGTCGCTTTGACGGGTTATGGCCAGGCAAGTGACCGCGAAGCCAGCCTGACGGTCGGCTTCAGGGCGCACATGACCAAGCCCGTAGACATCGAGGAACTGGTCACCATGCTGGAAGACATGCTGCCTGCGCCCAAGGATTAGAAGGCCCGTGCCAACGCACCCAGCGTCCGCATCGCCTCTTCAAAACCCGCGTCCCACGGGTGGCCATAGTTCAGCCGCAGGCAGTTTTTAAAGCGCCGGCGCGCCGAGAACACCGGGCCGGGCGCCACGCTGATGCCCTGTGCAAGTGCAGCCTGATGCAAGGCCAGCGCATCAAAACCAGAAGCGAACTCGACCCACAAAAAGTAGCCGCCTTCGGGCCGTGACACACGCACACCGGGCGGGAAATAACGCGCTATGGCTTCGAGCATGCAGGCCATCTGCACCTCCATCGCATGGCGCAGGCGGCGCAGGTGTTTGTCGTAGCCGCCGTGCTGCAGGTAGGTCGCTACTGCCAATTGCGCGGGCAGGCTGGCCGACAGCGTGGTCATCAGCTTGAGCCGCTCAATCTGCGCACCGAAGCGCCCGGGCGACACCCAGCCGACGCGGTAGCCGGGCACCAGCGTCTTGCTGAAGGAGCTGCAGTGCATCACCAGCCCCTTGCGGTCAAAGGCCTTGGCAGGCAGTGGCGCGCGGTGGCCGAAATACAGCTCGCCGTACACGTCGTCCTCAATCAGCGGCACCCCATGGACTGCCAGCAGTTCGACCAGCGCTTTTTTCCTGTCCTCATGCATGCTGGCGCCTGTGGGGTTCTGGAAAGAGGTCATGAACCAGCAGGCCTTCACCGGGTGCTGCTTCAGCGCTGCGTCCAGCGCGGCAAGGTCGAGCCCGCCCTGCGGGTGTACAGGAATCTCCAGCGCCTTCATCTTCAGGCGCTCAAGCGCCTGCAGGCCGGCATAAAACCCGGGTGACTCAATCGCCACCAGGTCACCCGGCCCGGCCACTGCATTGAGGCACAGGTTGAGGGCCTCCAGCGCGCCGTTGGTGATGATCAGATCGTCCGTCGGCTGCGCCATGCCCATGGCGAGGTAGCGCAGTGCGATCTGCTGGCGCAGCACCGGGTCACCCTGTGACAGGTGCGCCGTGCTGCCGTGCAGATGGATTTGCCGCGCCGCACGCGCCAGGGAAGTGCCCAGGCTGCGCAGTGGAAAAAGCGCGGGCGCTGCAAAGGCCGAACCCAAAGGCACGATGGCCGGGTCCTGCAGGGCCGCAAGCACTTCGAACACCAGTTCACTGACATCAAGCCTCGACGCCACACGGGCGGTCGTGCGGGGCTTGCGTGCGTGCGTCATGGCGCCATGTGGTGCGGGCACGGCAGCACTGGTTGCGTAATAGCCGGAGCGTGGCCGTGCACGTACCAGGCCTTTTTCTTCAAGCTGGTAATAGGCCTTGAAAGCGGTTGACGCATTGATGCCGTGCTGCGCTGTCAGCGTTCGTATCGAGGGCAGGCGTGTGCCTGGCCCAAAGCGGCCACTGCGAATGTCGGCGGCCAGCAGTTCGGCCAGTTGCTGATAGCGTTTCACGGTAACAGACAGGTGCAGGCAGGCCTGGATTGGGAAATCATTCTGATATTGTAATTTTTGATGTTTTTTAATCTGATATGGTTTTTTAAATCCCATCTGATGCTTACCCCGGGCTTCGGTGTCAGGCATGATGGACACATGTTGAAGTTCTCCGCCTGCGTGCGCGGCCTGCTGGCTGCACTGCTGCTGACCACCGCCTTTTTTGCGCCCCGGGCCATTGCGGCCCCGTTTGAAGACACCATCGCCCAGCGTGCAATGGCCTGTACCGCCTGCCACGGGCCGCAGGGTCGCGCCGCACCTGACGGTTATTACCCGCGGCTGGCCGGCAAGCCTGCGGGCTACCTGTACAACCAGCTGGTGAACTTTCGCGATGGCCGCCGTCACTATGGGCTGATGACACAGCTGCTGGCGCCACTGACCGATGCCTACCTGATGGAGATGGCCCAGTATTTTTCGCAGCTCGAAGTACCCTACGCTGCCCCGCTGAAGCCAGCGGCATCAGCGGACACACTTGAGCGCGGACGCCGGCTGGTGATGCAGGGTGATGCATCCCGCAACATCCAGGCCTGCGTGCAATGCCACGGCCAGGCGATGACCGGGGTCGCGCCCAACATCCCCGGCCTGCTGGGCCTGCCACGTGACTACCTGAATGCCCAACTGGGTGCATGGAAAGCCGGCCAGCGCCGTGCGTACGCGCCCGACTGCATGAAGGATGTGGTGGCCAGACTGTCTCTGGAAGACATCAACGCAGCCGGAAGCTGGCTCGCCGCACAGCCATTGCCGCTCAATACCAAACCAGCCACCGCCTTGCCGCCACTGCCCGCAGGTGCCAGCGCCGTCCCTTGCGGCAGTGTGCCCATACAGAACGGGAAGCGCGTGGAGGGCCGGCCATGATCCGGCTGCTCAAGTTCTGCGTGCTGCTGCTGGCGCTGTTTACCTGCGGTGCGGTCGCGGTCTGGTTGCTTGGCAGCCGCGATGAAGTCGACGTGACCACGCCTGTGGCAGCCGTAGCGCCCAGCGAGGCGCTGATTGCACGTGGCGCTTACCTTGCGCGCGCCGGCAACTGCATGGGCTGCCACACAGCGCTGGGCGGTCAGGCCTATGCAGGCGGGCGCGGCATCGACACACCTTTCGGCACCGTATTCACATCAAACCTGACGCCTGACGAGAAGACCGGGCTGGGTGGCTGGTCAGCCTCGCATTTCTGGCGCGCCATGCACAACGGCAAGTCAAAAAATGGCCGCTTGTTGTACCCGGCGTTTCCGTACACCAGCTTCACACAGGTCACGCGTGATGACTCGAATGCCATCTTTGCATACCTGAAAAGCCTGCCGCCTGTTTCGCGAACCAATCAGGCGCACACCATCCGTTTCCCTTATCAGTCGCAGGCGGCGCTGGCAGTCTGGCGTGCGCTGCATTTCAGGCCCGGCGTGTACAAACCCGAACCCACACGCAGCGCCGAATGGAATCGCGGCGCCTACCTGGTCAATGGTCTGGGCCATTGCACGACCTGCCACACCGCGCGCAATGCACTGGGCGCAAGCGCAGGGCTGGACCTGGCTGGCGGATTGATACCGATGCAGAACTGGTATGCACCTTCGCTGGTGTCGCCGCATGAAGCAGGTGTCGGCAGCTGGAGCGTGCAGGACATCGTCAGGCTGCTGAAGACCGGCCAGTCGGCCAACGCCTCCGTCAGCGGGCCCATGGGTGAAGTCGTCAAGGGCAGCACGCAATACCTGGTGGACGAAGACCTGAACGCCATGGCGCAGTTCCTGAAAGCCTTGCCGGCTTCATATGGCAACGATGAAAAACGCGAGCCCGATATAGCACTGATGTCGACCTCGCCAGAAGCCCAGTCGGCTGCAGCCAGCAGTGTGGTGGCGGCCAGGGGTGCGAAGCTGTATGAGCAGAACTGCGCACAGTGCCATGGCGACAGCGGCCAGGGTGTGCCCAACGCCTACCCGGCACTGGCTGGCAACCGCGCCGTGCTGATGCCACAAACCGTCAACCTGGTGCAGATCGTCCTGAACGGTGGTTACGCACCGGCAACTGAAGGCAATCCGCGCCCTTTCGGCATGCCACCCTTTGTGCTGACGATGGATGACAGCGACGTGGCTGCCGTGCTCACCCACATCCGCAGCAACTGGGGCAATCGCGCCGGGGCGGTTTCACCGCTGGAAGTCAACCGTATCCGCGGAAAATAGGGCCCCCACGTTCGCTCACTGCGTGTAGCTCTCTGCCCCCAAGGGGCGCTGCGCCTGTGGCCCGGCAAAACCGGTTCCACGGCCCCTGCTGGCGAAGGCATCGCTCCGTTTCCGGATACACAAGCCGTAGTGACGAGCGCGACGCGCTATTTCTCCACCATCCGGTCACGCTGGGCCAGCGTCGGAAAAATTTTCAGCCATGCCGCAGCGACAAGCAGTGTGCCTATACCGCCCAGAACTACCGAGCCCACCGGGCCCAGCACGGCAGCCGTCGCACCCGACTCAAACTCGCCGAGCTGATTGGATGCGCCAATAAATATCGAGTTGATCGCACTGACACGGCCGCGCATGTCGTTCGGCGTTTCAATCTGCACCAGCGTCTGCCGCACCACCACACTGACCATATCGGCAGAGCCGGAGATGGCAAGCGCTACCAGCGACACCATAAAAACAGTAGACATGCCGAACACCACCATGCATATGCCATAGACACCGACGGCAGCCAGCATGATGCGACCCACGCGCCGTTCCAGAGGCCAGCGCGTCAGGATCACTGCCGTCAGCAACGCACCGACTGCGGGCGCAGAGCGCAGCAGGCCCAGCCCCCACGGGCCCACATGCAGGATGTCCTTGGCAAACATCGGCAACAAGGCCGTGGCACCACCGAGCAACACCGCAAACAGGTCCAGCGACACGGCACCCAGCAGCGGCTTGCGCTGCCAGACAAACTGCGCACCGGCCAACAGGGTGCCCATGGTCACCGGCTCAGGTGGCGGCGGGATGTGGTCGTAACGGACAAACGACAGCAGCACGCAACCCGTCAAAAAGAGAACCGCGCTGGTGGCATACACGGCCGAGGCACCCGCTACAAAAATCAGGCCTCCCAGGGCCGGGCCAACGATGACCGCGGCCTGGTTGCCGCCGGAACTGAAGGCCATCGCGCGCGGCAGCATGGCCGGTGGCACCAGCATGGGCGTGAGCGCCTGTTGCGCCGGCCCCTGGAAAGCACGGGCAATACCGAGCAGAACAGACAGCCACAGCAGCAGCTCGCGTGAAGCCCATTGTGCGGACCCCGTCGCACCCCAGCCCTGGGTTGCGGCGATCAGCACCAGCGCGGCAAAGGCCTGGGCAAACAGGCAGGCAGAGACGATACGCGCACGGTGCAGGCGGTCGGCCACATGGCCCGCGACGAGCGTCAGCAGCAACGCCGGCATGAACTGGTACAGGCCGACCAGACCCAGGTCCCAGGCACTGCCGGTCAGGTCATACATGTGCCAGCCTATCGCCACCATCAGCATTTGCTGGCCCATGTTGCCGAATACCCGGGAAAACCACATGCGCATGTAAGCGCTTTGTTGCGTGAGATCTTTGAATGTATAGGTGGCCATCGGGTGCCGAGCTTACCAGCGGGGCCTGATTGCTGCAGGTGTCGGCAATTTCCTGCAAGCGCCGGCCGCTGCGGCAGTTACCATGAATGCGACAAAAAAATGCGGAGGACTCACATGCAACGTATCGTCATTGTTGGTGGTGGCGCAGGCGGCCTGGCGCTGGCAACCCAGCTCGGCAAGCAGCTTGGCAAAAAAGGCCTGGCCGAAATCACGCTGGTCGATGCGGCCCGCACCCATATCTGGAAACCGCTGCTGCACCAGTTGGCGGCCGGCAGCTTTGACACCCACGCCGAGGAAATTGAATATCTGGCGCAGGCGCGCTGGAACCACTTCAAGTTTCGCCTCGGCAGCCTGACCGGCATCAACCGCACGGCCAAAACCGTGCAGCTGGCAGCCAGCCACGACGAAGCCGGCCGCGAGATCACGCCCGCACAGGAACTGTCCTATGACACGCTGGTTATTGCAGTCGGCAGCCAGACCAATGATTTCGGCACGCCGGGCGCTGCAGAACACGCGATCAAGCTGGACAGCCCGCAGGCGGCACGGCATTTCAACGACAGGCTGATCAACGCCTGCATACGCGCGCAAAGCGTGCCGCGTGAAGCTGGCAGCGGCCGCCTGACTGTCGCCATCGTCGGCGGCGGCGCCACCGGCGTCGAACTCGCGGCAGAGCTGCATGCCGCTGCGCGTGTACTGGCCAACTACGGTTTTGACCATATACACCCCGAGAAGGATTTGCAGATCGTGCTGGTGGAAGCCGCACCGCGTCTGCTGGCGCAACTGCCCGAACGCCTCAGTCATTCGGCCCTGCGCGAACTGCGCAAGCTGGCGATTGAGGTGCACACCAACGAGCGGGTGGTGGCCGTAGACGCTGACAGGCTGGTGATGGCCAGCGGCAAGGTCATCTCATCGACCATCACCGTCTGGGCTGCCGGCGTAAAAGCCGCTGACTTCCTGAAAAATCTGGGTGCGGGGCCTGATGGCGGGGGCGTACTGGAGACCAGCAAGCTGAACCAGTTGGTGGTGAACGGCAACCTGCAGACCACACGCGATGCCAGCATCTTTGCCTTCGGCGATTGCGCAGCCTGCCAGCAACCGGACGGCACCTGGGTCCCGCCACGCGCGCAAGCGGCCTACCAGCAGGCGATGTACCTGGTCAATGCATTGCCAAAGCTGACGAAGGGTGAAACCGTGACGCCTTTTGTGTTCAGGGACCAGGGCTCGCTGGTGTCGCTGTCCGAATATTCATCAGTCGGCAGCCTGATGGGCAGCCTGACCAAAGGCAGCTTTTTTGTCGAAGGGCAGTTGGCGCGCCTGATGTACTGGGGCCTGCACAAGCAGCACCAGCTGGCGCTGGGCGGGTTCAAAAAGACTGCGCTGATCACGCTGTCAGAAATGCTGGACAGAACCTACCGCCCGCGCATCAAGTTGCATTGATAATCCCAGTTCATATTCCTTAAACTCACCGGAGAAAACCATGGCTAAAGGACAGCAGCAACAGAAGATGGTCAAGAAACCGAAGAAAGACACCTCCCCGCCAAAGACCGTGTCACCTGACGCCGTGCGTCCCACCATCGTGACGCAGGTGCCGGTACGGGGCAAGCTGAAGAACAAATAGACAAGCCGTTAATGGAGCAGCAGCCAGCCAATCCCCTGCATGGCGTCACGCTGGAGGCCATGGTGACTGCGCTTGCCGCGCATTACGGCTGGGACGGTCTGGGCCAGCAGATCAACATCCGCTGCTTCACCAGCGAGCCCAGCGTGCCGTCCAGCCTGAAGTTCCTGCGCAAGACGCCCTGGGCGCGCGAGAAGGTTGAAAGCCTCTACCTGTTCATGCTGCGCGAGATACGCCGCGCCGGGCCGCCTGTGCACAATTTCCCGCCACCCAGGCCGCGCGGCTGATCAGCCCTTGAAGGGGTTGGCAAACAGCATCATCATGGCGACGCCGACACCAATCAGGAAGTTCGCGTCAATCAGGCCCGCCAGCAAAAACATCTTGACCTGCAGCGGCTCCATCAGCTCCGGCTGGCGCACAGAGCCTTCGATGAAACGCCCGCCCATCAGCCCTATGCCCAGGCAGGCGCCTATCGCGCCAAGACCTATCAACAGACCGCATGCAATTGAAATGGCACCTGCATCACTCATGGTTTTCTCCTTGGGTTATCAATCGGGTTGTCACTTGCTGATGGCTTCATGATGCAGGCCGCGGCGATGCAAAACAATTACCTCCCAGGTCATGGCGGCTTTGAAACGGTGTATGCCGATGACAGCCTGCTGGTACTGGACAAGCCCGCCGGACTGCTGTCGGTACCTGGCCGAGGGGATGACAAACAGGACTGCCTGAGCAGCCGCGTACAGCAGCACTACCCCGATGCACTGGTCGTGCACCGACTCGACATGTCTACATCGGGACTGATGCTGATGGCGCGCGGCAGCGTGATGCAGCGCGCACTGTCGCGCCTGTTTGAAAACCGCGAGGTGCACAAACGTTATGTCGCCGTTGTCAAAGGGCAGATGAGCGATGGGACCGGCACCGGCGACTGGCATTTGATCGATCTGCCGATAGCGGTGGACTGGCCGCGCCGCCCCTTGCGTGTGATCGACGGCGCGCTTGGGAAACCCAGCCAGACGCGCTGGCGCAGCGTCGGGCTTGATCTGGCCGCCAACACCACCAGGCTGGAACTGGAACCCGTCACAGGCCGTTCACACCAGTTGCGGGTTCACCTGCAGGCCCAGGGCCACGCCATTGTGGGCGATGCCCTTTACGGCGATATTTACAAAGATGTCCCGGAAACCGGCGGCAGGCTGTTGCTGCATGCCTGCCAGATTGGCTTCACCCATCCCGTGAGCGGGCAGGCCCTGTTTTTTGAAAGCTCACCGCCCTTCTGAAGCCTGCCGGCCAATTCAAGGCGACCGGCACGGAACCGACCGGTCGATAACGGCTCCAACAGGCACTTCAAGAAGAGCACATAAGGAGAACCGGCATGACCACAAGACAAAGCCCATCAGGCTCCCAACTATTGCCACGCAGAAGCGTTGCCGCCGCCCTGGTTGCAGCGCCAATGGTCTGGGCGCTGACACGCAGCCGGCCCGCAGATGCGCAAACCGGCACGCCGCGCATTCTCACGCCCCGGCAGACTGAAGGCCCGTTTTACCCTGTGGCGCTGCCAAAAGACGCCGACTTCGATCTGCTTAAAAATGGAGCGCTTGACTACAGGCTGGGCCAGCCCATCTGGCTCGAAGGCAACGTGACGGATATCCAGGGCGCGCCAGTTCGCGGCGCGGAGGTTGAAATATGGCAGGCCGATCATGCCGGGCATTACGACCATCCCGGGGACGGCGGCCGCATCGACAAGGCTTTCCAGGGTTTCGGGCGCGTTGCGGTAAATGCCCAGGGCGAGTACCGCTTTCGCACGATACGGCCTGTCGCCTACAGCAGCCGCACACCACACATCCACGTCAAGGTGAAGCTGGCCAACCGTGAATTGCTGACAACACAACTCTACGTCGCAGGTGAGGCGCTTAACCAGCGTGATTATTTGTGGCGCGGCCTGTCCGAGCCGCAGCGCAGCGCCCTGACCGTGCCATTTACGGCATCAACAGACGGGCAGCGCGCGAAATTTAATATCGTGGTGGCGGCCTGAAACGCTGACCACCAACTGCCGCTTGCAGCAAGCGGCAAGAAATCAATAGATCTCGGGCACCAGGATTTCCTGCGGCACCGGGTGGCGAACATAGTCGTCGTGCCGCACCCGATCGGGCAGCACGATGGCCGGGTGCTCGGTCTCGCCATAGGGCATCTGCTCCAGCAGGTGATGTATGCAATTGAGCCTGGCCTTTTTCTTGTCCACGGCCTGCACCACCCACCACGGCGCTTCGGAAATATGCGTGCGTTGCAACATGATTTCCTTGGCCTTGGTGTACTCCTCCCAGCGGCGGCGTGACTCCAGGTCCATCGGGCTGAGCTTCCACTGCTTGAGCGGGTCATGGATGCGGCCGAGGAAACGCAGGTGCTGCTCTTCGTCGGAAATCGAGAACCAGTACTTGATCAGCTGGATGCCGGAGCTGATCAGCATTTTTTCAAACTCCGGCACCGTGCGAAAAAATTCCTCATACTGTTCGTCGGTACAAAAACCCATCACCCGCTCGACGCCGGCGCGGTTGTACCAGCTGCGGTCAAACAGCACGATTTCACCGGCGGCAGGCAGGTGCGACACATAACGCTGGAAGTACCATTGCGTGCGCTCGCGGTCGTTGGGCGCAGGCAGCGCTGCAACACGGCAGATGCGCGGGTTCAGGCGCTGGGTGATGCGTTTGATGACACCGCCCTTGCCCGCTGCATCGCGCCCTTCAAACAGGATCACGACCTTGTGGCCCGTGCTGACCACCCAGTCCTGCAGCTTGACCAGTTCTGCCTGCAGGCGGAACAGCTCGCGAAAATACTGGCGGCGGTTTTCCTTGTCCTGCGCGGTGTGCGCCGGGGCTTCCTCGCCCGTCAGTTCGGCGACCGTGCGGTCTTCCAGTTCCATCTCCAGCTCTTCGTCATAGCTGTCGATCAGATCATGGCGTATACGCCGCATCAATTCTTCATCGCTTGAGTTCAAGGCATTCTCCGGGGGCCAATGCGGCCAAAACAGGTTGGCCTACCAGCTTACCGGAGCAATGTGTCAATAGTGTGAAAACCGGCGCAAATGCCAGCGAACGGGGGGCTTCGCCGCCTGACTCAGGCCTTCAGGAGGCGCTGGTAAATCTCGTCCTTGGTCTTGAGGCGGCGTTTTTTCAGATCCTCAAAGCCCTCGTCACTGATGGCTATGCCGCTTTTTTCAAGATTGGCAATGGCGTGATTGTCTTCATCGTATTGCGCAAACAATTTGGCAAAGTGCGGGTCGTGGGTCTTCAGCGCATGCATCTTGTCCAGATACTGCGGAAACTCATGGGCCAGGTCATGGTTGAGCAAATCCATTTAAGCAACTCCCTATTCGCGAACAATCATCACAGGCAGGCGGGTGTGCGACAGCACCTGTGCAGCCACGCTGCCCAGCACCAGCTTCTCAAGCCCCTTGCGGCCGTGAGAGCCCATCACAATCAGGTCGGCGCCTGCAGTTTCGGCTGCTTCAAGAATGCTTTTGTAAACAGCCCGCCCCTCCAGCACCAACGCCGCCACCTGCGTGCCGTTGGCAGCAAACTGGCTTTTGGCGGCATCGATGGAATCATGGGCCTCTTTGGTGGCGGCCTTCAGGTACTCTTCCTGGCCGTAGGCGAACTCGGTGCCCACACCGGTAAAGGCGTAGGTGTCGATGATGCAGACCACCGTGACCCCCGCATTGAAGGCCTTGGCGATGGCTGCGGCCTTCTGTATCGCCTGGTTGGCCGTGCTCGAGCCGTCTACCGGAACAAGGATGTGGTTGAACATGTTGGCTGCTCCTTCTTGTGACAAAGATTGCAGGCAGGCACAAACCCTTCTGCCGGGCCAGACACCGCCTTGTTCAGGTCGACGAGCAGCCTTGTGTCATTTGTAAACCATCATGCGGGCAAAAGCTATCGGAAAATACCGACAGCCCTGCCGCTGGCTTATTCAGCCTTGATATTGGCCGATTTTGCGAGTTGTGCGTAACGGGCCAGGTCGGCCTTGATCAGCTTTGCGAGGTCGGCGGCATTGCCGGTCAACGACTCGACGCCGGCACTGGAAAGGTTTTCCTTGACGGCCGGCTCAGCCAGCACCTTTTGCACATCGGCATATATCCTCGCGACCACCTCGGGCGGCATTTTGGCCGGGCCCATCAGCGCATACCAGATCGAAAAATCCAGTGGCTTCAGGCCCTGCTCTTCAAAGGTGGGGACTTGCGGTGTCAGGCCGTAGCGCGTGGAGGTCGAAACGCCCAGCCCATACAGCTTGCCGGTCTTGATGTGCGGAGCGACCAGGTTGGAGCTCAGGATGGCCAGTTGCACCTGCCCGCCCAGCACGTCGACGAGTGCCGGTGCGCAGCCCTTGTAACCGACATTGGTGGCATTGACGTTGCTCTTTTGCTTGACCAGTTCCATCACAAAGTGCTGCGGCGTACCGACACCGCAGGAGCCGTAATTCAACGTATTCGGGTTGGCTTTGGAGTAGTCAACCAGTTCCTTCAGCGACTTGATGCCTGACTTTTCGCTGGCGACCAGCGTGATCGGTGTCAGGCCCAGCAGCATGATGGGGGTCAGGTCTTTCTCCGGGTCATAGTTCAGCTTGCCGCCCAGCGCCGGGTTGACCACCATGGTGCTGTTTTGCAGCAGCAGCGTGTAGCCGTCTGCAGGCGACTTCACGACCGCTTCGGTGCCGATATTGCCGGATGCGCCGGCGCGGTTGTCTACCGCAACGCCCTGGCCCCAGATGGTCTGCAGGCGTGCGCCCAGCTGGCGTGCCAGCGTGTCCGACCCGCCGCCGGTACCGTAAGGCACGATGACCTTGACTGCACGGGAAGGGTAGGCCTGCGCGAATGCAGAGCTGCCGATGGCGGCCACAGCCATCAATGCGCCGGTAGCCAGAAGTTTGTTGAGTTTCATGGTTTGCCTCTTCCTCTTATGTGATGTCTATCGCGAATGCCGGGTTCCGCAATTTACTCGACGGAGCCAATGCTCTGGCTCCACAACTCCCAGGGCCGCCTGACCTGTCCTTCAACATTGGTCATAGCCAGTTCGGCTTCTTCAGCATTCAGGAATTCGATGGGGCCGAGCGCTGCAGAAGTAAGTTGCAGCTTGGCATTCTCCTCTGCATAGACCGCGCGGTAAACAGCCTGTTCAAGCGACGGCCCAACCACGGTCGAGCCGTGGCCGCGCATCAGCACACAGTTGTGCTGGCCTAGTGATTTGGCCAGTGCCTTGCCCAGGCCCATGTCGCGTATCAGCAGGTCGGTGTTGCCGCCTGCATCGCGGATTTCAAACAGCGAAGAGCCGCTGCCCAGGAAACCGCTCATGTGAAAGATGGGCCGCAAGCGCTGGCCGGTGACGCCGAACGGGATCACGCTGACCGAATGGCTATGCACCACCGACATCACGTCAGGGCGCGAGCGGTAGATTTCGCTGTGTATGAAACGCTCGAGATAAGAGCGCTGGTCAGACGCCACGGCCAGGTCGCCGTTCAGGTCGTAACTCAGGATGTCGGCTTTTTTGACAAGCCCCGGTGCACGATTGCACGAGAGCAAAAAGTGGTCGGGTGATTTGTCGTGACGGACGCTGACGTGGCCAAAACCATCGACCACACCCTGGTTGTAAAGGATGCGGTTGGCGATGACCAGTTTTTCAACGAGTGCCGGATCTGCGGGGGCTAGTGCCATGGGTTTTGTCTCCTGTGAAGGCCGGCATGACCACATGCCCGGGAACATTCCCGAAGCCGGCTATTTAATAAGTATACATATCAAATAAACGGCTGTGTACTGCAGGAAACAGCCAAAACCAGAGGGTTAACCCCAGCCACAGCACGATGCAGCTGGCCCCGCAGTTCGCGGGCGCCGGGCGTGATCAGGCTTCTATCTTCACGCCTTTCCAGAAAGCGACATGGCCCTTGATGTTGTCGGCTTCAGGTTTCGGGTCTGGGTAATACCAGGCCGCATCGGTGTTCATCTCGCCGTTGACCAGCAGCGAGTAATAGCTGGCCTGGCCTTTCCACGAGCACATGGTGTGGTGGTTGCTGAAGGTCACGTAATCGCGGTTCAGCGAGCTTTCGGGAAAGTAGTGGTTGCCCTCAATCACTACCGTGTCATCGCTTTGCGCGATGGTCGCGCCGTTCCAGATGGCTTTCATGTTTGTCCTCGAATCAGAAAATGGCGGGTGCCCATCCTAACGCCGATTGGTGACTACCCGCCCGCCTGGCCTCAATGATCATGGCCCTTGTCTTTGTGTTTGCCCTTGTGCTTGCCGTGGCGACGGTCACGTTCATACTGGGCATCACCGTTGACCTTCACAAAATACACCGGCTGACCACAGGCGTTGTACTTTGCGCAGTGCTTTGACCACTTCTTCGCGTGGCCGGGTGGCACATGCAGATAAAGCGGCGGCTGTTGCACAAGAACGGCCGGGCGCTGGATGATCACAGGTTGCGGATAGATCACTGCAGGGGGCGGCGCCGTGCCGAACTCGATACGCCCATAAACACCAGGCGTCAGCGCGCCCTGTGCCGACGCATTGCTCATCGGCAACACGGCGAGCAAGGCCAGCCCTGCAGCGGCGGCCCAGCGAAAGCGGGTTGCGCCGGTATCTGCTCCATTCGTACTTTTTAGATTTTGTTGTGTAGTCATCGTGTTCTTTCTTTTTGGTTTGTGGTGTGAGTTTGTGGTGTGTCCTGCCCAAAGGCTTCGCGGCAGCGGATGGAAAAATGGCGCGCGGGCAAAAAACCAGCGCGCCATTTGCATCAACTGCAAGCGGTTTTTTTAGCCGTTGGCGTTGGCCATGCGCAGGTTCTTGCCTTCAACAATCACCTTGGAGCCAACTGGCACCGAGGTAGAGATATCGAGGTTGCGGCGCGAACCGTCATCCATGCGGACGGCCACGTTGTACACGGTGACCTTCTTCATGTTGGCTTCTACGCGGTTGCCGGCGTAGGCACCGCCTGCTGCGCCAAGTACCGTCATCGCGGTCTTGCCGCCACCGTCACCCAGCTGGTTGCCGACGATACCGCCGAGCAAACCGCCGGCAACAGTGCCGATACCTATGGTCTGGTTGCCAACTGCCACGCCATTGACCTGGCCCTGGCGCTGCACCGCAGTAACGGCTTCAACCGTACCGCAAGAGGCGCATACATTGGCAGCAGCAACCTGCACCGGCGTGTTGCTGGCGCGAGGGGTGACTGGTTTGCTGCTGGTCGTGCCGGCAACCAGCTTGTTGGCAGGCGCCTGAACAGTGGGCACCGGTGTATTGGCGGCGTAAGGGTTGGGTTCTGCATCAGAGGTTTTAACAACCAGCGCTGCAGCCAGGGCAGCAACTGTGACCCCCAGAACTGCGACGATGGCTATCAGCGCCTTGCTGTGTTGCATGCGGTCAGCCAGGCCCGTGCGGGTGGCTGAAGGACTTGCGGTAGCGAGTTGACTGGTTTCCATGATGGACTCCTTTTTGTTGGAAGCCCAGTTGTACCAAGCGAAGCTGATACAACTTGTAGGACCAGCGTCAAGAACGTAAGCAGTGGTTTCCGATTTCGAGGAATTGCTGCTGTTTACCGAGAACTAATTGGCAAAAACAGCGCCAATCCACTATCGCGGCCTGCTGTCCTACATGCCGTTAAACGCCGCCCTGAGGGTGCGTTGGGTCTATCCACAACACGGTGGCGGGCTTCTCGACCGGCTCAATATCCAGGTTGACGGCGACCGCCTCACCATCGCTGCGGCACAACACACACTCCAGCGCCTCGGTCGGGCTGGCGTTGATTTCCTGGTGCGGCACATAGGGCGGCACATAAATGAAATCACCGGGGCCGGCCTCCGCAGTGAATTCCAGCTGCTCACCCCAGCGCATGCGCGCCTTGCCGCGAATCACATAGATCACGCTTTCCAGATGGCCGTGGTGGTGCGCGCCGGTCTTGGCATCGGCATGGATGGTGACCGTGCCGGCCCAGAGCTTTTGTGCACCCACGCGCGCAAAGTTGATCGCGGCCTTGCGGTCCATGCCCGGTGTCTGTGCGGTGTTGCCATCCAGCTGGTTGCCCGGAATGACACGCACGCCGTCATGCTTCCATGCCGGCTCGCGGTGGCTGTGGTCATGATCGCCGTGAGTGTGGCTGTGATCGTGTCCATGATCGTCGCTGTGGTCTGAAGTCACTGTTGTTCCTTCTGTGCAAATCGAAGCGGGCTTTTAGCAAGCAGGCGCTGCGGAACCGGCTTTGCCGGGCCACAGGCGCAGCGCGCCCTCGGGGGGCAGCGCATTACACGCAGCCAAAGGCGAAGTGAAAAGCGTGGGGGCATTATTCACTTGTACCGCTCACGCGCCAGCGCCGCACCCTTTGCCAGCGCTTCGAGTTTCTTCAGCGCAACGGCCCGATCCATGGGCGCCAGGCCGCAGTTGGTGCACGGTATCAGGCGGCTCTTGGGCACATACTGCAGCGCCTGGCCTATGGTGTCGGCGACCTGCTCCGGCGTTTCGATCTCGTCGCTCGCCACGTCAATCACGCCGACCATCACGTCCTTGCCATCCAGCAGCTTCATCAGGTGCGGCGGCACATGCGAGTGAAAGCACTCCAGGCTGACCTGGTCGATGCTGCTTTTGGCCAGTGCCGGGAAGACGGTTTCATACTGCCGCCATTCATCGCCCAAAGTTTCCTTCCAGTCGGTGTTGGCCTTGATACCGTAGCCATAGCAGATGTGCACGGCGGTGGTACAGGTCAGCCCTTTCGCAGCGACCTCCAGCGCCTTCACACCCCAGTCAGCGGCCTCGCGCATGTAGACGTTGAAGGCTGGCTCATCGAACTGGATGATGTCCACGCCATCGGCCTGCAGCGCCAGCGCTTCCTGGTTCAGCAACTCGGCAAACGCCATCGCCATCTTTATCTTGTCACCATAAAACTGGTCTGACACGGTGTCGATGATGGTCATCGGACCGGGCAGGGTGAACTTGATATTCTTGGCCGTGTGGGCGCGCAGCAGTCTGGCTTCGGTTTGATGCACTCGGCCCTTCAGCCTCAGTTCACCCACCACCTGCGGCACCATCGCGTCGTAGCGGTTGTTGCGTATGCCCATCTTGACCTTGTGCTCAAAGTCGATGCCGTCGACCTGCTCAAGAAAGCCGTGCACAAAGTGCTGGCGTGACTGCTCGCCATCACCAATTACATCGAGTCCGGCATCTTCCTGCGCCTTGATCCACAGCAGGGTCGCGTCAGCCTTGGCCTGCGCCAGTTCGGCGCCCTCGGCCTTCCATTGCGGCCAGAGTTTGTTGGTCTCGGAAAGCCAGGCCGGCTTGGGCAGGCTGCCGGCTATCGTGGCGCTGAAAAGGCTGGATGTCATTGTTGTTGTCTCCGTTCAGATGGATGTTGTTTTCTTCGGGCTCAGAAAAATTCGCGGGCCAGCAGCTCATAGGATCGCCGCTGCACAGCGGCATCATGCGCCCAGGTGATGACGACCAATTCTTCCACATCCAGCCTGGCTGCCAGCGCGCGCATTTTGGCGGCCAGCTGCGGGCCGCTGCCCACCAGCGCATTGCTGCGCAGACGGTCCGACTCCATCTGCTCGGCCTGCGTGTAGGGCCGGGCCAGCGCTTCTGCCGGTGATGGCAAGGCGCCCAGCGCGCCCTTGTTGCGGTCAATCTTCCAGCGTTCCCGGCTGGCGAAATGGTGCCAGGCTTGTTCTTCCGTATCGGCGGCCAGCGCCCAGACACACAGCAGCGCATGCGGCTCGGGGTTGGCCGGGCTGGGCCGATACAGATGGCGGTACATCTCCAGCGCCTGATCGGCGCCCTGCCCGTCGGTGATGAAGTAGGCAAACGCATATGGCAGGCCGTAGTGTGCGGCCAGCTGCGCGCCGTAGTCGGAGCTGCCCAGCATCCACAACTCGGGCCGTGTCGGGCCGGTCGGGTTGGCGGTAACGCCTCGCCCGGGGTGGCCTTCGGGCAGGTCAATACCGGCCGTCCAGGCCTGCAGTTCACGCACCTGCACCGGGAAGTTGTCAGCCGACTGCTGCGGGTCTGCGCGCAGCAGCCGCGCGGTGCGCATGTCCGAGCCCGGCGCACGGCCCACGCCGAGGTCTATGCGGCCCGGGGCCAGTGCCTCCAGCACGCGGAATTGCTCGGCCACCTTCAGCGCCGCATAGTGGGGCAGCATCACACCTGCGCTGCCGATACGGATGCGGCTGGTGGTTGCGGCGATGGCGGCCATCAGCACTTCAGGCGCCGAACCGACGATGCTGGGGTGGCTGTGGTGTTCGCTGACCCAGAAGCGGTGGTAGCCCAGCGTTTCACAATGCCGGGCAAGTGCCAGCGTCTGGCGTATCGAATGGTCTTCAGTGCGGCCGGTGACGGCGACCGACTGGTCAAGGACGGAGAGGCGGATCATGGGCAAACTATAGCCAGAGCGCTCCAACCCCGCTCGGCACGGGCTGGTGTTTCACCCTCGCCCTTTGGGAGAGGGCCGGGGTGAGGGCCCGCGAGGCTCCATATTGCTCGCGCGTGCCCAAAGGCCGCCAGCCCTCATCTCCGCCTTCTCCCCGAGGGAGAAGGAGCAAGCAAGACTCGCCCCTTACCCTTACTCTGTTCCAATATGGCTAACTCCTGACCACACAAAGAAGATTCTTATGGCATTGAAAGCCACGATATACAAAGCCGCCCTTGCCCTGTCCGACATGGACCGCAGCATCTACGCCGACCACAACGAGACCATTGCGCGCCACCCGTCCGAGGCCGACGAACGGATGATGATTCGCATGCTGGCCTTTGCGCTGAACGTGCCGGCCGACGACAAGAAAGGCAAGCTCGAATTTGCCAAGGACCTGTGGGACGTCGATGAGCCTGCGCTCTGGCACAAGGATTACACCGAGCAGATCCTGCACTGGATAGACGTCGGCCAGCCCGACGACAAGCGCCTGATGAAGGCGGCAGGCCGCGCCGAAAAGGTCAGCGTCTACAGCTTTGCCAGCAGCACCAATGTCTGGTGGAAGAACATCGAAAGCAAGCTGACCCGCGCCTCCAACCTCGTGGTCTGGCAGATAGACGCAGCGCAAAGCCAGGCACTGGCCAAACTCGCCGAGCGCAGCATGCAGTTGCAGGTGACGGTGCAGGACGGCACGGTCTGGATGAGCACAGCGCTCGGCTCGGTCGAGATAACGCCGGTCAGGCTGACGGCTGGCGGCTAGGCGGGGTTTTCACCAAGGCTGAGCGCGCAGCAACGGGCCGCCCCTAGCAAGCGCAGCCCCCTCGGGGGGCAGGGAGCTACACACCGTGAGTGACCGTGGGGGTCCTGATTCTTGCGCCGCAGTGCGCGCAAAAACGCGCGCCAGCGACCTGGTCAGTTCGCAAACACTCCTGGCAAGCCGTCTGTCCTTCTTCCGATGCCGACTCAAGGGCAGCAATCGCCTGCAGCCTTCGCTGCATCGACATCTCCGCCGTGACGATGCCGGTCGGCACCGCCAGGATGCCCCAACCCAGCAGCATCATGAATGAAGAGATCAGCCGGCCCAGATCTGTCTTGGGGGTGATGTCGCCAAAGCCTACCGTCGTGACCGTGCTGATGGCCCAGTAGACCGAAGTCGGGATGCTGGTGAAGCCGTTCTCCTGGCCTTCGACCACATACATCACCGTGCCCATCACCAGCACCACCATCAGCACGCCTGACAGGAAGACCAGTATCTTGCGGCGGCTGGCGGCCAGCGCGCGGCCCAGTGACAGGTATTCGTCCAGGTAGGCCGACAGCTTGAAGATACGGAACACCCGCAGCAGGCGCAACACACGCACATCTATCAGCGCGTGCAACTCGGGGAAGAAAAGCGCCAGGTAGGTCGGCAGCACGGCCAGCAGGTCGATGATGCCGAAGAAGCTGAGCGCGTACTTCAGTGGCTGGCGCACCGACAGCAGGCGGGCGACGTACTCGGCCGTAAACAGCACGGTGAACAGCCACTCGACCACAGAGAACCACTTGCCGTGCCGCGCATGGATCCACTCCACGCTGTCGGCCATCACCACCGCAATGCTGACCAGGATGATGACTATCAGCAGCTTGTCGAACAGCCGCCCGGCCGGTGTGTCGGCCTCAAAGATGACGGCGTACCAGCGGCGGCGCCAGCCATCAAGTGGTTTGTCATCAGGCGTATCTTGCGTAGCGGAGGTAGTCGGCATGTTTGACGGGCGGGAAAGGAATGGCTGATGCTAGGCGCTGCCAGACCGGCGCAACAAGGGCCATAGCGCACCAGATGCTGTCAGTGCAGGCCACACGCACTGCCGGGGCTACTCCGCGGAGCCATGCGCCTCACTATCAAATTAATAGCAGGTCGCGCTAGTCCAGATTGGGCTGGAGGCCTAAAACATGGTTAAAAAAGGCTGTTTTTCGGTTTTTGGGGGCTTTTGGGTCCGTTTTGGTGGGCCAAAAACTGTAAAAAAGGGGTCGCAGGCATTTAATGCTTCAAATTTGAAGCATTAAGCACTTAATGCATTAAATCTGACGCATTAAACTGCCGCGGATGCGCTTCCTCGGCCTGCGTTGGCAGGCGTTGCCTCGTTTTCCTGCAATACCCGCCACATCACCTTGCCAGAGCCGCTTTTGGGCAGCGCATCGACAAACTGCACCACGCGCGGGTATTTGTAGGCGGCCATGTTGTCCTTGCACCAGTTGATGATCTCGTCCTCGCTGACCTTGCCTTTTGACGCGGCGCGCAACACCACCACCGCCTTGACCGACTCCCCGCGGTAGGCGTCGTTCGTCGAGATCACACAGGCCTCCTGTACCGCCGGGTGCTTGAACATCAGGGCCTCCACTTCGGCCGGCCAGACCTTGAAGCCCGACGCGTTAATCATGCGTTTGAGCCTGTCGGTGATGAAGAAGTAGCCGTCCTCATCAACGTGGCCGAGGTCGCCGGAACGGAAGAAGCGCTTGCCGTCCAGCTCGATAAACGCCAGCGCCGTCGCGTCAGGCCGCTTCCAGTAACCCTGAAAGACCTGCGGCCCGCTCATGATGATTTCGCCCTGCTCGCCCTGCACCACTTCCTTCAGCGTGGTGGGGTCCATCACGCGTGCATCGCAGTCGATGAAGGGCACACCCAGGCATTGCTGCTTGGTCGCGTCGTAGGGGTTGCTGTGCGAAGGTGCTGCAGTCTCCGTCAGGCCATAACCTTCGGCGTAGCGCAGGCCATACTGCTCCCACAGCCGCTGCGCCACAGCCTGCGGCATCGCCGCGCCACCACCGCCGATGTAGACGAGGTTGCGCAGGTCAAAGTCTGCAAAGTTGGGACTGCCGAGCAGGTCTATCACCATGGTCGGGATGTTGGTCCAGTGCGTCACGCCCCAGTGCGAGATCAGGCGGCCCGCGAGTTCCCTGTCCCAGCGCGGCATGATGACCAGAGTGCCGCCGCCGTAAATGGTCGCGTGCATCACCGAGACCATGCCGGTGATGTGGAACATGGGCACCACCGACAGGTTGATGTTCTCAAAAGTGCTGCTGCCCCAAAGCGCGCTGCCCACCGCGTTGTGCATGATGCTGGCGTGCGTGTGCATGCAGCCCTTGGGCAGGCCGGTGGTGCCGCTGGTATAGGGCAGCACCGACAGGTCGTTCGGGCCAACGACATGCGGCGGCAGGTCTGCAGACTTGCCGGCAATCGCATCCGGCCAGTCCATCACCTCGCCGCCTGCAATCGCGGGCAGCGGATAACGCGCGCCCAGCCAGTCGCGCCAGGCCTGCGACATCGAGTTGTTGGCCGCATCGCTGATGTCAAAACCGTCGCTGTAGTGCGTGACGATCATCTTCTTCAACTGCTCTTCAGGCGCCAGTTGCGCATTGGCCTTGAGCAGCTCAGGCGCGAGGTCGGCCGCGACGATGGCGACTTTGGTGTCGGGGTCGGTGATGCAGTGCTTGAGTTCCTCAGCCCGGTTCATCGGGTTGACCGGCACCACGACAGCATTCGCACGCAGGATGGCAAAGTGCGCAATCACCCACTGCGGCGAGTTCTGCATGATGAGCGCCACGCGGTCGCCCTTACCCACACCCATCCGATGCAGGCTGGCAGCCAGCCCTTCCGCCTGCCGCATCACCTGCGCGTAGCTCAGAGCCCGCTCAAAAAAAACCAGCGCCGGTTTGTCGGGGAAACGCAGCGCACTGACGGCAAGGTTTTGCCACAGCGACGTGGCAGGCGGCGTGATGCTGTGCGGCAGGCGTTTCGGCCAGAACTTGAAGTGGGCGCGGTTCATGTGGTCTCCTGTATGGAGCCTAACGCGTGTGGAGCATGGAAGCATCGGGGAAGGTACTAGAGACTTGTGTTTGAGGTCGCCTTGGTGACGTTTGGTCTCGCGCTGAATGTCTGCGGTGCCCTTCACGACCAGGCCGGGGGTAGCCCGGCAGCTAGTCACTTTTCTTTTGCTTCGCCAAAAGCAAAGTAACCAAAAGAAAAGGCGA